>NZ_JAAEBV010000004.1:0-568737 GCF_016812185.1 Pseudomonas weihenstephanensis | reverse complement strand
CACGCAGATGGGGATTTTGTTTTTATAGAAGTACCAAGTTTTCACAGACACGTTATTCACTAACGGATCTGTCACAGAATTTCTTGACGACCATAGAGCATTGGAACCACCTGATCCCATCCCGAACTCAGCAGTGAAACGATGCATCGCCGATGGTAGTGTGGGGTTTCCCCATGTGAGAGTAGGTCATCGTCAAGATTGAATTCCAAAACCCCTGTTTGCTCACGCAGACAGGGGTTTTGTTTTTGTGCACGATAAATCTTAAGATTGCGGCCCTGGCCGCACCACGCTCGGTTCCCGTCCTGCGTAACTCAATCGATTGCCAATGATGCGGCAACAATTCCCTGGCTCCTCTAGCTCGCTGCGTTGATAGTCGAGCTCAAGTAGACATACAGATCCATCAGCGCTGCTGCGCGTCTTCCAACTCGCAACGAACCAGCGACGTACCAGTTCAGGGAATCCGCTCACGCCCCGATTGAGCCGCCTAAGCGCTGTGCAAACCGCACACAGCGCCCGCTCAGCATCCGCCCGCCAAAAACGTAACCTGCCTTGTGTTCTCGCTGAATGGCCGTGTGCGCCTGATTTTGAACACCAAGGATTTATCTTTCGTCGGATTAAACAAAATGCCATCACAAATGGCTAAGTTTTCCGAGGTTGGTGCCGACAGCCTCTTGAGCAATGCGTGCTTTAGTAGAGCTGCCGGAAAAAGGCTGCCTGCGCTGTTACACGGAATGTCACACCCGTACGCATCCCCACTCCTGGCATAAGAAGTCCCATGAAATGAATCTCAAGTTCAGCCATAAAATCCTTCTGGCCGCTTCAGGCGTCGTGGTTCTGGCGTTTGCGTTGTTCACGTTGTACAACGACTACCTGCAGCGAAACACCATCAAGCAAAACATCGAGTCGTCAGTGCAACAAGCTGGCAACCTGACTGCCAGCAGCGTTCAAAATTGGCTGACTGGTCGTATTCTGGTACTCGAAAGCCTCGCGCAAAATGTGGCGCATCAAGGCAGCCAGGCTGATTTGCCTGGGTTGGTTGATCAGCCCGCCTTCACGTCGAACTTTCAATTTACCTATGTGGGTCAGGCCAACGGCGTGTTTACCCAACGCCCAGACGCCAAGATGCCAGACGGTTACGATCCGCGTGAGCGGCCGTGGTACAAGCAAGGTGTCATTGCCGGTCAAACCATGCTGACACCGCCGTATATGGCAGCAGTCGGTGGTTTGATTGTGACCATCGCAATGCCAGTCAAAAAGAACGGTGAGTTGCTGGGTGTTGTCGGTGGCGATTTGAGCCTGGACAGCTTGGTAAAAATCATCAACTCGGTCGATTCAGGCGGTTTGGGCTACGCGTTCCTGGTCAGCGGTGACGGCCAGGTAATCGTGAGTCCTGAAAAAGATCAGGTTATGAAAAACCTGAAGGATATCTACCCGTCGAGTGCGCTACGCATTCAGAAAGGCATCCAGGAAGTGCGCCTCAATGGCTATGAGCGGATTATGTCCTTCACGCCTGTAACCGGTTTGCCTGCGGATTGGTATATCGGGCAATCGCTCGATAAAGAGAAAGCTTACGCACCGCTATCTAAATTCCGTACCTCTGCATTTATCGCAATGTTTATTGCGGTCGCCGTGATTGCTGTGCTGCTGAGTCTGTTGATTCAGTTCCTGATGCGTCCTTTGACTACGATGGGCCGCGCGATGCAGGACATTGCGCAAGGCGAAGGTGACCTGACCCGTCGCTTGGTGATTGAGAGCAAAGACGAGTTCGGCTTGCTGGCCAGCTCTTTCAACCAGTTTGTAGAGCGTATTCACGCATCGATTTCCGAAGTGTCTTCGGCAACCCGTCAGGTGCATGATTTGTCCCAGCGGGTGATGGCGTCGTCCAATGCTTCGATCCTGGGTTCGGATGAGCAAAGTGCGCGTACCAACAGCGTTGCTGCCGCCATCAACGAGTTAGGTGCTGCCACACAAGAAATCGCGCGCAACGCGGCCGATGCTTCGCAGCACGCCAGCGGCGCAAGTGAGCAAGCGGATGATGGGCGCCAGGTGGTTGAACAGACCATTCAGGCCATGACCGAGCTGTCGCAGAAAATTAGCTTGTCCTGCGCTCAGATCGAAACCCTGAATGCCAGCACCGACAACATTGGCCATATCCTGGACGTGATCAAAGGGATTTCCCAGCAAACCAACCTGTTGGCCCTCAATGCCGCCATTGAAGCCGCGCGTGCGGGTGAAGCGGGTCGTGGTTTCGCTGTTGTAGCGGATGAGGTGCGCAACCTTGCTCACCGCACTCAGGAGTCGGCAGAAGAGATCCATAAAATGATCACTTCGCTGCAAGTGGGCTCGCGAGAAGCGGTGACTACCATGAACGCCAGTCAGGTTTCCAGTGAAGAGAGCGTTGAGGTGGCCAACCAGGCCGGCGCCCGTTTGATCAGCGTGACTCAGCGTATCGAAGAAATTGACGGCATGAACCAGTCGGTCGCAGCCGCGACTGAAGAACAGACGGCTGTAGTTGAAACGCTCAACGTCGATATCAACCAGATCAACCTACTGAACCAGCAAGGTGTGGTTAATCTCAACGAAACGCTCAAAGATTGCGATGCTTTGTCGCAACAAGCCAGCCGCCTGAAGCAGTTGGTCGACAGCTTCAAAATCTGATTCAACGCGCGGTTAGTTATCCACAGCCCTGTCGTTTTAAACGTCAGGGCTGTTTTGTTTTTGGTTGCCCAGATACTGAGTGATTGCTTTAACAGCCCGGTGTAAATGAAGCTCCAGCTCTTTGACACACGCTTGCACCTCACGCCCGCGGGCCAGTTGCAACAGGGCGCGGTGATCATCCTGAGCCAGCGGTCCCAAGTTCATTTGTTGCAGGTTAAAACGCAAAAAGCGCTCTTCTTCCACCAAGCCAGCGTTCACTAACGCCAAGAGCTTCTTGTTGGGTGCTTTGTTGTAGAGCGCTTGGTGGAACAAACGATTGAGGGTACCCACTTTGCTCAAGTCTGTTTCGACTTCCAGCGCCTGGATATACGCTGCGGCGTCTGCAAAGTCCTGTTCATCCAATAAAGGCACTGACAAGCGCAGTGCCTCGGATTCCAACAATAAACGAAGTTGGTAAGACTCCAGCGAACTGTCCTCAATCAAGGGAGCTACCACCGCGCCTTTGTGCTGCTCCACGCGCAGTAAGCCTTGAGCTTCAAGCTGACGCAGTGCCTCGCGCACCGGCATGCGGCTCACACCAAACAACGTAGCCAGCGCCTCCTGTCGAATGGCAGTGCCACAGGGCAGGCGTCCATCAAGGATGGCGGTGCGCAAGGATTCTTCTATCACCGAACGGGCTTGATGAGCCGCAACCGGAGCGTGCACTTCGATACTGCTTAAGGGGTTTAGTTTGACGGCCACGTTGGCGCACCCATGGCTGATAACCAGCTGATTATTTGGATCCAATTCAAAGTAGGTACAGACCGAATCCTTGTCAAACCTCGTTACAGCAAGTTTAACGCGACTACACTCCCAGTGATCGCAAGGTGCCATTGTCTTTTTTTGTTTCTGGGCTCACTTTGCACAGATTCTTCTTAGGTGCAGCTTGATGGAATACGCAGTTGGCTCGCCGGTTTAGCCTTCCTTTACCCTTGCGCTGGTTGTTAACAGCCTTGTTGCTGGCTGGCACCTTGCTGGGCGGCCTGCACGCTGATTGGGATTTTTCCGTGATCAGCCGCCGTGCCGAAACGCTTTACGGGCCCCTGGGCGAGGGCCGCAAACGGATTGATGCCTGGCAACAGTTATTAGCCACCCAAAAACAAATCCCAGAAGCTGAAAAGCTGCGGGTGGTTAACCAGTTCTTCAACGCACAGCTCAAATACCGCGAAGACATCGATTTGTGGCATCAGGAGGATTACTGGGCCACACCGATTCAAGCGCTCTGGAAAGGCGCGGGTGATTGTGAAGACTACGCGATCGCCAAGTATTTCAGCCTCCGGCACCTGGGTGTACCCAGTGAGAAGCTGCAAATCACGTACGTAAAAGCCCTGAGCCTGAACCGCGCGCACATGGTGCTCACCTACTACCCAAGCCCCAATGCCATGCCGCTGGTACTCGACAGTTTGATGGACGCCATCAAACCCGCCAACCAGCGCACTGACTTGTTACCGGTCTATTCTTTCAATGCACAAGGCCTCTGGCTACCGGGCGCCAATAACACCAAGAAAGTGGGCGACACCAAACGTTTGTCTCGCTGGCAGGATGTACTGAAAAAAATGCAGGCAGAAGGTTTTCCGATTGAGACGAGCCAATAACCTGGAGCAACCATGTCCCTGTTCAAACAACTGTTAATTGCGATCTGTTTGTTTCTGGTGATCGCCTTCAGTGGCAGCTTTATGGTCAGCCTTGAAAGCTCGCGTGCGCAATACGTCAACCAACTGCGCTCCCATGCTCAGGATGCTGCCACCGCATTGGCCGTGTCCTTGACCCCCAACATCGACGATCCCGCCATGACCGAATTAATGGTCAGCTCGATTTTCGACAGTGGTTACTACGCCAGCATTCGGGTGGTCGATGCAAAGGACGGCAAGGTCCTGGTCGAACGCAGCGCGACACCCAATAGCAGCCAGGTACCGTCATGGTTCGTCAACCTGATCGGCCTGGAACCGGCCGGCGGCGATGCCATTGTCAGTCGCGGTTGGGAGCAAGCTGCACGGGTAGAGGTGGTCAGCCATCCCATGTTTGCCCTCGCCAAGCTTTGGCAAAGTGCATTGGGCAGCCTGGCGTGGTTGCTGCTCTGCGGTGTTGTGAGCGCGATACTGGGTGCTTTGCTGCTGCGTCGTCAGCTCAAGCCGCTGGATTATATGGTTGAACAGTCTCAAGCCATTGCCCGGCGAGAGTTTCTCAGCCTGCCTGAACTGCCGCGCACTCCGGAACTGCGCCGCGTGGTGCAAGCCATGAACCAAATGGTCGAAAAACTCAAAGCCCTGTTTCAGGAGCAGGCCGAACGCAGCGAACGCCTGCGCATCGAGTCTTATCAGGACAAGCTGACCGGGCTGGCCAATCGACGTTATTTCGACATGCAGTTGCATGACCGCGTCGCGCATGGCGAGCGGGCCAGTTCGGGCTATCTGCTCATGATCCGGGTAAAAGATTTGGCTGGGCTCAATCAGCGCCTGGGCGGGCAACACACCGATCAGTTACTGCAAGCCGTTGCCCAGTTGTTAGTGCGCCAAATACCCCGAAACACACAACATGATCACCCGTGTGCGCGGGGGCGAATTTGCCGTATTGGCCCCCGGCCTGGTCCACGAAGAGGCCTTGCAACTGGCGCAGGCGCTGGAAACAGACTTTGTCAGCCTTCAGACCACAGGCGCCTCGGATCTGGCACCGATCGCCACCATTGGTGTTGTGTCTTATGTGGCCGGGGACACGCCACAAGCGGTGCTAGGGTTAGCCGATCAAGCGTTGGCACAAGCCGATGCTCATACCGAGCACTGTTGGGTCTGCATTGAACAAAGCGAAGGGCTGGCCGTGAGCGAGGATCATCACGCGTGGTACATCCTCCTGGAGAAGGCATTGAGCCAGCGGCGTTTTGAACTGTATTTCCAGCCGGTCGTGGCCGCTCAGAATCCCGCGATGGTGTTGCATTACAAAGTCATGTCGCGTTTGCTCGACGATGGCGGCCAAGCGATCCCTGCGGGGCGCTTTCTGCCTTGGTTGGAACGCTTTGGCTGGTCTGACCGGCTGGACAGCCTGATCTTTGACCGGGTACTTGAGCAAATGCGAGACCACGACCAGTCCTTGGCGTTGAACCTGTCGCCAACGTCTATGGCTGATCCGCAGTCGCTAGACCGACTGATGCACCTGCTGCATAAAAACCGTGACCTTGGCCCTCGGCTCACGCTGGAAATAGCCGAAGAACACATCCCGGAACAAGCGGTGCTGGAGCAGATCACCCGTCGTCTGCGTGAGTTGGGCTTTTCGTTGAGCCTGCAACGTTTTGGCGGGCGCTTCAGCATGATCGGCAACTTGGCGAGCCTGGGCCTCGCGTATTTGAAGATCGACAGCAGTTATATCCGCGCCATCGATCAGGAGCCCGACAAGCGTCTGTTTATCGAGGCGATTCAGCATGCCGCCCACAGTATTGATTTGCCGCTGATCGCTGAGCGTGTCGAGACAGAAGGTGAGTTGAAGGTTATCCGCGACATGGGTTTATGGGGCGTGCAAGGTCAACTGTTCGGCTCGCCCGCGCTCTGGAAGTAATGCCGGGTTAAATCAGCCCGCTTTCATCATCGGTAATTAAATGGTTCAGGCCATCGAGTGCTTCACGGGCTTGCGTGCGGTCCATCAACTTGGCTTGAGCCGCCGCCGGCAAGTCGGTGACACGAATGACCCCTTTTTGCGTGAGTACCTGAATCAGGTCGTCGAGTACCCGGATCATTTCCAGGTCACTGTGGCGCAGTTGCTGCAAACGCTTTTCAACGATCACATTGGTTTGCCACGCCAGTATTTCAGGGTGGTCAGCAGGCAGCGTTTCGCTGGCCCCTGCAAATTCAAGCGCATCAACCCGACTTAAAGCACCTTGGGCATCACGTTGCACGTAGAACATTGAACAGCCCCCCTCAAGGTCGCGACGAACACAATGATGTGAGCATAGGCCAACAATCGATTGGCGGCAGACTCCTCGTGCGAGGGCCCGCCTGACCCTGCTTTTAAAGGGGTTTGTGGCCTACGCTTGGCCGCATTACAACAGCCCATTACGCAGTTTCAACAGTTAGCAGGTGAAGGATGGGCGTACTTAGCAGTCACCATGTCAGCGAGCCTGTGCCTCGTATTTCGCAGCAGCCTCACGGAGTATTGGCCACATTGATTCGTCTGCCGTGGCTCTGGGCTATTTTGCTGCTCGCCTCGGCGGTGCGTTTTATGGTTCCACCGCGTCTGCCATCTGGTGCGACGAAGGCTCCAGCCTGCTGTTGAGCCAATTCTCGCTGGCGGGTATCTGGCTCCATGCCGCCCGCGATGTGCACCCCCCACTCTTCGATGACACCCAGGCTCGTCTATATTTGACCTGTGATACGGGCGAATGCGGGCGCGAGCGGGGTCGGTCGCCATTAGAAGCCAGAAATTATTTGTTAAAGAATTAATTTGTAACACTTGACTGAGACCGGCTCGCCGCGCAGTATTAATAGTTAGCAAACTAACATTGTGTGACACTTCTCTTGCCTGACACTCTTGATTCACTCCAAATGAGCCTCAGCACCGGGATGGTGGTCGCGACTCGCCATTGGCGTCGCGTGTGCCAAACCACGTTGATCAACTACGGTATTTCCGAAGCCTGCGCCATGCCGCTGCTGATCATCGGGCGTTTGGGTGAGGGCGTGCGGCAAGTGACCGTCGCCCATGCTGCGGGTATGGAAAGTCCGTCGCTGGTGCGCCTGCTCGATCAACTGTGCAAAGACGGCTATGTGCGCCGTTGCGAAGACGCCAGTGACCGACGCGCCAAGACCTTAAGCCTCACCGACACTGGCCGAGCGTTGGCGCAGGCGATTGAAGCGCAACTGGTGCAGTTGCGCCACGCGGCGCTGGCCGACATCTCGCTGGCCGACCAGCAAGCTGCGTTGCGGGTGATTAAAGCTTTCGAAGCAGCCGGTCAACTGACTGACGGAGCTGGCTCTTGAACGGTTTTTTCAGCAGCATGCCGCCGGCCCGCGACTGGTTTTACGGCGTACGTACTTTCGCCGCGTCGATGATTGCGCTGTACATCGCCCTACTCATGGAAATGCCGCGTCCGTATTGGGCGATGGCGACGGTTTACATCGTTTCCAGCCCCTTCGTTGGGCCAACCAGCTCCAAGGCCGTGTACCGCGCCCTCGGCACCTTGCTGGGTGCCGCGGCGGCCGTGTTCTTTGTGCCGTTGTTTGTGCAAACCCCGTTTTTGCTGGTGCTCGTGATTGCTCTGTGGACCGGCATCCTGTTGTTCCTGTCGCTGCACCTGCGCACCGCCAACAGTTACATCTTCATGCTGGCGGGCTACACCATGCCCATGATCGCTTTGCCCATCGTCGATAACCCGCTCAACGTTTTCGACATTGCCATCTCGCGTACCGAAGAAATCATGCTTGGCATCGTTTGCGCGGCCGTTGTGGGCAGCATGTTCTGGCCGCGCCGTTTGACCCCGGTATTTATCGATGCCGCAGGCAAGTGGTTGGGTGACGCTGCCAGCTACAGCAAACACTTTCTGGCCCGCGATGTAGAGCCGAACAAAGCCAGCGGCTTGCGCTCCTCGATGGTGGCTACGTTCAACACGCTTGAGTTGATGATTGGTCAGCTGCCCCACGAGGGCGCGCACCCGCAGACCGTGCGCAATACAAAAGAACTGCGTGGGCGAATGATCCACCTGCTGCCCGTGGTGGATGCCCTCGACGATGCGTTATACGCCCTCGAACGGCGCACCCCCGAGCTGGTGGAAAAAGTGACCCCGCTGCTCGACCACACACGTCAATGGCTAGACAGCACAAGCCAAGGGGCGCCCGTCGAGCACTGGAAAGCCCTGCGTCACGAACTTGAAGCGCTGCAACCTGGCGCGGCGGCGCTCGATGATCGCCGCCAACTGTTGTTGTCAAACGTGCTCTACCGCTTGGGCGAGTGGATCGATTTGTGGCAAGACTGCCGCAGCTTGCAACAAGCCATCGCCACCGGCGATCAAGAGGTCTGGCGCGCGGTGTATCGGCATTGGCGCCTGGGCCGCCTGACGCCGTTTCTGGACCGCGGCCTGATGCTCTATTCGGCGTTCTCCACCGTGACCGCCATTGTTGTGGCGTGCGTGTTGTGGATTTTGCTCGGTTGGACCGACGGCGCCAGTGCTGTGATTCTGGCGGCCGTCGCGTGCAGTTTTTTTGCCGCGATGGACGACCCGGCCCCGCAGATTTACCGGTTCTTTTTCTGGACCTCGCTGTCGGTGTTATTCGCCAGTTTGTATCTGTTCGTGATCCTGCCCAACCTGCATGATTTTCCGATGCTGGTGCTGGCGTTCGCGGTGCCCTTTATTTGTGTCGGCACGCTCACCGTGCAACCGCGCTTCTATCTGGGCACGTTGCTGACGATTGTGAACACCGCATCGTTTATCAGCATTCAAGGTGCCTACGACGCCGACTTCATGGTGTTCATGAACGCCAACCTGGCCGGCCCGATAGGCTTGTTGTTTGCGTTTGTGTGGACCCTCATCGCGCGGCCTTTTGGCGCTGAACTGGCGGCCAAACGTCTGACCCGGTTCAGTTGGCGCGACATCGTACGCCTTACCAAGCCGGCGACCCTGGCGGAACACCGGCAGATGGGCGCCCAAATGCTCGACCGCCTGATGCAACATTTACCGCGTCTGGCCATGACTGGCCAAGACACTGGCATTGCGGTGCGTGAGCTGCGCGTGGCGCTCAACCTGCTGGACCTGCTCGCGTATGCGCCTCGGGTGACCGGCGGCCCGCAACTGCTGCTGCGCCAGGTGGTCAGTGACGTGGGCGATTATTTTCGCGCCTGCCTGATGTCGGGCGAACGCTTGCCCGTGCCTGCGGGGTTGCAGATGACGATGGATCGTACGCGCCGTGCGCTCAATGCCACCGATTTGCAGGACGAAGGTGACGCACGCGTTCACTTGCTGCACGCGTTAAGCGGTTTGCGGCTGGCGCTGTTGCCCGGCGTCGAATTTATCGTCGACAACGACGACCTGCCCCAGCCCCATGTACAAGGCATTGATGGAGCGCCGTTATGATCGGTGATGTGGATGTCAGTGGGGTGTTCCTGCCCACACTTCTGGTGCTGATGGGCATCACTTATTTACTGTTTTTGGTGATTCACGCGGTGCTTACGCGTGTGCACTTTTACCGCCTGGTCTGGCACCGGGCTTTGTTCAACGTCGGTCTCTACGCTCTGCTGCTTGGCGTTGTGGATTCGTTTAGTCGATATTTGATGACATGAAAAAACCTTTATTGACCTTGGGCCGCGTCGTTCTCACCTTGCTGGTGGTGGCGTTTGCCTGCGTCGTGGTCTGGCGCATGACGATGTATTACATGTTTGCGCCCTGGACGCGGGACGGCCACATCCGGGCTGACGTGGTGCAAATTGCTCCCGACGTTTCGGGCCTGATCAAGCAGGTTGAGGTGCGTGACAACCAGCCCGTCACCCGTGATCAAGTGCTGTTTGTGATCGATCAGGAGCGTTTCAAATTGGCCTTACGCCAGGCCCAAGCCACCGTGGCAGACCGCAAGGAAACACTGGCTCAGGCGCAACGCGAAAGCCGTCGTAATAAAGGGTTGGGCAATCTGGTCGCGCGCGAGCAACTGGAGGAAAGCCAGTCCCGCGAAATGCGCGCCCAAGCTGCCCTCACCGAAGCTCAAGTGGCCGTGGACAGTGCCCAGCTCAACCTGGACCGCACCGTGGTGCGCAGCCCGGTGGACGGCTATGTCAACGACCGTGCGCCACGGGTCAATGAGTTCGTGACCGCCGGGCGCCCGGTGTTGTCGATTGTCGACAGCAGTTCGTTTCACATCGACGGCTACTTTGAAGAAACCAAACTCGACGGCATCCACGTCGGCCAAAGCGTCGATATCCGCGTGATTGGCGACAATGCGCGCCTGCGCGGGCATGTCGAAAGCATCGTGGCCGGTATCGAAGACCGTGACCGTAGCAGCGGCCAGAACCTGCTGCCCAACATTAACCCGGCGTTCAGCTGGGTACGTTTGGCGCAACGGATTCCCGTGCGCATCGTGTTTGACGACGTGCCCGAAGATTTCCGCATGATCGCCGGGCGTACCGCCACCGTCTCGATCATCGAAGACTCACCCAAGGCCAAACCTGCGCAGGAGAACGCGCAATGAAAGCTGTTCACCTGGCAGCCGTAGGGCTGGGTTTGCTGCTGTCGGGCTGTCAGTTGGTGGGGCCTGATTACCACCTGCCCAAAGACGCCGCATTGCAGCGCGCGGATGTGCAGGGTGAGTTTGCGGGCGAGGGCGCCAACGTGATGTCGGCTCCCGTGCCCGCCGATTGGTGGAAGCTCTATCAAGACCCCAAACTCAATGAACTGGTGCGCCAGGCGCTGGCCTCCAACACCGACTTGCGGGTCGCGGCGGCCAACTTGTCGCGGGCGCGGGCGCAAGTTGAACAAGCGCAATCGGCAGGTGGCTGGAGCGGCTCGGTGAAGGCGGGTGCCCAGCGCTTGCAAGAGTCCGGCGAAGCGTTCTTGCTGGCAGATAAAGTCCCGGTCGCCAACGTGGGTGATCTGGGTATCAGCACCTCGTATCAGTTCGATTTGTGGGGCACCTTGCAGCGCGGCATTGAGGCCGCACAAGCCAACGCCGATGCGACGCAGGCCGCCGCCGACACCGCGCGCATTACCTTGGTGGCGGACGTGGTTCGGGCCTACACCCAAGTGTGCGCGGCAAACGAAGAGCACCACATCGCCGAAGAGTCGCTCACGCTGCAAGCGCAAAGCACACACTTGACCCAACAGTTGCGGGATGCGGGGCGCGGCGACGAAACCCAGGTCACCCGTTCGCAGACGCAATTCAAATCGTTGCGCGCTGAACTGCCGCGCTACGAAGCCTTGCGCCAGTCCGGCCTGTTTCGTTTGTCGATGTTGCTGGCCAAGCCGCTCGACCAACTGCCCGCTGGCGTTGCCACCTGCGCCGAGCTGCCGCATATCGCGCAATTGCTGCCGGTGGGCGATGGCGCTGCGTTGCTCAAACGTCGCCCGGATGTGCGCCAAGCAGAGCGTCATCTGGCGGCGGCCACGGCTGAAATCGGGGTGGCCACCGGCTCGCTGTACCCGGACATCAGCATAGGCGCGAGCATCGGGACCGTCGGCATCATTGATAACCTGGGCACCGCACCCACCAACCGCTGGGGCTTTGGCCCGCTGTTGAGCTGGACCATTCCTACCAACGGTTCGCGGGCGCGGATTCGTGAAGCCGAAGCCGTCACCCAAGGCGCGCTGGCCAAGTTCGACGGTGTGGTGCTGAACGCCATCCGTGAAACCCAAACCAGTCTGGTGCAATACACCGCGCTGTTGCAGCGCCGCGATGCCTTGGCAGAAGCCGAAGCGTCGGCCAAAACCGCAGCCGATCAAACGCATCAGTTCTTTCAGGCGGGGCGCGAGTCCTTTTTGGCTGACCTGCAAGCGACCCGCACCTACACCGACATGCGCGCGCAACTGTCGGCCGCTAACACCCAGGTAGCCATGAGCCAAATCGACCTGTTTCTGGCCCTGGGCGGCGGCTGGGAAAGTGGACGAACGCAAGCCCCGGCCAACGCGAAACCCTGAGGGCGTTGCTATGCTCTGAGAGGTCGGTATCAAAACGATGGCTCAGGGCGTCGCGGGTCTTTTAGCCCTCCCCATCGCGCAGGCAATGCTTGATGGGGATACTAATAATGAAAAACCCTTATGCTCCCGGTTTCTGGTGTGCGGTGGTCGCGGTGGTGCTGCTGTCTGCGACCTATTTCTACGGCATCATGCTGGCGCACCAGATCGATAAGGCGATGTTTTTCCTCGACAGCGCCAGTGCGTTGATTGCGGTACTGGCCATTGCGATGGTGGCGTGGGCGACGGTGCAAACCCGGCACATCAAAAAGCGCCAGGTCGAAGAGGGCCAGACCCGGGTCTTGATCTGGGACGCCAAAGTCGCGCTGCGGCGGGTCGAAACCGTTTTCGACCGCTACTTTTGGGGCAGTTATTGGCAGCCGGGCCGTACGTTCCAGGAATTTATGGGCGAACTCACCGGCACCCCGCTGGAAAAAAGCCTCGACGCCTTGAAAACCCAATGCCTGAAACTCGACAAAGCGCTGCCCTGCGAGGAGCGCCAATGGCTCGACTGCGCGCGTGAGTTATCTGACGTCGCGGCCGCAATGGCCCGTGAGCGTTATCAGCTGGATTACTCCGACTCATCTGTAAATCCGGTAGGTGAAATCTGCATTGATCACGACCTGGAAGTGTTGGTGTACACCTGGAGCGCCAGCCTCAAGGCTTTTGACCATCGTCTGGATGAAATCGACCGTCTCTACGCCCACTCCTCATGAATTTTGCGTGACTGAAACAGGCGGCCGGCGGGTCGCCAGTGTTACCCTGCTGCCACTTTTCGGCCCACGACGGGCTTGGCAAAGACCGCTATTACTTTCAACACAACGGACATTGAACGGGTCAACTGATGAATAAACCATTAGGCGTGCTAGTAGGGATTGTTGTTATTGCAGGTGCTCTGAACACCGCTGGCGCTTGGTACACCGGGACCAAACTGGAAGGCGTACTGCAAACGTCGATCCAGGAAGCCAACAAAGAACTCGCGTCGCAACTGCAAGGCACGCCAACCCACGGCTCGATCGAACTGGTATCGCTTGATCGTCACCTTTACAGCAGCACCGCCAACTACCGGGTGACAGTGTCGGACGACTCCGCCGGGCCGGTTGCCCAGCCTGTGGAGTTACTGTTCGTAGACCACATTGAGCACGGCCCTTTGCCGTGGTCGCGCATCAAAACCTTTAAGTGGATGCCGGTGATGGCCACCAGCAACTATTCGCTGGTAAAAACCCCGTTCACTGAAAAATGGTTTGCTGCCGCCAAAGAGCAGTCGCCGCTGCAAGGTCAGGTCACGCTGGCTTACAACCGCGCAGTAGAAGGCCACATGGAGCTGCTGCCTCTGGAAATGGCCCTGGACGCCAACTCCAGCCTGAGCTTCTCGGGCATGAGCATGGAAGGGCAGTCCGATGCCGAAGGTCAAAACTTCAAAGGCAAAGGCTACATGGACCACTTCAAGCTTAATGCCGTGTTCCCTAACAAACCGCCTTTGCTGGTTGAACTCAATGGCCTGACCGCGGCCAGTGACTTGAACAAAAGCGACTTTGGTTTCTTCCTTGGCCAGAACTTCCTGAAACTGAGCGAAAGCCAAATCACCTTTGGTGACCGTCAGTCGGTGCTCAAGCTCAACAACTTCGAATACACAGGTTCCACCTCCGCCAAGGGTCAATTATTGTCCGGGCGTTTGGACTACAAAGTGGGTGACGTCACCCTCAACAACAACCCGGTGGGCACCGCGCAACTGGTCATGAGTGCCAGCAGCCTGGACATTCCGGCCATGCAGGCGTTGTTTCAGATTTACCAGACCAAATTCCAACCCAAGGCTGACGGCACGTTGCCAGCCAGCGAGTTGACGCAGGCTGAGCAAACCCAGTTGCAAACCCAGCTTGAAACCTTGCTGGCCGCCAAGCCGAAGATGGCCGTGGAGAAGCTCAGCGTAAAAACACCTAATGGCGAAAGTGAGTTCAACCTGGCCGTTGCGCTGGCTCAGCCCGCAGCACTTGACCAGCCGCCGGTAGAAGTCACCAAGCAACTGCTGACCTCGCTGGACGCTAAGCTGCAATTGTCCAAGCCGATGATTGCTGATCTTGCCGGTGTGCAGGCGCAGTTGGCAGGGCAAAGTGATCCGCAGACCCTGGCTCAGGTTGGCACCATGACCAGTGACATGGTCAGCAACATTGCCGTGGGCACGGGCCTGGCAAAAGTTGAAGGCACTAACATCCTGGCGACCTTGAACTACGCAGCAGGGCAGGTGGACTTCAATGGCCAGAAAATGAGCCTTGAAGACTTCATCACCCAAATGACGATGCGCTTCAACGCCCCGATGCAATAACCGACCAAGACGTAGCCATTGCCCACGCCGCGTTCGACTGCGAAGCGATCGTAAACCCGACCACAGGGGGGCCTCTGAGGCCCGGGTTGAACGGTTTACGACCGCTACGCGCCCGAGCGTAGCCTCGCATGACGTGTCAACGACTACAGGCGGCACCCAAGTATCGACAGGTGTTGGCTCAGATTGAACCCTGAGCTTGCTCCATGACCCTCTCCACGAACGCTTTGACTTCATCGCGCTGCATGGCATCGGGTCGGGTCACGACGTAGTAGGCGAAGCGTGCAGGCCAGGGTTTATCCAGTACCTGTACGAGACAGCCCGCAGCGATTTCTTCGCGTGCGTACTCTTGCGCCACTAACGCCAGCCCCTGGCCTGCCTCTGCTGCGCGAATAAGTAAACAGTCATCTTCGAACGCCGTCCCGCGTTCGGCGCGAAGGTCTTTTGCGACGCCATGCGCCGCGAGCCACAAGGCCCAGTCTGTCCGGTCAGAGTCGTGCAATAGCGCAAAGTTGAGGCAGTCCTGCGGTTCCATCAGCGGGGGGATTGCAGCCATAAAGGCAGGACGGGTGACGGGCACTAAAACGGGCGCTATCAACTGCGTGACGTGCAGATTGGGATAGACCCCCAGCCCATGCCGCAACGCTGCATCGATTCGATCCCGGCGCAAGTCCATCACCGCAGAAGTCGCCTCGACCCGTACTTCGATGTGTGGATGACGCTGATTGAAGCGGCCCAGGCGCGGTATCTGGCGGGTGAGGCGTATGCCATTGCCGATGATATAGCTCCGCTCGGTTGGACCCACATCGCGCTGCCCGCGCCTGCGACAGAGGCTTGAGCCAGAAACAAGAAAGCCCGCACAGGGCGGGCTTCTTGGGGGGCGCAGACTGTCTGAGACAGGTCCGGGCTGAAATATGGTGCACCAGGCGGGATTCGAACCCACGACCACTGCCTTCGGAGTCCTAAAAGTCGACGTTTAGAATCAATACGTTAGCGGGGATTAGCTGGGGAATCAATGGGTTGTGTTAGCTGGGGTTAGCTGGCTTTCGCCCCGGTTAGCGGGGCGAGTGTGGCAATTTTGTCGCAACGATAACGGGCTTTACGCGGCAAATGGATTAGCTGATTTAATCGGGTGAGGTGACAGCCTTAGCTGCAACTGAGAAGGTTAGTCGCGGCTAGAAGCTGAGGGTGCTCTCAGGTCATACGTTCCCTTGAAGCCGATTCGTTTGAAACTGTCGACGACAATATTTCGCTATCGCCCTTGATGCCGAATTCTGTGGTCATCGGAAGGTTAAGACACTGATACGCTCTTGTTAGCGGGCAGCTTTGCGCTCCGGTGGATGATGCGGTAAAGCGGTGTACCTGTGGTTCGCGGTTTCAAAATAATCGGCAGGCGGCATCCATAGTGACACCTTACGAACCGGTGGCGTTTGCCGTTCGATGAGAACCGCGTACAAATTTCTGAGCAGCAGAGAAGAACCTAAATTGCGTGCCGGGGGTGAATGGCAAAGTGCCTTCAGTTACTATCGCGATTCACATCGCTTCGACTCAACTTTATGGCATTTCAAACTGACGCACTCTTCGCGGGATTTCTCCGGGGTACCACAGAAACGGACATATTTTCTGAGTCCGCACCTGCCGTGAACTTTCTGCTTGAGGAGCGATTATCAATCCCTCGTGAGCATGGCTTCCTAGCTGCAAAGCCAGGCCCAACAGCGGTTGGTTGGGATGTACCGTCGTGCTGGCAAACATTTGGAAACTACTATAGCGAAAAAGTGGCACGTCCTCTGCGCCACGCGCCTAGTGTTTCCACGTTTTCTGCTGAGAATCAAGACAATCACCTAGCGATCGAATCGCATCAGGACGTCGTTAGGTTAGAGTCCGTATCCGCGATGTACCTTCGCTACCAGGGAGACTTTGACTCTTTATCGGACCTTACCACCGAACTCAGCAATCTCATCCAGTCGAGACGGGTTAGCAAAACGGGTATGGTCACTGACGAACAATACCCGCGGCTCGCGTCTTGGTTGGAGGAGATCAATCAACGGCGCGACGCGCGTCCAGCATTTGCTGCCCCCTTAGGTGAGGTTGAGCAACTGCTGAGCGCTCCGGACTGGGCTACACAGCTACGGAACGTACTTGGGCTCTCGCATCTAAATGGGTCGGTCTCAAGGCCGTTACCCGTTGTTCTATTCCAATATAGCTTATCTCGGGCTGAGCAAGCTGCTAGGGCTACGAAACTCAGTGCATGGGCGGCAGTTCCAACAGTGCTAGAAGCTGGAGGAGTCTCTGGGCCTGGTACGGCGTTTTTCCCATATCCCAAAGCAGCCGCTGACAGTAATCCATTTGGATTCGGGATTACCGTCGACATGTCCAAAAATGGTGGCCTAGACTTCAAGTCTGAGCTACTGCATTTTCGATTCGACTACACTTTGAACGATTTTGCTATGCTGGGGGAGCTTACTGACGAAGTAACTGAAACCCAGTTGCTTGCTGCCCGCCAGCGACATTTCGATTTGTTGCAATGTGACTTTAACCACCGGTCGGATGTGCCATGATCCCGAGCAAGATTTTCCAAGAGTGGTATGAAAGTTTCGTGAGCGAACCGGAAAGCGCTTTCGATCGTCTTGTTCATGGCGTTGTGCCGTTGGGTGTGGCTGCTCCATTGACGCTTGGGGAAATACTTTATGATGTGTTTGAACCAGGGGATATCGAGCTTGATACAGCTGCTGCGACTTGGCTGGATAAACATATATTAGGTGAAGTTCCTAATGCTTTGACACTCGATCGATGGGTCACGGTACTTGAGGAGTTTTTTCGTGGAATTGCGCTCATGGAACTACCTAAAACCGGTGAGATCCTTCGCAATCAACACAGGCGCCTTTGTTTATGGTTACATGGCTTTTATGAAGGCCCTGATCGAGATCCAGAAGGCGCATATTTGTTAGCGTTGACTCGCTCACAAAATGACCAGCGCTTCTCAAAACTTTGGAGGAGACTGATTCTTGGATATAAGACAGCCGGTCGGCCTTATTTAGGTGTTGGTATACTCGGTTTCCGAAAAATGCCTGGAAAAGATGGTCGTGCGTCGGCAGATGTTCCCGAGGGATTACTTCAAGCGCTGCTTAAACTTGCCGAAGAACCCGGAGTTAAGCACATCAAATGGAAACAAACGCTGAGAAGCGTCTTCGCGGCCTATCGCCGTACTGAGAAATATTGGGTAGAACGCATACTGCCGATGTTGCCGGACCGCCGTCAGCAATCAAATGCTCGCGACTGGCTGTCGATTTTGTTGCCAAGTATAGTCGGCTCAACTTCATCAGGTTCATCTTCGGAAGGTTATCTATTAAGAACTCAGGCAGTTTCTCGTGAAACTTGTGAATATTGGGTTCAGCGAGCTCGGAAAAGTCCTAGCGAATGCAATAGCGTGGAGTTTTTAAGTTTTCTTGAGCAGCATCGTGATTATGCAAGAACTACCGGTGACGCGGAATATCTCAATAAGACATTTAACAATTTATCGACGTCTATCGTTCGCGCAGACCGTAAAATGTCGGATATTTCTTTGGGCTTAATAGGGGAGGCATTGGAGTGGGTGCCATCCGATTCACGTAATTGGATTTCCTATGCAATCGTTCTTGATGCCGCGCACCGTAAAGATGATGCAATCAGCGCACTCTGGGAGGCAAGATATCGCTTCGCATATGAGCCATTCATCAGGAACGAACTCGGCCGTTTACTTCGCGATGATGGAGATTTGGTTACTTCAGAAAGTGTATTTCTGGAAGCTATAAGTCATTTTCCAAATGATGTGGTGTGTCGGACTGGTTTGGGTGAAACATTACGGGCAATGGAAAGATTTGATGATGCATATGTAGTTTATGAACAAGCCTGTCGTGACTTTCCTGATAATAGTTTCTGTCGAAACGGATTGGCAGAGACGCTGAGGGGAATGGGGCAGTTCAACGAGGCGCTTGAAGTATATAAAAAAGCTTGTCGTGATTCTACGGATTTGGCCTGTCGAAGCGGATTAGCAGAACTGCTTATCGATTTGGACAACCCAGATGAGGCAGAAAAAATTTATCGTGAGGCTTTGAAGTTAGACGGTCAGAATTTTTATATCAAAAGTGGTCTTGCACGTGCGTTGTCCATTCGTAGTGCAAGAACTCGAGATATAGGTCTGCGTGACGAGGCGAAAAGTATTCTACAAGAGCTGGCACGTAAAGGTATTCGCTCGGCGGTAAGTGGGCTGCGCTATTTTGACGCGCAATGGGAGCAGGCGACAACTGATCCTACAGTCAAATTTCGAAAAAGCAGCGACAGCAGGGCCGTAAAAGTTCTTTCAGTATCGGGTATTAAAGCGATTGCGAAGATGAGTATCCCGGAACGACTTGGACGGGCGATGATCTGCCTTTGGCAAGCAGAGCGGACTGAGGATCACCATGTAACTGCGTCGATTATTAATGATGCAAATGCTTTGCTCGATATGTTCGAGGATCAAATTCCTGATGATCTACTTTCCGCTTTTGTAGAAATACGGGGTCTTATCTTGCTCGCACGCGGTGATGCGAGGAGGTCTCTTTCTTATTTTGAGGACCAAATCAAAACGTATGGACGGGGAAGTTGGATTAGCGTTCGGTTGGGTATGATCCGTGCCCAGACTTTGCTCGGGGATACTGAAGGGGTCGATGACTTAAACAGCCATTTCACGTCTAAAAATTCGCGCTTTGCACTACAAGTAGCGAAAGTTATCCAGGCATTGTCCGGAGTTTCATCAGGGTCGCCAGAGTCGTCAGTTCAGACTCTTCTGATAGCCCTATATCCAGACGCAGTGAAATTTGCAAGTCGGACCCGATTAGATATTAAGGGAGGATTATCTGTTAGCAGCGGCGGAGAAATGCTTGGCGCGTTTTTGCAAACACGTTGGTTCCGCGCCGCTGGCATTCAGTCCTCTGGAGATCTCGAGCGGCCGGATGCGTTTCATGCTGTCATCACACAGATATCGAGCATCCGAGACGAAACTTTCGACGTGATTTCGAACTCGACGTTCTCGCTCGCTGCTTGACAGCTCGGTGGATACATTGCGCATTTAAGAGGAGCGCCGCACATGCTCATTGATCACATGCCGTTGAGGATTGCTTCTGGCGTCCTTGCGGTTACAACCATCGAGTCCGTCCTCCGGTCCCCCTCTTATCATGCATGCGGCTGGCAGATTCTTGACCGCTGGGCGTTCAATTCTCCTAGGCGACTTCGGGCACTTGAAGCGCAAGGGGAGTTGGTGCTGTTGGGGCGATTGCTGGAGCAGCAGATCTTAGAGCATGAGACGCTTATTTCACCCACTGGACTGGCGCAGCGTGGCCAAGGATTGGCTGAGCATGAGGTTCTAGCGCTGTCGGGCATCTCTACCGAGTTATGAGCCAGTAGCTGCATCGGGTAACCGCCTATTTTCCGGCCATTGGCCGCAGAGGGGTCTCGGGGCTTGCCCTGAGCAGGTACGGTAGGCAAAGCAAGGGAGTGGAACGACTGCCGCGTAGCCGGTTGTAGATACGCCATTCATGGCGGGAGTACAAACCCTACCCTGTCCCAGTTCTTATCCACCAAATAGTTGCAGCCGTTGTGGACGATGTTGGTGATTAAAAGTTGTCTTTACGTTGGCGCTGGGTTTCTCAGCCTGCGATGAATGAAAGCATCGTTGGGGGAAGGCCCAGGGAGAATCGTCCAACGACTCGATAAACACGGGGATCAGAAGCTATCTGCTTAACAAAATTGATCATCGAAATATTCGCGAAGTGAGCGCGGTAACTTCACAAAACACCGCAACACGACGCTGGACGAAGCTGGGCGTTGGTTGTGCTGGTTTGAGTATTTCGAAGTGCGCGCATTCGCCGTTGGTGACTGTTCCTACATCGCTCGTGCTGAGAATAGAAAACATCTTGCAGCACACGGAAAGGTAGATCTGGTGATGCTGAGGGAGGCAGTGCGGTAAGCAAATCTGGGACCTTCATCCACATCTGGAGTAAACGCTATGAGTGAAAGCTGGATGAATAAAATGTGGTCGCTTGCACTGCGACGGAAATCTGTAGACGCGATGAACGGTGGTAAGCCGTTTACCAGGTGCGGAACCCTCATGGTCTATGCGGGAGAGCTCAAGCTGATACCTGAGCTCATTCGCGAGTCAAAACCTGCCAGACGCTCCACGTCGCCCGATTCAGATTGAGTGCAGCATCTCAGGGCGGCTGAACGCATGTCAGTAAAAGTGGAACGCCTTAACTGATACGCACCTTGGGTAGCCGGTGCGCAGGGCTAGCTGCTCAGACTACCTTCCTGATCTAACAGAGCTCTGGCAGAGGGGCCATAGGTCGCGATGACATTCTCGATGGTATCCCGGTCGTTACAGTTCAAACTGCGGGTCAGGTCGAAGAGGGTGTTTCGCTCTGCTTTCCACTGGCTGATGATTTCAACATTCGGTTGGACTTTCTTCCGCTCGTAGAAAATCGACTCGGAACGGAGCGCTATCAAGCAACCCAAGAGGTCCTGGGCGATTTCCAGTCTATGAGCATCTGATGGTTGGATCATCGTTGAGACCTCCTGCTGATCGTTATCATGGCTTGCCGCGTTCCTAGATCTTGTCGGGTCGCGAGCAGTAATGGCGTTCCAACTGATATGGTTTTTTCTCTTCTTGTATGAGTGACTCTGTGTCACCTCAAATCAGGTTACACATGTCACACAGTCACCTGAAGTGAGCGCATGTATGCCACCCTGTCACGTGACTGGCGGTCCTGTGTATAACTCATGTTTTGGTCGCCTTGCGCTCCCGGATCGAGTTCCGGATGGACAGCAGCTTGGTGTAGATGTCCGGATTGCTCTCGGCCAAATGGTCCAAGTCAGCTTGGCTGATCTGGAAGCCAATGTTGGTCTGGTTCTCGATGATCTGTAGGTTTTCGATGTGAATACCTTGGCCGACTGCCTCCCTGTTGAAGAGCATACGTTTCAGCTCCTCAACCGTGCTTTTGATCTGGGCTGGGCGGTACTCCCACTGTGCTTGGCCTCTGGGTCTGCCTTGCGAGTCGCTAATTGCGATTTTTTCTGTGAGCATGTATTCGTTATGTTTACGGGACCGCGTCCTGCTGATGTAGCCTCGGGTTTCAAGCGTTTTGATCTCGCGCATAGCCTGGCGTGGACTGATCCCAGCTTTGCGAGCGATAGTGGGGATTGAAGGAATCGACAGTCCCGTTCTGAGATCGCAGTGGGATTTGATCACACAGTAAACCGCAAATGCATACGGCCCGAGCTTTGCGAGTTCGTGATCCACCATGGCCTGGAAAATGTGAAACCAATAGGTGTTGGATTTCAATTGATCCTGTGGTTCTTGCCCGGTGGCGGCATCAACCGATAATTCCAGCTCACTCATTTCCGAGCCTCCACCTGAGACTTCTTGGTAGGGCGCCCGACGTTATGTGGTCCTTCGGTCGAGGCTTGCTTGAGGAGAGGAGCCGATGTGATTGCCCCGGTACGCATCCACTGTCTGAGATCACCTAGCCGCCATCGCAAGCGTGACAGGCCGGGAACGGGCTCAAGCCCCGGCAATTTGCGCTGACGCACGGTCAGAGCGCTGAAGCCTGTCAATGCAGCGACCTCGGCAACGCCGATCAGTACGTCATCTGCTAGCTTCTGAATTTTTTGAATGGTTTCGTAATCGATGCTCATCGTGACTGTCGCTCGGCTGCTATGGAATGGCTCCAGCTTTCGCCATGCGACTGCGGATTCACTAGGACACCTTTTTGACAGATGCGCGATTTAGCCAAAGAATGGCCCCATGCAGCCACACATTCCCGATGCAGATGTCGACCCGGATGAAACCTTCCAGCTTGTTTTTCGTGAACTGAAACGTCATGAGGAAACGGGCCGGAGAAACTTTGTTGTCCGCGTCCCCGTGGATCTGCTTGAGTACCTGTTCTCAGCCATTTTGCGCAAGTCAGGGATGTCGCGGGTGGCCCTTGAGCGGTTGCTGACAGAGCTGGGAATTTACGGCTTCAAAGACGCGGACGGCCGGATTCTCCGACGGTATTTGAGTGGCCACACACGTATGGCTTGGTCGACCTACCAGCGTTTGATGCTATGGGCGTTATCATGCGGCTGGATCAGCATATGGGCTTTCCGCGATTTGGCTTTTCGTTCATATGAGCGAGAAGCTGCTCAGCTTTGCGCACGCAAAATATTGAACACTCTCAAGCGTCGGACGACGCTCCCTGATTTGACCAAGGAGCAGGTTGTCGCGTGCTTCTATGAGGTTTATCAGCTTAGGCAGCAGGAGCGCGATCAGGCTGCGACTACCCGATTGCGAACTGATGCAGCCGCTAGGGAACTCGCTAGCTTTGTAGAGTTTGGTCTCAATGGGTAGGCGGCGTATGCATATAGCTGTTATAGCTGTTATAGCTAATAATCAATTATAAGGATATAGCTTTGTGTTAGATTTTTTCCAGAGTATATGGGGATCATTTGTAATCGGGATTGGCTCGCTATTAGTTGTGTGCAAGGTTTTTGAAAATTATGAAAAGGTTATTAGAAAAGATAAGCTCCAGAGAATCTCGGAAAATATCACTAAGTTTAAATTTTCAACCGGGGCAAGAAAGGTTTTTGCTGTATGGGTTTATCTAAATAATGCGCTGTTTGGAAAAAAGCTAATATCGTGGCGAGCTTTTTTTGTTAGTGTTATTCTCACGAACGCTTGGGCTGGCATATTCATTGTTATGTTTAGCTGGAAGTATCCAGAGTTTCATATGTGGATGAAAGATATCCTAAATGTTAGATCCCTACATTGGCCTGCCTTAGTGATCTATCTTTCTGTAATGGTGATTGAGTTTTTATCAATTTCGTTGAGTCGTAAAATTTATAGAGTGGCTTTATCAAAAGGAAATAAGACATTTGGGTGGGCCTTGCTAATCGATTTTTTTGGCTCGGTGCTGGTTTACTATCTCGGTTTGACTTTTGTGAAGATGGCTTTGCTTCATCAGAGCACTTTATCGCTCTTCGAGGCTTTGGAGTCGTGGCTTAATCCAAGCAATTTGACGACTCTTCTAGTGGTGCTAGAAGATTTTGATATGTCTAATTTCAAATCAGACGGACATGGGCGCTTTACTACAGAAACCCCATTGACGACAGAAATGGTCTATGCGTTCCCAGAGGGCGTTTTCTTTTTTACTAGCCTTCTAACCTCCGTATGGCTGTGGGGCTACATCTCTGCTTATGCTCTCGCATATGCCTGTGTTCGTATTGATCGTCTACCACCCAAACTTTGGAGTTTTCTTAAAATTGAAGAGCAGCCATTGCTGAGCCTTTCTGTATTTTTTGGGACGATAGGGGTTTTTGTTTATGTTCTAGTCCATGTTGCAGGAGTTTTCTTGGGTGTTAAATAAATCTTTTATATAGCTGCGCTGCGGCTTACCCACGCCGCAGCTTTTTACGATGCATTGACTCTATTATCTTAGAGGCTAGTACTCCATGAAAAAAAGATGGGCAGGTTGAATTAAGTTAAAGTGACATTTATTAAGGCGGGCGAGTAGGGGGGGCAGCCCAGAGGACATGTAGACCTTGCCTCTAGGTCTAGATGACTTCGGCTCATATCAACTTTGCCGCCAGCTCTTCCGCAGTAATGTTGTAATACCGCTTTAACATGTTCACCTCCCGATGCCCTGTCACGCTGGCAAGCTCGATCAGATTCGGCAGCTTGGTCGCAAGCCGACAGGTCGCCTCATGCCGCAGGTCGTGAAAGCGTAAATTGATCAGGAAGTCTTCCTGAGGTGTTACCTGCGTCACCTCGCAATCGCCTAAGTATTTCAGCCTCGCACGCTCCAGACCTCGGACAAAAGCCTTCTTGAGCGCATCAGCCGTGGTGGGAAAGACTCGACCGCACAACGAGCGCGGCAAATCCTTCAGCAACTGAATAGCCTTTGGTGAGAGCGGGACGGTTCTGGGCAGCCCGTTCTTAGTCGCGGGAAGGTGCGCGGTTCTACGATCCAGGTTCACATGCTTCCAGCGGAGCTCGAAAATCTCGCCACGGCGCATCGCTGTCTCAATCGCCAGTTGGACGATGGGCCGTATCCAGGGATTGTGTGAGGCGTCGGCATAGGTGCCGTCAGCACGGCGCTCACGAAGCTCCAGGGCGCTGAGGATGTATTGCTCTTCAATTGGATCGAGCCGTCGCGAGCGTTCGTCGTTGTAGCTTGGACGGCTGACCATCCTGACCGGGTTCTCGGCGAGGTGAATTCCCCACTCGCGGCGAGCGACCTCAATCACACACTGAAACAGCGCGAGCTCACGCTTCACCGTGTTGCCCTTGCGGATCTTCAGGCGTTCGTCACGGTAGCGAGCGAAGTCGGAAGAGGTGAGGGTGGCAACGATGCGTGTCGCCAGCGGATGACGCTTGAGCGCTTCCAAGCGTTTGATTTCCGAATACGCGCCTTTGTGCTTCGGAGCGATCTCGGAGATATAGCGATCAATGAGTTGATGAAAGGCGGTGCGTTCAGCCTCGACACGAGAGACAAAAATGCCTCGGTCGATTTCGCTTTCAATCATACGCGCCCAGGCTTGGGCATCGGCTTTAGTTTCGAAGGTTTTTCTTTGGGCTGGATAGCCCTTGCGGCGAATTTGCGCTTCCCACTGATACTCGCCGCGATTCCTGATTGTTGCCATTTCGACCATTCCCGCCACATTAAGTGTGGCAAATTTGTGGCAAAAACGACTTTCAGGACTAGGACAGGTTTCTGTCAGGAGCGCTATCCCCTTGTAATACAAGGGAAAGAAGATGGTGCACCAGGCGGGATTCGAACCCACGACCACTGCCTTCGGAGGGCAGTACTCTATCCAGCTGAGCTACTGGTGCAACGCGGGCGCCATGATACTCATCTGCGTGTCACCCGTCCATGCCGCTGATTGTGCAGGTGTTTCTTGCGTCAATATGGGCTATTAATGGAGGCCGTATGAAAAAAGGGGTAACACAGTCGCTTGTTCTTTTTTTCGAACAACCTATTGTCCTTTACCCCCTTTACTCCTAGGATTCGTTTGAGATTTCAAACGCTCTTGTCTGAGTGCTAAACCGCACGCCGTGTGTGTTGTGCGTTTTTTGAACACTTTGGCAGTGAATGACTTCCTGACGGCAGCCATCTCTGGCGCCTTTCTACACTCAATAATTTGCCCCGCGCCTGCGCGGTGCTGTTAAGGAAAGCCCACCATGCAGCTCAAAGACGCACAGTTGTTCCGCCAGCAAGCCTACATCGATGGTGCTTGGGTAGACGCGGACGGCGGTCAGACAATCAAGGTCAACAACCCGGCCACCGGTGACATTCTCGGTACGGTGCCAAAAATGGGCGCAGCCGAAACCCGTCGCGCCATTGAAGCTGCTGATAAAGCACTTCCCGCCTGGCGTGCCCTGACTGCCAAAGAACGTGCGACCAAACTGCGCCGTTGGTTTGAACTGCTGATTGAGCACCAGGACGACTTGGGTCGCCTGATGACCCTGGAGCAAGGCAAGCCGCTGGCCGAAGCCAAGGGCGAAATCGTTTACGCCGCGTCGTTCATCGAGTGGTTCGCCGAAGAAGCCAAGCGTATTTATGGCGATGTGATTCCCGGCCATCAGCCGGACAAGCGCCTGATCGTCATCAAGCAGCCCATTGGCGTAACGGCCGCAATCACCCCGTGGAACTTCCCGGCGGCCATGATCACCCGTAAAGCCGGCCCGGCGCTGGCGGCTGGCTGCACGATGGTGATCAAGCCCGCTTCGCAAACCCCGTTCTCGGCGTTGGCACTGGTTGAGCTGGCGCATCGCGCAGGCATCCCTAAAGGCGTGCTGAGCGTGGTCACCGGCAGCGCTGGCGACATCGGCGGTGAGCTGACCAGCAACCCGATCGTGCGCAAACTGTCCTTCACCGGTTCGACCGAGATCGGTCGCCAACTGATGGCTGAATGCGCCAAGGACATCAAAAAAGTCTCGCTGGAACTGGGCGGCAACGCGCCATTTATCGTGTTCGACGACGCCGATCTGGATAAGGCCGTCGAGGGCGCGATCATTTCCAAATACCGCAACAATGGTCAGACCTGCGTCTGTGCCAACCGTCTGTACATTCAAGATTCGGTGTACGACGCGTTTGCTGAAAAGCTCAAAGTCGCAGTGGCCAAGCTGAAAATCGGCAACGGTCTGGAAGAGGGCACCACCACCGGCCCGCTGATTGATGACAAGGCCGTGGCCAAAGTCAAAGAGCACATTGCCGACGCGCTGAGCAAAGGTGCCACCCTGTTGGCCGGCGGCCACAGCCTCGAAGGCAGCTTCTTCGAGCCGACAATTCTGGTTAACGTGCCGAAAAATGCCGCTGTGGCGAAGGAAGAAACCTTTGGCCCGCTGGCGCCGCTGTTCCGCTTCAAAGACGAAGCCGAAGTGATTGCCATGGCCAACGACACTGAGTTCGGCTTGGCCTCGTATTTCTATGCGCGCGACCTGAGCCGTGTGTTCCGTGTGGCAGAAGCCCTGGAATACGGCATGGTCGGTGTCAACACCGGTCTGATTTCCAACGAAGTCGCGCCGTTTGGCGGCATCAAAGCGTCGGGCCTGGGCCGTGAAGGCTCCAAGTACGGCATCGAAGACTACCTGGAAATCAAATATCTCTGCCTGGGGATCTAAACCCGGCGGGTGGTTCAAGCAGAAGGGGCACGAGAGCGATGCTTCTTCTGCGTTTCAAACTGTTAACTTTTGTGGCCAGGTGCGCCATGCCAGTCGATCATCGCATGCTGGCATGAGTGTCTCCCTGGCGCGTCAGCCTTGAACCACGCTGCTTGATGAGCAGCGAATGAGGAACACCATGAGCAACAAGACCAACGCATCCCTGATGAAACGCCGTGAAGCCGCTGTCCCGCGCGGTGTTGGCCAGATTCACCCGATCTTCGCGGAGTCGGCGCACAACGCGACCGTGACTGACGTTGAAGGTCGTGAGTTCATCGACTTTGCAGGCGGTATCGCCGTGCTCAACACCGGTCACCTGCACCCCAAAATCATTGCGGCCGTGCAAGCGCAACTGACCAAGCTGACTCACACCTGCTTCCAGGTACTGGCCTATGAGCCGTACGTTGAGCTGTGTGAAAAAATCAACGCCAAGGTGCCGGGTAATTTCGATAAAAAAACCCTGCTGGTCACCACGGGTTCTGAAGCGGTCGAAAACGCCGTGAAAATCGCCCGTGCTGCCACGGGTCGCGCGGGCGTCATCGCATTCACCGGCGCTTACCACGGTCGCACCATGATGACCCTGGGCCTGACCGGTAAAGTCGTGCCGTATTCGGCGGGCATGGGCCTGATGCCTGGCGGCATCTTCCGTGCGCTGTTTCCGTGCGAGCTGCATGGCATCAGCGTGGATGACTCCATCGCCAGCATCGAGCGCATCTTTAAAAACGACGCCGAGCCTAAAGACATCGCCGCCATCATCATCGAGCCGGTACAGGGCGAAGGTGGTTTCTATGTGGCGCCAAAAGCGTTCATGGCACGCCTGCGCGAGCTGTGCGACAAGCACGGCATCCTGCTGATCGCCGACGAAGTGCAAACCGGCGCCGGTCGTACCGGTACCTTCTTCGCCATGGAGCAGATGGGCGTGACCGCGGACCTGACCACCTTTGCCAAATCCATCGCTGGCGGTTTCCCGCTGGCCGGTGTGTGCGGCAAGGCTGAACTGATGGACGCCATTGCGCCAGGCGGTCTGGGCGGCACCTATGCCGGTAGCCCGATTGCTTGTGCCGCTGCATTGGCGGTGCTCGAAGTGTTTGAAGAAGAGCACCTGCTGGACCGTTGCAAGGCGGTCGGCGAGCATCTGGTGACGGGCCTCAAAGCGATTCAGGCCAAGTACCCGGTCATCGGTGATGTCCGTGCGCTGGGCGCAATGATTGCTGTCGAGCTGTTTGAAGGCGGCGACTCGCACAAACCTAACGCGGCAGCCGTGGCTCAAGTAGTCGCCAAGGCGCGTGAGAAAGGTCTGATTCTGTTGTCGTGCGGCCCTTACGGCAACGTGCTGCGGGTGCTGGTACCGCTGACCTCGCCTGACGAGCAACTGGACAGAGGTCTGGCCATCATCGAAGAATGCTTCGCTGAATTGGCGTGAGTCCTGACATCTGAGTTGTGATCGGCTACACAAAAAAACCGCTTCGGCGGTTTTTTTTCGTCTGTGAAACGCATTTAAGGCATTTTGCCTGTATCCGACGCGTGGCATTGACTAAGGTGCATGGACATCCCTCGGAGTGCATTCATGACTGCTGTTGAAGTATCCGCCACGCCGAGCGTGCTGATTGCCGAGACTGACCCCTGGTCTCGGGACCTGCTCAAACAAGTGGTGCTGAGCGTGCGTTGCGACGCGCAACTGGACGTGTGTGGCGAAGGCCAGCAAGCGCTCGCGTTGCTGAGTGAAAAGGACTATGACCTGGTGATTGCGGACTGGGACTTGCCGGGTGTAAGTGGGTTGGACCTGCTGCGCAATGTGCGCCAGCGCCGCCGCCAGCCGGTATCGCCATTCATCTTGTTAAGCAGCCGCAATGACAGCGCCAGCGTGCGTCAAGCGTTGCCGCTGGCGCCCACGGCTTACCTGACCAAGCCGCTGGACATGCCCGGCCTGACACAGCGCTTGCAAGGCCTGCTACTCAGCGCGGGGCAAGAGGTTGCGTGCGATGTGCCCGCGTTGACGGCGGGTATGACCCTTAAGCGTTTTTTGGAACACCGCCGTGCGTCCTGCGACGGCGCGCCGCTGCTGGCCGATGTGCAACTGGCGGTCAAGCGCAGCCTTAACCCTGGGGGACTGGACCTCAAATTGCTTGAGCAGCAAGTGCGCACTGATCCGCAAATCACCGCTGTGCTGATTGCGGCTGCCAACAGCGCTGCCCAGCACCGCGTCAGCCCGGTACAAACCCTGGCTCAGGCGTTGCAGCGCTTGGGGCCGGCGCAAAGCATGAACTTGGTGTTGGGGCTGACCCTCAAACGCAGTGCCCGCCTGAGCGACCCATGCCTGGCCGACTACGCCGAACACTACTGGAACGCGTCACTGCACACCGCCGAGTACGGACGCACGCTGGCGCGCATGCTCAGCCTGGATCAGGAGCGCTGTTATTGCGCCGGTTTGCTGCATCGTTTGGGCGATTTAGCGTTGTTGCGTTGCCTGCAAGAGTGGCTGCAAGCCGGAGGGGAGTTGGATACCCGCGCCATTGATGAGTCACTGGCTGAATTCGGCGCCGCCTATGGTTCGGCGTTGCGCACGCGCTGGCGCTTGCCTCTGGAGCTGCGCGAGTTGATCGCGGCGATTTATCACTTGGGGGGCGGGGTGTATTCGCGCGAAGCGTTGCTGATGAACCTTGTCGGGCAAGTGGCCAACTTGAAGCCTGAAGAAGGCATTGACGCGTTGGCCAAGAGTAAAACGGCACGCCTGTTGAAGATCGGCGTACCTGAGCTGTCACGGTTGATCAAAAAAACCTGAATAACCGTGTAACCGTTGCCGAAGGCGACGTCCTGTTTCAGAGCAGTCCTAAAGAGGAGGCGCTTGATCAGATCAGCCGCAGTGCCGGAGTTCAGAGCAGCCCTTGTCGCCGAACGTAGCCTGCGGCAAGGGTCAGGAAAACCGGCCCCGCATCCGCCTTTACACCGCAGCAGGACGCAACGAGTAGGTCTTCAATTGCTTGGCGAAATCACGCAGTGACTGAATCCCGCTGGCTTCGGCTTCATGTACCCACTCTTTGATCGCGGCCAGCATGTCGTGGCCGTTGGAGCTGGTCTTGACCCAAATTTGCTGCAACGCCAAACGTTTTTCGTAAATCACTTTCAGCGATTGACTGTGCTCCAGCAGCGTTTCAATGCGCTGGTGGTGACGATCGTCCAGCAAGCTGGTTTCACGCGACAGCAGGCGCTTGGCACGGCGGAACTGGTGACGCACTGAGTGATCGACCTTGGCCAGCTCTTGCTGCACCAGCGGCGCGATCACCAATTTGCGGTACTGCGCCATGATCTGGAAGCGGTTGTTCAGAATTGCCATGGCGGTGTCCATGTCCAGGCTGCCTTTGCCCTCGACCCGATGGGCAATTGGCGCCACGCGCTGAACCTTGGCCAGTCGCAAGAAGCTGAATACTTTGATCCACGCCCAACCAAGGTCGAACTCCCACTTCTTGACCGACAGCTTGGCCGAGTTCGGGTAGGTATGGTGATTGTTGTGCAGCTCTTCGCCGCCAATAAGAATGCCCCACGGCACCAGATTGGTGGCCGCATCGCGGCATTCGAAGTTGCGATAACCCACCGCATGGCCCAGACCGTTCACCACGCCTGCGGCCCACACCGGAATCCACATCATCTGGATGGCCCAGATGGTCAGGCCGATGGCCCCGAACAGCAGCAGGTCGATGGCCAGCATGATTGCCACGCCCAACAGCTTGTAGCGCGAGTAGATGTTTCGCTCAACCCAGTCTTCAGGGCAGTTTTTGCCGTAAATGCGCAAGGTTTCAGGGTTTTGCGCTTCGTCACGGTAAAGCTCTGCACCTTTGCGCAAAACGGTCGATAACCCTTTTATGACCGGGCTGTGCGGGTCATCAACGGTTTCGCATTTGGCGTGGTGTTTGCGGTGGATAGCGGTCCACTCGCGGGTGTTCTGAGCGGTGGTTAGCCACAGCCAGAAGCGGAAGAAGTGTTTCAGGCCACCATTAAGCTCCAGCGAGCGGTGAGCTGAGTAGCGATGCAGATAAACCGTGACACCAATAATGGTCACGTGGGTCATCAACAGAGTGACTGCCACCAGTTGCCAGGCTGACAAGTCGAGAAAACCGTTGTACCACATAGGCTGTTTGGCCCTCGGAAAAATGAAAAAAGCTGCAACACGCATTATCACTATGCAGCCAGATAAAACCAGTCGGCCTTTCAGATAACAGTCGCGGGATGTTTCTTACTTTATAATCCCCCTTTTTTTGTAGGCGTTTTAAATTTCTTATGTCGGTTTCTTATCGTGATGCCATGCGTGCAGCCATGCTGTATGGGCTGCTGTCGGTTTTATGGCTCTTGCTGACTGATCATTTATTGAACAGTTATTTCGATGATTCGGCGCAACTGGCACGCTGGCAACTCATAAATAGCTACGTGTGGGTGTTTGTCAGTGCGGCTCTGATTTTCGTTGCGCGGGCGCGTCTGTTCAGCTTTCTGGGCATGGGCGCACGTTTAAAACGCCAGCGCCAAGACCAGGAACGCTTGCGCCAAGCGGCCGTGGTGTTCGATTGCACCCGTGAAGGGGTACTGGTCAGTGACCGCAACGGTGTGATCGTCCACGTTAATCGGGCGTTGGTTAAAATCACCGGCTACACGCCCGAAGAAGTGCTGGGCCAACGCCCTAGCCTATTTAAGTCAGGCCATCATGGGGCGCAATTTTATCAGGCGGTGTTCCAGTCGCTGCAAAAAAACGGCGAATGGCACGGTGAGATCTGGAACCGTCGCAAAAGCGGCGAAATCTATCCGCAGTGGCAGACCATTCGTGCTGTGCGCGACCTCAAAGGCCACGTCAGCCATTACGTGGCCGTGTTTTCGGATATTTCAGCGATCAAGAATTCGCAAACCGAGATGATGCGCCTGGCCCACCAAGACCCCTTGACTGACTTGCCCAACCGTCTGTTATTTACCGACCGTACCGAACAAGCGCTGACCTACGCTCAGCGTCATAAGTCGGGCTGTGCCTTATTAATGATCGATCTCGATCATTTCAAAATCATCAACGACAGCCTGGGCCATAACGTCGGTGATCTGTTGCTCAAAGCGGTGGGTGAGCGACTGCTCAGTGTCTTCGGCAAAGGCTTTACGGTTGCCCGCCTGGGGGGTGATGAGTTCGCCGTGCTGATCGAGCACTGTAATCAGGTCGCGCAAGCCGCCGGTTTTGCCCAGAAAGTGCTGGAGGTGATGAAGGGCGCGTTCATCATTGATAGCCACCAGCTTTTCATGAGTGCCAGCGTTGGCATCAGCTTGTTTCCTAACGATGCCTTGAATGCCGAGCAATTATTGCGCAATGCCGACTCGGCCCTGTTTAAAGCCAAAAGTGCCGGGCGCGAAGGCTACGCCTTGTACACCGAAGAGTTGACGGCCCATGCGCAATACCGCATTGAGGTGGCCAGCGATTTGCGCCGTGCGCTTGAGCAGCATGAGCTGCGCGTGTATTTCCAGCCGGTGCATGACTTGACCACCAGCCGCCTGGTCGGCGTTGAGGCGCTGGTGCGCTGGCAACACCCGCAACGGGGATTGGTGGCGCCGGGAGAATTTATCCCGATCGCCGAGCGTACCGGGCTGATTGCCGAAATCGACGCCTGGGTGCTGGAGCAAGCGTGCTGGCAAATGTGCCAATGGCAGGCAGCGGGGGTGAATTTGTCATTTGTGGCAGTGAACATTTCCAGTCGCCTGTTTGCACGGCCAGAGTTGTACCAGTTGGTCTCGACTGTGTTGGCCGACACGGGACTGGACCCTGCGTTGCTGGAGCTGGAAGTGACTGAAAGCGCGGTCATGGACAACTCCGAAGTGGCGCTTGAGCAAATGCACCGTCTGCGTGAGCTGGGCCTGCGACTGGCCATTGATGACTTCGGTACCGGTTTTTCATCGTTGCTGCGGCTCAAGCAATTACCTGTGCAGAAGCTCAAGATCGATCAGGGGTTTGTCGCGGGGCTGCCGGGTGACGATGACGACGTGGCGATTGTGCGTGCGGTGATCGCATTGGCCCAAAGCATGGGCATGCAGGTACATGCAGAGGGGATCGAGCACGTCGAGCAGGCGCAGTTCCTGCTCGACTACAACTGCGACCTGGGGCAAGGCTACTGGTTTGGCCGCCCGATGCCCGCCCGTGAACTGGACTGGCAGCGGGCGCCCACGATTCGCCCCTGAGCCGTGGCTCAGTTTTTCTCGGGGGGCAACTCAGGGAGTGCGCGCAACGCGGCTTCGTACCACTCGGTATTAAAGGCGCGGTCTTCTTCGAGGATCGCGTCAATCTCCACGGCCAGCACGTGGGCCATCATGTTCAAAATGTCATCACGCTCGTAGCCCACCAGCGTCAGCTTGTTGAACGTGGCTTTGGCCGCTGGCGGGTTATCGGCCTCGATCTGGTTCTCGATGGCTTCGATCAGGGTGTTTTCGGCGAACGCTTCTTCGTCGTTATCGATGTCTGTTGGCTCGCTCATGGGCAGGCTCCTTAAGTAAAGACCGGCAGTCTAACTGCATTCAGCACAATGATGCTGCTAGCCAGCATAGCGGTGAAGCTCTATAACAACGGCTGCCAACCCCAACACGGCCTGGAGGCTTTGCAATGCTCAAGCTTTATGGATTCGCGGTCAGTAACTACTACAACATGGTCAAACTGGCGCTGCTGGAAAAAGGCGTGCCGTTTGAAGAAGTGCCCTTTTTCGCCGCACAAACCCCTGAGGCGCTGACGGTAAGCCCGTGTGCAAAGGTGCCTGCGCTAGAGGTTGAACAGGGTTTCATCAACGAAACCAGCGTTATTCTTGAGTACATCGAGCAGACCCAGCCTGGCCCTAAACTGCTGCCCACAGACCCGTTTGAGCGTGCTCAAGTGCTGGCGCTGGCCAAAGAAATCGAGTTGTACATCGAGCTACCCGCCCGCGCGTGCTACGCCGAAGCATTCTTCGGGATGCAAGTGCCCGACGCGATCAAGAGCAAAGCCAAGGCGGAATTGCTACACGGCATTGCTTCGCTCGGTCGGCAAGGAAAGTTCGCACCGTATGTGGTCGGAGAAACGCTGAGCGTTGCGGATATTTACTTCCTCTACAGCGTCAGTCTCGCTAGCGCCGTAGGGCATAAAGTTTTTGGTATGGACCTGTTGGCCGAGTTGCCAGCGGCCAAAGCCTTGTTGGAGCATTTTGAGAAAAATCCGCATGTGCAGCGTATTGCTGCGGACAGAGAGGCGGCAATGCCGAAGTTTCTGGCCTGGATCAGCAGTAAGAAATAACTGAAAGCTTTCGCCGGTCACGCGTCGCAGATGTAAACCCTTCAACCGTGTGCGTCAGCTGCATGGCATTGACAGGGTTTACGGGCGCTTCGCGCCCGTTCGCAGTCTCATGCCTTGCCAGCTTTTTCAGGTCAGACGTATTAGCGACTGGCCAACAGGGCTTTGCCACGCACAACGGCCGCTTTAACCTGAGCCGGTGCCGTACCGCCGATGTGGTCGCGTGCATTCACCGACCCTTCAAGCGTCAATACGGCAAACACGTCCTCCTCGATCTGGTCGCTGAACTGGCGCAGTTCCTCAAGGCTCATCTCAGCCAAGTCTTTGCCCGTCTCAACGCCATATTTCACCGCGTGACCCACGATTTCGTGGCAGTCACGGAACGGCAGGCCACGGCGTACCAAGTAGTCCGCCAAGTCAGTCGCTGTCGAGAACCCGCGCAGGGCCGCTTCACGCATGATCGCGTGTTTGGGCTTGATAGCAGGGATCATGTCGGCAAACGCGCGCAACGAATCGCGCAGGGTGTCGGCAGCATCGAACAGGGGTTCTTTGTCTTCCTGGTTGTCTTTGTTGTAGGCCAGTGGCTGGCCCTTCATCAAGGTCAACAGGCCCATCAGCGCGCCGAACACACGGCCGCTTTTGCCACGGACCAGCTCCGGCACGTCAGGGTTTTTCTTTTGCGGCATGATCGAGCTGCCGGTGCAGAACCGGTCAGGCAGGTCGATGAACTGGAACTGCGCGCTGGTCCACAGCACCAGTTCTTCGGAGAAGCGCGACAAGTGCATCATCGCGATGCTCGCAGCGGCGCAGAATTCGATGGCGAAATCGCGATCCGACACGTTGTCCAGCGAGTTGCCGCCTACCGCGTCGAAGCCCAGCAGTTGCGCGGTAAATTCGCGGTCGATCGGGTAGGTGGTACCTGCCAGCGCGGCGCTGCCCAGCGGCATGCGGTTAGTGCGCTTGCGGCAATCTACCAGGCGCTCGTAATCGCGGCTGAGCATCTCGAACCAAGCCAGCATGTGGTGGCCGAACGTGACCGGCTGCGCGGTTTGCAGGTGCGTGAAGCCGGGCATGATGGTGTCGGCTTCACGCTCGGCTTGTTCCAGCAGGCCTTTTTGCAGGCGGGTGATTTCAGCCAGGATGAGGTCGATTTCATCGCGCAGCCACAAGCGAATGTCGGTGGCGACCTGATCGTTACGGCTACGCCCGGTGTGCAGCTTTTTGCCGGTCACGCCGATGCGATCGGTCAGGCGCGCCTCGATGTTCATGTGCACGTCTTCCAGATCGATGCGCCAGTCAAATTGACCGGCTTCGATTTCGCTCTGAATGGTCTTCAGGCCGTCGATGATGCTGTCGCGCTCGGCATCGGTCAGCACGCCGACCTTGGCCAGCATGGTGGCATGAGCCACGGAGCCCATGATGTCGTGACGATAAAGGCGTTGGTCGAACGTGACGGAGGCGGTGAAGCGCGCAACGAAGGCGTCGACGGGTTCACTGAAGCGGCCGCCCCAGGACTGATTGGTCTTGTCGGTGCTCATGGATTCGCTCGTAATCGGCTGAGGGGAGTTACACAAAAAGTTACCGCGAATCATAACAGGGTTGCCATTCGTGGCGTTGACGCAGGTCGGCAGGTTTTTGTCTTAACTGAGGTATAAACAAAATACCGAAACGAAATGTATCGTTTGAATACGTTCGGCTTGGCAACCGTCTACAGTTGGTCGTATGAATAAGTCGTTACAGGTGTTTACATAAACCCCGGCTTATTTGAATTTAAAACGAGCAACAGACACAGGTGAATTTTGCTGTGCGTTTTGCGGCACTTTTTGGCCTTCGCGCTAGTCTTAGCATCGATCGCCGTGACAGCCGTCACTTCACCTGTCTACGCTATCCTTGTGCGAGACTCACGCAGGAATACAGCGCTATATGAATGTCCTGATCGTTGATGACGAAACCCTGGCCCGCGAGCATTTGAGCCATTTGATTGGCTCGCTTGAGGGCTACACGCTGCTCGAGCCTGGCGCCACTCATGGCGAAGAGGCGTTGAGCCTGATCGAAAGCCTGAAACCGGACGTCGTGTTGCTCGACGTGCGCATGCCGGGCCTGGACGGGCTGCAAGTAGCAGCCAAATTGTGCGAGCGCGAACTGCCGCCTTCGGTGGTATTTTGTATCGCGCCTGACGAATTTCCGGAGCAGGCCCTCAAAGACAGCGGCGTCAGCTACGTGCTCAAACCGGTCAATGCCCAAGACTTGAGCGCGGCCTTAAAAGAGGCGCACCGGCCTAACCGCATTCAACTGGCTGCACTCACGCGCCCCGCCGCCCAGACCGGCAGCGGCCCGCGTAGCCATATCAGTGCGCGCACCCGCAAAGGCATTGAGCTGATCCCGATCGATCAGGTGATTTACTTCATTGCCGACCACAAATACGTGACCCTGCGCCACGAGGGCGGCGAAGTGTTGCTCGATGAACCGCTCAAAGCCCTGGAAGACGAATTCGGCGAACGCTTTGTGCGCATTCACCGTAACGCGCTGGTGGCCCGCGAGCGCATTGAGCGCCTGCAACGTACGCCGCTGGGGCACTTCCAGTTGTTCCTCAAAGGGCTTAATGGTGATGCGTTGATTGTCAGCCGTCGCCATGTCGCTGGTGTACGCAAGATGATGCAACAGCTGTAGCACGCGCCAAAAAGGGCGCGTGCGCCCCGTTTTGGGCCAGGGAGGCCGTGCACTTCTGACACAAGTCAAAGCAGATTTGTCTGAGCTGTTATTATCCGCCGTATCTTTTCAGTACGGATTGATCCATGTCCTCTCGCGAAATCCGCATCGCTACCCGTAAAAGCGCCCTGGCTCTGTGGCAGGCCGAATTCGTCAAAGCCCGTCTGGAGCAGGCCCACCCCGGTCTTGTGGTGACGCTGGTGCCCATGGTCAGCCGTGGCGACAAGCTGCTCGACTCACCGCTGTCGAAAATCGGCGGCAAGGGGCTGTTCGTCAAGGAGCTGGAAACAGCCTTGCTCGAAAACGAAGCCGACATCGCCGTGCACTCGATGAAAGACGTGCCGATGGACTTCCCTGAAGGTCTGGGCCTGTTTTGCATCTGTGAGCGTGAAGACCCGCGCGATGCCTTTGTCTCCAACACCTATGCCAGCCTCGACGACTTGCCCCTGGGCAGTGTGGTCGGCACCTCCAGCCTGCGTCGTCAGGCTCAATTGCTGACCCGTCGACCAGACCTCGAAATCCGCTTCCTGCGCGGCAACGTCAACACCCGTTTGGCCAAGCTCGACGCAGGCGAATACGACGCCATCATTCTTGCAGCGGCCGGTCTGATTCGCCTTGGCTTTGAAGAGCGCATTACCTCTGCCATCAGCATCGAAGACAGCCTGCCAGCCGGTGGCCAAGGTGCTGTGGGTATTGAGTGCCGCAGTGCAGACGCTCACATCCACGCTTTGCTGGCCCCGTTGCACCACGCCGATACGGCCGTGCGCGTGACAGCCGAGCGTGCGCTTAACAAGCATTTGAACGGCGGCTGCCAAGTCCCGATTGCCTGCTACGCGGTGCTTGAAGGCGAGCAAATCTGGTTGCGCGGTCTGGTCGGCGAGCCCAGCGGCGGGACTTTATTGAGTGCTGATGCGAGGGCGCCGCGCGCTGAGGCCCAAACCCTTGGTGTGCAGGTGGCCGAGGCGTTGCTGGCCCAAGGGGCAGGTGACATCCTGAAAGCCGTTTATGGTGAGGCAGGCCACGCGTGACAGGGTGGCGCGTGTTGCTGACCCGGCCGGCTGAAGAGTCGGCGGCACTGGCGAGTGAGTTGGCATCAGCTGGCGTGTTCAGCACCAGCTTACCGTTGCTGGCGATCCAGCCATTGGCTGTGACCCTCGCACAACGCGCCGTGATCACGGCCCTGGATCGTTATTGCGCAGTGATCGTCGTCAGTAAACCCGCGGCACGCTTGGGGCTGGCGCTGGTGAGTCAATACGGGCCTCAAGCCCCTGCACAGAAGTGGTTCAGTGTCGGTGCCGCCACGGCGCAGATTCTCGCCGACTACGGGCTCGATGTTAGCTACCCTCAATGCGGTGATGACAGTGAAGCCTTGCTGGCGATGCCGGCATTTACGCAATCGGTAGCGTGTGATCAGCCCAAGGTGTTGATTATGCGCGGGGAGGGTGGCCGCGAGATGTTGGCCGACCGTCTGCGCAGCCTTGGCGCGCAAGTCGACTACCTTGAACTCTATCGGCGTGAGCTACCCTCATACCCGCCGCACACGCTGTGCCAACGCGTGAAAGTGGAACGCCTGAACGCGCTGGTGGTCAGCAGTGGACAAGGGCTCGAACATTTACGCCAATTGGCAGGTGACGCCTGGCCCCACTTGGCAGCGTTAACGTTGTTTGTTCCAAGCCCTCGGGTGGCTGATATGGCGCGTAGCGCCGGGGCCCAACATGTTGTGGATTGTCGTGGCGCGAGCGCCGCGGCTTTGCTGGCGGCGTTACGGGAGTACCCCGTACCTGCTCTTTAATGCAAAGGATGGATACGTGAGCGAAACAATCTTGACCAAAGAACCTGTGCAGCCTGCGCCACAAGTGCCGGATGACAAAACTGCCGCAAAGCCTGAGCGCCGGGGCAATGGTCTGGCGGTTTTTGCCTTGTTGCTGGGGGCTGCCGGTGTGGCGGTGGGCGGTTGGGGGGTGTGGCAGGTTCGTCATTTGCAGACCGACACCGCGCAACAGCTGAGTGAAGTCCAGGCGCTGGGCGCGCAAACGCTGTCGATCAAACAAGGTGAGCAAAAGCTGCTGACGCGTCTGAATCAATTGCCTTCGGCCAGCGAGCTGGACGATCAGCGCCAGTTGGTGGTGCAGCTACAAGGTGATCAGCAACGTTTGAATCAGCGTCTCGAAACGGTATTAGGCGCAAGCCGCAAGGACTGGCGCCTGGCTGAGGCTGAACATTTGCTGCGTCTGGCCAGCTTGCGCCTGTCCGCATTGCAAGACATCACCAGCGCTCAAGCCTTGGTAGAGGGCGCCGATGCGATTTTGCGCGAGCAAAATGATCCGGGTTCTTTTGCCGCCCGTGAGCAGTTGGCCAAAAGCCTCGCGGCCTTGCGCAGTGTTGAACAACCGGACCGCACCGGGCTGTTCCTGCGCTTGGCGGCGTTGCGCGATCAAGTGGCACAGCTCAATGCTTTGGCACCGGCTTATCAGGATCAGGGCGACTCGCTTTTGGGTTTGACAGCGGACGGTGACGGCGCGAGCCGATGGGCGCAGTGGTGGGATGAAATCTCGCACTACATCCGCATTGATTTCAACGCTGACAAGAACGTGCGCCCTCTGTTGGCAGGTCAAAGCCTGACGCAAGTGCGGCTGGCTTTGAGTCTGGCGCTTGAGCAAGCGCAATGGGCTGCCCTCAATGGCCAGGAACCGGTGTATACCCAAGCCTTGGCCCAAGCCGAAGAGGTCCTCAAAGTTAATTTCAACCAGGACAACCCGCAAAGTCAGAAACTGCTGCAACAGGTGGTTGAACTTCGTCAGCAGCCGGTCACGGTTAAAACGCCGGACCTGTCTGGCACCTTGAGTGCCGTGCAGGCGTACCTTGAGCGTCGGCATGTCAGTGCGGACGAGCCGGGTCAGGCGGCGGGTAGCCCCACGCAGGAGGCGCGTCCATGAAACGCTTCTATGTGATTGTATTTTTGTTGATTGCAGCCGCTGCCTGCATCGGCCTGGCAATCGCCGAAGATGCGGGCTACGTGCTGTTGGCTTATAAAAGTTTCCGTTATGAATCCAGTGTGTGGGCCACCTTGGCACTGATCGTGGTGCTCTGGCTGCTGATTTGGGGCATCAAACTGTTGGTCGAACTGGTGACGGCCTCGACCGGGCTGGTCAATCCGTGGTCGCGACGTAACCGCAGTCGTCGTGTACAGATCGCCATTGAACAGGGGCAGATGGACCTCGCCGAAGGCCGTTGGGCCAGTGCGCAAAAAAACCTGGCGCGTGCGGCGGAGGCTGAACGCCAACCGTTGCTGTTTTATCTGGGCGCTGCCCGTGCGGCCAATGAACAGGGCCACTACGAGGAGAGCGACAAACTGTTGGAGCGCGCGTTGCAGCGTCAACCTCAAGCCGAACTGGCGATTGCCCTGAGCCATGCGCAATTGCAGGTCGACCGTGCGGACACCGACGGCGCGCTAAACACCCTGCAAGCCATGCACGAGCGTCATCCGCACAACGTGCAGGTGCTGCGTCAGTTACAACGCCTGCACTTGCAACGTGGCGACTGGACCGCGTTGATCCGTTTATTGCCAGAGCTGCGCAAAGACAAAGTATTGCCGGCCAAAGAACTGGCCGAATTGGAGCGCCGTGCCTGGGGCCAAAACCTTAGCCTTGCAGCGCAGCGCGAAACCGAAGGCGAGGCGGCGCTGCAATCATTGCAGCGTGCGTGGCAGCAGCTCACGTCGGCCCAGCGTCAGGAGCCGGCACTGGTGCTGGCCTACGCCGAACAGTTGCGCCAACTGGGTGCGCAAGGCGAGGCAGAAGACGTGTTGCGTGGCGCGTTAAAGCGTAACTACGACAGCCACCTTGTGCGGCTTTATGGCTTGTTACGTGGCAACGACCCGGTCAAGCAATTGCAAACCGCTGAGGGCTGGCTCAAAGCGCATCCGGCAGACCCGAGCCTGCTACTGACATTGGGCCGTTTGTGCCTGCAAAACAGTTTGTGGGGCAAAGCGCGTGACTACCTGGAGAGCAGTCTGAAACTTGAACGCAATCCCGAAACGTGCGCTGAACTGGCCCGGCTGCTGGCTCAACTGGGCGACACTGCGCGCAGCAATCAACTGTTTCAAGAAGGTTTGAATTTGTTGGATGAACGTCTGTTAGCGTTGCCGCTGCCTGCCACGGCAAGTGGTATTTAACGGGTTTTGTCCGACTTGCGTGGACGCGTAAGTCGGACTCCGAAAGGAAAATTCTTACGGAAACGACTAAAGGTAATTTTCCTACTTGATGTGTCCAGTTGTCTTTCGGCTTCTGTCGGTTAATCCTTACAGGCTTAAGGACGCTTCCACCGGGGCCCACCTTGAAAGGGTTAACAGCTTTCCTCTACCGTAACTGCCTGTCTCTTTTGTTACGGATAAGCCATGTTTTTGGCCTGCTCACGTTTCATTTTTCTCTTAACATTTTTGGCCAGTTTTCTGGTGCTGAGCGCTTCCTTGTACTTGGAGTACGGGTCTGGTCTTGAGCCGTGTTCGTTGTGTTGGGTGCAGCGCTTTTTCTTGACGGCCTGCTGCCTGGTTAATCTGTTTGCCTTTCTCTATGCCTCTCGCCTCACGCGTGTGTGGGCCTGTGCCTTGCTGTCTATGGCGATGGCCGTGGGTGGCGCCGTGGTTGCGTTGCGTCAAGTGCTGCTACAAAGACTTGAGCCAGAACAACTGATGTTTTGCCAACCAGACCTGGCGTGCATGTGGGAATACCTGTCGTTTGGCAACTGGTTCCTGGCGCTCTATCGAGGCTCCGAAGCCTGCCTGCGCGTAAGTTGGACGGTTTTTGGGCTGAGTGTGCCCGAGCTAAGCCTGCTGGCTTTTACCGGGATGTGTCTGCTGAGCGGTGCGCAGATCATTCGCCTGACTTTCAGTCGTCCAAAGGCCCGCCCCTGCGACGCGGGGTAGCAGGTGCGATTAAACGCTTGTATGAATTTTCTCTCATGCGTACCTTGAAGCAGTCGCCTGGCGGGCATAATCTGGCCCGCACGCAGTATTGGAAATATGCCGCCCAACATTGTTGCGCTTGCGCACGTTTGGGTTCGCACAGGCCCGGCTAACGCGGGTGGCATGAACCCACAAGGGAAGAGAGATCACCATGCTCGAGAGTTGCAAGAATGCGACGGAACGTTTTTTTGGCGTCCATAAGCTGATTGATAACTGGCTGCTCAAGCGCCTTGAGCTGGTGAAGGCTTACGACGCCGTCCAGTCGGAGATCCATGGTCTTAATCCCAAGCGTGGCCCTCAAAAAGCGTTTTGCGGTGTTCTGATGGACTATATGTCCGCAGGCCATTTCGAGGTTTATGAACAATTGACCGACGAAGCGAAAGCCTTTGGTGATAAGCCCGCGCTGGAGTTAGCCAATAAGATTTACCCTCGAATTGATCAAATCACCGAACGAGCCGTGGACTTCAACGACCGCTGCGATGGCAAGAAACACCGCCCCGATTGTAAAGACCTGGCGCAGGCTTTCATCGAACTGGGTGCTTTGCTGCGTGAACGTTTCGAGCTGGAAGACTGCCTGATCGAAGTGATGCACAACGCACACGAACCTGAAAACGCGCCTCAAGCCCAAGCGATTCAAGCCTGATAAGTGTGCGAGGCCTCCACGCCAGGCGCGCGTGATCGGGGCCTTTTACTTTTTGGTATCGAGCAACTCGATTTCAAATAGCAGCGGTGTGTAAGGCGCAATCAAATCACCTGCACCGTCGGCGCCATAGGCCTGATCAGACGGGATGACCAGTCGCCATTTTGCACCCACTGGCATCTGCGCCAGTGCACTGCGCCATCCTGCGATCACGCTGTCTAGACGAAACCACTGCGCCTGAGTGCTGCGATCAAACACAGTGCCATCAGGCAGGCGTCCCACATAGTTCACTTTCACCCATCCTTGTGCATCCGGCTTTACGCCGCTGCCCGGTGTCAGTTCGGTCAAAATGATGCCGTCTGCCAGTTCGCGTACCTTCGGTTTTTGCTTTTCTCTGGTTAAAAAATCGCGCTCGGCCGAGAGGGCCAATTCACTTTGCGGCTGCGCCGTGGCGGCGTCGATCTGTGCCTGATGTTCAGTCAACACCTGCTCGATACGCTCATCGCTCAGTGCCAGGGCTTTGCCTTGGTAGGCGCTGCGCAATCCTTCAATCAGCGCTTTAAGCTCTAAGTCAGGTACTTCTTCGCGCAGGCGCTCACCCAGGCTGGCGCCCAGGCTGTAGGCGAGGTCGTGTGCAGCACCGTTGCTGGTTGGCGGGGCTGCGTGCACCAGCGGTGCAAGGCAAAACACGGTCAGCAAAAGGTATCGCGCCATCGTCACTCTCCAGCCTCAAATGCGGGGGATTATGCCAGCGGTGCCTTTGGCATCGTGTTTTTATTCGCCTCAGGCAACAGGGTTTAATCGGGCCTAGAAACGCGCGCGCAGGATAACTAAAACTTGATCCAGCACAAGTTTCTCGACGCCATGCAACCCGCAGCTATCGTTAGTGTCAACATGATCTAGCGGCGGTTCCTACAGAGGTCTAGTATGAGTCGCACTCACTTCAGCCAGGAGGTAAACCATGTCGGCCAAAAAGAAGCCCGTTAATACCCCGTTGCACCTGCTCCAACAGCTCTCAAGCAGCCTGCTTGAGCATTTGGAAAGCGCTTGTTCTCAAGCGTTGGCTGATGCTGAGAAACTGCTCGCCAAGCTTGAAAAGCAGCGCGGCAAAGCTCAGGAGAAACTGCACAAGGCGCGTGCCAAACTGCAAGACGCAGCCAATGCCGGTAAATCCAAGGCTCAGGCCAAGGCCAAGTCTGGCGTTAAAGAGCTTGAGCAACTGCTCGATACACTGAAGGAACGTCAAACGCAAACCCGCGATTACATCCTGCAACTCAAGCGTGATGCTCAAGAAAGCTTGAAGCTGGCTCAAGGTGTGGGCCGCGTGAAAGAAGCAGTCGCCAAAGCGCTGACCACCCGTGAAGCCAAACCTACCTCCAGTGCCAAGAAGTCTGCGGCTAAAGCACCTGCCAAAGTAGCAGCCAAGGCGCCCGCCAAAGCCCCTGTAAAAGCACCTGCCAAATCTGCGGCCAAAGCGCCTGCGCAAAAGCCTGCGACCAAGGCCGTTGCAGCCAAAGCCGCTGCGGCCAAGCCAGCAGCAAAAACCGCAGCTGCCAAACCTGCTGGCGTTAAAGCCCCCGCCAAGGCGCCCGTAAAAGCAGCCGCCAAACCTGCTGCCAAAACCGCTGCGGCCAAACCCGTTGCCAAGCCAGCCGTGGCCAAACCTGCTGTTGCCAAGCCAGCGGCAGCGGCAAAAGCGCCTGCCAAGCCTGCTGCAAAACCCGCTGTAAAGCGTGTAGTGAGAAAACCGGTGGCTGCCAAGCCGGCCACTCCTGCGGCCAAGCCTGCCGCCGCCCCGGTTGCAGCGACAGCTTCCACTCCAGCGTCTACGCCAGCTCAGGCGCCTGCAACCACCTCCGCAACGACGCCAACCAGCGCCTCTTAAGCGTGGTTGATTGCGGCGCGCAGCGTTTGCAGCGCGCCGCAATCAGGTTGGCCAGCCAAGCTCGCCATCCTTTGCAGCCAATCGCAATCCCCTTGCGATTGGTCTGAGGGCCACGACTGCGTCAGCGACTCCAATCGTCGCAGCACTGTTCGCTCAGCCTCCAGTTCCAATGCCTTGATCTGCCCTCGCAATGCATCCAGCGCCTCATCGTGGGCAGACGCTTCGCGCCATTGCGTTCGTAAGTGACGCAAAGGTTGTACGACTTCGCGCTGCCATGGCTCGGCACAGTCGCTTAATTGCTTAAGACGAGCGTCATTGCACCTCACGCCGCGTTGCTCAAGCCAGGCCGCGCACAGCAGCAAGCACACGTCCAGGCCTTGGCTTTGCAGGTTCAGGCACGCGCGCTCGACACCGGGTCGGGCGTAGAGGTGTAAACAGGTGTTCCACAGATCAGTGTGCATAGTGCTATTAGCGCCAGTTGAGAGGGAAGCTGGTAGACTCCGCGGCCATTATGATCCGACTTCAGAACCTGACTTTACAGCGTGGCCCGCAACGTCTGCTAGAAGACGCCGAGCTGACCCTGCACGCCGGCCACAAAGCCGGTCTGGTCGGCGCCAATGGCGCCGGTAAATCCACTTTGTTCGCCTTGCTGCTGGGTGAGTTGACGCCTGATTCCGGGGACTGTCTGCTCCCGGCCGACTGGCGGATCGCTCACATGCGGCAAGAAATCGACACCCTCGATCGCATCGCGATTGATTACGTGCTCGATGGCGACCAGCGTTTGCGCCAAGTGCAAAACGATCTGGCCAAAGCCGAGGCCGACGAAGACGGCCCTGCCCAGGCGCGCCTGCACGCCGAACTGGACAGCGCCGACGGCTACACCGCCGATGCGCGCGCGCGCAAAATGCTTGCCGGTCTGGGCTTCACGAACGAGCAAATGGATCGCCCGGTCGCCGACTTTTCCGGCGGCTGGCGCATGCGTTTGAACCTGGCGCAAGCCTTGATGTGCCCCTCCGACCTGTTGTTGCTCGATGAACCGACCAACCACTTGGACCTCGACGCCATCCTGTGGCTCGAAGATTTTCTCAAGAACTATCCCGGCACCTTGCTGCTGATCTCTCACGACCGGGACTTCCTGGATGCCGTGGTGGATAACATCGCGCATGTCGATCAGCGCAAAATCACGCTCTATCGTGGTGGTTACAGCGCCTTTGAGCGTGCTCGTGCCGAGCGTCTGGCGCAGCAACAGCAAGCCTACGAGAAGCAGCAGGCGCAACGTGCGCACATGGAAAGCTACATTGCGCGCTTCAAGGCTCAGGCCACCAAGGCCCGTCAGGCCCAGAGCCGGATCAAAGCCCTTGAGCGCATGGAAGAACTGAGTGCGGCGCATGTCGACTCACCGTTCGACTTTGTGTTTCGTGAAGCCGTGAAGCTGTCCAGCCCGTTGCTGGACTTGTCTGATGCACGCTTGGGGTATGGCGAAAAAACCATCCTTGAGAAGGTCAAGCTGCAACTGGTGCCGGGGGCGCGTATCGGTCTGCTCGGCCCTAACGGTGCGGGCAAATCGACCCTGATCAAAAACCTTGCAGGCGAACTGGAGCCTCTGTCAGGGCGTTTGGCCCGCGGTGAAAACCTGGTCGTCGGGTATTTTGCCCAGCATCAGCTCGACTCGCTGGACTCCAAAGCCAGCCCGTTGCTGCACATGCAGCGCCTGGCACCGACTGAGCGTGAACAAACCCTGCGTGATTTTCTCGGCGGTTTCGACTTCCGTGGCCCGCGTTGTGATGAGCCGGTACTGAACTTCTCGGGCGGCGAGAAAGCTCGCCTGGCCTTGGCCTTGATCGCCTGGGGCCGCCCCAACCTGTTGCTGCTCGACGAACCGACCAACCACCTTGACCTCGAAATGCGTCTGGCGCTGACCATGGCCTTGCAGGAGTTCAGCGGTGCGGTACTGGTGGTGTCTCACGATCGGCATTTGCTCAAAAGCACCACGGATGAGTTCTTGTTGGTCGCTGATGGCAAAGTGCAGGAATTCGACGGTGACCTCGAAGACTATGCGCGTTGGTTAGCCGATTACCGCCTGCGCAACGCGCCGGCGAGTACCACGCCGATCAACCCGGACAAGACTGACAAAAAGGCTCAGCGTCAGGCCGCCGCCGCGCTGCGTCAGCAGTTGGCGCCCCACAAGCGCGAAGCCGACAAGCTCGAAAGCGAGTTGGGCAAGGTCAACGAGAAGCTGGCCAAAATTGAAGTCAGCCTCGGCGACAGCGCTGTTTACGAAGCCGCCCGCAAGGACGAACTGCGTGAGCTGCTGGCTGAGCAAGCCAAGCTCAAAGTGCTCGAAGGCCAGTTGGAAGAGCGCTGGATGGAAGCCCTCGAAGTGCTTGAAACCTTGCAAGCAGAACTGGAAGCCTTGTCCTGATGGAAGCCCTGCACATGCCCGTGCCCGCCGAGCTGATCGCGCCGCTGTGGATTGGCGTGCAGATCTTGCTGATTCTGTTGACGGGTTATTTTTTGCAGCGCGGCATTGCCCGCTTTCTTAACCGTCTGGGTCAGCGTTACCCGCTGCCGCCGCAGTTGTTGATGCCGCTGCGCGGTGGTTTGCGCTGGTTCATCATGGGCAGCGCGGTGATTATCGTGCTGGAGCGTCTCGGGGTGTCGGCCACAGTGCTGTGGACGGCGCTCTCGGGGTTTGTCGCGGTGGCGGCCATCGCCTTTTTCGCGATCTGGAGCGTGCTTTCCAACCTGCTGTGCGCGGTACTGATCTTTACCGTCGGCCCGTTTCGGATCGGCGACGTGGTTGAGCTGCTCGACACGCTGGACAAGCCGGGCGTCAAAGGCCGGGTGGTGGCGATCAATTTGCTCTACACCACACTGATCGAACCCGCAGAAGCGGGCAGTGGTAGCAGCATGGTGCAAGTGCCCAATAGCCTGTTCTTCCAGCGCTCTGTTCGCCGCTGGCGCGAAGGCGACCTTTAAACGCTCCTACACGGTGTGGCGCAAAAAACCAGTGGTTAATTTTCAGCCAGCGCATTAGCTTTAAGGACGTGTTACTGATTTTGTCCGAGAGGTGTGCGATGTCGCTGGAAACATGGTTGGCCTTTTTTGCGGCGTCCTGGGTGATCAGCCTGTCGCCGGGTGCCGGTGCTATTGCGTCGATGTCATGTGGGCTGCAATACGGTTTTTGGCGCGGCTATTGGAACGCCCTCGGCCTGCAACTGGGCCTGGCCTTGCAAATCGCCATCGTTGCCGCCGGGGTAGGCGCCATTCTCGCCGCGTCCTCCACCGCGTTTTACGCCATTAAATGGTTTGGCGTGGCCTACCTGATCTACCTCGCGATCAAACAATGGCGCGCCTTGCCCGCTGACCTCAGCGATGACGCTGCCGTACGTCCTATTGGCAAACCGCTGGCGCTGGTGTTTCGCGGCTTCCTGGTCAATGTCAGCAATCCCAAGGCGCTGGTGTTTATGCTCGCGGTGTTACCGCAGTTTGTTGACCCGCACGCGCCGCTGTTGTCTCAGTACTTGATCCTCGGCACGACCATGATCTGCGTCGACCTGATTGTGATGGCCGGCTACACCGGGTTGGCGTCCAAGGTGCTGCGTTTGCTGCGCACGCCCAAACAACAGCGGCGCATGAACCGCACGTTTGCCGGTTTGTTTGTGGGCGCGGCGGGGTTTCTGGCCACGCTGCACCGCGCAACGACGTAAAGACCTTGAGTCATTGGGAAGGGAAGTGAACAATGTGTTACTTCTCATTTCCAGCCGGATTTTTCGATGACCGCCCGCTCGCGTTTTTTGGCATGGCTGATGCTGCCCGTGCTCGCGTTGTGCAGCCTTGCTGTGTCTGCCAACTCCCCGGAAGGTGCCTCACAGGCACTTCACCTCATTGACTACATTGGTGCTGATTACCCGCCTACGGTTGAAGATGGCAAAGTCATCGACGAAACCGAGTATCACGAGCAACTGGAGTTTTTGGCCGTTCTCAAAGGGCTGATTGCCGATTTGCCCGAGCGTGCGGAACGGGCTGAACTGGCGCAGGGCGTGAACGCGCTGCAAACCGCCATCGAGCAACGCGAAGACGGCGCCGCCGTGGCCCGTGAAGCGCGGCAGTTGGGGGCCAAGCTGGCCGTGGCCTACGAGGTCAGCCAGGCGCCGGTCATCACGCCAGACCCCACGCGTGGCGCGCCGTTGTACGCCCAGCATTGTTCGGTGTGTCACGGCGAAGCCGGAGCTGGCGATGGTCCGGCTGGCGTGGGCATGAGCCCGCCACCTGCCAATTTGCGCGACGCCGGGCGCCTCGACCGCTTGAGCCTGTACGCGATCTACAACACGTTGGGGCTGGGCGTTGAAGGCACCGACATGCCGTCCTTTGCCGACCAGCTGGATGAGCGTCAGCGCTGGGACCTGGCCACTTACATCGCGGGCCTGAGCGCTGATCCAAACGCGGCAAAGGCAGACAAAACCTACAATCTGGCTGACCTTGCGCGCCAAACGCCTAATGAAGTGCTGGTCGCCGAAGGCCCGCAAGCCGCTGCCACCTTCCGTGCACAACGCGCGCAACCGCCGCAGGTAGTGCGTGGCCCTGCGCAACTGCTCGATTACACCCGCGCCACCCTCGACAAAAGCCTGGCGGCTTACCGCGCGGGGGATCGCGAACAGGCCTACGACTTGTCTGTGGCCGCCTACCTGGAAGGCTTTGAGCTGGTTGAAAGCTCACTGGATAACGTCGACAGCAACGTGCGTAAAAGCACGGAGAAAGCCCTGATGGCCTATCGTCAGTCGTTGCAGGACGGCTTGCCGATTGAGCAGGTCGAGCAGCGTCTGGAGGCAGCCAAAGCGCTGCTCAAGGCGTCGGCAGGCTTGCTGGGCAGCGATGGCCTGAGCGGGTCGTTGAGCTACATTTCGGGTTTGCTGATTTTGTTGCGTGAGGGCCTGGAAGCCATTCTGGTGTTGGCCGCGATTCTGGCCTTTTTGCGCAACACCGGCCAGCAATCGGCCGTGCGCAGTGTGAACGTGGGCTGGGCGCTGGCATTGGTCGCCGGGCTGGCCACGTGGGCGCTGGCGGCTTATGTGATCGACGTCAGCGGCGCACAACGCGAATTGCTGGAAGGTTGCACTGCACTGTTCGCCAGCGTCATGGTGCTGTGGTTGGGTGTGTGGATGCACGACCGCCGACATGCTGCTGCGTGGCAGGACTACATCAAAAGCAGCTTGGTCAGCGGTGGCGGGCGGTTTGGCTTTGCGATTCTGGCGTTCTTCTCGGTGTACCGCGAGCTGTTTGAAGTGATCCTGTTTTACGAAACCCTGTGGCTGCAAGCGGGCCCGGCCGGTCACAACGCTGTCTTGGCCGGCGGTGCTACAGCGCTGGTGCTGTTGATCGGCCTGGCATGGGTCATTCTTCGCGGTTCGGCCAAATTGCCGCTGGCGATGTTCTTCGGCATTAACGCCGCTTTGTTGTGCGCGCTGTCGGTGGTGTTCGCAGGCCACGGTGTGAAAGCGCTGCAAGAGGCCGGTATTTTCGGCACGCGGCCGGTGCCGTTCTTCGAGTTCGACTGGCTGGGCATTCATGCCGATGCTTATTCGCTCGGAGCACAGGCCGTCGCCCTTTTGGCCATCATCGTGCTGTACAGCCGCAGTAAATGGGCTGAAAAACGTCGGGTGCAGGCTGCGTAGACCACCATTGGTTACGAGCGCTTCGACAGCGACTACACCGTGTGGATGTACATTCTGTAGTCGCTGGCCTACGCGGCAGTGAGGGCCCAAAGGCTTTGGCTATTTGATCACAGGGCGAGGCCCTACTTTTTACAGGAGCGCACCCATGCGTGTCTGGATCGATGCCGACGCGTGCCCCAAGGCCGCGAAGGATCAAGTTATAAAATTCGCCTTGAAGCGTCAGTTTGAAGTGGTGCTGGTGGCTGGGCAGAGTCAGATCAAGCCCACGTATGCCTTGGTCAAGTTGATCGTGGTGCCCAGTGGCCCGGATGCGGCAGATGATTATCTGGTCGAGCACGCGGTGCCCGGCGAGTTGGTGATTTGCAGCGATGTGCCGCTGGCCGACCGGCTGGTGAAGAAGGGCGTGGCCGCGCTGGACCCGCGTGGTAAAGAGTTCGACCCGCAAAACATGGGTGAACGGCTGGCGGTGCGTAACTTGTTTACCGACCTGCGCGAGCAAGGGCAAATGGGCGGCGGGCAGGGCGCGTATGGCGAACGTGAGAAGCAAGCGTTCGCCAATGCGCTGGACCGCATCCTGACGCGTTTGACGCGTGTGTGATCAATCGTCTTCGTGGGTCAGTTCAAGCACGCGGTCGACCATCTTGTTGATCCCCGACGCCGCTTCGCTGATGGAGTGCGCCAACATATAGGCAGGCGTGCTGACCAGCTTGCGGGCTTTGTCTTCGACAATCTCCGACACCTCGCACTCTTGGTGAATGGCGCCCATTTTGGTCACCGTGCTGGCGGTATCGGCATCTTTGCCAATGGTGCAGGTCACGCCAGGGCCGTAGATTTTGGCGGCGATGGCAGGTGAGATGCACATCAGGCCCACCGGCTTGGCCGCTTCGGCAAAGGCTTCAGCCAGAGCCAGCACGTCGGTTTGCACTGTGCATTTGTCGCCTTCGGTGGCGAAGCTTGAAAGGTTTTTTGCCGCACCAAACCCGCCCGGTACGATCAGCGCGTCGAAGTCGTCGACCTTCGCTTCACGGATATCCTTGATGTTGCCACGGGCAATGCGCGCAGACTCAACCAGCACGTTACGCGACTCGGGCATCTCATCGCCGGTCAGGTGGTTGATGACGTGCAGCTGCGCAATGTTGGGCGCGAAACACTGAACCTTGGCGCCACGTTGATCGAGGCGCAGCAGGGTGATAACACTTTCGTGGATTTCGGCCCCATCGTAGACGCCGCAACCCGACAGAATCACAGCCACTTTTTTCTGGGTCATGTTGGTTCTCCTAGTACATGGCGCTAATGTCGCCTGATTTGGCACTTGATGCCATAGGGTGTTCATGCAAACCCGGCCTACGCTTGTAGGAACATTGGTCGGGGTGCGCCATGAAGCTTATTTTGTATGCAGTGCCGTTTTTCTTTGTGTTGATCGCGATTGAGCTGCTGGCCGACCGCTGGCGCGGCATGCGCACTTATCGGCTGGCCGACACCATCAGCAGCCTGAGCACCGGCGTGCTGTCGACCACCACCGGTTTGCTGACCAAAGGCGTGGGTCTGGTGACCTATGCCCTGGCGCTCGACCATCTGGCCTTGATCAGGCTGCCCGAAGACAGTGGCTGGGTGTGGCTGTTTGCGTTCGTGCTGTATGACTTTTGCTACTACTGGCACCATCGCCTTGGGCATGAGCGCAATGTGCTGTGGGCGGCGCACTCGGTGCATCACCAAAGCGAGGACTACAACTTGTCCACCGCTCTGCGTCAGACCAGCACCGGTTTTATATTCGGCTGGGTGTTTTACCTGCCGATGGCTGTGCTTGGCGTACCGTTGCTGGTGTTCGTCACCGTGGCGACGCTCAATTTGCTTTATCAATTCTGGGTACACACCCGTCACGTGCCCAAGCTGGGCTGGTTCGAGTGGTGCTTTGTTTCGCCGTCCAATCACCGGGCTCACCATGCGCAGAATGCTCTCTACATGGATCGCAATTACGGCGGGGTGTTCATTTTTTGGGATCGCCTGTTTGGCACCTTCCAGGAAGAAGATGACGCCGAACCGGTCATTTTCGGCGTGACCACGCCGCTGTCGAGCTGGAACCCGCTGTGGGCCAATTGGCAGTTTTATGCCCAACTGTTGGCTGATGCGCGGCGCACTGAGCGCTGGTGGGACAAAGTGCGCATCTGGTTTATGCCCACCGGCTGGCGCCCGGCGGATGTGGCGGGCAAGCACCCGGTGAACAAGCCCGATTTGAGTCAATTCAAAAAGTTTGAGGTGGCGCTGGCGCTACCGCAGCAGGTGTATATCGCCCTGCAATTTGCGGTGTATGTGGGGTTGGGCAGTTATCTGCTCAATCTGGGCGAGCATTTAGCGCCCCAGGCATTGCTGTTGGGCTGGGGTTACATGGCGCTAGGTCTGTTTGTGTTGGGGGCCGGGCTTGAGAATCGGCCCTGGGCATTGCGCCTTGAGGGGGTGCGCCTGGCGCTGAACGTGCCGCTGGTGTGGCTGGCCCCGTGGGCGGGGCTGTGGCCGGCCAGCGCGTGGGGCTGGGTTGCCCTGTTCAGTTACAGCGCCTTGAGCGTGATGGGCCTGTACGCGTGCAGAGCCAGGGTTACTCCGCTGGCGGAGTGTTAGCCTCGCCTGCCTTGTGTTTGGCTTCTTCAAGGGCGATTTGTTTGGCCTGGCGCGCATTTTTGAAGCGCCGACGGATCCACAGGCAGACGCCCAGCACCAGCAATGCGCCCAATACCCACAGCTCATACTTCTTGACGCTGCCGAGCAGGCCTTCAAGCACCGCGCCAAAGTGGTAGGCGGCAGTCGCCAGCGCGATGGCCCAGATGGCCGCGCCAATGCCGTTGAGCAGCAAGTAGCGGCCCGGCGGGTAGCCGGACAAACCAATCGCCACAGGCATGACGGTGCGCAGGCCGTAGACGAAGCGAAAGCTCAAGACCCAGATGTCGGGGTGCTTGCGAATGTGCTCCAGTGCTTTGTCGCCCATGAGCTGCCAGCGCGGTTTGCGCGCCAACAGTTTGCGGCCGTGCTTGCGCCCCAGGAAGTACCACAGCTGATCGCCGGCATAACTGCCGAGAAACGCCACGATCATCACCAGTTTGAGGTCCATGTATCCGCGGAACGCCAAGAAGCCTGCGAGAACCAGAATGGTCTCACCTTCAAAGAACGTCCCTAGAAACAGGGCGAAGTAGCCGAATTCTTGAAGAAATTGTTGGAGCATTGTCTGGGTGCTGGCGAAATGAACGCGCAGCCTACGCCTTCAAGCGCGTGTATGAAAGTATCGAAATGTGTCTTGTCGTGAACAAATCCTACAATGCATATGGTTTTGACTTACGTCATGAGCGCTGTCATCTGCTGTTCATAAGGCGTCGGTATAAAGGTCGCGCGCGTTCAGGTCTGGGGCAAACGGGATTTTTCAGGCGCTGATCAACATGGCGCTGCGCACGGCTTGGCCGACTAAAGTCGAACCGTCTACACAGTCCGTTACCCAATGGTCGCGGCGACGCGGTACTGGCCTCAGAACAATTTCACGAAATCACCCTCTAAGTAGGCCTCAGCCCGCATAAAGCGCCTTTGAGCGGTTTAATCCCGCAGGCGTTGGTGGCATTCTGGCTGTCAACTTGACTGGCCGCGCCGCTTAACTGTTACGAGAGTCAAACCCGCTCTTATCAGGAACTTTCAATGAATACCGAAGGACAGACAGAACTCGTTGCCACTGAGCCTCAACCGATGGTTGAGCAGGTCTCTGAAACCCCGCCCACGCCCGAGGCACACGCGCCCGCAGCGGCCGAGTCGCATGCCGCGGCGCATCCGACGATTGCCATTCCGGGCCTGGATGACAGCAGCCTGTATATCCATCGTGAGTTGTCGCAATTGCAGTTCAACATTCGCGTGCTGGAGCAGGCGCTGGATGAGTCCTACCCGTTACTTGAGCGCCTGAAATTTCTGCTGATCTTCTCCAGCAACCTCGACGAATTCTTCGAAATTCGCGTCGCGGGTCTGAAGAAGCAAATCACCTTCGCCCGTGAACAGGCCGGTGCCGACGGTTTGCAGCCGCATCAGGCGTTGGCGCGCATCAGTGAACTGGTGCATGGGCATGTCGATCGCCAATACGCGATTCTCAACGACATCCTGCTGCCTGAGCTTGAAAAACATCAGGTGCGCTTCATTCGTCGGCGTCACTGGAACACCAAGATCAAAGCCTGGGTGCGTAAATTCTTCCGCGATGAGATCGCACCGATCATCACCCCGATTGGCCTTGATCCTACGCACCCGTTCCCGTTGCTGGTGAACAAGAGCCTCAACTTCATTGTTGAGCTCGAAGGCATTGATGCATTCGGCCGTGATTCTGGCCTGGCAATCATCCCCGCCCCGCGTTTGCTGCCGCGTGTCATCAAAGTGCCGGAAGACGTCGGTGGGCCGGGCGATAACTACGTGTTCCTGTCGTCGATGATCCATGCGCATGCCGACGACTTGTTTCAGGGCATGAAGGTCAAGGGTTGCTACCAGTTCCGTCTGACCCGAAACGCCGATCTGGCGGTCGACACTGAAGATGTAGAAGACCTGGCCCGTGCACTGCGCGGCGAATTGTTCTCGCGTCGTTATGGTGACGCGGTGCGTCTGGAAGTGGCCGATACCTGCCCTAAACATCTGTCGGATTACCTGCTCAAGCAGTTCAACCTGCACGAAACCGAGCTGTACACGGTTAACGGCCCGGTGAACCTCACGCGGCTGTTTAGCATCACGGGCCTGGACAGCCATCCCGAGCTGCAATACACACCGTTTACCCCGGCGATTCCGAAGCTGTTGCAGAACAGCGAAAATATTTTCAGCGTGGTCAGCAAACAGGACATCTTGCTGCTGCACCCGTTCGAGTCCTTTACCCCGGTGGTGGATTTGCTGCGGCAGGCCGCCAAAGACCCGCATGTGCTGGCCGTGCGCCAGACGCTGTACCGCAGCGGCGCCAACTCCGAAATCGTTGACGCGTTGGTGGACGCTGCGCGTAACGGCAAGGAAGTGACCGCTGTGGTTGAGTTGCGCGCCCGCTTTGACGAAGAGTCCAACCTGCAACTGGCCAGTCGTTTGCAAGCGGCCGGTGCGGTGGTGATTTACGGGGTGGTGGGCTTTAAGACCCACGCCAAGATGATGCTCATTCTGCGTCGCGAGGCGGGCGAGATCGTGCGTTACGCGCATTTGGGCACGGGTAACTACCACGCGGGTAACGCGCGGTTGTACACCGACTACAGCTTGCTGACCTCCGATGATGCGCTGTGCGAAGACGTCGGCAAGTTGTTCAGCCAGTTGATCGGCATGGGCAAGACGCTGCGCATGAAGAAGCTGCTGCACGCGCCGTTCACGCTGAAGAAGGGCATGCTCGATATGATCGCCCGCGAAACGCAATTCGCGCTGGAGGGCAAGCCTGCGCACATCATCGCCAAGTTCAACTCGTTGACCGACCCTAAAATCATTCGTGCGTTGTACAAGGCCAGCCAGTCCGGCGTGCGGATCGATTTGATCGTGCGTGGCATGTGCTGCCTGCGTCCGGGGATTGCGGGGGTGTCGCACAACATTCACGTACGCTCGATCATCGGCCGCTTTTTGGAGCACACCCGGGTGTTCTACTTCCTCAACGGCGGGGAAGAGCAGATGTTCCTGTCGAGTGCCGACTGGATGGAGCGCAACCTGGATAAGCGCGTCGAGACGTGCTTCCCGATTGAAGGCAAAAAGCTGATTTTGCGGGTCAAGAAAGAGTTGGAGTGCTACCTGACCGACAACACCCACAGCTGGAGCTTGCAGTCGGACGGGCGTTACATTCGCAACACACCAACCGGCAACCAAAACCCGCGCAGCGCCCAGGCCACTTTGCTTGAGCGTTTGAGCCTGCCGGTATTGGCCGTCAACACCGGCCCGTCGGTGTAAGTAACCGCCCGGTGTCGTAGCCGCTGCGCCAGCGGCTACGCAGGCTCAATTCAGGACACCGTCAGTACAATCCCGACCCGTGTCAGCCATTGTGCTTCTTGCTCAAAGTCGGCCTGGGTCAGCGGGTTCTGCTCAAGCCAGCCTTCGGGGAAGATCACTTCAAGGTGATCGCCATCGGCCCGCAGTTTTACCTGCGAGGCTTGCTGGTCGCCACGGATGTGGTGGTACAAAATCGCAAAGCGCAACAACACGCACAGGCGAATCAGCTTGATGCCGTCTTCACCAAAGTCTGCGAACTTGTCTTTGGGAATATTACGGCGGTGGCCGCGTACCAATAGCGCGAGCATTTGCTGGTCTTCACGGGAGAAGCCGGCAAGGTCGGAGTGCTCAATCAGGTAGGCGCCGTGTTTGTGGAAATGATAGTGCGCGATGTCGAGGCCGACTTCGTGCACCTTGGCCGCCCAGCTCAGTAATTCACGCCATACGCCGTCTTTCAAATCCCACGCCTTGGCCACTTGGTCGAAGGCACGTAAGGCTTTGCGCTCAACCCGTGCCGCTTGCTCGCGGTCAACGTGGTAGCGGTCCATCAACGAACTGAGGGTGCGCTCGCGCACGTCTTCGTGATGATGGCGGCCCAGCAGGTCGTACAGCACCCCTTCACGCAACGCGCCGTCGCAGTGATCCATGCGTTGCAGTTCCAGAGAATCGAAGATCGCTTCCAGGATGGCCAGCCCGGCCGGGAAGATGGTGCGTCGATCAGGCTTGATGCCTTCAAAGTCGATTTTTTCGACCTCGCCCAGCTTGAACAGTTTGCGCTTGAGCCACGCCAGACCTTCGGCATTGACCTCGCCATTGCCATGACCGCCGGCCTTGAGGGCCAGGCCAATGGCGCGGATGGTGCCTGACGAGCCGATGGCTTCGTCCCAGCCCAAGCGGTGCAAGGCGTGTTCGATGCTCATGATCTCAAGGCGCGCAGCGGTGTACGCCTGTGCATAACGCGCCGGGGTGATCTTGCCATCGCGAAAATAGCGCTGGGTGTAACTGACGCAGCCCATTTGCAGGCTTTCGCGCAACAACGGTTCAAAGCGCTGGCCAATGACGAATTCGGTACTGCCACCGCCAATGTCTGCCACCAGGCGCTTGCCCGGCGTATCAGCGAGGGTGTGGGACACGCCCAGGTAAATGAGGCGTGCTTCTTCACGTCCGGAAATGACTTCTACTGTGTGGCCGAGGATTTCTTCGGCGCGCACGATGAACTCATTGCGGTTACGTGCTTCACGCAGGGCGTTGGTGCCCACAATCCGCACGGCGCCCAAAGGCATACCGTTGATCAGTTGGGCAAAACGTTTCAGGCAATCGAGCCCGCGCTGCATGGATTCTTCGTTGAGTTTGCGATCTTCGTCGATGCCGGCTGCTAACTGCACCTTTTCACCAAGACGCTCCAGGATACGGATTTCACCGTTCTGAGCCTTGGCCACCACCATGTGAAAGCTGTTAGAACCCAGATCAATGGCGGCGATCAGGGACGGATTCTTGGCTTGGGATTGGGGCATGGTTGAGGGGTCTCGGTCGATAACTTCGCCATCGTGCCACGATCAAACGCTCGCGCCAACGCGTGATGTCAGAAGGCTTGATGTGGCTCAAGCAATTTTTCGTAACGTCTGGCTTCATATCATTAAAGGCGTTAACCCACGGACGCGATATTTAAATTCATCAGCCATACTCTGACTCATGCTTCTTTATAGTCAGACTCAATTAAGCCTCAGCTTCCTGAACGCGGTGATGACGGCTATGATGTGCTACGTTTTTGCTTACAACCACGGAGACTTCCATGAGCAGCGATCTTATTAAACACGTCACCGACGCTAGCTTTGAGGCCGATGTTCTCAAGGCTGAAGGCGCTGTACTGGTCGACTACTGGGCTGAATGGTGTGGCCCTTGCAAAATGATCGCGCCAGTTCTGGACGAGATCGCAGAGACTTACAAAGGCAAGCTGACTGTTGCCAAACTGAACATCGATGAAAACCAGGAAACCCCGGCCAAGCATGGCGTACGTGGTATTCCGACGCTGATGCTGTTCAAGAACGGCAATGTCGAAGCCACCAAGGTCGGTGCGCTGTCGAAGTCGCAATTGGCTGCATTCCTCGACGCTAACATTTAAGTGTCGATAAAAGCCCCGCAAAATGCGGGGCTTTTTCATGGCTCAAGGACTAGACGCTATGAAAAGCAAGTGTTACATTCGGCCCCGCACTGGTTTCTCCACTGCCCCCTGCAAGCCGTCGCCGACGCACTCCTTATCGAATTAGTACGCGATCCTGTCGCCTTCTCTGCGGCGCGGCCTCATTAAGCCAAAAGCTTAATTTCCCCCCTCCATAAATGATTACGTCATTCCTATATGAACCTGACTGAACTCAAGCAAAAGCCGATTACCGAACTGCTCGAATTGGCCGAACAAATGGGCATAGAAAATATGGCCCGTTCGCGCAAGCAGGACGTGATTTTCTCCCTGCTGAAAAAGCACGCGAAAAGCGGCGAGGAAATCTCCGGTGATGGCGTGCTGGAGATCCTCCAGGACGGCTTCGGCTTCCTGCGCTCCGCTGACGCCTCGTATCTTGCCGGCCCGGACGATATTTACGTCTCGCCTAGCCAGATTCGTCGCTTCAACTTGCGCACCGGCGACACCATCGTCGGTAAAATCCGCCCGCCAAAAGAAGGCGAGCGTTACTTCGCACTGCTGAAAGTCGACACGATCAACTACGATCGTCCCGAGAACGCGAAAAACAAGATTCTTTTCGAGAACTTGACCCCGCTGTTCCCGACCGTACGCATGAAGATGGAAATCGGTAACGGTTCCACTGAAGACCTGACCGGTCGTGTGATCGACCTCTGCGCGCCCATCGGTAAAGGTCAGCGTGGTCTGATCGTTGCTCCGCCAAAAGCGGGCAAGACCCTGATGTTGCAGAACATCGCGTCGAACATTTCGCGTAACAACCCTGAAGTTCACTTGATCGTTCTGTTGATCGACGAGCGTCCTGAAGAAGTGACCGAAATGCAGCGCACGGTGCGCGGCGAAGTGGTTGCGTCGACCTTCGACGAGCCGCCAACCCGTCACGTGCAAGTGGCCGAAATGGTGATCGAGAAGGCCAAGCGCCTGGTCGAACACAAAAAGGACGTGGTGATCCTGCTTGACTCCATCACCCGTCTGGCCCGCGCCTACAACACCGTGATCCCAAGCTCCGGCAAGGTGTTGACCGGTGGTGTTGATGCCCACGCCCTTGAGAAGCCAAAGCGTTTCTTCGGTGCGGCGCGAAACATCGAAGAAGGCGGCTCGCTGACCATCATCGCTACCGCGCTGGTTGAAACCGGCTCGAAGATGGATGAAGTGATCTACGAAGAGTTCAAAGGCACCGGCAACATGGAACTGCCTCTGGACCGCAAAATCGCTGAAAAGCGCGTCTTCCCTGCGATCAACATCAACCGCTCCGGCACCCGCCGTGAAGAGTTGCTGACCGCCGATGACGAGCTGCAACGCATGTGGATCCTGCGCAAGCTGTTGCACCCGATGGACGAAGTCGCAGCGATCGAGTTCTTGATCGACAAGCTGAAACAGACCAAGACCAACGATGAGTTCTTCCTGTCGATGAAACGCAAGTAACACGGTTTCTCGATCAAAAAATGGCGCCCCGCAAGGGCGCCATTTTTTTTGGGCAAAAAAAAGGAAGGTTTGCGCTGAGCGCCGGTCAATAACAGCACTCTACTGACGGGTGCTGAGCGTTATGAGTTCACTTGTTTATCGCAGGGACATTGATGGCCTGCGCGCAATTGCCGTGATAGCGGTGGTGCTTTTTCACTTCGGGGTGCCCGGTTTCACCGGCGGGTTCGTCGGCGTTGATGTGTTCTTCGTCATTTCCGGTTACCTGATTACCTCGATCATCTGGCGCCAGCGTGAAGCGGGGCGTTTTAGTTTCGTGGATTTTTGGGCTCGCCGAGCGCGACGTATCCTGCCCGCCTTGTTTGTACTGCTGGCGGCAGTCCTTGTGGCTGGCTGGTTTTTGATGGCACCCAAGGACTACGAAGAACTGGGCCGCTCCGTGCGTTACCAGGTGTTGTTCGTGTCCAACCTGCTGTTCATGCGCCAGGACGGTTATTTCGATGCGGCCAGCGACCTGAAACCGTTGCTGCACACCTGGTCACTGGCCGTTGAAGAACAGTTCTACATCGTCTTCCCTCTGGTACTGACTGTGCTGTCGGCTCGCTTTAAGCACTGGCGACTGGCGTTGTTCGGCCTGCTGCTGATTTCGTTTGGCTTGAGCGTCTGGGCCGTTGCCCAGCACCCGCAAAAGGCGTTTTTTCTGTTGCCGATGCGGGCGTGGGAGTTGTTGGCAGGCGGCATGCTGGCCATTGCCCCTGTCACCCAAAAACGCCTGACACCTGCGGCGGCGCAATGCTTCAGCCTCTTGGGGCTGGGGCTTGTCCTGATGGCGGTCTTTGGTTACGACAAAAGCACACCGTTCCCCGGTGCCGCGGCATTACTGCCGGTACTGGGGGTGGTGGTACTGATCTGGGCCAATGAGCATCACACCACCTGGGTGGGGCGTTTGTTGAGCACGCGGGTAATGGTCGGTCTCGGGCTGATTTCTTACTCGTGGTACTTGTGGCACTGGCCGGTCTTTGTGTTTGGCAGCTATGCCAGCGTGGGTGAATTTGGCGCGGGTTTGACCAGCGCTCTCATCGCGCTGACGTTGATCTTGGGCTATTTGTCCTGGCGCTTTGTCGAAACGCCCTTTCGTGAGCGTCGACTGTTAGCTGGGCGGCGGCAGATTCTGGCGGCCGCGGGTGTGGGCATCCTGGTATTGGGTTTGGCCGGGCAAGCGCTGCGCTGGAGTGATGGTTTGCCGCAGCGTTTGTCAGAGCAGGCGTTGCAGTACGCCAACGCCAGCCACTGGCGGCCCGAATTGATGGCCTGCATCACGGATGACAAAAGCCCCGCAGACACGCCGTTTTGCCGATACGGCACGCCCGATGCCCCTGCGCAGTTACTGGTGTGGGGCGACAGCCACGCCACGGCGCTGATCCCTGCGTTGCAAGACAGCGCCGAGCGCTACGGGGTCAATGTGATGCTGGCCAGCTCGGCGGGTTGTCTGCCCCTTGAAGGCCTGGAGCACGGCGCTCGATGTGCGGCCTACAACCGTCGTGTGGTGCGCACATTGAACACCGAACCGGTGAGCGACGTGATGTTGGTGGCACGCTGGAGCCTTTATCTTTATGGCGATGCCAAAGGTGATCGGGGTCATGCGCTGAAAGCAGCGGATGGCCATTACGACCGCGAGGTGGCCGAGCAGCAACTGGCGCAAGGCTTGCGCACACGCATTAAACAGCTGCGTCAGGCCGGCCATCGTGTGTGGCTGATGAAAGAGGCGCCGTTGCAGCCGTTCAATCCGCCTTATCGCTTGAGCCGTTTAGCGATGCTGAACAAGCCCACAGAGGGCACCGGTTTTCCGCTGGCCGATCACCTCAAACACACGGCCTTTATCAACCGTTTGTTCGCTCAAATTGCTGCCAGTGACCCCGGCGTCAAGGTGCTGGACCCTACACCACAGCTGTGCGATGCCACCGGTTTATGTCGGGCTGAGCGGGACGGTGACGCGTTGTACACCGACGACAATCATCTGTCCGAAGCGGGTGCCAAGTTGATGCTGCCCGTAGTGGCGCCGCTGTTTGAAACCGTGACCGAGTCAAACCCGTCCGGCCCGCGTGAAGCCAATACTGCCCGCTAAGCAGCGATAAGCTGCCAGCGGGCGGCATTGCAGGTAGGATGTACGCCTATTTTGAGGGTGCCAACGTCAATGAAATTCAAGGATCTTCGGGATTTCGTGCAGCAGCTAGAGCAGCGCGGAGAGTTGAAACGCATCCAGATTCCCGTCTCTCCAGTGCTGGAGATGACCGAAATCTGCGACCGCACGCTGCGTGCCAAAGGCCCGGCGCTGTTGTTCGAGAACCCGACCGGCCACACGATCCCGGTGCTTGGCAACCTGTTCGGTACGCCTGAGCGCGTGGCGATGGGCATGGGGGCGGAGTCGGTCAGTGAATTGCGCGAAATCGGCAAGCTGTTGGCGTTCCTCAAGGAACCTGAGCCGCCTAAAGGTCTGAAAGACGCGTGGTCCAAATTGCCGATCTTCCGCAAGATCATTTCCATGGCCCCGAAAGTCGTCAAAGACGCGGTGTGCCAGGAAGTCGTGATCGAAGGCGATGATGTCGACTTGGCCATGTTGCCCGTTCAGCACTGCTGGCCGGGCGACGTGGCACCGTTGATTACGTGGGGCCTGACCGTTACCAAGGGACCGAACAAGGACCGCCAGAACCTCGGTATTTATCGTCAGCAAGTGATTGGCCGCAACAAAGTCATCATGCGTTGGTTGAGTCACCGGGGTGGCGCACTGGATTACCGCGAGTGGTGTGAAAAGCACCCCGGCCAGCCGTTCCCGGTATCGGTGGCCCTGGGTGCAGACCCTGCAACTATTCTCGGTGCGGTGACGCCGGTACCGGACAGCCTGTCCGAATACGCGTTCGCCGGGTTGCTGCGGGGCAATCGCACCGAGCTGGTGAAATGCCGCGGCAATGACCTGCAAGTGCCCGCCACCGCGGAAATCATCCTTGAAGGCGTGATTCACCCCGGCGAGATGGCCCCTGAAGGCCCTTACGGCGATCACACCGGTTACTACAACGAAGTGGACAGCTTTCCGGTGTTCACCGTTGAACGCATCACCCACCGGGTCAAACCGATTTACCACAGCACGTACACTGGCCGTCCACCGGATGAACCCGCGATTCTGGGTGTGGCACTCAACGAAGTGTTTGTACCGATCCTGCAAAAGCAGTTTCCGGAAATCACCGACTTCTACCTGCCGCCTGAAGGCTGCTCGTACCGCATGGCCATTGTGACCATGAAAAAGTCGTATCCGGGCCACGCCAAGCGGGTCATGCTAGGCGTGTGGTCATTTTTGCGTCAGTTCATGTACACCAAGTTCGTGATCGTGACCGATGACGACATCAATGCGCGTGACTGGAATGACGTGATCTGGGCGATCACGACGCGCATGGACCCCAAACGTGACACGGTCATGATCGAAAACACGCCAATCGACTACCTTGATTTCGCCTCGCCGGTATCGGGTCTTGGCTCAAAGATGGGGCTGGATGCGACGAATAAATGGCCGGGTGAAACCACGCGTGAATGGGGCCGAGTCATCGTCAAGGACGAGGCGGTGACACGCCGGGTCGATGACATCTGGAATCAATTAGGAATAGATTGATGCGAGTAACCTTGCAGCCATCAGGCGCGGTGTTGGACACCTTGCCTGGCGAGCCGATTTTGAATGCGGCGCAGCGTTTGGGCTATGAATGCCCACAAAGCTGTCGTAACGGTAATTGCCATGTGTGTGCCGCCTTGCTGGTAGAAGGCAGCGTGCAGCAGGCGGGCGAGACCCGTGATCATGGTGAGATTTACACCTGCCTGGCGCAGCCGCAGGAAGACTGCATCGTGTTGTGGGACGGTGTGCTTGCGTTAGGGGAGTTGCCGGTGAAAACCGTGTCGTGTCAGTTGGTTGAGTGCGTAGAAGTGGGCGGCGATGTGTGGCGGGTGCGCCTGCGCGCGCCGGCTGGCAAGGCGCCGCGTTATTACGCAGGCCAGTACGTGATGCTGGAGCGCGAGAACGGTGAAAAGTCCGCGTTCTCGCTGGCCAGTGCGCCGCACAGCGGGCGTGATCTTGAGCTGCATGTGCTGGTACGCGAAGACAGCGCCCTTAGCCTGATCGAACAATTGCAACGCAATGGCATGATCCGCGTTGAACTGCCGTTTGGTGATACGCATTTGTCCCAATTACCGGACGGCCCGCTGGTGCTGATTGCTGCCGGTACAGGCATGGCGCAGATGCACAGCCTGATCGAGCATTGCCGTAAGGAGGGTTTCCCGTACCCCGTGCACTTGTACTGGGGTGTGCGTCGTCCAGAAGACTTCTACACCTTGGAGGAATGGGACGCGTGGCAAAAAATCCCCAACCTGTACTTGCACAAAGTCGTGAGTGACTTGTGTGGTTGGGAGGGGCGCTGTGGGTTGTTGCACGAAGCAGTGTGCGAAGACATCAGCGACTTGAGCCGCGTGTATGTTTACGCCAGCGGTTCGCCTGCGATGGTTTACGGCACCCTCGATGCTTTGGTGAATGCAGGGATGGACGCTCACCAAATGCGCGCCGATGTATTCGCGTACTGTCCGCGGCCCTGATCCAACGCACTAGACAGGTAGTAACTGAGGAGTAATGCGAGGCTGTGATCAATGACGCAGCCGTCGCAAGGGCCTGCTCGCAGACAGTCTTCACGATTGCTTCGCAATCGGACGCCGCCTGCGGCAGCGGCTACGCGTTGCTGGCCCGCCAGAATCACGCGCGCCTGTCGTTAAAAGCGCAATCCGGTGGTAATCATCGCTGCATTGAACCCCAGCAACACCAACTCGGCAGCGACCGGCCCGTAGTGAGCGCCCACTGAGGGAATAATGACCGGCGCCACCCCAAAGCGGTTGAGCGGGATCTTGTCTTGATACTCGCCGTGATAGCCTTCCAGCAACCCGCCTGTCAGCTTGAAATACACCGGGTACGTGTCGCTGTCGAAGCGTTTACCGGCGTAGGCGTAGTACGAACGCTGGCGAAACGAGTTGCGAAATGTTGCCCCGCCCACCAGCCATCCAGACCGGTCGTGGTACTCAAGGCCGATCAGATCCTGGTTGTTATTGTGCTCGGGGTCGGGCGAAAAGTGCTTGGTGTAGACGCTGGTTTGTACGTACCAAAAGTCTTTGTCTTTCTCTTGCGTGTCATCTTGCGCCATCGCGGCGCTGGCGTTGAGCAACATCAACAAGCCACAGATTCCTGATTTCTTCATGCGTGGACCTCTGTTGGCAGTTAGGCGTGCGCCTGTGGCGAGCGACTATAGAGAGATTGGTTGCGGGGAACCTGAACCTGACCCGAACAGATCAACATAGACACACCTGAGCGTAGCGTTGGTTTACAGCACTGACAGGCCATATATCTGGCGGCGCGAGTCATTTCTTTTTGAGTGCTATAAGATTCGGCACGCGATGTTGTTTAACTCATGCTGGCGCGTAAGGCCCATCCTCATTTGTTATGACTGTTATCGAATCTGCCTGTCTGCCCCCTGCTTATCCCCCGCGACTTGACCTCGGGGCGCCGTTGACCCCCGAACAATTGCTGCGTTCTTTGCATGGCACTATGGCGCGCCATAAAGGTGGCCCGGTGTGGCTGTTTGCTTATGGTTCACTGATCTGGCGACCCGAATGTGCAGCGGTCGAACGCGTGCGTGGCCGTGTGCACGGCTACCATCGCGGGCTGTATTTGTGGTCTCACGAACATCGCGGCACACCGCAGTGGCCAGGCTTGGTCTTTGGGCTGGATCGCGGTGGTTCGTGCAGCGGCTTTGCCTATCGGCTGGCGGAAGAAAACCTCGATGCGGCACTTTATGCGCTGTGGTTGCGCGAAATGCCGGTGCCGTCCTATCGGCCACATTGGCTCACCTGCCGTCTTGAGGATGGCAGCCAGGTTCAGGCGTTGGGATTTGTATTAGAGCGGCATTTGCCCAGCTATGCGGGCAACCTGCCAGATGACGTGTTGGATCAGGTACTGGCCAACGCCAGCGGGCGTTACGGCAGCACCCGCGATTACGTCGAGCAAACCGTAAGCGCCCTGCGTAGCCACGCCATGCCAGATCGAAACCTGGAGGCGCGGCTCAAGCGCTGCACAACGATCAAGCGTTAAGCATGACGCTCTTCGCTGGCTTCTTTTTTGTGGCGCAGGGTGGGGATCATGAACGCAATGGCCAATAGGCAAGCGCTGATGAGTAGCACGAAGCCACCATCCCAGCCGAAGTGGTCAACCAGGTAGCCCATGGCTGCGCTGGCCGCTACCGAACCGCCCAGGTAACCGAACAGCCCGGTGAAGCCTGCTGCCGTACCGGCGGCCTTCTTGGGGGCCAGTTCCAGTGCCTGCAAACCGATCAGCATCACCGGCCCGTAGATCAGGAAGCCAATGGAAAACAGCGCGATCATGTCCACGGTGGGGTTGCCCGGCGGGTTGAGCCAGTACACCAGCGTCGCAACGGTCACCAGCGCCATGAACACAATGCCGGTCAGGCCGCGATTACCACGGAAGATCTTGTCCGACATCCAGCCGCACAGCAGCGTGCCAGGGATACCCGCCCACTCATAGAAGAAGTACGCCCACGACGTGGTATCCACGGTGAAATGCTTGGCTTCTTTCAGGTACGTCGGCGCCCAGTCGAGCACGCCGTAGCGCAGCAGATAAACGAACACGTTGGCCAGGGCGATGTACCACAGCATTTTGTTGCGCAGCACGTATTTGACGAAAATCTCTTTGGCGCTGAATTCGTCTTCGTGGCTTGCGTCGTAACCGGCGGGGTAATCGTTCTTGTATTGCTCAATCGGCGGCAAACCGACGGACTGCGGGGTGTCGCGCATGGTCACAAAGGCAAACAGCGCCACCAGCAGCGCCACGGTGGCCGGTACGTAAAACGCTGCGTGCCAGTCGTTAAACCAGGCCATACCCAGCAAGAACAGCGGGCCAATCAGACCGCCGCCCACGTTGTGCGCCACGTTCCACACGGAGACCACACCGCCGCGTTCTTTCTGCGACCACCAGTGGACCATCGTGCGGCCACTGGGCGGCCAGCCCATGCCCTGCGCCCAGCCGTTGATGAACAGCAGAATGAACATCATGGTGACGCTGGACGTTGCCCAAGGTGCGAAACCGAAAATGAACATGACGGCCGCTGAAATCAGCAAACCAAAGGGCAGAAAGAACCTCGGGTTGGAGCGGTCGGACACCAGGCCCATGAGGAACTTCGACAAGCCGTAAGCGATGGCAATCGCCGACATGGCAAGGCCCAATTGACCGCGGGTGTAGCCCTCGTCGATCAAGTACGGCATGGCCAGCGAGAAGTTTTTACGCAGCAGGTAATAGCCTGCGTAACCAAAAAAGATACCGGCGAAAATCTGCCATCGCAGGCGTCGATAAGTGCTGTCTATTTTTTCAGCAGGCAGCGGGGCCTGATGTGCGGCAGGTCGGAAAAAAGCAAACATTCAAGAGCTCCAAATTTCTTGTTATATCGGCGGGCCCGAACGTTACATTTTCGTTACCGAAAATGACAGGTCTTCTCATCTGAAACGAAGGGAAACAACTCACATGGCATGTTCACTTATGAACATGTCGCACAGGTATAAAACGACCCGCTGCCCAATACAGGTTTCAAATGTGGGAAATGCCCTGAAACCGACAGATTAAGCCTCTGTTCTGATGTTTATAAGGGCTGTGCGAGCGGTTTGATCGGAAGCCTCCCACGAGAGGTTCGGAGCCTATGACCTGCAAGAATTGGCTACACATTTTTATTATTGACCGCTTCTGCGTGGACCTGGCGCATCAGCAAATGTGGGGCATGGCAGTGAAGTGTTTAGTGGTGTTGGTCGGGTTACTGATGTGCTTAAACGCGGGTGCGGATACGTTTGCGCCATCGCTCATCTACCAGGTGGAGCCTCAATACCCCACTGAGTTGCAACGCATGGGTATGAGCGGCGTAGTCCGGGTGCACGTTATGGTGAGCGCGGAGGGTTCGGTGGTTGATCCGAACATTTTTTACAGCGCTCATCCGGCGTTTTCGAGCGCCACCCAAGATGTTATTCGTGAGTGGCGGTTTTCGAGCTGGCCGCTTGAGGGTGATAGCCCGAAGCAGGTTGAGATGATCGCGTGGCTGGTGTTGAGCTTGGGTGAAGGGCGTGCAGCGGTGGGGGACATACGCACATTCGACCTTGGCGGTGCCACCTGCCTTCAGCTCAATAATGAAATCGCCCAACACAGGCGGCGAAATATAAATGTACCGCTCACTCAGCTCACCTTGTTTGCGGTTACTCAGCACCGGTTGATCGACCTGTATGTCGAGAAAAAGCTGTCTACCCAACAATTCTCGGACGCGATGTCTGATTTTTCACAGGGCATGATCAAAACAACACGCACCTGTCAGAAAAAAGTCAGTCGCCCGTTTGTGGAGGCGTTACCGCAGAGCGTGCAGGCATTACGGGTGCCCAGTACGCAGACCTGACACGGGTGCGCGCATTGGTCTCAATGGGCTACTTTTCTGTAAACACTGGCCGATAACAGTGGATAGGCCCGTAAGCAGCCCCGTATGCTTGCCCGCAAACCGTACAAAGGAGCGAATTGTGAAAGCGTGGATCATGTTGATGCTGGCCCTGTCCTTGCCGATGGCAGCAGTCGCCGAAGAAGCCAAAGAGGGTGACACCAAGGTCAGCTACATCAGCCTGAGCCCGCCATTTGTGGGTAATTACGGTCTGGATGGCAGCCCGAAACTCAAGGTGTACAAGGCGGATATTGCCCTGCGCGTGACGGGCGATGAAGCCGCCAAACTGGTCAAGGCCAACGATGCGCTGATCCGCAATCAGTTGGTGGGTTTGTTCACCCAGCAGACCAGCGAAACCCTGGGCAATGTCGAGAATAAGGAAAAACTGCGTCAGGAGGCCCTGAAGCAGATCCAGCAGGTGATGACGGATGAAACCGGCAAGCCGCAGATCGATGATTTGCTGTTCAACAATTTGATTGTTCAGTAAACGCACGCTCTGTAGGCACTGAACGGGCCGCGAGCAAGCCCGGTGCCTACAGGTGTTGCGTTATGAGGCCAGGCTTTTGCGAAACCGGCTGAGCGCGATGGCGAAGAACAACAGCCCGATTGCCGTCAGTGCCAACACGTCTGGCCACACCACCTCGATGCCGGCACCGCGAAACAGAATCGCTGCGCTCAAGCTCACAAAGTGAGTCGACGGCGAACACTGCATCACCCATTGCAGCCACTCAGGCATGCTGTCCAGCGGCGTACTGCCGCCCGAGAGCAAAAGCATGGGGATGATTACCGGGATCGCCAACAGTCCGAACTGGGGCGTTGAACGGGCCAGTGTCGCAAGAAATATCCCCAGCGCGGTGCTGGCAAACAGGTAAAGCGCCGTCACGCCCAGAAACAAAGCCAAAGACCCCGCCAGCGGTACGCCCAGCGCCCATTTGACGATCACTTCCAGCGACACCCAGGTGCAGAGCACCACCACCAGCATGTTGCTCCAGATCTTGGCCAGCATGATTTCCAGCGCCGTGAGCGGCAGCACCAGCAAATGGTCGAGGGTGCCGTGTTCGCGCTCGCGCAGCAGCGCCGTACCGGTCAACACAATCGCCAGAATGGTGATGTTGTTGACGATCTGAATCACTGCCAAAAACCAGCCGCCCTCCAGGTTGGGGTTGAACAGTGCCCGCGCGCTGATCAATGCCGGGGTGTTGGCGGCCGCATTGGCCTGCCCGGTGTAGTCGAGCAATTCGCGCTGGAAGATCCGCCCGATATACCCAGCGCCCATGAACGCCTGGCTCATGGCCGTTGCATCCACGTTGACCTGTACACCCGGCTCACGCCCGGCTAACAGGTCAGCCTGAAAGTTGGCGGGCACGTTGATCACGAAGGTGTATTGGCCACCGTCCATCGACGCATCCAGTTGATCGTAGGGCAGAGCCTGTGGGGGTTTGAATTCGGGTGGCAGCAATGATTCGCTGAGTTTGCGTGACAGGGCGCTGTGGTCTTCATCGACAATCGCGACGCTGGCGTTGTGCACGCCAATGATCGAACCCGCCGCAGGCATGTAAATCGCAACGGTGAAGGCATAGAGCAAAAACAGCAGCAACACGCTGTCGTGCCGCAGGCTGGTGAGTTCTTTAAGGCCAAGGCGCAGGATATGCGAGAGCTTGTGCATCACACCTCCTGCTTCTTGAGCATGATCAAACTCAAACCGGTAAAGGCCGCGAAGAACCCCAGCAGCGCCAGGCATTGCGGCCACAGTTGGCGCACGTCCAAAGCCTTGGTGAAGGTGCCGACGGCGATGTCCAGAAAATGCCCGGCCGGGAACAGCATGCCCATCAGTGCGGCCGAACCGTCCAGCGAGGAGCGCGGCACAATCAGGCCCGAGAACTGAATCGTTGGCAGGCTGGTGATGATCATCGTGCCTAAAATGGCCGCGATTTGGGTGCGGGTGAAGGCAGAAATCAACAAGCCCATGCTGGTTGTCGCCAGCACGTATAGCAGCCCGCCGAGCGCCAGCGTCAAGCCGCTGCCTTTAAAGGGCACACCAAACAGCCAGCGGTTCATGGCCACCAACAACGCCAGGTTGACCAGGCTCACTGCCAGATACGGCGCCTGTTTGCCCAGTAAGAACTCTAGCCGGGTCAGTGGTGTGGCGTAAAAGTTGGTGATGGAACCCAGTTCTTTTTCGCGCACGATGCCCAGCGCCGTGAGCATGGCCGGAATAAATGCCAGGATCAGCGCCATTACACCAGGGCCAATGGCGTTGACGCTGACCACATCCTGGTTGTAGCGAAAACGGGTTTCGAGTTTGGCGCCAGCCTGTTTGTTTTGCCTCAAGCTGCTGAGGGCGGCCAGTTGCTCCAGGTTGGCCGTGTGCACGGCTTCGACATAGTTGCGGCTGGTTTCAGCGCGAAACGGCATGCCGCCATCCAGCCATGCCGCCACCGTGGGCTGGCGTCCGGCGTACAGGTCGCGGCCAAATCCGGGGGGGATTTCCAACGCAATTTTTATCTCCGAGCGTTGCAGGCGTTTATGCAGTTCGTCAGTGCTTTGGATCGGCGCATGCTCTTCGAAGTAGCGCGAACTGCGGAAGGCTTCGAGGTAAGCGCGGCTTTGCGGGCTTTGGTCCTGGTCATACACGGCGAACGCGAGGTTTTCCACGTCCAGCGAAATGCCGTATCCGAAGATCACCATCATGAACACCGCGCCCAACAAGGCGAAGGCCATGCGCACTTTGTCGCGCAACAGCTCTTTGGACTCGCGGCTGGCCACGGCAATCAAACGCGACAGGCTGAACCCGCTTTTGCTCGGCGGTGGTGGCGCGTTAATGGCCGGGCGTTGGACTGACTCGGCGGTGGGCTGCTCGCTGGCGCCTTGTTCGTTTTGGGCCTGCTCCAGGCAGGTGACGAACGCGGCTTCCAGCGTCTCGCCCTTGAACTGTTGTTGCAGCGCATCGGGGGTGTCGCATGCCAACACTTTGCCGGCGTGCATCAACGAAATGCGGTCGCAGCGCTGGGCTTCGTTCATGAAGTGGGTGGACAAAAAAATCGTCACGCCCTGATCCCGCGACAGTTCAATCAGCAACCGCCAGAAATCATCACGCGCTGCCGGGTCGACGCCGGAAGTCGGCTCATCAAGAATCAACACCTCGGGGCGATGCAGCACCGCGACCGCCAGCGATAAACGCTGGCGCAGGCCCAGTGGTAATTCGCCGGACTGCTGATCGGCAATTTCTGCAAGGTCGAAACGCGTGATCAGTTCCTCGATGCGCGCGCGGCTGTCTACCTTGGGCAAGTCGAATAACTGTGCGTGCAGCACCAGGTTTTGGCGCACGCTCAACTCGCCGTACAGCGAGAAGCTTTGCGACATGAAACCCACGCGTTTGCGGGTGGCTAAATCTTTGGCGTCCACCGGGTTACCGAGCAACTTGGCGCTGCCTTCGGTGGCGGGCATCAGCCCGGTCAGGACTTTCATGGTGGTGGTTTTGCCACAGCCGTTGGAGCCGAGAAAACCGAAAATCTCCCCCCGGCCGATGGCAAAGCTAACCTTGTTTACGGCCGTGAAATCGCCAAATTTGAGGGTCAGGTCATGGGCTTCAATGGCGATGTCATTGTTGCCGTGAGTGCGCGGCGCAATGACCAGCGGCTCATTGCTGTGGCCCGTATCACCCTGATAGTGCGTGAACGCAGCGTCGAGTTTGCCAGTGGCGGTAACCCCTGCCAGTGCGGGGGTCAGCCCGGACGCAATCAATGTGCCGCGATCGAGCATCAAGCAGTGCTCGAACTGCTCGGCCTCCTCCATGTAGGCGGTGGCTACCAGCAAGGTCAGTTGAGGGCGCTGGCTGCGAACATCGTCGACCAACTCCCAAAAACGTCGGCGTGACAGCGGGTCGACGCCCGTGGTGGGTTCGTCGAGGATCAGCAAGTCGGGTTCGTGAATCAGCGCGCAGCACAACCCCAGTTTTTGCTTCATCCCGCCTGACAGCTTACCGGCCGGGCGTTCGGCAAAACGTTCGAGGTCAGTGGCCTTGAGCAGGTTGGCCATGCGCTGTTCGCAGTCGTCTTTGGACAGGCCGAACAGGGTGCCGAAAAAACGGATGTTTTCGCTGATCGACAACTCCGGGTACAGGTTGCCGCCCAAGCCCTGGGGCATAAATGCAATCAGCGGGTAGAGCGTGTTGCGGTGGTGGCGGTCGTCAATCGGGCCGCCGAGCACCTCAAGGGCGCCGTGTTGCAGTTTTTTGACCCCTGCAATCAGGCCCAGCAAGCTGGATTTTCCTGCGCCATCCGGACCAATCAGCCCGCAACGCGTGCCTTTGGGTAGGCTGAACGTGATATCGCGCAGTGCCTGCTGCTTGCCATACCGGTGGCTGATGCCACTGGCGTTCAGCGCCAGGTCGCTCATTGCAGATTAGCCGGCCAGTCCACGTCGGCGGTTCGCACATACCCGGCGCCCGGCATGCCCGGTTTGGCTTGCGGCACGGCGCTGGGGTCGGTGAGGCGCAATTTGACGCGGAACACCAGTTTTTGACGCTCGTCGCGAGTTTCGACCTCTTTGGGGGTGAACTGTGACTTGGCCGCGACGAAGCTGATTTTGGCAGGCAGTGCCTGACCGGGCAGGGCATCGAGCACGATCCGCGCCTGGGCGCCGACTGTCAGTTTGCCGACCACCGAGGCGGGCAGGTACAGGTTCATGTACTGGTCGCTGGGGTCGATCATCATAAATACGCGTCCGCCTGCGCCCAGCACTTCGCCGGGCTCGGCAAGGCGCAGTTGAATCACGCCGTCGATGGGCGCACGCAGGCTGCTGTCATCTATTTCGCTGGTGAATTGCGCCACTTGTGCTTCGTTGGCGTGGATAGCAGCCCTGGCTGCGGCGACTTGGGCTTGCGCGGCGACCACGGCGGCGTTGCTGGTGTCAAAGCGCGCTTGTTGCTGATCCAGCAGTTGGCCGCTGGCAAATCCGCGCTGAGCCAGTTGGCGGAAGCGTTTGAGTTCTTGGCTGGCGAGCAGTTTTTCGCTTTGGCGCAACTGCACGTTAGCTTCATTGGCCGCCAGGGTTTGGCGGGCGCGCAACACTTCGGCTTCCGCCTGGTTGCGTGATGCTTCAAGGGTGCGGGTGTCCATGCGGGCCAGCAGTTGGCCTTTGGTCACACGGTCGCCTTCGTCCACGAGTACATCGGCGAGGCGCCCCGGGATTTTGGCGGCAATTTGTACTTCTGTGGACTCTAGTCGGCCGTTGCCCATGCTGATGCCTTCAGGGAGACGGTCATGCTGGGATTTCCAGTAACCGAACCCACCTGCTGCCATCAGCAGGATTGCCAAAGGAATAACGAAATAATGGGAAATACGGTGATTCTTCGACATGCCGACATCCTGTGTCACAGAGCGCTCTAGTTTGACGGTCTCACTGCCTTGGCGGTTTGATGCCAGTCAAAGGAAGGGCAAAGGGTAGACGCTTATATCGGATGTTGCCCGGTAAATCCTGAGGTCGCAGCCCAAGGCGGCGAAGGGGACCGCAGCCCGTCACTTTCACAGCCACCGTCAGCGGCCATACGTTGGGGTATTACAACAACCCCATCACCACCGCCCACTGCTCATCGGTTATGGGCATCACGGAAAGACGGCTGCCTTTTTGTACCAGCGGCATTTCAGCCAGTGCGGTTTGTTGCTTCAGGTAGTCGAGTTTGATCACCTTGGCAAACGTTTGCTCGTGCGCTACCTGCAATGCGCTCCACGGGTTTTTCTCGGCGCTGGCCTTGGGGTCGAAGTAATGGCTTTGCGGGTCGAGTGCCGTGGGGTCAGGATAAGCCGCTTCAATGATGCGCCCGATGCCGGCAATGCCCGGTTGGGGGCAACTGGAGTGATAGAAGAAGAACAGATCGCCCACCGCCATCGCCCGCATGAAGTTGCGCGCCTGATAGTTGCGCACGCCGTCCCAGCGCGCTTCGCCCCTGCGCTGTAAATCTGTGATAGAGAACTCGTCAGGCTCGGACTTCATCAGCCAATAGGCCATTTTTCTTCTCCTGAAATACGGTGTGAAAGTTTTTCTTGAAACATTTTGTTAAACCGACAGCCGGTTGACGTCATCGTTTGCGTGTCTTAACAGGTTGTCGCAGAATGCCGGGATTTTAAGCTTGACGCTGCTGCACGGCCTATAACAAAAACCGTTGCTGTCATCGTGTTGATTTGCCTGAAGGGGGGCAATCGATGAAACGCAAACCGGATGTACTGTGGGTATTGGCTTTTTTGTTCGGTTTGGGCGTGGTTACAACGGGGTATGCGCAAAGTCTTTGGTCCAACTCGACCGATGCGCCGATTGAACTGGCTCAACAGCAAGTCCCACCTTTTAAGCGCTAAATGTTCGTGTGTTAAAAACAGTGTTCAGGCATCGCGCCGGTCGTGATGCCCTGGCGGTAGGTGGGCGACGTACCACTGTTTGTCCGAGACGGTGCCTTGTAGCGGCACATCCCAACTGGCTTGCATCAGGCTATCGACCTTTTGGCATTCGTGGGCCAGGCCCAGTAACGTTGGCTTGCGCCAGTATTGGCGCCGTGTCAGATACGCCAGGCTGCGGTCATAAAAGCCGCCGCCCATGCCCAGTCGTCCGCCTGTTGCATCAAACCCCACCAATGGCAACAACACCAGGTCGAGCGCCCAGACCTTGCGTTGACGTGCGCGGTGAATACGCGGTTCGAGGATACGAAAGCGGTTGGGGATCAATGTTTCGTCGGGTGCGATGCGCTGAAACACCATTTTGGTCTTCGGCCAGGCACTGAGCACGGGCAGGTACACGGCCTTGCCCCGGCGCTGTGCTTCGCGCAGCAACACGCGCGGATCGATTTCACCGTCAGTGGGCAGGTAGAGTGCGATGTGTTTGGCGCGGCGAAACAGCGGATGCTGTGCCAGTTGTCGATACAGGCCACGGGCTGCCAGGCGTTGCGCGCAGGGCGAAAGTTCGCGGCGGGCATTGCGCAACAGTCGGCGAAGTTGCGGGCGGGTAGGCGGCGCAGGTTCGGTCATGGTGGCGTGCTGTTCAAGGTCGAGTCACCGGACGGTCAACTCGTTAAAGCCAATGCCAGCACAAAGCTGGCATTGCGCTAAGAAATCAGGCTCCCCGACGTACCGCTGTCGGCTTGGCCCTTGAACCCGAAAGTTCAAGGTGGAAGTTGCAGTAGACCTTAAGGCTTTCCGTCGAGCGGACATGCACACCGGTCCAACGTGCAAGCTCCAGGGTAGTGCGAATCGGCTCAGGGACATCGCTAACTGGCGAATACTCCAGGGAGTGGCGCGAGTATACCCCAAAGAAACCTTTTGAATCAGCTCTGACGTTCGTTCGGATCAGTGGCAAGCACCAGATCGACCCGGTCAAGCAGGTCGCGCACCTGTTCGCGGGTGGAGCTGCTGGTCTGAACTTCGGCGATCTCCTGCTTGTGCAGCAGGTCGTGGGTGATATTGAGGGCGGCCATCACGGCGATACGATCGGCACCAATCACTTTGCCGCTGCTGCGAATTTCGCGCATCTTGCCGTCCAGATAACGGGCCGCGCTCACCAGGTTGGTGCGCTCTTCCTGGGGGCACATGATCGAATACTCTTTATCGAGGATGTGCACAGTGACGCTATTGCTTGAACTCATGAGTCTTGCTCCAGGGCTTTGAGGCGCGAAATCATCGATTCCACCTTGTGTCGGGCGATTTCGTTTTTTTCAATGAGGTGCGCGCGTTCCTCGCGCCAAGTCTTTTCTTGAGCTAGTAAGAGTCCGTTTTGACTTTTAAGTTGCTCGACCCGGCCAATCAGGCGTTCGAGTCTAGCCATCAGTTCATGCAGGTCGGTGTCTTCCATTGTGTCCTACTGTGTATTTTCTGATGGATGGTCACCATCAGGCGCTTTGACGCCTCGATGGTCTGGCTCGCCTGCCGATGCTAGGATACAAGCCCTCCATTCTAGACATAGCGCCGCTTGGCGCCTAGCTGACCATGCCTATTCAGAACTCCCCGTATCACGCCTTTGCCGCCCTGCTGACCAACAACGGCCATAACGTTTCGCCTGCTGAACTGCACGGCCTGTTGCTGGGGCGCAGTTGTGCCGGCGCAGGCTTCGATGCCGACAGCTGGTTGGCCGATGCCAAAGAGCTGTTCCACGAAAATGAAATCAGTGACAACGTACGCAATGCCCTGATCGGTTTGCAAGAGATGGTCAAAGGTGAATTGACCGGTGACGACATGACCGTCGTGCTGCTGTTGCCGAGCGATGACGCATCACTGACCGACCGCGCTGCTGCATTGGGCGAGTGGTGCCAGGGTTTCCTGTCCGGCTTCGGCCTTAACTCTCAGGGCGTTGACTTGAGCGTTGAGGGCCAGGAAGTGCTGCAAGACCTGGCCGCCATCGCCCAGGTGCAAGATGCCCTGGAAGAGTCCGAAGACGGTGAAAGCGACTATATGGAAGTGATGGAATACTTGCGCGTCGCGCCGCTGCTGCTGTTCACCGAAACCAAAAAAACGGCTGAGCCTGCTCCAGTCAAGCCTTCGTTGCACTGATCGACCGCCAAGAGGAAACCCGTCTGCCCATGATCCATATCCCGAAATCGGAATACGCACGTCGCCGCAAGGCGCTCATGGCGCAGATGGAGCCCAACAGCATCGCGATATTGCCTGCGGCGCCGGTGGCGATTCGCAATCGAGATGTTGAGCACGTGTACCGTCAGGAAAGCAATTTTCAGTACCTGAGCGGTTTTCCTGAGCCTGAAGCCGTGATTGTGTTGATCCCGGGTCGGGCTCATGGCCAATACGTGTTGTTTTGCCGTGAGCGCAACCCTGAGCGCGAGCTGTGGGACGGAGTGCGCGCAGGGCAAGAAGGCGCCATACGTGACTTTGGCGCGGACGACGCGTTCCCGATTACCGACATCGACGACATCCTGCCGGGCCTGATTGAAGGCCGCGAGCGGGTGTATTCGGCGATGGGCAGCAACCCCGAATTCGACCGCCACTTGATGGAGTGGATCAACACCATTCGCTCCAAGGCCAGCCTGGGTGCGCAACCGCCCAACGAATTCGTTGCTCTGGATCATCTGCTGCATGACATGCGCCTGTATAAATCGGCGGCAGAAATCAAAGTCATGCGCCACGCGGCGCAAATTTCGGCCCGTGCGCATGTCCGTGCCATGCAAGCCAGCCGTGCAGGCTTGCATGAGTACAGCCTTGAAGCCGAGCTGGATTACGAGTTTCGTAAAAGCGGCGCGAAAATGCCGGCCTATGGCTCAATCGTCGCGTCGGGTGACAACAGCTGCATTCTTCACTATCAGCAGAACGACGCCCTGCTTAAAGACGGCGATCTGGTCTTGATTGATGCGGGCTGTGAGATCGACTGCTACGCCAGTGACATTAGCCGAACGTTTCCCGTAAGCGGGAAATTTTCGCCGGAACAAAAAGCAATTTATGAATTGGTGTTGGCTTCGCAAGAAGCAGCATTTGCCGATATTGCGCCCAATAAGCACTGGAACCAGGCGCACGAGGCCACGGTTCGGGTGATTACAGCAGGTCTGGTTGATTTGGGCTTGTTGCAGGGCGAGGTGGATGAGCTGATTGCCAGCGAGGCCTATAAAGCGTTTTACATGCACCGCGCCGGTCATTGGCTGGGGCTGGATGTGCATGACGTGGGTGAATACAAGGTCGGTGGAGAGTGGCGCGTGCTGGAAGCAGGCATGACCCTCACCGTTGAGCCCGGTATTTACATCAGCCCGAACAATCTGAATGTCGCCAAAAAATGGCGCGGCATTGGTGTGCGGATCGAGGACGACGTAGTGGTCACCAAACATGGCTGTGACATTCTGACCGGCGACGTGCCCAAAACCGTCGCTGACATCGAAGCCTTGATGGCGGCGGCAAAGGCGCGCGTGGCATGAGTCGCACCAACCTGGCAATCATTGGTGGCGGCCTGGTGGGCGCAAGCCTTGCGCTGGCGTTGCAAGCCGGGGCCAAGGCGCGGGGCTGGAAGATCGTCCTGATCGAGCCTTTTGCCCCCGGCAACAGCTACCAGCCGAGCTACGACGCCCGCTCGTCGGCGCTGAGCTATGGCGCGCGGCAAATTTATGAGCGGCTGGGGCTGTGGCAGTCCATCGCCCCCCGTGCCGAGCCGATCAAGGATATTCACGTTTCTGACCGTGGTCGTTTCTCCACCGCACGGTTGTCGGCGCTTGAAGAAGGTGTCCCTGCGCTGGGTTATGTGGTCGAAAACGCCTGGTTGGGCCAGTGCTTGTGGAAGGGCCTGGACCCGGACGTGATCAGTTGGCGCTGCCCGGCCGAAGTGACCCGCATGCAGCCCCTCGAAGACGGCTACCGCCTGACCTTGAACGATGAAACCACGCTGGACTGCGACCTGGCAGTACTGGCCGACGGCGGTCGTTCGGGGCTGCGCGAGCAGTTGGGCATTCATGTCAGCAAGCGCCCTTATGACCAAAGCGCGTTGATCGCCAACATCACCCCCAGCCAAGCCCACGGCGGCATGGCCTTCGAGCGCTTCACCGAAGAAGGGCCGATGGCATTGCTGCCGTTGCCCGAAAACCGCTGTGCGCTGGTCTGGACCCGGCTAGGTATGGATGCCGAGCGTCTGGCAGCGCTGGATGAACGCCGCTTCCTCAGCGAGTTGCAGGGCGTGTTTGGCTATCGCCTGGGCACCCTCAAACAGGTGGGGGCGCGCCATTTGTACCCGCTCACGTTGATCGAGGCGCAAGAGCAAGTACGCCCGCACCTTGCGGTGCTCGGCAACGCTGCGCACAGCCTGCACCCGATTGCCGGGCAGGGTTTTAACTTGTCGTTGCGGGACGCGGACGCCTTGGCCCGGACGCTGTTGGCGAGTGATGAAAAACTCGGCGACTTCGCCACTTTGCTGAGTTATCAACAGCGCCAAACACTCGATCAGCAACTGACCATCGGCTTCTCGGATCAGGTAACACGCCTGTTTGGCAGCGATCAGACCCTGATTTCGTTCGGTCGCAACCTTGGCTTGCTGGGCCTTGATCTGCTACCACCGGCCAAGCGCTGGTTTGCCCGTCAGGCGATGGGGCTGGGCACTCGCGCAGACAGTTGATGACGACCGGGGCGAATACGTCCCGTGTCGGTCCATTTTTATTCAGGTGCGGCGAATGCTGCTCACGAGACAGGCTTAAAGCATGGAAATGCGCGCAGATGTGCTGATTGTTGGGGCCGGAATGGTCGGAAGCGCCTTGGCGCTGGCGCTCAAAGACAGCGGTTTGAAAATCGTGCTGCTCGACGGCGGGCCGCTGAGCGTCAAACCGTTCAGGGGTGACGACGCCTTCGAGCCTCGGGTCAGCGCCTTGTCGGCGGCCAGCCAGCGCATTTTGCAACGCCTTGGTGCATGGGACGGCATTGTCGCTCGCCGCGTCAGCCCGTATTCGCACATGCACGTGTGGGACGGCAGCGGCACCGGCCAGATCCACTTCTCGGCCGTCAGTGTGCATGCCGAGGTGCTGGGCCACATCGTCGAAAACCGCGTAGTGCAAGACGCCTTGCTCGACAGTTTGCAGGGCGTGGACATTGAATTACTGGCCAATGCCCGTCTTGAGCAAATGCGCCGCTCTGGCGATGACTGGCTGCTGACCCTGGCCGATGGCCGCACCCTGCGTGCGCCCTTAGTGATTGCCGCCGACGGCGCCAACTCGGCTGTGCGACGTCTGACCGGTTGCCAGACCCGCGAATGGGACTACATGCATCACGCCATTGTTGCCAGCGTGCGCTGCGCTCAACCGCATCAGCAGACCGCCTGGCAACGCTTCACCGATCACGGCCCGCTGGCGTTCTTGCCCTTGCAGCGTGACGGCCAGCAAGACTGGTGCTCGATCGTGTGGTCCACCACCCCCGAACAAGCGCAGCACTTGATGGCACTGGAGGATGACGCGTTCTGCCGTGAACTGGCGCTGGCGTTTGAAGGGCGTCTGGGCCCTGTATTGAGCGCCGATTCACGGGTTTGCGTGCCGCTGCGTCAACGGCATGCCAAACGCTACGTGGCTGAGGGGCTGGCGCTGATTGGCGATGCGGCCCACACCATTCATCCGTTGGCCGGGCAGGGCGTCAACCTGGGCTTCCTTGACGCAGCAGTGCTGGCGCAGGTGATCTTGCACGCGGTTGATCGTGGTGAGCGGTTGGCGGATGTCAAAGTGCTGAGCCGTTTCGAGCGGCGTCGCATGCCTCACAATCTGGCACTGATGGCCGCAATGGAAGGTTTCCAGCGGTTGTTTCAGGCCGACTCGTTAAGCACCCGGCTGCTGCGCAACAGCGGCTTGAAATGGGTGAATCAGATGCCCGAAGCCAAAGCCCTGTTCGTGCGCCAGGCGCTGGGCCTCACCGGCGACCTGCCACCGTTGGCCAAGGCTTAAATGTCTGTAGCCGCTGCCGCAGGCTGCGATGGGTTGCGCAGCGACCCCGTTCTTTAAAAGCGAAGGGCCTGCGGTCCTTATCGCAGCCTGCGGCAGCGGCTACAGAGGCTTTCTGCAACATCTGGTAACGCCTCCGGGGCGAGTTAGGTTGAGATGGCAAATGTGATTCACTACCATTTACGCCCGATTCGCATTGAGAGAGACCGCCCCTCATGTTGGCACCCAAGCGTCTACTGACTGCCCTGGCCCTCACCGTTTTTGCCAGCGGTGTTTCTGCTGCCGATGAAGTGGTGGTGTACTCCTCGCGTATCGATGAGCTGATCAAGCCGGTATTTGACGCCTACACCGCCAAAACCGGGGTTAAGGTCAAGTTCATCACCGACAAGGAAGCGCCGCTGATGCAGCGCATCAAGGCTGAGGGCCAAAATGCCACCGCCGACCTGCTGCTCACGGTCGATGCCGGCAACCTGTGGCAAGCCGAGCAGATGGGCATCCTGCAACCGTTCACTTCGCCCGTTATCGACAAAAACATCCCGCCTCAATACCGCTCCTCGTCCCACGAATGGACGGGTTTGAGCCTGCGCGCCCGGACCATCGCCTATTCCACCGACCGGGTTAAGCCCGAAGAACTGTCGACCTACGAGGCATTGGCTGACAAAAACTGGGAAGGCCGCCTGTGCCTGCGCACGGCCAAGAAGGTGTATAACCAGTCGCTGACCGCCACCATGATTGAGGTGAACGGTCCTGAAAAAACCGAAGAAATCCTCAAGGGCTGGGTCAACAACCTGTCCACCGACGTGTTCTCGGATGACATTGCGGTGTTGGAAGCAATCAACGCCGGGCAGTGCGACGTGGGCATCGTTAACACGTACTACTACGGCCGTTTGCACAAGCAGAAGCCGGATCTGGCGGTGAAGTTGTTTTGGCCCAATCAGGCCGACCGGGGTGTTCACGTCAACCTGTCGGGCATTGGCCTGACCAAATACGCGCCGCACCCTGAAGCGGCCAAAGCGTTGGTTGAATGGATGACCACGCCTGAGGCACAGTCGATTTTTGCGGGCACTAACCAAGAGTTCCCGGCTAACCCGAGCGTGCCGCCTTCTGCCGAAGTGGCCAGTTGGGGTGAGTTCAAGGCTGATGCCTTGCCGGTTGAAGTGGCAGGCAAGCGCCAGGCTGAAGCGATCCGCATGATGGACCGTGCTGGCTGGAATTGATGGGTGTGAAGTGCAGCAAGCCCTCACCCCAACCCTCTCCCGGAGGGAGAGGGAGCTGATTGAAGTGTGTTTGAGATTGCATGCGCTCAGTTCATTCGCTTGGGGAGAGGGTGATGAACGTGAGACCACACGCGGTCAGTCTCCTCTCCCCCCGGGAGGGGGTTAGGGTGAGGGGCTTTTGATTCTGTTGAAAGACGCTTCGAACATCGTGTAGCTACGCAACATACAATCCCTCGCCTTGCCCACCTTTCGAGAGTTTTTCGTGGCCCATCCTGCCCAACGTCGCTGGTACCCGCTGGTATTCACCATTGCCGCTCTGGTACTGCTGCCCTTGAGCGTCTTGTTGCTGTCTTGGCAAAGCGTGGACACCCAGATCTGGAGCCATTTGTGGGACACACAAATGCCGCGGCTGTTGGGCAACACGCTCACATTGATCGTCGGGGTGGGTATCGGGGTCACGATGCTCGGGGTCAGCCTGGCATGGCTCACCAGCCTGTGTGAATTCCCCGGCAGGCGCTGGCTGGACTGGGCCTTGATGCTGCCGTTTGCGATTCCAGCCTACGTGCTGGCGTTTGTATTCGTCGGTCTGCTGGATTTCGCCGGGCCGGTGCAGACGCTGCTACGCGAGTGGTTTGGCATGGGGCTGCGATTGCCCCGCGTGCGTTCCACCGGTGGCGTGATCATTGTGCTGATTCTGGTGTTTTACCCGTATGTCTATTTGCTGGCACGAACGGCGTTCCTGGCGCAGGGCAAAGGCCTGATGGAAGCCGCACGGGTGCTGGGCCAAAGCCCGTGGCAGGCATTCTGGCGAGTGGCATTGCCGATGGCACGGCCGGCGATTGGTGCCGGTGTGGCGCTGGCGCTGATGGAAACCCTGGCCGATTTCGGCGCGGTGTCGGTGTTCAATTTCGACACTTTTACCACGGCTATTTATAAGACCTGGTATGGCTTTTTTAGCCTGTCCACCGCTGCGCAATTGGCCAGTTTGCTGTTGTTGGTGGTGATGCTGGTGCTTTACGGCGAGCGTCGTGCCCGGGGCGCCAACCGCGCCAGCAATGAGCGCCCGCGCACCAAGGCCTTGTATGCCCTCAAAGGTCCCAAGGCCTGGCTGGCCAGCGGTTGGTGCGCACTGGTGTTTGCCTGCGCGTTCGTGATTCCGATGCTGCAACTGGTGGTGTGGTTCTGGCAGCGCGGGCGCTTTGATCTCGATGAGCGCTACACCGGCCTCATCCTGCACACCTTGTATTTGGGCAGCATGGCGGCGTTGATCACCGTGAGTGTGGCGTTGGTTTTGGCGTTCGCCCGACGTCAGGCGCCCACGCAGGCCATTCGCGCCGGGGTCAGCCTGGCGAATCTGGGCTACGCCTTGCCGGGTTCCGTGTTGGCCGTCTCGATCATGTTGGCGTTCAGTTACCTGGACCGCGAACTGGTCATTCCCCTGTCTGGCTGGTTGGGCGGGGCGGGCAAGCCGCTGCTACTGGGCAGCCTGTCGGCCTTGCTGATGGCGTATCTGGTGCGATTCATCGCAGTGGCCTATGGCCCGCTCGAAAACAGTCTGGCGCGTATTCGACCGTCCTTGCCCGAAGCGGCGCGCAGTTTGGGGGTGAGTGGCCCGCGACTGTTTTTCAAAGTGTATCTGCCGTTATTACTGCCGGGCACGTTGAGTGCTGCGCTGTTGGTCTTTGTCGATGTGCTTAAGGAAATGCCCGCCACCCTTCTAATGCGGCCCTTTGGCTGGGACACGCTGGCCGTTCGCATCTTCGAAATGACCAGTGAAGGCGAGTGGGCACGGGCTTCTCTGCCCGCACTGACGTTGGTCCTGGTGGGTTTGTTGCCGGTCATCGGGTTGATTAGACGCTCAGCCCATCGCATCGGTTAGGTGCCAGCCCCCCGGCATGCGGCTACAATGCGCGGCATTCGGTGCGGTCTGTCAATCAGGCCAGGTTCCCTGCGCAGCGTCAGAAAGCTACGTTATGTGGTTTGAAGCGCTCTGCACGCCTGTCCGCACCTTCGCCAAGCCCGGAAGGAGGAACCCATGGGACAGCGTACGCCTTTGTATGACCTGCATCTCGCCCTTGGCGCGAAGATGGTCGATTTTGGCGGTTGGGATATGCCTTTGCATTACGGCTCGCAAGTTGAGGAGCACCACGAGGTGCGCCAGGACTGCGGCGTATTTGATGTCTCGCATATGACCGTGATTGACGTCACTGGGATTCAGGCCAAGGAATGGTTACAGCGCTTGCTGGCCAACGACGTCGAACGACTTAATACCCCGGGCCGCGCGCTTTACAGCGCCATGCTCAATGAGAAAGGCGGCGTGGTCGACGATATGATCGTCTACCTGATGGACGCCGGTTACCGCCTGATCGTCAACGCGGCCACCCGTGAACAGGATTTGGCCTGGATGACGACCCAGTCCCAAGGTTATGACGTGCAACTGCAAGAGCGCGCCGAACTTGCCTTGTTGGCGATCCAGGGCCCGCAGGCACGGCATAAAGTGGCCGAGCTGGTGAGCCAGGCGCGCAGTCAACTTATTGCGCAGCTCAAGCCCTTTGAAGGGCAGAGCAATGGCGACTGGTTTATTGCCCGCACCGGGTACACCGGTGAGGACGGCCTGGAAATCCTGCTTCCCGCCGATCAGGCTCCCGGTTTTTTCAACGATTTGGTGGGGGCAGGTATTTCTCCCATCGGATTAGGGGCGCGTGACACCTTGCGCCTGGAAGCCGGCATGAACCTCTATGGGCAAGATATTCACCTCTCTGTCTCGCCACTTTGCGCCAACATGGCCTGGACCATTGCTTGGGAGCCCGCCTCGCGCCGGTTCATCGGTCGTGAAGCGCTGGAGGCTGAAAAAGCGGCGGGCATGCAACTCAAACTGGTGGGTTTGGTGCTGGAGGAACGAGGTGTCCTACGTGCACATCAGGTCGTTCGTATCGCTGGTGTTGGCGAAGGGGAGATAACCAGTGGTAGTTTCTCTCCTACGCTTAGCAAATCGATTGCTCTGGCGCGTGTTCCGATGGCCACGGCTGATCGTGCTGAAGTCGAAATACGTGGCAAGTGGTATCCGGTTCGCGTGGTGAAACCCACGTTTGTTCGTCTGGGCAAAGCCTTGATCTAACGTTTACTGGCAGGCTGGCGCCGTACGCGAGCCGCTGACATTTCTTCTTGAGGACACTGAATATGAGCACTATCCCCGCTGAACTGCGCTTCGCTGAAAGTCACGAGTGGGCGCGCCTGGAAGCTGATGGCACCGTCACGGTCGGTATCAGCGACCACGCTCAGGAAGCCTTGGGGGATGTGGTCTTTGTTGAGTTGGCCGAAGTCGGCAAAGTGTTTGCGGCGGGCGATACGGCGGGTGTGGTGGAGTCGGTAAAAGCGGCCTCGGATATCTACTCCCCAGTGTCTGGCGAAGTCATTGCAGTTAATGAAGCGTTGGCCGACAACCCTGAACAGGTAAACAGCGACCCCTACGACAGCTGGATTTTCAAACTCAAGCCGAGCAATGCCGCCGAGCTGGATAAATTGCTGGATGCCGCAGGCTACAAAGCCGCCATCGGCGAGTAACCCGTAAAACCCGCAGGCGCGAGCGTTAACTCGCGCCTGCAGGGCCCAGCAATCATTTATTGGGCCTTGAGCACCGCTTTCACTGCCTCAACCGAGCGCTGCACATCGGCTTTGGTCATTGCTGTAAACATGGGCAACGACACGATCAAGCGACCTACGCGCTCTGCAATCGGCAGCATGCCTTCCTTGAATCCCCGCGCACGATACAAACTCAGCAAGTGAATTGAGGGGTAGTGATAGCCCACCCCCACGCCGAGTGCCTGCATGTCTTTCATGAAGGTAGCCCGAGCTGGCTGGCCATCTTCACGCTCCGGCAACACCAGTTGGAACAGATGCCAGTTGGTATTGTTGAAATCAGCCACGGGCAGTTGAACGCCATACTCGGCCTCAAAATCAGGACCAAAGCATTCGAAATAGTGCTTGGCCAGTTCACGGCGATGCGCAGTGATTGCTTCGATATGCGCGAACTGCCCCAAACCTATGGCCGCTGCGATGTCAGTCATGTTGAACTTGCCGCCGAGTACATCAACATCCAGCCCGTCATAACCGGTGCGGGTAACGCCTTGCAGGCGATATTTTTCGGCCAGGCGCGCTTCCTCCTCGTTGTTCAGTACCAGGCAACCGCCCTCGGATGAGGTGATGTTCTTGTTGGCCTGAAAGCTGAACGAAACAAAGTCGCCACGGGCGCCGATGCGTTCGCCATTCCAGCTCGACCCGAGGGCTTGGGCTGCATCTTCGACCACCCGCAGATTGTGCTTTTTGGCCAATGCATACAGCGCATCCATGTCCACCGGCAAACCTGACAGGTAGACCGGAATGATTGCTTTGGTACGCGGCGTGATGGCGGCTTCGACTTTTTTCAGATCAATGTTGCGGGTGATCGGATCTATGTCGGCAAACACCGGCGTGGCGCCCACTTCGATAATCACGTTGGCGGTCGCCACCCATGAAATCGGGGTGGTGATGACCTCATCGCCCGGCCCAATGCCTGCAATGCGCAGGGCGATTTCCATGGTGCAGGTGCCCGAGTTGAACGTGCGTACAGGGCGGCCGCCCAGGTATTGCGAGAGTTGCTCTTCGAAGGCTTGCACCTTTGGTCCGCTGGTAATCCAGCCCGAGCGCAACACGTCGCCCACGGCCGCAATAGTGGCTTCATCGATGGTTGGTTTGGAAAACGGCAGGAAAGGCAGCGAGCTCATAGAGGCGTGACGTCCGATGTGAGTGGGTTGTGAGTGACCATAGAGCAATAGCACATGGCACAAATCATACCCAGAGGATGGCTCACATCAGGTGAAATTTCTGTATGGGGGCTGAATGAAACACAGCATGTTGTGAAGTCGCTGCCGCTGGTTGCGACCTGTTACCAGGCGCTCGCAGCCAGCGGCAGCAACGACACGGGTGTTTATTCAGCGGTCGCGTTTTTGGCGAGGATGGCGTTGGCCAAGTCCATGTCGCTGACCTTCAGGTTCGGATTGTCCGCGCGGACTTGCTGCATGGCAGACTCCAGATACGGGCCACGGATCGCGCCATTGCTGGCCACGAAGCTCCCCGCATCGTCTTGAGCGGCAATGACTTTGCGGTCCTTTTTGAAGGTCAGATACGTGGAGCCGGTGGTTGCACCGGAAGACAGCACGTTGCGCCAGAAGCTGTCAGCCATTACAGAGCCAACAGGCAGGGTCAACAGCGCGGCGGCGACTACAGCATATTTGAGACGCATGATGGGTGACTCCGAATAAGTGATCTGTACGATTTGATGCGGGTTATAGCAGTCTAGTTCCGCGAGGGCACTTAACGATGCAACATTTAGTCATTAATGCGGCATCAGACGTGCGGCGTGACCCTGAATGCTTCTTCCAGCGTGGTGGTGCCAGCGGCGACTTGATACGCGCCCGCCAGCCTCAGGTGGCGCATGCCTTCGTCACAGGCAGTGCGTCGCAGCTGATTTAAATCGGTGTCTGGCGTAATCAATGCCTTGAGTTTTTCACTCATCAGCATGATTTCGTAAATGCCGCCTCGCCCGCTGTAACCGGTCTGTCGGCAGTGCGCGCAGCCCCTTGCACGGTAGAGGCTCAAAGGGGCCGGGCAGGTCGGGGCGAAGTGTTGCCAGTCGCTTAACGACAGTGACTGAGGGGTCTTGCATTCGGCACACAACGTGCGTACCAGTCGCTGTGCCATAACGCCCAGCAACGTGGCTTTGATCAGGTAGGGCGCTATACCCAGTTCTTGTAGGCGACTGATGGCGCTGGGCGCATCGTTGGTGTGCAGTGTGGAGAGCACCAGGTGCCCGGTGAGCGCCGCTTGAATCGCCATTTCGGCGGTTTCAAGATCGCGTATTTCGCCCAGCATGATGATGTCCGGGTCTTGGCGCAGCAGGGCGCGAACGCCACTGGCAAAGGTCAGGTCGATGCCGGGTTGCACCTGCATTTGATTGAACGCGGGCTCAATCATCTCGATAGGGTCTTCGAGGGTGCACAGGTTGACGCCAGGCGTGGCCAGTTGTTTGAGCGTTGCATACAGCGTGCTGGTTTTGCCTGAACCTGTGGGGCCGGTGATCAAAATGATGCCGCTGGGCTGGGCGGTCATGTGTTGCCAGCGCTGCATGTCTTGCACGCTGAAGCCCAGCTGATCGAAGCGTTTTAGCACCACTTGCGGGTCAAAAATACGCAGCACTATTTTTTCGCCAAACACGGTGGGCAACGTGGCGAGCCGCAGCTCCACGTCAGTGCCTGCCGGGGTTTTGGTGTTAATTCGGCCGTCCTGCGGCTTGCGTTTTTCGGCGACATTCATGCGCCCCAGGCTTTTGAGGCGGCTGACAATCGCTGTCGTGACCTGTGCCGGGAAGTGATAAACGTTATGCAACACGCCATCAATGCGAAAGCGCACACCGCCTTGTTCGCGACGCGGCTCGATGTGGATATCACTGGCACGCTGTTCAAACGCGTACTGAAACAACCAGTCAACGATGTTGACGATATGAGCATCGTTGGCATCGTGTTCCTGGCTGTTGCTCTCTATATCGGGCGACGGTTTGAGGGGCAACGCTTTGTACGTTTTTTGATCATTGAGCGTTGCGCCCGTCACTGATTTGGCCAGTTTGTACAACTCAGAGCCCAGCCGCGCGATCTCCAGAGGGTTGGCAATGACCCGTTTGATGGGCCGCTTGAGAACCTGGCGCAGATCGGCTTCCCAACTGCCGACATCAGGCTGTGCGCTGGCGATGGTGATGGCGTCGCGGTCCGCCGCAATCACCAGTATTTGATGGCGCTGGGCAAACGCGAACGACATCAACCCGGTCACGCTGGCAACATCAATGTTCAGCGGGTCAATGCGCACGTACGGCTGCCCGTAGTGCAGGGCAAGCCAGGCCGTCAGGGTTTCAAGGGTCAAGGTTTTTCCGGGCCGGCTGAGGTCGGCAAACTGTTGCGCCGCCAGGAAAATCAACGGGTGTACGCCGTTGTTGGGAGCCGCCCGATAACGCTTCAGGGCCTGGTCGGCGTGTGTTGGCGTGATGAGGCCGTGGGCCAGCAGCCCCGGCAGCAACGGTTCGAGATCAAGCGGGCGATCGGGCGTACACGTGGTGTGCATAAATACTCCTTGTACTGCACAGGCACAGACAGATCCTTGTCTGGCCAGGTACGCCAAAGCCTAGCCGCGCCTTGAGCGCTCGGGTTCGCCATTAGTTGCGAGCTATTGCGAACACGCCAGCACAGGCATAGTGCGGCCTTGCACCTGATACAGCTCCAGTTCGCAGACACTCACCAGGTTGCGCAATTTTTCGCCAATCACTTGAGCGCGGTGCCAGCTTTGCTCATTGCTGACGATTTCGATGCGCAGCAGGTCGTCGTCGCGCATGACTTCCACCTGCTGCGGAATCAATTGCTGCAAGGCAAACAGGTTGAGTGTGCGGCACAGCACGTCCGCTTCGGCCTCGGCCACAATGCAAAAACGCACGGTGCACGGCGTGGCATTCGCGGCCCATACGTCGGCACGTGGCGAGGGGGATACGGCGTTGAGAGACGGCATGCAATGACTCCAGAGTTGGCTGGAGAAATAATCACATGCGCGGTCAGAAATTATTTATCTATGATGATCAACGCTTGATCGAAAAAGACTTAAACAATTCATTGCTGGTCAATAATCAGGAATTTTTATGCAAGGCGATTTGGACGCTTACGACCGACGAGTTTTGGCCCTGCTGCAAGAGGACGCTTCGCTGTCCAGCGCACAGATCGCTGAGAAGGTCGGTTTATCGCAGTCACCGTGCTGGCGACGGATTCAACGGATGAAAGATGAAGGCATCATTCGTGGGCAGGTGACGTTATTGGATCGCAAGAAAATCGGCCTGAACACGCAAATATTTGCCGAAATCAAACTCAACGCCCACGGGCGTTCCAACTTCACCGAATTCACTGATGCGATTCGTGGTTTCCCCGAGGTGCTGGAGTGCTACGTGTTGATGGGCTCGGTAGATTTTTTGTTGCGTATCGTGACCTCTGATATCGAGGCCTATGAGCGTTTCTTCTTCGAAAAACTGTCGATGGTGCCGGGCATTCAGGAAGTGAACTCGATTGTCGCGCTTTCTGAAATCAAATCGACTACGTGCCTGCCGGTGTAAGGCGCTGAAACAAAAACGGCCTTCACAAGGAAGGCCGTTGGTGTGCTGTCAGTGAACAAACAGCGCAATCAAGATGATGATTGGGATGGGAATGCCGAGGAACAGCAGCAGTAATGAGCGCATTTTTATTCTCCTGAGTTAACGGACAACCGTGGTGGTCGTGGTGTGGTCGATATAAGTCACCGCGTCGCGGCGACGACCGCCGAAGGTGGCGCACAGGCTGGCAAAGAACGCACCGATCAACAGCGTGATGAACATCCACAAGGTGGTCCAGGCAGCAACTTTTGCAGCGGTGTCAGCGGCTTCCTTGGCTTTGACCTTGGCCTCTTCAACCGCTTGATGGGCCTTGGCGTAAACCTGATCAACCCGTTGCTCGGCTTCTGGCTGAGTGAGGTTGGTACGTTGAGCAACGATTTGTGCCAAATAGGTACGGTCGTCTGCGCTCAGTTGGCCATCATTGCCAAGGCTGCGTACGAAGATGCGTGTGACGATGCCGTGTGCAGCGTCTTCGCTGACAGCGGTGCCGCGATCATCGCGAAACAGCGTGTCGATAAAGTAATCCGAGCTGCTGCCCGAACCGTTGTTCGCGCTGCTACCTGCGGCACTCCCGGCTGCGCTGCTCATGGCAGTTGCTGCACCGGATGCCACACTGGCCCCGGCTTGCACACCGCTGCCAATCACACTGCTGACCGAACCTGCGATCAACGTCGCGGTGACGAGGGTGGCCACGGCCCACGACAGAAACCCGTGCGCGGTGTCGCGAAAATACACTTCATCGCCATGCAGACTGGCCCATTTGACCCGCAGGCGACCGGCCAAATAACCGCCCATGCCCGAGGCAATGATTTGCGTGACAGCTAGCCAGATGATGGCGGTAATGCCCAAACCCTTGGCGCCTACGCCTTCACCGGCCCAGGGTGAAACAGCTGAAAAGCCCAAGCCTGCGCCGAGCATCAGCAGCAGTAAGGACAAAGCAGCGGCAGCGGCGGCACCTGCAAAAATGGCGCCCCAGGACACACCGCTGTGGCCTGAAGAGTCTTGCAGGGCAGCGGGATAGTTCTCAGTAGTCCCGATCATTGTTGTTGTGCTCCTGAAATGGTGAGAAGTGCAGCCTTCACTCAGGAGATTGCAGGGGTTGTGCCAATCCGGTGTTTTAACTAATTACGTTATTTATCAATACGTTAAAAACCTGATTGTTTTACTGGGTCATGCAGGTTGCATGATTGACGCCAAAGCAGCGGGCGTAATGCATTGAAACAATTTGGCGTTGAGTAGAAGGGACGTAGCGATGAGCCGAGCGGAGGTTAAAACAAAAACGGGAGCCTCTGTGGGCTCCCGTTAGCAATCATCAGTGATGACGATGCTTGTTCTTTTTACGGTGGCCGTAGGCATGGCCCCGTCCACGGTTGTCGTCGCGGTAATAACGGCGATTATCGCGGTCCCGGTAACGGCGATCATCGGCATCGCTCTTGTTGCCCATGTAATTGCCCAGAGCACCGCCCGCGCCACCGCCAGCCGCTGCACCCACCAGGCTGCCTGTGTTGCCGCCTACGCTGCGGCCCAATACGTTACCGCCCGCTGCGCCGAGTGCGCCGCCAATAGCCGCTTCACCGCGACTGCGTTTGTCGGCACCTACAGCACTGCCGGCCGCGCCACCTACGCCTGCGCCAATGGCCGATCCGGTCGAGCCGCCGAGTTGTTGCCCAACCACGGCGCCAAGAACCCCGCCTAATGCGCCGCCTACACCGGCTTCGGTGGTGCCACCGGCCAAGGCTGCGCCACTGACCAGGCCAAGGGACAACAAGAGAATCGAGGTGAGCTTCATAAGTGAGCCTCAAAGGGATGACGGCGCGATCCTGAGGCTGTACGCGGTTGGTTACAATCGAAATCCGACCAGTAGCACGAGTTGTACACAATTCGCTAAGTTATTGTTTTTGATAGGGAACTTAATCAATTTCCGAGGGTCTGTTTACAGGTTCGGACAGGCTGCTTTCGCATGAAAGCGGCCTTTTTTGTGCCCGTGAAACACTCGTTTCCTGTAGGAGCCGCCGCAGGCTGTGAGCTTTACAGGATCAAAAGCTCGCAGCCTGCGGGCCGGTGGGTTAGCTGGCCTTGGCCATGATCAAGCGCGACGCGGTGGCGGCTTCAAGGCATATCGCCACAAACTTGGAGGTGGGCGTGTGGCTGCCGTCGCCTGTGCTTTCCAGCGGCACCAGCGGGTTCACTTCCGGGTAATAAGCGGCTGCTTGTCCTGCCGGGATATCGAACGCCAACAAGGTGAAGTTCTTCACCCGGCGTTCATGGGCGTCATCCCAGAGTGAAACGATGTCGACCTTTTGCCCCGGTTTGAAGCCCAGGCGAATGATGTCGGCTTCGTTGACGAACAACACGTCACGTTGACCCTTGACCCCGCGATAACGGTCGTCCAGCCCGTAAATGGTGGTGTTGTACTGATCGTGCGAGCGCATGGATTGCAGGATCAGGTCTGGCAAACGGCCCGTTGCGCGGGTGCGCTCATCCACCAGATCACGCGGCAGTACGTTGGCTTTGAAGTTCGCGCGTTGCGACGCAGTGTTCCACTGACGGGCCCCCGCCGAATTGCCCAGATAGAAACCGCCAGGGTGCTGCACGCGGGTGTTGAAATCCTTGAAGCCGGGAATGGTGTCGGCGATCAGTTCGCGGATGCGGCTGTAATCGCCCACGATCCAGCTCCAGTCAATCGGGTGGGTGCCCAGGGTCGCCGCAGCAATACCGGCGATGATCGCTGGCTCAGAGCGCATCTGGTTCGACAGCGGCTGCAACTGGCCGTTGGAGGCATGAACCATGCTGAATGAGTCTTCCACGGTGACGGCCTGCGGGCCTTGAGCCTGAATATCAATGTCAGTTCGGCCAAAGCACGGCAGGATCAGCGCTTCTTTGCCGTGCATCAAATGGCTACGGTTGAGCTTGGTGCTGATCTGAACGGTCAGGTCACAATTGCGCAGCGCCTGTGCGGTGCGCGGGCTGTCGGGCGTGGCTTGGGCAAAGTTGCCTCCCAGCCCGATGAAGACTTTAGCGCGTGATTCGAGCATGGCGTGGATCGCTTCGACCACGTTGTGGCCGTTTTCACGCGGTACGTTGAATTTGAAGCGGCGCTCCAGCGCATCGAGGAAGGCAACAGGCGGGCGTTCGTTGATGCCCATCGTGCGGTCGCCCTGCACGTTGCTGTGGCCACGCACCGGGCACAGGCCCGCGCCGGGGCGACCAATGTTGCCGCGCAGCAGCATCAGGTTGGCGATTTCCTGGATGGTCTGCACCGAGTGCCGGTGCTGGGTAATGCCCATTGCCCAGCACATGATGACGTTCTTGCCCTTGAGGTACATGCGCGCCGCGCGTTCGATGTCCACCAGCGTCAGCCCGGACTGTTCGACCAAGTGCTCCCACGGGGTCTCATCAATGCCGGCGATGTAGTCCAGCACGCCTGCGGTGTGTTCATTCAAAAAGGCGTGATCGAAGACGGCGGGTTCGCCTGCCGCTTGCGCGTCGCGCTCCCATTGCAACAGGAACTTGGCCATGCCGCGTAACAGCGCCATGTCGCCGCCCAACGCCGGGCGCAAATAAGCGGTGTTGGTAGGGCGGTCACCGTTGGTGAGCATTTCGAGCGGGTGCTGCGGGTGTTGAAAACGCTCAAGCCCACGTTCTTTCAATGGATTGACGCACACCACCTGGGCACCGCGTTTGACCGCCTCACGCAGTGGTTCGAGCATGCGCGGGTGGTTGGTGCCGGGGTTTTGACCGAGCACAAAAATGGCGTCGGCGTGCTCAAAGTCGTCGAAGGTCACGGTGCCTTTGCCCACTCCGATGCTTTGCGCCAGGGCTACGCCGCTGGCTTCGTGGCACATGTTCGAGCAGTCGGGGAAGTTGTTGGTGCCAAACGCGCGCACAAACAATTGGTACAAATACGCCGCTTCGTTGCTGGCGCGGCCCGAGGTGTAGAACTCTGCCTGGTCAGGGCTGGACAGGTTCAGCAAGTGCTTGGCGATCAGCGCGAACGCAGCGTCCCACGTCACCGGCACATAACGGTCGGTTGCGGTGTCGTAGCGCATGGGTTCGGTCAGGCGGCCCTGATATTCGAGCCAGTAATCACTTTGTTCCAGCAACGCCGTCACGCTGTGTTTGGCGAAAAACGAGGCATCGACACGGCGCTTGGTGGCTTCCCAGTTCACGGCTTTGGCGCCGTTTTCGCAGAATTTGACCAGCCCGCTTTCCGGCGAGTCGCCCCATGCACAGCCGGGGCAGTCAAAGCCGCCGTTCTGGTTGGTCTTGAGCATCATGCGCAGGTTTTTCAGGGCGTTGTCGCTGGTCAACCAGGCTTGCGCCACACTGATCAGCGCGCCCCAGCCACCTGCCGGGCCTTTGTAGGGCTTGTAGCGTGGGGTTGGGGTTTGGTCGGCTTGATGGTGAGTGCTCACGCGAGGTTCTCCTGCGCCGGGCTATAGACCCGTGGCGCGCTTTTTTGCGGCAGATGAATAAGGTTGAGGTTGTGGCGGCGCGCCCATTGCAGCGCCAGGCCGGTCGGCGAGGACAGGCTGATGAGGGTCTGGATGCCCGCTCGCAACACTTTTTGAATCAGCTCAAGGCTGCAACGGCTGGTCACAATCGCGGCGCCGCCGCTCATGTCGATGTTCTGGCGCACCAGCGCGCCTATCAGTTTGTCGAGCGCGTTGTGGCGGCCGATGTCTTCACGGCCCATCAACAGCTTGCCCTGAGCGTCCATGTAAACCGCCGCATGCACGGCGCCGCAGTGTTGGCCCAAGGGCTGGAAATCGCTGATGCGCTGGCGCAAGCCTTCCAGCCATTGCGCGGGCGGCAGGGGCGCGCCGGGCAATACCTTAAGGTCTGGAAGTGCTTGCTCGACCGCTTCTACGCCGCACAGGCCGCAGCCACTGGTGCCCGCCAGTTGTCGGCGTTGCTGTTTGAGGTTCCAGAACGCGCGGCTGGCGATTTCGACCTGTGCATACTGCGCCGAACCTGAGCCAGTGAGCTTGAGGTCGTAGATTTCGCCGGGCTCTTGAATGATGCCGCTGCCCAGGCTGAAACCGACAATGAAGTCTTCAAGGTCGGTGGGCGTGACCAGCATCACGGCCTGGTTGATGCCGTTAAAGGCAATGGCCAGCGCGACTTCTTCGGCAAGGGCGGTTTGAGCACCCTGGCTGTGGTCCAGCGTGACGTACTGATAGGTTTGGCTGGCTGCGGGCGCGGGTGAAACAGAGGCGGGCGCCGCGCACGTGGGGCGCTTGGCGTTCATAAGGCAGTACCGACGGTTTAATCAGCCCTAAGGGTAGGCGCGACACTGTGTCACGTCTAATCGCTAGTGCTGATCTATTGATAGATGCCGTCGATCAAGAAGGGTTTGGTGATATTCGGTTAAGCGCAAAACAGGCCTCAGCCAACGCCGAGCGGGGCGCTTCGCGGCGCATGATTAAGCCCAGTGGCGCGAGGGTCTGCGCGTCTGCAATGGGGTGTAGGCGCAGGTCGTCGGTGAGCGCCTCAAGGCCACTGTCGAGCGGCATCACCGCGCAACACAATCCACCGTGCACCGCTTGTAACAGTTGATGAACTGCGTCTGTTTGTAGCAAGGGTTGCGGCGTCAGACCCCGGCTGTGGAAGTTGTGATCGATGGACTGGCGAAAGTGCATGCCGCCACTGAGCAGGGCCAGGGGCAGTTGGATCAACGCTTGCCAGCTCAGCGGTTGCTCGCCGAAGTCGAAGTGCCGTTGGTCGTATAACAGGCCCATGCGGGTCTCGCCCAGCGCCAGGGAGTCGAAGCGCTCGTGGTCAAGCCGGTCGAGGTAGGACACGCCGACATCCAGCTGATTGCGGGCCAATTGCTCCAGGATCTGCTCGGAGCTGAGCGCTGAGAGTTCAAAGCGCAGCTCGGGGTGCGCGGTGTGCAGTTGTTGCAATAAAGGCAGCGGGTCAAAGCTGGACAGCGGCACCACGCCTAAACGCAGCGTACCGATCAGGTTGCCGCGACAGGCGGCGGCTTCGGCTTGCAAGCCGTCGTAGGCCGCCAGCACTGTTCTGGCCCACGCCAGTACCCGTTCCCCGGGTGCGGTGAAACTCTCGAAGCGTTGGCCGCGATTGACCAATTGCAGGTCCAGCTCTTGCTCAAGGCTGCGCAAACGCATCGACAGCGTAGGTTGAGTGATGTGACAGCGGGCGGCGGCTTGGCCGAAATGCCGGGTTTCGTCCAGGGCGATCAGGAATTTCAGTTGTTTGATGTCCATCGTCGCTCCGCAGGTCAATCGTGGGGCGATTCTAACGCGCTTGGGCGGGAACCGGCCTGGCCAATGTTGGTCTACGCTCTGTGTCTGGCTATTCCAACCCTAGGAGCGTGAACGATGAGTATTTTTAGCTTTATCAAGGAAGCGGGCGAAAAAGTAATCGACTTGCTGACACCGGGCAAAGCCAATGCCTCGGATGAACTCAAGAAGCACGTAGAGAAAGTAGGCTTGGGCAACCCCAACATCGACGCTACGGTTGAGGGCGACAAAGTAACGCTCACTGGCGAGGTTGCGACCCAGGAAGAGAAAGAAAAAATCATTCTGGCCGCGGGCAACATTGAAGGTGTCGCCAGCGTTGAAGATCACATCACCGTCACCGGCCCTACGGTTGTGGCTTCGCGTTTTGTGGTGGTTAAAAAGGGCGACACCCTGAGTGCTATTTCGCTTCAGGTGTATGGCGATGCCAACAAGTACAACAAAATCTTTGAGGCCAACAAACCGATGCTCAAAGACGTGAACAAAATTTACCCAGGGCAAACACTGCGTATTCCTGAGTAACCCCATGACCCTGTAGGTGCGAGCATGCTCGCACCTACAGGGTCACTGGTTTAGAGACCTTCCAGCAACTCGCGGTAATCTTCCAGCGCGGCAAATTCCTCGGTGTCTTTCGGGCCTTTTTTGCTGTCCGGCTGTTTGACCGCCAGCAGATGCCCCACGCCAAAGTCCCGTGCGCTGCGCAGAATCGGCAAGGTGTCGTCGATAAACAAACTGCGGCCCGGTTCAAAGCCGATATCAGCCTGCAAGGCATCCCAGAACTGTGGGCTCTCTTTGGGGTAGCCATAGTCGTGGGAGCTGATGAGCCTTTCAAAATAAGGCGCCAGTTCGATACGCTCCATTTTCAGCGACAGCGAATCACGGTGCGCGTTGGTGATCAGAATCACCCGCTTGCCCGCCTGCTTGATGGCGGCTAAAAACGTGTCGGCGTCCGGGCGCAAGGCGATCAGGTCCGCGGTTTCGAGTTTCAACTCGCGCACCGGGATCTTCAGCTCAGTGCTCCAAAAGTCCAGGCAATACCATTGCAGTTGGCCCGCGTTGCGCTCAAACAGCGGTGTCAGTTCAAGTTCGGCCATGGCCCGGCTGATGCCGTGCAGTTCGGCATAGCGGTTGGGCAAATGTTCGAGCCAGAAGTGGTTGTCGTAATGCAGGTCGAGCAATGTGCCGTCCATGTCCAGCAGCACGGTATCAATGTCGCGCCAAGGTAACGCTGTCATGCAAAACTTCTCCCACCGTTGAAAAACATCCGACCAAAACAATCACAAAAGCCGGGGTATAGTAACCCGTTCATATTGAGGAGCCGCTATGCGCCAAAAACCCACCGTACTCGCCCGTGAAATTGTTGCCAGTAGCCGATTGTTTCGTGTCGAAGAAGTGCAATTACGATTTTCCAATGGCGTTGAGCGCACGTATGAGCGTCTGGTGGGGCGCGGCAATGGTTATGGCGCGGTGATGATCGTGGCGATGATCGACGCCGAGCACGCCATTTTGGTCGAAGAATATTGCGGCGGCACCGATGAATACGAAGTGTCGCTGCCCAAAGGCTTGATCGAGCCGGGCGAAGACGTCTTGGCTGCGGCCGAGCGTGAGCTTAAAGAAGAAGCCGGTTTTGGTGCCCGTCAGCTGGAACACCTGACTGAGCTGTCGCTGTCGCCGGGCTACATGAGCCAGAAAATTCAAGTGGTGCTGGCCACCGACCTGTATGAGTCGCGCCTGGAAGGCGACGAGCCGGAGCCGATGCGGGTCGACAAGGTTAACTTGCGCGAGCTGTCGAACCTGGTCCAAAACCCGCAATTCAGCGAAGGCCGTGCATTGGCTGCGCTGTATCTGGCGCGTGACCTGCTGACCCAGCGTGGAGTGTTTACGCTGTGAGCCGCGCCCTTCCTGAATTGATTCAAGGCGTGATTCAACTGGTGCACCAGGCGGGCGATGCCATTTTGCCGTTTTGGCGCGCCGATGTGGCCGTGACGGCCAAGGCGGATGACTCGCCGGTGACGGCCGCCGATCTGGCCGCGCACCATGTGTTGGTTGATGGGCTGAAAGCGCTCGACCCCAGCATTGCGGTGTTGTCTGAAGAAGACGCCAATATCGCGCAGCACGTGCGGGCCGGTTGGACGCGCTGGTGGCTGGTTGACCCGCTCGATGGCACCAAAGAGTTCATTTCTGGCAGTGAAGAGTTCACCGTCAATGTGGCGCTGATCGAGCATGGCCGCGTGGTGTTTGGTGTGGTGTCGATGCCCACCCGCGGCCGTTGTTACTACGGCGGTGCGGGAATCGGGGCTTGGCGCGCTGACGGTGAGCAGATTAAACCGATCCGCGTGCGCACTGTTGTGCCTGCGGGCGAGTCGTTGACCGTGGTGGCCAGTCGTCGTCATTCCAGCCCTGAGCAAGAAGCCTTGCTGGCAGGCTTGAGTGAACACTTGGGTGAGTTGACGTTGACCAGCGTCGGCAGTTCGCTGAAGTTCTGTTTGCTGGCCGAAGGCGCGGCAGATTGTTATCCGCGTTTGGCCCCGACGTCGCAGTGGGACACGGCCGCCGCACAAGGTGTGCTTGAGGGGGCAGGCGGAGTGGTGTTGCAGCTGGATGGTCAACCGTTCACGTACCCGGCACGCGAATCGTTGCTCAACGCCTCGTTTTTGGCGTTGCCCGCGCAGGCGCCCTGGCGTGAGACGTTGTTAGCGTTGGTTCAGGGCTGACGCGCAGGGGTTGATTGAAGGCCCGGCGGGCCTTTTCGCAGCCTGCGGCAGCGACTACAAGGGCATTGGGTGCAATCGCCGCCTTCGGCAGCGACGACAAGTGCACACCCTGTAGTCGCTGCCGCAGGCTGCGATCGGTGGCTACGCAATCAACGGTGCAGCACGTATTGCCCGCTGAACCGCACCGCGTCTGCTTCGCCCTCGGCATTGATGACGCGGGTGTCCAGCGTCAGGCGCGCCCGGCCGTGGCGTGTGTACATGGCCAGGAATTTGTTCCACGCAGCCTCTGACGGCGCATCGCACAGCACAATGGCGTCTTGGGTCACGGGCAGCGGGTAGTTGATCTGGCCTTCCTGAATCACGATGTGCCCGCCTTCAACCCCCGCTTCACGCAACCGCAAATGCAGCCAGCCCCAACCCGCCAGCACCGCGCCGCAGTACAGGCTGCCGCCAAACATGGTGCTTTTGTGGTTGATGTTGGCATCTAGCGGCAGGTGCAGCTGCAATTGGTGAGCGTGCCAACTGAGCACTTTGAGGCCCATGTCACGGGTCAGCGGAATGTCGTGGTGCAGGACGGATTCCAGGTAACGACTGTCGCGGTTCATCAGGGCCTCTTGGGTCAAATCAATCCAGTTCATCGGTGTGCGCGTGGCTGGCGCTTTCGAAATTCAGCCCGTACTTGCGCAGCTTGTCGTGCAGGGTTTTGCGCGGCACGCCCAACGCTTCGGCCAGGCTGCGCATGGAGCTGTGCGAGCGTGCGAGTTCAGCGGTGATCAGGCTTTTTTCGAAATGCTCGACCTGCGCGCTCAGTGTGCCGCCGTCTTCAAGGCCCGTTTCAGGCCGGGCCTCGCCCGATTCATTGTCCAGGGCCAGCTCAAGCCCCAGCGCAAAGCGCTCGGCGACGTTTTGCAGCTCGCGCACATTGCCCGGCCATGTGTGGCGCAGCAACAGCCCGCGCTGTGATGCTTGCAGTACGTTGTGGGTCAGGCCGTGGCGGGCGCTGGCCTCGTCGGCAAAATATTTGAACAGCATCAACACGTCCTCGCCGCGCTCACGCAACGGGGCGATGCGCAGTGGGGCCACATTGAGGCGGTAATACAAGTCAGCGCGAAAGCGCCCTTGATCGGCAGCCAGACGCAGGTCTTCTTTGGTGGCAGCGATGACGCGGATGTCCAGCGGGATCAATTGATTGCCGCCCAGGCGTTCAACGACGCGTTCTTGCAGCATGCGCAGCAGTTTGACCTGCACATCCAGGCTCATGCTTTCGATTTCGTCGAGGAACAAGGTGCCGCCGTTGGCGAATTCGAATTTGCCGATACGGCGTTTTTGCGCGCCGGTAAACGCGCCCGGTTCGTGGCCGAACAGTTCGCTTTCAACCACCGATTCGGCCAGCGCCCCGGCGTTGATCGCCACAAACGGGCCATCCCTGCGGCTGGACAAGTCATGCAGCGCGCGTGCGACCACTTCTTTGCCCGAGCCGGTCTCGCCCAGGATCAACACATCGGCCTTGGTGGCAGCCAAGGCGCCGATCTGCTCACGCAAGCGCAACATGGGCGCCGACAGCCCGACCAGACGCGTGCTCAGTTGCTGACGGTCGCTCAGGGCCATGCGCAGGCTGCGGTTGTCGAGCACCAGTGCGCGCAAGGCCAAGGCCCGGCGCACACCCTCGAGCAGCGCGTCGCTGGCGAAAGGTTTTTCCAAAAAGTCGTAAGCCCCGGCACGCATGGCCTGTACCGCGAGCGGCACATCACCGTGACCGGTAATCAGCAACACCGGCAATTCGGGGTCTTGGGTGTGCAACTGGTTGAGTAACTCAAGCCCATCCATGCCCGGCATGCGGATGTCGCTGACCACCATCCCCGGCCAGTTGCGCTCGATGCGTTCGGCCAGCCCGGTGGCCTCGGCCAGCGGCAGCACCTTGAGCCCGGCCAGGTCGAGGGTTTGATACAGCGCCTGGCGCAAGTGAGGATCATCGTCGATCAGGATCACTTGCACGTTCGCGTCGATGAATTGGCTCATGACCTGGAGTCCTCTGAAGCTTGCAGGCTGACGCCCGGCGCGCCTGCGCGCAGTCGTAGGGTGATTAAAGCGCCGCCTTCCTTGTGATTGGCAAACAGCAGCTCGCCGCCAAAGGCACGAATCAGGGTGTCGCAAATGGCCAGGCCCAAGCCTAGACCCTGCGTGCGGGTTTTGGTGGTGTAAAACGGCTCACCGGCGCGGCCCAAGGCTTCCATGCAGAAACCGGGACCGTTGTCGCGGATGCACACAGTGACGCCTTCGGGCGTGGATTCGGCACTCAGCCACAGGCGCCGTGGCGGGCCTTTTTCGGTCAACGCATCGAGGGCGTTGGCCAGCAGGTTGCCCAGCACTTGGCGCAAACGTGTTTCACCGGCTTCTACCCACAGCGTGGCGGCGGGCAGATCGCGGATCAGCTCGACTTCCATGCTGCGCCGACGTTTGGCCAGCAGGGCCAGCGCGTCATCCAGCGCGGGCTGCAAGGCGACGCTTTCGGGGGCGTGGCGGTCGCGGCGGGCGAAGGCGCGCAAATGAGCGATGATCGAGGCCATGCGCCCGGTCAGTTCGTTGATCAGTTTGAGGTTGCCGCGCGCGTCGTCGATGCGCTGATGGTTAAGCAACACTTCGGCGTTTTCGGCGTAACTGCGGATGGCTGCCAGCGGCTGATTCAGCTCGTGGCTGATGCTCGCCGACATGGTGCCCAAGGCCGACAGCTTGCCGGCTTGTACCAGATCGTCTTGCGCGCGCACCAACTCTTGCTGGGCGTGCTCACGCTCCAGCACTTCTTCGCGCAGGCGCCGGTTCAGCCCTTCAAGGTCGCTGGTGCGCTCGGCGACACGCATTTCCAGCTCGCGCCGGGCCTTGGCTTCAAACGCAATACGTTCAAGGTAATGGCGCCGACGTTGCATCATCAGGCCGATCAACAGCATCACCACCAGCAACGTGGCGCCGCCGATGGCCAGCACGGTGCGCACCGGGCGGTCGATCAAGGTGCGCGGCGCCAGGATGTTCACGCTCCAGCCGGTTTCGTCGATTTTTTGCGTTTGCACCTGCCAGGCCGCGAGGTTCAGCGCCAATGGCTTCGGGTCGCGGGTCGGGTAGGGCAGGATGGCGAAAATGGACTGGCGTTCTTCCTGTGACAAATCGCGGGTCGCCCTGAAGCGCCACTCGGGCCGCGAGGTGAGAATCACCACACCATTGGGGTCGGTCACCATTAGTTGTTCGGGGGTTTGGCCCCACAGGCGTTCGGTGTGGTCCAGGTCAACTTTGACCACCAGCACCCCGATTTTTTTGTCGCCCTCAGTCACGGGCGCAGCAAAGAAATAACCGCGTTTACCCGAGGTGGTTCCCAGACCGAAAAAACGCCCGAGTTGGCCTTGCATCGCTTCGCTGAAATACGGGCGAAAGGCAAAGTTGCGGCTGATAAAGCTGTCTTGCATGTCCCAGTTGGAGGCGGCAAGCGTGTCGCCGTGAGCGTCCATCAAGTACATGACCTCAGCCCCGGTCTGGTTGCTGATGTCTTTGAGCAACTGGTTGGCGTGACTCAGAACTTGCGGGTTTTCCGGGTCGGCCAGCAAAGCGCGCAACGCCGGTAACTCGCCGAGAATTTGCGGCAGCACTTCATAGCGATGCAACGTGCCCAGCAGGTTGGCCACGTAGAGGTCGAGGGTTTGACGATTTTGCCCGGCCAGTTCACTGCGGTAATAGCGCTCGGCTAGATGCTGCAACGGCCATAACAGCGGCGCCAGGCACAGGGCCAGTAACGCCAGGCTGCGCCAGCGAGGTCTGGGAGGAACGGGAGGGGGTTTAATCATCATCAAACTACGCCGCAAAAGTACGGCGCAGTATACCTGCGGTTAAGGCGCAGGCTTAACCTTGCTCGGCCAGGCACTCGCGCAGCGCGGTGTGCCAGTCGGGTTGCGTGACATGCCATTGATCTGCAAGACGGCTGCAATCGAGGCGTGAGTTGAGCGGGCGTTTGGCCGGGGTCGGGTAGGCACTCGACGGGATGGCTTGGAGCAGCGCACACGGTTTGTCCATCGCCAGCAGTTGTTCGCCAATGGCTTGAGCAAACCCGAACCATGAGGTTTCTCCGCGGGCGGTGAGGTGATACGTACCCCAGGCTGCGGCTGCACCTGCCTGCCAACGCTCAATCAACTGGCGCGTGCTGTGGGCAATAGTGCCGGCCCACGTGGGCGCGCCAATCTGGTCAGCCACAATGCGCAGTTCAGGCTTTTCTTGCAGCAAGCGCTGCATGGTCAGCAGGAAGTTTTTGCCGTGGGAGGAGTACACCCAACTGGTGCGCAGAATCAGATGGTCACAACCGGTTGCAGCAATGGCTTTTTCGCCCAACAGCTTGCTTTGGCCGTAGACGTTCAACGGGTTGGTTGCGTCGTCTTCGGTGTAGGCGCCTTCTTTTGTGCCATCGAACACGTAGTCCGTGGAGTAGTGGATCAACGGAACGCCCAGTTTTTTGGCTTCTTCAGCAAAGATGCCAGGCGCTGTGGCGTTGATCGCATTGGCCACCTCGGGCTCGCTTTCGGCCTGATCCACGGCCGTGTAGGCGGCCGCGATGATGATCAGGTCGGGCGCGTGAGCCTGAACCTGCGCCCGGATGTGTTCGGGTTGGCTGAGGTCCAGTTCATCGCGCCCCAGCACCACCAGCTCGCCCAAATCAGCAAGACGGATTTGCAGTTCACGTGCGACTTGACCGGTTTTACCGCTGATCAGAATTTTCAATTTTGGCGAGCCCGTGTTCATGCAATCAGGTCTTTAGGTTCTGTAAAGCCTAGACGCTCACCTTGGTAGCTGCCGTCCTGAACGCGTTTGCACCACTCCAGGTTGTCCAGGTACCACTGCACGGTTTTGCGCAGGCCGGTTTCGAAGGTTTCTTCAGGCACCCAGCCCAGCTCGCGTTCGATCTTGCTGGCATCGATTGCATAGCGCTGGTCGTGGCCCGGACGGTCTTTGACGAAGGTGATCAGGTCTGCGAACTGTGCAACGCCAGCCGGACGCTGTGGCGCCAGCTCTTCGAGCAGGGCACAGATGCCGCGCACTACGTCGATGTTCTTCTGCTCGTTGTGGCCGCCAATGTTGTAGGTCTCGCCCACAACACCTTCGGTCACGACTTTGAGCAAGGCGCGGGCGTGGTCTTCGACGAACAGCCAGTCACGCACTTGCAGGCCGTTGCCGTACACCGGCAGCGGTTTGCCCGCCAGGGCATTGAGAATCACCAGCGGGATCAGTTTTTCCGGGAAGTGGAACGGCCCGTAGTTGTTGGAGCAGTTGGTCAGCAACACCGGCAGGCCATAGGTACGGTTCCAGGCGCGCACCAGGTGGTCCGAAGCCGCTTTAGAGGCCGAGTACGGCGAGCTTGGCGCGTAGGGCGTGGTTTCGGTGAACAGGTCGTCGACGCCGTGCAGGTCGCCATACACTTCGTCAGTGGAAATGTGGTGGAAGCGGAACGCACTTTTTGCCGGTTCTGCCAGTGTGAGCCAGTACGCACGGGTGGCTTCCAGCAAGCTGTAAGTGCCCACGATGTTGGTCTGGATAAAGTCCGAAGGTCCGTCGATCGAACGGTCAACGTGGGACTCGGCCGCCAGGTGCATGATGGCCTCTGGCTGGAAGCGTGCGATGACAGCGCTGACGGTGGCCTGGTCGATGATGTCGGCCTGCACAAATTCGTAACGGGTGTCGGTGGCAATGCTTTGCAGCGATTCCAGGTTACCGGCGTAGGTCAACTTATCGAGGTTGAGCACTTCGTGCCCGGTGTTCTGGATCAGATGACGGATCAGAGCCGAACCAATAAAACCGGCGCCGCCGGTGACTAAAATGCGCATATGGATATTCCTTGTTCCCTGACGGACTTAAAACGTTTGGCGCATAGCTTGTGGGCATGCGCGAGGCGGTGCAAGTGCAAGTGTGCGCCCGCCCTCGTTGCGTGAAAGGCTGAGCGAGAGGCGCTACGCTGTTTTATCGATTTATATCGGTAAAATTATTCATTTTTAGCGGCCGTTTCTCTGAAATGGTTTTTAATATGGATATTTATCGTCTATAAGGCGGTGGCGTGTTGACGTGCCCCTGTCCCGCGTCCACTGTTCTTTCGCCGCTGGCCGCCCAATGGCTCAATCAAACCTCGACGGATTTTTGGAGTCCTGATTTAAATGACCACTCTTTTGCACAGTTCGCCCCGCGCTGACGGTTTTTACATGCCGGCCGAATGGGCGCCACAGACCCAAACCTGGATGATCTGGCCTGAGCGCCCGGACAACTGGCGGTTAGGCGCCAAGCCCGCGCAAGCTGCGCATGTGGCCGTGGCCAAGGCGATTGCCCGGTTTGAACCGGTGACCGTGTGTGTGTCGGCGCAGCAGTACGAAAACGCCCGCGCTCGCCTGGATGTGCCCAATATTCGGGTGGTCGAGATGTCCAGCGATGACGCGTGGGTGCGTGACAGCGGCCCGACGTTCGTGATCAACGACAGCGGCGAAGTGCGCGGTGTGAACTGGGATTTCAACGCGTGGGGCGGCTTTGACGGCGGTTTGTATGCGCCGTGGAATCGCGACCGGCAGGTGGGCAGTAAGGTGCTGGAAATCGAACGGTGCCCGCGTTATTACACCGAAGGCTTTGTACTCGAAGGCGGCTCGATCCATGTGGATGGCGAAGGCACGCTGATCACCACCGCCGAGTGCCTGCTCAACCGCAATCGCAATCCGCACCTGTCGCGTGAAGAAATCGAAGACGTGCTGCGCGCGCAGTTGGCCGTGAGCACCATCATTTGGTTGCCGGACGGCCTGTTCAACGACGAAACCGACGGTCATGTGGATAACTTTTGTTGCTACGTACGCCCAGGCGAAGTGTTGCTGGCCTGGACCGATGACGAGCGCGACCCCAACTACGCGCGCTGCCACGGCGCAATGAAAGTGCTGTCGGCCAGCACAGATGCTAAGGGCCGCCCGTTTGTGGTGCATAAAATGCCGATTCCGGGGCCGATGTACGCCACCCAGGAAGAGTGCGATGGCGTCGACAAAGTGGCTGGCAGCCAGGACCGTCACCCCTCGCAGCGTCTGGCCGGCTCTTACGTGAACTTTCTGATCGTCAACGGCGGCATTATTGCCCCCAGCTTTGATGACCCGATGGACGCCCAGGCCAAAGTCATTTTGCAAAACCTCTTCCCGCAGCACGAAGTGGTGATGGTGCCAGGGCGTGAATTGTTGTTGGGCGGCGGCAATATTCATTGCCTGACCCAACAGCAGCCTGCGCCACACAAGGCCTGATCTAGACACCTCCCCGCCGGATTGGCGAAATAAAAACCCGCCGTTCGCAAGAACGGCGGGTTTTTTGTTCCAGATCAAAAGGTTATTCGAAAAGTTGGTATAAATTTTGTAAAAGAGTTTGTTAAAAATCTTGAAGGGAGCCATGTCTGGGCACGTTGCGCGCTGCGCGGCGATGTTCTGTCACACACCTTGAGTACATTTGCCGCTCAAGTACCTGGAGAGCGCTGTCATGAACGTATTTTGCGAGCGAGGTTCGCGGCCACAATCGGTGAGTCGTGAGTCGCTTATCGTTCTGGCCAATTGGTTTAAACGCAAAGGACCCTGCAACAAGCCAGGCCAGTCTGCCTATCAGATTCTTCGCGAACGCTACCCGGCCGGGTTGTTCAGCGAGGCAGAATTGGAGGCCCTGTCGGGTGTATGGATGAGTTGAGCGGTAGTCGCTGGCACAGGCGGCGCCTTTCAGGGCTGCTGCGCAGCCTTCGCCAGCGACTTCAGGTGAGGGGGGGGGTCAGAAGCTGTACTTGCCCGTCACCACCAGGCTGCGGGGTTCGCCCGGCATGATTTGCGAACCGCTGGTGGCTGAAGCGTAGTAGTCACGGTCAGTCAGGTTGGTCAACGCGCCGCTGACTTCCCAGTCCTTTTCCCGATACCCCGCCAGAGCATCCCAACGGCCATAGCCCGGTAATACCACGGTGTTCTGGTTGTCGGCATAACGCTGACCCACCAGTGTCAGGCCGGTTTCGGCATACCAGCCCATTTCCGGTTTCCAGGTCAGGAACACATTGCCGTTGTGCTTGGCCACGCCATTGATGCGCTTGCCTTCGAAGCCGTTGTTGTCTTTGACCACGGTGGCGTCTTGCACGCCCACGCCGCCGCGCAAGTACCAGTTGCCGCCGAGTTTGCCGCTGGCCGTCAGCTCGATGCCGCGTGAACGTTGCAAGCCCGACAACAGGGTGATTTCCGGGTTTTCAGGGTCTTTGGTACGACGGTTGTAAAGCTCCAGCTCATACACCGCCAGCGTGGTGCTCAGGCGGTCGTCCATCCAGTCGCTTTTTACGCCAATTTCTTTTTGCTTGGTCAGTTCGGGGCTCAGGTCGTTGCTGTTGCCTGCGGCGCCCGGCGTGATACCGATCAAGCCACCGCCCACCGGGGAGAAGGTTTTGGTCCACGAGGCGTAGAACGAGTGATTGTGCAACGGGGTCCAGACCACGCCCAGACGCGGGCTGGTACCGTGGCTGTTGCGGGTTTCGGAGAGGTGTTTCAGGTTGCTGGTGGAGTCGACTTCAAAGCGGTCATGGCGCAAACCGGCCAGCACTTGCCATTGGTCGTTGAGGCGAATCTGGTCCTGTACATACAGGCCCTGGCTTTCGACTTCGGTGTGGTTGTCGCTGGAAATCAACATTGCGCCAGTAGGGCGCAGGCGGCGATCGGGGTTGTACAAGTCGACCCCCGGCACGCCCTTGGCGCTGTACAGCTTGGGATCACGCCTCTGGCTGCCCAGCTCCAGACCGGTGAGCAGACGATGCTCCAGGCCAAACGTTTCAAACCCGCCTTCGATTTCGAGGTTGTTGAAAATGTTGCGGGTGGTCATGTCCTGTTGCCAGCTTTGACGGTTGACCTTGCGGTTTTTGGCGTCGTAGCCGGTCAGGTAGGTGTTTTCGAACTGGCTGTCGAGTTTGAAGATGCCCAAGGTGTGGCGCAGTTGCCAGTTATCGCTTAACTCATAACTGAGTTTGGAGCGCAGGGTTTGGGTTTTGTCGTCGATGAAATCGTTTTGCCCGCCGTAGCTGGTGCCCCGGCTGACATCGGCAGGGCGCCCGCCAACGCTTGGAATACCACGATCCGGGGTGCGGTTGTAACGGCTGTATTCGTACTGCACCAACCAGTTCAGGTCGGGGGTGATTTGCCAGCTCATCGAGGGCGCGAACAGTTGGCGGTTGCCACTGACGTTGTCGCGGAAGCTGTTTTTGTCTTCGTTGCCCATGTTCAGGCGCAGGCTGAGGGTGTCGCTGGGGTCGACGCTGAGGTCGGCGTACAGGCTGCGCAAATCGTCCGTGCCGCCTTGGGCCTGAACGGTTGAGCGGCGCCCGAACTGCGGCATCTTGCTGACGCGGTTGATGATGCCGCCCTGGCTGCCCCGGCCATACAGCACTGCCGCCGGGCCTTTGAGCACCTCAATGCGTTCAATGTTGTGCAGGTCGCGCACGTACTGGCTGTCGTCGCGAATGCCATCCAGATAAAAATCGTTGCTGGCGTCAAAGCCGCGAATGCGCAGGCTGTCGAAACGGGTGTCTGCGGTACTGCTGACGTTGGGGATACCGCTCAAGGCTTGGCCAAGGCTGTTGATTCCGTAATCCAGCACGTTGCTGGTTTTGACCGAGTCGATGGCCTGCGGCACATAACGCGCCGGTGTCGAGGTGCGGGTTGCGGTGGTGACCTCTTTGACGCGCGGGTCATCCGCCTCGGCTTCAGCGGCATTGACCGAGGTTTCGGGAAGGGTGGTGGCAGCGCAGCTGAAACCGACGTACAGGCAGGCACACAGCCCCAGTTTGAGGGGTGTGAAGCGGCAGGGAGAACGCATGGTTGAGAAACTTCCGAGAAGGTTAAGGCGGGTTCTATTTTTTAGGGTGCGAATGGTAATAGTTCTTGTTAGTGGATGTTTATCATTACCAGCCGCTTCGCCGGAAAGTATGTTTCTAAATATTACTTAAACGTTAAACCGCCTATAAACACGGGATCTGCACGATCCGCGAAACACTCTAAACAGGATTCCAGCGTTTTTCTGGGCCTTCTGCGGCGCTAGTCTGCGTGCTGTTTTTACCTCTCCCTCTCGGAACTGTTCATGACCGCTGTTACAACCTTGCATTACATTTACGACCCTTTGTGCGGATGGTGCTACGGCGCCAAGCCCTTGATCGACGCAGCCCGCCAGACCTTGCCCGTGGTGGGTCATGGCGGCGGGATGATGACCGGCGCGCACCGGCGCCCGGTGTCAGCGCAATTGCGTGACTATGTGATGCCGCACGACCGGCGCATTGCCCAATACACCGGCCAGCCCTTCGGCCAGGCGTACTTTGAAGGCTTGCTGCGTGACACCACGGCGGTGTTTGACTCGGCCCCGCCGACCACGGCGGTGCTGGCGGCTGAACAGTTGGCAGGCCGCGGCCTTGAACTGCTGGGGCGCTTGCAGACCGCGCACTACGTCGAAGGCCGACGCATTGCGGATGAAGATGTGCTGATGGCTGTGGCCGCAGAAATGGGCCTGCAAGCCGATGAGTTTTTAGCGGCCTATGACGCGGTCAACGGAGCGCCCACGCAGGCACACTTCAAGGCCAGTCGCGGGATGTTGGCGCAGGTTGGCGGGCAAGGGTTTCCCACACTGGTGCTGGAGCGTGCGGGGCAGTACCAAGTGGTCGATTTGAACCCTTGGTTGGGCAAGCCCGAGGCGTTTGCAGCCTGGCTGCGACAACAGGACGCGACCCCGGGCAATGACGCTGCCAACCCGTCGCCCGCCTGCGGCCCGACGGGCTGTGATGCGTAATGCTGATGCGAGGGTCAAGCCTGCGCCAGACATTGGAAGATCAAAGAAGTTTCATCAAATTGACACCAAGATGTAACGGCGGCTAGGATTCCAGCCAACGCCTGTGGTGCTAAGCCATACACCAACTCTTTGAAAGGCCAGCATGAAACCCTCATGTCGGCCTTTTTTGTTTATGTGAAGCAACCACCACTCAATGTTTCAGCTTGAAACCCACAGCGCGCCTTTATCCAGCAATAAGGAAAATAATATGTTGAACAAACGGATAGGTCTTCTCGCTTTGGGCGTACTCAGTGCTACCCAGGCCATGGCTAACGATCAAGCTGACGCAAAAGGCTTTGTAGAAGACAGCCATCTGAATGTGCTGGCGCGTAACGCCTACATTAGCCGTGACTACAAAAACGGTGTGGACCGTAAAGCTGAGTGGGGCCAAGGCTTCCTCGGTACGTTCACCTCCGGTTTCACTCAGGGCACCGTGGGTGTGGGTGTGGATGCATTCGGCATCTACGCACTGCGTTTGGGCAGCGAGGGTAACCTCAGCGGCGCGGGCGGTATCGACTTCTTCAAAGTGGGCGATAGCGGCAAAGCGGCCAAAGACATTGCCAAAGCGGGCGCTGCGGTCAAGTTCCGCATCTCTAACACCGTGCTCAAGTACGGTGACCAAATGCCTGAGCTGCCGGTGCTGATGTATGACAGCTCGCGTCTGATGCCAGAAAGCTTCACCGGCACCTTGCTGACCTCCAAAGAAATCGACGGCCTGGAAATCAACGTCGGTCGCTTCACGGCGGAGTCGCGCAAGAGTGCTGAGGCCCGTGACAGCGGCGACCTGAAAAGCATCAACGTGTTCGGCGGCAGCTACAAGTTCACCGACAATTTCTCGGCCTCGCTGTACGCCTCCGACATGGAAGACGTGCTGCGCAAGCAATACCTGGGCATGACCTACGTGCTGCCACTGCAAGACAAACAGTCGCTGAAGTTTGACTTCAATGGCTACCGCACCCACGTCAACTCCGACTACGCGCGCGACGTGCTGGAAGTCGACGGCCAGGACAACAAGATCTGGAGCCTGGCGACCACTTACGCGTTTGGCGCTCACTCGCTGATCCTGGCGTACCAGCAAAGCACCGGTGAAATCGGCTACCCGTACGGCGGCTACCGCAACGCGGGCGGCGTGGGTGACGGTGGCAACACCATCTTGCTGGCCAACTCCTACTGGTCTGACTTCAACGCCAAGGACGAACGTTCGTGGCAAGCCGGTTATGGTTTTGACTTCGGTGCCGTGGGCATTCCGGGCCTGACCTACAACATCGCCTACGTGCGCGGCAGCAACATCGACGACGGTTCCGACCGTGGCCGTGGCACCGAGCGCGAAATCTACAACCAGGCCAAGTACGTTGTACAAAGCGGCCCGGTTAAAGACTTGAGCGTGCGGGTTCGCGGTTCCTGGTTGCGCGTGTCGAACAACGCCGACAAGTACAACAAAGAAGGTAACGAGTTGCGCGTGTTCGTTGATTACCCGATCAACGTGTTCTGATGCCACCGGCCTGTTGAACAGGCCGGACAGCTGAACGAAAAACGCCCCGAGCCGGATCACCGGTCGGGGCGTTTTTGCATGCGCCGTTCAGGGTTGGCACACGAGGGGTTGATTGCGCCACGTGCGCCATGCCTGCTCCAGCCCTTCGCCGTGGCGGGCGCCGGGTACCACGATAGACTGCACGCAGCGCGCCTCACCGAGTGCGCGCCGGTAGCGGTCGAGTAACGGGGGCGGCACCACCCGGTCTTCGCTGCCGACAAAATGACGCTGCTTCACTTGCGCCAGACGCTGGCGTTCATCCAGTGGCTCCAGCGAACCGGTCAACGGGCGCAGGTCGTGCAGCGCCACCCATTGGCGCGGGCTTAGATTGCCGGCCAGGGTTTGCACTTGCGCAATGTCATCGCGTCGGGAGGCGAGCAATAACGCCAACGCCGCGCCACCCGAATAGCCCACCAGCTCAAAGTCCTGATTGCCCAGCCGTGCTTTGATTTGATCCAGCGCGTGATCGAGGCTCGCCAGGACTTCGGGGCTGAAACGCCGGTCGGTCCACATCAGCGGTGTGCAGGCTTGGCTGCTGACAAACTGACACGGGCGCGCCAGGTACACACTGGGCGTGGGGTCGCTGAAGGCCAGTTTGGCCATCATCAGATTGAGTGGGCTGGGGTCCAGACTGGGTTGACGGGACGTGGCCCATGCATGGCCGTCACCTTCCAGATAAACCCGAAGGCGCGGTGAGACCGGTGCTGGCGAAGGCATGCCCAGCATCAGCGGGAAAGTGGGGGTGTGGATAACTTCAAGGTGTTGATGCCGGATCAAGGCTTGATCCTGCAACGCTTGCAGCGGCGACTGGCAGCCGCTGAGCAAGGCGCTGATCAACAGCGCCAAGCCTTGCAGCCAGACGCCAACCCGCGAGTGCGGGTTGAGGTCGGTACGGGTCATCAGAAGTCGTAACGCACTTTGGCCGAGAAGGTGTCGGCGTCGAAACCTGATTTGCCGACGTAGTCGTAGTTCAGGCCCACGGTCACAGCGCCCAGACGGTAGTCGGCGCCGATGCCGGCTTCGTAGCTGTTGCGCACGGCTTTGGCACCGCTGGTCACGAACGGCGTGTTGCCGAGGGTGAACGTCGAGGTGCTGCTGGCTTCGTCTGCCGCAAAGTCGTGGAAGGCCATCAGTTTGGCTTGCGGGGTGAGGGTGCCTTGGCCCAGCGGGTAGCTGGCCGCTACACGAAAGCCTGCGCCCAGTTCAGCCACTTCGTAGCGCTGGTCTTTGACTTTGAGCGCTGCCGAGGAGCCTTTTTCGCGGTAGCCATCGATGTCGACCAGGCTGTAGCGGGCGGCGACGCGAGGTTCGATCAGCAGGTCGGGGGTGATGTGGTAGGTGTAACCGCCGACCAGGTTCACGCCGAACAGGTTGCTGTCGTAATCGGCCTTGGCCTTGGTGTTACCGATGGTGCGCTGGCTGTCGTTGTCGTTCATGCCGTAGGTCAGCGCCGCGTCAACGAAGTAGTTGCCTTGCTCGAAACCGCCGTACAGCGTGAACGCGTGGCTATCGACTTCGGTTTTGCTGCCCGCCTTGCCGTTCACATCGGTGTTCAGGTAGCTGTACGCCAGACCCAGGGTCAGTTGATCGTTGACCTTGCCGTCAGCGCCGACCGCGATACCGCGGCTGTAGGCATTGAACCCGGCCACGCCATCACGCATACCCTGATTGGCGTCGCTGTACAGGGTTTGCACCCATACGCCGGTGTCTTTCAGGGTGTCACCGGAAGACAGGCCGCGACCGCCGCCGGTACGGTTGCCCGTCACGTTGCTGATCAACGATTGGCTGGTGGTCGCAGCTTGCGTCGCGCCGCCGTTGACTTCAGGTGCCAGTTGCTCGGCCAGTTTTTTCAACGCTTCAGGGTTGTTCGAGGCGTTGACGTAGTGCTGGAACAACGGGTCTTGCGGGCTCAACTGTGCCAGTTGGCGGGTGACTTCGGTGAAGGCGGCGCCAGCTTGCTGCGCGTTGTGCGAGCCGCCGATGTCAGCGATGACGTTGCCCACTTCAGCCGCGCCTTTGGCGGTGACTTTGCTCACGATCTGGTTGTTCTCAACCACGTAGCTGTCGACATTGAGCAACGAAGAGCTGCTAGTGACCGTCAGGCCGTTGTCTTGCAGGTCTTTGGCTTGAACCAGCGTGTAGGTGGTGCCATCGGCGCGGAAGTCGTTGCCTTTGGCGGCCAGTTGAATCTGCGAACCCTTGCCGAATTCAGCTGTGCCGCTCACGGCCAGTACCGCGCGGTTGGCGTCGGTGGCGCTGCTCAGGTTCAGGCCCAACGAGGAGTTGCCTGCCACGTACAGGTTGCCATCCAGCGTGGTGTGGGGCAGGCCGAGGTCCAGGTGCGCGGGCGCCGCCTGGCTGCCGACATCCATCCAGCCGCCATTTTTCATGCGGATATTGGCGCCATCGGCAGTGGTGTCGGTGCCGGTGAACGCGGCATTGCCGCTTACTTCGATCAGGCTCAGGTCGATCAGGTTACCGGTGGTCTTGCTGCCGTCACCCAGGGTCAAGAACACCCGGCCGTCGCTTTCCGAAGCGTCTACGGCTTCGTCTTGCGACACCAGGGTGCCGTTGTTGACCACGCGCAGCGCGCCGCCCTGATGGGCACCATCAATGTCGAAACCGCCGATCACAATGGCAGCGTCTTGCGCCTGAATCAGGCCATTGTTGACGATGTGCGCGTCTTCGCTGGCAAAGCTCACGCCATCGGCACGGATGCCTTCTGCATCTTCGCCAGTGGCAATGAGGGTGCCGTTGTTCTCGATGCCGCGCACGTCGGCGCGGTCATTGATGTTATTCACGCCGTTCCAGCGTTCGGAGCTGGTCACGTCGATGGCCGTGCTGCCTTCACCGGTCACCTGAATCAGGCCGTTGTTGATCAGGCGTCCGTCGAGTTGGCCGCCTTCCATTTGCAGGGCTTTGGCGTCAGTGCCTTGGGCGATGATCTGGCCCGAAGCGGTGTTTTTGAAATCGCCTTTAATGTGCGTCGAGCCGGAAATATAGACGGCACGGCTTACGTCGCGATAATCCACGCCCACCTCAGGATCGCCCTTGGCGCTCACCAAGCCTGCGTTGATCACATCACCGCCGACCACGGCCGGGTCGATCAACCAACCGGTGGAACCGTTGCCTTGGGAGCTGATGCTGCCTTTGTTGATCAGGTTGCCGCCGATCGTATTGTTGGCCCAGGCCACGTCCCCGTTCGAAGGGTTCGGGTTGTACCAACTGTCCATGTCGATGCCGCCCCCCGAGCTGTTGCTGGAGGTGATGGTGGCGTTGAACACCAGGTCTTTGGCGAAGTCCGACCCCAGCACGTGAATCGCTTCGGCATCGCGTTGGGTGTGATTCATCGCGCCGGTGATTTCGACGTTATCGCTGAACTGCTGGCGCTCAAGGGTCAGGCCCGCATCGGTCAGTTGCAGCGTTTGCGCGTAAACAGGCAGGGCGCAGGTGGTGATGGCGAGGGCAAGCAGGCTTTTACGGAATAGAACAGGGGACACAAATTCTTCCTTAAACATCGGCTGATAATCCAGGCGCTTCCATGCGTGATCTTTTCTGTGCCGGATGATGGCCAAGCGCCACGCATAAAAGCGCGGGAATAGTAAAGGAGGTGATGGCTAATTAACACTATTGAATGGCGATAACCATCTTCTGCGGCCTTGGGGGGGCGCGTGGATCAAGCCGCGCAAAGGTGAAAAGTGAGCGAAATTCAGCCTCTGGCCGCTGCTGCCAATACGGCACTGAACCGTTTGGCGGCCGCCTACACCGCAGAACGCCGCTTCGTGAGTTGCGCACACCTTTGATGGTGCTGGATTTACGCCGCCAAGCAGCCCGCTGAACGGGGCAGCCCGACTGGCCTGCGCTGGACATGGAAATGCGCCATCAGCTTACGTGCCAGGCCATTGCAAGAGGTTTGGCCATGCTCACTATCTTTGGGTGAGCGTCTATGGCGCGCAGTTTGCTTTTGAGTTTTTGCTTTAGATCGGCGAGATCGACGCGTGGTGGGCGGGCAGCCGGTTGTTCTATATGAACAATGACCTGGAGCCTTTCACAACGCAGCACAGCACTGCTCATGTTTTTTTCATCGATGGGCGTGTTGGCATGCAGCCTGGCGGGAAGCAGCGCAGCCAAGGTGCATAAGACTTTATTGACGATGGTTTCTGCTAACGCTGAAGGCTTGCCAGCCTCAGGATGGCGGTAGTCTTTGACTTCCACCATAAAGGCTATTTGGTCTGGCGATAGCACCAGAATGTCCACGGCTTGCAAGTGATCGCGCAGTTTGAGGAAGTGTTGCCTGTAAAAGGCCCATTCATCAAACTTGCTGGCTTGCCATGTGGCGGGGAAGGTGAAGGTCAAGCCGTCGACATCCAGTACCGGCAGGCTTAATCCTCCAGCGCCAGATAGCGGTCGGATTGCTGAAGACTTTCTTCCAGGGCGGTGATGTCGCCGATGTCATAAAGGCTGGCGCCTTGTTGCACAGTAATGCCGTTGTCACCGGCATGCAGGCCAAAGAAGGCGGTGTCGAGCGGCTTGTCGGCCAGCAATATTTCCAGCTCGCGGAGCATGTTGAGCTGCTTGAGCATAATGTCCCCGAGATAGAAACCTGCACTACATCGCATTGCTGCTCAGATGTAAGCCGTGCTGACAAACATAGCCGTTGCCCATCAGGACTTAAACCCCAGAAACAAAAAAGGCCCACCTTGCGGTGAGCCTCTTTCGGTGTTGCGTATGGTGCCGGCACCAAGAGTCGAACTCGGGACCTACTGATTACAAGTCAGTTGCTCTACCAACTGAGCTATACCGGCGTTATGGGCGACGAGTATACCCGGATGTTTGAGCTTGTAAACCCCTGATAACAGACTATTTTTCGAAGTCTTTCAGCAGGCGTTCGACGGGCTTGCAGGTTGGCGTAAAAACCTTAATTCAAACACGGTGCCTTGAGCGTCGCTGCGCACCTCTACGTCGCCGCCATGCAGTTGCATAATCGAGCGCACGATGGCTAAACCCAGCCCGCCCGAATCACCCGGTGCTGCCCGTGAGGGATCAACCCGGTAGAAACGGTCGAACAGTTTATCCAGGTGTTGCGGGTCAATCGCTGGGCCGATGTTATGCACGCCCACCCACTGATGATGGGGATCGCTGCGGCTGATTAATTGCACGTTTGAACCCGCTTGTGCATGGCGCACGGCATTGGCCATCAGGTTGCTCAGCGCCCGTTGTAGCAGGTGCAGGTCGGCCGTCAGCGATCCATGCAGTTGGTTGCCCAGGCGTAGCTGACGGTCTTCGGCCAAGGCTTCGAAGTAGTCGCACAGTTCGTCGCCCATCTCACGCAGGTTCAGTGATTGCAGGTTCAGCGGGCGTTGGCCGTGTTCGGCCCGGGCCAAAAACATCAGGTTTTCAGCCATGCGATTCAGGCGTTCGTATTCTTCGATGTTCGACGCCAATACGTCCTGATACTCGGCCGGGCTGCGCGACTGGTTCAGCGCCAGGCTGTTGCTGCCCAGCAAGTTGTGCAGCGGTGTACGGATTTCATGGGCCAGGTCGGCCGAGAACTGCGACAGTCGCTCAAAGCTACCTTCAAGGCGCATGAGCATGGCGTTGAGCGCCTGGAGCGGTTCTTTGAGTTCAGTGGGCACGTTATCCACAGGCATGCGCTGGTCGAGGCTGCGCGGGTTGATGCCGCGCATGGCCTGCGTTAGCTCGCGCAACGGTCGCAGCCCGCGACGTAATAACAACCAGCCCAGCCCCCACGCCAGCAACCCGCCCAGGATCACCGCTGCGTATAAACGCAGGCGATAGCTGGCGAGAATGTGTTCGCGCTCATCCAGGCGTTTGCCCACGATGATGCTCAAGCGTTCGCCCGCCGGGCCTTGTGCCCTACCGGCGAGCAAGGCCAGCGAGTCGAGGGTCTGGATGTCGTCCCGCGCAGGCGCCCGGTCCAGAGCAATGGGCTGCACCTGCGGCAGGACTTGCCGGTGCGGGTTGATGGCGATGACCTGACTGGCGTCCTGACGTTTGACCACCAGCACGCTGTCCTGATTGCCCAGCATGTTCTGATACAGGCGCGGGCGCGCTTGCAGGGCCGTGAGGCTGTCGCTGTCATGCAACAACGCACGCATCTGCTCCAGGCGCCCGAGCAGGGCCTGATCGTCGCGAAACGCCAGCTCCGCGGCCAGCGAGCGGTACAGAAATACCCCGATCACACTCAGGACCAGCGCGCAGGTCAGCGCAATCGCCAGTGCCAGACGCCAGGCAATGGATTTACTCATCCGCGGCTTCGAGTTGATAACCCACGCCGCGCACGGTGTGGATAAGTTTTGGCATGTACGGGTCGTCGACTTTGGAGCGCAGGCGGCGCACCGCGACTTCGACCATGTTGGTGTCGCTGTCGAAATTGAGGTTCCACACCTGGGAGGCGATCAAGGTGCGCGACAGCACTTCGCCTTGACGGCTGGCGAGCAACTGCAACAGGGCGAATTCTTTATTGGTCAGGCTGATGCGCTGACCGCCCCGGCTGACACGGCGGCGCAGTACGTCGATTTCTAGGTCGGCGATGCTGTAAGACTCGGCTTCACGCATGGGGCCACGGCGCAACAAGGTGCGCACGCGGGCCAGCAGTTCGGCGAAGGCGAAGGGTTTGAGCAAGTAATCGTCAGCACCCAGTTCAAGCCCGCGCACGCGGTCTTCGATGGCATCTTTGGCGGTCAGAAACAGCACCGGTGTCGCACCGCGCTGGCGAATCAATTGCAGCAATTGCCAGCCGTTAAGCCCCGGCAGCATCACGTCGAGGATGATCAGGTCGTAGTCTTGCTGCTCAATAAAATAACGCCCGTCCAGACCATTCAGCGCGACATCCACCGCAAAGCCTGACTCTTTGAGGCCCTTGGCCAAAAAATCGGCGGTCTTGGCTTCGTCTTCCACCACTAACAAACGCATCGCACACCTCAATCATTCGTCTGCACAGGCTAGGCGCCTTCGCGGGCATTGCCTATTACAAACTTGTAATCCAACTGACGGGGTTCTGACGAGGTGCAGCCGTTAAGGTGGCCTCATTCGTTCAGGAGCTTGCCCATGATGCTGAAAACCTTGCTGTCAGGCGTTGCCATGACGCTCGCCGTCACGGCCCATGCCGCGCCCACACTGGTGCGCCATGCCGATCTTGATTTGAGCACGGCGCGGCAATTGGCCGATGCCACGTTGCAGCACTGCACCGGCGCGTTAAGCGTGCTGGATCGCGGTGGCAATACGTTGGTGGCCCTGCGCCCGGAAACCGTGGGGCCACATAACTTATTGGCCAGTCAGCGCAAAGCCTATACCGCGCTGTCGACCAAAACCCCGACCCGATTGTTTGCCGAACGGGCACGCAATAACCCTGAAGCGGCCAACCTCAATTCCATCCCCGAACTGTTGCTGTTGGGCGGCGGTGTGCCGCTGTTTGCAGGCAGCGAGTTGGTGGGTGCCTTGGGCGTGGCCGGGGCTGGCGGGGCTGAGCAGGATGAAGCCTGTGCAGTGCAGGCCGCGCAAGCATTGGGCCTGACCATTACGCGTTAATTGTGATGACTTGGAGGATGAACGATGAAAACTTTACGCATGACCTTGGCCGCTGTGGGCCTTAGCGCTGTGTCCAGCCTGGCGCTGGCGGCGGCTAACCCCTTGAGCGTGCATGTGTTGAACCTTGAAAACGGCTTGCCGTCGCCGGGTGTCAACGTGACCCTGGAAAAACACGTCGCTCAAACGTGGCAGCCGCTGGCGCAGGGCGTGACCAACGAACAAGGACGAATCAGTGAACTGTTCCCGGCCAAACAGGCCCTGGAGGCAGGCGAATACCGCGTGGTGTTTAAAACCGGCGAGTATTTCAAAAAGGTTGGCCGCGACACATTCTTCCCGGAGATCCCGGTGATTTTTGAAGTGAAAAATGTCGAGCAGCATTACCACATCCCGCTGCTGCTCAGCCCCTACGGGTTCTCGACGTATCGGGGTTCGTAGGTTTCGCAGGTTGCTGCGCCAGTAGCATCAGGTTGCGCGGCGTCAGGTGGGTGTCGCAGAACTCACCCACTTGCACGTCATAGCCGTTTTCGCTCAGGTATAACGCCCGATCCAGCACCAGCCACAGCTCTAAGGGGCGTCTGAACAGGCCGCGTACCAGCTCCAGATTGCGCACTTGCGCCAGCCGTTGCCATCCCGCCGTCTCCAGCGCTGGCCAGTCTTCGGTGCCGGTTGTGGATAAGTTTTTCAGCGCCGCCAACGCCTCGCAATACAGCGCGAATGGCTTGTTCAGCCAGGTGCTGGGCAATGAGGGTGTGGATAAGTATTCATCACACTGCCGCACGTGGCGCTGCCACAGATCAAACCCCAAACGCCGCGCCATCGACTCGTCGCGTTGGCGGCGTACCCGTTCGCCTGCGGTCACGGTTTCGTTCATGGGCAAACTCAGATCGTCACGCGATAACCTCAAGCCCGAAGCGCGAGCGGCTGTGGATAACGGCTGGTAGTGCGTGGCGCTGATGCGGTTGTAGCAACAGGGCGATAGGGCAAGTTGTCCACAGCCTGCGGCGCTGGCCAGTTGCAGCAAGCGCACATGCAAGTCGCCACAGGCATGTAGCGCGACCGGGGTCATGTCGGCCGTGAGCTGCGAGGCGGCCTGAGGCAACAGCACATCTTGCTGCACATGCCGGGCATTGAGGGCGTGGCGCTGGCTGAGTTGCTGTCCGGCCTCAATCAGCGCGGGGTCGTACTCCAGGCACGTCAGTTGTTGCGCTTCGTTGACTAAACGGCGGCCCAGATGGCCTTTGCCTGCGCACCAGTCCAGCCAGTGCGTGGGCGTGCGGGTGAAGGTCAGGCATTGGGCGAACGCTTCGATCTGTTGCCATTTGCGCCCCGGCACGTCGACCTGCAGGCGCGGGGGGGCGCTTGTAACGGGCCGCGTGGTCAAGGCACCCACGGTGCTTAAGGCGTGCGAGGTGGCTGCCCATTCAGGGAACGGCGCCGGGGCGGGCAGATGGTAGGGGCGGTTGTGGCTGGCTTCGGCGTCTTGCAACGAACGCTGGCGCAACCACTGCGCCAGCTCGGGGTGGTGCGCCTCCCACGGCATATTCAGCGCAGTGAAGGGCCGTGGGCGCCACAGGTGCTGGTGCTGGCTTAAAAAGGCATCCAGTGCCTGGAAGCGGGCGAGCAATGACTCGCCGCGCAACACGCCTGGCTCACCGTCCTTGGCAGGCATCGACGCGCAACCAGCGCTCCAGCAGTTTGAAGCCCTGAATCAGCACAAACGACATCACCAGGTAGATCATCCCGGCAATCAGGAACATGTCCACGGTCTGATACGTACGCGCAATGATGGTGCGCGTCATGCCGGTCAGCTCAAGCAAGGTCACGGTGCTCGCCAGCGAGCTGGCTTTGAGCATCAGGATCACTTCGTTGCTGTAGGCCGGCAGACCGATGCGCGCAGCGCGTGGCATGACGATATGCACCAGGGTTTTGAAACGCGACATGCCCAGCGCGCGTGCGGCTTCGATCTCACCCGGCGGGATGGCCTGAATGGCACCGCGCAGGATCTCGGCAATGTAGGCCGCCGTGTGCAGGGTCATGGTGATGACCGCACACCAGAACGGGCTGCGCAAATAGGGCCACAACACACTCTCGCGCACCGCTTCAAACTGCCCCAGGCCGTAATAGACCAAAAACAGTTGGATCAGCAGGGGCGTGCCACGGAAGAAAAAGATGTACGCGTACGGCAATGAGCGCACGTACCACAGCTTGGACGAGCGGGCGATGCCCAGCGGGATGGCCACGATCAAACCGGCAATCACCGACAGCGCGGTCAGCTCCAGCGTCAGGGTCGCGCCCTGAATCAGCTTGGGCAGCCACTTGAGGAAGAGTTCCCACACCATTACGTTCTCCTCACGAAGCCGCGCGCCGCGCGTTTTTCAAGCACGTGCATCGTGCCCATGGCCAATACGGTCAGGCCCAGGTACATCACGGCGGCCACCATGTAGAAGGTGAACGGGTGTTTGGCGAAGGTCACGGCGTTTTGTGCCTGACGCATGATTTCTTCCAGACCAATGACAGACACCAGCGCGGTGTCTTTCATCAGGATCATGAACAGATTGCCCAAGCCTGGCAGGGCGATGCGCCACATTTGCGGCAGCACCAGCTTGGTAAAAATACGCGGTTTGGACAGGCCCAGGGCCAGCCCCGCTTCGCGATGGCCTTTTGGGATGGCCAAAATGGCACCGCGAAACACCTCGGTGGCATAGGCGCCAAAGCACAGGCCCAGTGCGATCACCCCGGCAGCGAAGGCGCTGAGGGTCAGCTCGGGCATGCCAATGACTTCGCCAAGGGCGCGCACGGCATTCACGCTGCCGAAGTAAATCAGCAACACCCACAAAAGCTCCGGCACACCACGTACCAGCGTCGAATAAGCACCGCCCAGCCAGCGCACGGGCTTGTAGGGCGAGGTTTTGGCCAGTGCACCGATCAGCCCGAGCACAAGGCCCAGACACAGCGCAGTGAGTGCCAGTTTGACGGTCATCAGCGCACCGGCGGCAAGCGCGGGGCCGAATCCGTATAAGTCGATAGTCATGGGTTAGGCAGGCTTTGCTAGGGACCGGCGGCGCCCGAAAGCGCGCCGGTCAGGCAGGTCAGTAGATGCTGAACGGGAAGTACTTGTCGTTGATCTTTTTGTACGTGCCGTCTTCAACGATCTGCTTGAGGGCCAGGTTCAGCTTGGCGCGCAGTTCGTTGTCGCCTTTACGCAGCGCGATGCCGACCTTGTCGTCTTCGTTGACCGGCTCACCCTTGAACTCGTAGGCCTGGCCCGCCGGGCTTTTGAGCCAGTCGAAGTTGGCGTACTTGTCTGCCAGCAACGCGTCTACACGGCCCGAGGTCAGGTCGAGGTAGGCGTTTTCCTGAGTGTCATACAACGAGATGGTGGCGTCAGTGCCCAGGTTGTCATCCAGCCAGGTCGCGGCCTGGGTCGAACGCTGGGTCCCCAGAGCCTTACCCTTCAAGGATTCAACATCTGTTTTGAAGTCGACTTTTTTAGGGGCGATGAACTGCTGCTTGTTGGAGTAGTACGGGTCGGTGAAGTCGACGGCCTGTTTGCGCTCGTCAGTGATCGACAGCGAAGACACGATGAAGTCGTACTTTTTGGCGTTCAGTGCCGGGATGATGCCATCCCAATCGGACGTGACGATTTCGCACTCGGCTTTCATCTTGGCGCACAAGGCCATCGCGATATCGGGGTCAAAACCGACCACTTCACCGCTGGCGTTTTTGTTATTGAACGGAGGGTAAGCCCCTTCAATGCCGACTTTGTACTTATCCACAGCCAGGGCGTTGGCGCTGAACACCAGCGTGGCGGCAGCGGCCAGAAGAAGCTTTTTATAGTTCTGCATGCGTGTTGCTCCGTTAGCGGTTGCTGGACATGAATTGTTTGCAGCGCGCTGAAACCGGGTTATCGAAAACCTGTTCAGGCGACCCTTGCTCTTCGATCAGGCCCTGGTGCAAAAACACCACTTCGCTGGACACCTGACGGGCAAAACCCATCTCGTGGGTGACCAACAGCATAGTGCGGCCTTCCTCGGCGAGTGCGCGGATCACACTTAGTACTTCCTGGACCATTTCCGGGTCAAGTGCCGATGTTGGTTCATCGAACAGAATCACTTTGGGTTGCATGGCCAGCGTGCGCGCAATGGCGGCACGTTGTTGCTGGCCGCCCGACAGCTCGGAGGGGTAGGCATGGCGTTTGTCAGCGATGCCGACCTTGGCCAACAGTGCTTCTGCCACCTCGATGGCCTCGGCTTTGCTTTGCCCCAGCACGCGGCGCGGCGCCTCGATGATGTTGTCGAGGATGCTCATGTGCGGCCACAGGTTAAAGTTTTGAAACACAAAACCCAATTCACTGCGCATGCGGTTGATCTGCTTGCCATCGGCAGCGATCAGCTCGCCATTTTTAGCCTTTTTCAGCTTGAGCTCTTCACCGGCCACCAGGATCTGGCCTTCGTGCGGGTTTTCTAGCAGGTTGATGCAGCGCAGTAGTGTCGACTTACCGGAACCGGAAGAACCCAGGATCGAGATCACGTCGCCGTCGCGTGCGGTCAGCGAGATACCTTTGAGTACCTCAAGCTCGCCGTAGCGTTTGTGCAAATTGCGGATTTCAAGCGCGGGCGTGGCCAAAGCCATGTGCGGTCCTCATTGTGTTCGGGTGCGATCCTGCTATTGGGCGGCCGTCCTGGCGAAGGCCAAGCTAGCATAGGGTCGCAAGGGCAACCAACTGCCTCACTGGCACAAAAAAGCTTACGGGTGGCTGTGGGTCGCATTGCGACAGCAGACTGTCGCGTAGACAACAACCGACCCCGTGTTTCGCCGTTCGGCCAGACAGGTATCGCGTAAAAAAGGTCGCGATGGTGCCAGTTTTGGCCCCTCGTTGGAAGCACGAACCTACTAAAGGTCAAAGATGCGCACCGGTTTTGGGCCTGTGCGGCACAAATGAGTAATTTTGGTGCGTTTGGGCGGGTGTAACTGAGTGTTACGGTAACAAATTGATTGAAAGCCTTGCGCTAAAGCCATCGCGATTTTTTTAGAACGGCGTTGCAGCCCGCGTAAAACGGCACTTTGTCACATTTTGGCGCACTTATTGCGTCAAGGATTCGAAACGCCTGTGTTGGTTACTTTTTACGAACGTCAACACAGGTGCTCGGAATGGCTTCAATAAAAGGTAGTCGCAATGAGCAATACGCAGTCTTCTAACCACCTGGAGCAAGGGCTCAAACCACGGCATGTGACCATGCTGTCGATTGCCGGCGTGATCGGCGCCGGTTTGTTTGTAGGCTCCGGCCACGCGATTGCACAAGCCGGTCCCGCCGTGCTGCTGGCCTACGCGGCCGCCGGTACGCTGGTGGTACTGGTGATGCGCATGCTGGCCGAAATGGCCGTTGCCTCGCCCGACACCGGTTCGTTTTCCACCTACGCCGACCGTGCCATCGGGCACTGGGCCGGGTTCACCATCGGCTGGTTGTACTGGTGGTTCTGGGTGTTGGTGATTCCACTGGAAGCCAACGCCGCTGCCACCATCCTGCATGCGTGGTTCCCGGACACCGCGATTTGGGTGTTTACCCTGGTCATCACCTTATTGCTGACCGCCACCAACCTGTTCAGCGTCAAGAACTACGGCGAGTTCGAGTTCTGGTTCGCGCTGGTCAAAGTGCTGGCGATCATTGGCTTCATTATTTTGGGTGTGTTGGCCATTTTCGGCTTGTTGCCCAACAGCCAGGTCAGCGGCGTGTCGCACCTGGTCGACACTGTGGGCTTTATGCCCAACGGCATGGGCGCCGTTCTGGCGGCCATGTTGACCACCATGTTCTCGTTCATGGGCACTGAAATCGTCACCATCGCGGCGGCCGAATCCAAAGACCCGAGCAAGCAAATCACCAAGGCCACCAACTCGGTGATCTGGCGCATTGGCCTGTTCTATCTGGTGTCGATCTTCCTCGTGGTGGCCCTGGTGCCCTGGAACGACCCCGGCCTGGCACAGTTCGGCTCCTACCAGACCGTGCTGGACCGCATGGGCATCCCGAATGCCAAGCTGATCGTCGACATCGTGGTGTTGATTGCTGTGACCAGCTGCCTGAACTCGGCGCTTTACACCTCCTCGCGCATGCTGTTCTCCCTGAGCAAGCGGGGCGATGCCCCGGCGGTGGCCAAACGCACCAACGCCAGCGGCACGCCTTACTGGGCGGTGATGATGTCCACCGGCGCAGCCTTCCTGGCGGTGTTCGCCAACTATGTCGCGCCTTCGGCGGTGTTTGAATTCTTGCTGGCCAGCTCCGGCGCCATTGCCCTGTTGGTGTACCTGGTGATTGCCGTGTCGCAACTGCGCATGCGTCAAAAACGGACCGTGCTGGGGGAGAAAATCGAATTCAAAATGTGGCTCTTCCCGGGCCTGACCTGGGCGGTGATCGTGTTCATCGTGGCGATTTTGACCATCATGCTGTTTCAAGAAAGCCACCGGGTCGAGATCATGGCCACCGGCCTGCTGAGCATTTTTGTAGTCACGGCAGGCTTGCTGGTAGCCCGCCGTCGGCGCCTTGAAAGAATGGGGGCACCCGTACTCAACTGAAGCCAGGACGGCTTGAACGGCTGAGTACAACCCGGGCCGCCATCGTGTCGTGATGGCGGCCTTTTTTTGCGTTTGAAAACGGTGAGCCACTGACCGTTGATCACTTTCTGCCTGCTTTTTCTCACTGCGTGGGAATCGTATTTCAGCTAATGAGAAACTGCGTGCACCATGCAGCCAAGAGCATGGGGCCAATAATGAACGACAACACGCCAACGGATCGCCTGCTGCACATTCTGGTCACGCTGGGGCAAGCGGGCGAGGCCATCTCCGCCCGAGCCTTGTCCGAGCAACTGGGCCAGCCGCTGAGCAGCACCTATCGTCACCTCAAAACCCTGCTGCGCTGGGGCCTGGCTGAAGAAAACGGCCAAGGCCGCTATTTGCCGGGGCCTGCCTGTTTGCAACTGGCGAAAAAATTCGACCGCGAGGCCGTCTTGGTCACCTTGGCCAAGCCTGAACTCCGGCGCCTGGCCGAGCTGAGCCAGGAAAGCGTGGCGCTGATGGTTCCCAGTAACGGTCAGGCGATTTGCATTGAGCTGGTCGACAGCCCGCAGCCCTTGCGCTGCTGTTACCAAAAAGGCCTGGCCCAGCCGTTGTTGGTGGGCGCTTCGGCCAGAGTGTTACTGGCGCATATGGAGCCAGCACACAGCCTTGCGTTGCTGCACAGCCAAGGCATCGAAGACGAACCCTGCGCCGATTACCTGCGCAGCTTTGTGGCGATCCGGGCGCAGGGTTACGCCGTAAGCGTGAGTGAAATCGACGATGGCATCTGGGGCGTCAGTGCCCCGCTGATCGACAGCCGCCAGCGCCTGCAAGGCGCCATCAGCCTTATGGCCCCGGCCTTTCGCGCACACCCGCGCAGCGAGCGCCTGATCCGTTGGACACAGGACGTAGCCCTGCGCCTGAGCGCCCGACTGGACTGACTGTAATGGGAGTTTTTGCATGACCGTTGTACCTGACATGACCCTGTGGACCGGGCGCATTGACGCCGCCGAAGGGCAAGGCGCGTTGCGCTGGCACCAATGGATCAAGCCGCTGGCGCCGGGCCTGCCCACGGGCGCGGCGTTGATTGGCCTGGCCTGTGACGAAGGAGTGAAACGCAATCAGGGCCGAACCGGCGCGCGCCAAGGGCCACCCGCCTTGCGCAAAGCGCTGGCCAATCTGGCCTGGCACGGCACGGCGCCGCTGTACGACGTGGGTGACGTGGCATGTGCGGGCAGCGACCTCGAAGGCGCACAGCACACCTACGCGGCGCTGGTCAGCCACCTGCTGGAACAAGGCCATCTGCCGCTAGGGCTGGGCGGGGGGCATGAAATCGCCTTCGCCAGTTTCAGCGGGCTGGCCGACCACCTGCGCTGTCACACCGCGCCGCCGCGTATAGGCATTCTCAATTTTGACGCGCACTTTGACTTGCGCCATAGCGAGCAAAGCAGCTCGGGCACGCCCTTTCGTCAGATTGCCGAGTATTGCCAGCGCGCGAACATGCCGTTCGCCTATTGCTGCCTCGGCGTTAGCCAACTGAACAACACCCAGGCCCTGTTCGAGCAGGCCCAACGGCTGAACGTGCGTTATCGCCTCGACCGGCACATGAACAGCTGGGACATGCCTGCCCTTGAAGCCTTTTTGGATGACTTCCTGAGCGGCGTCGATCACCTGTACATGACCATTTGCCTGGACGTGTTACCTGCCAGTCAGGCGCCGGGCGTCAGCGCGCCATCGGCGCATGGGGTCGATATGCAGATCGTCGAGCACCTGGTGCGTCGCGCCAAAGCCAGCGGCAAATTGCGCATGGCCGACATCGCCGAACTCAACCCCGCTCTGGACATCGACAACCGCACTGCTCGCATTGGCGCGCGCTTGCTCGCCAGCCTGATTGATTAAGTTTTTTGCTCATCCCTGAAACCGCTTGTTGAATCATAAAAAAAAGAGAAATTCGCCATGCTGACATTTCAACTGGATGCGTTGAGCACCCTCGCTCTCGCGTTGCTCTTGCTGGGCCTGGGCGCCCAACTGAAAAAACGCAGTTACTGGCTGCGCCAACTGTGCGTACCGGCCCCGGTGATTGGCGGCTTTGGTTTTGCCTTGCTGATCTGGTTGCTGCGTGATCGCCAACTGCTCGACCTGACCCTGGACACCAGCCTGCAAACGCCCTTGATGGTCGCGTTTTTTACCACCGTGGGGCTGGGCGGCAGCCTGGGCCTGCTGCGCAAAGGTGGCAAATTGCTGTTTATCTACCTGGGGGCGTGCTGGGGGCTGGCGCTGGTGCAAAACGTGGTGGGTGTGAGCGTGGCCAAAGCGCTGGGCATCGACCCGCTGCTGGGGATCATGGCCGGAGCGGTCTCGCTGGAAGGCGGTTTTGGTGCTGCGGCGGCCTTTGGACCGATTGCCGAAAACCTCGGTGCTGTGGGCGCGACCACCGCGGCACTGGCAGCGGCCACGTTCGGCATGGTGGCTGGCGGCTTGCTCGGCAGCCCGCTGGCGCGCTGGTTGATTGAGCGCAACAAGCTCACGGTCAAGGCAGAAGCGGTGGGCAACCTCAAAGCCTTCGAAGACGTGGTGCATACCCCGCCTGCTGCGCTGGATGCAGCGACGCTGCTGCGCTTGCTGACCTGCATCGTGGTGATCATGGTGCTTGGCTTTTGGCTGGGTGCCAGCTTGCAACAACATTTAGGCATCGTGTTACCGAGCTATGTGGGCGCGATGTTCGTGGCGATCATCTTGCGCAACCTTAATGACCGCACCCAGGCCGTTGACATACCCGACCACGCCGTCAGCACTATCGGCGACGTCAGCCTGGGCATGTTCCTGACGATGGCCATGATGAGCCTCAAGTTTTGGGAGTTGGAAAAGCTCGGCATGCCACTGCTGGTGATTTTGGTGGTGCAAGTGGTGATCATGCTGTTGCTGTGCGTCTTCGTGCTGTTTCGCCTGTTTGGCGGCAACTATGACGCCGCAGTGTTGTGCGCAGGTTTCATGGGGCACGGGCTGGGTGCAACCCCCAACGCCGTGGCCAACATGGGCGCGATCTGCGACCACTACAAAGTGTTCTCGTACAAAGCCTTCATCATCGTGCCGCTGTGTGGCGCCGTGTTGATCGACATCGTGGCCATCCCGATGATCACCTGGTTTATCAACGCATTTAGCTAATGCCACAGTCGTCGAAAAACCCTTCAACGCGGTGATTCAGATGCACCGCAGTCATCAGATTTACGAGCGCTGCGCACTCGATCACAGCCTCGTGCCTCGTCAGCGGCTACAGGTTTTCAGCGCCTACAGGTTTGAAGGACTGTCAGGCGATTTGCGGCACGGTGAAGCGGAATTCGCTGCCTTCTCCCGGTTTGCTTTCAGCCAGGAGCTGGCCGCCGTGGGCTTTGATGATGCCTTGCGAGATGTACAGCCCCAAACCTGTGCCAGAAGCATTACCTTCTTTGGCCGTCCAATAGCGTTCAAAGATGTGAGGCAATTGCTCGGCCGGTATGCCCTTGCCCGAGTCGCGCACGCTGAACACGATGTCCTGGCCATTGGACATGGCCGCGACACCGATTTGGCCTTGTGCCGGGGTGAACTTGATGGCGTTGCCGATCAGGTTGGACAGCACTTGAAACAAACGCTCGGGGTCGGCGTTGATTTTCAGGCCCGGCTCGGCATGGAAGGTCAGGTCCACCGACTTGTCCATCGCCAGCGGCGCCAACAGTGAAAGCGCTTCTTCAAAAATCTGACTCACGTCCAGTGGCTGCGGGGTGATGGTGTAGCGCCCGGCTTCAATCTTGGAGGTGTCGAGCAAGTCTTCAAGCAGCACGTTCATGCGGCTACTGGCTTGCTGCATGGTGTCGATGGCGGAGGTAATGCGCCGTGACGTGTGCGGGCCGTCGCTGCTGAAGGCTTTTTGCATCATGCCGCAGAGCATCGAAATGATGGTCATGGGGCTACGCAAATCGTGGGACACCACGGCCACCAGCTCGTCGCGGGCGCGCACGGCTTGTTGCTCGCGCACCACCTGGCGCGAGAGGTCGTTTTCCAGCGCCGAGCGGCGCAAGTCGTTGGCCGCGAACACGTCACCGTGGCTCCACTTGCTGGAAATACCATCCATTTCGACTTTCCAGAGTTCAAACGAGGTGCGCGGGCTCAAGCGCATGCCGGTGGCACTGGGCTCCAAGTTGAGCGGCTTTCTGGGGTCGCCACTCCACGGGATGCTCTCTTTCACTTCTGCGCGAAACCACAGCACAGCATTGTCGACGGGCTTGGGCAGGGTCATGGCCAGCAGACCGCTGGCGATGTCTTTGTACTGCGCGGCGGGCGTGTAAAGCGTCGACAGGCAGTGGGTGGAAAACACCGATTGCTGCGAGTCTTTAAACCACTGGTACAACGCGCGAATGTCATCGACGGGCGGGCATTGGCCGTAGCAGCGCAGCACGTTGTCTTCCAGGATGGCCACACCGCTGGCGTCTGTCAGCGCCATCAATTGTTCGGGCGCTTGGGCCAACCCGTCAAACACGGTGTTCGGGTTGCTGACCATGGCGGTGTTCAGGCGCTCCAGTGCGCCCATTTTGGCCTCGCGCTGGCGGCTGATTTCCAGGGTTTGCAGGGCGCTGATTTGCAACGACAACACCTGGCCGATGGTTTGGCAGGCCATGCGCAGCTCATGGGGGACGTGCAACGGCTGGCGATGCCCGCAACTGATCAAGCCCCACAGCCGTTCGCCGTCCATCAACGAGATGCTCATGGAGGACAGCACGCCCATGTTTTTCATGTATTGGCAGTGAATCGGCGACACGCTGCGCAAGACGGCGCCGCTCAGGTCCAGGGCCTCACAGGTATCGGGGCGCAGTCGCGGCACCAGTTCAACCGGCTGGTAGTCGGCGTTGGGGATAATGCGCAACCAATGCGTGCGATACAGCTCGCGTGCTTGCTCCGGGATGTCCGAGGCGGGGAAGAACATGCCGTTGAACAGCTCCATCGAAGGCGAAGACGCTTCGGCGATCACCTGGCCATGACCTTCTTCTTGAAAACGGTAAATCAACACCCGGTCGTAGCCGGTGAGCGCCTGGATTTCCTTGACGCAAATGTCGTAGAGCGCGGGCAGCGTCTTGGCGGCTTGCAGGCGTTGCAACATGCGACTCAGGTTGCGCACTTTGGCCATCGTGTGATTGAACTCAACCTCGTCGGGTTTGAGTTCCAATTCCAGCACCAGCACATTGTGTTCGCGGTGCAACAAACCCTCGTAGCGGATGCCTTGCAGGTTCAGCTCCAGCACGGGCACCTCCATCTGTTCGGCAACGCCTGCGGCCTGTTGCACCACGGTCGCAGCCTCAGGGCCGGTCAACATCGCCAGTGGCTGATCCAGCAGCGCATTGGGGTTCAAACCAAACAACGTCTGGACGTTGGCACTGATTTGCTGGATACGCAGCTCGGGCAGCGACAGCGTGACAAGCAGGCCGTGGGGTTGAATGGCGCCCGGAAACCGGATGGGCTCATCGGCGCAATTATCCAGCAGGGCTTCAAACGCCTGGGCGTCGAGTGGATTCATATCAAAACCTCCTGACCTTCGAGCCACTGCTCGAAACAGCTAAACGTTGAACAGGCAGCGTGTACGGCTTCGCGTTGTGCGTGCTCGTCGAGTGGCACGCTGCCCAAAAACTCCAGAAATGTTTTCCAGCGCCGGCCGGTGTCTTCACCGTAGACGTACAGGAATGAGCCGCCGTTGTGGGTATCAAGCCCCAAATGCTGGGCGATCTGTTTGCGCAAGATATTGCCCCCCAGCGTAGCGCCTTCCAGCACATACAAAACCCCGAGTACGCAGGCTTCACTGTGCAGCGCTGGCAAGGTGTGGCAGCGGGGCAGTGCGCCGGGATCGTCTCCCAGCGCCTTAAGGTCTTGCACCAGGGCCTGGGTTTTGAGCCGCGCTTGCAGGTCAAACCCTTCGGGGATAAGCGCGCTGTGGAGCAGCGCGTCTTCCAGGGGCTGATAAAACCCGAAGTAGGCGCTCAGCAAGCGCGTGTAGTGCGCGCGGTCGAGCGTTGCCGAGAAAAAAGGCAAACGTTGCTCAAGCGCCACATGCAGGGTGTGCGTGCCGGTGCGCAGCGCGCTCAGGAGGGCTGGCGTCAACGGGGATGAAAGGTCTTGTGGCATGCCGTACAACCGGGCTCTCTGCGTGCGCATTAAATAAACGCTCATGGCCTTATGAAGCCTGAGCCTGAAAAAAGTGCAATAAATCTGCTTGGATTGTGTCGGGAAATTCTGGCAGATGACCTGCCACTTGTGCGAACGCAATGGCACACGGCAGGATCAACGGCACATTTCAGCCTGCGGTTGTTAACGGCCGCACACGCTTAAAGGAAACGTCATGCTTGAACTACGCCCTAATTGTGAGTGCTGTGATTGCGACCTGCCGCCCGACGCGGTTAACGCGCGGATCTGTTCGTTTGAATGCACATTCTGCGCGGCGTGCGCGGAGCTAAAGTTGGGCGGGCGCTGCCCCAATTGCGCTGGCGAATTGCTGGCGCGTCCGCGTCGGCCCGCCGACAAACTGGGCAACAGCCCTGCATCGATCGTGCGGGTTCACACACCCGAAGGCCGCGTGAGCGGCACATGATCCCGGGGCTGCCCGTGGCTGGGCAGGCATGCCTGTCTACAGCGCGTTATCTTGCCCCAGTGCATCGACGGTGGCCTTGACCGTGCGCAAGGCGTGGCACCACAGAAAGGCTTGATGGGCGTCGATGCACCGCGTGCCGGTGGCGGCAGACAACAACTCGCAGGCGCGATCGCAGCCTGCGGCAGCGACTACAAGGGCCGGTCGATGAAGGTTCCGGCCGTATCGTCCGCAAGCGCCCCGTCTAACAACCACCCCAAAGCAATCGGCCACAAGCTTTGCTGATACCGGCTATGGAAAAACGCGAAATGACCTATCGCGGTTTCACCGATGTCTGCCGGGTTTATCCGTAAATGCGTGCGCTCGCTGGCGCTGAAATAACGCAGCAAGCGCTCAGTGGCCGCCACGGTGCCAAAAGGGTCGTCGCTGAGGCTGATGGCGAGGGTGTTGGCCGTGACAGAGGCGAAGGCCAGGGAGTGGAGCGTGCGTGCGCTGGGCAGCCTTTCAAAGCGCGTGTTCATGGCGGCCCAGTCGTTGACCACGCCAGCGGGGGTGTCTTCGAGCCAGCCCAGGCGTTTGCCGGGGAAATACCCGCACAACCGCGTCAGCAGCGGCATGACCACGTGCCAGCGGGCGAACATGGGCCAGCGTTGCGCGGCGGCGTAATCGCGCCAATAAGCGAATTGCGCCCCCACCGTCACTAACCGCCGAACTCGCGAGGCACCCGCCGCCAGCCCCACTGTGCAGCCGCCAAAGCTGTGGCCGACCATATCAATCGGTTGGCCTGGACATTCACGCTGGGCGCGCATGAGGATCGCGTGCGCGTCCAGCACGCCCCAGTCCGACCACGAGGCTTTAAACCCGCGCAATGAACCGCTGCGGGACACGCCGATGCCGCGATAGTCATACAGCATCACGTCCAACCCGTGATTGAACAGGTAGTCGGCAAAACGGGCGTAGTAGGTGCAGCGCACCGATGTGGCGGCGCTGATGATCACCACAGCGCGGGAGGGGTCGGGCACCCCGTGGCGCCACTCAAAACCGCCCAACCGATAACCGTCAGCGGCAGGCTCGAAAAACGCCCGGCTGATGGCTTGGTTGCAGATGTGCGTCAGTGCGTGCTCCGCGCATTGCGTTCGGCTAGCAAGCGCGAGGCTTCAACGTAGGCGGTCTGGAAGGCCGGGGTTTCGACCCACGCCAGCGCGCTGTCTTCGTCATCGCCGTGCTCGCTCATGCGGAAGGCAATGAGCAGGCCCATCAGGAAATCGGTCGCGTCTTCTTCCTCTTCTTCGCTGATCACCAGCTCCAGCACCGGGTATTGCAGGAACACGCTGCACAGTGCTTGCAGGCTGATGGCTTCGGCGGCCTTCATGGCCTGAAACAGATCGTCGAAATCGGCGGGTTCGAAGCCGTTGTCTTTGATGTCCTGAAAGTCGAACGTGCTGAGGTCGATTTTGACGTCATCGAACGGGCTGTCGATCAGCGCAGACGCCGAAGCCTTGGCCGGTTTGCCGATGCGGTTTTGCTTGGCTTTGGTTTTGGCCCGCTGTGCGTGCTTGTGCTGTTTCTTTGGCGTTGCCATGAACGTGTCCTGTACGGGCTAAGGCGGTTATTGAACCTCAGCTTTCGGGGATCACCAAGCGTGGATCGTGGATTGGGTCAATTATTGGGCTTGAAGCCGGGCAGGCCGTGGGCTGGGCGCCCGTGTTTGAGGGTGTTGGCAAGCAGTGTGAGGCGGCACTAAATCGCGCCCAACAAAAAACCCGCACTGGGCGGGTTTTTTGTTTGCTTTGCGGTGGTGTAAACACCACATCAAAGCTGAATGTGGTGCCCAGAGACGGAATCGAACCGCCGACACGGGGATTTTCAATCCCCTGCTCTACCGACTGAGCTATCTGGGCAACGGGGCGCATTAGAAGCTTTTTTCGATAAGTCGTCAAACACTTTTTTGAAAAATATTTAATTATTACCGTCGCTTACGGACCAAACCCTTTAAAACCGGGGTTTATTCGCTTGGCGGAACATAGCCTTCTGCCTGCGCGTATTCTTCACCGCTGAAAAACTTGTCCATCTCGCCCTGCAAGTATTTACGGTCTTGGGCGTTCATCATGTTCAAACGCTTTTCGTTGATCAGCAGGGTTTGGTGTTTTTGCCAGTCTGCCCAGGCTTTGGCCGAGACGTGATCGAAAATGTCCTGACCTTTGGCGCCCGGAAACGGAGGGCGCTCCAGCGCGGGCAGTTCTTCTTTGTACTTGCGGCACATGATGGTGCGGGTCATGACGACTCTCCTGCGTTCAATAGGTCGGCTGCGTGTTTGAGCAGTTTTTTGACCGGGGCCGCCAGGCCCAGGCGCGGTGGGGTGGCGAGGTTATACCAGAGCCAATCGGCCTCGGCCACGTGATGACCCGCCTCCTTGACGTGGATCAGCCACGGCTCGATGGCCAGCTGAAAATGGCTGAAGGTGTGGGTCAGGCCGGGCATGGGGTGTTGGGCGCCCACCTTGAGTGAGTGTTGCAGCGCCAAATGCTCGATGTCGTTGAGGTCATCCAGCTCGGGCAGGCTCCACAAACCGCCCCACAGGCCGGTCGAGGGGCGACGGTAAAGCAGAATGGCGCCCTCGCCATTGGCCAGCATCGGCATCAATGTGCGCCTTTGCGGGATGGTTTTACGCGGTTTAGGGATCGGGTAGCGCGTCTCAAGGCCTAGCAGGTGGGCTTCACAGCTGCTTTCAAGCGGGCAGAGCAAGCAACTGGGTTTGCTGCGCGTGCACAGCGTTGCGCCCATGTCCATCATGGCCTGGGTGTAGGCATTGACGCGCTCGTGCGGGGTGAAGCGCTCGGCAGTGGCCCACAGCTGTTTAGCCACCTTGGGCTCGCCCGGATACCCCTCTTGCGCGGTGTAGCGTGCAAGCACGCGCTTGACGTTGCCGTCGAGGATCGGTGCGCGCAGGCCCATGCTGATACTGGCAATCGCGCCCGCAGTGGATAGCCCGATACCGGGCAGCTCCACGAGTTTTTCGACATCGCGCGGGAATTCACCGGCGTAGTGCTCGACGATGATTTTCGCGGTTTTCTGCAAGTTGCGGGCGCGGGTGTAGTAACCCAGCCCGGTCCACAGGTGCAGGACTTCGTCTTCGGGGGCGGCGGCCAGTGCTTGGACCGTGGGCAATGACGCCATGAACCGGTCGAAGTAGTTCAGCACAGTGCTGACCTGGGTTTGCTGCAACATGATCTCCGAGACCCACACCCGGTAAGGGGTGATGCCCTGTTGCCAGGGCAGGTCATGGCGGCCGTGGCGATCGAACCAGTCGAGCACCACGCTTGCGAACTGCTCATCTCTCATCGCTTGAACAGCCCCTTGAGGGCGTCTTTGAGTTCAGGGCTGATCTTGTCGCCGAGTTTCTCTTCAAGTTTGTCGCTGATTTTGTTGCCGGCCACTTTGGCGGCGACTTTACCCAAGCCTTCTTTGTCGAGGCGGCAGGCTTTGGCACCCAGTTCTAACGGGCCACGGCAGCGCAGAGGCAGTTCGACTCCGACAAAGTTTTTGCCGACCTGGCAGGCCGGGTCAGGCATGGCGCCTTTGTCGCCTTCGACGGTGATGCCGATGCGGTAGTCCATGCCCAGCACGCGCAGGTCGATGTCGCCATTGCCTTTGACGGTCATGCCGGGGATGCGCACGATCATGTCCGGGTTGCTGGCCACGCCGTTATGGAACATCAGGCTGCCCTTGAGTTCCTTGAACGGTGTGTCTTTGCCCCGTGGCGCGCCGCTCAGGGTTTTGCGGTTGAGTGTGGCAATGCCCTGGCACAGTTGCTGTTCGAGGTTGGCGTTGAGCAACACGCCGTCGTTGAGCACGAAGTTGGCAGTGCCGTTGAGGCTTTCAATCAGCGCGTTCTGGCTGTTGCCGCTGCCCGTCACGTTGCTGTTGAGAGTCAACAAGCCGTTGATTGGAGGTTTTTGACCCTGGCTTTGCAGGATTTTTTCCACCGGTACGTTGTTGATGTGGGTTTGCAGGTTCACCAAGGGCAGCATCGGGCGCACATCGAGGCTGCCGTTGGCGGCAAAGTTGCCTTTGTACAAATCGCCGCGCAGGGTTTCGAGGGTTAGCAGGCCGTCTTTGCTGTTGGCCTTGAGCGCAGCGTTTTGAATCGGCAGTTGGCTCACGGTCAGTTGGCCAAAGCTGATGTCAGCCGTGAGGTCCAGCGCCTTGAGGCGCGTGACAGGAATCAGCTTGGCGGTGCTCCAGCCGCTTTTGGTCGGCGCAGCAGGCAGTGGCGTGTCGCCTGACGCGGCCAGGGCACCGGCTTCGCTCGTTTGCACTTCGGCCTGGCGTGCGGCGGTGGCGCTGGCGGCTTCTGCGGTTTTAGGCGGCAGGTAGCGATCTGCGTCGAACGTGTCACCTTTGAGCTGAATACGCAGGGCTTGTTTGGCGAAGTCTTCAACGGCCACGCGGCCGGTGAAGGTGCTGCCATCAATTTTGAGGTTCAGTTCGTCAAAGGTCAGGCTCGCAGGTGTGCCTGAGAGGCGACTGACCAGCTCAAACGTGCTCAGGCTGCCCGGTGCCATCGGCGGCAACGTGTGGCCGATGCTGTCGAGGAACTTGGCCAGATCAAGCTGGGCAATCGATAGGCCGCCGCTGATTTGCGGGGTGGTATCCAGGCTGTGGGCCTTGAGTTCGCCCAGTGCTCGCAGTTGGTTGGCAGAGATCTTCAGGCTGCTCCATTCGGCGACGTTCGCTGCCAGATCAACCAGAAGTTGCCCTTGGGCTGCATAGGTGACGGTTTTGCCCTGTAACGGCTCGCCCGACGCTTCACCGGTGACTTTCATGTCTTCGAACTGGTAGCGCTTGAGCACGCGATCAAAGCGCAGTTTGCCGTCGACTTCGGTTTTGACTCGCATCACTGGCTTGTTGGTGCCCACAAACGCAGTCAATTTGACCGGGGTGCTGGTGGCTTCGTGAATCGGGCCGGTGCTCAGTTGAATGCTTTCAGCGCTGAACTGCTGGCCGTTGCGCTCGTCGTTGTATTCCACCCGTGCGTTATTCACGGTCAGGCTGTCGATATCGAGCTTGATCGGCTGGCTGGAGGCGTCGGTCTTGGCCTGCGGCGCTGGTTGCGGACTGGCTGGCGGTGTCTGAGCGCTGGCGGTCGCAGGTGCGGGCTGGCCGATGTCTTGCCAATTGCCGTGGCCGTCTTTGTCACGGGTTAAACGCAGGTTCAGGCCTTCAACGCGTACGTCGCTCATTTGCACTTCTTTGCGCAGCAGCGGCAGCACGCGCACAGACAAACCGAGCATTTGCAAGTCAGCGAACGGTTTGGTCGGTGCCGCGAGGGTCGCCACGCTGGCGTCGTGCAGTTCAAGGCCGAGCCAAGGGAAGAGGCTCCAGCCAATGTCGCCATTGAGAGTCAGCTCAATGTGGGCTTTGTCACGGGCTATCTGGCGGATCTCGTCTTTATAGTCGTTGGGATCAAACAGATGGCTCAGGGCAAAGCCCAAAGCCACGATGATCAGCAACAATCCGAGAAGCACCAGACCCAGGATTTTGCCGAACGCTTTCATGGGCGGGTCCTTGTAGGTCTGTGTGAAGGTGAGTTTTAAAGTTAGCCGCAGAGTATAGCGCCACGTGTCGGCCGACTGGAGTTGGATACGTGGTGTGTCCACGTTCGGTGCATCGCCTCTGCACTACGCGGTGTAGACACTTGAAAAGAGTTGGGTGAGAAAAATAGGATCAGTTTTGCCGAAAAAGACCGCATCAGTTTGATCTTTGTCCCACGACCCAATGGTAATCTGCGCCTGTTTTTCGGGCTTTCTGCGGCGCATTGTCGCGTCTCGAACTCAAGCCAATAACAGGGCTGTGCGCTGCAAGGCGCCAAAGCCAGGGTTGAGTGTGCCTGGAGAGCTTTTTTATTCATGGGGGATACACCAATGAGCACCAGCACCGCTGCGGGCAGCCTTGCCTCACAGCCCGCGTTCCTGTCCAAGGAGCGCATCATCGCAAAACCCGGTTTTAATCGTTGGCTGGTTCCGCCTGCCGCGTTGGCCATTCACTTGTGCATCGGCATGGCCTATGGCTTTTCGGTGTTTTGGTTGCCGCTGTCCAAAGCGCTGGGCGTGACAGCGCCGGTGGCGTGCGCGCCGGACATGAGCTTTATCGCGCAGGTGTTTTCGTCGCAGTGCGACTGGCCGATTTCAATGCTCGGCTGGATCTACACTTTGTTCTTTATCTTCCTCGGCTGTTCGGCTGCCGTGTGGGGTGGCTGGCTTGAGCACGCCGGGCCGCGCAAGGCTGGCGTGGTGTCTGCGTTGTGCTGGTGTGGCGGTTTGCTGATTTCAGCGTTAGGCATTTATACCCACCAGATCTGGCTGATGTGGCTGGGTTCCGGGGTGATTGGCGGCATCGGGCTGGGCCTGGGCTATATCTCGCCGGTGTCGACCTTGATCAAGTGGTTCCCGGACAAGCGTGGCATGGCCACCGGCATGGCCATCATGGGCTTTGGCGGCGGCGCGATGGTCGGTGCGCCATTGGCAGCGGCCTTGATGGGCCACTTCGCCGGGCCGTATGGCGTGGGCGTGTGGCAGAGCTTTTTGGTGATGGCGGCGATTTATTTCGTGTTCATGATCGGCGGCGCGTTGTCGTATCGCGTGCCTCCGACGGGCTGGAAGCCTGAGGGCTGGACCGCGCCCGCAAAAAAAGCCGCGAATGCGATGATCACCCAGCGTCACGTTCACGTCAGCGTGGCCTGGAAAACCCCGCAATTTGCGTTGGTGTGGCTGGTGCTATGCCTGAATGTCTCAGCCGGGATCGGCATTTTGGGCATGGCTTCGCCGCTGTTGCAGGAAGTGTTCGCGGGCAAGCTGCTGGGCAATGACCTGACCTTCAGCCAATTGGACGCGGCGCAACTGGCACAAATCGCGGCCATTGCTGCCGGTTTCACCGGTTTGCTGAGCCTGTTCAATATTGGCGGGCGGTTCTTCTGGGCGTCGTTCTCGGATTACCTGGGGCGCAAAAACACCTACTTCGTGTTCTTTGCATTGGGTTTTGCGTTGTACGCTTTGGTGCCAAACCTGGGGCATTTGGGCAACGTGTCGCTGTTTGTGGCAGCGTTCTGCATCATTTTGTCGATGTACGGCGGCGGCTTTGCCACCGTGCCCGCTTACTTGGCCGACCTGTTCGGCACCCAGATGGTCGGCGCCATCCACGGCCGTTTGTTGACGGCGTGGGCGGCGGCGGGAGTCTTGGGGCCGGTATTGGTCAACTATCTGCGTGAATACCAGTTGAGCATCGGTGTTGAGCGCGCCGCGGCCTACGACATCACGTTGTACATTTTGGCGGGGTTGTTGGTGTTGGGCTTTGTCTGCAACTTGCTGGTGCGTCCGGTGGCCGACAAATACTTCATGACCGATGCGCAACTGGCAGCCGAGCAGGCGCTGGGGCACGACAAAGGTGCGCACGCCAGCACCTCGCTGGAATGGAAAGCCGCACCGGGCAGCCTGCCATTAACCGTCGCCGCCTGGTTGGCTGTGGGTATTCCACTGCTGTGGGGTGTGTGGGTGACGGTGCAGAAAACAGCGGTGTTGTTTCACTAAGGCTCTCGCGCACCCGTAGCCGTTGCCGAAGGCGGCGTCTGATTGCGCAGCGATCGTAAAACCTGAGGGCGGCTAATATGAGCGCTCCGGTTTACGACGGCTTCGCCGCCGGACGCCGCCTGCGGCAGCGGCTACGCGTCAGAGCAAAGTGTTGACGGCTCTCTGTAATGGCCACCTTATTAGTCCCGTGTTTCTGTGCAATGACGTGTTGGGTAGAGGGCGTGCATAGTTGTATTAAAGCGGGGCATGGGTATTAAAAGAGACGCTAAATACCTAGCGCCGATCAACTAAGTTAAAACGCTCTCTTGTAGGCGCGCGCGTGGTCGCAGATGTTTAACCCGAACGCGCCTATAGAACGTTTGACTGATCGGCTGGTGTTAGGTTGGGCTTCTCCTGAGCAAGGCAGCCGGTTGTTTGTTATTGACTGCCTGGAACGTGTTGGCTATACCAGTTTTTATAGATCTTGATCATCCCACTTCCAGCTTTTTAACTTGTCAGCGACTGCTTGGGTGACGGCTTGGTCAATTGCGTTTTGCCTGTTACTGGCGTTAGAGATATAGTTGTACCGATCAATGATAGCTTGATAAGGCTTTACCTTGGCCTTAAGTGCATTTTCAGAAGCGCTAACGGCGCGTTGCAACGATGTATATTCCGGTTGAAGCGCTGCGTCGCTAAGTTCATAATGAGATCCGCCGTAATCATCCTTTACACGCGAGAATTTATCCGAGTTTTCTTTTTCAAAATCTTCACGTGCTGTATTTGCCGTGTCCACCGCACTTTCTTCAGCTGCAAAGTTATGCTTGATCGCGTCATACGCCTCTGTTGCGGAGCGAGTGATTTCCTGTTCTATCTCTATTAATGCTTTGCTGGGCAGTATGGTGTCCGTGTCTTTAATTTCATCACTTTCGAAGGTGTCGTTTTCCAGATAGATTCTTCCTTCGTGAAATTTTTTCTCCATTTCAAAGTCGCTTTTGAAAATGCGAAATCGGATAAATTCCCCTTTTTTAAAAGTCTGGCCTTGGCGACGGCATTCAAATGTTTCACCTTCGGTGAAAAGAATAAGACTATCAATTCTGTCAATGCTCATGTCACGTTCCTCCTTGGATAGAGATTTTGAAATTATGCGCACTCTTATCGCTTGGCAACTGTCATAAGTGACAGGGGCGGACATCAGCGGCTCGTTCTCAGTGAAGCCTGTTTTTTGCCTGCGGGCACGGTGAATGGGTTTACGACGGCTTTGCCACCGGACGCCGCCTGCGGCAGCCGCTGCCCGTCAGCGCGCATTCCGTCAGTCATATCGTGTTTCTGTTTGTCAGACCCGTGCCTATAATGGCCACCTTTTTCGCCCAATGATTTTGCGGAGCTGGTGATGGCCGAACGTAAGGCGTCAGTCGAGCGCGATACTCTGGAAACCCAGATCAAAGCCTCGATCAACTTGGATGGTACCGGTAAGGCCCGATTCGATATCGGTGTGCCTTTTCTTGAGCATATGCTCGACCAGATCGCCCGACATGGGCTGATCGACCTGGACATCGAGTGCAAAGGCGACCTGCATATCGACGATCACCATACCGTCGAGGACGTGGGTATTACCCTCGGTAAAGCCTTCAACCAGGCCGTTGGCGACAAAAAAGGCATGACCCGTTACGGGCACGCTTATGTGCCGCTGGATGAGGCGCTGTCGCGTGTGGTCATCGACTTCTCCGGCCGTCCAGGCCTGCAAATGCATATCCCGTATACCCGTGCCACCGTTGGCGGTTTCGACGTTGACCTGTTTCAGGAGTTCTTTCAGGGCTTCGTGAACCACGCCAACGTGACGCTGCACATCGACAACCTGCGCGGCACCAATACCCACCACCAGATCGAAACCGTGTTCAAGGCTTTCGGCCGTGCGCTGCGCATGGCGATTACGCTCGATGAGCGCATGGCCGGGCAAATGCCTTCCACTAAGGGCGTGCTCTGATGCAGACCGTGGCGGTAATCGATTACGGCATGGGCAATCTGCACTCGGTGGCCAAGGCGCTGGAGCACGTGGGCGCCGGTCGGGTGCTGATTACCAGCGATGCCAACGTGATTCGTGAAGCTGACCGCGTGGTGTTTCCCGGTGTGGGTGCAATTCGCGACTGCATGGCGGAGATCCGTCGTCTGGGCTTCGATTCGCTGGTGCGTGAAGTCAGTCAGGACCGCCCGTTTCTCGGCATCTGCGTGGGCATGCAAGCCTTGCTCGACAGCAGTGAAGAAAACGGCGGCGTGGACTGCATCGGTCTGTTCCCGGGGCAAGTGAAGTTCTTCGGCAAGGCCCTGCACGAAGACGGCGAGCACCTCAAGGTGCCGCACATGGGCTGGAACGAAGTGCAACAGAAGGTCGATCACCCTCTGTGGCACAGCATCCCGGACTTGGCGCGTTTCTACTTTGTACACAGCTACTACATTGCGGCGGGCAATCCTCGCCAAGTGGTCGGTGGCGGGCATTACGGCGTCGACTTTGCGGCGGCGCTGGCCGAAGGTTCGCGCTTCGCGGTGCAATTCCACCCCGAAAAGAGCCATACCCACGGCTTGCAGTTGCTGGAAAACTTCGTGGCCTGGGACGGTCGCTGGTAATGGCGCCTCGCAAAAAGCCGCCGATTCTTACGCTCACCCCCGAGCAAGAGAACGAAGCCAACAGCAAGATCAAACGCTTTATGGAAGACCGTTTCGAACTGGACCTGGGTTCGTTCGAAGCGGCTGAAATCCTTGAGCTGTTCACGCGTGAAATCGCGCCGCATTACTACAATCGCGCGATTTTCGATGTGCAGGCGCACCTCAAAGAGAGGTTCGAGAGCATCGAAAGCGACGTGTGGGCGCTCGAAAAGAATTGATTTCCGAGTCACTGACTCCCGAATTTAAAGGTTTGCCAGATGCTGATTATCCCCGCTATCGATCTTAAAGACGGTGCCTGTGTACGTCTGCGCCAGGGCCGCATGGAAGATTCCACGGTGTTCTCCGATGACCCGGTGAGCATGGCCGCCAAATGGGTAGAAGGCGGTTGCCGCCGCTTGCACCTGGTCGACCTGAACGGTGCATTTGAAGGCCAGCCGGTCAATGGCGAAGTGGTCACGGCGATTGCCAAGCTGTACCCGAAGTTGCCGATCCAGATCGGCGGCGGGATTCGCTCGCTCCAAACCATCGAACACTACGTCAAAGCGGGCGTGAGCTACGTCATCCTGGGCACCCAAGCGGTGAAGAACCCTGAGTTCGTGGCAGAGGCGTGCCGTGCCTTCCCCGGCAAAATCATCGTGGGTATGGATGCCAAAGACGGTTTCGTGGCTACCGATGGCTGGGCAGAAGTCAGCACCGTGCAAGTGATCGACTTGGCCAAGCGTTTTGAAGCGGACGGCGTGTCGGCCATCGTTTATACCGACATCGCCAAAGACGGCATGATGCAGGGCTGTAACGTGAGCTACACCGCAGCACTGGCGGCAGCGACCACCATCCCTGTGATCGCCTCGGGGGGCATTCATAACCTGGGCGATATCAAGGCCCTGATGGACGCCAAGGCACCCGGTATCGTAGGTGCCATCACCGGCCGTGCAATCTATGAAGGCACGTTGGATGTGGCCCAGGCCCAAGCCTTCTGCGACAGCTACAAGGCCTGAGGAGAACGTCATGGCGTTAGCCAAACGCATCATCCCTTGCCTGGACGTGGATAACGGCCGGGTGGTGAAGGGCGTCAAGTTCGAAAATATTCGCGATGCGGGCGACCCGGTCGAAATTGCCCGTCGCTACGACGAGCAAGGCGCTGACGAGATTACCTTTCTCGACATCACCGCCAGCGTCGATGGTCGCGACACCACGCTGCACACGGTGGAACGCATGGCCAGCCAGGTGTTTATCCCGCTGACCGTAGGCGGCGGCGTACGCTGTATTCAGGACATTCGCAACCTGCTCAATGCGGGTGCGGACAAAGTCTCGATCAATACCGCAGCGGTGTTTAACCCGGAATTCGTGGGCGAAGCGGCGCAGCATTTTGGTTCGCAGTGCATTGTGGTCGCCATTGATGCGAAAAAAGTCTCCCAACCGGGCGAAACCCCGCGCTGGGAAATCTTCACCCACGGCGGACGCAAGCCTACCGGCCTAGACGCGGTCGAGTGGGCGATGAAGATGGAAGGTTTGGGCGCCGGTGAGATCCTGCTGACCAGCATGGACCAGGACGGCATGAAAAACGGCTTCGACCTGGGCGTCACCCGTGCCATCAGCGATGCACTGGGTATCCCGGTGATTGCTTCGGGCGGCGTCGGCAACTTGCAGCATTTGGCTGACGGCATCCTTGAAGGTCACGCCAGTGCAGTATTGGCGGCGAGTATTTTCCACTTTGGCGAATACACCGTGCCTGAGGCCAAAGCGTACATGGCTGAACGCGGGATCGTGGTGCGTTAGGCCGACTGTTGCAACTGTCAGCGTCCTTTGTTCTGGCGCTGACAGTGCTGCGCTGAGGGGTATAACAATCAACGGTAAGCGATGTAGAGCCTCGTGGGTGCTCGACAGCGCTTACAGAGAAATTCGTGCGTAGTTTGAGGGGCTTAGTCTATGAAGTCATACACAGGCTTGAGCATCTCCTTGGTAAATACCCCTTTACCCGTATCCTCTATCAGCTTGAATGTTCCATCGGGGTAAATACTGACGCCCAGTGAGCTGGCCACGGTGACGGAAACACCTTCTCGATCTTTTAACAAGCTCATCAGCGGCCGTTGGTTATTCGTCGTTTGCCCAATGATAATCCCCATTCCGACAGTGGAATGAGAGTCTATGCCGGCCACCAGAATGACTTTTCCTCCACGGTTCAAAGAGCCGTCTAATGAACTCAGCAGTTTTGATGCATCTTCACCTATTAATCCGTGCTCCACGTTGCTACCGCTCAAGTGCATCAGTGTTCTTGTGCGATAAACTTTGCCATCCCAGTCCGTCAGCACCGCGATGGCCGAGCAATCGGTCAGACTGCGAGTCGTCAGTATTGATTCGTTGCCCTGGTTAAGGGTCTGCGAGTTCCCCATGAAAATATCAACTGGCTGTGATGTGTGTGCCGGGAGGGCAGGCTTTACAGGTGCCGGCACAGGCAGTTTTTGTGCGTTCGTTTGCAATGTGCTGAACGTATTGTCGGGCTGGAAGTTTTTCAGAGGTGGCCCAAAGAGGTTTTCGGTTTTTGGGTCGTAGGCATATAAGACGCCTGAGTCATCGCGTTTTGCGATCACTTTTAGGGGGTCGGCATTGTTTGTAGTTTTAATGCTTCCCTCGATAACGTCGGTTCTTTTAATCGGCGAAAGAAGGTCCGCACTATTGGCTCCACGACGAAGGAATTGGAAACCTTGATTGGCCAGGGATGCTCCCGTATTCACCAGCTTTACGGTGCCGGAAAATAGCGCTCTCCCGCCAGAAAATGGGTTGGCTCCGCTGGCCACCGCCCGGCTCAGGATATTCGCCCCTTTTTGAATTTTGCTGGCGAAGCTGCCAGCCTGGCCTGCCACTTTGGCTATTCCGCCAGCGGCTTTGGCGCCCACGAATAAAAATCCAAAAATGTCCAGCACCAGACTCTCAACCCCGTCCCGAGTATGACCTTTTGAAAAACTGTGAATGGCCGATGCGAAGGGGACGATGATGCGTGTGAAGTTCTGGATTTTTTCAAAGTCAGTGACTTCGGTGTCCAAGGTAGTGAGGCCTTGGGTTTGTTCGAATAAATTCCGGCTGTCATTCGGGAAGAACTTATTCGCCATGAGCTGGGCAATGTATTGCGTTCGGCTGCTGTTGAACGATTGGAGCGGCTCGTCGGTTTTTCGGGTGGATTCACGCTGGCGGCGTTCTGCGTCGCTTTTGGCGTGAACTTCATTTATCTCCTTATTTGAGTACGTCGTATAGTTTGAAAAGCTGTTGTTGTCCTTAGGGGGCAGTTTTGTCCACTCACCCTGTAACCCCGGCTTAAAGTGTGTGATGGGGCGAATAAAACCTTGTGGGGGGTTGATTTCGTAGTGGTAGGTTTTGCCGTCGTACCGGGTTTCTATCATTAATCCAAGGTGGTTTTCGTCAAGGCTCCGTTGAACGCCGTATCGCCCAGGTGTTGTATCACCAAAACCGTTTAGTCCGAGGTTACTGATCGAACTGGTGGCATTGTGTTGTTCATATACTTTAATGGCCCCAAACTCCAGACGCTCACGGTCTTTCAGCGGAAGTTGGGATATAAGGTGTCGAACGGCGGTGGAGGTGGCGTTTTTTTTACCCTCGTAATAGTGGGAGAAGGATTTTTTGAAAGCCTCTTGAATATCAGGAATTTCATGGCGACTCCGGGCAATCGTGTCGACAGGGATTGTGGTGTCGAATGATCGAAAAATGCCACGGGAAAGTTCACCTGAAAGAACAAGATCAATGACCGAGTAAGGACCTTTAAGGTGGTTCCAGTTTTCAATGGGTATGATGCATTTTTTCTTGAAATCAATACCCTCTCCAAACTTTTCTTTTAGTATCTTAACGGCCATGTCTTCCCGTGTAAGCAACTCAGTGTCTTTCGCCGAAGACGCTTTTTCTAAGGCAATGAATCGCTCTTTGGCTTTTCCTCGTACGTGCTCAACCTGTGCAGCGGTGTAGCGGTTGTTGTCGTTTTTCTTGAGGATGCCCTCGTTGATCGCCCAATACATCATGGCCTGTAGAGAGGCCTGTTGTTCGACCTGTTTTTCGGCCGCTGTAATGGGCGAGATGTTGGCGTATTGCATGATTTTTCCGTAATTCATGCTCAACGCCTGGCCAGGCGCTTGCGCCTCTATTCGGGCGACGGCAGCCTTCAGGCTGATCCAGCTTGGTGAGCCGTAGGTCACGCTTTCCGGAACCTCTTTTACCAGCAGTTCCGGCGCATGACGGGCTAATAACGCATAGGCTCTGACAGGCGCAAAGTCAGCAGCGGGCGTTTCAGGATTCGCCAAGTGTTCAGTGAGTGCCTTGACCACCTCGCGCAGAGGTTTACCCCCGAGGTCGAGGCTTGAAAGATCAAAGCCTGCGACCTTGTTGGTGCTGTTGTCCGGGTCGAGGATGCTCTTTGCTTCGATACCGATGGCAATGGCTGTCATGGCCCAATCGTTAATGCTGGTCGCTGAGGGTGCGCCTTTGAATTGGGTTTGAAGGGCTTTACCCAATGCATAGGCTTCAGGGGTGTTGAGGAGGTTAGTCAGAAATGCACGTGGGTCGCTCAACTCTTCGGGCGACCATTGCCGTGACTGTGTCAGATAACCCAGTGCATCTTTGCTGCGGCGCAGATATTCAAACTCGTCGAGCGCTATGGCGTTGTTTCTCACCGATGCCAGGATGTTTTTTTTCATCTCTTGGCTCAAAGGTGGCGCAGACCAGGACAGTCCCCCACCGAAGTTACCGTAGGGTGCAGATTGAAGCGGGGGCCGGGATAAGGCGTTTGCGAGGTTTTGAATATCCGCGAGGTTTTGAGGCAGGATCCAGTCGTTGGCGAGAATACATTGCTCCAGGCTAATTTGTTTTCCAGCCATTGGCTCGCCATTGAGTTGCAGGGGAGAGTCGGTGGGCAGGGTAATCCGCCTATCTCGCAGGCTGTCGCTCGTTGAGGTGACTCTTTTCCAGTAAGCCGGGCTTTTAGAAAGTTCGGCAACGTTATTTGTTGCTTTTGCTTGGGCATAGGCATTTGTTTTTTGGATGACGTGTTTATATGCCTGTACGAGTGCGTTTTTAATTGCGATTTTAGTTGCGTCTGGAGCGTGGTACTCCTCATGCGTGGCCACAGACGCCCATTTTGATATGTTTCTCGACCCAGAGGTGGCTCCATTCTGAGTCCGTTGCCTGGAGGGGGAGGAGGGTGATGAAGAGGGTAATTCTCGATCTGTCTCAGGGTTCGGACTCCGCCGGACTCGGGGAGGGGGCAAGGGTTGAGAGGCGGAAGGGGGTGCCTGGTGTGTTGCGTTGGACTGGGGCTCAGCGTCTGCATTATTGGCGGTGTTGAGTGTGGGACTCAGGGCTTTTTCGACTTTTTTTTCAGGCGATGGTGTTGGGTAAGGATGATGGGAAGCAGGGGGTGTGAGTGACGTGATCATTGAGGAACTCCGGTCTCATATTTGTGTGAATTTCACAGTTGAGTGGCGAAGTTATGGGTGGTTGTTCCGTAGTAAGAACCCCTGCTCTATGTCCGCCCATGAGTTTACAAATGTTGGTGTGCCGAACTGTCTTCAGTAGAGCTGCCCTTATTGCTATAGCTTTGACTGGCTGCGGCCTATAGCCCATCCAACGAGTTCTTAGGGAGTGGCCTATCACTTAAGAATGGTCTGAAGTGCTCTCCGCTTTATGATGCCCTCGCTGCCTGAAACTCGCTCAATCAAGTGGGGTCGAGTCATCACACTTTTTTTGCGCTTAATTCATGATTGTTTTCAATCATCGCGCCTTTTCAGAATGATCGACTTGTGCTGAAAAATGTACAGGGCGTCTACCAGTGTAAGGGGACTCAGAGGCATGGGCCGTGGTGTATGAACAGGGCGTACTTAACGTCAGCAATAAAAAGGGGGTGGACGTTAATAAACATCAGGTTGACCTGCGAGTAAGTCATTGTTTCTTTCCTTCAAAATCACTCGCGGCATTAAATCAGGTCAATGCGACGCGTTGAGTGAGTTAAATAGGGTTAGCGACGGATGCACGCTGGCAGTGCGTAAAAAGGACTGAGTCCAAAGGCGACTGGACAGCATGGCGTGCTCGCGGCACTCTTGGGCACGCCATGGATTTAGGTTGCCCGTATGTTCAAACGTCTTTTGCCAGTCTTCGCCAGCCTTTCACTGCTGTTGGCGAATGCGGCCTCAGCCGCCGAAAGCTCGGCTTATTCGATGGTCTTGCTGACAGAGAATTTTCCGCCCTACAACATGGCGAAAAATGGCAAAAACTTTGCGCAAAACGAAAACATCGAAGGCATCGCCGTCGATGTACTGCGCGAAACCTTCAAACGGGCCGGTATTTCCTACAGCATGACCTTGCGCTTTCCATGGGAGCGCATTTATCGCCTCGCCCTTGAAAACCCCGGCTACGGGGTATTTGTAACGGCGCGCGTGCCAGAGCGCGAAGCCCTGTTCAAATGGGTCGGCCCCATTGGGCCAGATGACTGGGTGCTGCTGGCACGCGGTGACAGCCCGATCACCGTCACGTCTCTGGAGCAAGCCAGCCAATACCGCATCGGCGCCTACAAAGGCGATGTCATTGCATTGTCACTGGAGCAAAAAGGGCTGAGCCCGGTGATCGTGTTGCGCGATCAGGACAACGCGAAAAAACTGCAAGCCGGGCAGATTGACCTCTGGGCCACAGGCGATCCGGCGGGGCGTTTTTTAGCGCGTCAGGTCGGAATTTCAGGGTTCAAGACGGTGCTGCGTTTCAATCAGGCTGAGTTGTATCTGGCGTTGAATAAAGAAGTGCCGGATGCCGTAGTGGCCAAGCTGCAAAAAGCGCTGAATGAGCTGCGCGCTGAAGGTGTGGTCGAAAAGATCGTTGCCAAGTACCTGTAACGCTCGAAAAAGCCGGTAGCGCAGCGATGGGTTTACGACCGGTTGCAGCTTGCGTGCCTTGGCAACGCCTACAGGGTATGTGCGGTACTTATGGCTGGCGATACACGCCATTTTCACCATGCCCGGCCATCGCTTTGTTGCTGCGCACGCCGATCATTTGCCGAATGTCGATCCAGTCAATGCCTTGGGCCTTGAGCTTGGGCAGTTCACGCTCAAGCACTGCCAGGGTTTGCGGGTAGGGGTGGCCAATCATGACCGCCGAGCCTTGTTTCCTGGCCAGTTTGATGGCGGTTTCAAGTTGTGTGGTGATGGCTTGCTCGGTGCGTACGTCGTCCAGAAACACATCCCGCGAGAGGCTGGCCAAACCAATTTTTTGTGCTTGGGCCGCCGCCACCGTTTGTGCGCTGGTACGGCTGTCGACGAAGAATTTGTGACGGCGCTGCAAGTCGCCCATCAGCCAGGCCATCGCTTGCGGCTGGGAGGTCATGCGGCTGCCCATGTGGTTGTTGATGCCACTGGTATACGGCACGGCCTTGAAGGCCGCATTGAGGCGTTTTTCGAGTTCTTCGACGGGTAAGTCGGGGTGCCAGGCAAACGGCCCCGTCGCCGGGTCCATAGGCATGTGCAGGATTACGATTTTGCCGGCTTTGTAAGCTTCACGGGCAAATTGGGCCGCGTGCGGGGTGTCGGGCATCACGGCAGCAGTGACCGGGCCGGGCAAGCCCAGCACACGACGGTCGCGTGGCAGGTTTTGCCCCAGGTCATCAATGATCAGGCTCAAATAAGCCTTGTGCGGGGCGGCTGGAGGGCTGGCCGGCGCCGCGTGGGCGGCACCGATCAGGCAGCAAAGCAGGCTGATGAGCAGCGAAAAACGCATCTCAATTGCCGCGCGTAATGCTCAGGCCCTTGAGCAGGCTCAGGGCCTGGCTCAACTGGAAGTCGTCATCCTGCGGCATTGGCTTGGCTTTAGGGCTGGAACCCGTTGGCTTGTCGACACCGCCATTGCCATTGCCCAAGTGACCTTGCAGGTCGGCCTCTTTGAAGTACTCGGTGTCTTGCTCGCGGGTGATTTTGGCGCGGCTGACTTCGATGTCCGGCACGATGCCCTGCGCCTGAATCGAGCGTCCGTTGGGCGTGAAGTACAGCGCGGTGGTGATTTTCAGGGCGCGGTCATTGTTCAGTGGCAGTACGGTTTGTACCGAACCCTTACCGAAACTGGTGGTGCCCATCACCACGCCGCGTTTTTGGTCTTGCAAGGCACCGGCGACAATTTCTGAAGCCGAGGCGCTGCCACCGTTGATCAACACCACCAGCGGCACGTTCTCGCTGAGGTCTTTACCGGTGGCCGAGAAACGCAATTCGGAATTGGCGATCCGGCCTTTGGTGTAAACGATCAGCCCTTTGGTGATGAAGTGGTCGACCACTTCAACGGCCGATTGCAGCACGCCGCCGGGGTTGTTGCGCAGGTCGAGGATGATGCCCTTGAGCTTCTTGTTACCGTTTTCGCGGCGCAACTTGGACAGGGCTGAGGCGACTTCTTCGCCGGTCTTGACCTGGAACTGGGTGATGCGGATATAACCGTAGCCGTCCTCGAGCAGCTGAGACTTAACGCTTTTGACCTGAATATTGGCGCGGGTCAAGGTCACATCAAACGGTGTGCCGCCATTGCGCACCAGCGTAAGCGTGATTTTTTGCCCGACTTTGCCACGCATTTTGTCCACGGCTTCGGTCATGGTCAGGCCGCGTGTGGGCTGGCCATTGATCTTGACGATAAAGTCGCCGGCCTGGATGCCGGCTTTGCTGGCAGGCGTGTCGTCGATAGGCGAGACAATCTTGATATTGCCGTCTTCGGTGCCGACTTCGATCCCCAGCCCGCCAAATTCGCCGCTGGTGCTTTCTTGCAGCTCGGCGAAGTCTTCAGGGCCCAGATACGCGGAGTGCGGGTCGAGGTTGCTGAGCATGCCTTTGATAGCGTTCTCCAGCAGGGTTTTGTCGTCGACCGGTTCAACATACGCCGCTTTGATTCGGTCCATGACCTCGGCGAAGGTGCGCAGCTCATCCAGTGGCAGCGGGGCCTTGGCGCTGGCTGCGGCGACTGGCTGGGCGGCTTGCCCGGCGGCCAGTGCCAAAGGCGCGGCAATCACCAGGGCGATCGTCAGGGCCAGCGAGTTGAGGCGGGACAAATGCGGCATGTTGAACGAACTCCTACGTATTAAAGGTGATGGGCTCATCCTTGAGCACGGCACCATTGTGCAGGGTCGCTGGGGCGGCCCTGCTGACGAATAGCAAAATACAGCGCCGCAGTGGCTTGGCCACCGCTGTTGCCCACGGTGGAAATCACTTCCCCGGCTTTAACAATGTCGCCGGCAGACTTGAGCAGTGTCTGGTTGTGGCCATACAAGCTCAGGTAGCCGTTGCCGTGGTCCAGAATCACCAGTTGGCCAGCGCCGCGCAGCCAGTCGGCAAACACTACGCGACCGCCGTGTACGGCGTGCACTTGGGTGCCTGCTCCCGCACTGATCATGACCCCGTCCCACTTGGTACGGGCATCATCGCCGCGGGTTTCACCAAAGCGTGCAAGCAGTCGACCATCAACTGGCCAAGGAAGTTTTCCCCGCGCCTGAGAAAAAGGCCCGCCGTATGAAACGCCGGCGCTTGAAACCAATGCGCCGGGTGTGGATTTGACGGGTTTACGCGGGGCGTCGGTCACAACCGATTCAGCCTCGCGTTGGCGTTTGCGCTCGGCTTCTTGTTGAGCGAGCAGGGCTTTTTGGCGCGCGGCTTCGGCTTCGCGAGCCTGGCGTGCCAGTGTCTCTTCAATGGTCTTGAGGACTTTAGCCAGATCGGCCTGATCCTGCTCGCGGGCCTGCAATTTTTGGTCGCGGTCTTTGACGTCGGTACTGAGCTTGGCCAGCACTTGCTGACGTTCAGCCTTCACTTTGTCGAGTTCGGCGCGCTGGCTGTCCAGGCTGCTTTTTTGCGTCAGCAACTGGGCCTGTTGCAGGTTGATATCCGCTTCAACGTTGGCCAGTTGGCGCAGGGTTTCATTGAACCCCTTGAGCTGCTCCAGGCGGGCCTGGCTCAGGTAGTCGTAATAGGTGAGGGTGCGGGCGAACTTTTCTGGGTTTTGTTGGTTGAGCAGCATTTTCAGGTATTCCTGACGACCGCCTTGATACGCGGCACGGGCCTGAATGGCGATCAGGCGTTGCTGTTCAACTTTTGCGCTGTTGAGTTTTTTTTTCTCACTATCAAGGCGCAGCAGCTCGCCTTCACTCTTTTTTAGTTCTTTTTGCAGTTCCTCCACCTGTTTTTCCAGCTTGCCGATTTCGGTCTCGGTGCCGCGCAGGTCTTTTTGCACGCTGGACTTTTCTGCCTGGAGTTTGCCGAGGAGCTTTTTCAGCTCGCCGATATCCTGGCGCGTGGCGTCGAGCTGTTGTTGGGTTTGCGCGCGCTCATCGGCAAAGGCCGGTTGCAGCAGGCACGTGAGAGTCAGGGCTATAAGGGCGCGGAGCATGGGGCGGGCGACACCTGGGGAATGGGACGGCCTAGTATGCCCGCCCTCGTTGAGTATGAGAAATCCGTGAGATGAAATAGTCGCTGGCGCAGGCTGCGAAGGGCAGCGCAGCCGCCCGTCTTCTCAAAACCCACGCAATGAGGTGGCGGGCGGGCAGCCTTTTTCGTCGCCTGTGGCAGCGATCACAAGGTTTACATTAGTCCACCAAAATAGAGGTGCCGGTCATTTCTGCTGGTTTTTCCATACCCAGCAGTTTGAGCATGGTGGGGGCCACGTCGGCCAGTACACCGCCGTCGCGAACCTTGAACTTGCGCTTGCCGACATAAATAAACGGCACCGGCTCGCAGGTGTGAGCGGTGTGCGCCTGGCCGGTGGACTCGTCTTCCATCTGTTCGACGTTGCCATGGTCGGCTGTGATCAGGGCTTCGCCGCCGACTTTTTCCAGCGCTTCAACGATACGGCCCACGCAGGCGTCCAGGCACTCAACCGCTTTGACCGCTGCATCAAACACGCCGCTGTGGCCGACCATGTCGCCGTTGGCGTAGTTGACCACGATTACGTCATACCGTTGATGTTCGATGGCATCGACAATTTTGTCGGTGACTTCGGGCGCGCTCATTTCTGGCTGCAAGTCGTAGGTGGCGACTTTAGGCGACGGGATCAGAATGCGTTCTTCGCCGGGGAACGGTTCTTCGCGCCCACCGGAAAAGAAGAAAGTGACGTGGGCGTATTTCTCGGTTTCGGCAATCCGCAGTTGGGTTTTACCGTTTTTGGCCAGGTAATCGCCCAGCACGTTTTCCAGGCTGCCCGGCGCAAACGCGCTGGGTGCCGGGATGCTGGCGGCGTATTGAGTCAGCATCACGAAACCGGCCAGTTTTGGCTGGCGCACACGTGGGAATGCTTTGAAGTCGTCCTCGACGAACACGCGGCTCAGCTCGCGGGCGCGGTCGGCGCGGAAGTTCATGAACACCACCGCGTCGCCGTCTTCGACCTTGACCGGCTCGCCCAGGGTGGTGGCTTTGACAAACTCGTCGCTTTCGCCACGGGCATAAGCGGCTTCAAGACCTTCTTGCGCGGTGGCGGCGTTGAACTCGCCTTTGCCGTCAACGATCAGGTTGTAGGCTTGCTCGACACGGTCCCAACGGTTGTCGCGGTCCATGGCGAAATAGCGACCGATCAGGCTGGCGATGCGGCCTTTGCCGAGGTCTTTGAAGGCTTCGTCCAATAGCTCTATAGAGGACGCGGCGCTTTTAGGCGGTGTGTCACGGCCATCGAGGAAGGCGTGCAGGTAGATTTTTTCGGCGCCACGTTTGTACGCCAGCTCGGCCATTGCCACGAGGTGGTCTTGATGGCTGTGAACGCCACCCTCAGACAGCAGGCCCAGAATATGCACGGCCTTGCCATTGGCGACGGCTTTGTCGACGGCGGCGCAAAGGGTCGGGTTTTCGAAAAACTCGCCGTCGCGGATCGACTTGGTAACACGGGTGAAGTCTTGATACACCACGCGGCCAGCGCCCAGGTTCATGTGGCCGACCTCGGAGTTGCCCATTTGCCCGTCCGGCAGGCCGACATCCATGCCCGAACCTGAGATCAGGCCATTGGGCATGCTTGCACAAAGGCGATCGAGCACCGGTTTCTTGGCTGAATAAACGGCGTTGTAGTCGTGGCTTTCACTGTGACCGAAGCCATCCAGGATGATCAGGACCAAAGGTTTAGGCGTGGTAGTCATAGATCCCACTCGTGGCTGGTTTAAAAAGGAGGTATGCAGAAGACGGGCAGTTTAAAGCGAAGTTCATGTGGCGTCACCGCCGGGCGGGGTTTGGCCGACCAAGGCGGCTGTGTATACTGGCCCACATTTTACGACCCTGGAACCTTCTGATGGTTGATCACCTGATTGCATTTGCCACTTCTCACTACCTGTTGGTGGGCGCGTTTGTCATCCTGCTGGCGTTGTTGATTGCCCACGAAATGAGCCGTGGCGGACGTAGCATCAGCACCGGCGAGTTGACCGGTCTGGTTAACCGCGACGAAGGTGTGGTGATTGATATTCGTCCGGCCAAGGATTTTGCCGCCGGCCACATCGTGGGTGCATTGAACATCCCGCAAGACAAGCTGATGGCGCGCATTGCCGAGCTGGACAAGCACAAGGGCAAAACCATCATTCTGGTCGATGCCCAGGGCCAGCATTCTGGCTCCCACGCCCGTGAATTGCTCAAGGCCGGCTACAACGCCGCCAAGCTGTCCGGTGGTATCGCCAGCTGGCGCGCCGATAACCTGCCTGTGGTGAAGTAACTATGTCCAAGGTCATCGTTTACTCCAGCGACTATTGCCCTTACTGCATGCGGGCCAAGGCCTTGCTTGAGAAGAAGGGCGTTGCCTTTGAAGAAATCAAAGTCGACGGCAAGCCTCAGGCGCGTGCCGAGATGGCCCAGAAAGCGGGTCGCACCTCGGTGCCGCAAATCTGGATCGGCGACCAGCATGTTGGTGGATGCGATGACCTGTTTGCTTTGGAGCGCGCCGGTAAATTGGATGCGCTGCTGAACGTCTGACTCTCATTCTCTATAAGCCCCAAGATCAACAAGGATCTGTGATGACTGACCAACAGAATACCGCTGCGACTGAAGACGATACTTCTCCACAATTCTCGTTGCAGCGTATCTATGTGCGTGACCTGTCGTTCGAAGCGCCGAAAAGCCCGGCAATCTTCCGTCAGCAGTGGGAGCCGACCGTGGCTCTGGACTTGAACACGCGTCAGAAGCCGCTCGAAGGTGATTTCCACGAAGTGGTCCTGACCTTGTCGGTCACGGTCAAGAATGCTGACGAAGTGGCGTTCATCGCTGAAGTGCAACAGGCTGGCATCTTCCTGATCAAAAACCTGGATGCGGGTTCGATGAACCACACGCTGGGCGCGTTCTGCCCCAACATCCTGTTCCCGTACGCACGCGAAACCCTGGACAGCCTGGTCACCCGTGGCTCGTTCCCGGCGCTGATGCTGTCCCCGGTGAACTTCGATGCCCTGTACGCGCAAGAGCTGCAACGCATGCAAGAAGAAGGCACGCCGACTGTTCAATAAACAGCCGCTGCTGGATTGAAAAAGCGCCGTAAGGCGCTTTTTTATTGGGCGTTGGAGCTGGGTGGTTACTTGAAGCCTAACTGGCGCCAGGCTTCGTACACGGCGACAGCCACAGTGTTGGACAGGTTCAGGCTGCGGCAGCCTTCGCGCATTGGCAAGCGCAGGCGGTGTTCGCCGTCCAGCGCATCCAGCACCTCGGGCGGCAAGCCACGACTCTCAGGGCCGAAGATAAAAGCATCACCTTCGGCAAACTGCGCGTCATGGAATGGCTTCGAACCTTTGGTGGTAAACGCAAACAAGCGCGGATGCCCCAGGTGTTCAAGGCAACTGGCTAGGTCGGCGTGACGCTTGAGTGGCGCATACTCGTGGTAATCGAGCCCGGCGCGGCGCAAGCGCTTGTCGTCGAGTTCAAAGCCGATGGGTTCAATCAAATGCAGGTGGCAGCCGCTGTTGGCGCACAGCCTGATAATGTTGCCGGTATTCGGCGGAATTTCTGGTTGAAAAAGGATGACGTGAAACATGCACGGCTCCGAACTTAAAGATGGCGAGGATTCTACTCCCGAAGAGGACCCGCGACCTAAACTCTGGCCGCGTGTTTTAGGTTCTTTGGCGATTGTGGGGTTTATGGTCGGGATGATGATCGGCCGGCTGACGACGCCTGAGCCTGTGCAGTTGCAGCAGGTTGAGGTCTTGCCGGGGGCGTTGGTGGTGTGGTTCAGCGATGAGCCCAAACTGCACGGTGAAATGGTCGATGGCACAGTCGGCTTGCTGTTCGATGCGCAGGGTAAGGCGCAGAACGGTCAGTTCAAGCTCAATGGCAAAGATGTGAATTGGCGGGTGCAGCGCACCGATGGGGGGTTGCTGCTGACGTTGGTGGCGGCCCGTGCTCTGCAAGGCGACTGGGCCGGAGCGCCACAGGATGGCCGCTGGCGGTTGCAGGTGAACCTGCGCGAGTAATAAAAGAGGGAATGCCGGCCTGCCTGTACCGGGTTCCCCAAAACGGCTGCGCGTTGATGCGCGGGGCATCAAGGCTGCGGGTGTAAAAGTGGGGAGTCCTGGCCTGCCTGTACCAAGGTCCCCTAAAGCGTTGTCAGGGTTATTGCAGGGCGCGTGCCAGTTTTAGATTTTTTGTCGAAAATGTCTTATGCAAATGCAAAGCCCCGGATTCCGGGGCTTTTTGTCTGTGGAGCAGGTTTGAGGGGCGGCTGCGGCTGGAACCCTTGAGCCAGAGCTGTGCGCGTTAATGGTGCAGCCGTGTTCAAAAACGCCCTCACCCCAGCCCTCTCCCGCAGGGAGAGGGCTGGGGTGAGGGGCTTTTGATCTGCCTTAAGCTTCGTCAGCATCCTCCTCGTCGCCGTCGATCTTCATGCCCAGTTCTTTGATCTTGCGGGTCAGGGTGTTGCGGCCCCAGCCCAGCAACACGGCGGCATCGCGACGGCGGCCCGCGGTGTGTTTGAGGGCAGTCTCGATCATGATGCGTTCAAATGTTGGCACCGCACTGTCCAGCAGGTTGGATTGACCACGGGCTAACGCTTGATCGGCCCACTGACGCAGTGCGTGTTCCCAGTTGGTCACGGGAGATGCGTCTTGCTGGAGGTTGAGCAATTCGGGCGGCAAATCGCTGATATGCACTTCGCGTCCGGATGCCATCACGGTGATCCAGCGGCAGGTGTTTTCGAGTTGGCGCACGTTGCCCGGCCACGGCAGGTTTTTCAGGTATTGCTCGGTCTCGGTCTTCAGCAGTTTTGGCTCCACCGACAGCTCTTGCGCCGCGCTGCTGAGAAAGTGGCGGGCCAGCGTCGGGATGTCTTCGCGTCGATCCGACAGGCGCGGTATATGGATGCGGATCACGTTCAGGCGGTGAAACAAGTCTTCACGAAACTTGCCTGCCTGCACCAGTGTTTCGAGATTCTGATGCGTGGCCGCAATGATGCGCACGTCGACCTTGACCGGAATGTGCCCGCCCACGCGATAGAACTCGCCATCAGCCAGAACCCGCAGCAGTCGGGTTTGTGTGTCGGCAGGCATGTCGCCGATTTCATCCAGAAACAAGGTCCCGCCGTCAGCCTGCTCAAAGCGCCCGCGGCGTAAGTTGGCAGCACCGGTAAACGCGCCTTTCTCGTGGCCGAACAGCTCGGACTCCATCAGGTCTTTAGGAATGGCCGCCATATTCAACGCAATAAACGGCGAGGCAGCACGCGGGCTGTGGCGATGCAGCGCATGGGCAACCAGCTCTTTACCGGTGCCCGACTCGCCGTTGATCAGTACGGTGATGTTGGAATGGCTCAAGCGGCCAATGGCGCGAAACACTTCTTGCATCGCGGGGGCTTCGCCAATGATCTCCGGGGTGCGTGCCAGCGTGGGCGCCACGGCTAAGCCTTGTTGCTCTTGGGCGTGCTGGTTGGCGCGCTTGACCAGCGACACGGCTTCATCAACGTCAAATGGCTTGGGCAGGTATTCAAATGCGCCGCCCTGATAGGACGCCACGGCGCTGTCCAGATCGGAGTGCGCCGTCATGATGATCACCGGCAAGCGCGGGTGCTGTTCGCGGATCTTGGCCAGCAAGTCCAGGCCGCTGGCACCGGGCATGCGGATGTCGGAAATGATCACGTCGGGTTGCTGGCGAGCCAGACGACTCATCACCCCATCGGCGCTGTCGAAGCTTTGTGTGGTCATGCCTTCCTGCTGCAAGGCTTTTTCCAGGACCCAGCGGATTGAACGGTCGTCGTCGACGATCCACACGGTTTCACTTCGGCTCATGTCGATGCGGCTCCTTGTTCCAGTGGCAGAAAGATCGAAAAGAGCGTGTGGCCAGGGTGGCTTTCACACTCGATCAACCCCTGGTGCTGACTGATGATGTTCTGGGTGATGGCCAGGCCCAGCCCGGTACCGTCGGGGCGGCCGCTGACCATAGGGAAGAAGAGGGTGTCTTGCAGCTCGGCCGGGATGCCCGGCCCGTTGTCGATGATTTCGATTTTGGTCACCAGGCGATGGCGGATGTGGCCAATGGTGAACTGACGCATGGCCCGCGTGCGCAGGCTGATGCGCCCCAGCCGCAGTTCGTTTTGGCCGCCAATGGCCTGCATCGCATTGCGCACGATATTGAGCACAGCCTGAATCATCTGTTCGCGGTCGATCAGCAGGTCGGGCAGGCTGGGATCGTAATCGCGCACCAGGGTGATGCCGCCCTGTGTCTCGGCTTCGACCAGATTGCACACGCGCTCCAGCACTTCATGCACGTTGGTCATGGCCAGCGAAGGCAATTTGTTGGATCCCAGCATGCGGTCCACCAGGTTACGCAGGCGGTCAGCCTCTTCGATGATGACGTTGGTGTAGTCGCGCAAGCCTTCGTCGGGCAGTTGACGGGCCAAGAGTTGGGCCGCGCCACGAATGCCGCCCAAGGGGTTCTTGATTTCGTGAGCCAGGCCGCGCACCAGCATTTTGCTGGTCTCTTGCTTGGACAGCTGGGCTTCTTCTTTAGTGATGCGCAGCAGGCGATCGCGGGGGTGTACTTCGAGCAGCAGCAAGGTCGTGCCGGCACTCAAGATCGGTGTCACGGCGTAATCCACGGTCAAGGTTTGCCCCGTGAGCGAGGTCAGCATGGCTTCACGCTTGGTGAAAGGGTGCGCTTGCTCAACGGCTTGACGTAATGAATGCAGGGCTTCAGTGGACTCGGTAAACAATTCGCTGATGAATTGCCCGTGGCTGCGTTGACCGCTGATGGCCAATAGCATCTCTGCCGCCGGGTTCATGTACTCAAGGCGCAAGTCGGCATTGAGCAACAGGGTTGCGGTGGTCAGATTGTCGAGTAGCAGTCGGTGCAAGGCATCACTGATGGTCATGGGCCGATCCCGGATTACGTGCGTGGGTTACACGCTGAGACAAGGAAAATGCAAAAACCAAACCAAGGCTCTGAAAAGAAGCGCTAATCGCCTGAAATAAGACGTTACAGCTCATCAACAGGGTGTAGATGCTCACGGAGTGAGTCGTTTTGAACCAAATTGGGCTGGCGAGGTGGGCGGTGATGTTTCTATTGCACCAATATAGTGCAAATCAAGTGAAAGGTTTCAGTCTCGGCTGCATGTTCATGGGGCAGAAGGTCGTTGGCTTGATGTTGATCACTGTATGGCCGGGGGCGGCTTGCCCATCCGTGACGGCAACGGCCACATCCCGCTGTCGGCCAGTCATGTGTTGTTCACGTTTTGACATCAGCAGGGGCGGATGGCCGCGGAGGGTGAGATCAGTCGGGTTTCGAGAGGGGTAAGCCGGGAGCGCCTGCATAGAAAACAATCAGTTCCACGGGGCTGTTACCGCTCGTACCACGGTGTGGAATATTCACCAGTTCGGGCAGTACTTCTCCGGGTTTAAGCCGGGTTTGATGGCCGCTGCGGGTTTCAACCATTAACTCGCCGCTGAGCACATACGCCACGTTGGGCATGGGGTGGGTATGCCACTTGAGCGTGGTGTTGGCGGGAATGGTTATTTTCAGGACCGTGAGTTCTGGGGTTGTACCGGGGTAGGTCTCATAGGCTGTGCCATCCCAGGAGTGGCTGGTTTTGAGCAGTTGTTCGGTCTGGACTTCCTGGGGGCCATGCGTACAGCCCAGCAGGCTCGTACAGAGGGTGGCGAAGAATAAGGGCTTGATAAGGCGTGCTGGCAGCATGGGCGAGTCCTGAGGTGATTAAACGCGTATGAGGCGCTCAAACTACGCAGGGAGGCATGCAATGGCTGTCAGTCGAAGCAATATGGCGTGCGAGTAAAGGATGGGATGTGCGTAAGACCGCGGGCATAAAAAAACCTCCCGAAGGAGGTTTTTTACATCACGCGGCGATCACCGGTGTGACGGGATCAGCAGCTGTAGTACAGCTCGTATTCCAGAGGGTGCACGAAGGTGCGCACTTTGATTTCTTCTTCGCTTTTCAGAGCGATGTAGGCGTCGATGAAATCGTCGCTGAAAACGCCGCCTTTGGTCAGGAACGCACGACCTTTGTCCAGCTCTTCCAGGGCTTCTTTCAGGCTGCCACACACTTGCGGGATCTCTTTGGCCTCTTCAGGCGGCAGGTCGTACAAGTTTTTGTCAGCGGCGTCGCCCGGGTGGATCTTGTTCTGGATGCCGTCCAGGCCAGCCATCATCAGGGCTGCGAAGCACAGGTACGGGTTGGCAGCCGGGTCCGGGAAACGCGCTTCGATACGGCGAGCTTTAGGGCTGGACACGTAAGGGATGCGGATCGAGGCAGAGCGGTTGCGGGCTGAGTAGGCCAGCATGACCGGCGCTTCGAAACCTGGCACCAGACGCTTGTAGGAGTTGGTAGCCGGGTTGGTGAAGCCGTTCAGTGCTTTACCGTGCTTGATGATGCCGCCGATGAAGTACAGGGCGGTGTCGGACAGGCCGGCATAACCTTCGCCTGCGAAGGTGTTTTTGCCATCTTTGGAGATGGACATGTGGACGTGCATACCCGAGCCGTTGTCGCCGTACAGAGGCTTGGGCATGAAGGTCGCGGTACGGCCGTAGGCGTCAGCCACGTTGTGTACGCAGTATTTGAGGGTCTGAACTTCGTCAGCCTTCTTCACCAGGGTGTTGAACTGCACGCCGATTTCGTTCTGGCCTGCGGTTGCCACTTCGTGGTGGTGAACTTCGATAACCAGACCCATTTCTTCCATGGCGTTGCACATGGAGGTACGGATTTCGTGGTCATGGTCGAACGGTGGCACCGGGAAGTAGCCGCCTTTGATGCCTGGACGGTGGCCACGGTTGCCGCCTTCTACGTCCTGGTCGGACATCCACGAACCTTGTTCGGAGTAGATCTTGAACATGGAACCGGAAATGTCGGACTTGAACTTCACTTCGTCGAAGATGAAGAACTCAGGCTCCGGGCCCACGAACACGGTGTCACCGATACCGGTGGACTTCAGGTATTCCTCGGCACGGTTGGCGATAGCGCGCGGGTCGCGGTCATAGCCTTGCATGGTCGAAGGCTCGATGATGTCGCACACCAGGATCAGCGTTGGCTGTTCGGTGAACGGGTCCAGAACGGCCGTGCTGTCGTCTGGCAGCAGGATCATGTCGGACGCTTCGATACCTTTCCAGCCCGCAATGGAGGAGCCGTCGAACATTTTGCCGTCGGTGAAGAAGTTTTCATCCAGCGCATCACGAGCCGGCATGGTCACGTGGTGTTGAGTACCTTTGGTGTCCGTGAAGCGCAGATCAATCCACTTGACGTCATGATCTTTGATGAGTTGAACCGACTTCGACATATGTCCTCCGGGGTGGCTTCGGGCGGGTAGTAGTGGTGCGCCCTTAGTAATGTGCTTGATGCCGGCGCGAATACTCTGCCAAGGCAACCTGCCTCACAAGGGAGCAAATTGCATGCCAGTGCCCCGAGTTGGGTGTAATGCGCCAAACTCAAGCCGGTAAGCGGTGCAGCCTACCGATTAGCGCCCGTTATCGCACTCAAATGAAGCGAAAAACCGTGGTTTTGCTCTATTTTGGTGCGCGCAAAACCGTTTGTACGATAACTGGTTAAACCTTGAGCAATTTCCGCTATAATCCGCGCCCCCCTTTTTTGGCAGGCTGCTCGCGCGCTGTTTTCATGAAACTAATCGTTAAAGTCTTCCCCGAAATCACTATCAAGAGCCGTCCGGTTCGGATGCGTTTTGTCCGTCAATTGGCCAAAAACATCCGTGCCGTGCTCCGCGATCTGGACCCGGCTGTGGTGGTGACGGGTGTGTGGGACAACATCGAGCTGCAAACGCGCGTGAGCGACCCCAAAGCCTTGAAAGAAATGACTGCGCGCCTGAGCTGCATGCCAGGCATTGCGCATTTTCTTCAGGTGGATGAGTACCCGTTGGGCGACTTCGACGACGTGGTAGAAAAGTGCAAATTGCACTTTGGCGAGTCGCTGGCCGGCAAGGTTTTTTCGGTGCGTTGCAAACGCGCTGGCAAGCACCCATTTACCTCGATGGAAATCGAGAAATACGTGGGCAGCAAGCTGCGTCGCGAGTGCGGTGCGGCCGGAATCTCGCTGAAAAACCCGGAAATCGAAGTCCGAATCGAAATTCGCGACCAACGGTTGTTTGTGATTCACAGCCAGCACGACAGTATTGGCGGCTTCCCGTTGGGTGCGCTTGAGCAGACCCTGGTGCTGATGTCCGGTGGTTTCGACTCTACCGTGGCGGCTTACCAGGTCATGCGTCGCGGCTTGATGAGCCACTTCTGCTTCTTCAATCTGGGCGGGCGCGCCCATGAATTGGGCGTGATGGAAGTCGCGCACTATATATGGAAGAAGTACGGCAGCTCCCAGCGCGTGCTGTTTGTCAGTGTTCCGTTCGAAGAAGTTTTGGGCGAAATTCTCGGCAAAGTCGATAACAGTCATATGGGCGTCATTTTGAAGCGTATGATGTTGCGCGCTGCTACCCGTATTGCTGAGCGACTCGACATCGAGGTGTTGGTCACCGGAGAAGCGATTTCTCAGGTTTCGAGCCAGACACTGCCCAACTTGTCGCTGATCGACTCGGCTACAGACAAATTGGTGTTGCGTCCGCTGATCGTCAGCCACAAGCAAGACATCATTGATCAGGCGGTTGAAATCGGTACGGCCGATTTTGCCAAGCATATGCCTGAATATTGCGGGGTGATTTCGGTCAACCCCAAGACCCACGCCAAGCGCAACCGCGTGGAGTATGAAGAACAACAGTTTGATATGGCCGTGCTTGAGCGTGCGCTTGAGCGGGCCAAACTGGTGCCGATTGATCGGGTGATCGATGAATTGGGCCAGGACTTGCAAGTCGAAGAAGTCAGCGACGTGCTGGCGGGCCAGATCGTCATCGACATCCGTCACCCGGATGACCAGGAAGATCGACCGCTGGAACTGGCTGGCATCGAAGTACAAGCGTTGCCGTTCTATGCTTTGAACAGCCGCTTCAAGGAACTGGATGATACCCGTCAGTACCTGTTGTATTGCGACAAAGGCGTGATGAGTCGCCTGCATGCTCACCATTTGCTCAGTGAGGGACATGCCAATGTGCGCGTTTATCGACCGAGCTAAGAGCCCGGGGCTGTATGCCTGTGGCCTGCGTCACCGGCCCCCCGACGCCGCCGTCAAGCTGTAATGGTTTGCACGGACTCTACTGTTAATCGCTGCCTGGACTCAGTCAGCACACCGAATCCTCTGATCGAGATACACAAGTGATCGAAAATCTACGTAACATCGCCATCATTGCTCACGTTGACCACGGTAAAACCACCCTGGTAGACAAACTCTTGCGTCAATCCGGCACTCTGGAGCGCAACGAGCTCAACGACGAGCGCGTGATGGACTCCAACGACCAGGAAAAAGAGCGCGGCATTACCATTCTTGCCAAGAACACCGCGATCAACTGGAACGGCTACCACATCAACATCGTGGACACCCCGGGCCACGCCGACTTCGGCGGTGAAGTAGAACGCGTAATGTCGATGGTTGACTCCGTTCTGCTGCTGGTTGACGCTCAAGACGGCCCTATGCCGCAAACCCGTTTCGTGACCAAGAAGGCGTTCGAAGCCGGCCTGCGTCCAATCGTGGTAATCAACAAGGTTGACCGTCCAGGCGCGCGTCCGGACTGGGTTCTGGATCAGATCTTCGACCTGTTCGACAACCTGGGTGCTACCGAAGAACAGCTGGACTTCAAAGTGGTTTACGCCTCTGCCCTGAACGGTATTGCTGGTCTTGACCACACCGACATGGCTGAAGACATGACCCCGCTGTACCAGTCGATCGTCGACAACGTACCAGCACCACAAGTTGACCGTGATGGTCCGTTCCAGATGCAAATCTCGGCACTGGACTACAACAGCTTCCTGGGCATTATCGGCGTTGGCCGTATCGCTCGTGGTCGCGTCAAGCCGAACACCCCGGTTGTTGCCATCGACGCTGACGGCAAGCGCCGCAACGGTCGTATCCTGAAACTGATGGGTCACCACGGTCTGCACCGTGTAGACGTTGAAGAAGCTTCGGCAGGCGACATCGTGTGCATCAGCGGTATGGATTCGCTGTTCATCTCCGACACCCTGTGTGATCCGCTGAACGTTGAAGCGATGAAGCCGTTGACCGTTGACGAGCCAACCGTTTCCATGACCTTCCAGGTAAACGACTCGCCTTTCTGCGGTAAAGAAGGCAAGTTCGTGACGTCCCGTAACATCAAGGAACGTCTGGACAAAGAGCTGCTGTACAACGTTGCACTGCGCGTTGAAGAAGGCGACTCGGCTGACAAGTTCAAAGTATCGGGCCGTGGCGAGCTGCACTTGTCCGTACTGATCGAAACCATGCGTCGTGAAGGCTTCGAAATGGGCGTTGGTCGTCCAGAAGTGATCATCCGCCTGGTTGACGGCGTTAAGCACGAACCGTTCGAAAACGTCACCATCGACCTGCCTGAAGAATCTCAGGGCAAGGTGATGGAAGAGATGGGTCTGCGTAAAGGCGACCTGACCAACATGGTGCCGGATGGCAAAGGCCGTGTGCGTCTGGAATACAACATCCCTGCTCGTGGTCTGATCGGTTTCCGTAACCAGTTCCTGACCCTGACCAACGGTGCTGGCATCCTGACCTCGATCTTCGATCGCTACGACACCATGAAGTCGGGCCACATGTCCGGCCGTCAGAACGGTGTTCTGGTATCGGTTGAAACGGGCAAGGCGCTGACCTACTCCCTGGAAACCCTCCAGGCGCGTGGCAAGCTGTTCGTTGAGCACGGTCAAGAGATCTACAACGGTCAGATCGTTGGTCTGAACAGCCGTGACACCGACATGGGCGTTAACCCTACCAAGGGCAAGAAGCTCGACAACATGCGTGCTTCGGGTAAAGACGAAACCATCGCTCTGGTTCCACCTGTTCGCTTCACTCTGGAACAGGCTCTGGAATTCATCCAGGACGACGAGCTGTGTGAAGTGACGCCTAAGTCCATCCGTCTTCGTAAGAAGATCCTGGACGAAGGCGAGCGCACCCGCGCTGCTAAAAAAGCCAAAAACTAAGTCACTTAGTTAGCGGTTACAAAAACGCCCCCGACCTTGCGGTCGGGGGCGTTTTTTTATGTCCGGGATTTGTGTTTGCAGCAGGCAGCCCCTCACCCCAGCCCTCTCCCAAGGGAGAGGGAGCCGATGCGTGGTGTTTCAAGTAGTTGAGGTTGTCAGTGATTGCGCAAGCAGCTCGGTAGAACCACCTGTCTCTCTGGGTGAGGGCGTTATTTCAGGTTGTCAGTGATTGTGCATACGGCTCGGTAGAGCGCCCTCTCCCTATGGGAGAGGGTTGGGGTGAGGGTCTGTACTGAATCAAAAATCCATTAATTTAACGCTGCTGTTTTTGCGCTCGACAGCCTTTGGAATATACGCGCAGTACCCCGGACGCGGACCGATGCGCGGGTGGTTGCGGCACGTGTCCGGGCGCTTGTCGTAGATGGTGCACATGCGCGACTTGCGGTCCAGGTACAGGCAATCGTTGTTGCTCATGCGCTGCAACGTGAAGATGCCCGACTTCTGGTTGAAACGTTCCACAATCCCTTCTTTTTGCAGGCGCTTGGCGATGTTCTTCGGCGGATCGCCGAGTTCGAACTCATCAACCAGACCGATGCGGATCAAGTCTTTGACCTTGACCTCAACCGGCAGGGTGCAGCAGCTGGAAATGCAGGAGCCGCACATGGGCGCGGTGTATTTGGCCCACGTATCGAGACGGTCGATTTCCGCGGCGGCGATCAGGTTGGACTTCATCAGGCTTATATTCCAGCGTGTAACAGGGCGCGCGATCATACCGGGGTTGATGAATATTTGAACAACCATTTGCCGGTTTTTTGCTCGCCAGGGGGTTCTGCCTCTTTTCGGGGCGTGTTTGCGCGCTGCGGGCGCCATAAAAACCTGCAAAAACCTCGAACCTGAGCCGCCGCCTTTTGTCAGAACGTCTAGGCTGACTCCATTCGTTCTCCAAATCGCTCCATCTCGCTTGAGGTTGTATCGATGTCCCAGGAACCGCTTGTTTGTGATGCACAAGTGGCGGCATTTCGTGCTGCTGTACTGGCTAAACTGACGTACGCGGTGGGTAAGGACCCTGAACACGCGTTTGACCACGACTGGTTTGAAGCCATTGCGCTGGCCGCCCGCGACCACATGGTCGAGCACTGGATGGACCACACGCGGCAGATTTATCGCAAGGGTCAGAAGCGGGTGTACTACCTGTCTCTGGAGTTTTTGATCGGCCGGTTGCTCTACGACAGCCTGAGCAACCTCGGGCTGCTGGACATCGCCCGTGAAGCGTTGACCGAGCTGGGTGTCGACCTTGAGCAGATCCGCCTGCTTGAACCCGACGCTGCGCTGGGCAATGGCGGGCTGGGGCGTTTGGCGGCGTGTTTCATGGAAAGCATGGCAACCTTGGGCGTCGCGGCCCACGGTTATGGCATCCGTTATGAGCACGGGCTGTTCCGCCAAAGCATTGTCGATGGCTGGCAGCAGGAGCAAACCGAGAACTGGCTGGATTTTGGCAACCCGTGGGAGTTCGAGCGCGCCGAAGTGGTCTACCCCATCGGTTTTGGCGGGGCGGTCGAAACCAAAATCGACGAGCAAGGGCACTCGCGGCAAATCTGGTGGCCCGGCGAAACCGTACGCGCCATTGCCTATGACACCCCCGTCGTGGGATGGCGCGGTTCCAGTGTGAACACCTTGCGGTTGTGGCGGGCGAGGGCGGTGCATGAATTGCACCTCGAACGCTTCAACGCTGGCGATCATTTAGGCGCGGTGGCCGAAGTGGTGCGCGCCGAAAGCATTTCGCGGGTTCTGTACCCGGCCGACAGCACTGAGGCGGGCCAGGAGTTGCGCCTGCGTCAGGAATACTTCTTTGTGGCGGCCTCTTTAAAAGACTTGATCCGCCGCCACCTCGATCAAGGCTTCACGTTGCTCAGCCTAGGTGAGCATGTCGCCATCCAGCTCAACGACACTCACCCCTCCATCGCCGTGGCCGAGCTGATGCGTATTCTGGTCGACGAGCACGACATGGAGTGGAGCGTGGCCTGGGATGTCACGGTGCAAACCCTGGCGTACACCAATCACACCTTGCTGCCAGAGGCGCTGGAAACCTGGCCGGTAGGACTGATGGAGCGTTTGCTGCCGCGCCACATGCAAATCATCTACCTGATCAACGGGTTGCACATTGATTCGCTGCGCGAGAAGGGCGTGCATGATTTTGATGTGCTGCGCGCCGTGTCTTTGATCGAAGAAGACAACGGCCGTCGCGTACGCATGGGCAACCTAGCGTTCCTGGGCTGCCACAGCGTCAACGGCGTGTCGGGGCTGCACACGCAACTGATGCGTAGCACTGTGTTCTCTGAAATGCACAAGCTGTACCCCGATCGCATCAACAACAAAACCAACGGCGTCACCTTTCGCCGCTGGCTGTATCAGTCCAACCCGCCACTGACGGCGATGCTGGTTGAGGCCCTGGGCCCGCAGATTCAGGACGATCCGGAGCACAACCTGATTGAACTGGAGCCATTTGCCGAGCGCGCCGACTTTCGCCAGCAGTTCGCAGAGCAACGGCTGCAAAGCAAATGCACCCTGGCCGCTTTGATTTACGAGCGCCTCGCCATCGTGGTCAACCCTGAGGCCATGTTCGATGTGCAGGTCAAGCGCATCCATGAGTACAAGCGCCAATTGCTCAATTTGCTGCACACCGTGGCGCTGTATCAGGCGATTCGGGCCGAGCCGGGCAACCGCTGGGTGCCACGGGTGAAAATTTTCGCGGGCAAGGCCGCGGCCAGTTATCAACAGGCCAAATTGATCATCAAACTGACCAACGACATCGCCCGCACAGTGAACAACGACCCCACCGTGCGCGGGTTGCTCAAAGTGGTCTTTATCCCCAACTACAACGTCAGTCTGGCCGAAAACATCATCCCGGCGGCCGACTTGTCTGAGCAAATCTCCACCGCCGGTTATGAAGCGTCCGGCACCAGCAACATGAAGTTCGGGCTTAACGGTGCGTTGACCATCGGCACGATGGATGGCGCAAACGTTGAAATGTACGAGCGGGTAGGGGCCGAAAACATGTTTATTTTCGGCCTTAGCGCGCAGCAAGTCGAAGCACGCAAGCGCAATGGCGAATTTAACGCCAGTGCTGAAATTGCGGCGTCGCACCGCCTCAATGATGTGTTACAGGCCATACGAGGTGGCGTGTTTTCCTACGATGACCCGGCGCGCTACACCGGTCTGATTGACTCGCTGATTGATTACGACCGTTTTTTGGTGTGCGCAGACTTCGATGCCTATTGGGAGGCGCAAATGCGCGTCGAACAGCTGTGGCACGACAAAGACGCGTGGTGGCGTACCGCAGTGCTCAACACGGCGCGCATGGGCTGGTTCTCCTCAGACCGCACCATTCGTGAATACGCCACAGACATTTGGAAGGCGCTATAACCGCCCCGTAGCAGCCGCCGCAGGCGTAGCCGTTGTATAAAAGCGCTTTGTATTTGTCTGGCTAAACGCAGGCGCTGAATTTACGATCGCTTCGCAATCGGACGCGGCGCCCGCTGCTACGGGGCGCCAGCGCCCGTTTTTACGCCTCAACTGAACCCGCCCGGCCGGTTATCAGTCTGATTAGAAGATTTGCACGGCAACACGCGTTAAACTGCGCGGGTTTTTTGCCCCCTCCCCCTTGTTCGGAGCCTTACATGTCCCGCGTTACCCTGAGTCGCTATTTGATCGAGCAGACCCGCAGCAACAACACGCCTGCTGATTTGCGTTTCCTCATCGAAGTGGTGGCGCGTGCTTGCAAAGAGATCAACCACGCCGTGTCCAAAGGCGCCCTGGGTGGTGTTCTGGGCAGCATGGGCACCGAAAACGTGCAAGGTGAGGTGCAGAAAAAACTCGACGTGATTTCCAACGAAATCCTGCTCGAAGCCAACGAATGGGGCGGTCACCTGGCCGGCATGGCGTCCGAAGAAATGGACAACGCCTACCAGATCCCTGGCAAATACCCTAAAGGCGCGTACCTGTTGGTATTCGACCCGCTGGACGGCTCGTCCAACATCGACATCAACGCGCCGGTCGGCACGATTTTCTCCGTGTTGCGTTGCCCGGAAGGCCACCTGGCTGAAAACGGCGACCTGGGCGAGAAAGCCTTCCTGCAACCGGGCACCACCCAAGTGGCTGCCGGTTATGCCATCTATGGCCCTCAGACCATGCTGGTACTGACCTTGGGCGATGGCGTTAAAGGTTTCACGCTGGACCGCGAAATGGGCAGCTTCGTGCTGACCCACGAAAACATCACCATTCCTGAAAGCACGCAGGAATTCGCCATCAACATGTCCAACCAGCGTCACTGGGAAGCCCCGGTACAGCGCTACGTCAGCGAGCTGCTGGCCGGTGAAGACGGCCCGCTGAAAAAGAACTACAACATGCGCTGGGTGGCCGCGATGGTCGCTGACGTGCACCGCATCCTGACCCGTGGCGGTCTGTTCATGTACCCGCGCGACAGCCGCGAGCCGTCCAAGCCGGGCAAATTGCGTTTGATGTACGAAGCCAACCCGATGTCGTTCCTGGTTGAACAGGCCGGCGGCGCTTCAACTGACGGCCACCAGCGCATTCTCGACATTCAGCCTGAAGGCCTGCACCAGCGTGTAGCGGTGTTCCTGGGGTCGAAAGAAGAAGTGGCACGCATCACCGCTTACCACAAAGCGTAAGCCCTGCCTCAAACGCGCCGTCGCTGGCGCCGGCTGCGAAGGGGGGCCAAGGCCCCCTTTTCTCAAATGCCTTCGCTATTCTCCTCGCAGCCTTTGGCAGCGTCAGGGGGCCACCATCCCCTCGTCGTATCTGCATTCAACAAATCTCCCCCTCCCTTCGGGAACCCCGTCACGCTTTTCTCTTCTAAGCTCTCATTGAGGCAGCGATGCCGACTTTCCCGTTCAGGAGCTTGTCCATGAAGTTGCGTTCTTTGGCGTTGTTGTCGTTTTGTGTGTTGCTGGCAGCTTGCAGCAAGGTCAACCAGGAAAACTATTCAAAACTGTCGGCGGGCATGCCCAAGGTCGAGGTTGAAAAGTTGCTGGGCAGCCCGACCGATTGCTCTGGCGCGCTGGGCATGTCGAGCTGCACGTGGGGCGATAAAAACAGCTTTATCAGCGTGCAATATGCCGGTGACAAAGTGTTGATGTTCTCGGGCCAGGGCTTGAAATAAGCCATCGCAGGAGCGTTCACCATGAAACGTCTTTTAGCGTGTCTAGGCGCTTCGCTGGTGTTGGCCGGTTGCGCCAGCTCTGGCAATGACACACTGGCGCCCAAAACGGTCGACAACGTTGATCTCAAGCGTTACCAGGGCACCTGGTACGAGCAGGCACGGTTGCCGATGTTCTTCCAGCGCAACTGTGTGCAATCACAAGCGCATTACACCCTCAAGCCCGATGGCAACGTGGCAGTGTTGAACCGTTGCCTCACGGCAGAGGGCAAGTGGGAGGAGGCCAAAGGCACAGCGACGCCACAAGTACCGGGCAAGACCGACAAGTTGTGGGTTGAGTTTGATAACTGGGTGTCGACGCTATTGCCGGGCGTGACCAAGGGCGATTACTGGGTGTTGTACCTGGGCGATAACTACAGCACGGCGCTGGTGGGCAACCCCGATCGCCGCTACCTGTGGCTGTTGTCGCGCAAGCCGACCATTGACCAGCAAACCCGCGACGAACTGCTCAGCAAGGCTCAGCAGCAGGGCTATGACACAACGCGCTTGATCTGGCGGGGGCAGGAGTAAAACCCTAGTCGCTACCAGCGGCACCCACGTAGCAGGTGCCGCAGGCTACGTTCGGCGGCGCAGCCGTCGTAAGTCGATCTAGGTGTTTTACCGGCCATACCGCGTTTTAAGGCATGGCGACGGCTTCGCCCTCGGACGTCGCCGTCGCCAACTTTGGCATGCTCACAAAACCCGACGTTGCAGCCTTAACCGCGCAGCAAAGTCTTCCAGGCGCGGTTCTGGTAGACCGCGATGGCTTGGTGCTTACGGGCATCGAGCAAGGCATCGTTGGCCTCAGCGTCTTCTGTGATGGGTTGATTGGCCAAGTCTTGCAACTTGTTCATCTCACCGTACAGACGGTCAACTTCGGCGATGTCCAACACCCCACGCGCCAGACGCAGCCATGCCTGAATTCGCTCGATGCGTGGCAGTTGCTCGGCCAAGTCTTCCGGCTGCTGTTGGTAGCGGTTCAGACGCAATGCGATGGCTTCATCCGACAGCAAGCGCGGCAACCAGCTGCTCAGTTGTGCAGCACCCTGACGATTGCCACGGGTGGTGCCACGGTCCACGGTCCAGCTGCGGTCCATCAACCAGCGCGACGTGTTGAGCGAGAACTGGCCCCAGCGCGGGTCTTCGAGTTCTTCAAGGAACTGCTCCGGTGCGGCTTTGCGCACGTCTTCGTCGTCCTGACCGATTTGCACCAGTGGGCGCCAGTCTTCCAGCAGTGCGTCGAGGGAGGCGCGCAACGCGTTGGTGGATTGGCGTGGCGCGGCTTGGCCGAGGCTGCTGACCAGGGCGCGCAGGTCGATCAACTGTTGCACCCAATCTTGCAGCAGACGCCAGTGGCCATTGAAACGGTATTGCTCGGCCAGACGCTGGCTGCTGGCCAGCAAGTGCCAGGCCAGGGCGGCAAAGGCGTCGTCCAGTGGCGTTTCGGGTGTCAGCTCAGGGGCTGGCAGGTTGACTGAGTAGCTGTTGGCATCGAACAGGCGATAGCCGCGCTCAGCCTTGCTGATGTCACACGGCATCAACGCCAGTTTTTCAGCCAGCTCGGCGGCCAGTTCCAGCAGGGCAGCTGGCTCGCCTTCGCGCAGTTCGAGTTCCAGTTCGCAGATTTCTTCTTTGTGCTTGCCAGCAATCACATGGCCCAAGTCCAGTGCGGCTTCGATCACCACTTTGGCTTTGCCGCGGCCCCACGAGATTTCAGCGCGCTCGCGCACGAAATCAGTGGTGAAAATCGGTTTAAGGGTCTTTTTGTCCAGCTCGGCCAACGCTTCGGGCCAGCATTCGCCGTCGAGCTTTTTGACGTCGAGTTTGGCTTTGGGCAAGTGCCAGTCGTATTCATTGCGCACCGACAGCCCGGCAACGCTTTCGCCGCGGGTCTTGAGGGTTTGAATGACGTCTTCGCCATCACGGCGCAGGCGCAGGGCAACCTTGGCCTTGGCCAGGTCGCGCTCTGGGGTGTCGAAGTACTGATTGAGCAACTCACGGCTTTCCCAGCCACTTTTGTTGCGCTTTTTCAGCAAGGGGTGCTCGCGCAAGGCGGCGAGGGTTTCGCGGCTGACGCGGAGTTTGATTTCGGTTTCTTTTTGCATGGCCGGAAAATCCAGGAACGGTGCGCAGCCGGGGAAAGGTGTGGCTGCCAAGGCCGTGCAGTGTACAGGACTCGCCGCCCGGGTGCCCCGCATGGGTTTATTCTGCAAAGCAGATGGCTCTATGATGGGCCTCGTCCCGCCAACAGGAAGTCAGCGCATGCCTATACCTTCCATGAAAGAGCAATTTGCGGCCTTGATCAGCACGCCGTCCGTCAGTTGCACCCAGGCTCATCTGGATCAGAGCAATCGCCCGGTCATCGATTTACTGGCGGCATGGCTGGGCGATTTGGGGTTCAAGTGCGACATCCAGCCAGTCAGCCCCGGCAAATTTAACCTGCTCGCCAGTTATGGAAGCGGCCCCGGCGGTCTGGTGCTGGCGGGTCACAGCGACACGGTGCCATACGATGACGCCCTGTGGCAGACCGATCCCCTCAAGCTCACCGAAGTCGATAACCGCTGGGTTGGCTTGGGCAGTTGCGACATGAAAGGCTTCTTTGCGCTGATTATCGAAGCCGTGCGTCCGTTGCTCGACCAGCCGTTCAAGCAGCCTTTGCTGATTTTGGCCACTTGCGACGAAGAAACCTCGATGGCCGGCGCCCGCGCACTGGCCGAAGCGGGGCGGCCACTGGGCCGGGCGGCGGTGATTGGCGAGCCGACGGGGCTCAAGCCGATCCGCCTGCACAAAGGCGTGATGATGGAGCGCATCGACATTTTGGGGCGCAGCGGCCACTCCTCCGACCCCAGCCTGGGCCACAGCGCACTGGACGCCATGCACGATGCAATCACCGAGCTTAAAAGTCTGCGCCAGCAATGGCTGCACGAATACCGCAACCCGCAGTTCAGCGTGCCGCAGCCGACCCTCAACTTTGGCTGTATTCACGGCGGCGACAACCCCAACCGTATTTGCGGCCAGTGCTCGCTGGAGTTCGACCTGCGACCTTTGCCGGGGATGGACCCGCAGAGCCTGCGTGCGATTATCCGCAGCAAGCTTGACCCTTTGGCCGACCGGCATCAGGTGAGCATTGACTTCGCGCCGATTGCGGCGGGTGTTGCGCCGTTCGAGCAAGACGCAGACTGCGAATTGGTGCGGGTGGCCGAGCGCCTTACCGGGCATCGCGCGCAAGCGGTAGCGTTTGGCACCGAAGCGCCTTATCTTCAGCGCCTTGGCTGTGAAACCATCGTGCTGGGCCCCGGTGACATCACCTGCGCGCATCAGCCGGGTGAACACCTTGAAATGTCACGTTTGCAGCCGACCGTGCGTCTACTGAGTCAGTTGATCGAACACTATTGCCTGACCCCGGCGCAGTAAATCGCCGCAGGCCCAACCCGTACACAAGGAGAGCACGCGTGTCGCCACTGTTTCGACGATAACTACCAGCCCGTTGTGCGTTTGCTGTTCAGCCCTTTTTAGGCGACTCACTTTTCTACAGGCTTCGGTTATGCCCGATTACGTTAACTGGCTACGTCACGCGTCCCCTTACATCAATGCCCACCGCGATTGCACCTTTGTCGTCATGCTGCCTGGCGATGGCGTTGAACACCCCAATTTCGGCAACATCGTCCACGACCTGGTGCTGCTGCACAGCCTGGGCGTGCGGCTGGTGCTGGTTCACGGCTCGCGCCCGCAAATCGAACACCGCCTGCAAGCCCGCGGCCTGACACCGCATTACCACGAAGGCATGCGGATTACGGATGCGCCGACGTTGGAATGTGTGATCGACGCCGTAGGCCATTTACGCATTGCCATCGAAGCGCGCCTGTCGATGGACATGGCCTCCTCGCCAATGCAAGGCTCGCGGCTGCGGGTGGCCAGTGGCAACTTGGTGACCGCGCGCCCGATTGGCGTGCTTGACGGCGTGGACTATCACCACACCGGCGAAGTGCGGCGGGTGGACCGCAAGGGCATTAATCGCCTGCTCGACGAGCGCTCAATCGTACTGCTGTCACCCCTGGGGTATTCGCCGACCGGCGAGATTTTTAATTTAGCCTGCGAAGACGTGGCCACGCGCGCGGCCATCGATTTGAGTGCGGACAAATTGCTGTTGTTCGGCGCCGAACCGGGCTTGCTCGACGAAGACGGTCACCTGGTGCGTGAGCTGCGCCCGCAACAAGTGCCTGCACACATGCTGCGCCTGGGCAGCGATTACCAGGCCGAACTGCTGGAAGCCGCCGCGGAAGCCTGCCGTGGCGGGGTAGCCCGCAGCCACATCGTCAGCTACGCCGAAGACGGCGCATTGCTGACCGAACTGTTCACCCGCAACGGTGGTGGCACGCTGGTTGCGCAGGAGCAATTCGAAAAGATCCGCGAAGCGGCGATTGAAGACGTCGGTGGCTTGCTCGACCTGATCAGCCCGCTGGAAGAGCAGGGGATTCTGGTGCGTCGTTCGCGCGAAGTGCTGGAGCGTGAGATTGAGCAGTTCAGCGTGGTTGAGCGCGAAGGCATGATCATCGCCTGCGCGGCGCTGTATCAGATTGCCGACTCGGACGCGGGCGAACTGGCGTGCCTGGCGGTGAACCCGGAATACCGACATGGTCGCCGGGGGGATGAACTGCTTGAGCGCATCGAACAACGGGCGCGGGCACAGGGCCTCAAAACCCTGTTCGTATTAACCACGCGCACGGCCCACTGGTTTCGCGAACGTGGTTTCGAGCCGAGCAGCGTCGAGCGTTTACCGGCGGCGCGAGCATCGCTTTATAACTTCCAGCGCAACTCCAAGATCTTTGAAAAGGCGCTGTAAAGCGCTGGATCGACGCAAGCCTTGTCGGCGGCTACAGAGCGTCCCGGATGGAACCCCTGTGGCCGCCACGCCGGCTTAGTTACTGATCGCCAAAATACTGGCTTGGTAGGAAGCCACGAATAGGTCGAAATCGCCTTCTTCAGTCTGCTCAATTTCAGTTTGCTCGAGCAGTGATGTGCGGACTTTTTCTTCGAATGCCGCCTGGTCTTCCGGGCTTAGTGCTTCACTGCGGAAATACTCGGCGTGAGCCTGGCTTTGGCGCATGGAGAATTGGGCAAAGCTTTCTTTGCGCTCAACCATGCTGGCCAATACTTTGGCCGACGGGGTCAGGGACACGTCTTTGATTTTGGCCAATTGCTCGTCCAGAGCTTTGCTGTGCGCATCGCCACCATGACGTTGATCCAGCAACGCGGCCAATGGCGCGATCTGCTCCAGCAATTCACCAGCCCATGCCTTCATGTCGACCGCCTCGCCGTCGCGCTGCAATTGCAGGCCCGGGCGGCGACCTTCTTTGACCACACTCATGAAGTTGGACGTGCAACTGCTGCATTCCGGGCTGTTGAACTGCGGGCTTTCTTGCAGCGCGCAGTACAGCAAGAAGGCGTCCAGAAAGCGTGCCTCGGGCAGATCAATGCCTACCGGCAGGAACGGGTTGATGTCCAGCAATCGCACTTCAACGTATTGAACACCACGGGCTACCAGCGCTTGAATCGGGCGCTCGCCGCTGTAGGTCACGCGTTTTGGGCGGATGTTGGAGTAGTACTCGTTTTCAATTTGCAGGATGTTGGTGTTCAGCTGCACCCACTCGCCATCCTGATGCGTGCCGATTTCGACGTACGGTGCGTAGGGCGTGGCCACAGCTTTACGCAGGCTGTCGGTGTAGCTGTTGAGATCGTTGTAGCAGGGCGTCAGGCCCGCTTGGGCGTTGCTCTGGTAACCCAGGTCGCTCATGCGCAGGCTGGTGGCATAGGGCAGGTAAAGCGTGTCGGCATCCAGTTGTTCCAGCTGGTGCGCACGGCCGCGCAAGAAACCGGCGTCCAGCGCCGGTGACGCGCCGAACAGGTACATCAGCAACCAGTTGTAACGACGAAAGTTACGAATTAGCGCGATGTAAGCGCTGGACTGGTAATCGCGGTCGGTGCCCACAAAGCCATCAGCCTCTTTGAGCACCGGCCACAACGCCTCGGGCAGCGAGAAGTTGTAGTGAATCCCGGCAATGCATTGCATGGTTTTGCCGTAACGCAGGGCCAAGCCCTTGCGATAAACGTACTTGAGCTGTCCGATGTTGGAGGTGCCGTAGTAGGCAATCGGAATATCCGCTTCGGCCGGCAATGGGCACGGCATCGAAGGGCTCCACAGGAACTCGTTGCCGAGCTTGCTGTAGGCAAAGCGGTGAATCTTGTCGAGGCTGGCCAGCGTGTCTGCCGGGTCAGGCAGGGCGGGGGTGATGAACTCCAGCAGCGACTCGGAATAGTCGGTGGTGATTTGATCGTTGGTCAGGGCCGAACCCAGTTCTTCGGGGTGCGGCGTCTGTGCCAGGCGGGCATCGCCGGTGACGCGCAAGCATTCGCGCTCGATCCCGTGCAGACACTGCTCCAGCAGAGTGAGGTTAGCGCGCTCGCTGAGCAGAGCCAGGCGGCGGTTGAGAAGTTGGCTCAAGTTGGATTCCTTCACGCGTCAGTCGCCCCAATATGGGGGTGGTCAGGACGGTCTACAAGGGTGAAGTTGAAGCCGGCGTGGTCGCCTGGCTTTAAAAAGTAGCGCTCAGCCCCGTCCGTGTTTCGGCCCCAGGCGCTCCAGGCGCATTTCGGCACCGCGTATGCAGTGCCGAAATTAACTCAAATCGACCGGTAACCGCTACAGGACAGCGAATGTGCCTAGTGCTTTTGCGACCAGCTTGTCGCCTTGCAGCACGTCAGCTTCGACGACCAGCGTGCGACGACCGGGGTGGATGACCTTGGCGATACACAGCACTTCGCCGTCGGACACCGCCCGGATGTAGTTGATTTTGCACTCCAGGGTGACGCTTTGTTGGTCACCATGGGCGCTGGAGCAGGCCAGCCCCATGCTGATATCGACCAGGCTGAATATCACCCCGCCATGCAGCTTGCCGCCACGATTGCGCAGGTGCGGTTCCAGACTCAGGGCGACATGCGCCAGCCCTTCATCCAGTTGCACCACGCGACAGCCGATCAGTTCACTGAAAGCGCTTTGGGTCAGCCCGGTCGGGATCTGCATCAGCGTTTCTTCAACGGCTTGGCGTTGGCGAACAGCGAGGCCATCGCGTTATTGGAAGGGGCCGCGGTCACGGTTTCTTTACGCGGCGCGGTATTTGGCTGACGCCCGGAGGAACCCGGACGTGCGCCGCGTGCGCCGTCGATTTTCTCGCCGGGGGTGTCGCTCATGCGCATCGACAGGCCCACGCGTTTGCGCGGGATGTCGATTTCCATCACTTTGACCTTGACCACGTCACCGGCTTTCACTGCTTCACGCGGGTCTTTGATGAACTTCTCGGACAGCGCCGAAATGTGCACCAAACCGTCCTGATGCACGCCGATGTCGACGAAGGCACCGAAGTTGGTCACGTTGGTGACCACGCCTTCCAGCATCATGCCCAGCTGCAAGTCCTTGAGGTCTTCGACGCCTTCCTGGAACTCGGCGGTCTTGAACTCAGGACGCGGATCGCGGCCCGGTTTTTCCAGCTCTTGCAGGATGTCGGTGACCGTTGGCAAACCAAAGGTTTCGTCAGTGAATTTTTTTGGATCAAGACGCTTGAGAAAGCCTGCGTCGCCGATCAGCGAGCGAATATCGCGTTCTGTGTCGGAGGCGATACGTTTGACCAGTGGATACGCTTCGGGGTGAACCGCCGAGCTGTCCAACGGGTTGTCACCGTTCATTACACGTAAGAAACCAGCAGCTTGTTCGAAAGTTTTTTCGCCCAGACGGCTGACTTTTTTCAGTGCTGCACGGGTTTTAAACGCGCCATTTTCATCGCGGTGATTCACGATGTTTTGTGCCAACGTGGCGTTTAAGCCGGAAATACGGGCCAGCAGGGCCACCGAAGCGGTGTTTACGTCCACGCCCACGGCGTTTACGCAGTCTTCGACCACAGCATCCAGGCCGCGCGCCAGCTTGAGCTGGGACACGTCGTGCTGGTATTGGCCTACGCCAATGGATTTCGGGTCGATTTTCACCAGTTCAGCCAGCGGGTCTTGCAGGCGACGAGCAATCGACACGGCGCCACGGATCGACACGTCCAGGTCCGGGAATTCCTTGGCGGCCAGCTCGGACGCCGAGTACACCGATGCGCCAGCTTCGGACACCATGACTTTGGTGACTTTCAGCGCCGGGTATTTTTTGATCAGGTCGATGATCAGTTTGTCGCTTTCGCGGCTGGCCGTGCCGTTACCGATGGCGATCAGTTCCACCGAATGCTTGGCGCACAGAGCCGCGAGGATCGAAATAGTCTGGTCCCACTTGTTGTGCGGCACATGCGGGTACACGGTGGCGTATTCCAGCAACTTGCCGGTGGCATCGACCACGGCAATTTTGCAACCGGTGCGCAGGCCCGGGTCCAGCCCCAGCGTGGCACGCGGGCCAGCGGGTGCGGCCAGGAGCAAATCGTGCAGGTTGTGCGCAAACACGTTGATGGCTTCGGTTTCGGCGCCGTCTCGCAGCTCACCCAGCAGGTCGGTTTCGAGGTGGGTGTAAAGCTTGACCTTCCACGTCCAGCGCACCACTTCGCTCAACCATTTGTCTGCCGGGCGGTTCTGGTTTTGCAGGCCGAAACGTTCGGCAATCATCATTTCGCCGGGGTGCATGCTGCCCGGCAGTTCTTCGCCGACTTTAAGCGAAGAGCTGAGAATGCCTTCGTTGCGACCGCGAAAAATCGCCAGCGCACGGTGCGACGGCATGCTTTTGAGCGGTTCGTCGTGTTCGAAATAATCGCGGAACTTGGCGCCTTCCTCTTCTTTGCCGGCAATGACGCGGGCACTGAGGGTGGCTTCTTGTTTGAGAAAGCTGCGCAGTTTGTCCAGCAGGGTGGCGTCTTCTGCGAAGCGCTCCATGAGGATGTATTTGGCGCCATCGAGGGCGGCCTTGACGTCTGCCACGCCTTTTTCGGCGTCGATGAAACGGGCAGCTTCGGCCTCGGGGCTCAGGTCTGGATTATTGAACAGGCCGTCAGCCAATTCGCCTAGGCCCGCTTCCAGGGCGATTTGGCCCTTGGTGCGGCGTTTTTGCTTGTAGGGCAGGTACAAGTCTTCAAGGCGGGTTTTGGTGTCGGCCAGCTTGATGTCACGGGCCAGTTCTGGCGTCAACTTGCCTTGTTCTTCGATGCTGGCGAGGATGCTGATGCGCCGTTCGTCGAGTTCACGCAGGTAGCGCAGGCGTTCTTCCAGATGACGAAGTTGGGTGTCATCCAGGCTGCCGGTCACTTCTTTACGGTAACGGGAGATGAAGGGAACGGTGGAACCTTCATCCAGAAGAGCGACGGCCGCTTCGACCTGCTGCGGGCGCACGCCAAGTTCTTCGGCGATGCGGCTGTTGATGCTGTCCATAAAACCACCTGACAAATTGTGATGCAGGCTCGCAGGCCCGGGCTTGAAGGCTTGCGAGGCTGGTTGAGCGGCTCGTTAAACGCCGCTGCCTGGGCCAAAAGGGCAGCCTGTTGACCCGTGAAGTCAGCAAATTACGGCACGTATTGAAAAAATAAATTCGGCCGCAAACTTTGAAAATATGAGGTTGCCTGACACAAAAGGCGGCGCATTATAACCAGCGTTCCCGGATTCAGGGGACTGCAAGCTGCGCCCGCTATGATCTGTGTACTGGCTGTGAAGGAAAAATCTGCTAACAATGCACACGATGCGTATAACAACAGCTAAGCCATAATGCGCGCCGAGATCACAGGAGCATCTAATGAGCAGCACTGCACAAACTGCTGAAGGCGAAAAAATTCTCATCGTTGACGACGACCCGGGCCTAAGCAGCCTGCTCGAACGTTTTTTCACCAGTAAGGGCTATCGTGCCCGCGCGGTGCCGAACGTCGAGCAAATGGATCGCCTGTTGGCCCGTGAGGTGTTCAACCTTGTGGTACTGGACTTGATGCTGCCTGGCGAAGACGGCTTGTCTGCGTGTCGACGTTTGCGCGCTGCCGGCAATCGCGTCCCGATCATCATGCTGACTGCCAAGGGCGACGAACTGAGCCGTATCAAGGGCCTTGAATTGGGCGCTGACGATTATCTGGCCAAGCCGTTCAACCCGGATGAGCTGATGGCGCGTGTCAAAGCCGTCTTGCGGCGTCAGGCAGCCCCTGTGCCGGGCGCTCCCGGCAGCGAAGACGAGAGTGTCACGTTCGGTGATTACGAGTTGTCGCTGGCCACCCGCGAGCTCAAGCGTGGCGATGAAGTGCACATGCTCACCACTGGTGAGTTCGCGGTACTCAAAGCCTTGGTCATGCATGCCCGCGAACCGTTGACGCGCGACAAGCTGATGAACCTGGCCCGTGGCCGTGAGTGGGATGCGCTGGAGCGTTCAATCGACGTTCAAATTTCCCGTCTGCGCCGCATGATCGAGCCTGATCCTTCCAAACCGCGCTATATCCAGACGGTCTGGGGCGTAGGTTATGTGTTCGTACCGGACGGTAACGCGACCAAGTGATGAACCATTTGTAGGAGCGGGCCACGCGGGTTATCAACACCTGAGTGGCTCGCAATCCCCTTTGTGCGAGTACCTGAACTCGCTCCTGCAAACTGCAAAAGCAGCAATCTATGAAAACCCCTCTCTGGTTTCCCCAAAGTTTTTTCTCTCGCACCCTCTGGCTGGTATTGATCGTTGTCTTGTTTTCCAAGGCTCTGACGCTGGTGTACCTGCTGATGAACGAAGACGTGTTGGTTGATCGTCAGTACAGCCACGGTGTTGCACTCACCTTGCGTGCCTATTGGGCGGCAGATGAAGAAGATCGCGACAAAATTGCCGATGCGGCCGGGCTGATCCGTGTAGTGGGCGGCGGTGTACCCGAGGGTGAACAACATTGGCCCTACAGTGGTGTTTATCAGCGTCAGATGCAGGCAGAGCTGGGAGCTGATACCGAGGTTCGCTTGCGTGTGCATTCTCCTCCGGCGCTGTGGGTACGAGCGCCGAGCCTGGGTGATGGCTGGCTGAAAGTCCCTTTGTATCCGCACCCGCTACGCGGGCAAAAAATATGGAGTGTGCTGGGCTGGTTTTTGGCCATTGGGTTGTTGTCCACAGCGTCGGCATGGATCTTCGTCAGTCAGCTCAATCAACCGCTCAAACGACTGGTTTACGCGGCCCGCCAGTTAGGTCAGGGGCGCAGTGTGCGCTTGCCGATCAGTGACACTCCCAGCGAAATGACCGAGGTGTACAGCGCCTTTAACCAAATGGCTGAAGACGTGGAGCAGGCAGGCCGCGAGCGTGAGCTGATGCTGGCAGGCGTGTCCCACGACCTGCGTACGCCGCTGACGCGTTTACGTTTGTCGCTGGAGCTGATGGGCAACCACAGCGACCTGACGGACGACATGGTGCGAGACATTGAAGACATGGACGCGATCCTTGATCAGTTCCTGGCTTTTATCCGCGATGGCCGTGACGAGCTGGTCGAAGAGGTGGACCTGTGTGAGCTGGTGCGCGAAGTGGTGGCGCCCTACAACCAGAACGAGGAGCGTGTGCGTCTTCGTTTGCAGCCGATTCAGCCGTTTCCGCTGCGTCGGGTATCAATGAAGCGCCTGCTCAACAACCTCATTGGCAATGCCCTGCACCATGCGGGTGAAGACGTTGAAGTGGCCGCCTATGTGTCGGGTGACGTCAGCGCGCCGTATGTGGTGCTGAGCGTGATGGACCGTGGTGCCGGTATTGATCCTTCAGAGCTTGAAGACATCTTCAATCCGTTTATCCGCGGGGATCGGGCACGAGGCGGTAAAGGGACGGGGCTGGGCTTGGCAATCGTCAAGCGAATTGCCTCCATGCACGGTGGCAATGTTGAGTTGCGTAACCGCTCGGGCGGCGGCCTTGAAGCCAGGGTTCGCCTGCCGTTGGGCCTGATGCTGCCGCGCGGAGCGGTGTAAAGATTGCGCATGGCGGCTGCAAGGTAGGCGCTGGCGAGGCGCGAGGCTGCGATCGGTCGCAAATCGGATCACGGCGGTGTTTGTGAAATACCGTGATCCGTGATCGTAGGGTTTACGACGGCTCTGGCGCCGATCACAGCCTCGCATTACTCGTCAGTGCCTACGGGCTTGTTTAGCCTTTGCCTTTGGTGCGCGTCATGTTCGGGCCGCTGTTCTTCTCCAGATGCTCGATGATGATTCCGGCCACGTTTTTACCCGTGGTCGTTTCGATGCCCTCAAGGCCCGGTGAGGAGTTGACCTCCAGCACCAGCGGGCCGTGGTTGGAACGCAAAATATCCACCCCCGCCACACTCAACCCCATGACCTTGGCCGCACGAATGGCGGTCATGCGTTCTTCCGGGGTGATTTTGATCAGGCTGGCGCTGCCACCCCGATGCAGGTTGGAGCGAAACTCCCCCGGCTTGGCCTGACGCTTCATCGCGGCAATCACCTTGTCACCCACCACGAAGCAGCGAATATCGGCGCCTCCGGCTTCCTTGATGTACTCCTGCACCATGATGTTTTGCTTGAGGCCCATGAAGGCCTCGATCACGGATTCTGCGGCCGTGGCGGTTTCACACAGCACCACCCCAATGCCTTGCGTGCCTTCCAGCACTTTGATCACCAGTGGCGCGCCATTGACCATTTCGATCAAGTCGGGAATGTCATCCGGGGAGTGCGCGAACCCGGTCACCGGCAAGCCCAGGCCGCGACGGGACAACAATTGCAGGGAGCGCAGCTTGTCCCGCGAACGGGCGATGGCGACGGATTCGTTAAGCGGGAACACCCCCATCATTTCGAACTGGCGCAGCACCGCGCAGCCGTAAAACGTCACCGAAGCGCCAATACGCGGGATAACTGCGTCGAAACCTTCCAGCGGCTTGCCGCGATAGTGGATCTGCGGCTTATGACTGGCGATGTTCATATAGGCGCGCAGGGTATCGATCACTACCATTTCATGGCCTCGTTCAGTCCCGGCTTCAACCAGACGACGAGTGGAATACAGACGCGGGTTACGCGACAGCACAGCGATCTTCATGCAACACCTGTGGCAAAGGTAGTAGTGACCGGAAATACCGGCTTGTCTTGAACGTATTTGAGCCCCGGATTGACGACCAGTTGGCCATCGATCAGTGCTTTGGAACCCAACAAAAGGCGATAACGCATGGACTTGCGGCAGGCCAGGGTGAACTCAACCTGCCAGACCCGATCCCCCAGCGCGAGGCTGGTGCGGATCACATACCGTACCTGGGTATGGCCGTTGGAGCTTTTAATGGTTTTTATCGCCACCAACGGGGCCTCGCAACGGCGGTGACGCAGTTGCACCCGCGTGCCCAGGTGGGCATTGAACCGCACCCACTCGACACCGTCGCGCTCAAACGGCTCGATTTCAGTAGCGTGCAGGCTGGAGGTACTGGCACCGGTGTCGATTTTGGCGCGCAAGCCCGCGACGCCCAAATCAGGGAGCGCCACCCACTCGCGAAGACCGACAACGGTCAGATGATCAAATGTCTTCAATATGAATAACCAGCGATTAACGTGACCAGGCCGCAGCAGGCGCTGGGGCCAATGCTTTCTATGCAGGGCTGGCGAACCCAAGAGCCTGCATCAGAAACTTTCTACACTCGCCCAGAACATCCCTTTTACCGACGCGTTTGATACTTTCGACAAGCACTCTAACGATCAATTTAGAACCCGCCATGACAAGCCCGCGAACATGTGCTGGTCGCGGGCATCATCACGGGTCGTTTAAACGCCGAATGTGCGGTATTCACGCAGAAACTGCTCCAAATGGCGACTGTTATCTCGCGTTCAAGTGTTTCATCCCTCGGCATGTCGTGTGCGATGCCAGGTTCATCTATTTACCTGAAACGGTAGTACAGTTCTGACTCTGTCTATGTAGAGGAATTCCAATGGCGCACAAGCAAGAGGACGACGACAAGATCCGTCTGGATAAATGGCTATGGGCGGCGCGTTTTTACAAGACCCGTGCGTTGGCCAAGGCGGCGATTGAAAGCGGCAAGGTGCATTGCCGGGGTGAGCGCTGCAAGCCGAGCAAAGAGCCGCGAGTTGGCGATGAGCTGCAAATCCGTGTCGGCCTTGAAGAGCGTACCGTGCAAGTCAAGACGCTGTCTGTGGTGCGCCGTGGTGCCCCCGAAGCGCAACTGCTGTATGCCGAAACCGAGCAGAGCATCGCCAAGCGCGAACAGGCAGCCGCATTGCGCAAGGCGGGTGCGATGGGTATCAGCACCGAAGGTAAACCGACCAAAAAACAACGGCGCCAACTGCATCAATTTCATGATGCCAGTGGCGCCGAGTAAATCCGCCTGACGGTGACGGATTCAGGCAACTGAAGCGGGTTGCCTAGCTGCGGATCACGCTCATGCGCGACACCAGCGGCAGGCGTTGCAACAGCGAGAAAATCGGTGCTGTAACGCGCATCAGTGCGTCAGAAACCTTGGCTGCAAACGGGGTGTAATAGCCCCAGCCCAAGGCGAGGAAAGCCAGCAGCAGCCCGCCGATGTAGTCGTCCTGGCCCCAATGGGCGCCCGCCACCAGGCGCGGCATCATAAACAGCAGCGTCAGGCCCCAAATCACGACCTTCTGACCTAGGGTGCGGCTGAACACACTCATGAACATGCCCCAGATCAGCAACACAGACGCATGGTCGCCGGGAAAGCTCTGGCTGGAGCGGTCTTTGAGTTCCCAGGTCTTTTCCAGGCCGGGGAAGTAATCGCTCAAGTGAATAGCGTCTTCAAACACCATCGAGGGGCTGTTGTGCTGCCAGCCCATAGCGGCTGTGAGCTTGGAAAATACCGCGCGAATCACCACCAACAGCAACAGAATCGCCAAAAAGCCAAATAAGGCGCGACGCACCTGGGTGGCTTCAAATACCCAGTTGCCCTTGATCAGCAGCGACAACATGATGATGCCGACGACTGCGTCAAAGGGTCGCAGACTTGCAACAGCCCACATGTGGAGCCATATAGGGTTATCAGCCAATGGGCGATTGAGCAGATGGAACAACCAGTCGTCGAAAGTCAGGCACAGAATTTGGCCGAACGGCCATAACCAGAAACACAGAAGTCCCAGAGCGAGTAAATTACATCCCGCTAGGGCTCCGAGGTTCCACCTTGTTTGGAACAGAGTGGGATTATTCATGACGTGCCCCCTTGGCTGGTTTTTGCACCATACCGGTGCTAAAAACGCGCCTTTATAAAGACTCGAACACATTTTGTCACCAATTTAGAACCCTATTCCTATGTCTGATCTACCTAAAACCGACGTCACTCAGCGCTTCATCTTCGACAACTCCGACACCCGTGGCGAGTTGGCTTCGCTGGATCACAGCTACGCCGAAGTACTGGCCAAGCACACGTATCCGCAGCCGGTTCAACAGTTGCTGGGTGAGTTGATGGCCGCCGCTGCATTGTTAGTGGGCAGCTTGAAATTTGAGGGGTTAATGAGTCTTCAGGCGCGCTCCGAAGGCCCGGTTCCCTTGCTGATGATCGAAATCACCAGCGAGCGTGAAATTCGCGGTCTGGCCCGTTTTGAAGCCGACCAGATCAAGGCGGATGCCACCTTGGCCGACCTGATGCCCAACGGCGTGTTGGCCCTGACCATCGACCCTGCGGTTGGTAAACGCTATCAAGGCATCGTCGATCTTGACGGTGCAGACTTGTCAGCCTGTTTCACCCACTATTTTGTGATGTCGCATCAGGTGCCAACGCGTTTTTGGCTGGCGGCTGACGGTAAACGCGCGCGCGGCATGCTCTTGCAGCAACTGCCTGCCGAGGTGATCAACGATCAAGAGGAGCGCGCCGAAAGCTGGCAGCGCCTGAATATGCTGGGCGACACCCTGAAAGTCGAAGAGCTGTTGGGGCTGGACAACGAAAACATCCTGATGCGTTTGTTTCACGAGGAAGAGTTGCGCGTATTCGCTGACGAGCGCATTGAATTCCAGTGCAGTTGCTCGCGCGAGCGTTCGGGCAATGCGCTGACCAGTTTGGGCCATGACGACGCACTCAATCTGGTCAAGGAACACGGAGGCCATATCGAAATCGACTGCCAGTTTTGCAACGAGCGCTATCTGTTTGACGCGGCCGATGTTGATCAATTGTTTGCCGGTGCAGGGGTTGAGTCGCCTTCCGGCACTCAGCACTAAAACGTTTCAGCGCAGGTAAAACCCCTGTCAAAGCCCCGTACAACGCGGTTCTGACAGGTGGACCCTACTTTTTTTGGGCGTTTCTGGCATAATCCGGCCCACTTTTTTCGCGGTAGTAGTGCAAAAATTTCTACTACAAAATGTTTGGCGCAATCGGCCAATGGCCGACGGGGAACCTCATGACGCAAGCTAATAACGCCGTGTACACCGATCTGAGCATCGACGATCTGGTCAAAGAAGCCCTGAACCGTGGTGAAGGTGAGCTTGCCGACAATGGCGCACTGGTTGTTACAACGGGCCATCGCACAGGCCGTTCGCCAGCTGATCGCTTTATCGTTGAAGAGCCGAGCACTCAGGACGCCATTGCCTGGGGCCCGATCAACCGCAAGTTCCCGGCTGACAAGTTCGATGCCCTGTGGGACCGCGTTTCTGCCTATCTGGGCGAGCGTGAGCGTTTCGTGTCCCACGTTCATGTAGGTTCTGATCCGGCGCACTACCTGCCCGTCAAAATGACCACCGAAACCGCGTGGCACAACCTGTTTGGCCGTTGCCTGTTCATCAACCCGGAGCAGTACAACCCGGCCGGCAAAGACGAGTGGCAAGTGATCAACGCACCGAACTTCGTGTGCGAGCCTGAGCGTGATGGCACCCACTCCGACGGTTGCGTGATCATCAACTTTGCAGCCAAAAAAGTCCTGATCGCGGGCATGCGTTATGCCGGCGAAATGAAAAAAGCCCTGTTCTCGGTTCAGAACTTCCTGCTGCCAGCGGTTGACGTTCTGCCGATGCACTGTGCGGCCAACATGGGCGAAGAGGGCGACGTGACCCTGTTCTTCGGCCTGTCGGGCACCGGTAAAACCACCCTGTCGGCGGATGAAAGCCGTTACCTGATCGGTGACGACGAACACGGCTGGGGCGTGGGCGTCGTGTTCAACATCGAAGGCGGTTGCTATGCCAAGTGCATCGACCTGTCCGAGAAAAACGAGCCGGTTATCTGGAAAGCCATCCAGCACGGCGCCGTGCTGGAAAACGTCGTACTCGACGCCAACAAAAAACCTGATTACACCGATGACAGCCTGACGCAGAACAGCCGCGCCGCTTACCCGCGTGAGCTGATCGAAAAACGCGCCCCGCTGAACCTGGGCGGCGAGCCAAACGCTGTGATCTTCCTGACCTGCGACCTGACCGGCGTACTGCCACCGGTGTCGATCCTCAGCGAAGAACAAGCGGCTTACCACTTCCTGTCTGGCTACACCGCACTGGTGGGTTCGACTGAAATGGGTTCGGGCAGCGGCATCAAGTCGACCTTCTCCACCTGCTTCGGCGCGCCATTCTTCCCGCGTCCGGCGGGCGAATACGCAGAGCTGCTGATCAAGCGCATCCGTGGTTTCGGCTCCAAGGTTTACCTGGTTAACACCGGCTGGACCGGCGGTGGCTACGGCGTTGGCAAGCGTTTCAACATCCCGACCACTCGTGCTGTGATCGCTGCCATCCAGAGCGGTGCGCTGATCGGCGCAGAAACCGAGCACCTGGACATCATCAATCTGGACGTGCCAAAAACCGTACCGGGCGTGGACACTGTTCTGCTCAACCCGCGCAACACTTGGGCTGACCAAGCTGCCTACGATGAAGCCGCCAAAGCATTGGCTGGCCTGTTCACCGAGAACTTCAAGAAGTTCGACGTGAGCGACGCGATCAAAGCGGCTGGCCCGAAGGCATAAGCCTTCGATCAGTGAGCTGATCCATGAAAAAGCCGCCTGAAAGGGCGGCTTTTTTGTACCTGAAGATTGACGCAGCTCTTGCGCGGGTATTCAGGCTTCCAGTGTTTGTGTATCCCAATGCCCGGCCTTGATCGCCTCGTACAGCATGCCAATCGTCAATGGCACTTTGCGTTCCCGGCCTTTGGCATTGCGCTTGAGGTGCGGGTCGTTGCCGGCCGGTTGAAAATAGCGGTAGGCATCGTAGTCGGCCAATTCCAGGCTGAAGTGCTGCTCCAGGGTTTCCATCAAGTGCTGGGCATCGCTGCCGTTGCACGCCAGGTCGATGTTGATCGAGGTCTTCAGGCTGACGGTCTTGTGTTCCGGCAGGCCGATTTCTTCGTGCAGCACCTGCATCAATTCGCGCAGGGTGCGAGAGTCCGGGAGGTCAGAGGCGAGTTTCATGGGCACGAGTCCTTAACAGAATGCGCCCAGTACAGCGCAGTCGCGTAGTCGCTGTCGAGGCACGAGGCTGCTATCGCGCGCGAAGCGGCCGTAAACCTGAGCACCGGGAGGGCCGCAGCCTCGCGCAGCTACACCGGTCTCAATGCCCGAACAATGGCAGCCGACGCTGTATCATCCCCTCTCAATTTACCCGCGACCTTTTCTCGATCTGCGCGCTAGCCTTTTGCGCTGTGCAACGGTCAATGGAGTGACAGTCATGTACAACACCCTGGAACAGGTATTCGGTTATCCACAGTTCAGAGCGGGCCAGGAAGCGGCGATCAGCGCTGTGCTGGCCGGGCGTTCGGCGGCGGCGATTTTCCCCACCGGCTCAGGCAAGTCGTTGTGCTATCAACTGCCTGCTTTATTGCTGCCCCACCTGACGCTGGTGGTGTCGCCACTGCTGGCGCTGATGCAGGATCAACTGGCGTTTTTGCAGCGCCACGGCATTGCCGCCGCCAGTATTGATTCGGCGCAGAGCCGCGACGAGGCCAATTCGGTCATGGCCCGTGCCAAGGCGGGAGAGTTGAAGATTCTGATGATTTCGGTCGAACGCCTGAAAAACGAGCGTTTCCGACATTTTTTGCAGCAAGTACCCCTGTCTCTGTTGGTGGTGGATGAAGCGCATTGCATTTCCGAATGGGGCCATAACTTCCGTCCGGACTATTTGAAGCTGCCAGACTACCAGCGCCAGTTCAACATCCCACAAGCCTTACTGCTAACGGCCACGGCGACGCCGAATGTGATCGCTGACATGCAGGCCAAATTCGCCATTGCCGAGACGGATGTCATCACCACCGGTTTTTACCGCGCCAACCTCAATCTGTGGGTTGAACCCGTGACCGGTACCGCCAAGCGCCAGCGTCTGGTGCAGTGGATGGGCGAGCGCAGCGGCCAGCCGAGCATTGTTTACGTCACGCTGCAAAAGACCGCCGAACAGATCGCGCAACACCTCAACCAGCACGGCATCAGTGCCAATGCCTACCACGCAGGTTTGCCCCACGATCAACGCGAAAGCATTCAGCGCCAGTTCATGGGCGGGCAACTGAACTGCATCGTCGCCACCATCGCCTTTGGCATGGGGATCGATAAGAGCGACATTCGCAACGTGGTGCATTTTGACTTGCCCAAATCGGTCGAAAACTACAGTCAGGAGATCGGTCGCGCCGGGCGTGACGGCCAGCCTTCGGACTGCCTGGTGCTGGCCAATCGCGACAGCCTGAACGTGCTGGAGAACTTTGTGTATGGCGACACACCGGAGCTGCAAGGCATTCGCTGTGTATTGGAAGAATTGAAGGCGGCCATTGCCCAAGGGGAGTGGGAATTCATGCTCTTGCCTTTGGCCGATCAGAGCAATATTCGTCAGCTACCGCTCAAAACCTTGTTGGTGCAACTGGAACTGCGTGGTCTGATTGCGCCGCGTTACGCCTATTTTGCCGAGTACCGTTTCAAATACCTGATCGAGCCAGACGCGCTGTTGGCCAGGTTTGAGGGCGAACGCCGGGATTTCGTGAGCGCCATTATCCAGACGTCCAGCCGTGCCCGTACGTGGGCGACGGTCAATTTCGACGCGCTTTATGCACAGCATCAGGCAGAGCGTAATCGGGTGGTCAAAGCCCTGGATTATTTCCAGGAGAAAGGCTGGATCGAGCTTGAAAGCAAGCAGATGACAGAGGTCTACAGCCTGCTGGCGAGCGACGTTGACGTGGACGCCTTGAGCGTTGAGTTGCACCGCTACTTCACGGCCCATGAGCAGGGCGAGATCGAGCGGATTCACGCGATGTTGGCCTTGTTTGCCAGTGAGACCTGCCTGAGCTATCGCCTGGCGCATTACTTTGGCGACGTGCAGGCACCGCAACAGTGCGGGCATTGTTCGGTGTGCGCAGGCCACGTGGCGCAATTGCCTGAGCCTCCCGCGCTGGCGCCGCTTGTGGATAAAAACTTCGAAGCCCTGTGCGACGCGTTTATCCACAGGCACCAGGCGTACGCGGGAAGTTATCCCCCGGCTGAACGGGTGACCCGATTCTTGTGTGGCATCAGTGTGCCGATGTTCACCAAGATGAAAGCCCGGGCGATTCCCGGTTTCGCCGTGCTGGAAAACTATCCCTACGCAGCGGTGCGTGACTGGGCGGCGGTGCATTTGCAGGCCATGTAAACCCAGCAATTACGCACAAAAAAGCCAGCTCCCTTGGTGGGGGGCTGGCGTTAGCGCGTTACATCAAACGATGTCTTTGTAGGTTGCCGGGTTGTAGGCCAGGCTCTGTGACAGACCGGCTGGCGGCACATACGGAGCGCCTTTGATGGCGCTAAAGGCGATGCCTTTACTGCCCAGCGAGGCGTAACGTTCGTTTTTCTCCGACTCGGTGATCTTTGTGTAGGAGTACTTGTGCATCGCTGCGTATTTCGCGTCGTCGCTCACGATGGCTTTGTGCTGGGTTTCCAGATCTGCCGCTGACAGGCTCAAGCGCTTGTCCAGTGGCACGCCCCAACGGGTCAGGCACATTTCAGCGAAGTGACGCACCACCACTCCCGGCTCAGCCAGCACTTTCGCGCCTTTATCACCATCAGCCGCTGCGTTGCCCACCAAAGTGGCGTGACGCCCGGCCATTGGGTAGATGTGTACGCGAGTGTTGGAGGCCGTTTCTGGAACGACGCAAGAAAACCCTTTAGAGCGTTCATCACGAGCAAAAAAGCCTACGTACTCCTGAACGTTTTTACCCAGTTCAACCCGTGCATTCTGGAAGTTCATTGGGCCTGGCACCGGGTCCACGGCGAAGATATTGACCGGGACGTTTTTCAGCTCATTGTCGTTGAGCATGGCGTTGGCCAGCATATGGCAGCTCACCGCGCCACGGCTCCAGCCCACCAGGTTGACCTGGGTCGGAATCACGCCGTCCTTGCGGAAGGTTTTGATCAGTTGCTCTTGCAACTGTTGCTGGGTCACGGCGCGGTTGCCGTAATCGTATTTGCGCCACATCCACGAACCGGTCACGGTCACATCTTCGATGGGAATGCCGGCCGCTTTGAGGCGGTTGTATTCGGCTTCGGTGAGTTTCTCGCGCTGCCATTCACACTTGCCTTTGAGAATGCTCAACACGTGCTTGACGTTCTCTTCCCAGCCTTTGCCGAACAGGCTGCCGGTCATGCCGTATTCCTTGTTCTGCACGAACATCTCATCGGCTTGCAAGTTGCCGCTGCCTGGACCGTCGACGACGATCCATTCGGCAAATTCACGGCCTTTGCTGTGGGCGGCCAGTGTCGAAATCAGCTCGCCATTCCAATAGTTTTCATGGGTGGCATCGAACTTGGTGGAACCGGTGCCGCAGAAGTAAACAGTTACTGTAGTCACGATAAATCCTTGCGTTCATTGGAGAGAACACAAGGTAACTGTCGGCAAAATCGCGTATCAGAAGGAGAAGTTACCGCGATAGGAAGCGATTCCAATGAGGCCTGTAGTCGCTGACGAGTAACACGAGGCTGCGATCGGGCGCGAAGCGGTCGTAAGGTCATTCAACCGCATTCATCGGGTTTATGATCACAGCGCACTCAGACGTCGCCTTCGGCAACTACTACCCCAATTTGCGTGTAGTCGCTGACGAGTAACACGAGGCTGCGATCGGGCGCGAAGCGGTCGTCAAGCCATTCAACCGCAGGCATCGGATTTACGGTCGGTTCGCAATCGGACGTCGCCTTCAGGAACTGCTACCCCACCAGCTCCTTGAGCACACGAGTAAAGTCGCGGCAGCTGTCGACTTCGTCAGCGTGATGGCCATCGCGTATCACCCACTGGCCATTAACCAGCACATCACGCACCTGACGGTCGCTACCGGCAAACAGCCAGCGATTGAGAATGGCGTCACCCTGGGCTGTGGCCAGGTAGGGATCGTTGCCGTCGAGTACCAGCCAATCGGCGCGCTGACCCACTGCCAGCCCACGGACCGGCTGGCCCATTGCCTGCGCGCCTCCGGCCAGTGCCGCGTCAAACAGCGTTCGGCCGACCATGGGTTGGTCGGCGCGATACACGCGGTTGCGGCGCTGGTCGCGCAGGCGCTGGCCGTATTCCAGCCAGCGCAGCTCTTCAACCACGCTCAACGACACATGACTGTCCGAGCCGATGCCCAGGCGGCCGCCTTGGGCCAGATAATCTACCGCCGGGAAAAGTCCATCCCCCAGATTGGCTTCCGTGGTCAGGCACAACCCGGCTACGGCCTGGCTGTTAGCCATCCGCGCTACTTCCGCCGCATTGGCATGGGTGGCGTGCACCAGGCACCAGCGTGAGTCGACGTCAACGTTGTCATACAGCCACTCAATCGGACGTTTGCCGCTCCAACTCAGGCAGTCGTCGACTTCCTTTTGTTGCTCGGCGATGTGGATATGCACCGGGCAGGTGCTATTGCTGGCGCTCAGCACGTCGTGGATTTGCTGCGCAGTGACCGCGCGTAAGGAGTGAAAACACAGCCCCAGCGTTTGGGCCGGTTGTTGGGCTATCAGCGGTTGTAACTGTTGGTGAAGTTGCAGGTAGTGCTCGGTGCTGTTGATGAAGCGCCGCTGGCCCTCACTTGGCGCTTGGCCACCAAAACCGGCGTGGCTGTACAGCACCGGCAGCAGGGTCATACCAATGCCTGCGCAGCAGGCGGCTTCGCTGATGTGCAGCGCCAGCTCGGCGGGGTTGGCGTAAGGTCGCCCAGAAACATCGTGATGCACATAATGAAACTCGGCCACCGAGGTGTAACCCGCCTTGAGCATCTCGATGTACAGCTGGCGCGCGATGACGCCTAGCTGTTCAGGGCTGATTTTTCCGACAAGGCGATACATCAAATCGCGCCAGGTCCAAAAACTGTCATTGGGGTTGCCAGCCACTTCGGCCAAGCCGGCCATCGCGCGTTGAAAGGCGTGAGAATGCAGGTTTGGCATGCCCGGCAGCAGCGGGCCGTGCACGCGTTCGGCGCCAGAGGCGTCGGCATTGGCTTCAAGGCTCAAGAGGAGGCCATCCTTGCCGACCTCGATTCGGACATTGGTCGCCCAGCCTGTGGGTAACAGCGCACGCTCGGCAAAGAAGACGGACATCGGTTGGGTACCCCATTGTTTGTTATTTGTATATACATATACAGACGTTTGCCTGCTCGGTAAACTCCGGCAAGCTACGCCTCTTTACTCTTCAACAAGGATTGCCTGTGCCGACTCCGCCTGCCGTGAACCCGCTGGCTGCCCAGATGGGCGACAGTCCGGCGCCCCTGTACGCCCGTGTGAAACAGATGATCACTCAGCAAATCAAGAGTGGTAACTGGCCGCCGCACCACCGCGTCCCTTCCGAGAGTGAGCTGGTCAGCCAATTGGGCTTCAGCCGTATGACCATCAACCGCGCCCTGCGTGAAATGACCGCCGACGGCCTGCTGGTGCGTATGCAAGGTGTGGGCACCTTTGTGGCCGAACCCAAGTCCCAATCCGCACTGTTTGAAGTCAACAACATCGCCGATGAGATCGCCGCCCGTGGCCATCAGCACAGTTGCAAAGTCATCAGCCTGGGCGAAGAAGCGGCAGGCTCTGAACGTGCAGCGGTGCTGGACATGCGTGAAGGGCAAAAAGTCTTCCATTCGTTGATCGTGCATTACGAGAACGGCATTGCCGTGCAAATAGAGGACCGTTTCGTCAACGCGCAAGTGGCGCCGGACTACCTCAAGCAGGATTTCACTCAGCAAACGCCTTACGCCTACTTGTCTCAAGTCGCACCGTTGACGGAAGGCGAGCACGTGGTCGAGGCGATTCTGGCTGACCCCAAAGAGTGCAAGTTGCTGCAAATTGAGCCGGGCGAGCCTTGCCTGCTGATTCGCCGTCGTACCTGGTCGGGGCGCCAGCCGGTCACAGTGGCCCGTTTGATTCATCCCGGCTCCCGCCATCGCCTTGAAGGACGTTTCAGTAAATGAATGAATTGACTGTCTTACGCGCCGCTGATTACCCGCGCATGCCGTGGAAAAACGGCGGCGGGAGCACCGAAGAAATCACCCGTGACGCAGGCGAAGGTCTTGAGGGTTTTGGCTGGCGCCTGTCGATTGCCGACATTGGCGAGTCGGGCGGGTTTTCGCGCTTTGAAGGCTATCAGCGAATCATTAGCGTGCTGCAAGGCGCAGGCATGAACCTGCAAGTGGACGGGCTACACACGCGTGCCTTGTTACCGTTCGATGCCTTCGCCTTTAGGGGTGAAAGTGCGGTGAGCTGCACGTTAATAGATGGCCCGATCCGCGACTTCAATTTGATCTATGCCCCCAACCGTTACAGCGCGCGCCTGCAATGGCTGGATAGTGTTACACCTCAGCGTTTTTTCAGCGCGGCGCACACGGTGCTGGTGTTCAGCGCCAGCGAGCACGTGTACGTAGGTATCGGTAACACTCAGCACCAACACTTGGGCCGTTACGATTGCCTGCGACTGAGCAATGACGGTGCGTTGCTGGAAATCACCGTGACGGGCCGCTGCTGCGTGATCGAATTAAGCCCCACCTGAAATCCCCCGCGTAGGCGTTGCCGAAGGCTGCGAGCTTTTGATCGTCTAAAAAATCGCAGCCTTCGATAGCGCCTACGCAATTTGTTACCGAACGCCCCAAAACAGCGCAAAAACCCGTTTCCGTAACATCCCATCGCTTGCCCCTCCGTTGTCTGTGCAATCCCCCTCCGTTGCTCAGCCCTCTATTTTCGGGGCCTCCAATAGTTTCATGCTGCGAATCCTCACGTTGGCCGCTTACTTGCATATGCTTGTATGTACAAGTACATAAGTGTGCGTCTGCCCATTGCTGAGGAGTTACCCGTGACTTCAACTACACCCCAATCGCCTCCCGAGTTCACCCGCCACCGTGACGGTGAAATCCGCGCTGCCCGTGGCACCCAACTCACGGCTAAAAGCTGGATGACCGAAGCCCCGTTGCGGATGTTGATGAACAACCTCGACCCGCAAGTGGCCGAGAACCCGACCGAGTTGGTGGTGTACGGCGGCATTGGGCGTGCGGCGCGCAACTGGGAGTGCTACGACAAAATCGTCGAAAGCCTGACTCACCTCAATGACGACGAAACCCTGCTGGTGCAATCCGGCAAACCGGTCGGCGTGTTCAAAACCCACAGCAACGCACCGCGTGTGCTGATTGCCAACTCCAACCTGGTGCCGCATTGGGCTACGTGGGAGCACTTCAACGAACTCGACGCCAAGGGTCTGGCCATGTACGGGCAGATGACGGCCGGTAGCTGGATTTACATCGGCAGTCAGGGGATTGTGCAAGGAACGTACGAGACCTTCGTTGAAGCCGGTCGTCAGCATTACAACGGCAGCCTCCAAGGCAAGTGGGTACTCACCGCCGGCTTGGGCGGCATGGGCGGCGCGCAGCCGTTGGCCGCTACGTTGGCAGGCGCGTGCTCGCTGAACATCGAGTGCCAGCAAAGCCGCATCGATTTCCGTCTGGCCACGCGCTATGTCGATGAGCAAGCGACCGATCTGGATGACGCGCTGGCACGTATCGCGAAATACACCGCAGCAGGCAAAGCTATTTCTATTGCCCTGTGTGGGAACGCTGCTGAACTGCTGCCAGAAATGGTGCGCCGTGGTGTACGCCCGGACATGGTCACCGATCAGACCAGCGCTCACGATCCGCTCAATGGCTACCTGCCCAAAGGCTGGACTTGGGAGCAATACCGCGACCGTGCCGTGACCGATCCGGCAGCGGTGGTCAAAGCGGCTAAAGCCTCGATGGGTGAACATGTCGAAGCGATGCTGGCGTTTCAGAAGCAAGGCATTCCGACTTTCGACTACGGCAACAACATTCGTCAGATGGCCAAAGAAGTCGGTGTCGAAAACGCCTTCGATTTCCCTGGATTCGTACCTGCTTATATCCGCCCTTTGTTCTGCCGCGGCGTAGGTCCATTCCGCTGGGTCGCGCTTTCGGGGGACCCGGAGGACATCTACAAAACCGACGCCAAGGTCAAAGAACTGATCGCCGATGATGCGCACCTGCATAACTGGCTGGACATGGCCCGCGAGCGCATCAGCTTCCAGGGCTTACCCGCGCGTATTTGCTGGGTCGGCCTGGGCCAACGCGCCAAGTTGGGCCTGGCCTTCAACGAAATGGTGCGCAGCGGCGAACTGAAAGCGCCGATCGTGATTGGCCGCGACCACCTCGACTCCGGCTCGGTGGCCAGCCCCAACCGCGAAACCGAAGCCATGCAGGACGGTTCGGATGCAGTCTCTGATTGGCCCTTGCTCAACGCCTTGCTCAACACCGCGAGCGGTGCGACCTGGGTCTCCTTGCACCACGGTGGCGGAGTGGGCATGGGCTTCTCGCAGCATTCGGGGATGGTCATCGTCTGTGATGGCACCGACGAAGCGGCCGAACGTATCGCCCGTGTGTTGCACAACGACCCGGCTACCGGTGTGATGCGCCATGCCGATGCGGGCTACGACATCGCCATCGAGTGCGCCAACGAACAGGGCCTGAACCTGCCGATGATCAACGGTTAAACCACGACACTCGGTAGGCGTGAGCACGGCTCGCGCCTACCTAAAACAAGATCGTTTCAAACGGCTTCTACTATTTATCAACACACGTGAAGGAGTATTAACGTGCTTGAGCTAAACCTGATCCCCGGCCAACTGAGCCTTGCCCAGCTGCGTGACATTTATCAGCAGCCTGTGGCCCTCACGCTGGACGAAAGCGCCTCGGCGCAGATTGACGCCAGCGTGGCGTGTGTTGAACAAATTTTGGCTGAAAATCGCACCACCTACGGTATCAACACCGGTTTCGGTCTGCTGGCGTCGACCAAAATCGCCAGCGCGGACCTCGAAAACCTACAGCGTTCGCTGGTGTTGTCTCACGCGGCAGGCATTGGCGAACCGATCAGCGATGATCTGGTGCGCCTGATCATGGTGCTCAAGGTCAACAGCTTGAGCCGTGGTTTCTCCGGTATTCGTCGCGTGGTGATCAATGCATTGATCGCGCTGATCAATGCCCAGGTTTATCCGCACATTCCGCTTAAAGGTTCAGTGGGCGCATCAGGTGATTTGGCGCCCTTGGCGCACATGTCGCTGGTGCTGCTGGGCGAAGGCAAGGCGCGCTACAAAGGTGAATGGCTGGACGCACGCACTGCGTTGAAACAGGCCGGTCTTGAGCCGCTGACCTTGGCCGCGAAAGAAGGTCTGGCGCTGCTCAACGGCACGCAAGTGTCGACCGCATTTGCTCTGCGCGGGTTATTTGAAGGTGAAGACCTGTTTGCCGCCGCGATGGCGTGCGGAGGCTTGACCGTTGAAGCGGTGCTGGGTTCGCGCTCCCCGTTTGACCCGCGCATTCATGCGGCGCGTGGTCAGCGGGGGCAAATCGACGCCGCCGCGATTTACCGCGACTTGCTGGGTGAAAGCAGCGAAGTGTCGTTGTCCCACAAGCACTGCGACAAAGTTCAAGACCCGTATTCCCTGCGTTGCCAGCCACAAGTCATGGGCGCGTGCCTGACTCAGTTCCGTCAGGCCGCCGAGGTGTTGGGCATTGAAGCCAACGCCGTGTCGGATAACCCGTTGGTGTTCGCCGAGCAGGGCGATGTGATTTCAGGCGGTAACTTCCACGCCGAGCCGGTGGCAATGGCCGCCGATAACATGGCCTTGGCCATTGCTGAGATCGGCTCGCTGAGCGAGCGCCGTATTTCGCTGATGATGGACAAACACATGTCGCAATTGCCGCCCTTTTTGGTGGGCAATGGCGGGGTCAACTCCGGCTTTATGATTGCCCAAGTGACTGCCGCAGCGCTGGCCAGCGAGAACAAGGCGTTGTCGCATCCGCACAGTGTGGATAGCATTCCTACGTCGGCGAACCAAGAAGACCACGTGTCTATGGCACCTGCTGCGGGCAAGCGTCTGTGGGAAATGGCTGAAAACGTGCGCGGCGTACTGGCGGTCGAGTGGCTGGCGGCGTGTCAGGGCCTGGATTTGCGCGATGGCCTGAAAACCTCACCCAAGCTCGAAATTGCCCGCACCACGTTGCGCGACAAAGTCGCGTTCTATGAGAAGGACCGTTTCTTCGCCCCGGACATTGAGGCGGCCATGCAGCTGCTGGCGTCGCGCTGCCTGAACGCGCTGGTGCCTGCGCAAATTCTGCCCAGCCTGTAATCACATCGTCGCAGAGGGCTTTGGCCCTCTGTGCGGCTGTGTTCGCCGACAAAAATAATTAAGGACGCGCGAAATGCACAAGCAAGCTCAAGGTTTGAAGCGCGGGCTATCGGCTCGCCACATCCGTTTCATGGCGCTGGGTTCAGCGATTGGGACGGGACTGTTCTACGGTTCTGCCGCGGCCATCCAAATGGCCGGGCCTGCGGTATTGCTGGCGTACCTGATCGGTGGCGCGGCAGTGTTCATGGTGATGCGCGCACTGGGCGAAATGGCCGTGCGTGATCCGGTTTCCGGGTCGTTTGGGCATTACGCCAGCACTTATCTAGGGCCGATGTCGGGTTTCATCCTCGGGTGGACCTACGCCTTCGAGATGATCATCGTGTGTTTGGCCGATATCACCGCGTTCGGTATTTACATGGGGTTCTGGTTCCCTGACGTCGCGCGCTGGATTTGGGTACTGGGCATTGTGCTGCTGATTGGCGGCCTGAACCTGTGCAGCGTCAAAGTCTTTGGTGAAATGGAGTTCTGGTTGTCGCTGCTCAAGGTCGCGGCCATCGTGGCGATGATTTTGGCCGGTTTCGGCATCATGCTGTTTGGGATTGGCAGCGCGGACAGTGCGCACGCATCCGCCACCGGGATCAGCAACCTGTGGTCCTTTGGCGGGTTCATGCCCAACGGCGTCGGAGGTTTGATCGCTTCGTTTGCCGTGGTGATGTTTGCTTTTGGCGGCATCGAGATCATTGGTATTACAGCCGGTGAAGCCAAAGACCCACAACGCGTGATCCCGAAAGCCATCAACGCAGTGCCATTGCGTATTTTGCTGTTCTACGTGTTGACCCTGTTTGTACTGATGGCCATTTACCCGTGGACGCAGATCGGCACGCAAGGCAGCCCGTTTGTGCAGATTTTCGACAGCCTGGGCATCAGCTCGGCGGCGACGATCCTCAACATCGTGGTGATTTCAGCCGCAGTGTCTGCCATCAACAGCGATATCTTCGGCGCGGGTCGCATGATGTTTGGCCTGGCTCAACAAGGGCAGGCGCCTAAAGGCTTCGCGCAGATCTCACGCCACGGTGTGCCCTGGATGACGGTGTTGGTCATGGGCGTGACGCTGCTGGCAGGCGTGGTGCTCAATTACCTGATCCCGCAAGACATCTTCCTGATCATCGCCTCGATTGCGACTTTTGCGACCGTCTGGGTATGGTTGATGATTCTGGTCACGCAAATGGCCATGCGCCGTTCGATGAGCGCTGAAGAAGTGGCGCAGCTCAAGTTTCCGGTGCCGTTCTGGCCGTATGCTCCGATTGCAGCCACAGTCTTCATGGTGTTTATCTTTGGCGTGCTGGGTTATTTCCCTGACACCCGTGCGGCCTTGATTGTCGGCGTAGTCTGGATTGCATGCTTGGTCGTGGCTTACCGGTTGTGGGTAAAGCCGGTGGCCAAACTGGCGGTCAAACCGCAGGTTGAATTGTCCTGATCCCAACGTTTAACGGCGGAGTAAGTGAATGAAAACGCTTTGGCAACACTGCAATGTCGCAACCATGACCGAGGGTAGGTATTCGATCATCGAAGACGCGGCCATCGTGACCTATGAAGGCTTCATTGAGTGGATTGGCCCGCGGCTGCACTTGCCTCAAGGCGAGTACAGCCAGACTCACGGTCTGGAAGGGGCGTGGGTGACGCCGGGGTTGATCGACTGCCATACGCACACGGTGTTTGGCGGCAACCGCAGTGGCGAATTCGAGCAGCGCCTGCAAGGTGTGAGCTATGCCGACATTGCAGCGGCCGGGGGCGGAATTGCCAGCACCGTACGTGCGACTCGCGCAGCCAGCGAAGAAGAATTGTTCACCAGTGCGCGTGAGCGTTTGACCTGTTTACTGCGTGATGGCGTCACCAGCGTTGAAATCAAATCCGGCTACGGCTTGAGCCTTGAAAGCGAGCGCAAAATCTTGCGCGTGATTCGCCGCCTGGGCGAAGAGTTGCCCGTTACGGTGCGCAGTACGTGCCTGGCCGCGCATGCTTTGCCGCCGGAATTCAAAGATCGCCCAGACGACTACATCGACCTCATCTGCAACGAGATGCTGCCCACCTTGGCGGCCGAAGGGTTGGTGGACGCAGTGGATGCGTTTTGCGAGTACCTGGCGTTTTCTGCGGCGCAGGTGGAGCGTGTGTTCAAGGTGGCGCAAACGCTAGGGCTGCCGGTCAAGCTGCATGCCGAGCAGTTGTCATCGCTGCATGGCTCCAGCCTGGCGGCGCGTTATCAGGCGCTGTCGGCGGATCATCTGGAGTTCATGACCGAGGAAGACGCTATCGCCATGGCCGCGTCTGGCACGGTCGCGGTGTTACTGCCCGGTGCGTTTTATTTTTTGCGCGAAACCCAATTGCCGCCGATGGACGCCTTGCGCAAGCACGGGGTCAAAATTGCCATCGCCAGCGACCTCAATCCGGGCACCTCGCCTGGGTTGTCGTTGCGCTTGATGCTGAACATGGCGTGTACGTTTTTTCGCATGACCCCCGAAGAAGCGCTGGCGGGCGTCACCTTGCATGCGGCGACTGCGCTGGGCATGGGCGACACCCACGGTTCGCTGGAACCGGGAAAAGTGGCGGACTTCGTGGCCTGGAACATTGATCGCCCGGCGGATCTGGCTTACTGGCTGGGCGGCGATCTGGACAAACGCGTCGTGCGCAATGGCGTAGACGTAGTGCTTTAGGAGAAACGTGTGTGGACAAGGTTCTGACATTCAAACAAGGCCGCGTGCCCTTGCTCATCAGCATGCCCCACGCGGGTTTGCGCCTGACGCCTGCGGTCAAGGACGGCTTGATCCCCGAGGCACAAAGCCTGCCGGACACCGACTGGCACATTCCGCGTCTTTACGAATTTGCCGCTGAACTGGGGGCCAGTACGTTGGCGGGGGAGTATTCGCGATTCGTGATTGACCTCAACCGCCCTGAGGACGATGCACCGATGTACGTGGGCGCGACCACGGGGCTGTTCCCGGACGTGTTGTTTGACGGTGTGCCGTTGTTTCGCGAAGGGCTTGCGCCGTCGAAGGCTGAGCGGGCGACTTACCTTGAACAGATCTGGAAGCCTTATCACCAGACCTTGCAGCAGGAGGTGGCCCGGTTAAAGGCTGAGTTTGGTTATGCATTGCTGTTTGATGCGCACTCGATTCGTTCGCACATCCCACATTTGTTTGACGGCAAGCTGCCGGACTTCAACCTTGGTACGTTCAACGGCGCCAGCTGCGACCCGCAATTGGCCTGTGATCTGGAAACGATCTGCGCGCAGCATCCGCAGTACAGCCATGTGCTGAACGGGCGTTTCAAGGGTGGCCATATCACCCGCCACTACGGCAGCCCGGCGGAGCATATCCATGCGGTGCAACTGGAGTTGGCGCAGAGCACTTATATGGAAGAGGTTGAGCCGTTCAATTACCGCCAAGACCTGGCCGGGCCGACGCAGATTGTGCTCAAACAATTGCTGGCGCGGATTATTGGGTGGGGAGAGGGGCATTACGCAAAGGCCTGAAATCAAAAGCCCCTCACCCTAACCCTCTCCCAGAGGGAGAGGGGACTGAATGTGTGCATTCTCAAGAGCACCTCAATCTAGCCCCCTCTCCCTTTGGGAGAGGGTTGGGGTGAGGGTATAAGGCACACCCCGCATTCACCGTTATAAGCACCTGCTCATTCCCGCTAATCGGGTTTATGATGCCAGACGGCAACATTTTTGAAGTCCCCGCAGGGATGACCTCAACCCCCGATGGAGTGCGTCATGCAGACCTTGTTCCCGCAGATCAAACCCTACGCCCGGCATGAGCTGGCGGTTGATGGGCCGCATGTTCTTTATGTTGACGAAAGCGGTTCGCCCGACGGCCTGCCCGTGGTGTTCGTACACGGTGGGCCGGGGTCAGGCTGCGATGCCAACAGCCGGTGCTATTTCGATCCGGGGCTGTATCGCATCATCACGTTTGATCAGCGCGGCTGCGGGCGCTCGACCCCGCACGCCAGTCTGGAAAGCAACACCACATGGGATCTGGTCGCTGACATGGAGCGGATTCGTCGGTATCTGGGCATCGACAAGTGGCTGTTGTTTGGCGGTTCGTGGGGCTCGACCCTGTCATTGGCGTACGCACAAAGTCATCCAGCGCAGGTGCTTGGCCTAATTTTGCGTGGGATATTTCTAGCTCGCCCGCAAGAAATCGAATGGTTCTATCAGGCGGGTGCCAGCCGGATCTTCCCGGATTATTGGCAGGACTACGTAGCGCCGATTCCACCCGAAGAACGCCACGACCTGATGGGTGCCTTTTACAAACGCCTGACGGGCAATGACCAGATTGCGCAAATGCACGTGGCCAAAGCGTGGTCGACCTGGGAAGGGCGTGCCGCCACCCTGCGGCCCAACCCGCAGGTGGTCGAGCGTTTCTGTGACCCGCACCGGGCATTGTCGATTGCCCGGATCGAATGCCACTACTTTATGAACAACGCTTTCCTGGAGCCTGACCAGTTGCTGCGTGACATGCACAAGATCGCTCACCTGCCAGCGGTGATCGTGCATGGTCGCTACGACATGATTTGCCCGCTGGATAACGCCTGGGCGCTTCATCAGGCATGGCCTGGCAGTGAGCTGCAAATCATTCGCGAGGCCGGGCATGTGGCTTCCGAACCCGGTATCACCGACGCCCTGGTGCGCGCCACCGAGCAAATGGCCCGGCGCCTGCTCAATCTGCAACCGGATGAAGCATGAAGGGGCTTTTACAACGGGTGAGCCGTGCGCGGGTTGAGGTGGCGGGGGAGATCGTCGGTTCAATCGATCAGGGTTTGATGGTGCTGGTGGCCGTCGAACCCGGTGACACCGAAGCCAGCGCCGCGAAGTTGCTGCATAAACTGCTCAACTACCGTGTGTTCAGCGATCCGGAAGGCAAAATGAACCTCTCGCTGGCCGACATTGACGGCGGTTTGCTGTTGGTGTCGCAGTTCACCCTGGCCGCCGACACCAAAAGTGGCCTGCGCCCAAGCTTCTCCACCGCCGCCCCGCCCGAGGTCGCCCACGCTTTGTTCAACCACCTGTTGAAAGAGGCCAATCGGCTGCATCCACAGGTCGCGTCAGGGCGATTTGGTGCCGATATGCAGGTGCATTTGGTCAACGATGGCCCCGTTACATTTTTGTTACAAACCTAAAACCCCGAAAATCGGTGTTTTCGTCAGAAAACAGGGGGTTTTAAGCATAAATACTTGCTGACAGTAGATGCGTTGTCACGCGGGCTACTAGATAATCCCGCGCTACGCAGAGACTAATCCGACGCGCCTGGGGAATCATTCATTCCTTTGACGGTCGGAACAGTGCTCGCCAACCCGGCATTTAAGCGCTGGCGGTTGGTTTCATCATCTGTATTCGGCGAGGTTTGCTCGTGATTGTTAGTCCATTTAATGCACCAAAAAAGTCTGCCAAGCGGTTACGCAACGCACTGGTGACGGGCTCTGCGCTCTTTTGCTTGTTCGGTGCGGGTCAACTGTGGGCATTCAGTCTGGATGACGTGGCGGCAGAGGCTAAAACCCTCGCCGAGCATAAGTACCAAGCACCGCGCAGCAATTTGCCTAACGAATTTCGCGACATGAAGTTTGCGGACTATCAAAAAATTCGTTTCCGCAACGAGAAAGTGCAGTGGGCTGACGACAAAACCCCCTTCAAACTGTCGTTCTATCACCAGGGCATGCACTTCGACACGCCCGTGAAGATCAACGAAGTCACTGCCACCAAGGTGGAAGAGATCAAGTACGACGCCAGTCGTTTCGATTTCGGCGACGTTAAATTTGACCCTAAAGCCACCGAAAACCTCGGTTGGGCGGGTTTCCGCGTGCTGTATCCGCTGAACAAAGCAGATAAGCAGGACGAAGTCATGACCATGCTGGGCGCGAGTTATTTCCGCGTTGTCGGTAAGGATCAAGCTTACGGTCTGTCGGCGCGTGGTTTGGCCATCGATACAGCCCTGCCTTCTGGCGAAGAATTCCCGCGTTTCACCGAGTTTTGGATCGAGCGCCCGAAAGCCGGTGACAAGCACCTGGTTATTTTCGCGCTGCTGGACTCGCCGCGTGCCACGGGCGCTTACCGCTTTACGCTGCGCCCAGGTGTCGACACCGTGGTCGACGTCAAAGCGCAAATGTTCCTGCGCGACAAAGTCGGCAAGTTGGGCATCGCTCCGCTGACCAGCATGTACCTGTTCGGCGCCAATCAGCCTTCCAAAGTGCTCAACTACCGTCGCGAACTGCACGATTCGTCGGGTCTGGCGATCCATGCGGGTAACGGTGAGTGGATTTGGCGTCCGCTGAACAATCCGAAGCATTTGTCGGTGAGCAACTTCTCGGTTGAAAACCCGCTGGGCTTTGGCCTGTTGCAACGCGGCCGTGACTTCAGCCACTACGAAGACCTCGATGACAACTACCACAAGCGCCCAAGCGCGTGGATCGAGCCACAAGGTGACTGGGGCAAAGGCACGGTTGATCTGGTAGAGATTCCGACCGCCGATGAAACCAACGACAACATCGTTGCCTTCTGGAGCCCGGACACTCAGCCTGAGCCGCTCAAGCCTTTCGACTTCGCGTATCGCCTGCACTGGACGATGGACGAAGCCGCTTTGCACCCTAAAGACAGCGCCTGGGCTCAGCAAACACTGCGTTCGACCGGCGACGTCAAGCAATCCAACCTGATCCGTCAACCGGACGGCAGCGTGGCTTACCTGATCGACTTCGAGGGCCCGTCCCTTGAGAAGTTGCCAGCAGACGCTGCCATTCGCAGCCAGGTCAGCGTGGGTGATAACGCCGAGCTGGTAGAAAACAACCTGCGCCACAACCCGGAAACGAAGGGCTGGCGCTTGACCCTGCGCTTGAAGGTCAAAGATCCAAGCAAGTCGACCGAGCTGCGTGCAGCACTGGTCAAAGATGAAGACCCGGCGCCTGTTGCTCTGTTGACCAAGGCTGAAAAAGCAGCGGCCAAGGCGCAGGAAAAGAAAGAGCAGCACAAAGCCAAGGACGCCAAAGCGCCTGCGGCCGAGGCGGCTCCAGCCACCCCAGCGCCAGTCAAGACTGAAAAAGTCCTGACCGAGACCTGGAGCTACCAGTTGCCAGCCGATGAGTAATGCTCACGCACAGCCAGTCTCGCTCAGCGAGTATCTGGCGCATCTGCCGCTGAGCGACGAGCAGCGCGCCGAACTGGCGAGCTGCACCTCGTTTGAGCAGCTGCACGAGCGCCTTTCGGCCCGCGCCGACGTGAACACCGCCGAGGCCGCTCAGGCGTCGGTGGGCACACGGCTGACACTCGGCTCGGCCGAGGCGTTGGAGGACGCAGAAATGCTGGCCGTCGACGCCAGTGGCCGGGTCATGCTCAAGGCCACGCCGCCGATTCGCCGCACCAAGGTGGTGCCTGAACCGTGGCGTACCAACATTCTGGTACGCGGCTGGCGGCGCCTGACCGGGCGCAGCAACCCGCCGGCTCCGCCTAAAGATGAACGCGTTCTGCCCAAGGCGCGCTGGCGCACTGTGGGTTCGATTCGTCGTTACATTCTGTTGGTTTTGATGCTGGGCCAAACCATCGTCGCGGGCTGGTACATGAAGGGCATCATGCCGTACCAGGGCTGGTCGTTCGTTGATCTTGATGAAGTGGTTCATCAGCCGTTGCTGCAAACGGCGCAACAAGTGCTGCCTTATGCGCTGCAAACCAGCATCCTGATTCTGTTCGGGATTCTGTTTTGCTGGGTGTCGGCGGGTTTCTGGACGGCCTTGATGGGCTTTCTGGAATTGTTGACCGGTCACGACAAATACCGCATTTCAGGCGCCAGCGCGGGTAATGAGCCGATCCCCCAAGACGCCCGTACCGCGTTGGTGATGCCGATCTGTAATGAAGACGTAACCCGCGTATTTGCAGGCTTGCGTGCGACTTATGAATCGGTGGCAGCGACCGGTGACCTCGACCGTTTTGACTTTTTCGTCCTCAGCGACAGTAACGACCCGGACATCTGCGTGGCTGAACAGCAGGCGTGGCTGGACGTGTGCCGCGAGACCGAAGGCTTCGGGCGGATTTTCTATCGCCGTCGTCGCCGTCGTGTGAAACGCAAAAGCGGCAACCTCGACGACTTCTGCCGTCGCTGGGGCGGTGATTACAAGTACATGGTGGTGCTCGACGCAGACAGCGTGATGAGCGGCGAATGCTTGACCAGCCTGGTGCGCTTGATGGAAGCCACGCCAGACGCGGGCATCATCCAGACCGCGCCACGCGCTTCGGGCATGGACACGCTGTATGCGCGTATGCAGCAGTTTGCTACGCGGGTTTACGGCCCGTTGTTTACCGCCGGTCTGCACTTCTGGCAATTGGGTGAATCCCACTACTGGGGTCACAACGCCATCATCCGCATGAAGCCTTTTATCGAGCACTGCGCCCTCGCGCCATTGCCGGGTAAAGGGGCGTTTGCGGGCGCGATTCTGTCCCATGACTTCGTTGAAGCGGCATTGATGCGCCGTGCCGGTTGGGGGGTGTGGATTGCCTACGACTTGCCGGGCAGCTATGAAGAACTGCCGCCTAACTTGCTGGACGAACTCAAGCGTGACCGTCGCTGGTGCCACGGCAACTTGATGAACTTCCGCCTGTTTTTGGTCAAAGGCATGCACCCGGTTCACCGGGCCGTGTTCCTCACAGGCGTGATGTCGTACCTGTCGGCGCCGTTGTGGTTCTTCTTCTTGCTGCTGTCGACGGCGTTGCTGGCAGTCAACACGCTGATGGAGCCGCAGTACTTCATGGAGCCGCGTCAGCTGTATCCGCTGTGGCCTCAATGGCACCCGGAAAAAGCCGTAGCGTTGTTCTCGACCACCATCGTGTTGCTGTTTCTGCCTAAACTGCTGAGCATCATTTTGATCTGGGCCAAAGGCGCGAAACAGTTCGGTGGCAAGTTCAAGGTCACGTTGTCGATGCTGCTGGAGATGCTGTTCTCCATGCTGCTGGCGCCGGTGCGCATGATCTTCCACACCCGCTTTGTACTGGCTGCTTTCCTGGGCTGGGCGGCGACCTGGAACTCGCCACAACGTGACGATGATTCCACGCCGTGGAGCGAAGCCGTGCGCCGTCATGGCCCGCAAACCCTGTTGGGTGCGGCCTGGGCTGCGTTGGTGCTGTGGTTGAACCCAAGCTTTCTGTGGTGGTTGGTGCCGATTGTCGGTTCGCTCATGCTGTCGATCCCGGTGTCAGTGATTTCCAGCCGTGTGAAGTTGGGCCTCAAGTCCCGTGACGCCAGCTTGTTCCTGATTCCTGAGGAATACGCGCCGCCCCGTGAGTTGTCGGCTACGGCTGAATACACCCACGAGAATCGTTACCACGCGCTGCACGACGGCTTCATCCGTTCGGTGGTTGATCCACAGCAGAACGCTTTGGCGTGTGCTTTGGCGACTTCGCGTCACCGTGAGGCCGAGCCGATTGAATGGCTGCGTACCGAGCGCGTGCGACATGCCTTGAAAGTGGGCCCTGCGGGGCTAAACAACAACGAGCGCATGGCGCTGCTGAGTGATCCGGTGGCATTGGCACGTTTGCACGCGCTGGTGTGGAGCGAAGGTCATCAAGACTGGCTCAACGCCTGGCGTGAGTCGGTCACAGCCGACGCCCACGCGCCGCTGTTACCGTTACAGCCAGCCGCTTGACCCCAAGCCCGTCCCCTCACCTGAGCGGACGGGCTTTTTTGTGGTCGCTGCCCAAGGCGACGTCCGGGCTTGCTTCGCAACCTGCGCCAGCGGCTACGGATGATCTGTCACGCTTTTGTGATGCAAAGTCTTTGTCCTCCCTCTGCTCTGAGTTAGCATCCATCTGCGAATAGGTGAGTGCCCGGCGGTATTGGCTTTGAGTCTCGAGCCGACCGTAGGCCAACACCTTTATTGAGTAGGTTCCGGGGAGTTGATGATGAAGAAGTTTCTGTCGAAACTGATGTTCGGTGTCACTGCACTACTGGCGGTTAGCGCAGCCCATGCAGGCGCAATTGATGACGCGGTCAAGCGTGGCACGTTGAAGGTGGGCATGGATCCGACGTACATGCCATTCGAAATGACCAACAAACGCGGCCAGATCATTGGCTTCGAAGTCGACCTGCTCAAAGCCATGGCCAAGGCGATGGGGGTCAAGCTGGAGCTGGTGTCCACGGGCTACGACGGCATCATCCCGGCCTTGATGACCAACAAATTCGACATGATCGGCAGCGGCATGACCCTGACTCAGGAACGTAACCTGCGCCTGAACTTCAGCGAACCCTTCATCGTTGTGGGCCAGACCCTGCTGATCCGCAAGGAACTGGCTGACAAGGTTAAAACCTACAAAGACCTCAACGACCCGCAATACCGCCTGACCTCCAAGCTGGGCACCACCGGTGAAATGATCGCCAAAAAACTGATGTCCAAAGCTCAGTACCACGGCTACGACAACGAACCCGAAGCGGTGCTGGACGTTGTGAACGGCAAGGCAGATGCCTTTGTTTACGATGCGCCTTACAACGTAGTGGCGGTCAACAAGTTCGGTGACGGCAAACTGGTGTACCTCGATCAGCCGTTTACCTACGAGCCGTTGGCCTTTGGCCTGAAGAAAGGCGACTACGACAGCCTTAACTTCATCAACAACTTCCTGCACCAGATCCATGAAGACGGCACCTACGATCGCATCCATGACAAGTGGTTCAAAGACACCACTTGGCTCAAGGACATGGAATAAGCGCGATGCTTTGTAGCAGTTGCCGAAGACTGTGCACGGTTGTGCAGCAACCGTAAAAAAGCGTAATGCGATTCAGATGAAACACCGGGGCGCTCCAAATACGAGCGCTTCGCCCTCGCACGTAGCCTTCGGCAACTGCTACGGGCCCGGCTTTACTCCTGATGGAACCTGAACGTGATCAAACAAAAAAAAGCCCAGTGGCCCTGGCACGTGTTAACCGTGCTGGTGCTCATCGGTCTGGCGGGCGCGTTGTATTACGCCACCTCGCTGATGTCCTACGAATGGCGCTGGAACAGAGTCCCGCAATACTTCGTCTATCAGGCCGAAGAAGCCCAGCGGGCCACTGAAACTTCCACCGTGATTGAGTTGGTGCGCAAAGGCGATCAAGCCGACGTCGTACTGCGTGCCGAAGATGGCACTGAACAACGCCTGAGCGTGGCCGACAACAGCGTGCAATTGGCCGAAGGCGATGACGTGGCCGAGGGCGATGTGGTCGGCGTGAACCGTCACTGGGCCGCCGGACCGCTGCTGCTGGGGTTGTGGACCACCGTGTGGTTGTCGCTGGTGTCAGGGGTGTTGGGCCTGATTATCGGCCTGGCCACCGGGTTGTGCCGCCTGTCGAATAACCCGACCCTGCGTGACCTGTCGACGCTCTATGTCGAACTGGTGCGCGGTACACCGCTGCTGGTGCAGATCTTTATTTTTTACTTCTTTATTGGCACCGTGCTGAATCTGTCTCGCGAGTTCGCCGGTATTGCCGCGTTGTCGCTGTTTACCGGGGCATACGTGGCCGAGATTGTGCGTTCGGGTGTGCAGTCCATCGCCCGCGGGCAAAACGAAGCGGCGCGCTCCTTGGGCCTTAACGCCAGCCAGTCGATGCGTTACGTGGTGCTGCCGCAAGCGTTCAAGCGCGTACTGCCGCCGTTGGCCGGGCAATTTATCAGCCTGGTCAAAGACACCTCGCTGGTGTCGGTGATTGCTATCACCGAGCTGCTCAAAAGCGGCCGCGAAGTCATTACCACCTCGTTTTCGCCGTTCGAGATTCTGTTCTGCGTGGCGGGCCTGTACCTGTTGATCAACCTGCCGCTGTCGCATTTGGCCAGCCGGCTTGAGCGGAGGCTCGCGCAAAGTGATTGAAGTCCGCGAACTGGTAAAAGTTTTTGACACGCGTGGGCACCTCGTCCGCGCCGTGGATAACGTCAGCACCACCGTCGCCAAGGGTGAAGTGCTGGTGGTGATCGGCCCTTCGGGCTCGGGGAAATCGACCTTTCTGCGCTGCCTCAATGGGCTGGAAGACTTCGACTCAGGCTCGGTCAGCATCGACGGTGTCGACCTGGCCAACCCTAAAACCGACGTCAACGCCTATCGCCGCGAAGTCGGTATGGTGTTCCAGCATTTCAACCTGTTCCCGCACATGACCGTGCTCGAAAACCTGTGCCTGGCGCAGAAAGTCGTGCGCAAACGTGGCAAGGCCGAGCGCGAGGCCAAGGCCCGTGCGCTGCTGGAAAAGGTCGGCATCGGCCAGAAAGCCAATGAATACCCCTCGCGCCTGTCGGGTGGCCAGCAGCAGCGCGTGGCGATTGCCCGGGCGCTGGCGATGGAACCCAAGGTGATGTTGTTCGATGAGCCGACCTCGGCGCTTGATCCGGAGATGGTCGGCGAAGTGCTCGACGTGATGAAAACACTGGCGCGCGAAGGCATGACCATGGTGTGCGTAACCCACGAAATGGGTTTTGCCCGTGAAGTGGCGAACCGCGTGTTGTTCTTTGATCACGGCAAATTGCTGGAGGACAGCGCCCCGCAAGACTTCTTCAACTCGCCCAAAGACCTGCGTGCACAGGCGTTTTTGCGCCAGGTACTGTAAACCCTTGCTCACAAGAAAATGGCCGAGGTTGGCGTAGCAATTGCCGTAGGCGACGTTCGATTGCGAAGCGATCGTAAACCCGATGACTGCGGTGCCTCTGAGACACCGCGCTGGATGGTTTTACGACCGCTTCGCGCCCGGCCGCAGCCTCGTATTACTCGTCAACGGTGCGCGAGTTACACCTTAAACCGTCCCACCAACCCTTGCAGATGCGTGCCCAGGCGCGCCAGTTCCATGCTCGACGCGGCAGTCTCTTCACTGGCGGCCGAGGTCTGCTCAGACACATCGCGCACGTTCAATACGCTGCGGTTGATCTCTTCTGCCACCGCGCTTTGCTGCTCTGCCGCTGCGGCAATCTGCTGGTTCATCCCTTGAATGGCCGACACGGTGCGGGTGATGTTGCCCAGTGACTCGCCTGCGCGGCGTGTCAGTTCAACACTGCTGTCGGTCAGGCTGCGGCTGCTGTCCATGCTGCTGGACACTTGCAGCGTGCCACTTTGCAGGCCGGCAATCAGTTCTTCAATCTCTTCGGTCGATTGCTGAGTGCGTTGTGCCAGGCTGCGCACTTCATCGGCCACGACCGCAAAGCCGCGTCCTGCTTCTCCGGCCCGGGCCGCCTCAATCGCCGCGTTAAGGGCCAGCAAGTTGGTTTGCTGGGCCACGGACTTGATCACGTCCAGCACGCTGCCAATTTTGTCGCTTTCGCGCTTCAAATGGTCCATCGCTTCGGTGGAATGACCGACTTCAATCGCCAGCTTCTCGATCTGTGCAATCGCTTGGGCGACCACGTTGTCACCTTCGCGGGCTTGCTGGTCGGCGGCCACGGCGGCTTCGCACGCTTCTTCGGCATTACGCGCCACTTCCTGCACGGTAGCGGCCATTTCGTGCATGGCGGTGGCTACCTGATCGGTCTCAACCTTTTGGCTGTTGACCCCCGCGCTGGTCTGTTCGGTAACGGCGGAGAGTTCTTCGGCGGCACTGGCGATTTGCGTCACGCCATCGGTGATCCCGCTGATCAACTCACGCAGGCCCACGGTCATGCGCTGTACGGCGCGTTGCAGTTGCCCCAACTCATCGCGCCGGGCGGTGTCGGAGTCGTGCGTCAGATCGCCTGCGGCCACGCGCTCAACGGTTTTAAGGGTTTGACGCAGCGGGATGACGATCTGGCGCGTGATGCTCCAGGCGCCAATCACGCCCAGTAGCAAGGCGAGCAGGGTGCAGCCGATCAGCAGCGTTTTGGCCCGCTGGCTGTCCAGGTCACGCTTGGCGGTTTGCATACCTGACAGTTGCTTGCTCAAGTCGATCAGGTTGTTGCCCAGTGCCTGCATGCGCTCAAGCGCGTGGGTATTGGCGACTTGGGCGTCACGAAACGTGGTCACGGCGGCACGGTAGTTTTGCAGCGATTGTGCAGCCTGTTGCAGGTTGGCGATGTGCTCGTCGGGGAGTTTGGTCGGCAAACTGTTGAGTGCTTGGAGGGCGTTGTCGATGGCGTCCAGCGCCGGTTGTTCGGCCTCAGGTTTACCGCTGTAGGTGTAGCCGCGGACCTGAAAGCGCGCTTGTTGCAGCAATTTGCTCAGTTCAATCACGCTGTTGAACTGGGTCACGCTATCGCCTTGCGACAAGGCTTTTTCAATGGCCGTGACGTTGGCAACAGCCGCGTCAGCCGTGGCGCCGAGTTGTGTGCGGCTGGTTTCGCGGGCTTGAGTGGCGAGCGTTATATCAGCCACGGCGCGCCGGTAATCGGCCACAACGGCCAGCTGTTGTTGCACCCACTCAATGTCTTCAGGCGTGGTCAGTTGCCGACGCGAGGTTTCCAGCGCCTCGTCCAGTTCGCTCAGGCGCCCGTTCAATTCGCCCGGGCCGTGGTCGCCCCGCTCCCTTTCATAATCAAGACGCGCGATGCGCAGGTCTTTGGTCAGGGCAATGATTTTTGAAATATTCGCCAGCTTGTCGCCGCGGTCAATCACGGACGCCAGGCCGTTCCAGCCGGTGGCGGTGATCAGCAAGGTCAGGATCAAGACCAGGCCAAAGCCCAGGCTGAGTTTACGAATAACGCTGATATTGCCTAGCGTGTGGGCCAACCAACGGTACATGGCGGTGCTCCTTTTTTGACCGAACCGACTCCATGACAAACAGTCCCGTGCTTCGCGGTCTTTTTATTAGTGATCAGGCCATCGGCGCGAGCCAACATAACTAAAACCCGGTCGCTCAGAGTGTGATGGACATCGCAGGCTTAGTGCCATCACGCAGTGTAGTCGTTGTCGAGCAGCGCGAGGCTGTGATCGGGCTGCTCGTCAACGTCTACACGGTTTAGACCTTGAAACGGCCCACCAAGGTTTGCAGGTGAGTGCCCAGTCGGGCCAGTTCCACGCTGGAAGCCGCGGTTTCTTCGCTGGCCGCAGCGGTTTGCTCAGACACATCGCGCACGTTGAGCACGCTGCGGTTGATCTCTTCGGCGACCGAGCTTTGCTGCTCGGCGGCAGCTGCAATCTGCTGGTTCATGCCCTGGATGGTCGACACAGTACGGGTGATGGTGCTCAGCGAGGCCCCGGCGCGACGGGTCAGCTCGACGCTGCTGTCGGTCAACACGCGGCTGTTGTCCATGCTGGTGGACACCCGCTGCGTACCGCTTTGCAAGCCAACAATCAGCTCTTCTATTTCTTCGGTAGAGGCTTGGGTGCGTTGCGCCAGGCTGCGCACTTCATCGGCCACTACGGCAAACCCGCGGCCTGCCTCGCCCGCCCGTGCCGCCTCAATCGCCGCGTTGAGCGCCAGCAGATTGGTCTGTTGCGACACTGATTTGATCACGTCCAGCACGCTGCCAATCTTGCCGCTTTCTTGTTGCAGGTGCGTCATGGCGTCGGTGGACTTCAGCACCTCGGCGGCCAAGTGCTCAATCTGCTCAATGGCCTGCGCGACCACCGTGTCACCTTCACGCGCTTGTTGATCGGCGGCGACGGCAGCCTCAGAGGCTTCTTCTGCGTTACGCGCGACCTCATGCACGGTGGCGGCCATTTCGTGCATGGCGGTGGCCACTTGATCGGTCTCAACCTTTTGGCTGTTGACCCCGGCGCTGGTCTGCTCCGTCACGGCTGATAACTGCTCGGCCGCGCTGGCGATCTGGGTCACGCCGTCGCTGATACCGCCGATCAGGTCGCGCAGTTCGCCGGTCATGCGGGCAATGGCCTGTTGCACTTGGCCCAGTTCGTCGCGACGCTGAGTAGGGTGATCTTGACTGAGATCGCCTGCGGCTACGGCTTCTACGATGCGCAGGGTGTGTTGCAGCGGGGTGACGATCTGTCGGGTAATCAGCCAGGCAGCCAGTGTGCCGAGCGCCAGGGCCAATACGGCGCAAAGAGTCAGGGAGGTTTTGGCCTGTTGTGCATCGTTGTCGCGCTTGGTGGTTTGCGAGGTCGCCAGTTCGTGGCTCAGGCTCACCAGGCTGTCGCCCAAGGTTTGCAGGCTGTTCTGTTGTTGGTCGCTGAGCAGTTGCGAGTCGCGAAACTGCACGAACGTCTCGCCGTAGTTTTTCAGCGAGTGGGCAGCTTGTTGCAACTGCGGGCTGTATTCGCCGGGCAATTGCGCCGAGAGGCGGGTGAGTTCGTTTTGAGCGAAAAGGATGGCATCCAGTGCGGGTTGCGCGGCATCGGCATCGCCACTGTGGGTATAACCACGCACTTGATAGCGCGCGTGTTGCAGTTGGCGGCTGAGTTCGTTGACCCGGTTGAGCATGGCCAGGTCATTGCCCTTGAGCACGTCCTTTTCGATGCCGTCGATAGTGTCGGCAGCGCTTTGCGCGCTGCTGCCAAGGCGCGCCCGATTTAGCTCGCGGGCCTGGGTGGCCTTGTCGATTTGGCTGAAGATGTTTTTGTATTGCGCGACCGCCTGCAACTCTTGGTTGATCATGGCCAAGTCTTCGGAGATCCCCAATAGTTTGCTGGCGAGCGTCAGATTGTTATCGATATCGTTGAGCAGGTCATTGACTTCACCGGGGCCATTCTCACCGTTATCCCGGTCGTAGGACACGCGGGCAATGCGCAGGTCTTTGACCAGCGCCACGGTGTCGGAAATGGTGCTGAGCTTTTTGCTGCGATCAATGATCGACGTCAGTCCGCTCCAGCCGGTGGCGGTAATCAACAGCGTCATGATCAGTACCAGGCCAAAGCCGAGACTGAGTTTGCGATTGACGCTGATATTGCCCAGCGTGGTGGTCAACCAATGGTTCATGGTGATGCTCCTTATCTGATCGATTCACATCGATGCACGCCATCCATGGCCACTGAGTATGTTTTTGAAGCGTCAGATTATCGGCCGCAAAAGGCCGCACTTGAGGGGTTTATACAAATTGTATTTAAAATGCCAATAGGCGTTGACGAGGCACGCGGCTGCTATCGGGGGCGAAGCAGCCGTAAACCCGATTGCAGGGGGGCGTCTTAAAACAAGCGGGCGAGAAGGGCGGTGACGGCGGTTTCAACCCGCAAAATGCGTGGCCCCAGTTGCACCGGTTGCAACCCGGCCTTGGCCAGCAGGTCGATTTCGTAAGGGATCCAGCCACCTTCCGGGCCAATGGCCAGCGTCACGGCTTGGTCCAGCCCGCGCGGGCATTCAGGGTAATCACCGGGATGGCCCACTAGCCCCAATGTGCCATCAACCAAGGCTGGCAGGCGGTCTTCAACAAACGGCTTGAAGCGCTTTTCAAGGGTGATGTTCGGCAGCACGCTGTCACGGGCTTGCTCAAGCCCCAGGATCAACTGCTCGCGAATGGCTTCAGGTTCCAGAAACGGGGTTTGCCAAAAACTTTTCTCGACCCGGTAACTGTTCACCAACACGACGTTGGGTACACCCATGGCGGCCACGGTTTGTAGCACCCGGCGCAGCATTTTCGGGCGTGGCAGGGCCAGCAGTAAGGTCAGGGGCAGTTTGGCCGGGGGCGGCTGGTCGAGGCTGTGGATCACCAGCTCGGCCTCTTTGGCTTCTAGGCGCACCAGTTCGGCGCTGCCCATCAAGCCACCTATCCGGCCTACTCGCAGGCTGTCGCCTACAACAGCGCGGTGAACTTCCTGCATGTGCGTCAAGCGCCGGTCGCGCAGGATCACGCGGTCGGCAGCAATGAAATCGGCCTCTTCGAGGAGCAGCAGGTTCACGCTTGAGGCGCTGGCGGTTGGGCGTTCTGGTCAGCCGGTTGATCGTCGGTATCGTCACCGCGTTTGTTCTTGCTCACTAGGCTGCCAAACAGAATGCCGATTTCAAACAGCATCCACATCGGAATCGCCAGCAAGGTTTGCGAGAAGATATCCGGCGGGGTCAGGATCATGCCGACCACGAAGCAGCCGATGATCACGTACGGGCGGATCTTGCGCAGGTATTTGACGTCGACAATGCCAATCCACACCAGCAGCACCACGGCCACCGGGATTTCAAAGGCCACGCCAAAGGCGAAGAACAGGGTCATGACGAAATCAAGGTAGCTGCTGATGTCGGTCATCATCGCGACGCCTTCGGGGGTGGCGGCGGCGAAGAACTTGAACACCAGCGGGAACACCAGGAAGTAGGCAAACGCCATGCCTGCATAGAACAGAAAGATGCTCGACACCAGCAACGGCACGGCGATGCGCTTTTCATGCTTGTACAGGCCCGGCGCGATAAAGCCCCAGATCTGGTGCAGGATCACCGGGATGGCAATAAACAGCGACACCATCATGGTCAGCTTGAGCGGCGTGAGGAACGGCGAGGCCACGTCCGTGGCAATCATCGTGGCGCCCACTGGCAAGTACTCACGCAGGGGCGTGGAGACTAGCGTGTAGATCTGCTGCGTGAAGGCAAACAAGCCCGCGAAGATGATGAAAATCGCCGCGATGCAGCGCAACAGGCGGGTGCGCAGCTCAGTCAGGTGCGAAACCAGCGGCATTGGCTGGTCATTTTCAGGAATGTCGCTCATGCGCTTAAGGGGCTCGCGGTGGCAGGGTTGGGTCGTGTGGCGCTGGCGTTTGAGGCGCAGGCACGGACGCGGTTTTGCTCAGGCTCACGGGCGCGGGGCTGGCGGGTTCGACAGGCGCAGCGGCCACCGGTGTCGCGGGCGGCTCAACAGGCGTGAGGGGTTTCACGGCGTCTTGCAGCGGGGCCAGGATCTTCTTGGCCTCTTCTTCCATCGACATGATGTGTTCGTTGTGCAGCTGGCGCCGGATCTCATCGGCACCGATCTCACGTTCAACTTCCTGTTTGATCGCATTGAAACTGCGTTTCAAGCGCCCGACCCACAGGCCCGCCGTGCGTGCCGCACCCGGCAGGCGTTCTGGCCCGAGCACGAGCAGAGCCACCAGGCCGACGAGCAGCAGTTCACTGAAGCTGATACCGAACATTAGTTTTGGCTCACACGTCTTTGCGGGTCGGCTCTTCGACTTTTTGTGCCTGCACGTCGATGGTGTGCGGCTCGTTCAAGGTCGAAGTGGTGTGGGGTTGTGGCGCGGCAGTCGGCTGCGCAGGTGGCACCACCGGTTCAGCCGGTTTTTCGTCGTCGTTCATGGCTTTGCGAAAGCCCTTGATCGATTCGCCGACGTCAGTGCCGAGGTTTTTCAGTTTTTTGGTGCCGAAGACCAGTACCACGACTACCAGAATGACGATCCAGTGTTTCCAGTCAAAAATGCCCATGATCGGTTCCTTTGCAAAAGAGGGTTAGGCGGACGGCCGCGAGGCTTTTTCCACGTGGCCGGAGGTGCCGATGCGACGCTCCAGTTCATCCAGTACAGCCTGCGGATGCTGCCCCAGCTGGGCGAGCATGATCATGCTGTGAAACCACAGGTCGGCGGTTTCGTAGATCACATCGCTGCAATCACCGCTGATGGCGGCGTCCTTGGCAGCAATGATGGTCTCGACCGATTCTTCACCGACCTTTTCCAGAATCTTGTTCAGGCCCTTGTGGTACAGGCTGGCAACGTAAGAACTGCCCGGTTCGGCATTCTTGCGTTCTTCGATCACTTGGGCAACGCGGCTCAAGGTGTCAGTCATGGGAGTGCCCTGCTTGGTAAATGGCGTGCGGGTCTTTCAGAACCGGGTCTACGGTCTTCCACTCGGTGTTTTCGTACACGCGATAGAAGCAGCTCTGACGGCCGGTATGGCAGGCGATGTCACCGATCTGTTCAACCATCAAAATGATGACGTCAGCGTCGCAGTCCAGGCGCATTTCATGCAGCTTTTGTACATGGCCCGACTCTTCGCCCTTGCGCCACAGTTTGCCGCGCGAACGTGACCAGTAAATGGCACGGTTCTGGGCAGCGGTCAGGCTCAGCGCTTCGCGGTTCATCCAGGCCATCATCAAGACGCGCCCGGTTTTGTGGTCTTGGGCAATCGCCGGCACCAGGCCGTTGCTGTCCCATTTGATCTCGTCCAGCCAGTGTTTCATGTTTGACTCCGACAACGGGTCCGGGGCTAAAGGCCCGGACCGGCGAATGCACAGTTTGCCAGCCTGCTCGGGGGCTGGCTATCGGCGCACGATCAGATACAAGCCCACGGCCAGCATGATGCCGGCCGGCCAATAGCCCAGGGTGTGCAGTGGACCGACGGTGGCCAGTAAGGCACCTGCGGCCAAATGTCCCGCTCCCAGCAAGCGCAAGAACCAGCTGTCTCGGGGTTCTGTTACCACCAACTTCTGGTTTTTTGCATGGGGCTGCGACAGGCGTTCCAGCAAATCGCGGGTCATGCCCGCCAGATGCGGGAGTTGCTCGACTTGACTGTGCAGGTTGCGCAGCAGGGTTTTGGGGCTGACGCGTTCACGCATCCAGCGCTCAAGGAACGGCTGGGCGGTGCTCCACAGGTCGAGATCGGGGTAAAGCTGACGGCCCAGGCCTTCGATATTGAGCAAGGTTTTTTGCAGCAACACCAGCTGCGGCTGGACTTCCATGTTGAAACGTCGAGCCGTCTGGAACAGACGCATCAGCACCTGACCAAAGGAAATTTCTTTCAGCGGCTTTTCGAAGATCGGTTCGCACACGGTACGTATGGCGGCTTCGAATTCGTTGAGTTTGGTGTGCGCCGGCACCCAGCCCGAATCAATGTGCAACTGCGCCACGCGGCGGTAGTCACGCTTGAAGAAAGCAAACAGGTTGCGGGCCAGATAGTCCTGATCTTCGGGGGTCAGGCTGCCGACGATGCCGCAGTCGATCGCGATGTATTGCGGGCTCCAGGGGCTGACTGTGCTGACGAAAATATTGCCGGGGTGCATGTCCGCATGAAAGAAGCTGTCGCGAAACACTTGGGTGAAGAAAATTTCGACCCCGCGCTCGGCGAGCATTTTCATGTCGGTGCGCTGGTCGGCCAGGGCGGGCAGGTCCGTGACTTGAAGCCCGTAAATACGCTCCATCACCAGCACTTTGGGGCGGCACCAGTCCCAGTAAATCTGCGGCACGTAAAGCAGTGGCGAACCTTCGAAGTTGCGTTTGAGCTGGCTGGCGTTGGCCGCTTCGCGTAGCAGGTCGAGTTCGTCGTAGATGGTTTTTTCGTAATCACTGACCACGTCTACCGGGTGCAGCAGACGGGCATCGGCGCTCAGGCGCTCAGCGGTTTTGGCCAGGATGAACAGCCACGCCAAATCAGAACCGATGATCGGTTTGAGGCCGGGACGCACCACCTTGACCACCACTTCTTCGCCGGTCTTGAGCTTGGCGCTATGCACTTGCGCCACCGACGCCGATGCCAGCGGTTCGATATCAAACCGGCTGAACACTTCGCTGATGGTTGCGCCCAATTGCTCTTCGATCAGCTTGACGGCCAGCTGCGGGTCGAATGGCGGCACGCGGTCTTGCAGCAGCATCAATTCATCGGCGATATCGGGCGGCAGCAGGTCGCGACGGGTAGACAGGATCTGCCCGAACTTGATGAAGATCGGCCCCAAGTCCTGTAGCGCCAGACGCAAGGCCGCTCCGCGGCTCAATTCCAGCTTTTTGCGCGGGAACCAGCGCCACGGCAACGCATAGCGCAGCGATAGCATCCACCACGGCAAAGGCAGGGCGAACAGCAGGTCATCCAGTCGGTAGCGGATGACCACGCGCTGGATGCGAAACAAACGACGAATGGCAAGCAGCTTCATGCGACATCGCTGGAATTGAGGGAGCGAGAGAGGCGCTCAATGCGCGCTTCCAGTCGGTCCAGGTCGAGTTTGAGATGGTCAAGTTCGTCAAAGCGCGCTTGCGCTTCACTTTCTCCGACCAATGTGCGGGCTTCTTCGCTCAGGTATTCGGCCAAGTTCTGATTGAGGCTGGCGAAGCCTTGCTGGTACCAGTTAGCGCGGCTACGCAAGTGGCCGCCGATCAGTGCGGTAGGCACCGGGCCAATCCAGCGTGAGAGTTCGTACTCCCAGTCCAGTTCCAGATCTTGCAGGATCGCCGCCAGCGTCATCAGCACATGACTGTCGCCTTCGAGGTCGACTTCAGGGCCATGCAACACAGCGGTTTTGTCTTTGCTCAAGGCCAAGCGCAACAGGCTGGTTGCCGGTGCACGCAGTGTGCAATCGGCGTCGGCGGCCCATTGGGTGGCTAACAGCAGGCCTTCGTCGCTGGGCAAAATGAACAGATGCAGCGCAGGGCTGGCGCATTCAACCGCAATCACTTTGCCGGTCAATGGCTGCATGCGCGCACGTGCTGTGCTGTCCAGGCGCAAGACGCGGTTAACACCGCTCTCAACGCTGGCGAGAAGGCCCCTGAGCAACATCAGGGTTTGATGCCGCGGTGCAGTGCAACGATGCCAGAGGTCATGTTGTGATAAGTCACGCGGTCAAAACCGGCCTCGACCATCATCGACTTCAGGGTTTCCTGATTCGGGTGCATACGGATCGACTCAGCCAGATAGCGATAGCTTTCCGGGTCGTTGAGGATCAGTTTGCCGACCATCGGCATAAAGGCGAACGAGTAGGCATCGTAGACCTTGGACATCAACGCGTTGGTGGGCTTGGAGAATTCCAGCACCAGCAAACGGCCGCCCGGCTTGAGCACACGCAGCATCGAGCGCAGGGCGTCTTCTTTGTGGGTCACGTTGCGCAGGCCAAAGGCGATGGTCACGCAATCGAAGTAGTTGTCCGGGAACGGCAGCTTTTCAGCGTCGGCCTGAACGAACTCGATATTGCCCGCCACACCTTTGTCCAGCAGGCGGTCACGGCCAACCTTGAGCATGGAAGCGTTGATATCCGCCAGCACGACTTGACCGGTGGGGCCGACCAGATGCGAAAACTTGCGCGCCAGATCGCCCGTGCCGCCTGCGATGTCGAGCACCTTGTTGCCTTGGCGAACACCCGACAGCTCGATGGTGAAGCGCTTCCACAGACGGTGCATACCGCCCGACAGAACGTCGTTCATCAGGTCATATTTGCCTGCGACGGAGTGAAACACCTCCGCGACTTTTTCCGCTTTTTGGCTTTCTGGAACGTTTTTGAAGCCGAAGTGCGTGGTGGGTTCGGCATCGCTGCCTTTGCGCTGATCAGTCATATCGCTGTCACCAAAAGAGAATGCTGGCCATTCTAATCCCGGAGGCCGACTTTGTCTTGGCGAGGGTCAATGTAAGTATAGTGGTCGGCTTATTTATGAGGAGTGAAGCCATGGCTCGCATCAGCGTTGAACGCACCCATGCCCTGGGCATTGAGGCTGCACGGGTAAAAGCTCAGCAAGTGGTTGAGAAGCTGGCGGCGCAGTACGGCCTGCAACCTACCTGGTCAGGTGACAAGGTCCAATTGAAGCGGTCGGGAGTAGACGGCTTGCTGGAAATCGGTGAGCGCACGGTCAAGGTCGACGTGAAGCTCGGGATGCTGATGTCACCGATGAGTGGCATGATCCAGTCCGAAATTGAACGCTCGCTGGATAAAGCCTTGGCGTAAGAAGTGATGGCGACATGCACGCGGACTGTTCAGTAGAAGAAGTGTGACGGGTGAGAGCGCTTTAGAGTGTAGGCAGTGTGACTTTAAAGCGCCGAACAGAGCGGATGACATATATGAAAGTGCTCTCGGTATTGATCTAGAGCGTGTGGTTGATTAATGACAGCGAAGTCGGGGTAAATCCTGTGTGGCTGAGTTGAACTACTGTTTTTCTCAGGAAGATCAAATACACACAAGGAGCTGTTAAATGTCAGATTATCGATTTCAAGTTGTTCGCCAGTCTGTGGGTACCCATGAAGTTGCACGAGACAAATCCAGAGTTGTTGCTGAACTATTCATTGAGCAGCGAAAGGGATTTACTTTTACGGAACATGTCGCGAGCGAAGAGGTGACAGAATTTATAATTAAAAATAATGAAAGCATTGTGGTGGGCCAGTTGTTTGTTTTGATCAATAGTGTGTTGTTTTTCATCTTCGGCACCGCAGCCGCTGAAGAGGCATGGAATATGGAAGGCGACATGGTTGATCTTATGGATCATGCATTTCCGACAGCCAGTGCCGCAGAAAAGTTATGACGGCTATCGAGTGTTTATTTCCCCCTGTACAGAATGAATCATCTATTCGCTGGCCCTGTTTTTGCGTGTGCCGCCAATCCGTACAAGCATGCCTTGAAACGGCCCTGATTAAGGTCTAAACCTAGTGCAGGTGAACAGGTTGTTCACCTTGATGAGTCGACGGTCTGCGGATGGACGTCGCAATTGAACATTGAGGGGAACACGATGGCGGCTAAAAAACCGGCGACACCTGCAAAAGACAACCACTCTTGGGTTGGCAAAGTTGAAGAGTACTCGCGCAAAATCTGGCTCGCGGGCTTGGGCGTGTACTCGAAAATTGATACGGATGGCAGCAAGTTGTTTGACAGCTTGGTCAAGGACGGTGAAAAGGCCGAAAAATTGACCAAGACCACTGAACCTAAAATGACCAAATCGTCTACGCGCTCTAAAGTTGACGATGTTAAAGAGTTGGCGCTAGGTAAATGGGGCGAGTTGGAAGAAGCCTTCGATAAACGCCTGAGCAGCGCTATTTCCCGGCTAGGTGTGCCGAGTCGTGATGAAGTGAAAGTGCTGCACGCCAAAGTAGAAACCCTGACCAAACACATTGAAAAGCTGACGGCAGCGGCTGCCAAAGTCACGGCGACCAAAGCGCCTGTTGCCAGCAAATCTGCGCCTGCAAAGCCTGCTGTAAAACCAGCAGTCAAAAAAGCACCTGTGGCTTCCGGTAAACCTGCGGCGGCCAAACCTGTTGTGAAGAAGCCGGCGGTGAGCAAAAAACCGGTGGCTCCGAAACCTGATTCGCCCGCTGCTTGATCGCAGCCTCGTCAGCGCCTCCTGTTGTCGCTGTCGAGGTACGAGGCTGCGATCGGGCGCGCAGCGGCCGTAGAGTCATTTAACGCGATACTTGAGCCACACTGCAGCGCTCGGGTTTGCGAGCGCTGCGCACTCGATCGCAGCCTCGCATTACTCGTCAGCGACTACAAAAAACCAGCACTTCGTGGGGGGGCGGTAACCGCGCACCCACAGAGCAAGCAGGCGTTACAGCATCAATTTGACGATGGACTCGGACGGGTCGCGTGACTTGCCGGCTTTTTTCAATTCTTCCAGATAGTCTGCCCACAGCGCGTCTTGACGCTGGCCCAATTGATACAGGTATTGCCAGGTAAACAGCCCGCTGTCGTGGCCGTCATCGAAGCTGATCTTTAAGGCGTATTGGCCTGCGGGCTCAATTTTGTTGATGCCCACATTGATCTTGCCGTGTTGCAAGATCGGATTACCGTGGCCTTGCACCTCGGCGGAGGGGGAGTGCACGCGTAAAAGCTCGGCAGGCAGATGAAACTCCTCGCCTGAGGGGTATTTCAGCGTCAGTGCTTTCGAGGCTTTGTGCAGGTTGATGGCGCTCGGGTTCATGGTCATAACCTTTGGTTTCACACAAACAATAAAGCCGCTGGCGCAGACTGCAATCGCCAACGACGTTGGCGCAGGATACTAAGATCACTGAAGGCCGGTGGCCTTATCGCAGCTCGCATCAGCGGCTACAGGAGGTGCAAGCGCTTTTACAAGATGTAGCGCGACAGGTCTTCGTTTTCTGCCAATTCGCCCAAATGGCTGTTCACGTACTCGGCGTCGATACGAATCGGTTCGTCTTGATGAGCACTGGCGATATCACCGGCACTGAAAGACACCTCTTCGAGCAAGCGCTCAAGCAACGTGTGCAAGCGACGCGCACCGATGTTCTCGGTTTTCTCGTTCACTTTCCAGGCAATTTCAGCCAGGCGCTTGATGCCTTCAGGCATGAACTCGATGTTCAGGCCTTCAGTTTTCAGCAGCTCGCGGTATTGCTCGGTCAGGGAGGCATGCGGTTCGCTGAGGATACGTTCGAAGTCTTCCGGCGACAACGCTTTGAGCTCAACCCGAATCGGCAAACGGCCTTGCAGCTCAGGTACCAGGTCGCTAGGTTTGCTGAGGTGGAAGGCGCCCGAAGCAATAAACAGGATGTGGTCAGTTTTGACCATGCCCAGTTTGGTGTTGACGGTGCAACCTTCGATCAGCGGCAGCAGGTCGCGCTGTACGCCTTCACGCGATACATCAGCACCGCCCACGTTGCCACGCTTGGCCACTTTGTCGATTTCGTCGATGAACACAATGCCGTGCTGCTCAACCGCTTCCAGCGCCTTGGCTTTGAGTTCTTCGTCGTTGACCAGGCGGCCTGCTTCTTCGTCACGCACCATTTTCAGGGCTTCTTTGACTTTCAGCTTGCGGCTCTTGCGCTTGCCTTTGCCCATGTTGGCAAACAGGCTCTGCAATTGGTTGGTCATTTCTTCCATGCCAGGCGGCGCGGAAATATCGACGCCCACAGCATCGGCGACTTCGATTTCGATTTCTTTATCGTCCAGCTGACCTTCGCGCAGACGCTTGCGGAACAGTTGGCGGGTGTTGGAATCCTGCGGGGTGGCCGCTTCTTCGCCGAAGGTGCGAGCCGGTGGCAGCAGTGCGTCAAGGATGCGCTCTTCTGCGGCGTCTTCTGCACGATGGCGAACTTTGACGATCTCTTGCTCGCGCAGCAGTTTGATGGCTGCATCGGCCAGGTCACGAATGATCGACTCTACGTCGCGGCCGACATAGCCCACTTCGGTGAACTTGGTGGCTTCGACTTTGATGAACGGTGCGTTGGCCAGTTTGGCCAGACGACGGGCGATTTCGGTTTTACCGACACCGGTCGGGCCGATCATCAAGATGTTTTTGGGGGTCACTTCAACACGCAGCTCTTCAGGCAGCTGCATGCGGCGCCAGCGGTTACGCAGCGCGATGGCGACGGCGCGTTTGGCATCGTCCTGGCCGATGATATGGCGATTGAGTTCGTGGACGATTTCGCGGGGAGTCATGGACATAGTAGTTGGCGTTCCTCTAGCAGAATGAAGGGGCACAAACGGGTCGGTGAATTGACCCGGCCAGCGGCTTATTCGGCGAGGTCCTGCTCCTCAAGAGTGATGTTGTGGTTAGTGAATACACAGATGTCGCCGGCAATGCCCAGCGCAGTTTCGGCAATTTCGCGGGCCGACAGATCGGTTTTCATCAGCAACGCGCGGGCTGCGGCCTGGGCGAATGCACCCCCCGACCCCATGGCGATCAAGCCGTCTTCTGGCTCAACCACGTCCCCGTTGCCGGTGATGATCAAAGAAGCGTCTTTGTTGGCCACGGCCAGCATGGCTTCAAGGCGGCTCAGCGAGCGGTCGGTACGCCATTCTTTGGCTAACTCGACGGCTGCGCGAACCAGATGGCCTTGATGTTTTTCAAGCTGGCCTTCAAAGCGTTCGAACAGGGTGAATGCATCAGCGGTGGCACCGGCGAAACCGGCTATGACCTGACCGTGATAGAGACGACGGACTTTTTTCGCGTTGCCTTTCATGACGGTGTTGCCAAGTGAAACCTGGCCGTCGCCAGCCATGACAACTTTGCCGTGACGGCGTACTGAAACGATGGTGGTCAAGGGAAGAGTCTCCACGCAGCGGGGCGAAAATGCCTGATGGAGATACATATGGGGGTTGTAGCGAATATTTCAACAGTGGGAAGGCAATGCGGATGAACGGAGAACGGACAAATCCTGTAGCAGCTGTCGAGGATCGATGGCTGCTACAGGTCAAGCACTTGCCCGGTGGCGTGCCAGGTATTAACGGCGCTGCTGTAGCAACAAGTTACTAAAGCCGCTGCCCGCCAGTTGCTTCTGCGCAACAGTCAGCTGGTCACGGTTGCTGAAGGGGCCAACCAGCACGCGGTACCAGGTTTCGTCTTTCACGGTGCCGGCTTCAACCGTTGCGGTTTGGCCGAGCAAGATGATTTGCGCACGCACTTTTTCCGCGTCGGCTTGTTTGCGGAACGAGCCCGCCTGCAAGAAGAACTTGGTTACCGGCGCCGCTTTCACCACGGGCGGTGCAGGTGGCGGGGTCACACCGCTCAAGGCAGCCTGAGCGCGGGCCGTGTCAATTTTTGCCGCTTCGGCCGGGGTTACCGGCGCCAGCGGCGCAGTTTGCGGCGTTGGTGGGGTTTTTTCCGGTACGGCTTCTGGCGGCACGATCACTTCAGACTCGGGCAACAAGGTGTAGAAGTCGTACTTGGGCTTGATCGGTTGCGCAGGGCTTGGCGGCGTTTTATTTGCCTGGGCCGTTTGCGACGCCTTTTGCTGCTCTTGCTTGACGCGCTTGACGTCGTCGCCCTTGCCAGGTTCGAGTTTCATCAAAAACACGATAAATGCGCCCACGGTCAGGCCGATGGCCATCCACAGCCAACCTGGAATCGGTTGTTTGGCGGGCGCCTGATACCGGCTGGCGCCACGCTTGGGTGCAGGTTTTTTCTTGGCGGCCAACTTACATGCGCTCCAGAGTTTCCAGGCCCAGCAATTCCAGACCTTGCTTGAGGGTACGGCCCGCCAGGGCTGCCAGGCGCAGGCGGCTTTGTTTTTGTGCTTCGTCTTCGGCGTTCAGGATCGGGCAGTTCTCATAGAAGCTGGAGAACAGGCCTGCCACTTCGTACAGGTAGGTGCACAAAGTGTGCGGCGTGCCTTTTTCAGCCACGTTATTGAGCACTTCACCGAACTGCGCCAGCTTGGCGGCAAGCTCTTGCTCTTGTGGCGCTTGCAGCACGATCTGGCCTTCAACTTCGGTGAAGTTTTTGCCCAGTTTGCGGAACACGCCTGCCACACGGGTGTAGGCGTACAGCAAGTAAGGCGCGGTATTGCCTTCGAAGTTCAACATCAGGTCGAAGTTGAAGCTGTAATCGCTGGTGCGGTGCTTGGACAAGTCGGCGTATTTCACCGCGTCGATGCCGACCACTTTGGCGATGGCACGCAGTTCGTCTTCTGGCAGCTCAGGGTTTTTCTCTTTGACCAGGGTGTAGGCGCGCTCTTTGGCTTCATTGAGCAGGTCGATCAATTTAACCGTGCCACCGTCGCGGGTTTTGAATGGGCGGCCGTCTGCGCCGTTCATGGTGCCGAAGCCCATGTGTTCCATTTCCATCGGGTGGGTCACGAAACCGGCTTTGCGCGCAACGGCAAACACTTGCTGGAAGTGCAGCGCCTGACGCTGGTCGACAAAGTACAGGGCTCGGTCTGCTTTCAATACGCCGCTGCGATAGCGGATGGCTGCCAGGTCGGTGGTGGCATACAGGTAGCCGCCGTCGGCCTTGACGATGATCACCGGCAACGGCTCGCCGTCAGCGTTTTTGAACTCGTCGAGGAACACGCATTGTGCGCCATTGCTCTCGACCAGCATGCCTTTGGCCTTGAGGTCGTTGACGACGTTGATCAGGTCGTCGTTGTAGGCACTTTCGCCCATCACATCGGCCATGGTCAGTTTGACGTTCAGCAGTTCGTAGATTTTCTGGCAATGCGACAGCGAGATGTCTTTGAACTTGGCCCACAGTGCCAGGCAGTCCGGGTCGCCGGCTTGCAGCTTGACCACCAGGCTACGGGCGCGGCCGGCGAACTCTGGCGACTCGTCGAAACGCTGCTTGGCCGCACGGTAGAAGTTTTCGAGGTCAGACAGCTCGTCGCTGGTGATCGGGTTTTCTTCCAGGTAGGCCATCAACATGCCGAACTGAGTGCCCCAGTCGCCCACGTGGTTTTGACGAATCACGTCGTCACCGAGGAACTCAAGTACCCGGGCTACGCCGTCGCCAATGATGGTGGAGCGCAAGTGGCCGACGTGCATTTCTTTGGCCAGGTTGGGCGCGGACATGTCGATCACGGTGCGCATGGCGGGGGTAGCCTTGCGTACGCCGATTTTCTCGTCAGCCAGGGCTGCGTCCAGGCGTGAGGCCAGTGCCTGGGTGTTTTGGAAGAAGTTCAGGAAGCCGGGACCGGCGATTTCGGTTTTGCTGATTTGTTCATCGGCCGGCAGGGCGGCGATGATTTTTTCAGCCAGATCGCGCGGCTTCATGCCGGCCGGCTTTGCCAGCATCATGGCGATGTTGCTGGCAAAGTCGCCGTGGGTCTTGTCACGGGCGTTTTCCACCTGAATCGCTGGCGTCAGGCCTTCAGGCAACACACCTTCTGTGACGAGTTGAGCTAGGGCTTGTTGAATCAGCTGGCGAATGGTGTCTTTCATGGTCTTCTCTTTCGACCGCAAGCGCGGTAGCGCTTCAGTGCGCAGGTGGAAAAACTGGGCATTATCCGTTGCCGGGTCGGCCTTGCCAACCTTGGCAGTTGGGTAATGGATCTGCGGTGATGATCACGCGGTGGTCCCGGATCACTTCGCTCTTATCAGGGTGCATAAATTTTGCGGCGTGAGCTTGCTCGCGATCAACAGTTTGGCGGTCAATACAGGTCGACCGGATCAACGTCCAGGGACCAGCGCACTTGCCGCCCGCTGGGCATTTGTTCGAGCAGCAGCAGCCATTGGTTGAGCAAACGGTGCAGCGGCGCGCGCGCGTTGGCTTGTAACAATAATTGCGCGCGGTAGCGTCCGGCACGGCGTTCCATGGGCGCAGGCACCGGGCCGAGCAGTTCGACGCCGGTCAGGTTCAGCTCGCCCAGCAGGCGTTCGGCCTCGCTGCATGCCTGGTCCAAAAAGCCTTCGGCTTGCCCTGGTTTGTGGGCTTCGGCCCGGAGCAGGGCCAAGTGCGCAAAAGGCGGCAGGCCCGCCGCTCGCCGCTCGCTCAATGCTTGTTCAGCGAAGGCAAAGTAGCCTTGTTCGGTGAGTTGAATCAGCAGCGGGTGGTCAGCCAAGTGGGTCTGGATAATCACTTTGCCCGGTTCTTGCGCCCGCCCGGCGCGCCCGGCCACCTGCACAATCAATTGGGCCATGCGTTCGCTGGCGCGAAAGTCGCCGGAGAACAGGCCGCCATCGGCGTCCAGAATCGACACCAGCGTCACCCGTGGGAAGTGATGACCCTTGGCGAGCATTTGTGTGCCGATCAAAATGCACGGCTTGCCTTTCTGGATGGTGGCAAACAGCTGGTTCATCGCATCTTTGCGCGAAGTGCTGTCGCGGTCGACCCGTAAAACCGGGTAGTCGGGAAATAAAATCCCCAGCCGCTCTTCAGCACGCTCCGTACCTGCACCGACCGGGCGCAAGTCAACTTTGCCGCATTGCGGGCAATTGCGCGGCACACGCTCTACATGGCCGCAGTGATGGCAGCGCAACTCGCCCGAGCGCTGGTGCACGGTCATGCGCGCATCGCAGCGTTGGCATTCCGACATCCAGCCGCAGTCATGGCACAGCAACGTAGGGGCAAAGCCACGGCGGTTGAGGAAGACCAGCACTTGCTGGCCTGCCGCCAGGGTCTGACCAATGGCTTGTTGCATTGGCCCGGATATGCCGCTGTCCAGCGGGCGACTTTTAACGTCCAGGCGCAGGAAACGTGGCTGCCTGGCGCCCCCTGCGCGTTCATTAAGGCGCAGCAAACCATAGCGACCGGTGTAGGCGTTATGCAGGCTTTCGAGAGATGGCGTGGCAGAGCCGAGCACGATGGGGATGTTTTCCTGGCGTGCGCGCACCAGCGCCAAATCGCGGGCGTGATAGCGCAAACCTTCTTGCTGCTTATAAGAGCCGTCGTGTTCTTCGTCGATGATGATCAGCCCCGGGTTTTTCATCGGGGTGAACAGTGCCGAACGGGTGCCAATAATAATGTCGGCTTCGCCATCGCGAGCGGCCAACCAGCTTTCCAGGCGCTCGCGGTCGTTAACCGCCGAGTGCACCAGCGCAATACGCGCATTGAAACGCTGTTCGAAGCGGGCCAGGGTCTGCGGGCCGAGGTTGATCTCCGGGATCAGGACCAGCGCCTGTTTGCCAGCTTGAAGGGTTTCGCGGATCAGCTGCAAATACACTTCGGTCTTGCCGCTGCCGGTTACCCCGGCCAATAGAAATGCATGGAAGCTGCCAAGTCCTGCGTGGATGGCTTCATAGGCCGCCTGCTGTTCGCTGTTGAGCGGCAGTTCAGGCTGCGCCAGCCAGTGGTCGTGACGCTCAAGGGGTGCGTGGCGGCGGATTTCTACGCTGACCAACTCTTTAGCCAGCAGCAGGTCGAGGCTGTCTTTACTCAGCATTAACTTGCTAAGCAGCGTATGTGCGACGCCATGCGGGTGCTGGGCCAGAGTGGCCAGTGCTTCACGCTGACGGGGTGCGCGGGCAATGCGCGGGTCGTCGAGACGGGCGCCGGGCGCCATCTGCCAAAACCGCTCTTGTCGGGTTTCAGCCAGCTCCCCCTGACGCAGCAGTACGGGCAAGGCCCAGCTCAGGGTGTCGCCCAGACTGTGCTGGTAGTACTGCGAGGTCCATAAACACAGTTTGAGCAGCGAGGCGGGCAGCGGCGCGGTGGTATCGAGCAATGCAATCGCCGGTTTGAGCTTGTCGGCCGGGACCTCACTGTGATCGACCACCTCAACCAGAATGCCGATCATCTCGCGCCGCCCGAACGGTACCCGCAAGCGCATGCCCGGCTGCAATTGATCGCGTCGCACGCCAGCAGGCGCCCGATAGTCAAACAGGCGGCGCAGGGGGGAAGGCAGGGCAAGGCGCAAAATGGCGTCGGGCACGCGGGGCTCTCAAGTGATGAACGGCAAAGATGGCCCGGAGCCTAGCAGACAAAGCGCTGCGCGACTAAAAGGCAGGGCACTGAAAGGCGAATGATTTTAGCGGGAGCATGATTGGCTGCTTGCGTCAATGCATAGGTCTGGTATTATCGGCGCCCTAAATTTACGTGCGGTATTCAACAATGGTGTTGAGTGGCGGCACGCTAGCCTGAGGAATACCCCATGAAAGCCGATATCCATCCAGCGTACGAAACAATCCTGGTAACTTGCAGCTGCGGCAACAAGTTCGAAACTCGTTCGAACCTGTGCAAGCCTCTGGGCACTGACGTATGCAACGAGTGCCACCCGTTCTACACCGGTAAGCAAAAAACTCTGGACATTGGCGGTCGTGTTGATCGCTTCAAGACTCGTTTTGGTGCTTTCGGCGCTAAAGCAGCCGCTCCAGCAGCAGAAGCAGAAAAAGCCGCCGAGTAAGGCGCATGACCTTGGGCAACCTTTTGAGGCTGGCCGGGTTATTGAAAAAGGCGTCCCTTGCGGGCGCCTTTTTTGTGCCTGCGATTTGGCTTTCCAGCGTACAGGCCCAGGTACTTTGCCCTGCGCCAAAAGCGCCCACACCCGCGCAAGTCGAGCGCGTGGTCGATGGCGACACCTTGCGCCTCAAAGACGGGCGCAGCGTGCGCATGATCGGTCTCAATGCGCCAGAAACCGGCAAAAAAGGCCAAACCGCCGAACCTTTTGCGGAGGCGGCGCGCCAACGGCTGCAAGCGCTGGTGGCGCGCAGTGATGGCCGCGTGGGGTTGCTGATAGGCAAGCAGGCGCAGGACCGCTACGGGCGGACCCTGGCCCACGTGTTCGGGGCAGACGGCAGCAACCTTGAAGCTCAACTGCTGGCAGACGGTCTGGCTTATCAGGTGGCCATTGCACCCAATACCGAACTGCTGGGCTGCCAACAGGCGGCAGAACAGCGCGCACGCTCCGCCAGGGCCGGGATGTGGCGCCAATCGCCGGTGCAGGCTCCGCAGCACATCACCCGCTCCGGTTTCGCGCTAGTGGGTGCAAAAGTGAGCCGGGTTCAGCGCAATCGTGGTGGCTTTTGGATCGACCTTGAAGGCGGACTGGTGTTGCACATTGCACCCAATCAACTGACCCATTTCGATCAAAAACGTCTCGCTAACTTGAAGGGCACGCAGCTTGAGGCGCGTGGCTGGGTGCTGGACCGTTCACGGCGTGGCGGGTTGAAGCCGGGTCAGGCGCGCTGGATGCTGCCATTGACGCATCCGGGGATGTTTAAAGTCGTCGCTCGCTAAAAATTGTAGACAATTTTTAATGTGGATTGTGAACACTCTAGCCCTTACGGGCCGCGGCTCTTGGTCCAAAGTCGTAGGGTAAAGCCCTTGACACTGCTGACTGGTCAGTCTTGTCGGGACTTTACGACACGCGTATGCTCGGCGATCCGTCTGTCCAACAGCAAAAAAGCGGAATGCCCCTATGTCTGATTTGAAAACCGCCGCTCTCGAATATCATGCCCAGCCACGTCCAGGGAAACTGAGTGTCGAGCTCACCAAACCTACCGCTACCGCCCGCGATCTCGCGCTGGCCTACAGCCCGGGTGTAGCCGAACCAGTGCGTGAAATCGCCCGCGATCCTGAACTGGCCTACAAGTACACCGGCAAGGGCAACCTGGTCGCAGTGATTTCTGACGGCACCGCCATTCTGGGCCTGGGTAACCTTGGCCCATTGGCTTCCAAACCTGTGATGGAAGGCAAAGGCGTACTGTTCAAGCGCTTTGCCGGTATCGACGTATTCGATATCGAAGTTGATTCCGAGAGCCCACAGGCTTTCATCGACACTGTTAAACGCATTTCCATCACCTTCGGCGGCATCAACCTCGAAGACATCAAAGCCCCTGAGTGCTTTGAGATCGAACGTGCTCTGATCGAGCAGTGCGATATTCCGGTATTCCACGATGACCAGCACGGCACCGCGATTGTGACGGCGGCCGGCATGATCAATGCCCTGGAAATCGCAGGCAAAACCCTGTCTGACGCCAAAATCGTTTGCCTGGGCGCTGGCGCTGCGGCCATCTCCTGCATGAAGTTGCTGGTGAGCATGGGCGCGACCCTCGAAAACATTTTCATGGTTGACCGTACCGGTGTGATCCACTCCGGCCGCGACGACCTTAACCAGTACAAAGCAGTGTTTGCTCACGCGACTGAAAAACGCACCCTGGCAGATGCCTTGGACGGCGCAGACGTGTTTGTTGGCCTGTCGGGTCCAAACTTGCTGAGCGCTGAAAACCTGCTGCGCATGGCGCCGAACCCGATCGTGTTCGCGTGCTCGAACCCGGACCCGGAAATCGCGCCAGAGCTGGCACACGCCACGCGTAACGACGTGATCATGGCCACTGGCCGTTCGGACTACCCGAACCAGGTCAACAACGTGCTGGGCTTCCCGTTCATCTTCCGCGGTGCATTGGACGTTCGCGCCAAACGCATCAACGAAGAGATGAAAATCGCAGCGGCCAACGCCTTGCGTGAACTGGCCAAACTGCCAGTACCACAAGAGGTTTGTGACGCCTACGGCGGTATCAAGCTGGAATTTGGTCGTGAGTACATCATTCCCAAACCAATGGATGCCCGCCTGATCACCGTGATCTCCGATGCTGTGGCCAAGGCTGCCATCGAGACCGGCGTTGCGACCCTGCCGTACCCGAAAAACTACCCGCTCAAAAGCGTGGATGACGTGTTCAACGGCTAAGCCGCGATAGCGTTTTACCCAAGCCCCGGCTCGTGAGAGTCGGGGCTTTTTTGTGCTCGGTGAATTAACGCGTAGTCATTTATCGGCATCTTATGAAATTTTAGGAAAACGCCTACACGGGGAGTCTGGTGCTATCCGTTAGCGTTCATCTCTTCCTGCGTCGCCGACCTGAAGGCTACACCATCGTCCTTTACACCTATGGCGCCCCCCGTGCGGGTGATGAGGCGTTTATCGCCGGTGCATCACCGCATGATCAATTGGGCCTGCGAAACCTTGGCGCAGCACGCGGCCTCCTCTCTGGCTCTTGAGCTAACGCTGGCAGGAAGCCTTGGACTTAACCGTGCGCGGATGACCGATCTAGAGCTGGAGTGGGTTGAAACCCTGCTGGAGCGGACGAAGTGTATGGCCATCACGCTGCCCGGCCTGAGGCGCTGGCTGTGAACATCGAGCGCTGGCTGGCCCACGCTGAAAATAAGCGCAAAGAGCAAGTGGCGATGGCGCCGACAGGGCTGTCGATGCGGGAGTTAACGGCCTCGATCACCGGCTTCAGAGAGCATGTAATCGGTGCGCCGTTTGATATTGATGACCTTCTGAAAGGGGCCTAACGACACGCTGCCCATGCATGGCAGCGTGTCGTCGGGGATTAGAACAGGTCGATCGGTGCGCCTTCATCCGCTGGCAACGGGCTGCCCGGTGCGACGCCATTGCTCAACTCGCTGTTGGACGGCGGCGTGTCTTCACTTTTGAACAACTCAAAGTACGCACCCGGTGTGCCCGGCGAGGCGACGCGACCGCTGATCGGGTCGATCCGCAGGCTGAGGATGCCTTCGGGTTCTGCCTGAGTATGCGCGGGCTTGCCCTTGAGCGCGCCGCCCATGTAGTGGATCCAGATCGGTAGCGCCACCGTACCGCCGTATTCGCGACGACCCAGGCTTTCAGGCTGGTCGAAACCGGTCCAGACCGTGGTCACGTAATCGGCGTTATAGCCCGAGAACCACGCATCCTTGGATTCGTTGGTGGTACCGGTTTTGCCCGCCAGATCGGTGCGGCCCAAGGCCAGTGCGCGGCGACCGGTGCCCAGCTTGATCACGTCCTGCAACATGCTGGTCAGGATGTAGGCGGTGCGCCCGTCGATAATGCGCTCCGCAACCGCCTGGGTTTCAACGGTTGGCAGGCCCGGTGCGGCATTGATCGTGTCGATGGTCAGCGCTTCGGTCTGCGGCGGTACGTCTTTGCTGTCGGTTTTCGGCACGCTTGGCGGGTTGGCCACGAACAGCGTTTCGCCGTTGCGGCTTTCAATTTTGTCGATCAGATACGGCGTGATTTTGTAACCGCCGTTGGCAAACGTACTCCAGCCGGTGGCGATTTCCATCGGCGTTAACGTCGCGGTACCCAGTGCCAGCGACAGGTTGCGCGGCAGGTCCTGCTTGTTGAAGCCAAAACGGCTGATGTAGTCGACCGTCTTGTCGACGCCCAGGCTTTGCAGCAGGCGAATCGACACCAGGTTGCGCGACTTGTACAGCGCTTCGCGCACGCGGATCGGGCCGAGGAAGGTGTTGTTGTCGTTTTTCGGGCGCCAGACTTTGTCCTGGTACTCGTCGACAAACACGATCGGTGCATCGTTCACCAGCGTGGCGGCGGTGTAGCCGTTATCCAGCGCCGCGCTGTAAACGAAGGGTTTGAAACTTGAACCCGGTTGGCGCTTGGCCTGCATCGCGCGGTTGTAATTGCTTTGCTCGAACGCGAAGCCACCCACCAGTGCGCGAATGGCGCCGTTGTTCGGGTCCAGAGACACCAGTGCGCCTTGCACGGTGGGCACCTGGCTGAACTTGAGGCTGGCGTCGGCTTGCGGCTGCACACGAATCAAATCGCCTACTTGCGCCACATCCGAAGGCTGCTTGGGCATCGGGCCCATGCTGTTGGTATTCAGAAAGCGCCGCGCCCATTTCATGCTGTCCCACGCCACACGGCCTTCACCGGTGCGGGTCAGCACTTGCAGGCCGTCTTTGTCGACCTCGGTCACGATCGCAGGCTCAAGGCCGGTGATTGCACGTTGTTTGGCCAGCTCTTGCGTCCACGCGGCCAGGGTCTTGCCAGGGAAGCGGGATTCTGGTCCGCGATAACCGTGGCGTTGATCGTAGGTGATCAGCCCTTCTTCGACGGACTTGTTCGCCAGCTCCTGAAGATCGCTCGGTACGGTGGTGGTGACACGGTAGCCCTCGGTGTAGGCCTCGCTGCCATAACGGCCGACCATTTCGGCGCGGGCCATTTCAGCAATGTAAGGCGCGTTCACCTCGGGCGTTGGCACGTGATAGCTGGCGTTTACCGGCTCGGCAATGGCGGCCTGGTAGCTGGCCTGATCGATTTTGCCCAGCTTGTACATGCGGCCCAGAATCCAGTCGCGGCGCTCTTTGCTGCGCACCGGGTTGGCCAGCGGGTTGAAGCGCGACGGGGCTTTTGGCAGACCGGCGATCATTGCCATCTGCGCCAGGCTCAAGTCCCGGATCGATTTGCCGTAATAGACCTGTGCGGCTGACTCGATGCCATAGGCGCGGTTGCCCAGGTAAATCTTGTTCACGTACAGCTCAAGGATTTCGTCCTTGGTCAGTTCGCGCTCGATTTGCAGGGCCAGCAGAATTTCGTTGGTTTTGCGCGAAAAGCTCCGCTCACTGGAGAGGAAATAGTTCTTCGCCACCTGCATGGTGATCGTGCTGCCGCCCGATTGTATGTGTCCGCTTTTTACCAACTGGGTGGCGGCACGCATCAGGCTGCTGGGGTCGACCCCGTAATGATTGGCGAAGTTGTCATCTTCTGCCGACAGCAGCGCATTAATGAAATTGGGCGGAATGTCGGCGAACTTGATCGGTGAGCGGCGCATTTCGCCAAACTCTGCGATCAATTTGCCGTCGCTGGTGTAGACCCGTAAAGGAATCTGCAACTGGATGCTTCTCAACGACTCTACAGACGGCAAGCCAGGACTAAGATAGAGAAACGCACCGCTCAACCCGAGCACGAGCCCGCAGATCACAGCAACGAATGACCACCCGAAAAACTTCAGCAGACGAATCAAGGCTTTTGAATTTCCAGATTAAGAAATGGGTTGCACGTCAGGGCAGTGCGCAGGAGCGCCGGGTCGACAATGCGGAAAAAACGCCCGGCATTATAAGCATTTTTCGTGCATGAGCGTCATGGGCCTCATGTCGGAACGGGATATGAACGGATCTCATTTTTAACCCTCCGTAAGTCACGGATTGCATTAGGGAAAACAGCAGTGTCCGGATTTTTCACGACAAAGCCCCAGCGGTATGTGGGCATCGAAGTCGGTGCGCAGTCGATCAATATGGTCGAACTGAGCCGCTCGCGCAGTGGCATTCAGCTTGAAGCCTATGCCATAGAACCCCTGCCAGCCATGGCTGTGCACGATCTGACCGGCATCCCGGCAAAAAGTGTCGCACAGGCGTTACTAAAGGTACTCGGCGACGCTGGGGTGCAGGCGCGGGATGCCGTGATGTCGATGCCCGATACACAGGTCATCAGTAAAGTCATTCGTGTGGAGGCGGGCCTGAGCACCAGCGATCTTGAGCTGCATGTGCGGCTGGAGGCCGAGCAATACGTCCCGTACAGCCTCGACGAAGCGGCACTGGATTTCCATGTGTTGGGGGTATCAGAGGTGGACCCTCAACAACTGGATGTTTTGCTGGTCGTGTGCCGGCAAGAGACCCTCGATTGGCATCAAGCTGTCTTGCTGGGCGCAGGCTTGAACCCGCGTGTCATTGAGGTTCAAAGCCATGCCTTGGCCCGCGGGCTTGAAGGGTTAAGTCGTTTGCCCGGCTATGAGGTGAGCGAACCTTTAGCGGGCATCAAGCGTAACCCCCGACTCGCACCCGACGCTGTGTTCTGCGATGCTGCGCAGCTATTAACAGCCTGTGGTCTGGCCTTGAGGGGGTTCGATTAATGGCAGGAATCAATTTACTGCCCTGGCGCGAGTGGCTGCGCGAAAAGCGTCGCAAACGCTATGTGATGGTGTTGGTTGCACTGTTGGCCGTTGCGGCCGCAGGGCTGTATGCGCTGGATCATTTCGTTGACCGGGCGGTAGAGCGCCAGCTGGCGCGCAATGATCTGATACGCAGCGCGATGGTGCAGCTCGATGGTCGGGCGCAACAAATTGATCAGTTGAAAGTGCGGCGCGAGCAATTGCTCGAGCGCATGCAAACCATCGAGACCCTGCAAGGTAATCGGTCCGGCAGCAGCATTGTGTTCGATCAGTTGGCGCGCAGTTTGCCCGGCGGGGTGTATTTCACCGACGTGAAAATGGCCGAGCGCACAATCGCGATAACGGGCGTAGCGCAGTCCAACGCGCTGGTTGCAGAACTGATGCGTAACCTGGATGCCTCGCACTGGCTCGAAGCGCCAGCACTGATAGAAGTGAAGGCGGGCATCGAAAAAGATGGTAGCCATACCCGACTGTTTCAGATGACCGTGCATCAGTCGCAAAACGCCCATGATGGCAGTCAGTTTTGATGGGTACGCAATGGCTGGAGAGCCTGCGTACTTTTGACGTGCAAACGTTAAGTTTGAAGCAGGCAGGCGCCTGGACAACAGGGCGTCAAGCAGCGACGGCGGTGCTAGTGATGGCCGTAGTTCTGGCGCTGGGGTACGTGCTTTTAGTGCAGCCCGGGTTGGCACACCTTCAGCAGCAGCGCAGTGTTGAACCGCAATTGAAAGCGCAATGGGAGGCCAGAGTGCGGGAGGTTGCGACGCTTGAGCGCTATCGCCAACACCTGCAATCGCTGCAAACCACCTTCGACGATGTGCACAGCCAGCTCCCCAGCCAGGCTCAAGTGCCTGGCCTGCTGGAAGAAGTGTCACGGATCAGCCTCAGCCGTGGCCTGGTCATCGAGCACATGCAATGGCTGCCCCAAACCCTGCAACCTTTTTACACCGAACTCCCCTTGCAACTGCTGCTGGTGGGTGGCTACCACGACCTGGGGCTTTTCCTCGGTGACATCGCCACTTTGCCGCGTATCGTCACGCTCCACGACTTCACCCTCACGGCCGCCACGGATGGCGCCAACGGCCCGCTGCGCATGACATTGCTGGCCAAAACCTATCGCGCCAATGATCAAGGATCGATCCCATGAGTGTGCATGCCCACTGCCTTGTCGCGGCGGCGCTGGTCAGTTTGATGGGGTGTGACAGCCCGCAAAGCATCGCGCAGTTAGCGCGCGACTTGCACACGGCCCACGCGCACGTTGGCAGTGTGATTGACCCCCTGCCTGCGCGGGTGCAACGCCAGCCGTTTGTCTACGAGGCCACCTTATTGCGAAGCCCTTTTCACGGGTTGCACGAAGATCAAGGCAGCCATTGGCAAGCCAGTCTGCTGGATTACCCGCAGCATGAGGCGCGCAGCAGAGGCCTGTTGGAAGGCACCGAACTGGCGCAGTTCGAACTGGTGGGCACGTTGTCCAATCACCAGCAGGCCAACGCCTTGCTGCGCGCCAAGGGCGTCGTTCACCGTGTGCAGCCAGGTGATTACCTTGGCCGCAACAACGGCCAGATTGCCGCCATTACCCCGCAACACGTTGAAGTGTTTGAAGTGATTTCCGATGGTCGGGGCGGATGGCTTGAGCGAACCCTGACGATCTCTCTGAAACAGCAGTCTTAACGGAAATACACCATGAAAAGGATTTTCCCGGTCTGTGGACTGGCGCTATGGAGTGCGCTGAATTCACAGGCAGTGCTGGCCAATGTGCCCGCGATGTTGCCTGACCACGCCTCACCGTGGCTCGAATCGCCTGTGCCGAACACGCCCCCGGTTTACTCTGGGGACGTGCTGTCCCTCAACTTTCAAGACATCGAAGTGCGCACGGTGCTGCAAGTACTGGCCGATTTCACCCGGCTCAACGTGGTGGTCAGCGATACGGTGCAAGGCAATGTCACGCTCAGCTTGCAAGACGTACCGTGGGATCAGGCACTGGATGTGGTGCTCAAAAGCAAAGGGTTGGATAAGCGCGTGCAGGGCAATGTGTTATTGATTGCGCCCAAGGACGAAATCGCGAGCTACGCGCATCAGGACCTGGCTGAGCGCAACCCGCTGGCCGATCTGGCGCCTTTACGCCGTGAGTTGGTGCAGGTCAATCACGCCAGGGCGGCGGATATTGCCGCGCTCTTTCAGTCAGTGATCAGTGGGCAAACAGGCGAGCCAGGGCGCGGTTCGATCACAGTGGATGAGCGCACCAACCACATCATCGCGTTTCAGTCACCCGAGCGGCTGGACGAGTTGCGGCGCATCGTGGCTCAACTGGATGTGCCGGTGCGTCAGGTCATGATCGAGGCGCGAATTGTGGAGGCCGGTGTCGATTTCGAAAAAAGCCTGGGCGTGCGTTGGGGCGGGGCATTACGCCAGGCAAGCCAGTGGACGGCGAGCGGCATCGCCAAACCGGTTGTGCAGGGGGCAGGGGAGGTGAGTGCGCCGTTTGTGGACATGGGCATTGCAGGCCATACCTCGGGGTTGGGCATCGCATTCATCACCAACAATGTGTTGCTGGACCTTGAACTCAGCGCCATGGAAAAAACCGGGAATGGCGAGATTATTTCTCAGCCTAAGGTCGTCACGGCAGACAAGGAAACCGCCCGCATCTTGAAGGGCACTGAAATCCCTTATCAGGAGTCCACGTCCAGTGGTGCAACCTCGGTGTCGTTCAAAGAGGCGTCCTTGTCGCTGGAAGTGACCCCGCAGATCACTGCTGATAACAGCGTCATCATGCAAGTCGTCGTCACCAAAGATGAGCCTGACTACCTGAACATGGTCAACAACGTGCCCCCCATCAAGAAAAACGAAGTGCAGGCCAAGGTGCTGGTCAAAGATGGCGAAACCATCGTGATTGGAGGCGTGTTCTCAAATACGCAAAGCAATGTGGTAGATAAAGTGCCATTTTTAGGCGATCTACCGTATGTTGGCCGACTTTTCCGCCGGGACCTGGTCCTCGAAAAAAAATCCGAGCTGCTGGTGTTCTTGACTCCGCGTATCATGAACAATCAGGCGATTGCTGCGAGTCATTGATTCTGTGCGAAATTTGATTCTTGTTGGGCCAATGGGCGCCGGTAAAAGCACCATTGGACGTTTGCTGGCAAAGGAGCTGCGGCTGCCGTTCAAAGATTCCGACAAGGAAATCGAACTGCGCACCGGCACCAATATCCCGTGGATCTTCGATAAAGAAGGCGAGGCGGGTTTTCGTGATCGCGAAACCGCCATGATTGAGTGCCTGTGCAAAGAAGATGGCATTGTGCTTGCGACTGGCGGTGGCGCCGTCATGCGCCCCGAGAACCGTGCGTTGCTGTATGCCGGTGGCCGTGTGGTGTATTTGCATGCCTCGATTGAGCAACAGGTCGCGCGCACCTCGCGTGACCGTAATCGGCCGCTGCTGCGCAATGCCAACCCCGAGAAAATCCTTCGCGATTTGCTGGCGATCCGTGATCCGCTTTATCGCGAAATCGCCGATGTAGTGGTCGAAACCGATGAGCGGCCACCGCGAATGGTGGTTTTGGACATTCTGGAGCGTCTGGCCCAGCTTCCTCCCCGTTAAAGCTTGTCACAAAATGCGCTATCCTCGGCGCCGGCCTTGCCCGTTCAGCGGTATGGCCAAAGGCTACTGGGCTGCGTCATTACCCGGCGCGGCCAACACTTGATAATTGCGAGACAGGGCGCCCGTCGTCCTTTTCAATGCGGGGATTCATGCAGACACTGAAGGTTGATCTAGGCGAGCGCAGCTACCCGATTCATATTGGCGAAGGCCTGTTGGATCAGCCGCAGTTGCTGGCCCCACACATCGCCGGTCGCCAAGTGGCGATTGTGACCAACGAAACCGTAGCGCCTCTCTATCTTGAGCGTCTGACCCGCAGCCTGGCGGCCTATTCGGTACTGCCGATTATCCTGCCCGACGGCGAATCGTTTAAAAACTGGGAAACCCTGCAACTGATTTTCGATGGCCTGCTCACCGCACGCCATGACCGTCGCACCACGGTGATCGCCTTGGGCGGCGGCGTGATTGGTGACATGGCCGGCTTTGCAGCGGCGTGCTATCAGCGCGGCGTTGATTTCATTCAGGTGCCCACCACGTTGCTGTCTCAGGTGGACTCATCGGTAGGCGGCAAAACCGGCATCAACCATCCGCTGGGCAAAAACATGGTCGGTGCGTTCTATCAGCCCAATCTGGTGCTGATCGATACCACCAGCCTGAACACGCTCCCGGCCCGCGAATTGTCCGCAGGTCTGGCGGAGGTCATCAAGTACGGCCTGATCTGCGACGAACCGTTTTTGACCTGGCTGGAAGAGCACGTCGACGCGCTGCGCGCGCTCGATCAGGTGGCCCTGACGACCGCCATTCAGCGCTCGTGCGCGGCCAAGGCTGAAGTGGTAGGTGCGGATGAACGCGAGGCAGGCGTGCGCGCCACCCTCAACCTGGGCCACACCTTTGGCCATGCCATCGAAACCCATATGGGCTACGGCGTGTGGTTGCACGGTGAAGCCGTGGCGGCAGGCACCGTGATGGCGCTGGAAATGTCCGCACGTTTGGGCTGGATCACCCACGCCGAACGTGACCGCGGTATTCGCTTGTTTGAACGTGCGGGTTTGCCAGTGGTGCCACCGGCCGAAATGACCCCCGCCGATTTCATGGAACACATGGCAATTGATAAAAAAGTGATCGACGGCCGCTTGCGCCTGGTGCTGTTGCGCCGGATGGGCGAAGCCACAGTGACCGACGATTATCCACAAGAGGTTCTACAGGCCACGCTGGGTGCGGATTACCGCGCGCTGGCTCAGCTTAAAGGTTAATAAGATCCCGATGACTAGTTTGCATGCCGACGAGGCGTTTCTCGGTCACTTCCAGCTCAACCACGACCCTTTTGCCCCCCGGGTGCCTGGGTTCAAGTTTTTCCCGGCCCAGCGCAAACCGGTGTTGGGTCAACTGCATCACCTTGCCCGCTACAGCCAGTTGCTGCTGGTCGTCACCGGCCCTGAGGGCAGCGGCAAAACGTTGCTGCGTCAGGCGTTGGTCGCCAGTACCAACAAACAGTCGGTGCAAAGTGTGGTGGTGTCGGCCCGTGGCGCCGGGGATGCGGCAGGCGTGTTGCGCCAGATTGCCCAAACCCTCAACGTAGCCCATGCCGATGTCGGCTCGATTCTGGCGCAAGTGGTGCAATTGGCCCTCACCGGCCAAGAAGTCTACTTGCTGATCGACGATGCCGAGCAGCTCGATGACTCTGCACTGGAAGCCCTGCTGGCGCTGGCAGGCGGCACGCCCGAAGGCCGTCCGCATGTGTTCCTGTTTGGCGAGCCGTCGATGATTGCCGGGCTTGAGCAACTGAGCGCGGACGAAGAACGCTTTCACGTCATCGAATTGCAGCCTTACACCGAAGAAGAAACCCGCGAATATCTGGCGCAGCGCCTTGAAGGGGCGGGCGCCGGAATCGAACTCTTAAGCGCGCAACAGATCTCAGAGATACACGAAAGCTCCGATGGCTGGCCTGGCAACATCAATCAGGTCGCCCGCGATGCAATGATCGAAGCCATGATTGCCAGCCGCACAGCGGTCAAGCGTCCAAGTATGGGGTTCAACATGCCGAAAAAACACGTATTGGCCATTGGTGCCGTAGTGGTAGTGGCCGTCGCCGCCGCCATTCTGATCCCGGGTCGCGGCAAAACACCGACGGCGCCCAATGCCGAGCAAGCCCAATTGCCACTGGGCCAGGCCTCACCTAACGGCGCTAACCCGTCGGTTGACTTCGCCGGCTCTTCGCAGCCTATGCCGCTGCCGCTGGTGGGTCAGTCGCAGCCAGTGATGCGTGGTCCTTTGGCTGAAGCCGCAGGCGGAATTTCTGAAGGCGATGATGGCGGCGTGCCTGCGGTCGAGGGTGGCGCCAATGTGCCACCGACCGTGACCACCACTGCACCGCCTGTGGGTGTGCCAGCAGGTCCTGAGCCCGTGCCAACGCCTGCACCTGCGCCACGTCCGGCCCCCGCGCCGGTTGTCGCCGCCAAGCCGACGCCAGCACCTGCTCCGGCAGCCAAGCCGACACCTGCGCCAGCGGCCAAGCCTGTAGCCAAGCCAGCCGAAAAACCGGTGACGCTGGCCAAAGCAGCACCGGGTGGTAGCTGGTACAGCAGCCAGCCAGCGGGTAATTATGTAGTCCAGATCGTGGGCACCAGCTCCGAAGCGTCTGCGCAAAACGTCGTCAAAGAAGTAGGCGGCGACTCCCGTTACTTCAAAAAAATGCTTAACGGCAAACCGTTGTATGTCGTGACTTACGGCAATTTCTCAAGCCATGCCGCGGCCACCGCCGCTATCAAGAGCTTGCCAGCGAAGATTCAGGCTGGTAAACCTTGGCCTCGCACTGTCGCCAGCGTCCAACAAGAACTGGCAGCCGCTCGTTGAAGCCCCGGCGACCTTACCCAGGTCGCCGTGCTTCACACCTAACATTCCTGCTTGCGCATGCGGCTTTTCAAGCCGTGTGCCTTGTGGTGTCTGCGCCTTGTGGCAGTCAACATCAAAAATGTTTTGACTAGCACAAGTAATCTCTTTAAACCTTTCATAAATGCGACACGAATGTACGGTTAATCGCCGCTTAATTTGTGGGTGTTTCTGGCGGTGTGTAGAATGACCACCCTTTTGCCCCTGCCAAGCTGGCGTACGTTCAGCGCGGGAAGCAAGTGGTTGAATTAAAAAGAAATTTGCCCCTTTTTGGGGCAGCCTGGTGAGAAAGTGTCTATGAAAGCAGGTCTGTACCACCCCGACGAATTCAAGGATAACTGTGGTTTCGGCCTGATTGCCCATATGCAGGGCGAACCCAGTCATACCCTTTTACAAACAGCCATTGAGGCACTGACCTGCATGACCCACCGCGGTGGGATCAACGCAGACGGCAAAACCGGCGACGGTTGTGGCCTGCTGATTCAAAAGCCTGATCTGTTCTTGCGTGCAGTCGCCAAAGAACAGTTCGGTGCCGATTTACCCAAGCAATACGCGGTCGGCATGGTGTTTTTCAACCAGGACCCGATCAAGGCCCAAGCGGCCCGCGACAACATGAACCGCGAAATTCTCGCGGCCGGCCTGCATCTGGTGGGCTGGCGCAAAGTACCGATCGACACCCGCGTGCTGGGTCGTCTGGCGCTGGAGCGTTTGCCGCAGATCGAGCAAGTGTTCATCGCAGGCGATGGCTTGAGCGATCAGGACATGGCGATCAAGCTGTTCAGCGCTCGCCGTCGTTCGTCCGTGGCCAATGCTGCCGACACCGATCACTACATTTGCAGCTTTTCCCACAAGACCATCATTTATAAAGGCCTGATGATGCCGGCGGACCTCACCGCCTTCTATCCGGACCTGAGCGATGAGCGCCTGCAAACCGCGATCTGCGTGTTCCACCAGCGCTTCTCCACCAACACCTTGCCGAAATGGCCGCTGGCCCAGCCCTTTCGCTTTCTTGCCCACAACGGTGAAATCAACACCATTACTGGCAACCGCAACTGGGCGCTGGCCCGTCGCACCAAGTTCGCCAACGACCTGATCGGCGATTTGGACGAACTCGGCCCGCTGGTCAACCGTGTGGGTTCTGACTCCTCCAGCATGGACAACATGCTGGAGTTGATGGTCACCGGCGGCATCGACCTGTTCCGTGGCGTGCGCATGCTGATACCCCCTGCATGGCAAAACGTTGAAACCATGGACCCCGACCTGCGGGCGTTCTATGAGTACAACTCCATGCACATGGAGCCGTGGGACGGCCCGGCGGGCGTGGTCATGACCGACGGTCGCTATGCCGTTTGCCTGCTCGACCGTAACGGCCTGCGCCCGGCGCGTTGGGTGACCACCACCAACGGCTACATCACCATCGCCTCGGAAATCGGCGTGTGGAACTACCAGCCAGAAGACGTGATCGCCAAAGGCCGCGTCGGCCCCGGCCAAATTCTGGCGGTGGATACCGAAACCGGTCAGGTGCTCGACACCGATTCCATCGACAACCGCTTGAAGTCGCGCCATCCGTACAAGCAATGGCTGCGCAAGAATGCTCTGCGCATTCAGGCCACCATTGATGACCACGACCACGGTTCGGCGTTTTATGACGTCGACCAGCTCAAGCAGTACATGAAGATGTATCAGGTCACGTTCGAGGAGCGCGACCAAGTGCTGCGCCCGCTCGGCGAGCAAGGCTACGAAGCCGTCGGCTCGATGGGCGACGACACGCCAATGGCGGTGTTGTCCCAGCGTGTGCGCACCCCGTATGACTACTTCCGCCAGCAGTTCGCGCAGGTCACCAATCCGCCGATCGACCCGTTGCGCGAAGCCATCGTCATGTCGCTGGAAATCTGCCTCGGTGCCGAGCGCAACATTTTCCAGGAATCCCCTGAGCACGCTTCGCGCGTGATCCTCAGCTCGCCGGTCATCTCGCCTGCCAAGTGGCGCTCGCTGATGAACCTCGACCTGCCGGGTTTCGAGCGTCAGATCATCGACCTCAACTACGACGAGAGCCTTGGGCTAGAAGCCGCGGTGCGCAACATTGCGGACCAGGCCGAAGCAGCGGCCCGCGCGGGCCGTACCCAGATCGTGCTGAGCGACCGTCATATCGCGCCGGGCAAATTGCCGGTTCACGCGTCGCTGGCTGTGGGCGCGGTGCATCACCGCCTGACTGAAAAAGGCCTGCGTTGCGACAGCAACATCCTGGTCGAAACCGCCACCGCCCGTGACCCGCACCACTTTGCCGTGCTGATCGGTTTCGGCGCTTCGGCGGTGTACCCGTTCCTGGCCTACGAAGTGCTGGGTGACCTGATCCGCACCGGTGAAGTGCTGGGCGACCTCTACGAGGTGTTCAAAAACTACCGCAAAGGCATCACCAAGGGCCTGCTGAAAATTCTGTCGAAGATGGGCATTTCGACCATCGCCTCGTACCGTGGCGCGCAGTTGTTTGAAGCCATTGGTTTGTCTGAAGAAATCTGCGACATGAGCTTTCGCGGCGTACCAAGCCGTCTCAAGGGCGCCCGGTTTGTCGACCTTGAAGCCGAGCAGAAACTGTTGGCGGCCGAAGCCTGGAGCGCGCGCAAGCCGATCCAGCAAGGCGGCCTGCTCAAATACGTGCACGGTGGCGAATACCACGCCTACAACCCGGACGTGGTCGCCACCCTGCAAGCGGCTGTGCAACAAGGCGACTACAGCAAGTTCAAGGAATACACCGCTCTGGTCGACAAGCGCCCGGTGTCGATGATCCGCGACCTGTTGCAGGTCAAAACCCTCGACACGCCGCTGGCCATCGACCAGATCGAGCCGCTGGAATCGATCCTCAAGCGTTTCGACTCGGCCGGTATCTCGCTCGGAGCATTGTCGCCCGAGGCCCATGAAGCCCTGGCCGAAGCCATGAACCGCTTGGGCGCACGCTCCAACTCCGGTGAAGGCGGCGAAGACCCGGCGCGCTACGGCACCATCAAAAGCTCGAAAATCAAGCAAGTGGCCACCGGCCGTTTCGGCGTAACCCCCGAATACCTGGTCAACGCTGAAGTGTTGCAAATCAAAGTCGCGCAAGGCGCCAAGCCGGGCGAGGGCGGGCAACTGCCGGGCGGCAAGGTCAACGGCCTGATTGCCAAATTGCGTTATGCCGTACCGGGCGTGACCCTGATTTCGCCACCGCCGCACCACGACATTTACTCGATTGAAGACTTGTCGCAGCTGATTTTTGACTTGAAACAGGTCAACCCCAAAGCGCTGGTCTCGGTGAAGCTGGTGGCAGAAGCGGGCGTGGGCACCATCGCCGCAGGCGTGGCCAAGGCCTATGCCGATCTCATCACCATCTCCGGTTATGACGGTGGCACCGGCGCTTCGCCGCTGACCTCCATCAAGTACGCGGGCGCACCGTGGGAGCTGGGTCTGGCTGAAACCCACCAGACCCTGCGCGGCAACGACCTGCGCGGCAAAGTGCGGGTGCAGACCGACGGCGGCCTGAAAACCGGCCTCGACGTGATCAAAGCGGCGATTCTGGGTGCCGAAAGCTTCGGCTTCGGTACGGCGCCGATGATCGCACTGGGCTGCAAATACCTGCGTATCTGCCACCTCAACAACTGCGCCACCGGCGTGGCCACGCAGAACGAATCACTGCGCAAAAACCACTACATCGGCACGGTCGACATGGTGGTCAACTTCTTCACCTACGTGGCCGAAGAAACCCGCGAGTGGCTGGCCCGGCTCGGCGTGCGCAGCCTCGAAGAACTGATCGGGCGCACCGACCTGCTGAACCTCCTGCCGGGCGAAACCGCCAAGCAGCAGCATCTGGACCTGACGCCGCTGTTGGGCAGCGACCATATCCCGGCGGACAAACCGCAGTTCTGCCAAGTGGAGCGCAACCCGCCGTTCGATAAAGGCCTGCTGGCCGAGCAAATGCTCGACATGGCACGTTCGGCCATCAACGACCTGAGCGGGGCCGAGTTCGACCTCGACATCTGCAACTGCGACCGTTCCATCGGTGCCCGCATCTCGGGTGAAATCGCCCGTGCCCACGGCAACCAGGGCATGGCCAAGGCGCCGGTCACGTTCCGCTTCAAAGGCACTGCGGGTCAGAGCTTTGGTGTGTGGAACGCCGGTGGTTTGAACCTCTACTTGCAAGGCGATGCCAACGACTACGTAGGCAAAGGCATGACAGGCGGCAAGCTGGTGATCGTGCCGCCGACCGGCAGCGTGTACAAAACCCAGGACAGTGCGATTATCGGCAACACCTGCCTGTACGGCGCCACTGGCGGCAAACTGTTTGCGGCGGGCACCGCGGGCGAGCGCTTCGCCGTGCGTAACTCCGGTGCTCACACCGTGGTTGAAGGCACAGGCGATCACTGCTGTGAATACATGACGGGCGGTTTTGTCTGCGTGCTGGGCAAAACCGGTTACAACTTCGGCTCAGGCATGACGGGCGGTTTCGCCTACGTGCTGGATCAGGACAACACCTTCGTCGACCGCGTTAACCACGAACTGGTTGAAATTCAGCGCATCAGCGGCGAAGCGATGGAGGCGTACCGCAACCATCTGCAACACGTGCTGGACGAATACGTCGAGGAAACCCACAGCGAGTGGGGCCGTAATCTCTCGGAAAACCTCGATGATTACCTGCGTCGTTTCTGGATGGTCAAGCCGAAGGCTGCCAGCTTGAAATCGCTGCTTTCCAGCATCCGTGCCAACCCGCAGTGATATGCGCCTGAATAGTGTGATGAGGTTTTAACCATGGCTGAACGTCTGAGTAACGACTTCCAGTTCATCGATGTCGGGCGCAAAGATCCGAAGAAGAAACTGTTACGTCAACGCAAAAAAGAGTTCGTGGAGATCTACGAACCGTTCAAACCCCAGCAGTCGGCCGATCAGGCCCACCGCTGCCTGGGCTGCGGCAACCCGTACTGCGAATGGAAATGCCCTGTGCATAACTTCATTCCCAACTGGCTCAAGCTGGTGGCCGAGGGCAACATCCTCGCCGCCGCCGAGCTGTCGCACCAGACCAACACCCTGCCCGAGGTGTGCGGCCGGGTGTGCCCGCAAGACCGCCTGTGCGAGGGTGCCTGCACCCTCAATGACGGCTTTGGCGCCGTGACCATCGGCTCGGTCGAGAAGTACATCACCGACACCGCTTTCGCTATGGGCTGGCGCCCGGACATGTCCAAGGTCGTACCGACCGGCAAGCGAGTGGCCATCATTGGTGCCGGGCCTGCGGGCCTGGGTTGCGCTGACGTGCTGGTGCGCGGTGGCGTGACCCCGGTGGTGTTCGACAAAAACCCGGAAATCGGTGGCCTGCTGACCTTCGGTATTCCCGAGTTCAAGCTCGAAAAAACCGTGCTCAGCCATCGGCGTGAAGTCTTTACCGGGATGGGGATCGAGTTCCGCCTCAACACCGAAATCGGCAAAGACATCAGCATGCAACAGCTGCTGGAAGAGTACGACGCGGTCTTCATGGGCATGGGCACCTACACCTACATGAAAGGGGGTTTTGCCGGTGAAGACCTGCCGGGCGTGCATGATGCGCTGGATTTCCTGATCGCCAACGTCAACCGCAACCTGGGCTTTGAAAAGTCGCCGGACGATTTCGTCGACATGAAAGGCAAAAAGATTGTGGTACTGGGGGGGGGCGACACGGCGATGGACTGCAACCGCACCTCCATCCGCCAGGGCGCCAAGTCTGTGACCTGTGCCTATCGTCGTGACGAAGCCAACATGCCCGGCTCGCGCAAAGAGGTGAAAAACGCCAAGGAAGAAGGCGTCAAGTTCCTCTATAACCGTCAGCCGATTGCCATTGTGGGTGAAGGTCGCGTCGAAGGCGTGAAGGTGGTTGAGACCCGTCTGGGCGAGCCGGATGCGCGTGGCCGCCGTAGCCCGGAGCCGATTCCGGGGTCCGAAGAAATCATTCCGGCAGATGCGGTGATCATCGCGTTCGGTTTTCGTCCCAGCCCTGCGCTGTGGTTTGAACAGTTTGAGATCCAGACCGACAGCCAGGGCCGCGTGATTGCGCCTGAACAGTCGGCGTTCAAGCACCAGACCAGCCACCCGAAGATTTTTGCCGGTGGCGACATGGTGCGTGGCTCTGACCTGGTGGTGACCGCGATCTTCGAAGGCCGTACGGCGGCCGAAGGGATCATGGATTATTTGGGGGTCTAAAAACCCTCACCCTAACCCTCTCCCAAAGGGAGAGGGGACTGATGGGGTGTGTACCGCAGATTTATGTACCACCATAAAAAAGCCCCCTCTCCCTCCGGGAGAGGGCTGGGGTGAGGGCAAAGCGTCACCCTAAACGCGACAAATCGCCCCGATAGATAAAAGGCACGGCTCTTGCCGTGCCTTTTGCGTCCGTCTCTGAGAAAATGCCCCCACTTTTTTTCCGGATGCTGACATGACTGATCTCAAGAATGACCGTTTCCTTCGCGCTTTGCTCAAGCAACCCGTAGACGTAACGCCTGTCTGGATGATGCGTCAGGCCGGTCGCTACTTGCCGGAATACCGCGCCAGCCGCGCCAAGGCCGGTGATTTCATGAGCTTGTGCAAGAACGCCGAGTTCGCCTGCGAAGTCACCATGCAGCCTCTGGACCGTTTCCCGCAGCTCGATGCCGCGATTCTGTTTTCCGACATCCTGACCATCCCCGACGCGATGGGCCAAGGCCTGTACTTCGAGACCGGCGAAGGACCGCGCTTCAAAAAAGTAGTCAGCACCCTGGCCGACATCGAAGCGCTGCCAATCCCTGATCCGCAAAAAGACCTCGGCTACGTGATGAACGCGGTCAGCACCATCCGCAAAGAACTCAACGGTCGCGTGCCGCTGATCGGCTTCTCCGGCAGCCCGTGGACGCTGGCCACTTACATGGTTGAAGGCGGCTCGTCCAAAGACTTCCGCAAAACCAAAGCCATGCTCTACGACACCCCGCAGGCCATGCACTTGCTGCTCGACAAGCTGGCGCAGTCGGTGACTTCGTACCTCAACGGGCAGATTCTGGCCGGTGCGCAAGCGGTGCAAATCTTCGACACCTGGGGCGGTAACCTGTCGTCGGCGGCGTATCAGGAGTTCTCCCTGGCTTACATGCGCAAAATCGTCAGCGGCCTGATCCGCGAGCACGAAGGCCGCAAAGTACCAGTCATCCTGTTCACCAAAAACGGTGGCTTGTGGCTCGAAAGCATCGCCGATGCAGGCGCCGACGCGCTGGGCCTGGACTGGACCTGCGACCTGGGCGAAGCCCGCCGTCGCGTGGGTAACAAAGTTGCGCTGCAAGGCAACATGGACCCCACCGTGCTCTACGCTAACCCCGAAGCCATCCGCACCGAGGTTAAACGCATTCTGGCCAGCTACGGCAACGGTTCGGGCCACGTGTTCAACTTGGGGCATGGCATCACCCCGGAAGTTAAACCGGAACACGCAGGGGCCTTCATCAGCGCCGTGCATGAGTTCTCGGGGCAATACCATCAGTAAGTAGCGGTACGCAAAAGGCCCGGTTCTCGCTTGAGACCCGGGCCTTTTTTATGGCGGATTGAACGCTCAGGCGTTCTTCATATTTCCCGGCAACGCGGGCAGTTTGGCCAGGTGCAGTGCCACTAGCAGGGCAATCACCAACAAACCGCCGATAAACAGGCCAATGCCGTTCCACCCCGCGAGGTGCCAAAACACCCCGCCCAAGGTTCCGGCCACGCTCGAGCCTGCGTAGTAGCTGAACAGGTACAGCGACGACGCTTGGCCCTTGGCCTTGGTGGCGCGCCGGCCAATCCAGCTGCTGGCCACCGAGTGCGCGCCAAAGAAACCAAACGTGAACAGCAGCATGCCGATGACCACGAACGCGATCGGTTCCAGCAGGGTCAGGGCAATCCCGGCCAGCATCAGCACGATGACCGCCCACAGCACTTTGCGGCGCCCCAGTTTGTCCGCCAGCGCGCCAATTTGCGCCGAGCTGTAGATGCCCGACAGGTACACGATGGACAGCAAGCCCACCACGGCCTGGTTCATGTTGTACGGGTCGGCCAGCAGGCGATAGCCGATGTAGTTGAACAGCGTCACGAAGCTGCCCATCAGCAGGAACGCTTCGAGAAACAGCCACGGCAACCCGGCGTCGCGAAAGTGCATGGTGAAGCCGTCAAGCAGGCTGCGTGGGTTCATGGCCCGTGGGCGGAAGTTGCGCGACTCGGGAAGGATTTTTACGAACACCAGCGCCGCCGCCAGTGCCAGCCCGCCGATCACCAGCATCGCCGTGTGCCAGCTCACAAAGTCGATCAATACGCCGCTGATCAAACGCCCGCTCATGCCGCCAATCGCGTTGCCGCCGATGTACAACCCCATCGCCAGCCCGATGTGCTGCGGGTGAATTTCTTCACTCAAATAGGTCATCGCCACTGCGGCCAGCCCACTGAGCGATAAACCCACCAGCGCCCGGGTGATCAGTACGCCTTCCCACGTCGGCATCAAGGCACTGAGTACGGTAAAAGCGGCGGCTGAAAACAGCGCAAACACCATCACCGGTTTACGCCCAAAGGCGTCAGAAATAGGGCCGGTCACCAGCAGACCAATGGCCAGCATCGCGGTGGCGACCGACAGGATCAGGCTGCTTTGCGCCGCATTGATCCCGTATTCATGGGACAGCACCGGCATCATCGGCTGCACGCAATACAGCAGTGCAAAGGTCGCAAACCCGCCCGAGAACAACGCCAGCACCGTGCGCATAAACATCGGTGTGCCTTTTTCGATAAACACGTCATTGAGTTCAGCGACAACATCATCCAGCGCAGAAGGCGGGACTTCGTGGGCGAGCGGGGCAACAGCAGTTTTCACGGGGGACCTCAAAAACACGTAAAGCCGGGCGGCAATGGCAAAAGAATATAGGCGGCTAACGATTCTTTCCAATATATTGTTCGACCTGTTTGATAGGTTTTACGACTCAATGGAGCCTGTATGGAACTGCGTCATTTGCGCTACTTCATCGCCGTCGCCGAAGAGCTGCACTTTGGCCGTGCGGCTCAGTTACTGGGCATCTCCCAACCGCCGCTGAGCCAGCAAATACAGGCGCTGGAGCAGGAGTTGGGTGCGCGATTGTTCGACCGCACCAACCGGCGCGTTGCACTCAGCGAAGCGGGACGATTGTTTTTGGAAGAGGCGCGTGTGGTGTTGGCGCAGGTCGACAAAGCCGCCGATGTGGCGCGGCGCGCGCAGTTGGGTGAACTGGGTGAATTAAAGATCGGCTTCACCTCATCGGCCCCGTTCAGCTCCAGCATCCCGCAGGCGATCTTTGCCTTTCGTCAGGCATTCCCCGCCGTGCACTTGAACCTCAAAGAAATGAGCAGCCGCGAAGTCGCCGAAGGGCTGGTGGATGAGTCCATTGAAGTGGGCATGATGCGCCCGCTGGTATTGCCCGATTCGCTGCATGCTGTGGAACTGTTCCGCGAGCCGTTGGTCGCCGTGATTCGCGCTGACCACCCGTTGGCCGAAGGCAGTGAGGACGGCTTGCACCTGGCGGCGCTGGCCGAAGAGCCGTTTGTATTCTTCCCGCGCAGTTATGGCAGCGGCTTGTACGCGCAGTTGCTGAGCCTGGCCCGGCAAGCCGGGTTCAGCCCGCATTTTTCACAGGAAGCCGGCGAGGCCATGACCATCATCGGGCTGGTGTCGGCGGGGTTGGGCGTGTCGGTTTTACCTGCGTCGTTCCAGCACATGCGTATCAAAGGCGTGGTGTACCGAGCGCTGCTCGACCCGGATGCCAACACCGCCGTGTGGCTGGTGCAACGCAAAGGTCAGCACTCACCGATGGCCCATGCGTTTGCCGACCTGCTGACACGCAAAACCGTCCCCAACATCCCGTAGGCGCTGGTGCAGGCTGCGATCTTTCTTAAGGTCAAAAGATCGCAGCCTCCGGGAGGCACGGCAAGGCCGTGAGAGTACAGCGTATCTACGAGGTCTTAGTTCACCTTCGCCAGATCACCCTTCAGCGCCACGCCCGCGATGACCGCGCCCGCATGGCATTCGTAGGTTTTAGGGTCTTTGCGTTCGTTGCGCTTGTAGAAGCTGGCGATGTTGGTCACGGCGTTGGCCCCGACTTTTTTCGCCGCTTCGTGCATTGTGATCAGCGCCGATTGCAGGGCCCAAGAACAGGCTTGTTCGTCGCTTTTGTTGAAGGCGTTGGTCTTTTTGTTGGTCACAGCGCCCGGGCTGACCACGGTGACTTTGCCGCGTGGCGTGTTGCCTGCCAGGTAGAACTTGACGCTGCCGTCGATTTTGCCGCTGCTGATGGCTTCGGTCACCACCTGGTCAAATGGCAGGTACAGCGCGGTATCACGCGCCTGACTCACGGCTGGCAGGGTGCACAGCAGCAGGGTGGTGGCAGCGGCCAGAGTTTTGAATTGCATTGAAGTCTCCTTGACGTCAAAAAGGTGTGTTATTGCGGTTTTGCCAAAGCCGATTGCGACAGCTGTTGAGCGGTCTGTTCGTTCTGGTGGTCTTTCAACTCACGCAGGATGCCCTTGTCCAACAGGCGCACCCAACGGATGTAATTCTTGTGAATCTTGCCGTCCTTGTAGTCCAGGCCGCTGCTGTCGCGGTACTGGATACGGTAGTGGTCGGCGCTGTACGGGATGTCAATTTCGGCGTGGTATTGGCCGCGTACGGTAATGTGCGCCTGCACCAACTGCGGGGTGATTTTCTGTACCGTCCATTGGCGCGCGACTAGGGTTTTGACGATGGCGTGCTGCATGCTCGCCCGGTCGGTCTGGATCGACACCGGCACGCTGCGGTCGGGGGTGAGCAGGCGTTTGCTGCTGCACGACACTGTGCTCAGCAGCGCCAGGGCGATCAGGGTTGCGCGTAACAGATAAGGCATTCCATTGACTCCAGAAGGTCACGACCAGCGACGGAAGATCAACGACGTGTTGACCCCGCCGAAGGCAAAGTTGTTGTTCATCACGTAATCGTTGTGCATCGTGCGCAACTCGCCGCGCAGGTAGTCCAACTCGCCGCAGCGCGGGTCGATGACGTCCAGGTTGAGGGTCGGCACGTAGCGGTTGCGGTTCATCATTTCGATGCAGAACCAGGATTCCAGCGCGCCACAGGCGCCAAGGGTGTGGCCCAAAAAGCTCTTCTGTGAACTGATCGGCATGCTCGGGCCGAACAGTGCGCTGGTGGCCAGGGTTTCGGCGATGTCGCCCTGTTCGGTGGCGGTGCCGTGACCGTTGACGTAACCGATGGCGCTGGCCTCGATACCTGCGTCTTCCAGCGCCAGCTCCATCGCCCGGCGCATGGTGCTGACTTCCGGGCGCGTGGTGTGTTGGCCATCGGCATTGCTGCCAAAACCGACGATTTCAGCGTGAATGTGAGCGCCCCGGGCCAGTGCGTGTTCCAGTTCTTCGAGCACCAGCATGCCGCCACCCTCACCGATCACCAGACCGTCGCGGCCGTTGTCGTACGGCCGTGGGCTGGTGTGAGGGGCGTCGTTTTTCAGGCTGGTGGCGTACAGCGCGTCAAATACCATGGCTTCGGTGGGGCACAACTCTTCGGCGCCACCGGCGAGCATCAGCGGTAAACGCCCGAACTTGATGGCTTCGTAGGCGTAGCCGATGCCCTGACTGCCGCTGGTGCAGGCACTGGAGGTGGGAATCAAACGCCCGGTGAGGCCAAAAAAGATGCTGATATTGGCCGCTGTGGTGTGCGGCATCATGCGCACGTAGCTGTTGGCGTTCAGGCCTTCGGCCACGGAGTTGAGCAACATGTTGCCGAAGGCTTTGATTTCGTCGGTGCTGCCGGTGGACGAGCCGCAGGCCACGCCCATGCGCCCGTCACGAATGATCGGGTTGCCCAGCAAGCCCGCGTCTTGCAGCGCCTGCTCGGCCGCACCCACCGCCAACCGGGACACGCGGCCCATGCTGCGCAGTTGTTTGCGGGTCCAGTGTTTGGGCACTGCAAAGTCATCAATCGGCCCGGCCAGGCGCGTGTTGAGTTCGGTGAAGCGGTCCCATTCATCCATGCGCCGGATGCCACTGCGCCCGGCCACAAAGCGGGCTTCAATACTGGCCCAGTCACTGCCCAGCGAGGTGATGCCGGCCATGCCGGTGACGACAACGCGTTTCATCAGCACAGGCCCCCGTTGACGGCCAGCACTTGGCGGGTGATGTAACCGGCTTCGGCCGACATCAAAAAGTTAACCGCGCCTGCGACTTCTTCCGGGGTGCCCATGCGTTGTGCCGGGATCATTTTCATCAGTTCTTCTACAGGGACGTTTTCATCGAGCATGGCGGTGTCGATCAACCCCGGCGCTACGCAGTTGACGGTGATCTTGCGCTTGCCCAGCTCGATGGCCAGTGCCTTGGCGGCGCCGATCAGCCCGGCTTTGGAGGCGCTGTAATTGACTTGCCCACGGTTACCGATCAGGCCCGACACCGAGGTGATGCACACGATGCGTCCGGCCTTGCGGCGGCGGATCATGGGCATCATCACCGGGTGCAGCACGTTGTAAAAACCGTCGAGGTTGGTGCGCATCACCACGTCCCAGTCGTCTTCGCTGAGCGCGGGGAAGGCGCCGTCGCGGGTCAGGCCAGCGTTGAGGACGACGCCGTAATAAGCGCCATGCGCTTCGACGTCGGCCTCCAGAATAGCTTTGCATTGGGCGCGCTCTGACACGTCAAATTGCAGCACGCGTGCGCTACGACCCAAGGCGTGCACCTCGGCCATCACGGCGTCGGCCTCGCTGCGGCCGCTGCGGCAATGCAGCACCAGGTCAAAACCGGCCTGCGCCAGGCGTAAGGCGATGGCGCGACCGATGCCACGGCTGGAGCCGGTGACTAAAATAGACTCAGTCATGACGGGTCTCCTGAGATGCTTGAGCAAGGTAGTTATCGGCCTGAGGCGGACGGAACACGTTCAGGCGGGCGGTTGCATGGATATCGGGGCCGGTGAGGTGGCACTCGAACACGCCCATGCCGTTGTCGTCTTCCAGCGAGCGCAGCGCATGGATATGCAACTCGCAGCCCAGCGGGAAGTGGTCGACGTTGCATTCAAATTTGCGCGTGCCGAGCAAAAAGCCCAGCTCGACCGGATCGCCTTGCACGCGGGCGCGGCAACCGGCGTAGGCGGCCACGCTTTGTGCCATCAACTCGACGCCGACCCAGGCGGGCAGGCTGCCGTCTTCGCGGTTGAACACGCCACCTGCGCGCACGGTAAGGCGGGTGTGGATCTGCTCTTGATCGAACGCCAGCACCTGATCGATCAGGATCATGTCGCCAGCGTGGGGCAGCAATTGGGCGAGAGGCCAATCAATCATGGGGCGTCTCCGATAATCAGGCTGACGTTGTTGCCGCCGAAGGCAAACGAATTGCTCATCAGGCAGCGCTGTGCGTTAGAAGCCAGCGTGCGGCCTGGCGTCACCCAATCAAGCGCGGGCAGCGTCGGGTCGGGCTGGCCGTCCCACACATGCGGCGCGAGGGCGTTGGCGTGGGTCAGGCTCAGCCAGCAAAACGCGGCTTCAAGGGCACCGGCCGCGCCGAGGGTGTGGCCGGTCATGGGTTTGGTCGAGGAGCACGGCACGCCGTGCGGGAACACCTGCGCCACGGCGTGGCTTTCCATCGCATCGTTGTGATGGGTCGCGGTGCCGTGCAGGTTCAGGTAGCCGATGTCACCGGGTTGCAGGCCCGCACGGCTCAAGGCTTTGCGCATGGCTTGCGCCGCGCCGCGCCCGGACGGCTCCGGGGCTGAAATGTGGTGGGCATCTGAACTGGCGCCGGTGCCCAGCAGTGCGATGGCATGTGTAGCGGCCGGTTGTTTGCTCATCACAAACAGCACGGCTGCTTCGCCGATATTGATACCGCGCCGATTGGCCGAGAACGGGTTGCAGCGTTCATCCGCCACTGCTTCCAGCGCGCTAAAACCGTTGAGGGTCAGCCTGCACAAACTGTCGACGCCACCGCACAGCACCACGTCGCACAGGTTCATGTCCAGTAAGCGCTGGGCGCTCATCAGGGCACGGGCGCTGGAGGTGCAGGCCGTGGAAATCACATAGGCGGGGCCGGTGATTTTCAGCCAGTCGGCGAGGAAGGTAGCCGGGGCGCTCAACTCTTGTTGCCGGTAGTCGTAATCGTCGGGGAAAAGCTGCGCCTGCAAGTAGTGGGCGATGCCGCGACTGGCCTCATCAATGCCCGAGGTGCTGGTGCCCAACACAATGGCTACGCGCGCAGGGCCGTAGGTGCTGATCGCCTGTTGGATTTGGCTGTGAATCTGCAACGCGGCGTCAAGCAACAGCTGGTTGTTACGGCTGCTTTGCTGGCGCAGCTCGGGCGGGATGACCGGTAGCGTGTCGTGCACTGCGCCCACGGTGAGCGAGCGCGCTGGCACCCAGCCGTTTTCGCGCTGCATGCCGGTGCAATCACCGGCAAACAGGTTGCGCGCGACCTCGTCGGGGCCACGGCCCAGCGCACAGATCACGCCCACCGCATTCAGGTACGCAGTCATTGAGCCGCCTCGGCGTTAAGTGGGCTGATGTCGTAATACACATCGCCTTGGGTATCGATGCGAAACACCTGCGGCTGGTCGTACTGGATCTGCCAGCGCTGGCTGATCACGCGCACATTGGACACGGACTTGGCCTGTGGATAATTACGCTTCAACTCATGGGCCGGGGTCAGCGCAAACAGCAGTGCGGCGAACAACTCACGGGCCTCAGGGTTGGGCGGCAACAAGCCGTCGGCGTGCCAGCGGTTGTGCGTGAGCAACTGGCGCGCCAGCGGAATCCCCAGCGGGTCCATCAGTGACCAGCGCAGGCCGCCGTCTTCCTGCTGAATGACCAGCAACCAGTCTTGGCGCTGATCGGCTTGCTGGCGCTGTACATGCAGTTGCATCGGCAGCGCGAGAGTCGGGGTCTGACGCGGCAACGGCTGAGTGCTGCAAGCGCTCAGGAGCAGCGCCACACACAACGCAGTGCAGAGCCTGTAGCGGCTGGCAACGGCGGCGATAAGCGCCGCAGGCCCTTTACACAGCAACGGTTGGCCGCCTGCGGGGCGTGTGTTTAGCATGTCGGTGTGCCTGGCAGGGGCTTGCGGGCTACGACGTTAACCAGCGTCTCTTCGCGCTGGCCCACCGGTTTGGGGCGGCGCAGGCCAAAGCGCTCCAACAGGCCGAAGTCTTTGGAACGGCTCCACCACAGGTACGGGTAGGACACGTTCTGCGCCTCAAACTCAAAGCCCTGATCGCGGATCATGTCGAGGTATTGCGCGGCGCTTTTCTGGACGTGCATCGGGTGGCGGAACAACCACCGAATCACCCAGGTGTCGATGTAGGCTTCGGTGGACTCGGCAAACAGCAAGTAACCGCCCGGTTTGAGCACTCGGTAAAACTCGGCCAGCGCCCGATCCTGCTGCACCAGATGATGAAACGTCTGGTGGCAGAACAGGATGTCGACGCTGTCGTCAGGCAGGTCGAGTTCAGCGCAGTCGCTGCCGATCAGTTCGATGTCGATGCCCTGACGCGCGGCTTCTGCGCGGCTCATCTCAAGGCTCAGCGGGTCGGCATCGAGGCCGATCAAACGCTGCGGGGCGAAGGTTTTGTGCAGGTACTGGAACGATTTCCCCTGACCGCACCCGGCATCCAGAATCACCGGTGCGCAGGGCAGCGGGTCACTGAACAGGCCGTGCAGATCGTTGATCGCCACGCGCAATACGTGGTGCTGCCAAGTGTGGCTGCGCAAAAACCAAAAGCCGAAACGGGTTTCTTCAACATAGGTGTCGCTCAGAGGTTTCATGCAGGCTCCGTGGCGCAGATATCTGACAGCATGCGTAAACGGCGCTTGGGTTCGCTGACGAATGGGTTGCGTTCATCCCAGGCATAACCCGCCAGAATCGAGCTGATCATGCGGCGAATCTGGGGCGAGCTGCCGGGGTGGAAAATCACGTCTTGAAAGGTCCCGGCGTACCAGCCTTCGACGTAGCAGCGGAAGGTGTCGACCCCACGTTTGAGCGGGTCGGCAAACTCGGTTTGCCAATCGACGGCCTCGCCTTGCAACTGACGGTGCAGCACGCCTGCGGCCATGCTCGCCGAACGCATGGCAATGGTCACGCCCGAAGAAAACACCGGGTCGAGGAACTCAGCCGCGTTGCCCAGCAAGGCAAAACCCCGGCCGTGCAAGGTTTTGACATTGGCCGAGTAGCCGCCAATGGTGCGTGCCGGGGTGTCCCATACCGCGTTGGCCAGCACCCGTTGCAGGCTCGGGGTTTCGTCAATGAAGCTGCGCAGGCGCTCATCGAGGTTTTCGCTGCGCCCTGCAAAATGTTCCGCCGCCGCGACCACGCCCACCGAACAGCGGCCATTGCTGAACGGAATGCTCCAGAACCAAATGTCGCGGTGGATCGGGTGAGTGGTGACGAGGATTTTGTTGCGCTCAAAACCTGGGCAATCAATGCGGTCTTCGACGTGGGTGAATACCGCTTGGCGCACCGGGAAGTTGGACGGTGCTTCAAGGTCGAGCAAGCGCGGAAGCACGCGCCCATAACCACTGGCGTCGAGGATGAAGTCGGTTTCAACCGTGTAGCGACTGCCGTCTTCGCGTTCGACCTGCAACTGCGGTTTGGCCCGTTCAATGTCGGTGGCGATGACGGTTTGGCCGTAACGGATTTCAACGCCTTGCAGCGCGGCCTGATCGGCCAGCAACTTGTCGAAGTCGCCCCGCTGTACCTGAAAGGTGGTGGGTTTGCCGTTGCTGAACGTGTCGCCAAAATCGAACGCGCTGTACTGCTCGCCCCAGGCGAATGCAGCACCGTTTTTGACCTGAAAACCGGCGGCTTGCACGGCCTCCAGCATGCCGGCTTCTTCGAGGAAATCGATGCAATGCGACAGCAGGCTTTCGCCAATCGAGAAACGCGGAAAGTGCTGGCGCTCGATGATCAACACATCGTGACCTTTGCGCTTGAGCAAGGCCGAGGCAATCGCACCAGACGGCCCGGCACCGATCACTACTACCTGACGACGTTCCATTTCTACTACTGACACAAGGGCTCCTTGCCGGGGACTACGGCAGACTTCAAAGGGGTTTTATTCATGCCCGCCAACGCCGGTAACAGCGTGGCGGCCAGGCCCATCAGCATCAGCGCGAAGTACAGCGCGGGGCTGATGAGCTGTTGTTGCAACAGCAGGTTGAGGAACACGATTTCACTCAACCCGCGAATATTCAGTAACAGGCTTTCACGCCAGCGGCTGGCACCGGCAAACGAGGGCGTGGCCCAGCTCAGGCCCAGCCAGTTGCCCAACACTTTGCTCAGCACCGGCAGTAGCAACAGCGCGCACAGTTGCAGCGGGCTGATGGCGCTCAAGGCGCTGTGCACATTGATTTGCACAATGCCGAACGTGAGGATCAGCGGAATCGCTACAAAGGTTTGCAAACGCTCAAGCCAGACAGCCTTTAACGGCATCACCAGCGCCACCTTGAGCCACGCCATGCACAGCAAATAGCCCACGCCAAAAATCAGCGCATTAAGGCGGTAATGCTCGGCCACCACCAGCAAGGCAAAAAAGCTCAGGCTGTAACACAGCGGCTGGCGGATGCGCAGGGCGCGCAGCAACAACGGCAGCAAGGCTGCGGCGATGGGCAGCAACAGGCTGTTGAGGTCCAGGCTGCCCTGCGCCAGCCCGAACAGGCTCCAGCAGGTCAGGTCGATGAGGATTGCGCTTTGCACCAACCGCCGGGTGGCGGCGTGCGGGTAACCGATGTGGCGCAGGTACAGGTACAACACCGGAATGGCGGTGATGGCAAACACCAGCCCGACCGCCAGCGAACTCAGCCACGGCTGTGGCGGTAGCAACCACACGGCGCAAGCCAGCCCGCAGGCGAAGGGCACAAGAAAACTGGGCAGGGCGATTTTCACGCTTTGGCGGTCGAGTCGCAGGTCAATCACGTCACTCAAAATATGCCCCAGCAACAGCGCAAAGCTGAGGCTGTAGAGGCTTTTAAGCCACGTCGGCGAGACCAGTTGCGCGCCAGTCAGCTGCCAGTGCGGTTCGATCCACAGCAGCATCAACAGCGGCAAACCGATGGACGCCAGCAGTAACTGGCTGACAATCGGGATCAGCCCAAAATGGCGGCCCGCACGGGTCGCCAGCGCAAACAAGGCCAAGGCCAGCAGCCAGAACACAAGCGTCATCACGCGCGATGCTCCTGCTTGCCGGCCCACGGCGCGAGGATAAAGCTGAACGCCAGGCCCAGGCTCACCGACAGGCCGAAGTTGCTCACCGCAGGCGTGCTGGAGACGGCCAGCAAGCCGAACGACAACCACGTCGTCAGCGCCGCCAGCAGCGTGCCCAGCAGGCTGACGGCGGCGCCGCCTATTTGTTCACGCATCAAAATCGCGTAGTCGACGCTGATCGCCGTCACCAGCAGCAAGCCGAACAGGCTGAACAGTGTCAGTGGCTGACCCAGCCAACCGAGGCTGGCCAGGCTGCACAGCCCGGCCAGCAGCGGCAGGGCGACGATGCGCAGCGCACCGCCAAAGCCGAATGGGGCGATCAGCAACAGCACGATCAGGGCGCAGGACAACAGCTTCAATTCGGCGGCACTGATTTGTGTGGCGGCAAACACGTTGTTCAAGTCGCCCAAACGATCCACCAGCTCGACGCCGGGTAAATCGTGCGCTTGCACCCGCAGCAGGCTGGCGTTGTTCAGCCCTTGCAAGCTGACCATCGCGGCCACGCCTTCGGTTTGTTTGCCCAGCCACAGCAGGCGCCACGGTTCAGCCAGCGGGCCGTTGAGTGCGTCGTCGATACCTTGCTCGGGCAAGGTTTGCAGTTGGCTCAACTCGTGTTGCAGCGCCGCTTGCGGCACGCCCAGCGCCAGCAGCGGCTGCCAGTGCTGGGGCAGGGCGTTGAGCGCAGCGCGCAATTGCTGTTGCTCGCGGGGCAGGCTGACCAACTGGTTCAGCGCCAGATAACCCTGCAATTTGCCCATGTTGATCAACTGATCCAGTCGCTCGCTGAGGGCGGTTTGGCGCTCCAGCAGTTGTTGTTCATTCTCGGCCCGCACCAGAAAAAACTGGCTGGTGGGCTGATACCCGGTGATGCGTGCAATCGCTTGCGCTTCAGCCGTCAACTGCGGCGGCGCACCGACCCACTGGCGGATGTCGTTTTTACTGGTCAGTTGCCACAAGCCGGCGGCACAAAACGCCACCAGCAAGGCCAGCAGCGCGGGCGTCGGGACTTTGCTCAGCAACGCGTCGCGCACGTTGAGCAAACCTTGTGCGACCGTGAGTGGCCATTGCGCGGGGCGCAGTTCCACCCCGTTGAGTAATGCCGGCAGCAAACACACCGCACTCAGATAGGCGCCGATCAAGCCGGCGGCAGAGAAGATGGCGATTTGGGTCAACGCCGGAAACGGGGTAAAGGCCAATGCCAGATAGCCGATGCAACTGGTGGCCAGGCTCAGGCTCAGGCCGGGCAGGGTCAGGCGCAAGGCGGGCCAACTGCGCCAGGGTTTCAGGCTCCAGCTTTTGGACAGGTAATGCAGCGGGTAATCCACCGCCACGCCGATCAGGCTGGACCCCAGCACCAGCGTCATGACGTGCATGCTGCCGAAAAAGGCAACGCACGCGACGGCGCCGAACAGCATGCCCACCAACACCGGCACGAACGCCAACAGCACCCGCCAGCGGCGGAACGCCAGCAGCAGCAACAAGAGGATGCCAACGGTCGCGCCACCGCCGACCCAGGTGATTTCGCGGGTGGCTTGCTGCTGACCGCTGGCGGCGTAGAGCAAGCCACTGGCCGCCAGCAGCTCGACGTGTTGGCTGGCCACGTGCTCACGGCTGCGCTCCAGCAGCGCGGCGACGTGCAGTGGCAGGGTCATGTCAAACGCGTTGCCTTGGGTGCGGGCGCGCAGTAGCACCCAGCTTTTGCCATCGGCATCGGCGATCAGGGCGCCGCTGCCAATGTCCAGTTGCACCGCGCCCCGTTGCGGCTGGCTGTTCTGAATGCGCCCGGTGAGGCCCAGCCAATCGTCCTGGCTGGGCACCAGGCTGAACCCGGTGAACGGGTCGAACAGCGCTTGCACCCGTTGCTCGATAAACGCCTGCGGGTGGTCGATCAGTTGTTCGCGGTCGGCGCTGGACAACATCGCCAAACGCCCGCGCAGCAGTTGCTCGCGCAGCGCGGGAAGGTCGGCTTGCAGGTTCCATTGCACGCTTTCAAACAGACCGCTGGCCTGCCATTGCTCGCCCAATTGCTGCGCGGCGGCGACGGCCTGTTGCCGATCCGTGCTGCCCACCAGTACCAGCATTTCGCGGTTCAGCGGTTCTTGCATGCGCTGTTCGGCGCGCAGTTGCAGCGCGTCGGGGGCATCGCCGGGCACCAGCTCCATCAAGTTGGCCGACAGCGGCGCGCCGTGACGCCACTGCCACCCGGCGAGCGCGAGCACGACCAGCAGCAAGATCACAAACCCTCGGGGCAGCCAATATTCACTGCGCAAAGTCGAGTTGCTCCGCGTCGCTCAACGGCTGGTTGCTGACGCTGTTTTGCATCTTTAGCAGCGTGCTGTCGCCTTGGGTTTCTTGCAGCTCGATGCGCTGCACCAGTTCGCCGCCGTCGATGTTGATCTGCTTGAACACTTGCTTGAGCAGCAGCGAGCGCGGGGTCAGGGTCAGCGTCCAGTGCGCGGATTCGCCTTGCAGTTGCAGGTCGAAATCGCGTTGTAAACCGCTGCTGTCACCTTGCAGCACGGCGAGGAACAAGCGGTTTTGTTCAGCGCCTGCGCTTTTGCCGGGGAGCATTTGCCACGCGTTGGCGTTACGCCGTGCGATGCCAAGGGCTGTGATGCGGTAATCCTGTTGCAGCGGGGTTTTCAACTGCCAGAGCAGGCCGTGATCTTTGGCCAGTACAAACGTGCCGGTGCTGGTCAGGGGCTTGGGCAGGGCGCGCAGGTGTTTTTCTTGAATGAAGTCGCCGTGGATCACGTGGGGTTTGGCCAGTTGCTCGCTCAGTTGTTGCAGGTCGAAGGCGTGGGCCAGCGGTGAAAAGGCCAATAAAGCGGCGAACACCCTGCAGATTCGGGAGCGTTTTTTGCCCTCATCCCAAGCCTGCGGGAGAGGGGTGGGATGCGGGGCTTTTGCCGTTAAACAGACACTCATGACAACACCCGCTCAACTGCATCGATAAAGCACTGGGGCGACGCCAGTTGCATTTCACGGCTGGCAATCTCAACCGCCACTTGCACGCTACAAGCCCGGGTCAAACGCTCGCCGCTGGCCAGATCGGTGATCAGGTAGCTGATCTTCAAACGGTTCTCCCATTCCACCAGGTTGGCCCGCACGTTGATGCGCTGACCAAACGTGGCGCCGCGCACGTAACGCAGTTGCAGGTCGATCACCGGCCACGCATAGCCCGCTTGGAGCATCTGCGTGTAGTTGTGGCCCACATGGTCGAGCAGCGCACACCGCGCCACTTCGAGGTATTTGACGTAATGCCCGTGCCACACCACGTGCATGGTGTCGATGTCGAAAAACGGCACCAACACTTCGGTATCAACGTGCAACACGCCTTTGCTACGCATGCAGCCTCCAGTGTTGTTGGGCAATACGGCTCAGGCACAGGCGCAGTTCAGCTTCGAGGGCGCGGTCTTCAATCACCGGTGCAAAGTCTTTGGCCAGCTCGGCGTGCATCACCGCCAGAGCGGGCGGCAGTGCACGGGCGTCTTCGGCGCGGCTGCGCAGCCACACGCCCTGATTGGCCGCGAGCAAGGCCGCGGCGGCCACTTGTTCGGTCAGTTCCAGTACGCGGATCGCATCGCGGGCGGCGATGGTGCCCATGCTGACTTTGTCCTGGTTATGGCATTCGGTAGAGCGCGAGAACACGCTGGCCGGCATGGTATTTTTCAGCGCTTCGGCGGTCCAGGCGCTGGTGCCGATTTGCACCGCTTTGAAACCGTGGTTGAGCATGGCGCGCTCGGCCGTTGCGCCCGACAGGTTGCTCGGCAAACCGTGGTTGTAACGCACGTCCACCAGCAGCGCGAGTTGACGGTCCAGCAGGTCGGCGACGTTGGCCACCAAGGTTTTGAGGCTGTCCATGGCAAAGGCGATGTGCCCGCCGTAGAAGTGCCCACCGTGCAGCACGCGTTCTTCTTCGGCGTCGATGATGGGGTTGTCGTTGGCACTGTTGAGTTCGGTTTCGATGAACCCGCGCAGCCAGCCCAGGCTGTCGGCCAGCACGCCGAGCACATGCGGGGCGCAACGCAGTGAGTAACGGTCTTGCAGGCGATGCAGCGGCGCGGTCGGGGCGTCGATGGCCAGGTCTTGGCGCAGCCATGCGGCCACTTGCATTTGCCCAGGATGCGGCTTGGCGGCGAACAGGCGTTCGTCGAAGTGTTCCGGGTTGCCTTGCAGCGCCACCACGTTGAGCGCGGTGATGCGCGTGGCGAGTTTGAGCAGGTAATCGGCGCGTGCGTAAGCCAGGCAGGCAAGGCCGGTCATGACCGCGGTGCCGTTCATCAGCGCCAACGCTTCTTTGGGGCGCAACACCAGCGGGGTCCAGCCCAGCTCGCGGTGTACGTCAGCCGAGAAGCGGCGCTCGCCGTTGAACAGCACTTCGCGCTCGCCGGACAAGGTCGCGGCCACGTACGACAGCGGCGTCAGGTCGCCGCTGGCGCCCACCGAGCCTTCTTCGGGGATTAGCGGCAGGATGTCGTGGGCGATGAAGGCGTGCAGACGCTCCAGCAGCTCGATGCGCACCCCGGACACGCCGTGGCACAACGACTGCAAGCGCGCGGCCAGCACGGCGCGGGTGGCTTGAGCGTCGAGCAGTTTGCCCAGCCCGCAGCCGTGGAAGGTGTAGAGGTGGCGCGGCAACGCTTCGACATGCTCCAACGGCACCGCCACCACGCACGAATCGCCGTAACCGGTGGTGACGCCGTAGATCACGCCTTCTTTGTCGAGCAACGAATCCAGAAAACGTGCGCCTTTGGCGATGCGTTCACGGTATTGGGCGTCGGCTTGCAGTTGGGTCGGCACCTGACGATTGGCCAGGGCCAGCACGTCTTCAATGCGCAAAGGGGTTTGGCCGAAGGTTACTGGCTCATGCGGATGCGTCGTCATCGGTCTTCCAGAATGGGTAAAAGTTAAACCATTGGTGCGGCGCCTGAAGGCAGTAATGCCCCAGGCGCTCTGCGTAGCGGGTGGTCCAGTCGGCAATCACCTGTTCGCGGTCGCTGCGCCGCCACTGCACGGCCTCGGCGAACGGTTCGAGGATCACCTGATAGCGGCCTTGGTGTTTGAGGCAAAACATCAGATTGACCGGGCATTTGAGCAATCCGGCCAGCAACCACGGGCCTTGAGGGAAGGCCGCCGTGTGGCCGAGGAAATCCACCTGCACATTACGCCCGCCATGCAGCGGCACGCGGTCACCGGCAATCGCCAGCCATTCGCCGTTTTCCAGACGCTGGCTCAATTGCAGCATCACCGCAGGGTTGAGTTCGCTGACCTGAATCAGGCGCAGGTTGCTGGCGCCCGCCTCGCCCAGCAGGCGATTGAACTGTTCGGCGTGCTTGGTGTGCACCAGCACGTTCATGGTGACTTGCTCACCCAGCTCGGCGAGGGCGCGGCACACTTCAAGGTTGCCCAAATGTGCGCCCACCAGCAGTTGCCCGCGCTCGCCACGCAATTGGTCGCGCAGGCGAGCGGGGTCGACGATTTCGATGTCTTCAATCTTCAAGCGCCCGTTCCACACGTCGAGCTTGTCGAGCAGGGCGTCGGCAAAGGCCATGAACTGTCGGAACACACGGCGGCGGGTGGGGCGCAGCGCGCTTTGTCCGCTCCAGTCGGCCAAGCGTTGCTGGTACTGCCAAATGCTGCGCCGCGCGCGGGTGCCGAACAAAAAGAAGTACAACACGATGGCGTACAGCACCGGTGCGAGGACGCGGCGGCCGAGGAGTTTGACGCCAAAGGCGGTGAGCTTCATCAGCCGGAAACTGCCGCGCTCCTTGTGGTCAGCCCAATGCTGTTGAGGGTCGCTCATGCTTTACAGCGTCTCCAGAGAATGCTCGGCAAGCGCAGCAACATGCCGAAAAAGAGCTTGGTGTGCATGCTGGAAATCAGCGCGTTGTCGTGGAACAGGCGAAAGTGCGACAGGCCGTCTTGCGGGTAATGCACCTGGGTTGGCAGCCAGCGCATGGGTTGGTTGCGCCAGGCCAGACGCACGAGGATTTCGGGGTCGAAGTCCATGCGTTTACCCAGCTTGACCGAGTTGATCAGGGCCAGCGTCGGCGCCAGCGGGTACACCCGAAAACCGCACATCGAATCGGGAATCTGCAACGACAGGCTGTTGATCCACACCCAGACGTGGGTCAGGTAGCGCGCATACAAACGGCCTTTGGGCACGCTGGCGTCGTACTGTGGGTAACCGCAGATCAGCGCGTCGGGGTTGTGTTGCGAAACTTGCAGGAAGGTGGCGACGTCGCGCAGGTCGTGCTGGCCGTCGGCGTCCACTTGCAGGGCATGGGTGAACCCCAGCCGCGCCGCCTCACGCAAACCAGCCATCACCGCGCCGCCCTTGCCCTCATTGACCGCCAGGCGGATCAGGAAGACGTGTTCACGCAGCGACAGCTGTTGGAGCACATCGCGGCAGGCCGGGCTGCTGGCGTCATCGACCAGCACGCAAGGCAACCGGGCTGCGAGCAGGGCGTCGACCACCGCAGGTACGGCGGTTTCATGGTTGTAAACCGGGATCACGGCGCAAGGGTTATGCATGGTCAGTCACCTCCAGGCACAAGGTTGCGCTTGGCCCCCGCATGCCGGCCGCGGCAGCGGCGACAGAGAGCGTTACGTCACATAACTTATCCACAGGCCGCCTCCAGCAGAATGCGGCCGCTGGCGCACGGCGCTGTGGCGTTGCGGTAGGCGAAGTGCAATTTGCCGCGCTCACGGTCAAAACGCAGGGTTAATTCAATGGCGTCGCCGGGGCGCACCAATTGCTGAAACTTGAGCACTTCCATCCCGGCAAAGCGCGGCGGCAGGTCGAGGAGTTGCTGGCCCAAGGCCAACGCCCAATCCACTTGCACCACGCCCGGCAGTACCGGGGTTTTGGGAAAGTGACCGCTGAAAAACGCCAGGTCTGGCGGGATCGACAGGTTGAGCGTCCATTGCCCGTCGGTCTCGGTTTGGCTCAGCACTTGCGGCAGTTTCGGGCGTGGCGCCAACAGGAGTGCCTCCACCTGTGCCTGAGGCAATTTGCCCTGGCTGGTGAGCGGCAATTGGCGCAGCAACCGCCAGCGGCGTGGCAAGGCCAGCGCTTCGCAGTGTTGGCTCAGGTGCTGGCGCAGACTGTGGGTCAGGGCACGGCGGCCGTGTTCGCGCAGGGCATACAGACCGCTGTCGCTGAGCACCAGCAGGGCGCCCAGCGAGGCGCGGTTTTCATGGATCACGCCCAAGCGGGCTTCGGCCACCCAGTCGTGGTTGACCAACGCCTGCTCCAGCATCGGCAGGGAGATGCGTTTTTCTTCGAGTTTGACGATGCGGTCCAGCCTCCCCAGCAACTCAAATCGTCCGTCAGCTTCGATGCGTGCGGCGTCGGCAGTGTGTTCGAGATGGCCGTGGGGCAAGTACGCCGAGGCGATGAGCAGGGCGCCTTCTTCATTCTGGCTCAGTTGCACATCGGCAAATGGCTGCCACAGGCCGGGGCCTTGGCGCCAGGCGATGCCACCGGTTTCGGAGCTGCCGAGGATTTCGGTGGGCCACTGCCCCAAGCGTTCATGCAGGCTCTGCGCGGCCTCGTCAGGCAAAGCGCCGCCCGAGGAAAACACTCGGCGCACCTGGCTCAACGCGGGCCAGTCGAGGTTGTCACTGGTGCGTTTGAGCAGTGCCGGGCTGGCAACCCATGCGAACGATGCGTGCTCGCGGCTGGCGCGCTGCATGTCTTCAGGGAACGCCAGTTGGTTGCGCACAAAGCGCCGGCCTGCACACAGCGGCCACAACACGCGGAACAGCAACCCATAAATGTGCTGCGCCGCCACGCTGGCGATGATGCACGCCTCGCCCAGCTCGGCGCCCCACAAGTGCTCCAGCGCCTGAACTTCGTTGGCGATCTGGCGCAGGCTTTTGTCGATGCGTTTGGGCTCGCCGCTGGAGCCGGAGGTGCACAGGCTGAGCTGGCAGGCGTCCAGATCCAGTTGCGCGGCCGCCAGTGGCTCGGCGTATAACGCCTCAAGCTCGCTGCCTTGAGTTATCCACAGGTCAACCTGCGAATCCCAACGCTGACGGGTTTGTGCTTGCAGGTCGGCAGGCAACAACACGCTGACCCCGGCGCGCCAGGCGCCAAGCAAAGCGACGGCCAACTCGGCGGCGTCTTCAAGGTGTACGGCAATGCGCTGCACGTTGTGCTGTTGCAAGCCGCCAGCCAGACGCAATGCGTGTTCGCACAGGGTGGCGTGGTCCAGCGTCGGGTCAACCGTGACCGCACGCCCGGCGTGCCCCTTGAGCAACAACTGCTCAAGTTTTATCCAATTCATGCCCGGCCTCTTACCTGTTGTCGTATCAGCCACTCAATGGCAAACAGCAGCCCCATCAGCCCGTAGGCGATCAGGCCGTTGTACAACGTCCACCAGCTCAACGGCGCCCACAGCGTCAAACCGGCTGCGACTAACCCGTTGAGCAGAAAAAACAGGCACCAGACCTTGGTCACCTGTCGCGTGTAATGAATCGCAATGTCGGGCAGTACCGGCTCGCGCAGGCGCGCTAGACGCTCGATCATCGGTGGCCCGAACTTCAGGCTCAAACCGAACAGGCTGAGCATGAAACCGCTGATCAGCACCGGGTACCAGCGCAGTAGCGCGGGGCTGTTGAACAGCGCCAGCAGTGCGCAAAACGCCAGTGCCACAACGGCCATCCACAGGCTGCCAGGGCGCCGCTGGCCGGTTAGCGCGCGGGCCAGCCACAGGCCGCCGAGCAGCAGTGCAAACTGCCACGGGGCGAAATGGGCCATGCCGAAATACACCGCGAAGGGGTACAGCAGACCGGCCAGCAACAGGCCAAGGCCAATCAGGCGACTCATGCGTCAGCGTGAACCAGACGGTAAACCGCCTCGACCACGTCATTGACGGTGCGTACCGATTTGAACTCCTCGGCGGCAATTTTTTTGCCGGTTTTACGCTTGATGTGGTCAATCAGGTCGACGGCGTCGATGCTGTCGATTTCCAGGTCCTGGTACAGGTTGGCGTCCAGGGTCACGCGCTCGGGTTCAAGCTCAAAGAGTTCGACCAACGCGTCGCGCAGGGTGTTGAAAATGTCGTCACGGGTTTGCATGGTTCGGTCTCAGGCTGCCTGTTTGGCCGTGACAAAAGCCGCAAGGCTGGCCACGTTGGAAAAGTGATTGCGGGTGTCTTTGGCGTCGGCATCGATTTTGATGCCGTAGGTTTTTTGAATCGCCAGGCCCAGTTCGAGTGCGTCGACCGAATCCAGTCCCAGGCCTTCGCCAAACAGGGTTTGCTCGTCGCCGATGTCGTCGGTGCTGATGTCTTCGAGGCCCAGGGCGTCGATGATCAGTTGTTTAATGTGGGTGTTCAGATCGCTCATCTGTGGCGAGCTCCTTAATAAAGTAGTCATGCACGAAGTCATTGAGCAGGCGCGAGGCTTTAGGTGGCGGGCCCAGCGCAGTAAAGGTGTGTGGGTCTATATCGGCCCCCACGCGAAAACTGAAGTGCACGCGCCGATCGGGTATGCGGTACCAGGGTTCGGCTTTGGTCAGCGTGGTGGGACTGACTTTGATAATCACCGGGGTAAGGAGCTTGGCACCTCGCAACGCAATGGAGGCTGCGCCACGATGAAAGGCGGGCGATTGCCCCGGCTGCGTGCGTGTACCCTCCGGGAAAATAATCAGCGTCTGGCCTTCTTGCAGTGCCCGGGCGGCGTTGTCGAGCATGTCGACGCTGCCATCATTGCTGATGTACTGGGTGGCGCGCACGGGGCTTCGAGTAAACGGATTTTGCCAAAGGCTTTGTTTGACCACACAATTGGCGTTTCTCACCAGGCCAATCAAAAAAACCACGTCGATCAGCGACGGGTGGTTAGCGATGATCATTTGCCCTGGTCGGCCAAGCCGCTCGGCGCCTTGCACGTCATAGGTGAGCACGCCCATACGGGCCATCGTGCGGATAAAGAGCCAGAACAACCGGCTGACCGTTGCGCGGGCGCGTTCGCGACGACGAACGGTATTGCCCGGCAGGCAGCTCAACACCGGAAAGATGATTAAACGCAGGCCCAGGCAGCCCAGCCCGAACAGGCCGAAACTGATCGCCGTCGCGATCAGGCGCCAGTACCACGCGTGCTGTCGCGTACTCACAGGTTGCGTTGCCAGTTCCATACACGGGTTTTCCAGGCGTGTTGGAATGAAACCTGCCCATCGAGCAGTTGGCGCAGCAGGTTCAGGGCGTGCGGCCACGGCGCTTTTTCGGCGTCGGCCGGGCCGTTGGTCAGCGTGACCTGCCACTGTGAACCCGGTGTCAGCAAAAGGCCCACGGCATAGGGGAAGGGCACGTCGTCGATCCAGCACGCGTAAGCTTCAGGGGGCTGTTCTTCGGTAATAACCAGCAATACGGCTGGCGCGCCTTCATTGAGCAGCGCGCAGGCTTCAATCAGGCCGTGTTCCAACCCGTCACCGGCGGCGGCCAGTGCTGTCATTTCGCTGGTTTCGCCGCGCAGGATCGACCACAGGCCAATCACCGCGTTATGCACCGACAGGCTGAATTGAGTGGGCGACAGCGGTTGTTCGGCAGCCAGGTCGCTGAGGATGTCGAAGGTGCGTGGGGTTTCGCCGTGGCGCGAGGCAAACACCAGCGGCAGCGCCTGATGGCCTTCAGCCAATGGCCAGCCCACGCTGAACGCCATACGTGCCAGGCGGCTGAGGCGACGCCGTTGCATGGCGGGTAAAAACGAGACGTCGGGGGCTGCACCGCTGGCGGCAAATACGCCGGGTTGCTGGCTCCAGGCCTGCCAATCGGCCACGCTGTCGAGGCCCGGTGCCCAGGCTCGCCACGCGGCGATATTGAAATTGATCACTGGAGAATCATCCCGCCTTTGCAGGCTTCCTTGATGCGAAAGTGGGCATCGACCGACGCCACATCTGTAACAGAGTGGCGGCATTATCCCGGTGCAGTTGGCTGGTAGCAAATATTGCTTACAGATTTAGTATGGTTTTTTCACGATCTATAAAAAAGCCGCTGTCTTTTTGCCAGTATTGGTCTATGGGTAGGTCAGATTCGTTGAAGGAATAAGAGATATTCGTCGGCCCTCTAAGATAAGCGGCGCAGAGCTGTAGTTGATTTCGCCGCGAGGTAGCGAAGCCGCGCCAAGGGCATCTACACTCGGGCATTCATTGATACACGGAGGTCATGAAATGCGTCGCGTGGTGTTCAATCAAAAAGGCGGTGTGGGCAAGTCCAGCATCGCGTGCAACCTGGCTGCGGTCAGCGCCAGCGAGGGTTACAGAACCTTGTTGGTCGATCTCGACGCTCAGGCCAACTCCACTCAATACCTCACCGGGTTGACCGGTGACGACATCCCGATGGGGATTGCCGAGTTCTTTAAACAGAGCCTGTCAGCCGGGGTGGGGGGCAAGAAAAATCGGGTTGATATTTACGAAACGCCCTTCGAGAATTTACACGTCATCACCGCCACTGCGGAGTTGGCAGACCTCCAGCCCAAGCTTGAGGCCAAGCACAAGATCAACAAGCTGCGTAAGTTGCTCGATGAGTTGGCTGAAGATTACGACCGCATTTACATCGACACCCCGCCAGCGCTGAACTTTTATGCCGTGTCGGCGCTGATTGCCAGCGATCGTGTATTGATCCCCTTCGATTGCGACAGCTTCTCGCGTCAGGCGTTGTACGGCCTGCTGGCCGAAATCGAAGAGCTCAAAGAAGACCACAACGACGCGCTGCAAGTCGAAGGCATCGTGGTTAACCAGTTTCAGGCCCGAGCCAGTTTGCCGCAGCAAATGCTCGACGAGCTGATTGCCGAAGGCTTACCGGTGCTGCCGGTGTACCTCAGCAGCTCGGTGCGCATGCGCGAATCGCACCAGGCCAGCCAACCGTTAGTGCATTACGACCCCAAGCACAAACTCACCCGGCAATTCATTGAGCTGCACGACTACCTGGATCAGAACGCTTAAGCGCTAATGCCGTGGCTGCGCAGCCATGCCTTGAGCTGTGGCAACGGGAAGGCGCCGCTTTGGCGAGCTACTTCCCGTCCATTTTTGAACAGGATCAGGCTGGGGATCGAACGAATGCCCAGTTGCCCGGCCAATTGCTGATTGGCTTCACTGTCGAGCTTGGCCAAACGGCACTTACCAACCAGTTCGCTCGCCGCCTGCTCAAACACCGGCGCGAATGACTTGCAGGGCCCGCACCACTGCGCCCACACATCCAGCAACAGCGGCAGATCGCCCTTGATCTGGTTGGTGTAGTCAATTTGTTTCAAATCGAATGGCTTGCTCAGCAACACTTCGTTTTTGCAGCGACCGCATTTAGGGTGCTCGCCCACACGTGCTGCGGGGATGCGGTTCAGGCCATTGCAGTGAGGGCAGGGGATCAGTAGCGGTTCGGTCATGGGGCACTCCGTAAAAATAGGCTTTGTCAGTTTTTGTGGTCGCTGCTCGTCAGTGGCCACAGATCAGTGGCGTGCAAGTTCAGCAGATGAATGCTCAAACTGCCACTGCTCTGTGAAGGGGGTGAGCTGTCAGTTGCAGGGCATTTATCGGGAGAGAAAAGATTTATCTCTTGAATTGAAAGAGTTCTCTCGCGTGAAGTTTTGGGTTGCTCTGATATTGGCGTCAAATTCAACGCTCTATTCTGCTGACTTTTAGAGGGGGACGCCGTCATCGGTTGTTGGCTGATGGCTTTGAGCAGGTTGTTTTTTGCTCACTATTTTTGACGTTAAATAATTCGAGAGTCCCTGTCGCCCAGTAACAGGGAGCTGGCTATTGTCACGGATGAATCGTCGCGCAGGGAGAATAATGAATGACGTAAGTTATATGGCATCGGTGTATACGTACGCAGAATTTCAATGTGGCCACTGCAATACTTCTCTATCTCTAACGGTCGAAGAGGTATCAACGTTGACGGGCGGTGATGCAATGGGTTGTACCTGTTGTCAGTCAATTGTTGAAGTGGGTACGGCGGGTCAAGCCGCCTTAACCAAGATAGATTAGTACTTGGTTCAATCAGGTAAGTTATTGCTGATCTGCAGTGTCATCTGGTTTCCTGCCTACTTAATTATCAGTTTCTTTTACAGCACGTTGATATCGGGAGGCATGGCCGTACTGGGGCTTTTAATTGCGATGGCCTCCCGGAGTCTGCTTGCAGGCGCTGGCTTCAAACCATCCGGTGCTGCTGCGTTTAAAAGGCGTGGTGGTGAGCGACCGTTGGAAAAGGCGCCAATGATGGCGTCAGGTAAGCAAGTGGAAACGCTGGGGCGTATCGGTGTCTTCAATCGCACACTCAACCCGCTGCGACGAGTCAACCCGAACATTATTTGCAACATTTATTTTTTGCGTCATCTGGATGCGTTGCTGGAGAGTGCCTACCACCAAGAGGGCTTGAGCGAATAGCGCGCGTTCAGTTGTTCGCACGTCTGGCCATTAGCATCCACCCCGACATCCATCAACATCCGCCGTTGCTGTCGTGCCTGAACGATGTACGCGCGGGTCACGGCACTTGCATCAGTGCCTGCCTGAATGTGAATAGCGATGAGCTGCAAGCCTGGGTACGCACAGATGTTCTCCGCTTTCAAGGAAACCCGATGAGCCAATGTGACCCCTCAAAAATCTGTTCGGTCTGCGATCAGAACGGCTTGGCGCTTTTACCGTTGCGTTATGCCGTCGCCCAGCCAGCCACCCTTGGCGCCCCCGCCATCCAGGCGCCGTTTGGCGATGGCCTTGAGCAGGTGCCGCTGCCTGAAAGCACCGCGCTCTATACCTTGCGCCAACTGCGCGGCGGTTATCTGTATGTATTCAATGAAGTGCGTGGGGACTGGAAAGCGTATGTCGTGACGGCGGATGCCTATTTGCTTGAATACGACATCCATAACAAGACGCCGCCCAACCTTGAAGGCGCCAAGCCTTGTAGTCGCATGGCGCAGTCCGCCTCGTCACGTTGCGTGATGATCCCTGATGCCGACCGCGCCGGTCGGATCTGGCTGGGTTTCAGCGATGTCGCCTGGACGGCCAATGTGCTTGAACGCAATCGCCAGCAGGCTTATCGCGATCAGCACATGCGCTGTATCGACATGGGCGCTTGGGCTAAAGGTCATGGCCAGGCAACGCAACCGCATTTACAGGCGATGAGCAAGGCGCCAGAGCATGTCGCTGAATACTCGCCGGTGGACGCTGCCAACGCAGCAAACGCCCACCTCGCGTATCAACACTCGCCGCAAGCATTCACCCCGGCCCATGGGGAGTTCGACGCCTTTTTGCACAGCGCGAAAAAGTCCGGCAAAGGACTGGCCCCCGCCATGGTTGCCTTGCAAGACCCGGTCGGGATCACGCTGGAAATCAACAGCCTGATCCTTGGCGAGGTCGAGAAATTCGAGTCGGATGAAGACCGGGACTGGAAAAAAACCACCTCTATGGCGATAGCCGGTCTGCGCCAGATGATGGAAGAAGACGCCGTTGCCCAGGCCTTGTTTGCGCACCAGAACGAGCGCTACGCCACCCTGGACGGCATACCGTTGTACCCCGAGTGGAACGAGGAGATGCGCGAGCGCAACGAGTTGATGTTTTCATCGTTGCCCGTGGCACAGGAACAAAAAGCGCGCGCCGACGCCTGGGCACGTTATGTCGACAACTACAGCGAATCCGAGCGTCTCGCGTTTGAGCAACAGCTGGAAGCCGACCTTGCCCGCTTTATGCAGGTTGTCGTAACGCCACTGGTCAAAAGTTTTATCGGTTGGTACTGGAGTGATCGGTTCCGCCAGGCGATGGTGTGCAACCACGACCCCAAAGAGTGGGACAGCGGCCAGTGCTACACCGCCATCGTGGGCGCCTGCTTGAGCGGTTTGACGGGCCATCAGTTAATCATCGACCTGCTGCTGCAAGACCTGCGCGGACACTACAACGACCTCAACAACCTCACCCTGCGTGCGCTGGTGCTCAATGACGAGCAAGCCGCCCGTCATCTGGAAGAGTCGGCCACTGCCGAGTTGGCACTGGGTAACCCGTTTGCCTGGCGCAACGTACTCAACGCCTTCGATCACGTGCTGGAGAAATACGGCGAGGGTCCATTCAAAAACGGACGGACCCGGGCCGCAGGGTTGGCGCACCAGCTCTCCGGAGCGATTGTGAGCAGCCTGGGCAACCCTCTGAAAAGCGCAAGTGCCAAGGTTCTGGACTTGAGCATCCGGTACCGGATGATGGGCTTGCTGGGCGCCTTGTCCGGCAAGCAAATCCTCAGCCTGAGCACTCAAGCCTCCGAAGCGCAGATGGCCCACATCATCAGCGAAAAGGTCGCCTTGCTACAGCCGGATGTCGACCGGGGCAGGCTGCGCAAACGCATCACCCAAGAGCTGGAACGGCTGGCCAAAGAGCCGGGCGTGCGCGCCTCCAGTGGGGAAAAAAATGCACGGCGCAAAAAAGTCTTCACCTGGAGCCTGATGCTCGACCAGAGCGCCATCAACCACCTGGGTCTGGATGAACACGGTCGGATCAAAGGCGACGCCAGCCTGCTGGTCAGCCACGACAAATTGCGCCGGGTGATCTCCGATCAAGCCACGCAATGGCCGCGAGCGGCGCAACTGGATGTGGGTGTGGGCGTTGTGGGTAGCATTCTGGATGGCTGGAACGCCGTCATGGCGGCTCGGCAAGTGGATGAACAGGGCTGGACAGCCAAGTCCGGGGTGAACATGGTTGCGGCGGTGTCGAGTTTGGCGGGGGCGGGGGCGGATATTGTGCATCGGGTGTGGAGTAAATATCCGGTGGAGCAGATGCGGTTGGGGCGGAGTATTCGGCTCATACTTGAAAACAGTGGACTGACATTGGGAAAACTTGCATTTATAGGCAAGTTGTTAGGTGCTCTTGGTGGGATGTTGACTGCGGTGGTCGATTTTATAAGTGCCATTGAGGCATATAAGCAAAAAGACGTCCCCATTCTTTTTCTACGTGCACTGACGGCGATAATAGGCTTCGCTGCCTCAGCGCTCATGTTGTGGGGTGTTATGAGTGCCGGGGCTGGCTTCATAGTTTTTTTAGTGCTTGCAGTCTTATCGTTGTTAGGAGATTGGATCATCAATCTATTGCGTGACAACAAAATAGAAGTGTGGCTGAATCGAACCCCATTTGGAGCAGAATGCACTGAGAGGTTTATATCGCTTTCCTCCCAAAATGAAGCGTGGGACAAACTGTTGGGCAAAAAAAATGGAGCAGTCCAATGAGCGAATACTCACGCATATTTGATGGGTGGCTGACACGTTACAAACTGAATCGACTGTTAAATAAATACGAACTTGAAAATCGTCTCGAGCTAGATGACGCTATAACCATTCCATCTATAGATAAGGGGGTAACTAAGTTTAACGGTAGTTTCGCCGAATACGTTGATCGTTATTTTTTTTGGCGCGGTTGGGCTGCCATGAGTTGCGTGGTTCCTGCTGCTATTTGTTTGTATTTTGCATTGCAAATGGGGTTGTTGATATATACGCCAATAGATGGAGAGTTACCGTCCGGCGAACTGTTTTTTGCTGGGTGGATTGTCACAGTATTAATTAGCTTGCTTATCATTGGGTTGTGTGTTTTCGCAATAAAAAAAGATTTCTTTTGCTACACCCATTATCCAATCCGTTTCAATCGGAAAAATCGCAAGGTTTATATCTTTCAACATAACGGCCCCGGTGGAGTCATAGATATTGACTGGGAAAAGTCTTACTGGATTGTTGGAAAAATACGTGATGGATGGCACTCAAGCTACGACCTGCGCTGCCATATTCTGGACAATGACGGCCTCATTCGGCACACATTCTCCGTCGGCGGGGAAAGTTCATACCGAGCTGAAATCTTGCAGCACTGGGAAATGATCCGTCGTTACATGGAAGAATCGCCTGCCGCTTTACCGTTTCCGCCGTTGCATTTGTTTACCAGCACCGAACCGACCCTATTGAACTGCTTTCTTATCCAGGTAGGCGCCGTCAGTGGCTTCAATGGCCTTAAATCCTTGCCGTACCTGGTATTTGGCAGCATATGGGCTTTTTTCCGCTGGATATCACAAAAGACCTGCCGCACTCCTCGCTGGCCTGCTGAGGTTGAGGCAGTTTGCCAGATTGCAGAAGACGATCCCTACCGTCTGCCCGAACCGCGCCAGACAGCGGAGCGCGACGGATTGACCGAAGAGGAATTTCTCCAAGAGATTGATTACATAAGGTCGGCCAAAGAAGCGGCCTTGGCTTACGAACAGGCAAATCCTGTTCCGTCGGGGCCGTGACTTCGGTGAGTTGCCTGAGACATTACGCTTCTCGTCCATCGTGCCAATCGCACGGAGGTATCGTGGGCGCCTGCTTGAGCGGTTTGACGGGCCATCAGTTAATCATCGACCTGCTGCTGCAAGACCTGCGCGGACACTACAACGACCTCAACAACATCACCCTGCGTGCGCGGGTGCTCAATGACGAGCAAGCCGCTCGTCATCTGGAAGAGTCGGCCACTGCCGAGTTGGCACTGGGTAACCCGTTTGCCTGGCGTAACGTACTAAAGGCGACGCCAGCTTGCTGGTCAGCCACGCAATGGCCGCGGGCGGCGCAACTGGATGTGGGCGTTGTGGGTAGCATTCTGGATGGCTGGAACGCCGTCATGGCGGCTCGGCAAGTGGATGAACAGGGCTGGAAGCAGGCGCTTTGGTCGGGCGGTTGGGCACGGTTCTTATTGGGGCATGCGTTATTTTTGTGCATTCGGCCGCACAGCCTTTTAGTGGCGGCCGGAAAAACCAATCTTCACAAATCAGGTCGTCCTTAAAAAGCTCAAGTTCGCTGAGCAATGCTGACCCATTGCCGCGTACTCTCCCCTCACGACGAACAGCTGATCTCCAGGTGCTTGCCCCATTCCGGTGGTCGCTCGGCATAGCCCTCCATGCCCGGTTGCTCGGTGAAGGGTCGAGTCAGGACGCTGTGTAAACGGCGTACTTCGCTGTAGTCCCCGGCTTCGGCCGCATCGATGGCTTTTTGTGCAAGATAGTTGCGCAGGATGTACAGCGGGTTCACGGCATGCATGCGCTCACGACGCACCTGTGGATCAATGACCCCTTCGCTTGCTACCCGCGCTACATACTGTGCGGCCCATTCATCAAAGCCTTTGAGGTCGACAAAGTCTTCGCGCAGGCGCGCCACGGCCTGTTCGGGCGGTAACTCGCCTAACTGACGGAAGAACAAGGTGTAGTCGATGGCGCTGCCCTGCATGCGTTGCAGCAGGTCTTCGATCAGTTTTTGATCCGTGTCTTGTGCAGTGCTCAGGCCAAGGCGGCGGCGCATCAGGTCGAGGTAGTGCGCCTGATACAGCGGCAAGAACAGGCCAAGGGTTTCACGCAGGGCCTCAACACTGATGAAGGGCGTCAGTGCTTGCGCCAGTGCGCTGAGGTTCCATTGACCGATGGGGACTTGGTTGCTGAAGGAATAGCGCCCTTGGTGGTCTGAATGGTTGCAGATGAACTGCGCATCGAAGTCGTCGAGGAAGGCAAAGGGACCGAAGTCAAAAGTGATGCCCAGTATCGACATGTTGTCGGTGTTCATCACGCCATGACAAAAGCCGTAAGCCTGCCATTTGGCGATCAGTTCGGCGTTGCGCTCCACGATTTCGCGGAACATCGCCAAGTACGGTTCTGGCTGTTCCAGGCATGCGGGAAAGTGCAGGGCCAGCACGTGTTCGCCCAACTGCTTTTGCTGTTCGGGTTGCTGGGTGTAGTAGAAGTACTCGAAATGCCCGAAGCGGATATGGCTGGGCGCCAAGCGCAGCACCATTGCGCCGCGTTCTTGTTTTTCACGCCATACCGGGGTGTCGGAGCCGATCACACAGGCGGCGCGGCTGCTGGGGATGCCCAGTGCGTGCAGGGCTTCAGAGGCCAGAAACTCGCGGATTGAGGAGCGCAATACCGCACGGCCGTCGCCCATGCGTGAGTAGGGCGTCATGCCCGCGCCTTTGAGGTGCAAGTCCCAATGCTCACCGGCGTCGTTGCACACCTCGCCCAGTAGCAAGCCGCGGCCATCGCCCAGGCGCGGGTTGTAGGAGCCGAACTGGTGGCCGGAATACACCATGGCACGCGGTTCGGCGTCGGCCCACAAGGTGTGGCCGCCAAACAGTTGGGCAAAGACCGGATCGTGGGCCGCGGATGGGTCAAGGTCGAGTAAAGCCATCGCTGCTTCGCTGGCCACTACCAGCCGTGGTGCGTCGAGAGGTTCGGGCAATACGTGGGTCGAAAACGCGTCGCCCAAACGAGCGAAGCGGTTATCGAATGTCAGATCGTCGAGGGCTTTCAATGGCCGTCTCCCACATAAATTTAAGGTGCAGCCAGAGGTGCAATGACTGCCGCAGGCCGTGAAGGGTTGCCTGGCAACCCGTTGTCTTGATGGCCTGGGGGCTCATCTCGGCCTTGTGCAATGGCTACGGCATTTTGGGCGCATTGTCTGGCTTGTCCAGGCGCGGTGTTGAATCCGGCACTTCTGGCCCGACGGGCACCAGTTTGTATTCCTGGCCTTGCAAGTTCTTGAGGTACACCTCCATCTGCTGGAACGAGATGTTGATGCTGTGGTTCTTGAACTCGCGGTTGATGAAACGGTTGACCTCGTCGATGACCGGGTTACGGTCGCCCAGATCGCGTACGTGCATGCGCAGTTCGTGGTCGAGGGTGCTTTGGCCAAAGTTCAGGAAGTACACATGCGGCTCGGGGTCTTTGAGCACGCGCGGGTTTTCTTGGGCGGCCTTGAGCAGCAGGTGTTTGACCAGGTCCAGATCGGAGCCGTAATCGACCCCCAACTTGAGGGTGACGCGGGTAATGGTGTCGGTCAGCGACCAGTTGATTAGTTGCCCGGTGATGAAGGTTTTGTTCGGGACGATGATGTCTTTGCGGTCGAAGTCAGTGATGGTGGTTGCACGAATGCGGATCTTGCTCACGGTGCCCGACAGGTTGCCGATGGTGATGGTGTCGCCGATACGCACCGGGCGCTCGAACAAAATCATGATGCCGGAGATGAAGTTGGCGAAGATTTCCTGCATGCCGAAGCCCAGGCCCACCGAAAGTGCGGCCACCAGCCACTGCAACTTGTCCCAGCTCACGCCGAGGGTCGACAGGGTCGCGACAAAGCCCACGCCAATAATCACGTAGGTCAACAGGGTGGTGGTGGCGTAGGCACTGCCCTGCCCGAGTTCGAGCCTGGACAACACCAGCACTTCCAGCAGGCCGGGCAGGTTGCGGGCCAGGGCAATGCTGATACCGATGATCACCAGTGCGCCGATCACGTCGCCAATGCTGATGGGCACCATGCTCATGTTGGCGCCGGTGCCGCTGGTGTATTCGTACAAGGTGATGTTGTCGAGGTAGGAAAAGACGGAGATCAAGTCCGCCCACACCCAATACAGCCCACCGATAAAGCCTGCGAGCAAGGCCAGACGAATCAGGCGCAGCGATTGCTGGTTGACCTGCTCGATGTCCAGCGTGGGCTCTTCAATGATGATGTCGTTGCCTTCGCCCGCTTCTTTGGCTGCCTGGCGTTTGGCCAGCGCCCGTTGATAGGCCAGGCGACGGGCCGCGACGGCCAGGCCGCGGACAAAGGCGGCTTCGGCCACCAGCCAAAACATCAACAGGTACAAGGTGTTGATCAAGCGGTCACTGAGTTTGAGTGCGGTGTAGTAGTAGCCAAAGCACACCGCCACAAACAGAGCGAGCGGCAGCAGGGCAAACGCAAAACCGAGCAACTTACGCAGGCGATAGCCCTTTTTCTCGATTTCGAAATCTTTGAGCAGCAAGCTGCACAGCAGCCAGGCCATAGCGGCATAGCAGCCCAGCACAATGGCAATGCCCAGCACATCGTCAGCCAACGCGGCGGGTTGTTGTTCGGCAAACGCGACCACGGCCACCAGCGCCAGCACCACAAAGCCTAGCTTGCGGATCCAGCGTTGCAGGAACTCGACCAGCGGTTTTTCCCAGCGAAAATGCAGCTCGGCCACCCCGCCCGGCGCCAGAATGCGATAGGCGGTGTAAAACACCAGCCAGGCCTGGGCCATTTGAATCAAGGCGGCGCCCAGATTGGCGTTCATGCCGCGGGCGTCGGTTTGCAAGGCATAGCCGCACAAGGCCAGCGCCAGAGAAATCGGCATCGCCAGCAACACGTTGATCAGAATCGCCAGCGGCGTGTGCCACTGACTGTCACGCTTGAAGTGGCCGATGTCCTGGTGGATTTTGTTCAACTTGGTGTAGAGGTAACGACGCTTCCACAGCAACGCCACGATCAACAAGGCCAGCGGTGAAAACAGCCACGGGCGTTGCGACAAGCCATCCGCCAGCTCGCTGAAGCCGGAAGTCCAGGGCAAAGTCAGTAATTGCTGCTTGAGGTAGCGCGGCGCGGTTTCCAGCCACTCCAGATCCAGCGGCTTGTTGCTGGGAATCCAGAACATTTGCTCGTCCAGCGTGGCGCGCAGGCTCTGGGCGGTGCTGAGCAATTGTTTCTGGTTCAGTTGCAAGGTGATGGTTTCGTTGAGCAGAGCGCTCAGTTCGCGGTTGAGGCGCTCCAGCAAATCACCCCGGGTGCCGACCAGTTCAAGCAAGGTTTTACGCAGCTGCGGGGTGACTTGATCGGCTGGCTGGGTGGACAGCAGGTTGTCGACATAGGTGGTCGGGTTGCTGATCAGCTCGCGCTGCTGGTTGATCTCGAACTGATACAGGCGGATGTCCGCGATCTCATCAGCCAGGTTCTTGTCCATCTTTTGCAGGCGCGGCAGTGCTTGTTTCTGCTTATAGAGAATCTTGGACAGCAGCAGGCTGCCCTTTAGCACGCTGATCTGCTCGTCCAGTGCCTGATCGCTTTGGGTCACGTTATCGAGTTGCTGTTTGGTTTCGAGATTTTGCTGCGTGACTTCATTCAAGCGGTCGGTGCTGCGCAACAGGTAGTCGGAGAGCTTGAGGTTGATCGCACTTTCGGTGGACAGCAGGCTGCTGCTGCCGGACTTTTGCGCTTCGATGGATTGCTGGGTCACGGTCTGTTGCGATTGCGCCAGACGTTTCTGGTTGATCAGGGTTTGCAGTTCCTGGATTTCCTGGTCCTGACGCGCGGTTTTTTCCATCAACAAGTCATGCTGGCTGCCACTCAAGTCTTGCAACTGGCTGTTGCCCGCTAGTTCTTGGCGGCGCAGCGCGATGAGGGCGGTCAGCGCACCCGCCTCGGCATTGAGCTGGTTACGTTGGTCGCCCGTCAGCAGTTTGCCGTTGTCGCGCCCCAGTTTCAGGATGTTGTTGATCTGCTGGATGCGCGTTTGGCTGGTGCTGATTTCGGCTTGTGCCCGCTCTGGTCGGGTTTGCGCGGCGATGGTCATGCTGTTGGCACTGGCCAACGCTTTTTGCAGCTCGCCTTGCTGCGTGGTGCGGTCAGCGAGCAGTTGCTCAAGCTGCTGCACGCTGAGATTGCTGTACCGCTGGGCAACCGGCACCACGGTGCTGGCTTTGAGCTTGGCCAGTTCTCGCTGGTTTTCGAGGGTTTGCTGCGGCGCGGTGCTGAGTTGCCGCTTGATCTCACTCAGGCTTTGTTCGTAATCCGCTTTGTTGGCCAGGTGGGCAAGGGTCTTTTCGAGGACTGCTTGCAGCGCTTTTTGGTCAGCGTCCGGCAGTTTGCGGTCGGCAATCTTGTCCAGGCTTTGCTGAACCGACTCGGTGGTTGGAGGCTCGGCAGCCTGTAGAGGGCCGACACAAAGGCTCAGGCCGAGCAGGACGGTGGCGAAGAGCGTGCGCAGAGTGGGCATAGATACCGGTCATACAAGGGGCGGAGAGGGGGAGTTTAGAGGAACAACCCCGGACCCGGGGCACTTCCTTCGGGGAATCTGACGCCCACTTTGCCGATCTTGTTCCCGTCCATCACGGCCACGGTCCAAATAGTGTTGTTCCATTCAACCTGATCGCCCACCACGGGGGCGCCGCCGACCTTCTGCGCGATGAAGCGGCTGAGTGGCAAGTCGGGGTCAATGCCGTCCAGCTTGAGGCCATAGAGCGCCGACACCGCGCCCAGCTGGGCGTCGCCTTCGAGTACAAAGTCGCCAAAAAAGCGCAGGTCCAAACCGCGGGTAGGCGGCTGGCTGAACAGTTTGCCGAGGGCTGGCAGGTTGTGTTCGTGGCCGATCACGCAGAGCAGATCGCCAATTTCAAGGGTGGTACTGCCCGACGGGTGGAGCAGTTGCTGACCCCGAAACAGGGCTGCGATGCGCGTGCCTTCGGGCATTTTCAGTTCACGCAAGGCGGCGCCAATGCACCAGTTTTGTGCGTCGAGGCGATAAACGAACAGCTCCCACTCGCTGGTGACATGCACTTCAAGGGCTGCGCGCGAGATCGGCGCCAGGTCTGGCGGCACGGTGACCTTAAGCAGTTTGGCCACCCACGGTAGGCTGGTGCCTTGCACCAACAGGGACACCAGCACGATGAAAAACGCGAGGTTGAAGTACAGCTGCGCATTCTCAAGCCCGGCCATCAACGGGAACACCGCCAAAATAATCGGTACCGCACCGCGCAACCCGACCCACGAAATAAAGGCTTTTTCACGGGTGTGGAACGCTTTGAACGGCAGCAGCCCGACCATCACCGACAACGGCCGTGCGAACAGAATCATCCATAACGCCAGCGCCAGAGCAGGCGCCGCGATAGGCAGCAAATCGTGAGGTGTGACCAACAAGCCGAGCACCAGGAACATGCCGATCTGAGCCAGCCAGGCCATACCGTCGAGCATGTGCAAAATGCCGTGGCGGCTGCGGATCGGGCTGTTGCCGATCACCAGGCCACACAGGTACACCGCGAGGAAGCCGCTGCCGTGCAGGGCGTTGGTAAGTGCGAACACCACCAGCCCGCCCGCGACCACCAGAATCGGGTACAGGCCATTGGCCAGATTAATGCGGTTAACCAGTTGCAGCATCATCCAGCCCCCGGCCAGACCGATGGCGCCGCCGATACCGAACTCGCGTAACAGATTGAGCAGCAAACTGGCGTGCAGCGTGGTTTCGCCGCTGGCGAGCATGTCGATCAGGGTCACGGTGAGGAACACCGCCATCGGGTCATTGCTGCCCGATTCGATTTCAAGGCTGGCCGATACCCGCTCGTTCAGACCTTTGCCGCCCAATAGCGAGAACACTGCCGCCGCATCGGTGGAGCCGACGATGGCACCCACCAGCAGGCCCTGAATCAGGTTGAGATTGAACAGCCAGGCGGCCATCAGCCCGGTCAGCCCGGTGGTGATCATCACCCCGACCGTGGCCAGCGACAACGCAGGCCACAAGGCGACGCGGAAACTGGACACGCGGGTGCGCAAGCCGCCATCGAGCAAAATCACTGCCAAGGCGAGGTTGCCCACCAGATAAGCCGTTGGGTAGTTATCAAAAATAATGCCGCCGCCGTCGACGCCCGCGGTCATGCCCACCGCCAGGATAATCACCAGAATCGGGATGCCCAGGCGTGAAGAAAGTGAACTCACCAGAATGCTTGCACCCACCAGCAACGCGCCGATCAAGAACAGGCTGTTGATGGTCGTCGCATTCAAAGGCAGTACTCCAGAAAACTCAAAGGCAGGGCGCTCACTGTTGAAGCAGTTTGCGTGCCAGCGATTCTAACCTGTGTAATTGCAGGGCTGTCAAAAAGGTTTTGTACGCGTTCAGTCGGATGGGTTTACAGCCTTGGTAATTCATTCGATCCGTTTCTTTTGGATCTTTGGGAATCCTCTATGCATGATCATCAGGCTTATCCGTTAGCGTCAGCGCCTCTGTTTCAGAGGCGTCACGGATGCCTACCCTTCGCCCCCATCGCGTTTCAGCCTGGTGATAACCGGCCGTGCCAATCTCGACCTTTAAGCGTTGCTGCATCAGCCTGCGTTTTTAGCGTTCAACGCGCAAAACGGTATCCACGGGCAGATTGAACGCATCGCCCGCAGCGGCTCTGAAACACGGCTGACGCATTACAGCCTGACGCTGGTGCCAAGCCTGGCTTACCTGGCGCATCGCACCCAGCACCGGATTTTCCAGCACCTGACGGTGCAGCAGATCATCGAGCAGGTGCTTGAAGAGCACGGTATTTTCAGCGATGGGTACACCTTTGCCGGGTTCTCGGATTACCCGCCACGAGAGTATTGCGTGCAGTACGGGGAGTCGGACCTGCACTTTATTCAGCGGCTGTGTTTTGAAGAGGGTTTTCACTACTACTTTCGCCATTCGCCTGACAGCCATCAGTTGGTATTTGGCGATAAACAGCAGGCATTTACACCCCTTAAATGGCCGACGCCTTACGTGCCCGGTAGCGGGATGGTGGCAGAGGAGCCTGCGATCACTCAGTTTGAGATGAGCCTGCAAGCGCGCACCAACAGCACGTTCAGCCGCGATTATGATTTTGAAAAGGCCAGCCGGATCGTGCAGGCCGACAACCTTGCGCGCTCGCGACGAGCGCACCCTTGAAAGTTACACCTACCCCGGCGGCTCTTTAGAGGCCCAATACGCGCAGCGCTACAGCCTGCGAGCGCTTGAGCGTCATCAGGCCGAGTCCTGTGTGGTCCGCGGCAAGAGCGATCAGCCGAGCTTGCTCAGCGGGTACTTTTTCATCCTCAGCGACCATCCACTGGCCGAGTGCAATGTGCAGTGGCTGCTCACGTACATCACCCTCGAAGGCTGTCAGCCGCAGGTGCTTGAGGCGTTTGCCAGCGCCTCGACGTTCGACTTTCAGGGTTATCGCAACAGCTTTGACGGCACGCCGGAGATAGGCACTTATCGCGCGCAAAAGACCTACGCCAAGTCGCGGACCAGCACCCAGCCTGCTGGATTTATTGGCTTGAAACTCAGCCTGAACCCGCAACAGCAGGCGTATTTGAACGAAGAAATCAACCGCCTGCGCTCGGGCATCAAGGGCGGTTACGGCGAAGGACATGCCGCGCCGACCCTGTTTAAACGTGGTTGGCTGCCGTTGGGGCTGATGTTGTGGCAGGCGTGGGGCGCGTGGGATAAGCAGGTAGGTAATAAGGGCAGCCGCCCGTCATCGTGCCTTGGGAGCAAGTGATTGCCTGCGTCACGGTAGGTACGCTCGTAACTGAGTACGCCGTTATGCCCAGCGCTTCACTGATGATCGGTCTGCGCGACAGCAGCAGTGGGGCGGTGGCGTGGCTGACCATTCCAACCGGGCACTTGAGTCTGGCGATAAGTGAATGGGAAGCCCTACCCGTCACGTTGTTGGCGGATGAAGAGTTTCAGGAAGACACCGTGGCCTACTTTCATATGTGTCGCGAGGTCTACCGCGAAATGCATTCATGGCCGGTATACGCCTTTGGCTTTTTGACGATTCCGTTTTGCAGCGCCTGGACTTTGCCCTGCCGACTCGCCCAATGGATAAGCAACCAGCCCAAAGCGGCGTTCCCTGAGTCAATGGTTGAGTGGTCTATTACCTCCCGAACAACACGCCCAACCCAGCGCCGAAGTCAGGGGGGCTTTCAGCCAGTGCATAAACTTATGGAGTTTTACAATATTAGGTTTTCGGAGGATGAGGCATCACCAGGCAATGACGCCGGACAATGAATCAGATTTGTCCTGCATGAAGATCAGAGCCGGGCGGTTTTTTAAATCTGGGAGATGGATCAGGGTCGTAGCTTTCTTTTGATTGGAACGCGCTCATGGTTCAGGACACTCCACTCGCAGGTTTAAAGCCCGCCGAGTTTTATGTGGTATCGATCAAAAAACTGGCATTCATGTATGGCGTCACGATGGGCTTGTATTTGTTCGCATGGTTCTACCAGCATTGGAAATGTTATCAGCGCTCTACCGGGACAGAGGTTTTGCCGGTCTTTCGTGCCTTTTTTAATGGGTTCTATGTTTTTTCGCTGTTCAGCAGGATTCAGCAGGCATTGGATGTGTCAGGTCGCACGTACCAGTGGTTCCCGACAAGGCGGGCCGTTCTGCTATGCATCGCCTGGGCATTGCCCATTATCAGCATGATGATTGAGGTAGATGAACCGTTTTTCTGGATTTTTACCATTCTGGATGTGGGTTTGTTTGTGGCGTGCGGGTGGTGGTTGATCGGAGCGCAACGTGCCGTAAATTTTTTGCATAACGACCCACTAGGCATAAAGAATCAGGCACTGAACTTTGCCAACGGTGTTTGGGCGGTGTGCGGCGCTGTGGTGTGGGTGCTGTTCATCTTGATGATGGTGCTATCGGCTTTTATGCCCGCCTGATAGCCAAGGTCTGCCGTGCACCTAGAGGTTGCTTAGGCAATAAAAAACCGGACGCCCTCATAGGCGTCCGGTTTTTATTTTCAGTGTTCGGTTAATCCATCAACCGATGGTCATCAAGCTCGCATTGCCCCCTGCGGCTGCGGTGTTGACGCTCAATGCGCGCTCAATCACCAGACGTTCCAGCGCGATGTTGGTTTCGCCCTGAGACAAGCCTTGCACACCGACGATCGCGCCTGCGCGCTTGGCCACTTGCTGGCACACGTCACGCAATTGATCGCAGTCGCCGTGATGCAGGACAGCGTCAAAGATCACGTCGTCTTTGGTCCAGTCAGCCACCCGCTTGATGCGTGCTTGCACCTCTTTTGGCAGGCGGGCGAGCAGGGCTTTGGCCAGTTCGCTTTCTGGCATGACCGCAGAGCTGCCCACGGCCAGTACCGCTGCCAGTTGGGTCAACAAGTCGCTTTCCACCTCGGCCAGGCACAACACGTGTTCGCGCGGCAGAATGGCGTAGCTGTTGCGCTCGCCCGTCGGGCCATTGAGCAAGCGAGTGATACCGCTTTGCGAATGGGCGGCGAATTCGCTGCACAACTCGGCCAAGGCGGCCTGCTGGTTGTTGTCGGCCCAGGCGTGCAGCGCTTTGAGCGGTTTGCTCAAGGCTTCGCGGGCTTGGGTGTCGGGTGCGCTGATGGCATCGACCTTGGCGAACGACTGCTCGATGGCATTGCCCGGACGGGTCGACAGCAAGCGGAACAAGTACAAAGGGCCGCCGGCTTTAGGGCCGGTGCCTGACAAGCCTTCGCCACCAAACGGCTGGACGCCGACCACTGCGCCAACGATGTTGCGGTTTACGTAGACGTTACCGGCATTGACGCTGTTGACCACTTTGGCAATGGTTTCGTCGATGCGGGTGTGCACGCCCAGCGTCAGGCCGTAACCCGACGCATTGATCTGAGCGATCAATTGGTCAATGTCTTTGCGCTTGTAGCGCACCACGTGCAGCACGGGGCCGAAGATTTCGCGTTCCAGCTCATCGAAGCTTTCCAGCTCGATCAGGGTCGGCATGACGAAGGTGCCGCGCTTGCATTCTTCGATGTCGGCAATCGCCATCTGGAACACATTGCGGCCTTTGTCACGCATGCCCTGGATGTGTTTCTCGATGCCCGCTTTGGCTTCGGCGTCGATCACCGGGCCAATGTCCACGCTCAAGCGCTCAGGGTTACCCATGCGCGATTCAGCCATTGCACCTTTGAGCATTTCGATGACGCGATCAGCCGAATCTTCCTGCAAACACAGCACGCGCAGTGCCGAGCAACGTTGACCCGCGCTGTCGAAGGCCGAGGACACCACGTCGATGACCACTTGTTCGGTCAATGCCGAGGAGTCGACGATCATGGCGTTTTGACCGCCGGTTTCGGCGATCAGCGGGATCGGACGACCCTGTGCATCCAGACGGCCGGCAATGTTGCGTTGCAGCAAGCGGGCGACTTCGGTGGAGCCGGTGAACATCACGCCTTTGACGCGATCGTCGCCGACCAGGCGCGCACCGACGGTTTCACCACGGCCCGGCAGCAATTGCAGCACGCCTTCAGGGATACCGGCTTCCAGCAGGATACGCACCGCTTGTGCGGCGACCAGCGGCGTTTGCTCGGCCGGTTTGGCCAGCACCGGATTCCCGGCGGCCAGAGCGGCAGCAACTTGACCGCTGAAAATCGCCAGCGGGAAGTTCCACGGGCTGATGCAGACCACTGGGCCCAATGGGCGGTGCGCGTCGTTGGTCAGGTCGTTGCGCGCTTGTACGGCGTAGTAACGCAAGAAGTCGACGGCTTCACGGACTTCGGCGATGGCGTTGGCGAAGGTCTTGCCCGCCTCGCGTGCCAACAGGCCCATGAGTGGCTGGATCTCGGCTTCCATCAAGTCTGCGGCACGCTCCAGAATAGCGGCGCGTTCGGCAGGCGGTGTGGCTTGCCAGATCGGCGCGACATTCAATGCGCACTGGATCGCGTTATCGGCGTCCTCAACGGTAGCTTCTTGCACATGGCCGACCACGTCGCGCAGATCGGACGGGTTGAGCACCGGTGCAGGCGTTTCGGTGCTGGAGGCGCAACCGAGCATCGGCGCAGCTTTCCAGTCGTTGTGTGCGGTGGCCAGCAGGGCGCAGGACAGCGACGCCAGGCGGTGTTCGTTGGCCATGTCGATGCCGCTGGAGTTGGCGCGTTCGCTGCCATACAGGTCGCGCGGCAAAGGGATGCGCGGGTGAGGCAAGCCGAAGCCGCCTTCTTGCGCCGCCATGTGCTCGATCTGCGAGATCGGGTCGGCTACCAGCTCTTGAATCGAAATGGTGTGGTCGGCGATGCGGTTAACGAACGAGGTGTTGGCGCCGTTTTCCAGCAAGCGACGCACCAGATAGGCCAGCAGTGTTTCGTGGGTGCCGACCGGTGCGTACACACGGCACGGACGATTGAGCTTGCCTTCGGACAGTTTGCCGACGACTTGCTCGTACAGCGGTTCGCCCATGCCGTGCAGGCATTGGAACTCGTACTGCCCAGGGTAGTAGTTCTGACCAGCGATATGGTAAATCGCCGACAGCGTTTGGGCGTTGTGCGTCGCGAATTGCGGATAGATAGCCTCAGGCACGGCCAGCAGTTTTTTCGCACAGGCAAGGTAGGAAACGTCGGTGTACACCTTACGGGTGTAGACCGGGTAGCCTTCCAGGCCTTCGACTTGGGCGCGCTTGATTTCGCTGTCCCAATACGCGCCTTTTACCAGGCGGATCATCAGGCGGTGACGGCTGCGGCGTGCCAGGTCGATCACGTAGTCGATCACGTACGGGCAGCGCTTCTGGTAAGCCTGAATCACGAAACCGATGCCGTTCCAGCCAGCCAGTTGTGGCTCGAAGCACAGGCGTTCCAGCAGGTCGAGCGACAGCTCAAGGCGGTCAGCTTCTTCGGCGTCGATGTTCAGGCCGATGTCATATTGCTTGGCCAGCAAGGTCAGCGACAGCAGGCGCGGGTACAGCTCGTCCATCACGCGCTCGTACTGGGCGCGGCTGTAACGCGGGTGCAGGGCCGACAATTTGATCGAAATCCCCGGGCCTTCGTAGATGCCACGGCCGTTAGAGGCTTTGCCGATCGAATGAATCGCTTGCTCGTAGGACGCGAGGTATTTTTGCGCGTCGAGCTCGGTGAGTGCGGCTTCGCCGAGCATGTCGTAGGAGTAACGGAAGCCCTTGGCTTCAAAGCGCGTGGCGTTGGCCAGGGCTTCGGCGATGGTTTCGCCGGTCACAAACTGCTCGCCCATCAGGCGCATGGCCATGTCGACGCCCTTGCGGATCATCGGCTCGCCGCTTTTGCCGATGATGCGGCTCAGGGAGGAGGTCAGGCCTGCTTCGTTGTGGGTCGACACCAGCTTGCCTGTCAGCAACAGGCCCCAAGTCGCTGCGTTGACGAACAGAGACGGGCTGTTGCCCAAGTGCGGGTGCCAGTTGCCGGTGCTGATTTTGTCGCGAATCAACGCGTCACGGGTGCCCTTGTCCGGGATGCGCAGCAGCGCTTCGGCCAGGCACATCAATGCCACGCCTTCCTGGGATGACAGAGAGAATTCTTGCAGCAGTCCCTGGACGATGCCTGCACGGCCACCGGCGCTCTTCTGATTGCGCAGTTTTTCAGCAATCGAGGCCGCCAGTGTTTGCGTGGCTTCGGCCATAGGGGCAGGCAGACGCGCTTGCTCGATCAGCATCGGTACCACTTCGGGTTCCGGGCGACGGTAAGCGGAAGTGATCGCGGCACGCAGCACCGACTGGGGCAGGATGCTTTCTGCAAACTCCAGGAAGCACTGATGCGCGTGATCGGTTTGCACCTCGTCGGCGTCATCGCTGGCCGCGCCAGGGATACCGCTCAACTCGGTCAGGGTTGCACCACCCTCGAGTTTTTCCAGGTAATTAAAGATTGCCTGCTTGATCAGCCAGTGCGGCGTACGATCAATCGAGGTCGCGGCGGCCTTGAGGCGCTCGCGGGTCGGGTCATCAAGTTTGACCCCAAGGGTGGTGGTAGCCATATTTTTATCCTCATGGGTGCCGCAGTTGCGCGGCAGCAGCTGGCGGCAAGATTAGCTGTGCGCACCCAGAGGTGCAACCTAGTGCAACCCGTTTTTTTACGGATTGTTCGACGCTTCGTCAGGATTTTGAGTCGAGTCGAATTTTTTGCACAGGCTTGGTGCTTTTTGATTGGCTTTGTGTGGTTCTTGCTCCGAAAAGGAGCAAAAAAACCGAATTGAGACGAAAAGGCGACAAGGTGCAACTTGTCAGACAAAAACTGGTTGCACCTGATTTGCTTTGTTGCATAGCATTCGCCGCTAAGGTGCAACCTCTTCGCTGTTGGGTTCATCGGCTGATGATTTTCCTGGGGAAACGTCAGTCATAATTGCGCGGCTATGTTATTCGTCTCAAACAGGACGTTTGTGAGCGTCCGACCAGACCGCTGCTAAACATAAAAACAATGCCAGGGCTTAATTCAATGAGTGTTAGTAACCCAACCCTGATCACGTTCGTGATCTATATCGTGGCAATGGTGCTGATTGGCCTCATGGCCTATCGCTCCACCAATAACCTTTCCGACTACATTCTGGGTGGCCGTAGCCTGGGCAGCGTTGTGACTGCACTGTCCGCTGGCGCCTCCGACATGAGCGGCTGGTTGTTGATGGGCTTGCCGGGCGCCATTTATGTTTCCGGTCTGTCGGAAAGCTGGATTGCCATTGGCCTGGTAACCGGTGCTTACCTGAACTGGCTGTTTGTGGCAGGTCGCCTGCGGGTGCAAACCGAGCACAACGGCGATGCGCTGACCCTGCCGGATTACTTCTCCAGCCGTTTTGAAGACAAAAGCGGTCTGCTGCGGATCATCTCGGCCATCGTGATTTTGGTGTTCTTCACCATCTACTGCGCTTCCGGCATCGTCGCCGGTGCCCGTCTGTTCGAAAGCACCTTCGGCATGCCGTACGAAACCGCATTGTGGGCAGGTGCCGCGGCAACCATCGCCTACACCTTTATCGGTGGTTTCCTGGCCGTGAGCTGGACCGACACCGTTCAGGCGACCCTGATGATTTTCGCGTTGATCCTCACGCCGATCATCGTGCTGTTGGCCACGGGCGGTGTGGACACCACGTTCCTGGCCATTGAAGCCAAAGACCCAAGCAACTTCGACATGCTTAAAGGCACCTCCTTCATCGGCATTATTTCGTTGATGGGCTGGGGCCTGGGTTACTTCGGTCAGCCGCACATTCTGGCGCGTTTCATGGCCGCAGACTCGGTGAAATCGATCGCCAAGGCGCGTCGTATCTCCATGGCCTGGATGATCCTGTGCCTGGCCGGTACTGTGGCTGTGGGCTTCTTCGGTATCGCGTACTTCTCGGCACACCCTGAGGTGGCCGGTCCTGTGACCGAAAACCCTGAGCGCGTGTTCATTGAACTGGCCAAGCTGCTGTTCAATCCGTGGATTGCCGGTGTGTTGTTGTCGGCCATTCTGGCTGCGGTAATGAGCACCTTGAGCTGCCAGTTGCTGGTGTGCTCCAGCGCCCTGACTGAAGACTTCTACAAGGCTTTCTTGCGTAAAAACGCCTCCCAGGTTGAGCTGGTGTGGGTCGGTCGCGCCATGGTGCTGGTGGTTGCCTTGATCGCCATCGTACTGGCCGCCAACCCAGATAACCGCGTTCTGGGTCTGGTGAGCTATGCATGGGCAGGCTTCGGGGCTGCGTTCGGCCCAGTGGTACTGATCTCGGTACTGTGGAAGGGCATGACCCGTAATGGCGCATTGGCCGGTATTTTGGTGGGTGCCATTACCGTGATCGTGTGGAAACACTTCTCGCTGTTTGGTCTGTACGAGATCATTCCGGGCTTCATCTTCGCCAGCATCGCCATTCTGGTGGTTAGCTTGATGGGCAAAGGCCCAAGCAAGAACATGGTTGAGCGTTTCAGCGCTGCCGAGAAAGACTTCCAGCAAAACCGCTGAGTGATTTGAGCCTCGGCTCACACCGTAAATGTGGTTAAAAAAGGCCCGTCTCTGTAAATGAGCGGGCTTTTTTTTGGACGTACTGTATGAAATTTCGGCATTTGTGCATCGAATGGTCTGGAGGCTGTTTTTGTTCAAACGCACCGACTAATCTTGCGTGAGTGCTCAGTGTTGAGTACCTCATCAAGGAGCGTTGAGATGCCCAACAGAGCAGTTACCGGTTACGTGTCCAGCCACGAACTGCCTTTTTCTATTCAGCGTCATTACGTATGGACAGTTACGCTGTTTGCACATGACCTCATGGGGTGTCGCAAGACGCTGGCTGAAACAAGAATGTACAGTGAGATCGCGTCGCCTTTTGTGTATGGGCTTTATGCAGGGGGGGCGGTAAATGACCCCAGCATCGCCGGGTATGTCATCCGCTCAGAAGTCCTGGACAACCAGGTCGTCGTGGCTGATGCCGAGAGAAGCTTCTTCTTTGACTGGAACGAAGACCGAAAGGTGCAAAATCTGACGCTAATGCCGCAAGCGGTTTGATGGATAACACCGTTTGGCGTGGCGAGCGGCTTAACCCCTGACGTTACTCGCTGCACAGGGTAAACTTCGCCCCCTGCGCAGGAGCAACCATGAACTATCGTCACGCCTTCCACGCCGGCAACCATGCCGACGTTCTCAAACATATTGTGTTGACCCGCCTCATCGCCTTGATGTCGCGTAAAGAACAGCCTTTTGCTTACCTTGATACCCACGCGGGCATCGGTCTGTACGACCTTCAGGGTGACCAGGCCAACCGTACTGGTGAGTACCTGGAAGGTATCGCCCGTTTGTGGGGCCAGAAAGACTTGCCCGCAGTAACAGCCGATTACATGCAAGTGCTGCACAAGATGAACCCGGATGGAACGCTACGTTACTACCCCGGTTCACCTGAATTGGCGCGGCGCCTGACCCGTTCGCAAGACCGCGTGTTGTTGAACGAAAAACACCCGGAAGACGGCGTGTTGCTCAAAGACAACATGAAGGGTGATCGCCGGGTAGCGGTGCATCTGGGTGAAGGCTGGCATGTGCCGCGTGCGCTGCTGCCGGTGGCAGAAAAGCGCGGGCTGATGTTGATCGATCCGCCGTTTGAAAAGCTCGACGAGATGAAGCGTTGCACGGAGTCGTTGAAAGACGCCATCAGCCGTATGCGTCAGACCGTTGTTGCGATTTGGTACCCGATCAAGGACAAGCGTCAGTTGCGCCGCTTTTATCAGGATCTGGCGGGTTCGGGGGCGCCGAAATTGCTGCAAGTTGAGCTGTTTGTGCATCCGCTGGACACCCCCAACAGCCTGAATGGTTCGGGTTTGGCGATTGCCAACCCGCCGTGGGGCCTGGAAGAAGAGCTGCGTGAATTGTTGCCGTGGTTGGCCAAGAAACTGGGCCAAACCCAAGGCGGCTGGCAGATGGAATGGTTGATCGCGGAGTAAGCCTGCATTTTCGTAGTCGCCGCTGTCGAGGTACGAGGCTGCGATCGTGCGCTGCGGTGTGTCTGAGGCACCGCGTTGAATGGTTTGACGACGGCTGCGCCGCCGGACGCAGCCTCGCATGACTCGTCAGCGACTACAGGCGTGTAACCGGTAGTCGCGGGCCTTTGTAGTCGCTGTCGAGGTACGAGGCTGCGATCGGGCAGAGCGTTTGACCCCGGCATCGCGCTTGCGCGATGAGGGTCAAGACGGTATCTACAGGTTTTGCTTGCCTTAAATCGGGCAGGTCACGCCTGTGCCGCCAATGCCACAGTAGCCATTCGGGTTTTTCGCCAGGTATTGCTGGTGGTAAGCCTCGGCAAAATAGACGGTCGGCGCTTGTTCGATTTCAGTGGTGATAGTGCCTTTGCCGGCCTTGGTCAGTTCGGCCTGGAATGCGTTTTTACTGGCCAATGCTTCGTCGAGCTGCTCAGGGGTCGTGCAGTAGATCACGGAGCGGTATTGAGTGCCGATGTCGTTGCCCTGGCCCATGCCTTGTGTCGGATCGTGCAGTTCCCAGAACATCTTCAGCAGCTCTTTGTAGCTGACCTTGTCCTGGTTATAGACCACCAGCACCACTTCGCTGTGACCGGTCAGGCCGGAGCACACTTCTTCGTAGGTCGGATTCGGCGTATGGCCTCCGGCATAGCCCACAACCGTACTGACAACACCGTCTTTCTGCCAGAACTTGCGCTCTGCGCCCCAGAAGCAACCCAGACCAAAAATCGCAAAGCCGACATTGACAATAAAAGGCCCCAGCAGCGGGATGTCTTTATGAACAAAATGGTATTCAGGCAACACCATGGGTGTTTCGCGCCCCGGCAGGGCTTGTTCAGGAGTAGGTAGCACGTTTTTATTCACCAGGATTTCCGAGCGCAAGACCATTTTTCAAGCCCTCTCAGTCAGATTGTAAAAATGTAGACCGCCAGTGTGCCCGAGTGTTGCAACGATGTCAGGCCAGAGGGCCGCGCGGGTAGCGTTTAAGCTTTTCTACCAGTTCGCTACCGGGGATCGGTCGGTCAAACAGATATCCCTGGCCTACGTCGCAACGATGACGGCGCAGGAAGGCCAGTTGCTCGGCGGTTTCGATGCCTTCGGCCACCACTTTGAGCTTGAGGTTGTGCGCCATCGCGATCACGGCAGAGGTGATCTCCATGTCGTCCTGGTTGTCCGGGATTTCGTTGATAAAGCTGCGGTCGATTTTGATGATGTCGATCGGGAATTTCTTCAGGTAACTGAGCGATGAGTAGCCCGTACCAAAGTCGTCCATCGCCAGCGTCAGCCCCAGCTTTTTCAACTGATCGAGCTGCAAATGGGTGTCTTCTGTCGCTTCCAGCAGCAAGCCTTCGGTCAGTTCCAGCTCCAGTAAAGAGGCCGGTAGCTGTTCTTCCTTGAGGATGCTGGCAATCGAGGCGACCAGGTCCGGGTCAGAAAACTGTTTGGGCGATAGGTTGATCGCCACTTGCAGATTGCCCAAGCCTTCGGCGCTCAATTGCTTGCTCATGCGGCATGCCTGGCGCGCAATCCATTTGCCGATAGGGATGATCAGCCCGGTTTCTTCCGCCACGCTGATGAACTGATCGGGGCGGATCATGCCGCGTTCCGGGTGGTTCCAGCGCAATAACGCTTCCATCCCCAATAACCGGCCGGAACGCAGGCAGAGTTTGGGTTGGTAGAACACATCAAGTTCGTTTTGGGTCAGGGCGCGGCGCAGGTTGTTTTCGACGAACAGCTTGTAGCTGGCTTCGGCGTTCAGCGCTTCGGTAAACACTTGCACCTGATGTTTGCCGTTGGCTTTGGCCTTATGCAGCGCCAGCCCCGCGTTGCGCATCAAGGTCTGCGGGTCGCGCCCGTGAATCGGCGCGCTTGCCACGCCAACCGAGCCGGTAACGCTGATCAACTGGTTGTCGACGAACATCGGCTTGTCGAGGGTCATCAACAGTTGGCTGGCAATTTGCTGGCCTGTCTCCAGGTCAGTGTCGTCCAGCAGCACCGCGAATTCGTTGCTGGCAAAGCGCGCCAGGCTGCCGCCAGGGTTGAGGCTGTTACGCAGGCGGCGTGCCAGGCTGATCAGCAGTTTGTCGCCCGTCTGGTGGCCGAGGCTGTCGTTGATGCGCTTGAAATTATCGATGTCCACCAGCAGCAGGCAGATGGGCTGCTCGCTGTTGCGGTTGAAGCGTTCATCAAGGTTGCGGATGAAGGCCGGGCGGTTGCCCAGATTGGTCAGGTTGTCGGTGTAGGCCAGCCGCTCGATGCGCTGTTGCGCCAGCTTGGCGTCGGTGATGTCTTCGTAAATGCCGATGTAATGCGTCAGTTCACGGTTGTCGCCGTAGACCTTGGAAATCGACAACTGGCCCCAGTACGGTTCCAGATTTTTACGCCGGCTCTTGAATTCGCCCTGCCAGCTGTTGCTTTTGCTTAAGCTCGATTGGGCATCGAACAGCAGTTCGCTGAGGTTCTCCAGTGCGGGCAACTCTGAGAGTTTGTGGCCCTGAACTTCTTCAGTGCTGTACTGGGTGATGGCGGCAAAACTGGGGTTCACGTATTCCACCAGGCCCTCGCAATTGACCAGCAAAAAGGCGTTGGCGCTTTGCTCCACCGCGCGCTGGAACAGGTGCAAGGCATTGGTGGCAGCGCGGCGGTTGTGGTTGTTGATGACCTGCGCAAACTGGTCCGCCAACTCGCCGGCAAAAGCAATTTCATCGGACTGCCACACGCGGGTACTGCCAATTTGCTCCAGGCACAGTACGCCGACCACCTGGCCATCAATGCGGATGCTCGCATCGAGCATCGCGCTCACGTCGCCGCGACGGAGGCTGGCTGCCAATTCGCGGGTGCGCGGGTCGCGGGTGGCGTTGTGCGCGTCGATTGAGCGGCTGGTGTGCAGGGCTTCGAGATAATCAGGGAAGTCACTGGCGTCAAAAACCTCGTTGGCCACATGCGCTTGGCTTGCACGCTCGTAGGCGGAAATAGGCAGCAGCCGGTTGCCCTCAAGGTTCCACAGGCTGGCAGCGTCGATCTGATAGATATCGCAGGCGCTGTGGGTAATCAGCTCGGCGGCTTCTTGCAGCGAGTTGTTTTGACTATAACGGTGGCGCGCCAGACGCAGGATCAAGTCCTGCTGCGCCCGCACCCGCTCCAAATGCTGCAACTGCTCTTGTTGGGCGCGCTGATTAAGCTCCAGCGCGATTTGCAGGCGAGAATTCTGGGTTTCGAGGTCGGCGAGCGGCACCGGCGGGGTGCTGTTGAGGGTGGATTCAAGCACGAGCAGGTAACCGCGCAGCAAATGCCGATTGTGCTGTTTGTACGCTTCGCCCAACTCCATCAGGCTCAAGGCGCCCCGAGAGGTATGCAGGGTGTAATGCACCACGTAATGCGGGCCAGCCCCAAGCTGAGTTTGTATCGCATCGTGCAGGCGATAGCGCGCTTCAGGCTCCATCAGGCTGGCAAAGGGTGAGCCGATCAGCGAACACAGGTCTACCGCAGCGAGGCCAAACTGACGTTCGCAATTAGGGTCCAGATAGAGCAAGGCCCAACTGGCTTCATTAAGCCGCTCGAAACGCAGCATACCGAGCCTGGAAGGCACGGGGAGCTGCGTCACGACCTCGACTGCCACGCGCGGGGCAGCATCGGGCTGGCTTTTCATTGGGAAACTCGCTTCACAAAGGCTGTTTACGCACGGGCTGGCGCCTGTTCCTGCGGTTTGGGCAAGGTTGCATCATGCTCACGGCGCTGACAAGTGAGCATGCAGGCTAAGTGCTATACAGCGTTATCGGCAGGCGGAGGCTTTCCTGCATACCGACCGTCGTTCGTTTCAGTTTTATGACGGTGCGCGAGTAAGGATCACGGATTGGAGCCTGTGCACCGGGATCGATTCGATGGAGGGCAGCGGCGATAAAAAAAGCCCCGCCACATGGGCGGGGTTGAGGTACGAGCGTGGCGCTCGAAAAAGAGTGCGCGGCCCCGGCCTTCTATGAAGAAGGCCGGGGTCTGGCTTACAGCAGGATGGTGCGGATGTCGCCCAACAACTGGCTCAGACGCTGGGTGAAGCGTGCAGCCGCAGCGCCATTGATCACGCGGTGATCGTAGGACAGCGACAGCGGCAGCATCAGTTTCGGCTGGAAGGCTTTGCCGTCCCAGACTGGCTGGATGGTTGCCTTGGAAACCCCAAGGATCGCCACTTCCGGCGCGTTGACGATTGGCGTGAAGCCGGTGCCGCCAATGTGGCCCAGGCTGGAAATGGTGAAGCAGGCGCCTTGCATGTCGTCAGCGGTGAGCTTCTTGTCACGGGCCTTGGCAGCCAGTGCCGCCGCTTCCGCCGCCAGTTGCAGCAGGCTCTTCTGATCAACGTTCTTGATCACAGGGACCAGCAGGCCATCCGGGGTGTCTACGGCGAAGCCGATGTTGACGTACTTCTTGCGGATGATGGCTTTGCCGCTTGGCGCCAGCGAGCTGTTGAAGTCGGGCATTTCTTTGAGCAGGTGCGCGCAGGACTTGAGCAGCAGCGGCAACACGGTCAGTTTCACACCGGCTTTTTCTGCGACCGCTTTTTGTGCAACGCGGAAAGCTTCCAGCTCAGTGATGTCAGCCTGATCGAACTGCGTCACGTGCGGGATGTTCAGCCAGCTGCGATGCAGGCTCGACGCGCCGATTTGCATCAGGCGGGTCATGGCCACTTCTTCGACTTCACCGAAACGGCTGAAATCGACAGCCGGAATCGGCGGAATGCCAGCACCACCGGTTGCACCGGCGGCCGGTGCTTCTTTGGCCTTTTGCATCATGGCTTTGACGTAAACCTGCACGTCTTCTTTCAGCACACGACCGTGCGGGCCGCTTGGGCTGACCGCGTTCAGCTCGACGCCGAACTCGCGGGCCAGTTGACGCACGGCAGGGCCAGCGTGAACTTTGGCGCCTTTTGGCACAGGCGCGGTTGCCGGGGCAGGGGCTGCCTCGGCTTTGGCGGCTGGCGCAGGGGCCGCAGCCGGTGCTTGAGTTGTGGCCGGAGCTTGTTCAGCAGCAGCTGGCGCAGGTGCAGCCGGGGCCGCAGCGCCTTGTACTTTGAGCTTGAGGATGAAGTCGCCAGTGCCAACTTCGTCATCGAGTTTGACCGAAATGCTTTCGACCACACCGGCGGCTGGCGATGGAATTTCCATGCTGGCCTTGTCGGATTCGAGGGTGATCAACGACTGATCAGCCTCAACGGTGTCGCCAGCCTTGACCAGAATTTCGATGATTTTGGCTTTGCCCGACGAGCCGATGTCCGGGACGTGAATGTCCTGAACCGTCGAGCTTGCCGGTGCAGCGGCCGGGGCCGCAGGGGCCTCGGCTACGGGCGCGGCCGCAGGCTTTTCAGCGGCTGCCGGTGCCGCAGGAGCGTCAGCTTCAGGCGCCGCAGCGGCGCCCTCGGCTTCCAGTTCCAGCAGTTCGTCGCCTTCTTTCAGGCGGTCGCCCAGCTTTACTTTCAAGCTTTTGACGATGCCCGCTTTGGGAGCAGGGATTTCCATGCTCGCCTTGTCCGATTCCAGCGTCAGAATGCTCTGGTCGGCTTCGATACGGTCGCCGACTTTTACAAACAGTTCGATGACTTCACCGTCACCGCTGCCGATGTCAGGTACTCGAATGAGTTCGCTCACAAAAATTCTCCTCAGCAGTCCAGTGGGTTGCGTTTTTCTGGGTTGATGCCGAACTTGACGATGGCTTCTGCCACTACCTTAGGTTCGATATCACCACGGTCAGCCAGTGCTTCAAGGGCTGCCAACACCACGAAATGACGGTCTACTTCAAAGAAGTGACGCAGTTTTTTGCGGCTGTCGCTGCGGCCGAAACCGTCAGTGCCCAGCACTTTGAATTCTTTGACCGGTACCCACTGACGAATCTGTTCGGCGAACAGCTTCATGTAGTCGGTGGAGGCAATGACCGGACCTTTACGCCCGCTCAGGCACTCTTCTACGTAGCTGAGCTTTGGCTTCTGGCCAGGGTGCAGACGGTTTTCACGCTCAACGGCCAGGCCGTCGCGACGCAGTTCGTTGAAGCTGGTAACGCTCCACACGTCGGCACCGATGTTGAATTCATCACGCAGGATTTTTGCCGCTTCGCGCACTTCACGCAGGATGGTGCCGGAGCCCATCAGCTGTACGTGGTGTGCCGCTTCTTTGGTGTCTTCTTCGAGCAGGTACATGCCCTTGACGATGCCTTCCTCAACCCCGGCCGGCATGGCTGGCTGCTGGTAAGACTCGTTCATCACGGTGATGTAGTAGAAGACGTCCTGTTGCTCTTCGGTCATCTTCTTCATGCCGTCCTGGATGATCACCGCCAGCTCATAGCCGTAGGTTGGATCGAAGGTGCGGCAGTTAGGGATGGTGGAGGCCAGGATGTGGCTGTGACCGTCTTCGTGTTGCAGGCCTTCGCCGTTGAGCGTGGTACGCCCGGCGGTGCCGCCGATCAGGAAGCCACGGGTGCGGCTGTCGCCAGCGGCCCAGGCCAGGTCACCAATGCGCTGGAAACCGAACATCGAGTAGAAGATGTAGAACGGCAGCATCGGCTGGTTGTGGCTGGAGTACGAAGTACCGGCAGCGATGAAGGAGCTCATGGCGCCTGCTTCGTTGATGCCTTCTTCGAGGATCTGACCTTTTTTGTCTTCGCGGTAGAACATCACCTGGTCTTTGTCGACTGGCTCGTAGAGCTGGCCGGTGGAGGAGTAGATGCCCAACTGGCGGAACATGCCTTCCATACCGAAGGTACGGGCTTCGTCCGGGATGATCGGCACGATGCGCTGGCCGATGTCTTTGTCCTTGACCAGTTGCGCCAGAATGCGCACGAAAGCCATGGTGGTGGAGATTTCGCGCTCGCCTGAACCGTCAAGGATGGCCTTGAGGGTATCCAGTGGCGGGGTCGGAATGCTCATGCTCTTGGCGCGGCGCTGTGGCACGAAACCACCCAGTGCGCTACGGCGCTCGCTCAGGTAGCGGGCTTCAGCGCTGCCTTCTTCTGGCTTGAAGAACGGCAGGTTTTCGATTTCTTCGTCTTTGACCGGGATGTCGAAACGGTCGCGGAACAACTTCAGGCTGTCGACGTCGACTTTCTTGGTGTTGTGCGCGGTGTTTTTTGCTTCGCCGGCACCGGTGCCATAACCCTTGATGGTTTTGGCCAGGATCACGGTTGGCTGGTCTTTGTGGTTGACCGCTTCGTGATACGCCGCGTAGACCTTGTACGGGTCGTGGCCGCCACGGTTGAGCTTCCAGATTTCGTCGTCGGACAAATCAGCAACCATCGCCTTGAGTTCAGGCGTGTTGAAGAAGTGTTCGCGAACGAACGCGCCATCTTTGGCTTTGTAGTTCTGGTACTCGCCGTCGATGACTTCGTCCATGCGGCGTTGCAGGATGCCGTCGACGTCTTTGGCCAGCAGCGGGTCCCAGAAACGGCCCCAAATGACTTTGGTCACGTTCCACTGAGCACCGCGGAACACGCCTTCGAGTTCCTGGATGATTTTGCCGTTACCGCGAACCGGGCCGTCGAGGCGCTGCAAGTTGCAGTTGATGACAAAGATCAGGTTGTCGAGGTTTTCGCGGCCAGCCAGCGAGATCGCGCCCAGGGATTCAGGCTCGTCACATTCGCCGTCGCCCAGGAAGCACCAGACTTTTTGCTTGCCAGCGGGGATGAAACCACGGGCTTCCAGGTACTTCATGAAGCGTGCCTGGTAGATCGCCTGGATGGGGCCCAGACCCATTGAAACGGTCGGGAACTGCCAGAAGTCAGGCATCAGCCAAGGGTGCGGGTAGGACGACAGGCCCTGGCCGTCGACTTCCTGGCGGAAGTTGTTCATCTGGTCTTCGGTGATGCGGCCTTCCATGAACGCACGGGCGTAAACGCCTGGGGAGGTGTGGCCCTGGAAGTAGATCAGGTCGCCGCCGTGTTCTTCGGTCGGGGCCTGGAAGAAGTAGTTGAAGCCGATGTCATACAGGGTTGCACTGGAAGCGAAGCTGGAGATGTGACCGCCCAGGTCAGAATCTTTCAAGTTCGTGCGCATTACCATGGCCATGGCGTTCCAGCGAACCAACGAGCGAATGCGGCGTTCCATGAACAGGTCGCCAGGCATGCGTGCTTCGTGGGTCACAGGGATGGTGTTGCGGTATGGCGTGGTGATGGCGTACGGCAGTTGCGAACCGGTGCGGGTTGCGAGCTCACCCATACGGGTCATCAGGTAGTGAGCGCGGTCTTCGCCTTCTTTGTCGAGAACCGATTCCAGGGCGTCCAGCCATTCCTGGGTTTCGACGGGATCGAGGTCTTGCATGGCTTGCTCCAGGGCGGAAAGGCTTCCAGAATCGGTTGCCTGAGTTTGCGACTGGCCTTGTGGGCAGACGACATAAATTCTTGGATGACCGGAAGTAGATTCCAGCGTTGTGTAGTTTTACTACAAATCGTTGGCCATTTCAGCCTTTCAAGTGGGTCACTCAGTAGTAAAACTACATGTCAGGCGCTGATGGTCAGTCGTGTAGTTGTGCGAAAAATCGATATTGTTAGTGCGAAATTTAATTTATTGCCTTCTTTTTGAAGGTTTGCTGCCAATAAAAAACAGCATTCAGCTATTAATAACCTTTGTTCGACAGTCGGATTAAACCGCTGTTTCTTCCTGTCACCGTACTCGGCATTACTGTCGCCGATCAAGGATAGACCATGAGCCTTCCGTCGCTTGCTCCAATCCCCACCCTTTTATTGCCATTGGTAACCCGTGCCGAACAGTCGTGGCGCGCTGCGGTGGCCGGGCTAGACAGTGAGTGGGCGCTGGATGACTGGTCGGCCGAGCGGTGGGTGGCTTTCAATCGCGTCAGCGCCGCCAGTGACTTCTTTATTGAACAAGCGTTACGTGACCCTTTGATGTTGCTGGAGCTGGCGGGCTTTGGCGAACTGGACCGCAGCTTTGCCCCCGGCGAGCTGTGCGGGCAAATTAGCGCCGCAGTGCAGCAGGCGCACACCGATGATGAGCTGGGGCGCGTATTGCGCCGCCAACGCACGCGTCAGCAAGTGCGCATTATTTGGCGCGATCTGACCCGCCAGGCGGATTTGATCGAAACCTGTCGCGATCTGTCGGACATGGCCGACGCGAGCATTGATCAGGCGTATCGCTGGTTGTATGAGCGTCATTGCCAGCAATTTGGCACGCCGATCGGGCAGCGCAGTGGCGAGCCGCAGCCGATGGTGATTCTGGGCATGGGCAAACTCGGCGCCGTCGAGCTGAACTTGTCGTCAGACATCGACTTGATTTTCGCTTACCCCGAAGGGGGTGAAACGGTGGGTGCCAAGCGCCCGCTGGACAACCAGGAGTTCTTTATCCGCCTGGGTCAACGCCTGATCAAGGCACTCGACCCGATGACCGTCGACGGTTTCGTCTTCCGGGTCGACATGCGCCTGCGCCCTTACGGCTCATCGGGCGCGCTGGTGCTGAGCTTCAATGCGCTGGAGCAGTATTACCAGGATCAGGGCCGGGACTGGGAGCGCTACGCGATGATCAAGGCCCGTGTGGTGGCGGGCGATCAAGTGATGGGCGCGCAGTTGCTCGATCTGCTGCGCCCGTTTGTGTATCGGCGCTACCTCGACTTTTCGGCGATTGAAGCGCTGCGCACCATGAAGCAATTGATTCAGCAAGAAGTGCGGCGCAAAGGCATGGCCGACAACATCAAGTTGGGGGCGGGCGGCATCCGCGAGGTTGAATTTATCGCTCAGGCGTTCCAGCTGATCCACGGCGGCCGCGACCTGAGCTTGCAGCAGCGTCCCCTGCTTAAAGTGCTGAGCATCCTCGAAGGCCAGGGTTACTTGCCGGCCGCTGTGGTCAGTGAGCTGCGTGAAGGCTATGAATTTTTGCGCTACACCGAGCACGCGATTCAGGCGATTGCCGACCGCCAGACCCAGATGCTGCCCGACAGCGAGCAGGATCAAGCGCGTATCGCCTTCATGATGGGCTTCGATAGCTGGGCCACGTTCCATGAACAATTGATGGCGTGGCGCGGGCGAATTGACTGGCATTTCCGTCAGGTGATCGCCGACCCGGACGATGAAGAAGATATCGACGAGGGTGAGTTGATCGTGGGCGGCGAGTGGCTGCCGTTGTGGGAAGAAGTTCAGGACGACGCTGCCGCCTGTGTTCAATTGCAAGAAGCCGGTTTTGCAGATGCCCCCAAAGCATTGAAACAACTGGCCGGGCTGCGTTCCAGCCCGCAGCTGCGGGCGATGCAGCGTTTGGGGCGTGAGCGACTGGATGCCTTCATTCCGCGCTTGCTGGCACAGGCCGTTGAGCACGCCAATCCGGACCTGGTGCTGGAGCGGGTATTGCCCCTGGTAGAAGCCGTGGCCCGCCGTTCAGCGTATCTGGTGCTACTGACTGAAAACCCTGACGCGCTGCGTCGTTTGCTGACCTTGTGTGCGGCAAGCCCGTGGATTGCCGAACAAATCACCCGTTTCCCGCTCTTGCTCGATGAATTGCTCAACGAAGGCCGTCTGTTCAAGCCACCCTTGGCGCCGGAACTGGCCGCCGAGTTGCGCGAGCGCCTGACGCGCATTCCCGAAGATGACCTTGAGCAGCAGATGGAAGCGCTGCGCAACTTCAAGCTGGCGCACCGCTTGCGCGTTGCGGCCTCGGAAATCGCCGGCAGCCTGCCATTAATGAAGGTCAGCGATTACCTGACCTGGCTGGCTGAAGCCATTCTGGAGCAAGTGCTGGCACTGGCCTGGCGCCAGACCGTGGCCAAGTACGGCACGCCGCAACGCACTGACGGCAGCTTGTGCGATCCGGGCTTCATTATTGTGGGCTACGGCAAAGTCGGCGGCATCGAGCTGGGCCACGGCTCGGACCTGGACCTGGTGTTTATCCACGACGGTGACCCGAACGCCGAAACGGACGGCACCAAACCCATCGACAGCGCGCAGTTCTTCACCCGTTTGGGGCAACGGATCATTCACTTGCTCACGGCACAAACCAACTCCGGTCAGTTGTATGAAGTCGACATGCGCTTGCGTCCGTCAGGCGCGTCCGGGCTGTTGGTCAGCTCGCTCGGTGCCTTTGAGCGTTATCAGCAAAACGAAGCCTGGACCTGGGAGCATCAGGCGCTGGTGCGCGCGCGGGTGCTTGTAGGCTGCAAGCAAGTGGGGGCTGCGTTCGAGCAGGTCCGCGCCAAGGTGTTGGGCCGTGAGCGTGACTTGCCCACGCTGCGCCTGGAGGTCAGCGAGATGCGGGCCAAAATGCGCGACAACCTGGGCACGCGCATTACCGCGGCGGGGCTGGGCGAAAACGCCTTCCAGCCCACGGTGCCGTTCGACCTCAAGCAGGACGCCGGAGGTATCGTCGATATTGAATTTATGGTGCAATACGCGGCCCTTGCATGGGCGTGGGAATACCCGCAATTGCTCCGTTACACCGATAACATCCGCATTCTGGAAGGGCTGGAACAGGCTGGGTTGATGCCCGCCGCTGATGCCAGCCTGTTGCGTGAGGCTTACAAAGCCTTCCGTGCTGTCGCTCACCGCCAAGCCTTGCAAAAGGAAGCGGGGGTGGTCACGGGTGATCAGTTTGTCGTCGAACGTCAACACGTGCGACGCATTTGGTCTGAGCTGGGTCTTGACCCGGTCAGCCAGAACACAGAGTTAAAGCTGTAGAACGTATCCGGCGGGCCCATAAGGCTCGTCCAATTTGCCTGTCGTCTCAAGGCGCAGGTGCTGGATTCTTTTGAGGAGCGTAATGATGTCGATGGCTGATCGTGATGGTGTGATCTGGTATGACGGCAAACTGGTGCCGTGGCGTGACGCAACCACCCACGTGCTGACCCATACCCTGCATTACGGCATGGGTGTCTTTGAAGGTGTGCGCGCCTACGAAACCCCGCAGGGCGCAGCGATTTTCCGCTTGCAGGCGCACACTGACCGTCTGTTCGATTCGGCCCACATCATGGGCATGAAGATCCCGTTCAGCAAAGACGAAATCAATGAAGCGACCCGCGTGGCGGTGCGTGAAAACAACCTCGACAGCGCCTACATTCGCCCGATGGTGTTTTACGGCTCTGAGGCAATGGGCTTGCGCGCCACCGGTTTGAAGGTGCATGTGATCATCGCGCCGTGGAGCTGGGGTGCCTATATGGGCGCCGAAGCGCTGGAAGTCGGGATCAAGGTGCGTACCAGCTCCTTCACCCGCCACCATGTGAACATCTCCATGACCCGTGCCAAGGCCAACGGCCACTACATCAACTCGATGCTGGCCTTGCAGGAAGCGATTTCGGGCGGTGCCGACGAAGCGCTGTTGCTCGACCCGGAAGGTTTTGTCGCCGAGGGTTCGGGCGAGAACGTCTTCCTGATCAAAGATGGCGTCATTTATACCCCGGACGTGACGGCCTGCCTGAACGGCATCACCCGCAGCACGATCCTGACCCTGGCCACCGAGCTGGGTTACAAATTTGTTGAAAAACGCATCACCCGCGACGAGGTATACATCGCCGACGAAGCGTTCTTCACCGGCACTGCCGCTGAAGTCACGCCGATTCGTGAAGTCGACGGGCGTCTAATCGGGATCGGCCGCCGTGGCCCGATCACTGAAAAACTGCAAAAGGCTTACTTTGACCTGGTGACCGGCAAGACAACGGCCCACCCCGAGTGGCGTACACTGGTCAAATAAAGCGAAATGGCATCACAGCGGGGAGGCGAATGCCTCCCTTGCTTGTTTATGGAAACTTATGAATATTTTGATCGTTGGGCCCAGCTGGGTCGGTGACATGGTGATGGCGCAGACACTGTTCCAGTGCCTGAAACAGCGTCACCCAGAGTGCGAAATCGATGTGCTGGCCCCCGAGTGGAGCCGGCCGATTCTCGAACGCATGCCTGAAGTTCGCCAGGCCTTGAGCTTTCCGCTCGGCCACGGCGCGCTGGAACTGGCCACGCGGCGCAAGATCGGCAAGTCCCTCAAGGGGCAGTACGATCAGGCCATCTTGCTGCCCAACTCGCTGAAATCAGCCCTCGTGCCGTTCTTTGCGGGGGTGCCCAAGCGCACCGGCTGGCGTGGCGAGTTTCGCTACGGCCTGCTGAACGATGTGCGCAAGCTCGATAAAGAACGCTACCCGCTGATGATCGAGCGCTTCATGGCGCTGGCCTTCGAGCCGGGCGCAGAGCTGCCCAAGCCTTACCCGCGGCCTGCGTTGCAGATTGATCCGCAGCGCCGTGAGGCGGCATTGACCAAGTTTGGTCTGACGCTCGACCGTCCGGTGCTGGCGTTGTGCCCCGGCGCCGAGTTTGGCGAGTCCAAACGCTGGCCATCCGAGCACTACGCCAAGGTCGCCGAGCAAAAAATCCGCGAAGGTTGGCAGGTCTGGCTGTTCGGTTCGAAAAATGATCATGCGGTAGGCGAAGACATTCGCTCGCGCCTGATTCCCGGTCTGCGTGAGGAAGCCGTCAACCTCAGCGGCGAGACCTCGCTGGCCGAGGCCATTGATGTGTTGTCCTGCGCCGACTCGGTGGTGTCCAACGACTCGGGCCTGATGCATGTGGCTGCCGCCCTGAATCGCCCGCTGGTGGCGGTCTACGGTTCAACGTCGCCAGGCTTTACACCGCCCTTGGCCGACAAGGTCGAGATCGTGCGTCTGGGCCTTGAGTGCAGCCCCTGCTTTGAGCGCACCTGCCGTTTCGGCCATTACAACTGTTTGCGCGAGCTGATGCCGCAACCCGTTGTAGACGCCTTGCAGCGGTTGCAAGGTTCACCGGTCGAGGTCCACTAGGTGCGCGTACTGTTGGTCAAAACCTCATCCCTGGGGGATGTGATTCATGCGTTGCCCGCCCTGACCGATGCCGCGCGGGCGATTCCGGGCATCACCTTTGACTGGGTGGTGGAAGAAGGCTTTGCCGAGATTCCGACCTGGCACCCGGCCGTGGGTAAAGTGATTCCGGTGGCGATTCGCCGCTGGCGTAAAAACATCTGGGAAACCTTCAAGAGCGGCGAATGGCGACGCTTCAAGCAAAGCCTGCGTGCCGAAAAATACGACTTGGTGATCGACGCCCAGGGTCTGCTCAAAAGTGCCTGGCTGACCCGCTACGTCAAGGCGCCGGTGGCCGGGCTGGATAAAGACTCGGCCCGCGAACCCTTGGCCAGCCGCTTTTATCAGCGTCGTTTGGCGGTGGCCCGTGGCCAACACGCGGTCGAGCGGTTGCGTCAGTTGTTTGCGGTTGCGCTGGGCTACGATCTGCCCAAAGGTTTGGGCGACTATGGTCTGGACGTCGAAAAACTGGTCGAGCTGCCGCGTAAAAAACCCTTCGTGTTGTTTTTGCACGGCACCACATGGGACACCAAACACTGGCCCGAAGTGTACTGGCGCGACCTGGCCATTCGCGTGGGCCATTTGGGTGTCGACGTGCGTTTGCCGTGGGGCAACCCGGCAGAGAAGGCTCGGGCTGAACGCATCGCCAAGGATTTGCACAACGTTGTGGTGCTGCCCAAGTTGAACCTGGCAGGCGTTGCCAAAGTGCTGGCCAGCGCCAGTGCCTGCGTGGCGGTGGACACCGGTCTGGGGCATTTGGCCGCCGCATTGGATGTGCCGACCATTTCCCTGTTTGGCCCCACCAACCCCGGCCTGACGGGCGCTTACGGCAAGGGGCAAATCCACTTGGCCAGCGACTTTCCCTGCGCGCCGTGCCTGCAAAAAAAATGTACCTATTCGCCGACTGCACAGGACCAGCAGCGGTTTGACCTGAAAAACGAGTGGCCGCTGTGCTTCACTCGTTTGAACCCTGAGCGTGTCGCGAGTCGATTAAGCACGTTGTTACTGGCTGAGGAACTGCGCTGATGCAACTGGCTTTTGTGCTGTACAAATATTTCCCGTTTGGTGGCTTGCAACGCGACTTCATGCGCATTGCGCTGGAGTGCCAGCAGCGCGGGCACCAGATCCGTGTGTACACCATGATCTGGGAAGGCGATATTCCGCCCGGGTTTGACGTGTTGGTGGCGCCGGTGAAGGCGTTTCACAACCACACCCGCAACGAAAAAATGCTCGCCTGGATGCAGGCCGACCTGGCCAAGCGTCCGGTGGACCGCCTGATCGGCTTCAACAAAATGCCCGGTCTGGACGTGTACTACGCCGCAGACGGCTGTTTTGAAGACAAAGCGCAAAACCTGCGCCATGCGTTTTACCGCTTCTTCAAACGTTACAAGCACTTTGCCGAGTACGAACGCGCGGTGTTTGCCAAAGAGGCGAAGACCCAAATCCTGATGATTTCCGAAGTCCAGCAGCCGCTGTTCATCAAGCATTACGGCACCCCGCTGGAGCGTTTTCACCTGCTGCCGCCGGGTATCGCGCTGGACCGCCGTGCGCCGCCAAATGCCGCCGAGATTCGTGCCCAGTTTCGCCGTGAATTCAAGTTGGCCGACGATGATCTGCTGCTGGTACAGATTGGCTCCGGGTTCAAGACCAAAGGCGTGGATCGCAGCCTTAAAGCATTGGCGGCGCTGCCTGGCGAGCTTAAAAAACGTACCCGGCTGTTTGTAATCGGCCAGGACGACCCCAAAGTCTTTCAATTGCAAAGTGCCACATTGGGGCTGGGCGATCAGGTGCAGTTTCTCAAAGGGCGCAGTGACATCCCGCGTTTCCTGTTGGGCGCTGACTTGCTGATTCACCCGGCCTACAACGAAAACACCGGCACCGTACTGCTCGAAGCGCTGGTGGCCGGTTTGCCGGTGCTGGTCAGCGCGGTATGCGGCTATGCCCATTACATCGCTGATGCAGACGCGGGGCGCGTGCTGGACGAGCCGTTTGAGCAGGCGCAACTCAATGAGTACCTGACCCACATGTTGTCCGATGATGCTGCGCGTGCGGCCTGGAGCCAAAACGGCCTGGCCTTCGCGCAGACGGCCGACCTCTATAGCATGGCGCAGCACGCTGCGGATGTGATTCTGGCGGAGCAACACTGATGAAACTGATTCTTGCCGAACCGTTCAAAAGCGTGTGGGCCGGGCGCGATGCGTTCACCGAAGTCGAGCGTCTGGAAGGCGAGGTGTACCGCGAACTGGAAGGGCGACGGACTTTGCGTACTGAAGTCGACGGGCGCGGCTACTTTGTGAAAATCCACCGTGGCATTGGCTGGGGTGAAGTGTTCAAAAACCTGCTGACCGCCAAATTGCCGGTGCTCGGTGCAGGTCAGGAGTGGCGGGCGATCAATCGCCTGCACGAAGTCGGCGTGCCCACCATGACCGCCGTAGCCTATGGCGAAAAAGGCAGCAACCCGGCCGCGCAGCACTCGTTCATCATCACGGAAGAACTCGCGCCGACCGTCAGCCTCGAAGATTTCAGCCTCAACTGGGTCAAGCAGCCGCCGCAGCCCGCGCTCAAACGCGCGTTGATTGCTGAGGTGGCGCGCATGACCGGCATGATGCACCGCGCAGGCGTCAACCACCGCGACTGCTACATTTGCCATTTTTTGCTGCACACCGACACCCCGGTCACCGCCGATAACTTCCGTTTGTCGGTGATCGACCTGCACCGCGCCCAAACCCGCGCCGTGATCAGCCAGCGTTGGCGCAACAAGGATCTGGCCGCGTTGTATTTCTCGGCGCTGGACATCGGCCTGACGCAACGCGACAAGTTGCGCTTCCTGCGCGGCTATTTCCAAATGCCGCTGCGCCAGATCCTGCGCGAAGAGGCCCGCCTGTTGGCGTGGCTGGAAGGCAAGGCAAACAAACTCTATGCACGTAAAGTGCGTTATGGGGATGCACTGTAATGGCGGGCTGGAACCTTGACCCTGCCTACAGTGCGCTGGCCCACGATTTTGGCAGCCTGGATACCGTGTTTGCCCTGCAAGGCGAGCACCTGACCCGCGATCCGTTGTCAGAGGTCATTCGTGTCGAGCGTGAGGGCGTCAATTACTACGTCAAACGCTACACCGGAGCAGGCAAAGGCTTGCGCCGTTATTTGGGCCGACCGCGCGTGAAGTCCGAATGGCAGAACCTCAAGCGCTTCGCCAAGTGGGGCATTCCTACCGCAGACGTGGTGGCCTGGGGCCTTGAGCGCAAAGGCATGGCCTATGCCCGTGGCGCGATGATTACCCGCGAGTTGCCCAATACCCGCGATTTGTCCGACCTGGCCGACAACCACGATCCGCTGCTCAAAGACCGGGTCTGGGTCGACGGTGTGAGCCGCCAGTTGGCGCGTTACACCAAAACCATGCACGACCATCGCTTCACGCATAACGACCTGAAGTGGCGCAATTTGCTGATCGACGATCAGGCGCGCCTTTATTTGATCGACTGCCCCAATGGCGACTTCTGGCGCGGATTCTGGCTCAAGTACCGCATCACCAAAGACCTGGCGTGCCTGGACAAAGTGGCCAAATATCATCTGTCGGCCACCCAGCGCCTGCGTTTTTATTTCCAATACACCGGGCGCACGATGCTCAACGCGGCGGACAAGGAACGTGTACGCCATATCGTGCGTTTTTTTGAGGGTCGGGAATGACTGATTTTGTAGCAGACGCTGATCGTACCTTGCTGGAACGCAACGGGCTGGCGGATTTTGAAGCGCTGTGGCACCTGCAACTTGATGCCGTGGACGAACCCAACACCAGCCGCGGTGGTTGGAGCAGCGTGTTCCGTCTGGACCTCGACGGTCAGGGCTTTTACCTCAAACGCCAAAGCAACTACCTGACCCGCACGCTGCACAGCCCGCTGGGCGAGCCGAGTTTTGCCCGCGAGTTTCGTAATATTCAGCGCTATCAGGCGTTGGGCATTCCTGCGTTGGAAGCGGTGTTTTTTGGTGAGCGTAAGGTCCAGGGTGAGCGTCGGGCGGTTCTGATGACCCGTGCGCTGGACGGTTGGAATGACCTCGATTCGCTGCTGGAGCAGTGGCCGCAACTGACGGCTCAACAGCAGCAGGCGATCTTGCGCGCGTGCGGGCAACTGGCGCGACGGCTGCACGCGGTGCGTCAGGTGCACGGCTGTTTCTACCCCAAGCACATCTTTTTGCAGGCAGATGGCGAGGCTTATCGCGCGCAATTGATCGACCTGGAAAAAACCCGGCCGCTGCTGCTGGGCCAGCGTGACCGGGTCAAAGACATCGAGCCGTTATTGCGCAGGGCTCAGGTCTGGACCGAAACCGAAGTGCGCGCGTTGCTCGCCGCCTATCTCGATCAGCCTGCGGACAGTGGCCTGGTGCAGGCGTGGTATCAGCGCCTGAATGTGCGTCGTAGCCAAAAGGAAACTCGCTGATGCGCCTGTCTGAACTGCAAAAAGCCGGACGTGCGCCGGGCTTGCCGCTGAGCATCGAGCTGGCGGATGCCGCGGGGCCTGCGCAATTGCAACTGCTGACCTTGTTGCGTGTATTGCCAGGTCAACGTTACGTGGGCGCGGGGGTGTGGCGCGGCCGCACGGTACTGGCCAAGTTGATGGTCGGCAGCAAGGCGGCGCGCAACTTTGAGCGCGAGCTGACCGGTGTGCGGCTCTTGGCCGAGCAAGGGCTGACCACGCCACAGTTGCTGGTCGACGGCTTGCAGGAAGGCGAGGGCGGCTGGTTATTGTTCGAGTTTCTGGACGGTGCGCAAAGCCTCGGCCAAGCCTGGAGTGCGGTGCAACACCTGCCTGTGCTGGCAGACGAGCAACAAGCGGTGCTGGCTGAGGCGTTGGCGGCCATCGGCCAAATGCACCTCAAAGGCTTGTGGCAAGAAGACCTGCACCTGGACAACCTGCTGCGCCACAACGGCGCGCTGTACTTGATCGATGGTGCAGGGATCTGCGTCGAACAGGCAGGCAAACCCCTGTCCCGGCCCAAAGTGTTGGAAAACCTCGGTGTGTTTTTCGCCCAGTTGCCCAAAAGCCTCGAACCGTTTACCGAAGAATTGCTGGTGCACTATCTGCTGAGCAACGGCGAACACGCCTTGCCGCTCGAAGCGCTGCTCAAACAGGTCGAGAAAATCCGAGCCTGGCGTTTGAACGACTTTCTGAGCAAAACAGGACGAGACTGCACGCTGTTCAGCGTGCAGAACTCCGCCTGCGGGTTGCGGGCGGTTCGTCGCGAAGAAGAGGGCGCGATGTTGCCGGTACTGGCCAATGCCGATGCGTTGCTGGACGCGGGTTATCTGTACAAAACCGGTGGCGCTGCGAGCGTGGGTAAAGTCGAAGTGGCCGGTCGTATGCTGGTCATCAAGCGTTACAACATTAAAGGCTTTGCCCATTGGCTCAAGCGCTTTTGGCGCCCGAGCCGCGCTTGGCATTCGTGGCGTGAAGGCAATCGGCTGGCGTTCCTGGGCATCGCCACGCCCAAGCCGCTGGCGCTGCTCGAAACGCGTTTTTTGGGGTTGCGTGGCAAAGCGTATCTGGTGACTGAATATTTACCCGGCCCGGACATCATTGAGCGCTTCGCACCTTATGTAGAGCAGGGCGATGCGCCAGAAGCCGAGTTGCAGGCGCTGGATCAACTGTTTGCCGATTTGCTTGGCGAACACATCAGCCACGGCGACCTTAAGGGGCATAACGTGTTCTGGGACAACGGTCGCTGGGCGCTGATTGACCTGGACTCGATGTGCCAGCACCGCTCGCTCAGCAGTTTTGCTCCGGCGTATGCCCGCGATCGGGCGCGCTTTATGCGCAACTGGCCAGCCAGCAGCGCGTTGTATCAAGTGATTGATGCGCGCATACCAGCCTGCGCCTCAGCCCCTTCTGTCTGAGGCTGTGGGTGCGTTGAAACATCGTTGTCATACCGGCTGATTAAGGTGGCTGCCAAAACCGTCGTGAGTGCAGGCAGCCATGAACCTATTACAAGAAGACCAACCCACCGATCTTGAGCACATCGTCGGCCTCAGCCGTCGCGGTTTTATCAGCGCCGGTGCCTTGTGCGGAGCCGCTATGTTTTTGGGTGGTGGCCTGCTGAGCCGCAGCGTGCTGGCAGACGGCATCCGTGCCGCTTCCAGCACGTTGCTGGGGTTTCGCAGCATTGAGGCTGCCACCACCGATAGCATCACGTTGCCGCCCGGCTACCGCTCATCGGTGTTGATCAGTTGGGGCCAACCGCTGCACAGCGACGGCCCTGCCTTCAACCCCGACGGTAACGGCACCGCTGCCGAGCAGGAAGTCCAGTTTGGCGACAATAACGACGGCATGAGCCTCTTCGCTTTCCCCGATGACCCGAACCGTGCCCTGATGGCCATCAACAACGAATACACCAACTACCGCTACCTTTACCCCCACGGCGGTCAGCCAACTTCAGCCGAAGAGGTGCACAAAGCGCAGGCCAGCGAAGGCGTGTCGGTGATCGAGATTCAGCGCAAGGGCGACCGTTGGCAGTTTGTGCAAGGTTCGCCGTTTAATCGACGCATTCACGGCAATACCCCGATTCGCCTGAGCGGCCCGGCTGCCGGGCATGCCTTGCTGCGCACCCGGGCCGATAACAGCGGGACGCTGGCGCTGGGCACGTTCCAGAACTGCGCCAACGGCAAAACCCCGTGGGGCACCTACCTGACCTGCGAAGAAAACTTCACGGACTGTTTTGGCAGCACCGACCCCCAACACCGCTTCGACGCCGCGCAAAAACGCTACGGCGCCGTTGCCGCCAGCAAAGACATCAACTGGCACCTGCACGACCCGCGCTTCGACCTGGCGCACAACCCCAACGAGCTAAACCGTCACGGCTGGGTGGTGGAAATCGACCCCTTTGACCCGCAATCGACCCCGGTCAAGCGCACGGCGCTGGGCCGCTTCAAGCACGAAAACGCCGCACTGGCACAAACCGCTGACGGCCACGCCGTGGTGTACATGGGCGACGATGAGCGCGGCGAGTTCATTTACAAGTTCATCAGCCGCGACAAAATCGACCAGCAAAACCCCCAAGCCAATCGCGACCTGCTGGACCACGGCACCTTGTATGTCGCCCGCTTCGACAGCGGCGACAGCAACCCGGACCGTCCCAAAGGCCAGGGCCAGTGGATCGAGCTGAGCCACGGTAAAAACGGCATCAACGCGGGCAGCGGTTTTGCCAATCAAGCTGAGGTGCTGATTCACGCGCGTCTGGCGGCCAGCACGGTGGGTGCCACGCGCATGGACCGCCCGGAATGGATTGTTGTCAGCCCTAAAGACGGCCAGGTGTATTGCACGCTGACCAACAACGTTAAACGCGGTGAAGACGGCCAGCCGGTGGGCGGTCCCAACCCGCGCGAGAAAAACGTTTATGGGCAGATCCTGCGCTGGAACGAACACAACCACGAGCATGGCGCGATGAGTTTCGACTGGGACCTGTTCGTGGTGGCAGGCAACCCGGCCGTGCACCCCAAACAGCCCAAGGGCGGCTCGGCCAATATCACCGCGCAAAACATGTTCAACAGCCCCGACGGCATGGGGTTTGACGACGCAGGACGACTGTGGATCCTGACGGACGGCGACGTCAGCAACACCGGTGATTTTGCCGGTATGGGCAATAACCAGATGCTGTGTGCCGACCCGGCCAGCGGTGAAATTCGTCGCTTCATGGTCGGGCCGGTCGGCTGTGAAGTCACTGGGATCAGCTTCTCACCGGATCAAAAAACCCTGTTCGTCGGTATTCAGCATCCGGGCGAAAACGGCGGTTCGACATTCCCCGAGCACCTGCCCAACGGCAAACCGCGCTCATCGGTGATGGCCATCAGCCGCGAAGACGGCGCGATTGTCGGTAGCTGATCAAACGCCTACGGATTTCCATCGCCCTCTGCCATCCGGTCTGCGCTAACATGCATGGCCGGACGCGGCAGCCTGCTGCGCGCAGGAGTCAGCATGTCTCATCCGTTTGCAACACTTACCCCTGATCTGGTGCTCGATGCCGTCGAAAGCATCGGTTTCCTCAGCGACGCCCGCGTGCTCGCGCTCAACAGCTACGAAAACCGCGTGTACCAAGTCGGTATCGAAGACTCGCAGCCGCTGATCGCCAAGTTCTACCGGCCCCAGCGCTGGACCAACGAAGCCATCCTCGAAGAGCACCGCTTCACCTTCGAACTCGCCGAGTGCGAGGTGCCGGTGGTAGCGCCGATGATCCATAACGGCCAGAGCCTGTTTGAACACGCGGGGTTCCGCTTCACGTTGTTCCCTCGCCGGGGTGGCCGCGCGCCAGAACCGGGCAATTTGGACCAACTGTATCGCCTCGGCCAACTGCTCGGGCGCCTGCATGCCGTGGGTGCCACTAAACCGTTTGAGCACCGTGAAGCGCTGGGTGTGAAGAATTTTGGGCATGACTCGCTGACGACCCTGCTCGAAGGTAATTTCATACCGCGCAGCTTGCTGCCTGCCTACGAGTCGGTGGCCCGTGACTTGCTCAAACGCGTCGAAGACGTGTACGCCGCCACGCCGCACACCAACATCCGCATGCACGGCGATTGCCACCCCGGCAACATGATGTGCCGCGACGAGGTGTTCCACATCGTCGATCTGGACGACTGTCGCATGGGGCCTGCGGTGCAGGATCTGTGGATGATGCTGGCCGGTGATCGGCAAGAATGCCTGGGGCAGTTGTCGGAACTGATGGACGGCTACAGCGAGTTCCATGACTTCAACCCCCGCGAGCTGGCGTTGATCGAACCGCTGCGCGCCCTGCGCCTGATGCATTACAGCGCGTGGCTGGCGCGGCGCTGGGACGATCCGGCGTTTCCCCACAGCTTTCCGTGGTTCGGCACCGAGCGCTATTGGGGCGATCAGGTGCTGGCGTTGCGCGAGCAGCTGTCGGCGCTCAATGAAGAACCGCTGAAGTTGTTTTGATACGCCGCAAAGGGCTGCAAAGTAGCCCTTTGCGCGCCTCTTCGCAGTCCTGGGCAGCGACTGCAACATGCGCTGCACGCTGACCGTCACGCACGACACCTCTGTAAAACCTGCTTACACTCTCGTCCTCCACTGTGTCCATCTGTTGCCTGAGCAAGGATCCACCATGCAAGCCGCCAACCCGCGCCACGGGTACATTCTGGGCCTGAGTGCCTACATCATCTGGGGCCTGTTCCCGCTTTACTTCAAATTGCTGGCCAGCGTTCCTGCGGCTGAAATCATCGTCAACCGTGTGCTCTGGTCGGCGCTGTTTGGCTCGTTGCTGTTGCTGGTATGGAAGCACCCCGGCTGGTGGCAGGAACTGCGCGACAACCCCAAACGCCTTGGCGTGCTGACGGTCAGCGGCCTGTTGATTGCCGCCAACTGGCTGACTTACGTGTGGGCGGTCAATAACGACCGCATGCTCGAAGCCAGCCTGGGCTATTACATCAACCCGCTGGTTAATGTGCTGCTGGGCATGTTGCTGCTGGGCGAGCGCCTGCGGCGTCTGCAATGGATTGCCGTGGGCTTGGCCGCCGTCGGTGTGGCACAGCAAGTGTGGCAAGTGGGCAGCCTGCCGTGGGTGTCGCTGGTGTTGGCGCTGACCTTCGGCTTTTATGGCTTGATCCGTAAACAGGCACCGGTCAAGGCGCTGCCGGGGCTGGTGGTCGAGACCTGGATTCTGGTGCCGATTGCCATTGGCTGGTTGCTGATGCACCCCGAAGCCAACAGCGCACACGCCGAGTTTTGGTCCAGCTCGCAAGCCTGGCTGCTGGTCGCAGCAGGTCCGGCGACGCTGATCCCGTTGGTCTGCTTCAACGCCGCCGCACGGCATTTGCCTTACACCACGCTGGGCTTCATGCAGTACCTGGCGCCCACCCTGGTGCTGATTCTGGCGGTGGCGGTGTATGGCGAACACTTGTCCCACAGCACCTTGATCGCGTTCATGTTCATCTGGGCCGGTTTGGTGGTGTACAGCATTGATGCGTGGATCAGCCTGCGCCGGCGTTAATCCTCAGGCTGCAACTTAAGCTCCACCAGCATCTCATCGGCCAGGGTTTCCAGGCGCTCGCGCAGCACCTCCAGCGAGAGCGTCAGCGGCACCGCCAAAATGGCCTCGGCGTGAAACAGTGGCTCGTTGCTCATGGGCGCGAGCCGCACTTCGGTCACTAATCGCTCCAGGTTCACGCCCAACCCGGTCAGCACCCGCGTAATCTCGCGCACAATGCCGGGCCGGTCGTTGCCCACCAATTGCATTGCGATGGGCTTCCAGGTGCAGGATTGCTCGATCCCGCTCTCGGCCACCAGCACCCGAATGCCTTCCCCCTCAAGATGTTTGAGTGCGTTGACCAACTCGTCATGGGCTTCGGCCGACACCCCCAGCCGTACGATGCCCGCGAACTGCCCGGCCATGCGTGACATGCGGCTCTCCAGCCAATTGCCGCCGTGCTCGGCGATGCACTGCGCAATGCGTTCAACCTGCCCGGCTTTGTCCGGGGCAAAGACCGTAATCACAAGATGGTTCATGGCACACGCTCTCTTATTAAAGGTCGGTTGAGTATAGGCAGCCGCCGTACTGGCAGGGGAGCGTTGGCTCGCGAAGGCACCCCCCGGCGTTTATACATACCGGGCAGGTCGCTAAACGGCTTAGAAACCAGATCAGCAAACAACAAATTGTGTACTGTTTTTAGAATTATCTGGAACAACCTGTGCATTTCTTGAGAACATCCCATTCTTCTACGTGACCACTGCGATAAAAATGGTCGTAGAACGACGTGATTAGTCTGATTTTCACATCTGCAAGTGATCATGTAGTATGCCTCGGCGACCACTACATAATTTGCAACAAGGTCCGCCAAAGCGTCTGCACTACCCCGTACAACCCCGCCAGCATGAGCCACGCGGTGTTTTAAGAAGCGCTCCAGGCTTTAAATAAAAATGAGTGAGGCAAGCAATGACTGAACACGTTCACGTCGGTGGCCTGCAGGTCGCCAAAGTCCTGTTCGACTTCGTAAACAACGAAGCTATCCCCGGTACCGGTTTGACCGCCGACCAGTTCTGGGCCGGTGCCGACAAGGTTATTCACGACCTGGCACCCAAGAACAAAGCACTGCTCGCCAAACGCGATGATTTGCAGGCGCGGATCGACGCCTGGCACCGGGCTGCGGCCGGCAAGGCCCATGACGCCGTGGCTTATAAGGCCTTTCTCCAAGACATTGGGTATTTGCAGCCAGAAGCCGCAGATTTCCAGGCAACGACGCAAAACGTCGATGACGAAATCGCCCGCATGGCGGGTCCGCAGTTGGTGGTGCCGGTGATGAATGCGCGCTTTGCCCTCAACGCCTCGAACGCTCGTTGGGGTTCGCTGTATGACGCGTTGTATGGCACCGATGCCATCAGCGAAGCCGATGGCGCGCAAAAGGGCAAAGGCTACAACAAGGTGCGCGGCGATAAAGTCATCGCCTTCGCCCGTGCCTTCCTTGACGAAGCCGCGCCGCTGGCCAAGGGTTCACACGTTGATGCGCTTGGCTACGCCGTGGTCAACGGCGCCTTGCACGTCGCCCTCAAGGACGGCACCAGCAGCGCTTTGCGTGATGCCGCGCAATTGATCGGTTACCGCGGTGAAGCTGGCGCCCCGACCGCCGTGCTGCTCAAGCAAAACGGCTTGCACTTCGAAATCCAGATCGACGCGACCAGCCCTGTCGGCCAGACCGATGCGGCGGGCGTCAAAGACGTGCTGATGGAAGCTGCGCTGACCACCATCATGGACTGCGAAGACTCCGTGGCCGCCGTCGATGCTGACGACAAAGTGGTGATCTACCGCAACTGGCTGGGCCTGATGAAGGGCGACCTCAGCGAGCAGGTGTCCAAGGGCGGGCAAACCTTCACCCGCACCATGAACCCGGACCGCGAATACACCGCGCCCAACGGCGCCCGCCTTAGCTTGCACGGTCGCTCGTTGCTGTTCGTACGCAACGTGGGTCACTTGATGACCATCGATGCGATCCTCGACAAAGACGGCAACGAAGTGCCCGAAGGCATCCTTGACGGCCTGCTGACCAGCCTCGCGGCGATCCACAGCCTCAACGGCACCGCCACGCGCAGCAACAGCCGCACCGGTTCGGTGTACATCGTCAAACCGAAAATGCACGGCGCCGAAGAAGCTGCGTTCACCAATGAGCTGTTTGGGCGCATTGAAGACGTGCTCAACTTGCCACGCAACACGCTCAAAGTCGGGATCATGGACGAAGAGCGCCGCACGACGGTCAACCTCAAGGCGTGCATCAAAGCCGCCAGCGAACGCGTGGTGTTCATCAACACCGGTTTCCTGGACCGGACCGGCGACGAAATCCACACCTCGATGGAAGCTGGCCCGATGGTGCGCAAGGCTGACATGAAAGCCGAGAAGTGGATCAGCGCCTACGAGAACAACAACGTCGACGTCGGCTTGAGCACTGGCCTGCAAGGCCGCGCACAAATTGGTAAAGGCATGTGGGCGATGCCCGACTTGATGGCGGCGATGCTGGAGCAAAAAATCGCGCACCCGCTGGCGGGCGCCAACACCGCGTGGGTGCCGTCGCCGACGGCTGCTGCGCTGCACGCGCTGCATTACCACAAGGTCGACGTGTTCGCGCGTCAGGCCGAACTGGCCACGCGCACCAAAGCCTCGGTAGACGACATTCTGACCCTCCCGCTGGCCGTCAACCCGCAGTGGACGCCTGAGCAGATCCAGAACGAACTGGACAACAACTCGCAGGGCATCCTGGGTTATGTGGTGCGCTGGATCGATCAGGGCGTGGGCTGCTCTAAAGTGCCGGACATCAATGACATCGGCCTGATGGAAGACCGTGCAACGCTGCGTATTTCCAGCCAGCACATCGCCAACTGGCTGCGTCACGGCATCGTCAATCAAGCTCAAGTGATGGCCAGTCTCAAGCGCATGGCGCCGGTGGTTGACCGCCAAAACGCCAATGACCCGCTGTACCGTCCTCTGGCGCCCGACTTCGACAGCAACATCGCCTTCCAGGCAGCCGTCGAATTGGTCATTGAGGGCACCCGCCAGCCTAACGGTTACACCGAGCCGGTGCTGCACCGTCGTCGTCGTGAGTTCAAGGCCAAAAATGGCCTGTGAATAAGCGTTAACGCGCAGTAACAAAAAGCCCCGGCGAACTGCCGGGGCTTTTTATTGTGCGCTCGCCACACTTCAGTCGGCAGCTCATGGGGAGCTATTCGATGTGCAGTTCGCGTTTGATCAGCGCGGTCAGTTTTTCGGTATCAATGGGCTTGAGCAGAAAATCGAGCACGCTCAAGTGCATGCCATCAATGGCATCTTTTACCTCGGCATTGCCCGACATGATGATCACCGGCATGTTCGCCCGCTCGGAGCGGCGAAGCTGGCGGATCAATTCCAGGCCGTCACCGGGCGGCATGCGCAAATCCGTCAGTAGCAGGGCAACCGATTTATCTGACTCCAGCGTGTGCCAGGCTTGCTGCTGACCAGCGGCCTTGATGCACTGAATGCCATGCAACTCCAGCAGTTCGCTGAGCAAGTCGCGCGCCAGTTGATCGTCTTCGACGATCAGTACGCGCTGTGCAGCTCGGGCACGAATGGGGGCTTTCATGACTTCGCTCAGCGCCTCTCGCTCGGCGTCGCTCAAAATGTCGTGTTCGGTCATACGGTTCTCAAAACGGCTTTATTCAGTCTGTTATCCCACCGATGCAGTCAGCTATTCCTAGGCTGTGCCCCAATGTGCGCCCGCAAGGCTGCATTTCCAAGTCTTGCAACACAATAAACGGACCTGTTTTCTGTGAGGTAATTCAAAAATATCAGTAGGCCACTATCCCCATAGACTTACGTCCAATGGGCACTTTGGCGCAGACAACCGAGCATGACTTGCATTACGACGACAGGGTGCAGCGCCCCGGCATAACAACAACGGTCAGACATGCGGTAGCGGTCAATGAGTAAATCGGATGCGTTTCTCCAGGCAGGAAAGGCTGCGGTGTTGCAGAACATTCACGGCACCATGCAGTTTTTGCAGCGATTCCCGCCCTTCAATCACATGGAAAACACTCACCTGGCGTTTTTGGTCGAGCAGTGCCAACTGCGCTTCTATGGCCCCGGTGAAAGCATCATTCGGCCTGCGGACGGCCCGGTCGAACACTTTTACATCGTCAAACAAGGCCGTGTGGTGGGCGAGCGCACCCATGTCGGGCGCCAGGAAGCCGAAACCACGTTCGAGATCACCGCAGGCGAATGCTTCCCTCTCGCCGCGTTGCTGGGCGAACGTGCCACCCGCACCGAGCACCGCGCCGCTGAAGACACGTTTTGTCTTCAATTAAACAAACCCGCGTTTATCAAATTGTTTGCCTTGTCTGACGAGTTTCGCGATTTCGCCCTGCGCGGGGTCAGCAGCTTGCTCGACAAGGTGAACCAGCAGGTTCAGCAAAAAGCTGTCGAAACCCTCGGCACTCAATACTCCCTCAATACCCGTCTGGGCGAATTGGCCATGCGCCACCCTGTTACTTGCCTGCCTGGCACCGCCTTGCGCGAAGCCGTGCGGCTGATGCACGAGCAACAAGTGGGCAGCATTGTGATCGTGGATGAGCGCAAGGCGCCGCTGGGGATTTTCACCCTGCGCGATCTGCGCCAGGTGGTCGCCGACGGCACGCAGGACTTTGCGCAAGCCATCGACCAGCACATGACGCCGGGGCCGTTTTACCTGACGCCCGACCACACTGCGTTCGATGCGGCCATCGCCATGACCGAACGGCACATTGCCCACGTCTGTCTGGTGAAGGATCAGCGCTTGTGCGGTGTGGTTTCAGAGCGTGATCTGTTCTCACTGCAACGGGTTGATCTGGTGCACCTGGCCCGCACAATCCGCCACGCACCACGGCTTGAGAGCCTGATCAACCTGCGGGGCGAAATCGGTCAATTGGTGGAGCGCATGTTGGCCCACGGTGCTTCGTCGACCCAGATCACCCACATCATCACGCTGCTCAACGATCACACGGTGTGCCGCGTGATCGAGCTGGTACTGGCCGAAAAAGGCGACCCCGGCGTGCCGTTCACCTGGCTGTGTTTCGGCAGCGAAGGCCGTCGCGAGCAGACACTGCACACCGACCAGGACAACGGCATTCTGTTTGAAGCCGCTGATGCTGTGCAGGCCGCCGAGATTCGTCAACGCCTGCTGCCCATCGCGCAGTTGATTAACACTCACCTAGCAGCCTGCGGTTTTACCCTGTGCAAGGGCAACATCATGGCGGGTAACCCCGACCTGTGTTTGTCACGAGCCGAATGGGCGCGACGCTTTGCGGCGTTTATCCGCGAAGCCACGCCTGAAAATCTGCTGGCCTCCAGCATCTATTTCGACCTGCGGGCGGTATGGGGTGACGACAGCGGGTGCCAGCAACTGCGCCGCGGCATTCTGGAGCAGGTCGCCGACAATCGTCTGTTCCAGCGCATGATGGCGGACAACGCCTTGCGCCATCGTCCGCCAGTGGGGCGCTTTCGCGAGTTTGTGCTGGAACGTAAAGGCAGCGAAAAAGCCACCCTGGACCTTAAAGTGCAGGGTCTGACCCCGTTTGTGGACGGTGCACGCTTATTGGCGCTGGCCCATGGCGTGGAGGCCAACAACACCCTCGAACGCTTGCGCCACTTGGTGACGCAGGGCGTGATCGAGCCGCTGGACGGGGCGGCCTATGAAGAGGCGTATCACTTCATTCAGCAAACGCGCATGCAGCAACACCAATTGCAAACCCGTGAAAACCGCCCGTACTCGAACCGGGTCGACCCGGACAGCCTCAACCAGCTCGACCGGCGCATCCTGCGTGAAGCGTTGCGCCAGGCGCAGCGCCTGCAAAGCAGCCTGGCGCTGCGGTATCAGCTATGAGCCTGCTGTCATGGCTGTTGTCGCGCAAAAGCCCGGTCTTGAGCCTTGAGCAGCAACAGCGCCTGCTGCAACTGCCACCCTCGCCGGGGCTGCGCGACACCTCGTTGCGCCATCAACGTTGGGTGGTGGTCGATCTGGAAACCAGCGGCCTGAACCTTAACCGCGACCAAGTGCTGTCAATCGGTGCGATGGTGATTGAGGACGGGGCGATTGATCTGGGCCAGGCGTTTGAACGCACCTTGCGCCGCGCCCACAACCCGCTCAGCCCCAGCGTGCTGCTGCATGGATTGGGGCCTGAAACGATTGCCGCCGGGTGTGAGCCGGCCGATGCCCTGCTCGATTTTATGGCGTTTGTGGGGGACAGCCCGTTGCTGGCGTTCCATGCGCCGTTTGACCAGCACATGCTGGGCCGCGCGTTGAAAGACAGTCTGGGTTATCGCTTGCAGCATCCGTTTATGGACGTGGCAGCGCTGGCCCCCATGCTGTGCCCGCACGCCGATTTACGCGAGGCGGGGCTCGACCACTGGATCAAGCATTTCAACTTGCAGGTCGAGGACCGCCACAACGCCAGCGCCGATGCCCTGGCCACCGCCGAACTGGCGCTGATCCTGTTCAGCCGTGCGCGCGCACAGGGGCTGGATAGCCCGCTGGCGCTGCAACAGCGGCTCAATCAATGGCAGCGGCGCAAGCAGGTGCACAGTTTTTAAAAGCGGTATTGCGCCCCGGCCCCGGCGTACCACGAACGGCCCGGCGCAGCTTCGTAGAAGCGGTCATTGCCGTCGGCCACAATCACCGAACCTACGTATTGGCGGTCCAGCAGGTTGTCCAGTCGCAGGGTTTGGTGGAAGGTCCAGTGTTCGACGTTCTGCTCAAAACGCGCACGCCAGTTGAACACGCTGTAGGCCGGGGCGGCTTTCTTGCTGTTGGTGTCTTCAACGTAGACCTTGCTGCGGTACATGCCCTCGACGGCGGTGCTGACCCAATCTGCGGGTTTCCAGTTCACTTCGGCAAACAGCGTGGTTTGCGGCACGCCGGGCAGGTAATTGCCTTTATCGACAGTGCCTTTGCTGCTGCTGAAGTCGCTGTCGTAAGTGGCTTGCAGGCGGGTGTAGGCCAGGGTGGTGGTCCAGTGTTCGCTGAGCTGGCTTTCGACGCCCAGCTCAAACCCTCGGCGCAAGGTGCGGCCGGCGTTTTGGTAGCTGGTACGTCCGCCCACCGAACCTGCGACCACCAACTCGTCTTCGGTGGTGATCTGGAACACGGCAGCGTTGATTCGCGTGTTGTAGACCTGAGCTTTCAACCCCATTTCATACTGGGTACTTTCAGAGGGCTTGAGTCCGAAGTTGAAGCCTTCCTGATTGCCCGGCGCATAGGCTAACTCAGCTTGAGTCGGTGTTTCGAAGCCTTTGCCCGCGCTCACATAGCCATGCAGTTCTGGTGTGAAGGCGTACATCACACTCATTGACGGCGTGGCCTTTTCGTAGCGTTTGGTGCCGCTGGCGTCGCCATTGCTCAAAAAGTGATCGTCGACGTCCATTTCCATCGTGCTGTAGCGCAAGCCTGCTTGCAGGGTCCAGTCTTCGATGGCCCAGTTGGCTTGTACGAAGGGGTCAAGACTGCGAGCAGTATCGGCTTCGTCGCGGCGCATTTCGCCTTTAACGCCCAATTGCGCCCCGTTGTAGTTTTGGTAGCCGTGCCGGTTGTCACGGCTCTGATCAAAGTCCACGCCGCTGATGATAATCAGCTCACCTGGCGCGCTCGTGATGGGCTGAATCCAATGCACATTGGTGCCGTAAAACTTGCGATCGAATTGCACAACACCGCCACCCCGTGCATTTGCCGGATTGAGCGTTTGGGTATTACCGATGTATTTGGGAATCGCCAAATACTGAATCACGCTGCGCGTCCCGGTATACGCATTGACCTGCAAGGTCGCGTCGCCAAAGTAGCGCTCGTAATTCAAACCCAGTTGTTGATGGTCAATGCTTTTACGCGTGTTGTAGGTAATGGCATTGGGTGCAACTGAGCGTGGGTCCGCTTTGTAGGCTTCCCAACTTTGTCCCAGCGGATCTTGCGTGCCGTTCTGCTCCAGGCTGCTGTAGATCAGCGCCAGTTTGCTGTCCTCGTCGGGTTTGAAGTTGAGCTTGGCGAAGGTCTGGTCGCGGCGGGCGGCGCTGTGGTCGCGGTAGCCATCGGTGTCCATGCGTGAGGCGTCAAGCACAAAGCCCACGTCATCGGCCGCGCCTTCAGCCGTGAGGTGGTTTTTACTCATGCCGTCACTGCCGATCAGTGTTTCGGCGCCGATGCGCGGCGGGCCTTCGCCATCGCGCGAGAACATTTGAATCACTCCGCCCGCGTTGCTGCCATACAGCGTCGCAGCGGGGCCGCGCAGTACTTCGATGCGCTCGGCGGTGTCCAGGTTGAACGTTGCCGCCTGACCCTGGCCATCCGGGGTGCTGGCCGGAATACCATCGGCAATCAATTTGATACCGCGTACACCAAACGCCGAGCGCGCGCCAAAGCCTCGGGATGAAATTTGCAGGTCTTGTGCATAGTTCTGACGGTTTTGCACCACCAGCCCCGGCACCCGGGACAGTACTTCGGACGCGTTAATGCCCAGTTGGCCGTCGCTGATTTGCGCCTGGTTGATGCTGTCAACCGAGTACGGCAGATCAAAACTCGGGCTGGCGCTGCGTGAGCCGGTAATGACGCTTGGGTCGAGTTCCAGCGGTTCAGCAAAGCAGATAGGCGTCAGGCAGAGGCTGGGCACAAAAAGGGCAAGGCGAGCGGGTGCAAAAAATTTCATGGGGGGTATTGGAGTTCCGTGGGACGCGACCCGTCTTGGGCGACGGGTATCAGGCTAGCAGAGGGCGCGCAGTTTAGCGGCTCAAGCGCCTTATAGCGGTAAAAAAGGCAGATGCACAGGCTCTGAGGGTATTTCTGTTGGAGTTTCACGTTAGGCCTAAGAGGCGTCTTACACAAGACCCAGAAGTCATGACCTAGGAGGGGATTTATTTCACATGCTAGGTTGCCTTCTCTCTCGGAAGGGCACCTGTATGACTTATAAGAATGTGCTGTTGTGCGCGGTATCTGTGATGTTGGGCGGATGTGGGTCTGCGCAGACGCTCTTCAGTTATGACGAAACAATCCGGCGCACGCTCAAAAAAAAACACACCTATTGTGAGTCCATTCCGCGGTTGTACAGCGGTGTAGCGTTTGACCTGTGTGTATTGAACGCACTCCCTAATACATCGAGTGGTGTACCCGTCGGTTTTGTGCCGATCTTCTTCTTTGATGTGTTTGCCTCTGCAGCTGTCGATACAGTGGTTTCGCCTTACACACTGTATCGACAGTATAAATATGGCAGCATATTGCTGAGGTCTTACTAGCGTTTGGGCTGGTAAAGAGAACAAATACGCTTCCAGTGCTTGTTAGTTTGCAGATTGCAACCCTCTCGCTTTCAGGTCCCTAATTAAACCCTCCAGGTAGTCATAGCGCTTGAGGTGGATGTCAGGCCAATTGGGGTGATCGATAAACACTGCGCCGTTATCGAGCTGGATGCGTGTGCGCACGATTTGTTGATTTTTGGCGCGATGGATCAGGTAGGGGCCTTCGGATGGAATATTTTCCAACATGAACGTGCCAGGTTTATTGAGTTTTGACTCAATCTGCGGCGTATTGAACGGCGGTAATTTTGGTTTTGTACCGGCAATTTCGACCTCTAGCCAGTAGTCATTTTTTAATAGGATGTGCTCACGCTGCCATATGCTCGGCGGTATGACCTCGGCGATGTTCTGGCGCAGACCGAGGGAGTTGTTCGGTGCTGCATCTGAGATACGCACACCTATTGCGCCTTCCAGTTCGGCTATTCCCGGGACCCCTTGATAGGTGTTTGCATGGCTGTTACCGGTGAGGGCAATCCATTTTTTATTGGGGTTTGCTGCCAGATGGCCCCTGATCACCTGCGATGCAAAATAGCTGAACATTTCAGTGCGGTTCAGGTCAGGAAAGCGAGTCGGCATGCCTCTAACGTGATAACTGGCTGTACAGTCCAGGGCTTTGATCGGGATGCGCTGCTTTACAGCCTCGCGGACCAATTTGCTGTAGGTGAACTCACTCGAGGGGTCGATCTGGTGTCCGACATCCTGGGACGTTAAAAAGTCGTCCAGTGCGGGGGGGATTTTTTGAGTAGTGAAAAAGTCATCTAGCATGGACTGATGAGTATCGGTTTGCAGGTGCTCCAGAAAGAGCACGCCGACTTCACTTTTTTTGAGCGCGCTCATCTGTGTGATCAATATTTTTTTCGCGGATTGTTGCGAATGCGCTTCGCCTAAAATCACACCTTGCGATTGCTCGAACAATTTTTTGAACAGGTCATCGGGCGTGACGGACTGTGCCAATGAAGGGCGAACGGCTCGTGGTTTAGGCTCAGATGCCTTGAGAAACGTCTGGGCGTCCGTCAGTAATTTAGCCCTGAGGGTTTTGAAGGTCTGGCTGGCCTTTTGAAGCTCAGGACTGGGTGATACATAGTCGACGTGCAGGAGTTTGTCGTTCCCTGCGATGAGTTCCTGAACAATGGCGCGGTGCTCTACAGGTAGGTCGTAGGCGCTGTATGAGATGTTTGTGGAGCGTGCAGGCAATTGAGTTTTCTCGCGGACCAAGGGTTCCCAGTGCTTTTCGGTACTGGACAGACGATGCTTGATTTCCCAGTGCCCTTGCGTGCGCCTCAGTTTGTAACTGGCGCTGCTGGAACCTGCGGGCATTTGCAGGTACCAGTGGCGGCGTAGCCAGCCGGAGTAGACCTCGAAGACAATGCCGCCCTGCTCGATATAGTTCAGGTTGGCGACCCGATAGATGCCTTGGGCGTCAGGTGTTTTTCCGCTGAGCGAGACACTCGTGACTTTTGCACTGTCTATGACACGCTCGATGCCGCTCCTTTGCGTGAGCTGGGGCGATGCCGGGTGCACGTCCCATTTGCCTGCCGACAGCTCGTTTACGGGCACGCGGCGCTGGGCATCAGGGGCTCTCTCGTCGCTCACTCGCCAGATCTCGTCCAGGTTGTCATAGCGGCTGCGGTACAAATTGCCCTTACTGTCTTTAACGTAATACGCCGGTACGCTACCGCCGTTTGAGGGGCCTTCGTATACACCTGCGCCATACTCGTGACCGGTGCGAAGTTTGAGCGATTGCGGGGAGGGTGAACTGGCCGCATTGGGATTGAGTGTGGCCGCGGGTTGTCTGGCTCGCTGGCGAATAGAGCGGCTAAACACCGAAGAACCGGCAAAGTCCGAAGCACCATCGGTGAGATGGCTGATGGCCCCCATCCAGTGCAGTAAGGCTTCGTATTTTTCATCCCGTTGCAGGGCGTCATAGACGAATGTCAATTGGTAGATGAAGCGCGCAGCCACAATGGGCAGCAGTATTTTGGTGGGCAACACAAACGATATGACATCAAGCAACGTCAGCGCCGTCTCTTTGGCCGTGTTGAGGTTGCTCTCATAGGTGGAGGTCGATTGTTCGTCAGCATCCCTGAGCGTATACGAGACCTCTGTGTCGTAGGACGCTTCGAACGCGTGGTGATGGATCATTTGCAATCGAACGTTGCTGTCGGTCAGCCCCTTATTGAGCAGAGGTTTGATATAGGCCTGCTGTGCTGAAGTCACCTTGTTCTCGACATAACTGTGAAAAATCGGTTGGGACAAAAGGCGGGCCAAATCATTACGTGAGCTTGCCACGGTAAACCAATTGTTGTTCGGCGCGTCAGGGTGGTAGCACAACAGGTGGGGAGCCCCTGTAGAACTGAATACCAGCAGGCCCGGCAGCGAATGGTAGCGCAACATCAGTAGATGGACTTTTATCTGAGCCCCTTGAATCAAGGGGCGGTTTTTTTCAACCGGATGGTCCAATACCGCTTGTACCCAGGCAGCATTACTCTCCGTCAGCGCACCTGACAGGCGTGCTTCAATCAGGTCCAGTTTTAGTTGTGCAGTCTTGAGGGCGACGTACCGCTCTTTGCGCCAGTGTGCTTGCTGCGAATTCACCAGCAGATGATTAAGTCGGGTTTTGTAGCGTTCGCCAATATCGAGTTCTCGCACCAGGGTTTTGATGTAGCTTGGCGTCAGAACGAGATGTGGGTGCCCCTTGGCGTCGGTGATACGTGCAGTCAAGGCAAAGGTGATGTCCCATACCCCGACGTTGGAGAGCGCCAGTTCGCTGAGGCTCAGAGTGGTGGTTTTATAGGTAATTGAAGGTCCGGTCCGCGGGATGCTGGAACCGGCGGGGAACCCAGAACCGCCGATAGGGTAAATCACTGGGCCTGTTTGCAAGGCTTCAGTGGTGGAGATGAAGATGAAATCGGGATCGACCTCGATGTTACGGTCGGCTTTGATCCGTTCTTTAAGCTGCTGGCGTGCGTACCCCAACAGTGTGTGTTTTTGCCCGCTTTGGGTGATGGATTGTGCCAGGCTGGTCTCGGATGCCCGTTGTTCATGGATGAGTTTTTCGACCGCCAGTCGCCACTGACTTTTATTGGCGTCGCTCGCCGTTTTGAGCCAGTTCGGGAGCTGGCTTTCCAGCAGTCGGGTATAGCGAGTCCGTAAAATACCTGCGGGTTTTAACACGATGCTTGAGTCCAGTGACTGCTCTACGTGCTCGGACAGTTGCGCGATGCTCTTGTCTTCCTGGCGTGCGACCGCCACGGACCAGGCATGGCGCATGTCATGCTTTTGCTTGTCGATCAGTTGATCGGCGTAAAAGGTTTGAGCAGAGGCCTCCTCGACCGGGCTGAGGTCCACATGATGATGGGCAAGGGCGCGCACACGGTCTTGCTCCAGCACGCTCTCGAACAATGAGTCGCGCTGGTAGGTGTCCGCAAGCCGCGCACTCAGCTCCTGGGTCAGCGCCGACAAGGAGGCGAATGACTCCAGACCCTGGGTGGGGGTGAAAAGCACTACTGTGCGCGGCGAATCGTCTTGCACCACTCGCAGCGTTAAAGAGTCGGTTGATTCGGTAGGCAGGTTTTTCGTGGTGATCACAAAAATGCCGTGCAAAGGCAGGGCCGCCAGTGAGTTGTTCCCGTTGAGGGTCAGCGTATAGAAACCGAACGTGGCTTGTGCGGACGGCTCTTGGGTTGGGGGAAATACCTGATTGACCGCATTCAGAGCCGCCGTATCCAGAGTTTTGTCGTCATGACGCACAGCGGCTTCGGCGCGGATCATGTTTCTAACATAGTGCGATAGCCAAGCTTTCGGGGTCAGTGAATTAAACTCACTCTGCGGCTTTTGCCAAAATTCGATGAGCGCATCGCGCAGGCAAATCTCAAGGCTAAACGTGGTGTCGGCGAGGAATTTTTCAAGCAGATCCACGGTGATCTCACGGGCCTGATCCTGCTCGGCCAACGTGTGGGCGTAGTGATAGACCTTGGTTTTACCTTGCACAAAGGTGGGTACCTTTTGTTCGAGATAGCACTGATCGATCAGCATGCTCAGCGTTTTGCTGGTGATGAAGGGCGTTTGCCCCGGCTCAGGTGGGGCTTGTTCATTGATGAAAAGCAGGTCGGTGCAAACGTCCTCTGCCAGCGTCGGGAAAAACTGACGCAGACGATGCTCCATGGCGATTTCCAGGTCTGGCAGGTTATTGCGCAGGGTAAGCAGTTCTTTAGCGGCGTTCGTGAGCAATGCCAAGTTGTCAGGCATAGGGGGCGTTCCTGTTGTGGAGGTGGGTGCGAGATGCACACCAATGCGTCATCACAGGAAATCGCAAAGTGCAGGGGGGCTGGGCTTATATATGTATGCCGTGGGGGAGGGATTACGCCGCGAGGCGTGCCATGAGCCGTCAGAGCAGGGCGTGGCAAATCGCGCTGGGTCATTACCGCGCTCTTTACGCTATAATCGCGCCCTTTAGTTGTTTCTGCGCGTTGCGCGCAGCACACCCTTTTTTCAGGCGCCTGCCGCCTGCCTGCATTCAAAAGAGGCACAACCTGTGGCATTGACGATTCTTGGCCTGTCCGGCGCCCTGAGCCATGACCCCTCCGCCGCCCTGTATATCGACGGCAAGCTGGTCGCGGCAGCGGAAGAAGAGCGCTTTGTACGTGATAAGCATGCAAAACACCGCATGCCGTACGAATCTGCAAAATTTTGCCTTGAACAAGCGGGTATCAAGCCTTCCGACGTTGACGTAGTGGCGATCCCATTCGCCCCGATCAGCTTGTTCGGTGAGGCGCGCTGGCACTATGCCAAGCGTTACTGGTATGCCCCGGATCGCGCCCTGGATGCGATTTTGATGGGTAACCGTCGCTACAAGCGCTATCGCAACAAGATTGTGTGGTGCCTTGAGCAACTGGGTTTCGATCCGAAAAAAATCAAGATCGAGCCGGTTGAACACCATTTGGCTCACGCCTCCAGCGCTTACCACTGCTCGGGTTTCAAAGAGAAAACCGCGATCCTGGGCATCGACGGTAAAGGCGAGTACGCCACGACCTTCTTCGGTTATGGCGAAAACGGCAAGATCACCAAGATCAAAGAGTTCTTCGACCCGGATTCCCTGGGCGGCCTTTACGGTGCAATCACCGAGTTTCTCGGTTTCGAGATGCTGGACGGCGAGTTCAAGGTGATGGGCATGGCGCCGTACGGCGACGCCAGCAAGTACGATTTCTCGCGCCTGGCCTCGTTCGAAAATGGCGAATTGGTGATCAACACCGAATACGCCAACGTCATCGGCCTGCGCCGCTACAAAGAGAAGGGCAAAGGTTTCTACTTCTCGCCAAAACTGATCGAGTGGCTGGGTCCCAAGCGCGAAGGCGATATCGCCGACGAGCCGTATATCCACTACGCGGCCAGCATGCAGGCACTGTTCGAAAAACTGTCGTTGCAGATGATCGACTACTACCTGGGCGACGTGCTTAAAGAAACCGGCAAGCTGGCCTTTGCCGGCGGCTGCGCGCTGAACGTCAAGCTGAACCAGAAGATCATTGCCCGTCCAGACGTCAAAGAGCTGTTCGTGCAACCGGCGTCCGGCGATGCAGGCACCGCTGTCGGCGCCGCCGCTTATGTGTCGCACGCCCGTGGCGTACCGGTCGAGAAGATGGAACACGTCTACCTCGGCCCTGCGTACAGCAACGAAGACGTGATCGCGGCTTGTGCCCGTCATCCTGGCAAACCGGCGTACCGCAAGATCAGCAACACCCCTGAAAACATCGCCAAGATCATGGTCGACGGCAATCCGGTGGCCTGGTTCCAGGGCCGCATGGAGTTTGGCCCGCGTGCCTTGGGCGGTCGTTCGATCATCGGCTGCCCAAGCAGCTCGGGTGTGGCTGACCGCATCAACGAACAAATCAAGTTCCGCGAGCGCTGGAGGCCTTTCTGCCCTTCGATGCTCGACACCGTGGCCCCGCAAATGATCAAGGTCGATCACCCGGCCCCGTTCATGACCTTCACCTTTGAAGTGGCGCAAGAGTGGAAGACCCGCGTGCCAGAGGTGGTGCACGAAGACGGCACCTCCCGTGCCCAAGTGCTGGAGCGTCAATACAACCCGCGCTACTACGACATGATGAAAGCGCTGGAAGTGCTGACCGGCAATGGTGTGTCACTCAACACCTCGCTCAACCGTCGTGGCGAGCCGATGGTGTGTTCGCCGACCGACGCCCTGAACATGTTCTTCGGTTCTGATTTGCAGTACCTGATCATGGAAGACATTTTGGTAGTCAAAGACGGCGCGGATGCTTATGACTCGCTCGACTGAGCGTCATGTGTTGCAGTTCTGTCACGGCTATGACGGGCCGTTTCTGGACTGCGCCCGTCAATACGCCAGCCTATTTGCAGGCACCGGGTACAAGGTCACCACGGTCTTTTTGACCGGGGCGGCTGACCCCCAGGTTGCAGCGGGCTGCGGGTCGGACGACGTGCTGTTCATGGAGTTCAGCTCCAAGGCCATTCGTGGCCTGAAGCTGGGCGCCATCCGCGAACTGCGCAAAATTGCGGCCTCGCGCGATTTCAGCTTTTGCATCGCACACCGTTTCAAGCCGATTTACGTCGCGTTGTTGGCCACTGATTTGCCGGTGATCGGCGTGCACCATGCGTTCGGCGATTACCAGCGTCGCAGCCGCAAGCTGTTCGCCCACTTGTTTCGCAAGCGTTTGAGCCTGCTCGGCGTTTCGGATGCCGTGCGTGATGACTTGCGCAAGTGCCTGCCAAAATGGCCAAACGGGCGTATCAGTACGCTTTACAACCGGATCGACATTCAGGCGGTGCAAGCCAGCCAGGTGCCGCGCGCTGAGGCGCGTGCCGACCTTGGGCTGTCGGCTGACGGTTTTGTGATCGGCAACGTTGGGCGTCTGCACCCTGATAAAGACCAGACCACGCTGATTCAGGGCTTTGCCAAGGCACTGGCGCACCTGCCCGCGGACAGCCAACTGGTGATCATGGGCAAGGGCCGTCTGGAGCAGGACCTCAAGGAACTGGCGAAAGAACTCGGCGTTGCCGAGCAGGTGAAGTTTCTCGGTCAAGTGCCCGATGCGCGCTGCTACTTCCGTGCGTTTGATGTGTTTGCCCTCAGCTCCGACCATGAACCGTTCGGCATGGTGCTGCTGGAGGCGATGGCCGCTGGCGTGCCGTTACTGGCCACGGCCTGTGGTGGCGCCAAGGAAGTGGTCGAGGGCGTGGGCATTCTGTTCCCGCTGGGCGACGCAGATCATCTGGCTCAGGGCCTGCAACATTTGGCGCAGCTCGATGATGCGCAGCGTCTGGCCTGTGCCCAATTGATGCTGGCGCGCCTGCATGACCGTTTTAGCGATCAAGCGGTGCGCGATACCTTCTGGCAGTTGCCGCAAGTCACCGACCTGACTGCGGGGGCCTGATGCTTAATCGATTTCAGGGCTGGCGCGAGCGCGGCTGGCAGGCGGTTGACGCTGACACTTATGCCCATGCCTGGCAGCGTTTTGGGGGCAGCGTCGCCACCCATCCGCAGGTCATTGAGCGCCTGGCGCACTTGGCGGGTATCCCGGTGCGTTATTTAGCCTGGGAGCAGGGCGCTGAACTTAAAGCCGCAATCGCGACGTGGGGCCGCGACTTGGCACTGTCCAAGGACGTGCTCAAGCGCCACGGCAAAAAAGGCCTGTTTGATCTGGGCAATGCCGAGTTGATTTTGCCTGCGGCCGATGATGCAGCAGCGCCTTTACGCCATCGTGGGCGTTACTTGTCACAACTCAACGAGGGGCGTTTCAGTACCTTAGTCGCGCAAACCGAACAGTTGGCGATGGCACGCACCCCCGAAGAGCTGTCAAAGAAATTTCGCTATAACCAGCGCCGTGAACTGCGCTTACTCGAAGAGGCGGGCGGAGTCATACGCCCGGCGTCTGAGTTTTCCAGCGTCGAGTTGTCGGCCATTTATTGCGATTTATTTCTGCGGCGCTGGAGCTTTGTGGCCACCGGAGCCGAGCGTATGGCTGAAGTCATTGAGCTATTACGCGAGTTTTTGATCGGCTCGGTGATCTTCCTCAACGATGCGCCCATTGCCATCCAATTGGTGTATCGGGTTGAATCGCCGCAATGGATCAGCGTTGAGTACGTCAATGGCGGCGTCGACCCCCAAACGCGTGCTTTCAGCCCCGGCAGCGTGTTGAGCTTTATCAACACCCAGTCGGCCTGGGAGCAGGCCCGCAGTGTTAACAAGCCGCTGCGTTTCTCGTTCGGCCGCGCTGACCGCGAATACAAAGAGCGCTGGTGCAACCCGGTGCCCGTCTTCAAAGTGTGATGTCGTCCCGGTAGGCGCGAGCGCTCGCAATGGGGCCATGCTCGCGCCTAAAAGGGCAATCAGCCAACAAGAGCCAAGCCATGAGCCGCAAACAACAACTCCTCAAGCGCCATCGACGCAATAAACGCATCAGCCTGGTGATCGGTCTGCTGTTACTGATTGCTTGCGGTGTGCTGGTGGCCTGGTGGTTGCCCCTGCTGCTGGCGGTGGTGGGCTGGATCGCCCATGAAGCGTGGTTTGCCGACCATCTGTTTTATGCCCCCAAAGACGACTATCAATACCGTTTTGCGGCCGACACTCAGTGCCCTGATGTGCGTCTTGAAGGTGGACGCGTGCTGCTGCAAGCGCCGCTGAGCCTGGCGGGTGACGAAACACTGATTCTGGCGCTCAAGGTGAAAAGTGGCGTGCTGGGGCGGTTTTTCGACCCGTTTGTACAGTTCGCCGACGATCGGCAAACATTCGAGCGCGGCGTCAATGGCCTGCGTTATCTGAACCTCACAGGTTGTGCTCAGGCGTTGAGCGGCGGTGAGTTGTCGCTGCGCGGGCGCTTTTGCCGTGTAGCGGGCCAGCCCCAACTGTGGGTTTTGCCTCAGCCGGACTACAGCGAGCAGCGGGTCATGGTCATTGCCCCGCATGCCGACGACGCCGAGCTGGCTGCGTTTGATTTGTACAGTCAGGCCAAAGAAGCCTGGATCGTGACGCTGACTGCGGGTGAGATCGAAGCGCAGCATTACCAGCAGATGGGGCTGGAGCCAGCGCAAGCGGCGCGTCTCAAGGGTCGCCTGCGTGCTTGGGACAGCGTGGCGGTGCCGCGCTGGGCCGGTGTGCCGCAAGCCCAATGCGCGCAGCTCGGTTATTTCTGCCTGCAATTGCCCGCCATGCAGGCGGCCCCTGAGCAGCCGATCCCTTCACGCGAAGCCGACCTGACCGATACCCGCCTGTTTCGCCAGTTCAACAGCGTGGCGCTGCCGGGTGATGAGGATGGCGCGCCGACCTGGAACAATCTGCTGGCCGACCTGCGGGCGTTAATCCTGCGGGCCAAGCCGCAAGTGATCGTGCTGCCGCATCCCGCCATTGATCCGCACCCCGATCATATCTGCGCGCATTCGGCGGTCATTGAGGCGCTGCAAGGCTTGGCGTGGCAGCCGGACACGTTGCTGGGCTACGCCAACCACTTGCATGACAACGACCGTTGGCCGATGGGCAACAGCGGAGATGGCATTGCACTGCCACCGGTGTTCGATGCCTCACTCACGCTGCGTCCGTATAGCCGGGTATTGAGCCTTGAGCGACAGCGCGACAAAGCGATGGCGCTGGGCATGATGCATGATCTGCAACCGCGTGCAGCGCTCAAGCGGCGTGTGCGGCGGTCGATACAAAGGCTCTTGGCTGGCAGAAAGCCATCACCTTACGGTGAGAACGAATTTTTCCGCAAAGCGGTTCGCCGACATGAACTGTTTTGGCACCTTAAATAATAAAAACACCGTTTTCAGGGGCATAGCGTTGTCCCTTTTCTCGACCATTACATTGAGTTTCCTGTGATAAAACCATCACCGCGTATTGCGTTTGTCATCCCTTACTTCGGTCAATGGCCGTTCTGGATGCCTTTTTTCCTGGAAAGCTGCCGGCACAATCCTGACATTGACTGGCTGCTGTTCAGTGACTGTGGGGTGCCTGAAAACCTGCCGCCCAATGTGACTGTTCAAAGCATCAGTTTTGGCGATTATTGCCGCAAGGTGTCTGAGCGCCTGAAGATCAACTTCGCGCCCAAAGCCGCCTACAAACTGTGCGATATCAAGCCCGCGCTGGGTTACATCCATGAAGACAGCCTGCACGGCTATGATTTCTGGGCCTTTGGCGACATCGACCTGGTGTACGGCAACTTGCGTCGCTATTTCACTGCTGAGCGGCTGGCGCGCTACGACTTGTTCTCCACCCATGAACGCCGCGTCGCAGGTCATTTGTGCTTGATGCGCAACACGCAGTGCAAGCGCGAGCTGTTCATGAAAATCGAGGATTGGCAGCAGCGTTTTACCGACGATCAGCACCATGCGCTTGATGAAGGAGCCTTCAGCCGGATCTTCTTGTGGCGCAAGAACTTTCCCAAGCCGTTGTTTGATCTGGTGGGCAAGTTCAACCCCTTACGTCGTACCAGCGACTTCACCGAGGCGTTCAGTACGCCGGGCGGTTGCATCAAGTGGCATGACGGCACGCAAAACTTCCCGGGTAAATGGTTCTGGAAGAAGGGTCAACTGACCAATGACCGCGACGGCGACTACACCTTTCCGTACTTTCACTTCGTGTGCTGGAAGCGCAATGAATGGGCCGCGTTGCCCATTCCCGATTCCGCCACTGTCCAGCGTCTGGCCGCCGAGCCTGCCTGGGTTATTGATGCCACCGGATTTCACCGGGGAGAGTTATGAAGCGTTCCAAGGTTTTGCAGTTGCAGCCTGATTACAACGTCAAATCCCACGATTTCGCTGACCTGGCCGAGCAAATCGTGCGTGCGCTACCCAATGAGCGTTATGAAATCACGGCCGCGTTCTTGCGCGGTCGCCCTGGCCCCGGCGAGCCGGTGAGCAAGGCCGATCACTCGGTGTACTTCGAGTTCAGTGACAAGTCGCTCAAAGGCATGCGCATCCGCGCGATGTGGGCGCTGTACAAGTTCTGTCGCAAAGAACAGTTTGACGTGGTGATTTGCAACCGCTTCAAGCCGGTCAACATGATGTTGCAGCTTAATCGCTGGCTGAAAATCCCCTTATGCATTGGCATTTCCCATGGTTTTGGTGAGTACGACCGCCTTTATCGTCGCAGCCAGGCCAAACGCCTGATCGACAAGGCGTGGCGTTTTGTCGGTGTGTCGCCAGCGGTCAAACAGTACTTGCTGGACTGCAAGTGCGGGTTTACCGAGCAAAACACTTACGCGATTACCAACGCGATCGACATCGAACAAGCCGAAGCCCTGCAACTGCCACGGGCTGAAGCCCGTGCAAAACTGGGCCTGGACCAGAACGCTCGCATGGTCGGTGCACTGGGACGTTTGGTGCCTATCAAGGGCCACCGTTTCTTGCTCCAGGCTTTTGCCGCGCTCAAGGACAAATACCCCAACGCGCAGTTGGCCATTATCGGCGCCGGTCGTGAAGAGTCGCGCTTGCGCGAACAGATCGAACAGTTGGGCCTGAACGGTCGCGCGCATTTGCTGGGTTTTCAGGAGAACGCCTTGCAGTACGTGCGCGCGTTCGACATCTGGACCATGCCTTCGTTGGCCGAAGGTCTGGGGTTGGCATTGCTTGAAGGCATGAGTGGCCATTTGCCGGTGATTGCCACCGATGTGCCGGCCATGTTGCCGTTGATTCAGGGCGCGGGAGGGTTGGCCGTCAAACCCAGCGACGTGGCGACATTGACCGCCGCCCTCGATCAGTACCTCGCACTGCCAGACGAGGCGCTGCACGCCAAGGGCGAACAGGCGTATCGCTACCTGCAAGAACACCACGACATCGAGGTGTTCCGTCAGGCGTATCTGGATTTGATCGACTCAGGCCTGAGTCAAGCACGCAAGGACCGCTCATGACAGACGCTCAACCTTTGGTTTCGGTGATTATTGCTTCTTACAATCACGGCCCGTACATCGAGCAGAGCATTCAGAGCGTTCTGGACCAGACCTACCCCAATATCGAATTGTTGGTGGTTGACGACGGATCGACCGATGACAGTGTTGAGCGCATTCAACGTTTGCAGGCCGCGCACGGGTTTGATTTTCGCGTCCAGCAAAATCAGGGGCTGACCAACACCCTCAATGGCGCGATTGCGCGGGCTAAAGGCTCGTTGATCGTGCCGTTCGGTTCTGATGACATCATGAAGCCCGATCGCATTGCGATTCAGGTTGAGTACATGGACGGCAAGCCCGAGGTCGGCATTTGCGCGGGCAATATCGAACTGATCGACGCCGAGGGCAACCTGTACCCCGAAAAGCGCCAGCGGCGTGATGTGCCGTTCCGTCGCCTGGACTTCGATGACATGTTTCTGGAGCGCAAACCTTACCCGCCCGCGACCACGCTGATGATTCGTCGTGAAGCGCTGGACAAGGTGGGCGGTTTTGACCCGAGCATTCGTCTGGAAGACTTGTACATCGAGCTGAAGATCACCCACGCCGGGTACTTTATCGACGGTTTGAGTGTGGTGATGGCGCAGTACCGCAAGCACGCCACCAACTCGTACAAAAACCACCGGTTCATGATCGACAGCATTTTGCGCATCTATGCGTTGTTCAGCGATCACCCGCTGTATGACGAAGTGCGTTACAAGTTCCTGAACTCGATGTTCCTGAAAACCTCGAACCGGGACCGTGGTCTGGCGCGCGAACTGCTCAAGCAAATTCCGTTCAAGCACTGGACCGGTAAAACCTGGCGCGGCCTGGGGCGTCTGTACTTTTCGCCGCTGGAAAAAGACTGAGTATCAAGCGTCGTCTTTTACGGGGTCGGATGTTTCAAGAGGGGTGCGCTGACGTAGCCAGCGCACCGTCTTCTTGCCCGCGAGCATGCCGGGCTGCTCGATAAACAAGAACGTCAGGCTGCTGATCACGATCAGTAAACTGCTGGCGACCGCCGCCAATGCAACAAATACCAGCGGTTGCTGGATGTCCCACTGCATCACCACTGGCAGGCGGTGCATCAACAGCCAAATGAGCAGACCATGCAGCAGGTAAGTGCTGTAGCTGATTTCGCCCATCCAGCGGATGCTGCGCAGCGTGAGGGCACCAAACAAGGTGTTGCCCGAGGCCACGATGCAGAAGAACACGGTCAACAGCAGCAGTGGCGCTGTGGCGAAGCTCTTGCGGAACATGAACAGCACCACGACCAACAGCATCAAGGCGATGCAGGCTGCCAGACGGGTCTGTCCCCACGCCACCCACTGTGGGCGACGCACCCAATAAGCCGCCGCAATGCCGCCGAGAAAGCTCATCAGGATGTGTTTTTTCAGCGAATGCTCCCAGCCGACCACCTGATACAGGGCATAAACGCCCAGCAGGCATAGCACGGCCTGTTTCCAGTTTTTGCGGTACACAAACACCATCCCGAACAGCGGCAATGCCAGGTAAAAGAACACCTCGTAGCCCAGTGTCCAAGTGACATTGGAAATCAGCATGCCGGTTTGCGGGTACTGGTTGATGTCGGGGCGCTCGAATACCAGCCAGGCCAGAACCTGTTTGGCGACCACCAGCGGTTCATCCTCGAAGGTCCAGCCTTGCAGGTAAAACACGCAGAGAATAACGACGAGCAATAGCGGCAGGTACAGCGGGTACAGGCGGAAAATGCGCGATACGGCAAAGGCCAGCCAGTCGTGATGCCGGCCATGTTTGATAAGGCGGCCCCAGAACAGGAAGCCGGTAATCATGAAAAACAGCGCAACACTGGCCAGGCCGATTTGTGCGTAGAAATAGTTCTTGGGGACGTCAAACACGCCGGTGTGCAGGTAGAGCCAGGTGATGGCGGTGTGGTGGACGAACACCCCGAACGCCAGATAGCCGCGCAAGCCATCGACGCTGCTAAAGCGCTGTTGCCCTGTGTGTTGCACGCTGCGCTGAAGACGCGGAAAGAAGCGGAGCAACAATGCTGAAGTGGTGATTGCCAGTGCGTATGCGATCACGGCCCAGAGCGGGTTGTTGCTCCCCAGGCTCAACTGACAGTGCTCTCAGTGCGGCCCAGCTGTTCTATCTGTTGCCTCAGGCGGCCTACCGCAATCGGCGGGGCCAGGGCGGCGTAACCGTCGAGTAACGCTTGCAGCTGTTCTTCAAACAGCCAGCGGCGGTCTTCGGGGTAACGCTGCATGTGGCGCAGGTTGCGTTGACGCAAGGCCAGCCTTAGTGAAGACGGATAGACGTGCAGGTCGGCGATGTCGATCAAACCAAACTCGCCATCGTCCATCAGCAACACGTTACCCAAGTGCAGCGAGCGGAAGTAAACGCCCTTGTCGTGCAGCAGTGCCAGGAACTTGCCGAAGCGCTCCACCAGTGCCTGGCGCATGGCGCCCGAACCCATCGACTGCATCACCTGGCGCAGCGTTTGCCCCGGCAATGGCTGATACAACACCCCGCTGCTGCCATCGGCAAACAGGTACAGGTCGAGAATCCTGGGGGCGGCAACACCCATCGCTTGCAAGCGTTCGCTGTTGACGGCAAAACGCTGGGAGTAGGGGTTGAAGCTGCCGGAGGTATAGCTGCGGCGCTCGCGAAACAGTTTCAGGAAGCTGCCGTTCTCAAGGCGCAGAACTTTGGGCCCCAGACCGTCTTCCTCGATCACTTTTGCATGGGTTAGCAGCGCACTGTAGTCAGTGTTGTTCAGGCGCTTCACGGGGCGGTCGAGCAAGGTCTTGAGGCGTTGGCTAATGCTTAACGCGGCGATCAGTGCCAGTGGAATCCACAGCAAGTACCAGTGTTCTTTAGGTCGCGGCAAGATTCCCCCGCCCTCGGTCAACGCGGCGCCGATGCCGTACACCAGCCAGGCAGAAGCCAGAATGAACAAAGGGTTAACGCGCTGGCGCCAACTGCTGTAAAGCCCCCACACCTGCATGAACGCCCACGGAATGAAACCGATGATGCCAACGTAATAGAGCACGCCCAGGGCGAAGTTGTGCGGCTCACTCAGGGTGTAACCCACTTGCGGCACATCAAACGCCAAAGGTGCTTCATACCCGTGGCCGACAAACGGTCGTTGCGCGATCAGCTCCAGCGCCATGCGCCAGATGTCCAGCCGGAACGAGCTGCCGCGAAGAAAGATCATCTCTGAGAACAGCGCGAGCACCACCACGGCGCCTGCTGTGAGCATGCCGATCAAGGCCAGAGAGCGGCGATTCCAGCATATGAAGCTGAGCCAGACCATGCTCAGGACAACCGCCACCAGCGGCGTTCTCGAACCTGTAGCCAGCAAGGCGGCAAACATGATGAGAAACGCAGGTGCCGCCGCCATGACGATGGCCTTGCGCTTGCTGGTCATGCCCAGCGTCAGCCAATAGATGCAGAAAAAGCCGAAGGCGTGGGAACTGAGCAACGGGTTATCGAAGGCGCCGGCGCCAATCATGCGTTGCTCGGGGATGTCGGGCGACCACTCCCCGGCAAACACGTAGAGGTTATACAGCGTGATCAGCATCGCGATAACGGCGGCGCTAAAGAATATCGGTTGCAGGCTTTCACTGCGGTATTTGACCAACAGAGAACAGCCCAGAAACAACATCAAAATGTGCAGCGGCGGCTTGAGCAGGCCAAGTGCGCTGTCGGCGGTGGGGCTCCATATCAGCGTGAACATTGACCAGCCGATAAACGCCAGCAGGCCCAGGATCAGGGGTTCCTGCAACAGCGTTTTCATCTCCCGCGGACGCAGCAGGAGGGCAATCAACGTCGGAATGCTGAATAAACCGTAATACAGTTTGTGATGGATGCTGCGGTCAGGCACAAAATACAAATCAGATAGAAGCAAAAAAAGCCCGATTGGCAGTAGCCACAGGCAAATGAAATCGAACATCCGATGTTTTGAGTAGCTCAAGTAACTGAATTGCATGCTGAAAGGTTCATTCCAGGTTTTGGATGGTCATATTAACTTAATGGCCATTTAATGTCGTTTTAGGCGTCCTGTGAGACCTTGTCCCAACCGGCTGGCAGTACACCAGAGAAGCTGTGATAAAGTCAGCAACCTTTTTTCACAACTGTCGCGTGATATGACCGAATCCAGCCCCAGCTCAAGCGAATCGAGCTTGAAGATCTATCTGCGCCTCCTCAGTTATGTCCGGCCTTATATCGGTCTGTTTCTGCTGAGTATTGTCGGCTTCCTCATTTTTGCGTCCACTCAGCCCATGCTGGGTTACATCCTCAAGTACTTTGTTGACGGCCTGTCCAACCCGGATGCGGTGCTGTTCCCGTCTGTGCCGTACTTGCGCGACTTGCGCCTGCTGCAAGCGGTGCCGCTATTGATCGTGCTGATCGCGGCCTGGCAAGGCTTGGGCTCCTTCCTGGGTAACTACTTCCTGGCCAAGGTGTCTTTAGGACTGGTTCACGACCTGCGGGTTCAGTTGTTCAACAACCTGCTGGTGCTGCCTAACCGCTATTTTGACAAACACAACTCAGGCCATCTGATTTCGCGCATCACCTTCAACGTGACCATGGTCACCGGTGCTGCCACCGATGCGATCAAGGTCGTCATCCGCGAAGGCATGACCGTGGTGTTCCTGTTTGCATCGTTGCTGTGGATGAACTGGCGCCTGACGCTGGTGATGATCGCTATCCTGCCGCTGATCGCGGTCATGGTGAGCACGGCCAGCAAGAAATTTCGCAAGCAGAGCAAGAAGATTCAGGTAGCGATGGGCGACGTCACCCACGTGGCCTCGGAAACCATCCAGGGTTATCGCGTGGTGCGCAGCTTCGGCGGCGAAACCTACGAGCAAAAACGCTTTCTGAAAGCCAGCCAGAGCAACACCGATAAACAGTTGCGCATGACCCGTACCGGGGCGATCTACACGCCGATGCTGCAACTGGTGATCTACGTGGCCATGGGCATTCTGATGTTCTTGGTGCTGTACATGCGCGGCGACGCTTCGGCGGGCGACATGATTGCCTACATCACCCTGGCGGGCCTGCTGCCCAAGCCGATTCGTCAATTGTCCGAAGTCAGCTCCACGATCCAGAAGGGTGTGGCGGGCGCTGAGAGCATCTTCGAACAGCTGGACGAAAAACCGGAAGTCGACACCGGCACCGTTGAGCGCGACCACGTCAGCGGTCGCCTTGAGGTGCGCAACCTGAACTTCACCTACCCGGACACCGATCGCCAGGTGCTCAAGGATGTGTCGTTCATTGCCGAGCCGGGCCAGATGGTGGCATTGGTGGGGCGTTCGGGCAGCGGCAAGTCAACGCTGGCCAACCTGATTCCGCGTTTTTACCATCACACCTCGGGTGAAATTCTGCTCGATGGCATTGATATCGAGCAGTACCGCCTGCTCAATCTGCGTCGTCATATTGCGCAAGTGACCCAGCACGTCACTCTGTTCAGCGACACCGTGGCCAACAATATTGCCTACGGTGACCTGGCAGGCGCGCCGCGGGCCGATATCGAGAAGGCTGCGCGCGACGCCTATGCGATGGACTTCATCGAGCAACTGCCCCAGGGCCTGGACACTCAGGTCGGTGAAAACGGCGTATTGCTCTCGGGGGGGCAGCGCCAGCGTCTGGCGATTGCCCGCGCCTTGCTGAAAAATGCCCCGCTGCTGATTCTGGATGAAGCGACCTCGGCACTCGACACCGAGTCCGAGCGTCACATTCAGGCCGCACTGGATCATGTGATGAAAGGCCGCACCACCCTGGTGATTGCGCACCGTCTTTCGACCATCGAAAAAGCCGACATGATCCTGGTCATGGACCAGGGCCAGATCGTTGAGCGCGGTACCCATGCCGAGCTGTTGGCGCAAAACGGTTACTACGCTCGCCTGCACTCTTTGGGGCTTGATGCGCCGTTGGCGTCTGGCGACATCGCCTGATCCTGTGCAGGAGGTGGGTTCGCCCATCTCCTGCACAGACCTGTGTGTCAGTGAGCGCAGGTTTTGTAAGTCACGTCTGATTCTCATTCCTTGCGATTAATACCGTGAACTGACCAGCGTTCACCCTGTGTTAATATCGCGCCCCTGTTCATTTTGTATGTGGGTTCTCCATGAAGTTGTCCATGCCGCGATTCGATCAAGCCCCTGTCTTGGTGGTAGGCGATGTCATGCTCGACCGTTATTGGCATGGCGGAACCTCACGGATTTCCCCTGAAGCGCCAGTGCCGGTGGTCAAAGTCGAGCAGATCGAAGACCGTCCGGGCGGTGCTGCCAACGTTGCGCTCAACATTGCTGCACTGGGTGCACCTGCCTCGTTGGTGGGCGTGACCGGTGACGACGAAGCCGCCGACAGCCTGGCCAACAGCCTGCAAGGCGCGGGTGTTCGTGCACTGTTCCAGCGCATTGCGCACCAGCCGACCATCGTCAAGCTGCGGGTCATGAGCCGTCACCAGCAACTGCTGCGTATTGATTTTGAAGAACCCTTTGCCACGGATGCATTGGCACTGGGCGCCGAAGTCGACAGCTTGCTTGAAGGCATCAAGGTGCTGGTGTTGTCGGACTACGGCAAAGGTGCGTTGAAAAACCACCAGGTGCTGATCCAGGCCGCACGCGCCAAAGGCATCCCGGTGCTGGCCGACCCCAAGGGCAAGGACTTCTCGGTCTACCGGGGAGCCAGCCTGATTACGCCAAACCTGAGTGAGTTCGAAACCATCGTCGGCGGTTGCGCCGATGAAGCCGAGCTGGTGTCCAAGGGGGCCAAATTGATGGCTGACCTCGATTTGGGGGCATTGCTGGTGACGCGTGGCGAGCACGGCATGACCTTGTTGCGCCCAAATTTTGCGGCCATGCACTTGCCTGCGCGTGCGCGTGAAGTGTTTGACGTGACCGGCGCGGGTGACACCGTGATCTCTACGCTGGCCGCGGCCATCGCTGCGGGTGAAGAGCTCCCCCACGCCGTAGCGCTGGCCAATCTGGCTGCGGGTATTGTGGTGGGCAAGCTGGGCACGGCGGCCATCAGCGCCCCGGAACTGCGCCGTGCCATACAGCGCGAAGAAGGCTCGGAGCGCGGTGTCTTGAGCCTCGATCAGCTACTGCTGGCCATCGACGACGCACGCGCTCACAACGAGAAAATCGTCTTCACCAACGGCTGTTTCGACATCCTGCACGCGGGGCATGTGACCTATCTGGAACAGGCGCGTGCCCAAGGTGATCGCTTGATCGTTGCGGTTAACGATGACGCTTCTGTGAGTCGCTTGAAAGGCCCGGGTCGCCCGATCAACAGTGTCGACCGGCGCATGGCGGTATTGGCCGGACTGGGCGCGGTGGACTGGGTCATCAGCTTTCCCGAAGGCACACCGGAAAACCTGCTGGCTCAGGTCAAGCCTGACGTGCTGGTCAAAGGCGGTGACTATGGCATCGACCAAGTGGTGGGTGCTGACATCGTGGCGTCTTATGGTGGAACAGTGAAAGTGCTGGGTCTGGTTGAGAACAGCTCGACCACGGCCATCGTCGAGAAGATTCGCGGTCAGTGATGACCGCCTTGCCCTCACCCCAACCGAGAGTGGGCTGATCGAGACGATCAGGGCTAACGTCTTGTGCAAAATCACGCATCAACATGCTCAATTCCCTCTCTCTCCGGGAGAGGGTTAGGGTGAGGGGCTTTTGGTTTTCACCACCTTCCTGAATATCTGCCGTGCCTTTCCCGTCAAGCGCTTGAGCCGCGACTCTTTACCCGCTTCGCTCAAGCCCTGCTGTTTGAGCCAGTCCTTCCAGCGAATCCGCTCATCGCGCACCACCCAGCCGTCCTGCGGCGCAAAGCTCTCCGCCAAATACAGTCCGCGTGTACTGGCAGCTTGTAAGCGGTCTTTGCTCAGGGTGTACAACTCGGCGCACGGCTGGCCGTCTGTCAGGGGGATGAGGTACAAATCAGGTCGCTTGCGATCCAGCCGGGCGACCAATTGATCACCCTCCAAACGCTCATCGACATGAAACAAACTCAACGATTTGGCTTCTTTGGGCACTTCAAGGCGCAGGTCATAGATCAGTTGCAGGGACGCAGTGGGTAAATGCACATACGCTCTGGGGCGTTCGAGCAAAGGCTGGCTGCCACACCGTACGGGTCGCGCCGCGCCTGAGTTGGGCGTCAGGCGAAAAGGCAGCGCTTCGCGGTAATGCAGTGCGCTGATGTAGGGCGCTGGAAGCCATGTCTCATTAAAACGACCTCCCAGCCAGCCTTCCGGGGTTTCGAGCAGGCACTCTTCAGCCACCTCCTGAATGGCCGTATGCAACGGTAGATTCACCTCGTGGGCCGGCACGTAGCCTGAGATCAGTTTGAGTACTACGTCGCCACGGTCCTGACGCCGTTGGCGCACCAGCACCCAATAATCACGGCCTTGCCATTGCAGCGTCAGGCGTACGGACACGCCGAGGTTCGCCAGCTCCAGGCCAAAACGCTCGGTGTCGGTCACATTGACCTGTCGGCGCTTTTGCAGGGTTTGCGCAAAGTTGAGCGGCATGCCGACGCTTTGATAGCTCAGGCCCTCAGGCGTGGCTTCGACGAACAGCGGCAAGGTTTTGAAGTCGCTGGGGTTCTTGCGGATGAGTGAACGCGGCATGTCGGCTCCTTCTTGCGTCGGGGTCGGCCGCGTGGGCGGCATCAGGATTTGCGCAGCACCTGCGCAACAGTTGCCACGTTATGGGCCAAGTGCAAAGGATTAATGGTGCCGACAATAGCACTGGCAACCCCGTGATGGCCAAACACCAGTTCGAAGCTGGCGCGCACCGGGTCCACCCCCGGACTTAAGCAGACGTGGCCACTGGCCAAGGCTTTTTTGACCAAAATCGCTTTGCCGTGAGCGGCGGCGTAGTCGATCACCGTTTTTTCGGCCTGCTCGTTGAGGTTGTACGTGACCATCGCGCAGTCACCGGTTTCCAGGGCTTTAAGGCCGCCTTCTACGGTTTTGCCCGACAAGCCAAAACCACGAATCTTACCTTCACGCTTTAACTCGGCCAACGTTTGGTAAACCTCACATTCATTGAGAATCGCCAGGTCATTGCCGTCGGAATGCACCAGTACCAGATCGATGAAATCCGTTTCTAAACGTTGCAGGCTGCGTTCGACCGAGCGCCGTGTGTGGAGCGCGCTGAAGTCGTGGCTTGATTCACCGTTGACGAACTCTTCGCCGACTTTGCTGACGATCACCCAGTCCTGACGTTGGCCGCGCAGCAGCGGGCCAAGGCGTTCTTCACTGCGCCCGTAGGCGGGCGCGGTGTCGATCAGGTTGATGCCCATATCACGCGCCAGCTTGAGCAGCCTGCGCGCGTCGTCGTCATCCGGGATTTGAAAGCCGCTGGGGTACTTCACCCCTTGATCACGGCCCAGCTTGACGGTGCCCAACCCCAGTGGGGAGACGAACAGGCCGGTGCTGCCCAGTGGGCGATGCAGGTCGTGCAAAGTCGCCTGGCTCATGGCAGCAATTGCTCCCACGCGGTTTTACACAGTGCAGGGCGCGGCAAATCAGCAGGCAGGGCAGGGGGCTGGCCCGGTTTGATGCCGTCATGTTCCAGTGCTTGCAGCACGCGATCCGAAAAGTCAGGTGCCAGCGCCAGCTTGGTGGGCCAACCCACCAGCAGGCGGCCCTGGTCGGCGAGGAATGCATTGTCCGGGCGCACAAGGCCTGATTGGGCTGGCTCAGCGCGATTGACCCGTAACGTCGCCCATTGCGCCTGGCTCAGGTCGACCCACGGCAGCAAATGGCCCAACTCTTTTTGCGCCACGGCGATCTGCTCGCCAGGTTCGCGGGCCACGCCATCGGCTTCAGCGATGTCACCGCCCAAATACCACACCCACTCGCCATTGGCTGCCGGGTGCGTGGTCACGGTGATGCGCGGCTTGGGGCCGCCCCCCAGGCAGTGGGCGTACAAGGGTTTTAGAGTCGGCCCTTTGACCAGCACCATGTGCAGAGGTCGCAACTGTTGGGCGGGCACGCTGATACCGGCGCTCGCCAGCAACTCGGCATTCCCGGCACCCGCGCTGAACACAATGCGCTGCGCATGAATCTCGCGGCCGTCGACCCGCAGGCCCACCAGTTCGTTGTTCGCAAACAACGGTTCGATGATGTGCCCGGCCAACAGGCCATCGCCCGCCAACGTTGCCAGGCGTTCGATCAGGCTCGGTACGTCGACCACCAGTTCGGCCAGTCGATAGACCTTGCCCTTGAAGCGCGGGTCTTGCAGCGCAGGCGGTAATTGATCGCCCTTGACCTGATCCACGCGGCCGCGCACGGCTTTGCTGGCAAAAAAACTGGTGAGGTTGCCAGCCAGCGTGCCCGGTGACCACAGATAGTGGGCTTGGGAAAGAATGCGTACGCCGCTCAAGTCCAGCTCGCCGTCACCGGCCAGGGCTTCGCGCCAGCGACGCGGCATGTCGGCAATGGCTTCGGATGCGCCAGTCAGCGCGCCGTGCAACGCATATTTGGCGCCGCCGTGAATGATCCCTTGAGACTTCACACTTTGGCCGCCGCCCAGGCTTTCGCGCTCGACCACCAGGGTCGAAAACCCTTGGGCACGCAGGCGTGCATTGAGCCAGAGGCCGGCAATACCCGCGCCGACAATCAGCACGTCGGTGGAAATAACAGATGGCATGGGCGACCTCAGCGTTCAAAGACAAGGCCGGGAGTATACAGCCTGATCCTCAACCTGGCCTTTTCCCTGTCGCAGCTAGATCCGTGCTGCGCGAGGCTGCGCCCCTCAGGCAGTTGCTACAGGAGGGGCGTGTTTCAGTGGCCGGCGGTTTTGGAGAACAACTGAATGACCACCACGCCCAGCACGATCAAACCCATGCCCAAGATGGCGGGTACATCGAGTTTTTGGCCGTAGATGAATAAGGCCGCGATGCTCACCATCACAATCCCCATACCGGCCCACACTGCGTAGGCAACGCCTACGGGAATGGTGCGCACCACCAGTGTCAGCATCCAGAAGGCGGTGGCGTAACCGGCAATCACGAGGACAAGTGGCAGGGGGGTGCTCAAACCCTTGATCGCTTTCATCGATACGGTGGCAATCACTTCGGCACAAATGGCGATGGCCAAGTAGTAGTAAGCGTTCATGATGAGGTCCTGAATATGAGGCGAGGCAATTTAACAGCAAGGCATTCTAGAGGTTGTAAAAGTGTGTAGCCTTTTTTATATCGCCGGGCGATGGTCGTGTTCGGTGCCATCATTGTGCGTGTCGTTTTCAAGTAAACTCCGCGCCCATGAATAGAACTCTGTACACCTTGTTGTTTCATCTGGGGCTACCACTGGTGGCGATTCGGTTGTGGCTGCGAGCGCGCAAGGCGCCTGCGTACGCCAAGCGAATAGGCGAGCGCTTTGCGTTGAACCTGCCCACGCTGCAACCGGGCGGGATTTGGGTACACGCGGTGTCTGTGGGGGAAAGCATTGCCGCGGCGCCGATGATTCGGGCGTTGCTCACGCGTTATCCACAGTTGCCCATTACGGTGACGTGCATGACGCCGACAGGTTCAGAGCGTATTCAAGCCCTGTTCGCCGACGAACCGCGCATTCAGCATTGCTACCTGCCTTACGATTTGCCGTGGGCGGCCGCGCGCTTTTTGGCGCGTGTGCAGCCCAAGCTGGCCGTCATCATGGAGACCGAACTCTGGCCTAACCACATCCACCAGTGCGCCAAGCGCGGCATTCCTGTGGCATTGGCCAATGCGCGCCTTTCTGCACGCTCGGCCAAAGGCTACGCTCGCTTTGCCAGTTTGACCCGACCAATGCTCCAAGAGATGCGTTTGATCGCCGCTCAGACCCAAACCGAAGCCGAACGCTTTCGCCAACTGGGCGCACAGCCCGAGTGTGTCCAGGTCACAGGTTCGATCAAGTTTGACCTGACCATTGACCCGCAACTGCTGATCAAAGCCCGAGCGTTACGCGAACACTGGCAGGCACAGGAGCGGCCCGTATGGATTGCCGCCAGCACCCATGAAGGCGAAGACGAAATCGTTCTCGCGGCACATCGTCAGTTGCTTGCCAGTTATCCGAATGCGCTGCTGATATTGGTCCCCCGTCATCCCGAGCGTTTCAATAACGTGTTTGCGCTGTGCCAGAGCGAAGGCTTCGTCACAGCGCGACGTTCTGCCAACGCGCCGGTGAATTCACATACCCATGTGCTGCTGGGTGACACCATGGGCGAACTGCTGTTTCTGTACGCGGTGGCTGACAGTGCATTTGTCGGTGGCAGTTTGGTGCCAAATGGCGGTCATAACCTGTTAGAGCCGGCGGCCTTGGCCAAGCCCGTATTGAGCGGGCCGCATCTGTTCAATTTCCTTGAAATCGCCGCCTTGTTACGTGAGGCGGGCGCGCTGGAAGAGGTAGATGATGCCCACGGCCTGGCCATTGCGGTGCAGCGTCTCTTTGAATTACCACACGATGCACAGCAAATGGGTGAGGCCGGATTGAAAGTGATGCAAACCAATCAAGGTGCTTTACAACGGTTGCTCGATAGCTTGGCGCTCCTCATTTCACGCTGAGCCATCGACCGGCAAGATGATGTTGCTTAATCGCTTAGTGGGAGAAACCATTCCTGCGCCAGTGATTTACCTATTTGGCCGCGATGAACATTCACGATGGCTTGCCCGTTTTGTGCTTCTGCCAGTTGCGAGTAGTAACTGAGTGTTCGCTGCGCCCGGGTTTTAAGGTGGGCAATGGCATAGTCCTGCTTGGGGGTATCCGCCGCAGGGTAATGAAAGTGGGCATACCACAAGGGCGCGCCTCGCCGGTCATTGACCGCGTACTCTTGAATAAAATCTTTACGCTCACCTTTTAGCTGGAAACGCTTGCCGAGTTTCGCAAGTTGTACGCGTTTTTTGTCCAACAAGTGTTGCAAGTTGCCATGGGTAGGCGGTAATTCAAGGCTCAATTGCAGGCGCAATTCTTGACCCTCGGTCAACATGCGTCGATAAGCACTTCGCAGGTTGTCGATCAGGATTTGATCGTTAGGTGCGCGTACGGAGGGGGGTTGAGCCTGCACGCTAAAGTGCAGTTCGGTGGCAAGTTTGTCGAGCTTAATGGCCTGCTGGCTGAGGAGTTCTTCAATTTCTTCGGGGTGACGACACAGTGCTTTGTACTGCCTGGCCTTGCCCAGATTGTCGTCAACCCTGTCCAGGTACCGGCGAGCATCACCTCTGATGATATTCAGTGCACGACGTTCTATGGGCGTGGGCGTAGTGACTGTCTCGATGGCCACCCACTCCTCGCCGTGTTGCGAGTAGGTTGACAGCAATTGGTTGTCGTAATCGGAACGGACTTCAATGACCTCTATCGGCCATTCCTGGCCTGGAGCCTTCACCTCACCGATCAGCTTGCCTTTGCCGCGCACACTGATCACTTTTTTCTGCGCTTTTGCCCGTGCGGAAGGTCTGCGTATGCGGGCGCTTCTACTCGGTTTTGCAGGGGGCTTGATCTCTGCTGCCAATTGCAGGGTCACGTCTTGATAGAAGTCTTCAAGCAGTTGGCGAAGCGTGTTGAAGTAGTCGAGTTCAAGCTCTGACTCATGGATGAGACCAATCCCTTGGATTGCATCCAGAGCCTGACCGTAATGCAGGGTCAGGCTGTCCAGTACTTCAAGTCGCTTACTGGCGTCGACATCCAGGGTATTGAGTTCGTTGTGGGTGTGAATATGCTCTCTGAGCGGGTCTATGGCATGGTCCAGGCTGTCCTCGGCAAGAATGTTCGCCGAGGGCTTGGAGCTGGCCAGCTTCAAACAGCTAAGCTGGAAGGACTTCAGAGTCAGGGGGGTATGTTCATCTCTGGAGAATGTGGACGTTATCTGCTCAGCCGCCTCCGCACCTGCGGGGCTTAAGTTTAATAACTGATTGATGTAACTGTTTCTGAGCTCAAGATACTGAATAGTCTGTTCATTAATGGCAATTTCATCTCTGATGAACTGCATGAAGCCTACTGGGTCTGCCTCACTTGCTTGCTCCATTTCCAAGCCAGGTCGTGCGAATTGCGGCCATGCTTTGAGCAGATCGGCCTGCTTGTATGCAGAGCGCGCCAAAGACTTAACCAGATTGTCGCTCAGCTTTTGTAGCAGGGAGATCACAATCCGTTCATGGAAGGGGATCTGCAATTCAATGCGCTCTTTGTTGCTTTCCAGCAGTTGCTGATAGGCACTGCGTTGTTTTTGCAGCGCGTTATCAAATTTTTCACCCAGTGAAGCCAACTGCTCAGGGGTAAAGCGCGGGTCATTTTTGGCTTTTATCATTGCCGATTGCGTGATGTCGACAGCTTTATGCAAGGGTTCTTCTTGTTTGAAAAAAGCCTGCCACTCACTCTGCAGTTCGCTAACACGGGCGGATTTTTTTTGCTGGTAGGCGGCGATACGTTTGGGTGGCATTCCACCTAACAATCGTAGGCGTAAATCCAGCGACCAGTTGCCGTTGTTGTCGGATCTCACGGCGGGGCCATGATGGTTGATATCCGATGCGCCAACGATCACCGCAGCCCCGTCAGGATCCATATCAACGGGGTACAGTTCCTGCTCAATCAAGACATGCCACTTCTGATCAAAGTAAAATTGCCCTTTGTGCATGCCGCTGGTGGCTGCTGGAGGGCGTGTTTCGGGGGCTGGAACTTTGAACTGCGCGAGCAGTTCTTTTTGACTGGTCGTCAGACGATTACGGGCATTAAAAAAACTGAAATCCAGTAACGTACTTTCGGTATTCGGGGGCTCGCCAGGAAGCGAAATGGTTCCCGGGATGACTTTTGGCGTGGGTGGTTCAGGCCACTGTTCAGCTATTCGCGGGGGGGCGAACGGTTGTATGACCAGGCCGGGAACGTGTTCGGGCAATACATGCGAACGGGGCAAGGCGTTGATCGCCTGGTGAAATAACAACATGCCTACGTTGAGCAACACATCGGCGGCTGCCAACTCCCGCACGGTTGTGTCATTACTGGCAAGGGCGGGAATGTCTTGACTGACAGCATTCATTACGCTGAGCAAACCTGCCGTCAGCATGATAGGAGGGGGCAGCACGGGTGTCACTAACAGTGTGTTCACGACAAGGCTCGCACCCTCGAGAAAAACGCTCCATCGGCGTTCACTATTGGATATTGACTCAGCGTCAGCCAGCGCCACCATCGCCCGGGCATTGTTGCCATAAAGGAATTGCATCAACTGACCGTTGTTCAGGAATTGAAGCAACTCGTTGCTCGTGCCATTGGTGACCAGCATTGCGGGCTCGGGGGCCTCCAGAGGCGCGAATTCGCTGCCCAGCCCGAAGCGGATGAAGTGGGGCTCCTTGAACCCCCCGTTTTCGTAAATGGGACGGGCAATATCGTTCAGCCAGATCAATACACTGTTTTGTAATGCCCCCGGTTGGGCAATTGCGTCCAGCAGTGCAGCGCGTGTGGAAAACTCAAGCAGCGATGGCGAATAAAAGGGCCGGTACAAAATGTGTGGGCCGTCCTCTAGATCGCTGGATTCAATAATGAACATATTGGCGACGATGTCGGGTGAGGCCCCTGTTTGGCGCAGCAGCCCCAGATGCCTGATCACCACGGTTGTGCCATTGATCTTTCGGCCCTCAGGGGTACTTTGCACGATGGCAGCCATATAGCGGGCGCCCTGTGCCGTAAAGCCATTTTCTTGCTTGAGGCTCAATTCAAGTGCTTCTAAGGGCAGTTGTGCACGTATCTGCTGTGCAAAAAGTCTTTCGCGGGCTTTTGCATCGTCTGTATCACTCAACAGCACGCTTTCAACACGTTCGAGATAAGCCTTGCCGATGTCAGCTTGCTCTATCAAGCCGCCGCGACGCGTTATGTAGTCAGGGGTCAGCCAGGCAGGCAGGTTGAAACCTTGGCGGTGGCGCAGGGTCATTTGGTCTTTGGGAATACCTTGCAGGTTCTTCACCGCCAATTCGGTCAGGGTGAGGGTGACCGGTTCAGTGATGCCTGTTGCGCCGGGTAAGCCTGCCGCTTTCAAATAAGTCAGCTCAATATCATCGGCCTGAAATACACCCTCGACCGGTTGAGTGGGTGATTCTGGCTCGAATTTTTTTTGATCAAGCAGCATCTGCCGTTGCAGGACATCGGCGGCATAGGTGTGGAGGCTGGACAGGCCTGAGAGGTAGGTCTTTCCTTTATTGATTTTTTTGGTGCGTGATAACGCCAGACTGTATTGGCGGTAGAGGATTTGATTGGTTTTTGAGGCGCTGCTCAGCCATTGCGGAAGTCGAGTTTTTAGCGTTCGTAATGTTTCAGGGTTAGCTGTCGGCGCGTCTGCAAAGAACTCTGCCGTGTCAGTTATCTTCAGGTAAACCGCTTCAAGTGCCCGCCAGCCTGTTTTAGCGGGCAGGACGATCAAACTCAGATCCATCAATTGCTGGTTCAGGATGGCGGCGGCACAGGCGTCAAACGCATTGCCATCCAGTTCGAAGCTTTTGAAATGAACTTCTTCAACGCTATACAGTTGGTGGAGTTGAGCACTCCAGTTTTGCTTGAGGGTCTCGATATCCTGAAAAGAGCGGCTGGTGCTGCCCGGTGTGTATTCCAGCACCTGGTCCGTATTGGCAAAAACGATGCGTGAACTCAGCTTTGAGTACGTTGAGCCAGCGTTCACCAGCGTCAATTTGAGCCAGTAGGCGCGGACAGCATTTTCACCGTACTGGCGTATTCGCTCCTCGCGTTCGGGAAAACTGAGAACCTGATAAAGCGCATCGCGGTCGTTGTCGGTTAAATCTTCTTGTTCAAAGGCCCTGATGCTCAGCGTGTCTTTAAGCACATCACTGAGCCACTGCCAGCGGTGAGCCCCGTTGTCTGAGGGTTCACCCCAGAAATCGGTCAGCGCATTCTGCAAGCCAATGGGCAAGCGCCAACTCAGCTCTTTGATCAACCCTTCGATGACGCTCATGTCTATTTCACCCTCTTCAGGGGCGAGCACGTCAGGCGCGTTATCGGTCAGGTAAAAAGCTTTGTCGTTGATCGGGCTGAAGTCCAGTTCTGCTCCGCTGCCCAAGTAGGTCATGACGCGTGTCATTAATGACTGAAGGGCCCACCCGCCATGGGCAAAAGGGACCGCTAAACGGGTGATTGCGAGATTGAACTTGAGCGTGGGGTAGTGCTGCGCTATGGCGTCTGTCAGCATTTTGCGAGCGACAGCTTCCAGGGATGGGGGCGTTGAAAAAAGGGCCCTTACGGCGTTTTGCGCGGGGACCAGCGGTGTTGCTTTAGAGGGAGTTGAAGTCACTGTAGACATGGGCGTTCCTGTATTGAGAGCCAAGAGGTCACACGACCGATGCCGTATTAACCTCTTGAACTCACCAGGAGCGGTGGTATCTGGATATAGCGGTTAGCGTTAAAACCAGTGAAGGGCGTGGGTCAATTCGCCGGAGAGAGGAAATTGGCCTGCGCCGCTTGGGCCAGGTCAGGGGGCAAGAAGTCTTTGTCAGGGTTGTAGTCCGCTTTCAAATAGCGCGACAACGCATCCAGATCGCCTGGGTTCAACGTGCCTGCCACTTGCTTGAGGCGCAGGTTGTCGAGGATGTAGTCGTAGCGAGTGTTGTTGTAGTCGCGCACCGAGTTGTACAGCTGGCGCTGGGCGTCCAGCACGTCAACGATGTTGCGCGTGCCCACCTGATAGCCGATTTCTGTGGCTTCCAACGCACTTTGGTTGGAGATGATCGACTGCTTGCGCGCTTGTACCTGCTCGACGTCGGTGTTCACCGCGCGGTGCAGATTGCGGGTGTTTTCGACCACCTGGCGGCGCAAGCCTTCGCGCTGTTGCTCGGTTTGATCGAGCCGCGAGTACGACTCACGCACTTGCGAGCTGGTCAGCCCGCCGCTGTAGATCGGAATGTTCAACTGAATGCCAATGCTGCGTTGCGAGACGTCGCCGCTGTAGCGCTGCTGCAAGGCATTGGGGTTGCTCAGGCCAAAACCGTCGTTGTCGCCGGTTTTGTACTGCGCCACGGCATCGAGGGTCGGCGCGTGGCCGGCCTTGCGTTGCTTGAGGGTTTCTTGCGCGGCATCCACGGCGAAATTGCTGGCCAGCAAATTCAAGTTTTGCTGGGCTGCGGTTTCAACCCAGATTTTCGCGTTGTTGGGTGAAGGCGGCAGGATCGGCAGCGTGTGGCGCATGCCTTCAATCGAGTTGTACTGGCGGTTGGTCAGGGTGATCAGCGCCTCAAAGGCGTCATCGACCTGGCGCTGGGCCACAATCCGGTTGGCGCGCGAGGTGTCGTAGCTGGCCTGGGATTGCAGCACATCGGTCTTGTCTGACAGGCCCACGTCAAAGCGCTCGCGGGACTGGTCGAGCTGGCGCTTGAACGCGGCTTCTTCAGCCTTGGTTGCGGCCAGCGTGTCTTGGGCGCGCAGTACCGAGAAGTAGGACTCGGCGGTTTGCAAAATCAGGTTTTGCTCAGTGGCTGACAGTTGCAGCGCGGCCTGTTCGTTGACCGACTCGGCGGCTTTGAGCTGGAACCAGCGGTCAATGCGGAAGATCGGTTGGGCCAGGGTCGCCTGATACACCACGGCACTGCGGGTGGTGGTCAGCGAAGGCTGGTCGATGGAGGTGCGCACACTGCTCGACTCGGCACCGCCCGACAGATTAGGCAGCAAACCGGCGCGGGCCTGCGGCACGACTTCTTTTTGTGCTGCGTAGTTGGCGCGTGCCGCCGCCAGGTCGGCGTTGTTATCAACGGCTTCGTGATACACGCTGACCAGGCCATTTTGGCTGGCCAACGGGGCCGTTGTCTCCAGCGCCATAGCGCTGGTTGCCCAAGACACGGCGACAGCCAGTGAGAGTTTGCGCAACATGAGCGATCCCTAGTTCAAGAATGCGGAAAATGAACCCCCGAGTCCGACTCGTGGTTTCAAGACGTAGCGAGTGTAGTAGTCGTGACACCTTGCAACAATGCTCTTAGTACGTCTTTACGTAACGTTAAAAAATCAGGGGTTGGCGTTCAGGGTCACTCTTGTCTAGACTGGCCGGGTTCTTGTCGGGGTGCCTTGCTATGAGGCTGAGATCGAATAATTTCGGATCCCGTTGAACCTGATCAGGTTAACGCCTGCGTAGGGAACAAGATTTCTCGTCACCCGGCGAGTCCTCTTGAGTGCCGTCCGGGATCGATTGTTCAAAAAATGAGCAATCATTTGAGGTCGTCACTCAGCACCCAGTCCTTGGGGGCACCCGTACATTTTTCAGGTTCTCCCTCCGACAATCCGCCTGGATGCAGTCTGGAGAGCCGTGATGAGTACAAAACCAAAAAACGCGATCAATCTCAGTGACTCGGCAAAAGTCGATGAGCAGTCGGTCAAGCCGTTTACCCGCTCGCAAAAAGTCTACGTACAGGGCTCGCGCCCCGACATTCTGGTGCCGATGCGTGAAGTCAGCCTGGATGTGACCCCCACTGATTTTGGTGGCGAAATCAACGCCCCGGTATTGATCTACGACACCTCTGGCCCGTATACCGACCCGTCTGTGCAGATTGACGTGCGCAAAGGGCTGGGCGACGTGCGATCAGCGTGGATCAATGACCGGGCGGACACCGAACGTCTGCCGGGGCTGAGCTCGAACTTCGGGCAAATGCGCCTCGACGACGTTGAACTGACCAAACTGCGTTTTGCCCACGTCAAAAATCCGCGTCGGGCCAAGGCCGGTGTCAATGTCAGCCAAATGCACTATGCGCGTCAGGGCATCATTACCGCCGAGATGGAATACGTCGCCATCCGCGAAAACATGAAGTTGCAAGAGGCGCGGGCGGCGGGCTTGCTCGACCAGCAACACGCCGGTCACAGCTTCGGCGCCAACATCCCCAAGGAAATCACCCCCGAATTTGTCCGCGATGAAATCGCCCGCGGTCGCGCCATCATCCCCGCCAACATCAACCACGTTGAGCTGGAACCGATGATCATCGGTCGCAATTTTTTGGTGAAGATCAACGGCAACATCGGCAACAGCGCGCTGGGGTCCTCCATTGAAGAAGAAGTGGCCAAGCTGACGTGGGGCATTCGCTGGGGCTCGGACACGGTCATGGACTTGTCCACCGGCAAGCACATTCACGAAACCCGCGAGTGGATCATCCGCAACTCCCCCGTACCGATCGGCACCGTGCCGATTTATCAGGCGCTGGAGAAGGTCAACGGTGTGGCGGAAGACCTGACCTGGGAGCTGTTTCGCGACACCTTGATCGAACAGGCTGAGCAGGGCGTCGACTACTTCACCATCCACGCCGGTGTGTTGCTGCGTTACGTGCCGCTGACCGCCAAGCGGGTGACCGGCATCGTGTCCCGGGGTGGCTCGATCATGGCCAAGTGGTGCCTGGCGCACCACAAAGAGAACTTCCTCTACACCCACTTCGAAGACATCTGCGAAATCATGAAAGCCTACGACGTCAGCTTCTCGCTGGGCGACGGCTTGCGTCCGGGTTCGATTGCCGACGCCAACGATGCTGCGCAGTTCGGCGAGCTGGAAACCCTGGGCGAGTTGACCAAGATCGCCTGGAAGCACGACGTGCAGTGCATGATCGAAGGCCCGGGCCATGTGCCGATGCAGTTGATCAAAGAGAACATGGACAAGCAGCTGGAGTGCTGCGACGAAGCGCCGTTCTACACCCTTGGCCCGCTGACCACGGACATTGCGCCGGGTTACGACCACATCACCTCGGGCATTGGTGCGGCGATGATCGGCTGGTTTGGTTGCGCCATGCTTTGTTATGTCACGCCTAAAGAACACTTGGGCTTGCCGAACAAGGATGACGTGAAGACCGGGATCATCACCTACAAGATTGCGGCCCATGCTGCGGACTTGGCCAAAGGCCATCCGGGTGCGCAAATTCGCGACAACGCGTTGAGCAAGGCGCGGTTTGAATTCCGTTGGGAAGACCAGTTCAACCTTGGCCTGGACCCGGACACTGCGCGCTCCTACCACGACGAAACCCTGCCTAAGGACTCGGCCAAAGTCGCGCATTTCTGCTCCATGTGCGGGCCGAAATTCTGCTCGATGAAAATCACCCAGGAAGTGCGCATCTACGCCGCCAACCAACGTATCGACGCCATTGACGTCGATGTTGCCAAAGGCCTTGCCGAACAGGCCGAGCGCTTCAAGCAGGAAGGCAGCCAACTGTACAAAAAAGTGTGATGTAAACCGCGACCTGTTTTGGCTGTGGTTTTTCCTCGGTATTGCCTGATGGTGTTGCAGACCGGTGCGTTGCAGTGGGTGAGGGGCCGTTACTGCTAAAAGCCCCTCACCCTCACCCTCACCCTCTCCCGGAGGGTGAGGGCGATGTTTATTTGCCCTGAACAGGGAACCACTCTGGCTTAAGAATCCCGTTCAAACGCGAATAAGGGATCTTCAGCTCAACATGGCCTTCGGAGTACGGCGCAATGCTGTACACATCGTATTTCAACACCACGTTGTCTTTGAGCAGGGCTACGTGCGGGGTTTGCTGGAACGGCCAGGTCTTCACGAATTCCGGGTCATTGCCAAAGCGGGTGCTGATTAACCAGTTGTTGTGCGCCACTTTGCCTGCGGCCCAAAAGGCCTTTTCCTGGCCCGGCACCAACATGTCCTGCAGGGTCACTTCTTTTTGGTCTTTGCGCGAATAGTTGATAAACCCGCGCCCCGGCATGCCATGCGCGCCGCCGGTGTCCAGGTAGCTCGACAATTCGACAATCACCAGACCGTCATGCTGCTCACGTACCTTGGCCTGCAAGTAGCTGCTGTAGCGGCTTTGCGCGGTGCGTAAAAACTGTTCACGGTAAGCATTGAGCGACGGCGCCAATTTATCTTCCGGCGAGTTGACGGTCATTTTCAGCAGGCGAGCTTCAATCAGCGCGTCCAGCTTTGGTTCGTCCGCAAAATGCACCGTATCAATGTTAACCAGCGGGCAGTCCTGGCCTTTGCAGCCGGCCTTGAGCTGCTCCGATGCATCGGGCGTAACGGCCAGCGGCTTTGGCGCAGACGCTTGAAACACGCTTTGGCAGGCGCCCAGGGTCAGGGCGATGCAGGTCATGGAGGCAATCTTTAAAAGTGACATGGTCGTCCTTCATCAACGAAACAAAAGCAAAAATTATGGTTGTTCGACTGCCCACAAAGGCATCAGTTCGCCACTAAGCTCAATAGTGTCAATTAGAGTTGGTTTGCAGGTGATCCGTCTATCCCCGTGTCAGAAAAGGGGCTGCATCGCAGCGCGCAGGCGCGTTAGGATGCGCGATGCCGTGGGCCACCCCGGCGAGCATTTGCCAGCAAGAGGTTTTACATGACGGATATCACCCGAGCCACGCCCAGCACAGTCGAGATCGTAAAGCGCGAGCAGTGTTTTAAAGGTTTTTATCAACTGGATCGCGTGCGCCTGCGCCACGAACTGTTTGCCGGTGGCATGAGCTGTGAAATCAGTCGCGAAGTGTTTGTGCGCCATGATGTCGTGTGTGTGCTGCCCTACGACCCGCAACGTGATGAAGTGGTGCTGATCGAGCAGTTCCGGGTCGGCGCGATGGGCAAGACCGATACCCCGTGGCTGATCGAACTGGTGGCCGGGCTGATCGACAAGGAAGGTGAGGTTGACCCGCAAGAGGTGGCCCACCGCGAAGGCGAAGAAGAAGCCGGCGTGACCTTCTCCTCGTTATGGCCCATTACCCGCTACTTCCCGTCACCGGGCGGCAGTACTGAGTTTGTGCATCTGTTTTTGGGGCGTTGCAGCACTGAAGGCGTGGGTGGCTTGCATGGGCTTGAAGAAGAAGCAGAAGATATCCGCGTAACAGTTTGGGCGTACGAAGATGCGCTACAAGCTGTACGAGATGGACGGATTTCCAATGCGGCGAGCATTATTGCCTTGCAATGGCTGGCGCTTAATCGCGCGGAGGTGAGGGGGCTATGGTCGTAAATGGGGGGCGTGACCGTTATCGGGTCGACTTGATTGGCTTGCAGGCTGCTTGCGAAGCCAACTATGCGCGCCTGATGCGTTTGCTACCCGACATGCGCGAGCAGCCGGACGCGCGGCGGATCGCCGTGACCCAGGGTGATCAAATGCTCGGGGTGCTGACCCTCGAAGTGATGCTCGAATGCCCGTATACCAGCACGTTGCGCGTGCGCCAGGAACATAGCTTGCCGTGGCTGCCGGTGCCAGAGTTGCAGGTGCAGGTGTACCACGACGCTCGCATGGCCGAAGTGATTGGTGCCGAACACGCGCGCCGCTTTCGCAGCATCTATCCTTACCCCAACGACGCCATGCACCAGCCGGATGAAAAAGCCCAGCTCAATGTGTTTTTGGGTGAGTGGTTGAGCCATTGCCTAGCGTGCGGTCACGAATACGCACAAGTGCGCTAGGCCGTAGGCGCTGGCTGCGATCTTTTGATTCATGGGTTCGCGGTGCGAGCTGGTGTTCAGGCTGCAAGACGCAGTGGCATAATCGCGCCATTCATCGACGCCTCCCGGGAGAGCTGCCTTGCCGAGTGTATCCACGCTGACCACCGACGACCCGGTGCTGCTGGTGCAGCTGTCCGACAGCCATTTGTTTGCTGATGCAGATGGCTCGCTGTTAGGGCTCAAAACCGCCCAAAGCCTGCAACAGGTGATTGCGTTGGTACGCGCCGAGCAGCCGTCTATCGATGTACTGCTGGCGACCGGCGATCTGGCTCAGGATAGCAGCGTTGCGGCGTATCAGTATTTTCGGCAGGCCACCCACCCGCTCGCGGCGGTGGCACGCTGGCTGCCTGGCAATCATGACAATGTCCAGCATATGGCGGCGGCCGCAGTGCAAAGCCGTTTGATGGAGCCGCGTGTCGATATCGGCAATTGGCGTATCACGTTGTTGCACTCCAATGTCGTCAACAAGAGCCACGGCTATCTGGAAGACAACCAGCTTCAATTATTGGCGCAATCGTTGAGCGAAGCCCCGGATCGCCATCATTTGGTGTGCCTGCACCATCACCCGGTCGCGGTGGGGTGCGAATGGATCGAGCCGATCGGGCTACTCAACGCCGAGGCATTTTGGGCCGTCATTGACCGTTTTCCGCAGGTTAAAGCAGTGCTGTGGGGGCATGTTCATCAGCCCTTCGACCAGCAGCGCAACGGGCTAAGGCTGCTGGCCACGCCTTCGACCTGCTTCCAGTTCGCGCCTCACAGCGCCGATTTCAACGTCAGCACCGAGGCGCCCGGCTATCGCTGGCTGCGCCTGCAACCTGATGGCACTTTGCAGACAGGCGTGTCGCGTGTGGCGCACTTTGACTTCGAACCCGACTATGGCGCGGGTAAATATTGAGTACTGGACAAACTTACAGATGATGGGTCGAGTCATTCACCCCGAGTCAGGCTAAACTGCGCGTCTTTCTCAAGGCTGCGTCTGGCTGAATTTGTTCTCGGGAGTAACGGCATGTCGGGTTCCATCTTGTATATCCACGGTTTCAACAGCGCGCCCGAGTCGAAAAAAGCGACGCAGTTGAGGTCAGTGATGCAGCAAATGGGGCTTGATGACCGGTTGCAGGTGCCGGCCTTGCACCATCACCCGCGTCAGGCCCTGATGCAGCTCGATGCGGCAATCAGCGAGCTGGGCAGCCCGCTGCTGGTTGGCAGTTCACTCGGCGGCTACTATGCGACGTATCTGGCCGAGCGGCATGGCCTCAAGGCGTTGCTGGTCAACCCTGCCGTCAGTCCGCACCGGATGTTTGACGGCTATCTGGGGACGCAAACCAACCTGTACAGCGGCCAGACCTGGGAGCTGACCCATGACCACGTTACAGCTTTGGCTGAACTGGAAGTGTCGGCTCCGCAAGACCCGCAGCGCATTCAAGTGTGGTTGCAGACCGCCGATGAAACCCTGGACTACCGCCACGCCGAAAAGTACTACGCAGCATGTGCCTTGCGTATTCAGGCCGGTGGCGATCACAGTTATCAGGGGTTTGCCTTGCAATTGCCAGCGCTGCTGAGTTTTGCCGGGATTGCTGCGCAACAGTTTCAAACCATCGACTTTGCGGCCCTTTAAGGCGCCCGTCGAATGACCCTTATTTTTCATTTACGACTAACGACGAGACCCTATGGCCACTCCCAGCGCTAGCTCTTATAACGCCGACGCCATCGAAGTCCTCTCGGGCCTCGACCCGGTGCGCAAACGCCCCGGCATGTACACCGACACCAGTCGTCCGAACCACTTGGCGCAAGAAGTCATCGACAACAGTGTCGACGAAGCCCTGGCAGGGCACGCCAAGTCGGTCAACGTCATCCTGCACGCCGACCACTCGCTGGAAGTCAGCGACGACGGGCGCGGCATGCCGGTCGACATCCACCCCGAAGAGGGTGTGTCAGGTGTCGAGCTGATCCTCACCAAGCTGCACGCGGGCGGCAAGTTTTCGAACAAGAACTACCAGTTCTCGGGCGGTCTGCACGGGGTTGGTATTTCAGTGGTAAACGCCTTGTCGACCCAGGTTCGGGTCAAGGTCAAACGCGACGGTAACGAGTACCAGATGACCTTCGCCGATGGCTACAAAGCCACCGACCTGGAAATTGTCGGCACCGTGGGCAAACGCAATACCGGCACCAGCGTGTACTTTGCGCCGGACCCCAAATACTTCGACTCACCCAAGTTTTCGGTCAGCCGCCTCAAGCACGTACTCAAAGCCAAGGCCGTATTGTGCCCGGGGTTGCTGGTCACCTTTGAAGACAAAAGCAGCGGTGAAAAGGTCGAATGGCATTACGAAGACGGCCTGCGTTCTTATCTGGTCGATGCGGTCAGCGAATTCGAGCGCCTGCCGGACGAGCCGTTTTGCGGCAGCCTGGCGGGTAATAAAGAAGCCGTCGACTGGGCGTTGCTGTGGTTGCCGGAAGGTGGCGACAGCGTTCAGGAAAGCTACGTCAACCTGATCCCGACGGCTCAGGGCGGCACCCACGTCAACGGTCTGCGCCAAGGTTTGCTCGACGCAATGCGCGAGTTCTGCGAGTTCCGCAGCCTGCTGCCGCGTGGCGTGAAGCTGGCGCCCGAAGACGTGTGGGAGCGCATTGCGTTCGTGCTGTCGATGAAAATGCAGGAGCCGCAGTTCTCCGGCCAGACCAAAGAGCGTCTGTCATCGCGTGAAGCGGCGGCGTTTGTCTCCGGCGTGGTCAAGGATGCCTTCAGCCTGTGGCTCAACGCGCACCCTGAGCTGGGCATGCAGTTGGCCGAACTGGCAATCAACAACGCGGGCCGCCGCCTCAAGGCCAGCAAAAAGGTCGAGCGCAAGCGCATCACCCAAGGGCCGGCGTTGCCGGGCAAGCTGGCAGACTGCGCCGGGCAAGACCCGATGCGCTCCGAGCTGTTTTTGGTCGAAGGTGATTCCGCTGGTGGCTCGGCCAAGCAAGCGCGGGACAAAGAGTTTCAAGCGATCCTGCCACTGCGCGGCAAAATTCTTAACACTTGGGAAGTCGACGGCAGCGAAGTGCTGGCCAGTCAGGAAGTGCACAACATCGCGGTCGCGATTGGTGTCGATCCGGGCGCGGCCGATATCAGCCAGCTGCGCTACGGCAAAATCTGCATCCTCGCCGACGCCGACTCTGACGGTTTGCACATCGCAACCTTGCTCTGCGCGTTGTTCGTGCAGCACTTCCGGCCCTTGGTCGACGCCGGTCACGTGTACGTGGCCATGCCGCCGCTGTACCGCATCGACTTGGGCAAAGAGATTTTCTACGCGCTGGACGAAGCGGAACGCGATGGCATTCTTGACCGTCTGGTGGCCGAGAAGAAGCGTGGCAAACCGCAGGTCACACGATTCAAAGGTCTGGGTGAAATGAACCCGCCGCAACTGCGCGAAACCACGATGGACCCGAATACGCGTCGCCTGGTGCAGCTCACGCTGGAAGATTTCGCCGCTACGTCTGAAATGATGGACATGCTGCTGGCGAAAAAACGCGCCGGTGACCGCAAGTCCTGGCTCGAATCCAAAGGCAACCTGGCGCAGGTGCTGACCTGATGCGCAGAGCCTTGCTGGCGCTGCTTTTGCTGGGAGCAACACCGGTGCTGGCCCAGACATGGCCAGAACTGGTGTTGCAGTCCGAGCATCCGGTTGAAGGCATGCGCGGCGCTAACCTGTCGGGTTTGGCGATGTGTCAGGGCGAAATGTGGGCGGTGTCTGACCGCGATGACGATCAGATTTACCGTTTGGATACCCGTTATCCCGAGTGGCTGGCCGATGAGGTCAGCATCAACGTGCCCACGCCGCCTGAAAGCGGTCTGCCGTGGGGCGTGCGCATGATGGGTAAAGCCATTGCCCCGCTGCGCGGTGGCGATCTGGATTTCGAAGGCATCACCTGCGACGCTGCGGGCAACCGCTACGTGGTCAGCGAGTCGTATGCCGCGGTGTTGAGGGTTGCGCCACAGGGCAATGCCTCGTGGCTGAAAATCGATTCGGGCCTGGTTCGACAGGCGCGCGCCAGCGGCATGTTGCTGCATTTCAACGCCTTGTTTGAAGGCATTGCGGTGAACCCGCAGGGCAATCAGATCTGGCTCGCGGCAGAGCGCGAACGCCGCGGTTTGCTGACGGTGCGTAAAAAACAGAGCGTGTGGGATTGTGAAGACGGCTGCGTGATCATGAGCGAAGCCGGGCCTGAACAACCGCCCGTTCAACTCAAGGCCAAACCGCAGTCCAAAGACTTCGCCGACCTGGCCTTGTTCGACGGCAAGCTGTTTACCCTTGAGCGCATGGCTTATCGCATTTGCCGTCGTACGCCGAGTACCGGCGAGGTTGAGCGCTGCTGGTCGTTCGCCCAGGACGCATTGACCGATGCCCGCCGTTACACCTCGGCCTACGGCAATGCCGAAGCGCTGAGCATTGACGACAAAGGCGCATGGGTGGGTGTCGACAACGGCAACCATGTGCGTGCCGATGGTGAAAAGCGCCCGGTCGTGTGGCGTTTCGCTGCCCCGCAAGGTGGCTGGAGTGCAAAGCCATGAGCCAGCAACCACCGGGCAAGGGGGCTGGTCGTGTGTTTATGATCGTGGCCTGTTGCGCCGGTTTGTACTTGGCCACGCAGTTTTTTGGGCGTTGGGAACAACGTCAGCAAAACCCCAACACTGAAGTGACCTCGCAGCAGGGCGAGGGCTACATCGAGGTCAAGTTGCAGGCCAACGTGCAGGGTCACTTCGTCGCCAGCGGCCGCCTGAACAATGTGCCGGTGGAATTTTTACTGGATACCGGGGCCACCGATGTGGCGGTTCCGCTGGATTTAGCCCGGCAATTGGCCTTGCCCAAAGGCGTGGCCGTGACCCTTAACACCGCCAATGGGCGGGCGCAGGGCTATCGCACGCAAATCGACCGTCTGCAACTGGGCGCCATCGTGTTGCGCAACGTACGCGCAGTGGCGGCCCCGGGGCTGGAAGGCGAACAAGTACTGCTGGGCATGAGCGCATTAAACAAACTTGAATTTACCCAGCGCGGCGGCACCATGCTGCTGCGCCAGACAACGAACTGAATGAGGTCCGCATGAGCGACTCCCTTGATCTCAGCCTGGACGGCGTAGAACGCCGGTCACTGGCCGACTTCACAGAACAGGCCTACCTCAACTACTCCATGTACGTGATCATGGACCGGGCCTTGCCGCACATCGGTGACGGCCTCAAGCCCGTACAGCGGCGTATCGTGTACGCCATGAGCGAGTTGGGGCTGGACGCCGATTCCAAGCACAAGAAATCGGCGCGTACCGTCGGTGACGTGCTCGGCAAGTTTCACCCGCACGGTGACTCGGCCTGTTACGAAGCGATGGTGCTGATGGCTCAGCCGTTCAGCTACCGCTACACGCTGGTCGACGGCCAGGGTAACTGGGGTGCACCGGACGATCCCAAGTCTTTCGCGGCCATGCGTTACACCGAAGCACGTTTGTCGCGCTACTCCGAAGTGCTGCTCAGCGAGCTGGGCCAGGGCACGGCCGACTGGGTGCCGAACTTCGACGGCACAATGGACGAGCCTGCGGTGTTGCCGGCGCGTTTGCCGAACATTTTGCTCAATGGCACCACTGGCATTGCCGTGGGCATGGCCACCGACGTGCCGCCGCATAACCTGCGCGAAGTGGCCACTGCCTGCGTGCGTTTGCTCGACGAACCCAAGGCCACGGTTGAGCAGCTGTGCGAACACATTCAAGGCCCGGATTACCCGACCGAAGCTGAAATCATCACCCCGCGCGCCGATCTGTTGAAGATCTACCAGACCGGCCGTGGCTCGGTGCGCATGCGGGCGGTGTATCACGTTGAAGACGGCGATATCGTTGTCACCGCGTTGCCGCACCAAGTGTCGGGCGCCAAGGTGCTGGAGCAAATCGCGGCACTGATGCAGGCCAAGCCGACCAAGCTGGCCATGGTCACCGACCTGCGTGACGAGTCAGACCACGAAAACCCGTGCCGTATCGTGATCATCCCGCGCAACAACAAAGTCGATCTCGACGAACTGATGCAGCACTTGTTCGCCGTGACCGAGCTGGAGTCCACGTTCCGGGTCAACATCAATATCATCGGCCTGGACGGTAAGCCGCAGCTGAAAAACCTGCGTGCCTTGCTGGTGGAATGGCTGGAGTTTCGCATCAACACCGTGCGCCGCCGCTTGCAGTTCCGCCTGGACAAAGTCGAGCGCCGCCTGCACCTGTTGGACGGCTTGCTCACCGCGTACCTGAACCTCGACGAAGTGATTCATATCATTCGCACCGAGGAGCACCCCAAGGCCGAGCTGATTGCCCGTTTTGGCCTGACCGAAACCCAGGCCGACTACATTCTCGACACGCGCTTGCGCCAATTGGCCCGTCTCGAAGAGATGAAACTGCGCGACGAGCAGGACGCGCTGCGTAAAGAACAAGCCAAGCTGCAAGCCTTGCTCGGCAGCGAAGCCAAGCTGAAAAAGCTGGTGCGCACTGAGTTGATCGAAGACGCCAAAACCTACGGTGATGACCGTCGTTCGCCTATCGTGGCCCGTGCAGAAGCCAAAGCACTGTCGGAAAACGAGCTGGTGCCGACTGAGCCGGTCACGGTTGTGTTGTCTGAAAAAGGCTGGGTACGTTGCGGTAAAGGTCATGACCTCGACGCGACGGGCTTGTCCTATAAAGCAGGCGATGGCTACAAAACAGCGGCGGCGGGGCGCTCTAATCAATTTGCCGTGTTCATCGACTCCACCGGGCGCAGCTATTCGGTGGCGGCCCACACCTTGCCGTCGGCCCGAGGTCAGGGTGAGCCGTTGACCGGCCGCCTGACACCGCCACCGGGTGCCAATTTTGAATGCGTGTTGCTGCCTGAAGACGATTCGCTGTTCGTGATCGCCTCCGACGCCGGTTATGGCTTTGTGGTCAAAGGTGAAGACCTGCAAGCCAAAAACAAAGCGGGCAAAGCGCTGTTGAGCTTGCCTAAAGGCGCCAAGGTGATGCAGCCGCGCCCCGTCACGGATCGCGAGCACAACTGGCTGGCCGCCGTGACCACCGAAGGGCGTTTGCTGATTTTCAAAGTCAGCGATTTGCCGCAGTTGGGCAAGGGCAAGGGTAACAAGATCATTGGCATTCCCGGAGATCGGGTGGCCAGTCGCGAAGAGTACGTGACTGATATTGCCGTGCTGCCAGATAACGCCACGCTGGTGTTACAGGCGGGCAAGCGCAACCTGTCGCTCAAGCCGGATGACCTGGAACATTACCGTGGTGAGCGCGGGCGACGGGGTAATAAACTGCCGCGTGGCTTCCAGCGCGTGGACGCGATGTTGGTAGAAACGCCAAATTAAGCCGATTTAGAGCGTCCGATCTGCGTTTTTTCGCGTAGATCGGCGCTACGAGGCTGGAGTCGAACCGGATATTCGCGGATGATATGGCGCACTTCTGGCATCGCTCATGGCGACGAGCCCAACGAATTTTTCGAGAATCACACTGTGGCGTGCCTGATGGTTGCCACCTGGATGGAATGATGAACGTTCTGCGCCTTCCTTTAATTGCGTTGCTGACGGGCGTGCTCGGCTTGGCGGGGTGCACCACGCACCAGCCTGCGGCCTTGTACCAACTGGACAGCGGCACACCCGGCCAGCCTGCGCAAACCGCTGGCATGGCGGTGGTACTTGGCCCGGTGACCGTGGCTGACTACCTGCAACGTGAAACCTTGTTACAACGTCAAAGCGACGGCAGCCTGAGTGCGGCCACTGACGGTCGGTGGGCAGGTAGCTTGTCGGCTGACATCGACCAACTGCTGCTTCGTCAGTTGGCCTGGCGCCTGGACAGCCAGCGCGTTGTGTTGTCGCCAGCCCCGGCGAGCTTCAGTCCTGACGTGCAAGTCTTGCTGTCGATCACGCGGTTGGACTCGGGCAAAAATCAGCCTGCGATCCTGGATGCCCAGTGGCGTTTGATTGACCGTCGCGGTCAGGTGCGTGACAACCGCATGGTGCATCTGGAGAAGTCGCACGATGGCTCTACGGCCTCGCAGGTCAAGGCGCAAGGCGAGTTGTTGCAACAGATGAGTCAGCAATTGGCAGTGGCGCTTAAGCCGTTGGCCAATCAACCGCCTTTGGTGGATGCGCGCAAGCCGGAACCCAAGCCTGCTGCAAAGCAAGAATCTGAAAAGCCTCGCATTCCGATGGCTTCGCCGATTCGTACCGACATGGAAGTGTTTCGCTTCTGAGCAGGTGGCTGAAACCAAAAAATCCCGCACATGTGCGGGATTTTTTTTGGCGCCTCAAAAACCTTTCACCCGCAGGGTGAGGGTCTGCAACGGTTACCCGCGTTTCTCATGCATGCGCGCGAGTTGGCGTTCGAGCATGGAGGGGTAAGGTTCCATCAAGCGCTCTACGCAACAAGCACCTTCAGGGCTGGCAATCGGGCGGATACGCGCACGTTGGCGAATAAGGGCATCGTCACTGATCTTGCGTTCCACCAGCAGCAGGTTGCGGCTGTGTTGCGACAGTGCCAAAGCATCCTGCGCCGTTTCAGTCAGCAACAGGTCGATCTGGCTCATGCCCGTCAGCCCTTCGCCCAGCACCAGGCCCAATTGCAATTGCAAGGTGATGCCGCTGTCAGCCACCTCAATTTGCAAGGCATGGCCCAAGGCGCGCAGCAACTCGCCGCAGCATATGGCGTTGGTCAGGTAGTCGTCGCCGCTCTCTTCGCTGTGGAACAGCATCAGCGTGCTGCCATCGTTCAATGTATGCAGTTCGCTTTCGTACAACGATGCCGCCTGTTCAAGGCAATCGCGATAGCGCTCAAGCAGCTCGGTCAAACGCGCGCGTGGCAGGCGGCGCAGTTGGTCTTGCGCGCCCAGTTGCACGGCCAGTACTGCGCTGGGTTGCGGCGCAGCAGGTACGAGCGGTTTAGGCTTGGCCTGCGCAACAGGGCCAGCACTGTTGTCACGCACATCGGCAAACGGGTCTTCTTCGGTGTCGTCTTCTTCAGCGTGGATCACATGACGCGCAACGGCTTTTGGCGCAGGCACAGCCGGCGTTTCGTCAAAGCTTGGGTCGCGCAGGCTGCGCACTTCAAAATGAGGCTCGTGATCGTCGGCGTCTTCGTAGTCGCTGTCGTCGTACTCCGGCTCAGGTGCTGGCTCGGGTTCCGGGGCCGGTGGTGCCAGACGCGTGTGAAGCTGACGCGCCAGATCGCCGATTTCATCCTGACGGTTGATGGCCGGGGTATACGGGTCGGGTTCGCGCAGCCAGACACGCAGTTGCAGCAGCGGGGTCGAAATATGACGGCCCAGACGCAAGCTCAAGGCCAGGGCCAACGCCAGCAAGATGGCGCTGAGGATGCCCATGCTTTGCAGGCTGATGGTCATCGGCTGCTGGAACTGGTTCATGTCGAGGCTGATGCGCAGATGCCCTGCGGTCACGTCCTGGAACGTGATCTTGGTCTGATACATGCCCTCGGCTTCACCCAACAGTCCGTTTTTAGGACGCTCCCCGGCTTCCGCGAGGATGCGGTTGTCGACGCTATAAATTGCAGCGTGCGCCACCAGGGGGTTTTTGGTCAGGTTGTTGAGCAGCACGTTGAGGCTGAGGATGTCGTTGGACACCAGCAGCTCAGTCGCCGAAGTGGCGGTTTGCGTGGTCAGGCTCTGACCCAGTGCATCGGCTTGTTCGTGCATGGCTTGCTTGAATTGCAGGCCCATGACCACGGCGTAAATCACCAGGGCCAGCGCGACCAGAATCACGTTATGGCTGGCAATACGCAGCGCAAGCGGAACGCGACGATCGCGCAAGGCCCGGAAGATCAGCAGGAAGAAGTTATCGGTTTTTACAGGCAATGGCCGGTTCACTGAGCGCGGCTCTTAGTCCGTTAAGTTGGTGCGCAGTATAGCGATCAGCCCTGAGGCGGCAAAGCCTTGGCGATGCCCGATGGTCACTGAAAGTGGGTAGAATGCGTTTTTTTTAGCGAATGGGGGTGTGCCTTGCGCGAAATCGTCTTGATAAACATCACGGGTGAGGACCGTGCGGGTCTCACAGCGGCCATTACCGGTGTATTGGCCAACAATGGTGTGAACATGCTCGACATCGGCCAGGCCGTCATTCATGGCGTTTTGTCGTTGGGTTATCTGGTTGAGATCGAGCAAGCCGATCAGGTGTCGGCCGTGCTGAAGGACCTGCAACCCTTGATCGCCAATGAAGGGCTGCAACTGCGTTTCGACCCCATCACCGAAGCGCATTACCAGCGCTGGGTGAACGAGCAAAGCCAGAAGCGTCACGTGGTGACGCTGATGAGTCGCCAGGTCACAGCCCAACAGCTGTTGCGCGTGACCTCGGTTATCAGCCAGCACGGGTTGAACATTGAGCAGACCGATCGCCTCTCGGGCCGCGTGCCGCTGGATGCACCCACCCATCTGAGCAAAAGCTGCATCGAGCTGCGCGTGACCGGCGAAGTGGCGGACCTTGAGGCTCTACGGGCCGAGTTCTTCGACTTGTCGCAAGCGCTTAATATCGACATCGCGCTGCAAGAAGACACCCTGTTTCGGCGTAATCGCCGCCTTGCGGTCTTTGACATGGACTCGACCCTGATCGAAGCCGAGGTCATTGATGAGCTGGCAAAAGCGGCGGGCGTAGGCGACAAAGTGGCTGCAATCACCGAGCGGGCGATGGCCGGCGAGCTGGATTTCAAAGCCAGCTTCAAGGAGCGCCTGGCGTTGCTTCAAGGGTTGGACGTGGGTGTGCTGGATGCCATCGGTGCGTCACTGCGTTTGACCGAAGGCGCAGAAGTGCTGTTCGCCGAACTCAAACGTCTGGGCTATAAAACCGCCATTTTGTCAGGCGGCTTCACCTACTTCGCCAAACAATTGCAGGCCAAGTTGGGCATCGACTACGTATTTGCCAACGAGCTGCACGTGGTAGACGGTAAGGTGACCGGTGTGGCGGTTGAGCCGATTGTTGACGCGCAGCGCAAAGCAGACTTGCTGCGTGAACTGGCACAAAAGGAAGGCTTGAGCCTGGAGCAGACCATTGCGGTGGGCGATGGCGCTAATGACTTGGCCATGCTGGCCATTGCAGGGTTGGGTGTGGCGTTCCGCGCCAAGCCACTGGTGAAGAAGTCGGCCAAGCACGCGATTTCAACCTTGGGCCTGGATGGCGTGTTGTACCTGTTGGGTCAGCGCGACCGTAACAGCCAGGGCTAAACAGAACGTGTCGTTTCGCAGGCGGCGATAAGGGCCCAAGGCCCTTCGCTTTTAGCGGGTGCGCTTCGCGACCCCTCGCAGCCTGCGGCAGCGACGACCGGTTATTCGCCCAGCTTCTGGCCCATCATCACCGGCGTACCCGCTGTCAGGCCTTCGGCCCATTTCACTTGTTCTGGGCCAAACAATACGATGGCCGTCGAACCCAGTTTGAAGCGACCCAGTTCGGCCCCTTTTTCCAAGTGGATGGGTGCGCGTGCCGCTTCGTCATAACGCAAGGTTTTCAGCTCGCGCTTAGGCGGTGTCACCAGACCTGCGAATACGGTTTCAATCGATGCCACGATCATGGCGCCCACCAATACCACGGCCATCGGGCCGCGCTCGGTATCAAAAATGCACACGGCACGTTCGTTACGGGCAAACAGTTCCGGCACGTTTTCGGCGGTGGTCTGGTTGACCGAAAACAGACGGCCCGGCACGTAGATCATTTCGCGCAACGTACCGGCCAGCGGCATGTGCACGCGGTGGTAGTCCTTGGGCGACAGGTAAATGGTGGCAAATTCGCCGCCCATAAATTGCGCCGCAACAGCCGGGTCGCCACCCACCAGTTCCAGCACGCTGTAGCTGTGGCCTTTGGCCTGAAACACGCGTCCGTGCTCAATCGGGCCCAACTGGCTGACGGCGCCATCGGCGGGGCTTAAAACGGCGCCGGGGGTTTGATCCAGCGGGCGGGCGCCGTCTTTCAATGCGCGGGTGAAGAAGGCATTGAAGTGCTCATATGCGGTGACGTCTTCAACCAGCGCCTGGGACATGTCCACTCGATAGCGCTTGGCAAACCAGGTGGTGAAGGCATTTTTGAACCAGCGCACACGGCACTCCGCGACGCAGCCTGCCAGGCGTGAGAGCAAGTGATGCGGCAACAGGTACTGACTCAAGAGAAACAAACGCTTTTTCATTACAGGTCCTTAATGATTGACGGGCAGCTCGACGGGGGTGTCGGGGTGGTTGCCCCATTCGCCCCAGGAGCCGGCATAGCCTTTGACGCGCGGGTAACCGAGCGCCTTGGCCACCAGATACGTAAAGCCAGAACGGTGGTGAGTCTGGCAGTGGGTAATCACTTCTTTGTCTTTGCTGATGCCCAGATCTTCGAGGATCTGCGCCATGTCCGTGCGAATTCGCAGGCTGCGGCGTGTATCCATGCCGGCGGTCCATTCAAAATTGATCGCGCCGGGAATGTGTCCGCCTTTGGCCGCCAGCACCTTTTCGCCGTTGTACTCGGCCGGGCTGCGCGCGTCCCAAATCGCCAGGTCTGCGGCGCCCAAACGGCTTTGCACGTATTCGCGCGTGGCGGTTGGCTCCTCGTGCAGCGTCAAGGTCACCGGGTGGTGCGCGATGGGGGGGACGTCGGTAGAGGTGTCGTAGCCCTCAGCAATCCATGCATGAATGCCACCGTCTACATAGTGGTAAGCCTTGTGCCCGATCACATCCAGCAGCCAGATGAACCGACCGGCCCAACCGCCGCCTTCATCGTCGTACACCACGTAGACCGTGTTCGGGGTGTGCTCCAACTCACCGAACAGCGCTTCAAGTGCAGTGTGCGACGGCAGTAAGCCTGGGGCTGGCGGTTGGCCGAGCTGGGTGCGCTTGGGGTCGACGAAGCGAGCGCCCGGGATGTGCCCGGCCGCGTAACGCGCCTCGCTGGTCAGGTCGACAATGATCACGTTGGGCGCGTTGAGCCGTGCGTGCAGATCGCATGGCTCAATCACCAGCGGCAAGCCAGAGAAGTCAGGCATGTGAGGTCTCCAGAGCGAAAAGGGGCGAATTGTAGCGCAAGCGTCAACGCCCGCGGGTGGTAAAGCTGTTTAAGGCTTTTTCGATGCACTGCGCGGTTTTGCCAAACGCCTGCACGCTGGTTTCTGAAAACGGCCCGCCGCCCTGGTCGGCCAGTATCAGCATCACCACGCGGCCATTGTTACTGATCGAGCGCAACAACAAGTGCTCGCCGGGAAACAGGCTGCGCAGGCTGTTGGGTAAGACCGCCGAAATCTGTGCATTGTTCTCAGGCGTCAGACGAAATTGTGCCGGTTGCGTCATCAGGCGTTGCAGTACCGCACTGTTTTTGATCGGCAGGCTTAAGTCGAAGGCCGCTTTGGGCAGGCCGGCAATCTGGTGCACAGACAGGGTGGTCGAGGTTTTATCGGCCATCAACAGCAGCACCCGCCGCATGCCGCAGGCCGTCAGCGCATCGCGGGCGCAGGTGGTCAGGTGCATTGAGTTGGTGAAGGTGCTCGGCTCGGCGAGCAATTGCCCACACTGTTTACGCCACACCACCAGTGAATCGGCGGAGGGCGGAGGCGCCGGTAACAAACCGCGGTGTACGCGGCGCATTTCCCAAGGCCACAACAGCGATTCGGCCGGGTGCCACAGGTCTGGCATCGAGTGATAGCGCGCACTGCTGGCTGCGTTTTGGTGAACCTGCTGTTGCAGTTCTTCAATCGGTATTTGCAGGTACAGGCTGGTCAGGTACTGCCAGCGCAAATTGTGCGGCGTGTCCCAGGCTTGTTGCGCCGAAAGTGCCAGGCCATTGGCCAGCAGCACGGTATTCGACGGTTGATTCAGCCAGCGGCGCAGTGCCGGGTCGGCGTCCAGTCGTTGTTGCTGGCGCAGGCGATGATGGTTGTCGCGGGCGATGTGCAGCACTTTGACCAGCGTGCGCTGTTCGTCAGTAATCACCGCATAGCCCTGCAACACCCACTCGGGCAGCCGCCACAGCTGGGCCAGCGCGCGGCAAATTTCAAACAGGCGAACGCCGAACAGTTTCAGTTCGACCTTGCTTGCGCATTCGCCTTTGTGAATGACCCGCAGCTCCCACTCTTCAAGTTGCTCGGGGTGCGTCAGCGCCATCGCCCACAACGGTGAGAGAAACAGCAGGCTGCCCCAGTAGATTTCTTGCCACAGGCGCGCCAGCCGATTACCAAACAGGCCGCTGGCTTGTTGCGCGGCGTGCTGGCTGATCAGTTGAATTTGGCGGAATGGTTGAGGGATTTCTTCCCACGGCAAGGCGGGCAAGCGCTCAAGCATTTCTTGAGTGCGCGCCAGTCCCAAACGATTAATCGCCACTTCGAGGCTTTCGGCCGGCTCGCTCAAGCTGCCGTGAGTGTGGTGATTGGCGTCGCGGATCAGGCTCAGCGCGAGCGCCGGACTGTCTTGCATAAGCTCGGCAATGTCGCGTAACGAGCGGCGATTGTCGTTGATCGCCTTGCAAACGCGCTCATGACTGTCGAGCGGGATGGGCAGGCGAACGGCGTCGAGCTGCTTAACCCACGCATCGAGGGTAGAAGGGATTGGGGTCGAGCTGCTGGTTTCATTAGCCATGATGGGAGAGTGGTCATCATCCATTGTTTACACGCCCGGAGTGGGCCCAACTGGCTTTTCGCCTTTATGGCCTATAGTCTGGCGCAGTTTTGCCGATAAGGAGAAGAAGAGTTTTTTAACTCTCGAATATGACCTTGAACCCGACGCAGAAGTACCTGAATTCCTATGGCTAAAATTATCGGCATCATTGTCGTGTTCGCGAGCGTGCTCGGCGGATACGTGCTTTCCCACGGCAAGATCGGGGCGCTGATTCAGCCGTTCGAGGTCTTGATTATCGGCGGGGCGGCGTTTGGTGCCTTCCTGCAAGCCAACCCCGGCTACATGACCATGCACGTGATCAAAAAATCACTGGGCATGTTCGGCTCGCGGTTCACCCACACCTTCTACCTGGAAGTGTTGGGCCTTGTTTACGAGATTCTTAACAAGAGTCGTCGCGAAGGCATGATGGCCATCGAAGGCGACATTGAAGACGCGGCCGCCAGCCCGATCTTCGCCAAATACCCTGCTGTGCTCAAAGATGACCGGATGACGGCCTTCGTCTGCGACTACTTGCGCATCATGTCGTCGGGCAACATGGCGCCCCACGAGCTGGAAGGCTTGTTCGACATGGAGCTGTTCAGCCTCAAAGAAGAGCTGGAGCATCCCTCGCACGCCGTGACCGGCATCGCTGACGGCATGCCGGGTTTCGGTATTGTGGCGGCGGTATTGGGGATCGTGGTGACGATGGCGTCGCTGGGCGACGGTGACCAGGCCATGATCGGTGTCCACGTAGGTGCCGCCCTGGTGGGTACATTCTTCGGTATTTTGGCCGCATACGGCTTCTTCGGTCCGCTGGCCACCTCGTTGGCCCACGATGCCAAAGAAGAACTCAACGTGTACGAGTCGATTAAAGCTTCGCTGGTGGCGTCGGCCTCCGGCATGCCGCCTTCGCTGGCCGTCGAGTTTGGCCGTAAAGTGCTGTACCCCAAGCACCGTCCAAGCTTTGCCGAGCTGGAACAAGTGGTTCGCGGTCGCTGATCCATGGAAAACAATCAGCCAATCATCATCAAGCGCGTCAAGCGCTTCGCAGCGGGCCACCACGGTGGTGCCTGGAAAATCGCCTTCGCTGACTTTGCGACGGCGATGATGGCGTTCTTTCTGGTGTTGTGGCTGATGTCCACCGCGACCCCGGAACAGAAAATCGCCATTGCCGGCTACTTCAAAGACCCGATCGGGTTTTCGGAAAGTGGCACGCCGTACATCATCGATTTGGGCGGCACGCCGACGATGGCGCCGGACAACACCCTCAACCCTGAACAAAAAATGCAGCCGCAACCGGACAAGATCACGGTCGACACCGATCAAGTGGAAGGCATGGCTGAGCAGGTCGAGAAAGAACGCCTTGAACTGCTGCTTCAGGAGTTGCAGAACAAGGTCGAAGAAAACCCGCAGCTGCGCAAATTCAAAGATCAATTGTTGTTCGAAATCACCCCGGACGGCCTGCGTATCCAGATCATGGACGCTGAAAATCGCCCGATGTTTGACGTCGGCAGTGCGCGCCTCAAGCCTTACTTCGAAGATATTTTGCTGGCCATGGCCGACACGATCAAAGCGGTGCCGAACAAAGTCAGCATCAGCGGCCACACCGATGCCACGCCGTACACCAGCGATGCGGCGTTTGGTAACTGGGAGTTGTCGGCCAACCGCGCGAACGCGGCGCGTCGTGCACTGGTGGCGGGCAGTTATCCGCAAGACCAGGTGGCGCGGATTGTGGGCTATGCGTCTTCGGTGCTGTTTGACAAGGTCAACCCGCTGAACCCGGTCAACCGCCGCATCGACATCGTGGTGCTGACGAAAAAGGCGCAGCGCGCCATCGAAGGTGAACAAGGCTCTGAACTGGCCAAGCCCGAAACGCCGACCACCCCGATTGATCCGATCACACTGCCTGCGGATCAAATCCCCCCGGCGATGCACGAAGAACGGGAGAAGCTGAACCTGTTCGACGACAAAGCGCCAGAGGCGCCGAAGCCTTAACGCTGCTTGCCCTCACCCACTCCTCTGCCTTTGGGAGAGGAGTGGGTGAGGGGGCTTTCAGTAACTCGACTCAGGCAAGCTGGCAATGATCGAGCGGTAGCTGTTCATGCGCTGTTGCTGCACGCGGCCATCTGCCAGTGCCATCAACAAGGCACAGCCCGGCTCGCGGTCGTGCTTGCAGTCGCGGAAGCGGCAGCGGCCGATCAAGTCGTTGAACTCGATAAAGCCCGCCTCAACATCGGCCCGGCTCACGTGGCCCAGGCCAAACTCGCGAATACCGGGGGAGTCGATCAGATCGCCGCCACCCGGGAAGTGGAACAGTCGCGCCGTGGTCGTGGTGTGCGTGCCCTGACCGGAGACTTCGGACAGCGGCCCGACGCGCAGGTTGACCTCTGGCAGCAAGCTGTTGACCAGCGACGATTTACCGACGCCCGACTGACCCACAAACACGCTGATATGACCGTCCAGCTGGGCTTGCAACTGTTGCATGCCGTCGCCGTGATGGGCTGACACTTCCAGCACGGGATAGCCCAGCTGACGATAAACCCCCAGCAGTGCGTTCAGCGCGGGAGCGTTTTGGTCGTCGATCAGGTCGGCCTTGTTGAGCAACAGTAACGGGCGGATGCCCGCGTGCTCGGCGGCGACCAGGTAGCGGTCGATCAGGTTGGCATGCGGCTCGGGCATGGGCGCGAACACAATCACGATCATGTCGACGTTAGCGGCCACCGGCTTGAGCTGGCCGCGGCTGTCTGGGCGACACAGTTCGGTTTTGCGTGGCAGTTGGGCGACGATAACGCCGATACCCTGATTGCCCGCGCGCCAAACAACAGTGTCACCGGTGACCAGCGCTGGCAGGTTGGCGCGCAAATGGCACCGGAACATCTGACCTTTGAGCTCACCTTCTTGGGCTTCGACTTCGACCTGCACACCGAAGTGCGCGATCACCAGCCCGAGTTGCTCAGGGCCCAGATCGCCCCCTTCGAGCGCTTCGACGGCACTGGATTCGCGTTTGGCGGCGCGGGCAGCGCGCTCGCCCTGAATCTTTTCGATGCGCCAGTTTTGGCGACGGTTGAGCTGGCGTTTGGCCATGGGTGTTCCGTGTTGATAAAACGATAAGGAAGGTAAAACGCTGGCGAGTTTAGCACGAGGGCTGCACGCCTAAGCTAAACTGCGCGACTAAGCCCAGGAGCCTTCTATGCAAAACCCACAGAATTTGATTTGGATCGACCTGGAAATGACCGGTCTGGACCCAGATAACGACGTCATTATTGAAATGGCCACCATCGTCACCGACAGCAACCTCAACACCCTGGCTGAAGGTCCGGTCATTGCCATTCACCACAGCGACGCCGTACTGGCGCGCATGGACGAGTGGAACACCCGCACTCACGGCGGCAGCGGCCTGACCCAGCGTGTCAAAGACAGCACCACTAGCATGGCCGAGGCCGAGGCGCAGACCCTTGCCTTTCTGGAACAATGGGTGCCAAAAGGCAAATCCCCCATCTGCGGTAACAGCATCTGCCAGGACCGTCGCTTCCTGTACACCCACATGAAAGCCCTCGAAAGCTACTTCCACTACCGCAACCTCGACGTTTCGACGCTTAAAGAACTGGTCGCCCGCTGGGCACCTGAAGTGCGCGACAGCCTGGTGAAAAAAGGCACGCACCTGGCACTGGACGATATCCGTGAGTCGATTGCCGAGTTGCAGCACTACCGCAAGCATTTCATCAAGTTTTGATGATGTCAGCGCACTGTCGTAGCGGCTGCCGAAGGCTGCGTTCGGCGACGCAGTCGTCGTAAAGTCAGGCATCCGGGTGTATCAGGCGCGCCCTGCACTCAGATTTTACGATTGCTTCGCAACCGGACGTAGCCTTCGTGAGTGGCTACGGGGTCGGTGCCAACGTTCTTTGCCGCCCCCTTTTGGTGCTCGCGCCAACTGAGTAGACTGCGCGCCTTATTGCAAGGATCGCCGCCATGTTGCTGATGCTCTATTTAGTTGCCATTACTGCGGAAGCCATGACCGGGGCGCTGTCTGCCGGGCGTCGGGGCATGGACTGGTTTGGTGTGGTGCTGATTGCGTGCGTCACGGCGCTGGGCGGGGGTTCGGTGCGCGACATGCTGCTGGGGCATTACCCGCTGACGTGGGTCAAACACCCGGAATACCTGGTGCTCACGACATTTGCAGCATTGGTGACGATCTTTATCGCCCCTTTGATGCGCCATTTGCGCTCGCTGTTTTTGGTGCTCGATGCGCTGGGCTTGGTGGCGTTCACCCTGATTGGCTGCATGACCGCGCTGGAAATGGGCCAGGGCATGCTCGTCGCCTCGGTCAGTGGGGTGATCACCGGCGTGTTCGGCGGTATCCTGCGCGATATCTTCTGTAACGACATTCCGTTGATCTTTCGCCGTGAGCTGTACGCCAGTGTCTCGTTTGCGGCCGCGTGGTGTTTTTTGCTGTGTACCTACCTGGGCATGCCCAACGATCAGGCGATTTTCGTGACGTTGTTCGGTGGCCTGCTGCTGCGCTTGCTGGCCATTCGCTTTAATTGGGAAATGCCCAAGTTTGTCTACAACGACGAGCATTAAAAGCCCCTCACCCTAGCCCTCTCCCGGAGGGAGAAGGAACTGACCGTGTGTGGCTTCAAGAGCACCGTCAATCAGCCCCCTCACCCTCTGGGAGAGGGTTGGGGTGAGGGTAGGCGGCTTACCCGGATACTCGCTGAGCATGCTGCTCAAGCGCCCATGCCACATGTTCCTGCACCAGCTCTGAGGGGTACTCACGTCGTGCTTTTAGCGCTTCCAGCACCGGAATGCTCGACGGGGCATTGCCCAGGCCCACGGCCAGGTTACGTAACCAGCGCTCATAGCCCGCTCGACGCAACGGCGACCCTTCGGTACTGCTCAGGAACGTGTCTTCGTCCCACATAAACAGTTCGGCCAGCTCGGCGTTGTCCAGATTGTGCCGTGGTTTGAAGTCGCCTTCGCCCGTGGTGCGGGCAAAACGGTTCCACGGGCACACGATCTGGCAGTCATCGCAGCCAAACACCCGATTGCCGATCATTGAGCGCAGTTCCACCGGGATCGCACTTTTAAGCTCGATGGTCAGGTACGAAATACAGCGTCGCGCATCCAGCACATAGGGCCCCACGAAGGCATTGGTCGGGCAAATATCCAGGCACGCGGTGCAACGCCCGCAGTGCTCGGTGTCATGGGACGGGTCTTCGGGTAGCGGCAAGTCGACAAACAGTTCGCTCAAAAAGAAGTAACTGCCTGCTTTGCGATTGAGGACTAAGGTGTTCTTGCCGATCCAGCCTAAACCTGCCTTTTGCGCGATGGCCTTTTCCAGCACCGGAGCGCTGTCGACAAACGCCCGGAACCCAAACGGGCCGATCTCGGCCTGAATACGGTCAGCCAGTTGCTGCACGCGTTTGCGGATCAGCTTGTGATAATCGCGGCCCAGCGCATAACGCGACACGTAGGCTTTTTCGGGTTGTGCCAGGAGTTGCGCCATGTGCGTGTCGCCGGGCAGGTAGTCCATGCGCAGCGAGACCACGCGCAACGTGCCGGGTACCAGCTCTTCAGGATGCGAACGTTTGCTGCCATGGGCGCCCATGTATTCCATTTCGCCGTGGTAGCCCGCCGCGAGCCAGCGTTCGAGATGTTGCTCGTGTTCTCCCAGGTCGAGGCCAGCAATGGCGACTTGTTGAAAGCCCAGCTCGCGCCCCCATTCCTTGATGGATTGAGCGAGAACGGGAAGGTCGACAGTATTAGCAGGCATGAGGCAAGGGAAACCGGAGCTGAGATGCGTATAATTCTGCCAGACATCGGAGCCCGACACGTATGCCGCAGACCAAACACCTGTTACCCGAACCTCATGTCCTGCGCGCAGAGACACTGGCGCGCCTGCCTGCGCGTGCGCCAGACGCTCACAAAGGCCAGTTTGGGCATGTGCTGCTGATTGGCGGCGATCGGGGTTTTGGCGGCTCGATCATGTTGAGCGCTCAAGCCGCATTACGCTGTGGCGCCGGGCTGGTGTCACTGGCCACGCGCCCAGAGCACGTGCCTGGCGCCTTGACCCGCTTGCCTGAAGTCATGACGTTGGGTGTGGCGTCTGCCAATCAACTGATGGGCGTGTTGGCCCACGCGTCGGTGTTGGTGGTTGGTCCCGGTTTGGGGCAGGCTCCGTGGGGCCGCAGTCTGTTGTCTGCGGCGGCGCAGGCAAAAATCCTACAGGTTTGGGATGCCGATGCGCTGAATCTGTTGTCCAACGCTGGCCTTGAGTTGGCTCGCGGCTCGGTAATCACCCCGCACCCCGGCGAAGCCGCCCGGTTGCTGGGCATCAGCACCGAGCAGGTGCAGGCCGATCGCCCTGCTGCGGCGCGGGCTCTGGTTAAAAAATACTCAGTTGTTTGCGTCCTTAAAGGGGCGGGCAGTTTGATTGCCGGGGTCGATGGCGAGTTGGCCATCTGCAACCACGGGCATCCGGCGATGGCCACCGCCGGGCTAGGTGATGTGTTGGCGGGTGTGCTTGGCGCGCTGCTGGCACAAGGCATGCGCGCGTTTGATGCGGCATGCCTGGCGGTGTGGCTACATGCCCGCGCCGGTGAGCAACAAGGCATTCTGGGCCGTGGGCTGGCGGCCAGTGATTTGATACCAGCCATTCGTCAGTTGTTGGAGGAACACGCACCGTGCACGAAATAACACTGCCACTGGCCGATGAAGAGGCAATGACCGCCTTTGGCGCACGTTTGGCCACCGTCACCCAAGGCCACGGCCTGATTTTTCTGGATGGCAACCTCGGGATGGGCAAAACCACCTTGTCGCGCGGCTTGATTCGCGGGCTTGGGCACACCGGGGCGGTAAAAAGTCCGACCTTCACGTTGGTCGAACCGTACGAGATTGGCGATATACGCGCGTTCCATTTCGACCTGTACCGCTTGGTCGATCCCGAAGAACTGGAGTACATGGGTATTCGTGACTACTTTGATGAAGACGCCCTGTGTCTGATCGAGTGGCCCGAAAAGGGTGCAGGCTTTTTGCCAAAGCCCGACCTGACCATTACCATTACCCCGCATAACACCGGGCGTTTGCTGAAGCTGACGCCCCAAGGTTCTCGTGGCGAGTCTTGGTGTGCCGCTTTGGCACCGGAAAACAAATAATGATGGGGTTTGGTATGCGCTTTCGCGCGTTAGTCAGTGTGGTGGGTGTGTTGCTCAGTGTCATGGCCGTCAATGCCGTGGCCGCGACCCAGGTAAAAAGCGTGCGTTTGTGGCGTGCTCCGGACAACACCCGTTTGGTGTTTGACCTCACAGGTCCCGTGCAGCACAGCGTATTCACCCTGACGTCGCCAGATCGCCTGGTGATTGATATCAACGGTGCAACCCTGGCAGGCGCGTTGAACGTGCCGATGGCCAACACGCCGATCACCAGCTTGCGTTCTGCGCAACGCACGCCCACCGATTTGCGCGTGGTTATCGACCTGAAAAAACCGGTGACCCCGAAGAGCTTTGTGCTGGCGCCGAACGCGCAGTACGGCAATCGCCTTGTGGTCGACCTGTATGACCAGGGCGTTGACCTGGCGCCAAGCCTGCCCGCGACCAACGTGGCAAAAGTCCCGGTGGTGCCGGTCACCCCGGCGCAGCCTGATGTGAAACTGCCGCCGATCCCGAGTGGCAAGCGCAGCGTGGTCGTGGTAATTGACGCCGGCCACGGTGGTGAAGACCCCGGTGCATCCGGCTCTGCGGGCCAGCGTGAAAAAGACGTGGTGCTGGCGATTGCCAAAGAGTTGCAACGCCAAATCAACGGCATGAAAGGCTTTAAAGCTGAGCTGACCCGTACAGGCGACTACTTTATTCCGTTGCGCGGTCGTACCGAAATCGCCCGTAAAAAGGGCGCCGACCTGTTTGTGTCGATCCACGCTGACGCGGCACCGTCCAAGGCGGCTTTTGGTGCCTCGGTGTTTGCGTTGTCTGAACGCGGCGCAACCTCTGAAACAGCGCGTTGGCTGGCGGACAGTGAAAACCGTTCTGACTTGATCGGCGGTGCTGGCAACGTCAGCCTCGATGACAAGGACCGCATGCTGGCGGGTGTGCTGCTCGACCTGTCGATGACCGCGTCGCTGACCTCAAGCCTGAACGTGGGCCAAAAAGTGCTGACCAACATCGGCCGCGTCACCCCGCTGCATAAGCAGCGCGTAGAGCAAGCCGGGTTTATGGTGCTGAAATCGCCGGACATCCCGTCGATTCTGGTCGAAACCGGGTTTATCTCTAACGCCAACGAAGCGTCGAAACTGGCTTCCTCCAACCACCAGCAGGCGCTGGCGCGTTCGATCAGCAGCGGCGTGCGTCAGTTCTTCCAGCAGAATCCGCCACCGGGCACTTACATCGCCTGGTTGCGCGACACCGGCAAAATTGCCCAGGGCGCGCGCGAACACCGCGTGCTACCCGGTGAAACGCTGGCCATGATTGCCGTGCGTTATCAAGTGGGCGTGGCGACGTTGCGCTCCAGCAACAGCCTGAAAAGCGATGAGTTGAAAATCGGCCAGACCCTCAACATTCCGGCCAGTGAGTTGGTGTCCAAGCAATGAGTGACGGTGAGTTGAACGCCAATACGCGCATTGAACTGCTCAGCCCGCGCCTGGCTAACCAGATTGCAGCAGGCGAAGTGGTTGAGCGTCCGGCCTCGGTGATTAAAGAGTTGCTGGAAAACAGCCTCGACTCGGGCGCCAAGCGTATTGATGTCGACGTGGAGCAGGCGGGCATCAAATTGTTGCGCGTGCGCGACGATGGTAGCGGTATCTCAAGTGACGACTTGCCGCTCGCGCTGGCGCGTCACGCCACCAGCAAGATCCGTGATCTTGAAGACCTTGAGCGGGTGATGAGCCTCGGTTTTCGCGGAGAAGCGCTGGCCTCCATCAGTTCGGTGGCACGCCTGACCCTGACCTCGCGCACCCGTGGCGCCGATCAGGCCTGGCAGGTCGAAACTGAGGGTCGCGACATGGCGCCCAGGGTTCAGCCTGCCGCACACCCGGTCGGGACCTCGGTGGAAGTGCGCGACCTGTTTTTCAACACCCCGGCGCGGCGCAAGTTTCTCAAAACCGAAAAAACTGAATTCGATCACCTGCAAGAAGTGATCAAGCGTTTGGCGCTGGCGCGTTTCGACGTGGCGTTCAACCTGCGCCACAACGGCAAAACCATCCTCAACCTGCATGAAGCGCGTGACGACACCGCTCGCGCCCGGCGCGTGGCGGCGGTGTGCGGCTCGGCCTTTTTGGAGCAGGCGCTGCCGATTGAGGTTGAACGCAACGGCCTGCATTTGTGGGGTTGGGTCGGCTTGCCGACGTTCTCGCGCAGCCAGGCCGACTTGCAGTACTTCTATGTGAACGGCCGTGCCGTGCGCGACAAGCTGGTGGCGCATGCGGTGCGTCAGGCTTACCGCGACGTGCTGTTCAACGGTCGGCATCCGACGTTTGTGCTGTTTTTTGAAGTCGACCCTGCGGTGGTCGACGTCAACGTTCACCCGACCAAGCACGAAGTGCGTTTTCGTGACGGACGCATGGTGCATGACTTTTTGTACGGCACCTTGCACCGCGCGCTGGGTGATGTGCGCCCCGAAGACCAGTTGGCCGCCCCAGCGCCTGTGCCGGGGGCCGAGCGTGCGACCGGTCTGGATGCGGGTGAGTTTGGCCCACAAGGCGAAATGCGCCTGGCCGCCCATGCGCTGGAACAGCAGCAAGCCGCGCCGACGCCGCACGTTGCCGGTTCAGGTGCGGGGGCGGGTTATCAGTATCAATATCGCCCTCAGCCTTCAGCTCCTGCCGTGCCTGCCGAAGAAGCCCGCAATGCCTACCGCGAATTCTTTGCACCGTTGCCTGAGGCCAATGCCGCGCCGCTACCGGACGGGCAGGGTGATATCCCGCCGTTAGGCTTTGCGCTGGCGCAGCTCAAGGGCATTTATATCCTTGCGGAAAACGCCCAAGGGCTGGTGCTGGTTGATATGCACGCCGCGCACGAGCGCATCATGTACGAGCGGCTGAAAATCGCTATGGCCAGTGAAGGGCTGAGCGGGCAGCCATTGTTGGTGCCGGAGTCGATTGCGGTCAGTCAGCGTGAAGCCGACTGTGCCGAAGAGCACGCCGAGTGGTTCCAGCGCCTGGGCTTCGAGTTGCAACGCCTTGGCCCGGAAACCCTGGCCATCCGCCAAATCCCGGCGTTGCTCAAGCAGGCCGAAGCGCAGCGTCTGGTGCACGACGTGCTGGCTGATCTGATGGAATACGGCACCAGTGACCGGATTCAGGCCCACCTCAACGAGTTGCTTGGGACCATGGCGTGCCACGGTGCCATTCGGGCCAACCGCCGCTTGGCGATCCCTGAAATGAACGGCTTGTTGCGTGACATGGAAAACACCGAGCGCAGTGGTCAGTGCAATCATGGTCGTCCCACCTGGACCCAAATGGGTCTGGACGACTTGGACAAACTCTTTTTGCGCGGTCGCTGATGACAGGTTCCAACGCTTTACCCCCCGCCATTTTTTTGATGGGTCCCACGGCTGCCGGCAAAACCGACTTGGCCATTGAGCTGAGCAAGGTATTGCCGTGTGAGCTGATCAGCGTCGATTCGGCGCTGGTCTATCGCGGCATGGACATTGGCACCGCCAAGCCCTCGCGCGACATTTTGGCTAAACATCCGCACCAGTTGATCGACATTCTCGACCCGGCTCAAAGCTATTCGGCAGCAGACTTTCGTACCGATGCACTCAAGGCGATGGCCGAGATCACCGCGCGCGGCAATATTCCGCTGCTGGTGGGCGGCACCATGTTGTATTACAAGGCCCTGACTGACGGTCTGGCTGACATGCCCGCCGCCGATCCAGAGGTGCGGGCGCAGCTTGAAGAAGAGGCTCAGCGCCTGGGCTGGCAAGCCTTGCACGAGCAGTTGGCAGCGATTGATCCCGAGTCGGCCGCGCGCATTCACCCCAACGATCCGCAGCGTTTGACGCGGGCGCTGGAGGTTTATCGGGTCAGCGGTTTGAGCATGACGGCCCATCGCTTGAAACAATCTGAACAATCTACTAAAGCAGCGGCTTCAGGCTCCAGTCAATTGCCCTATACTGTCGCGAATCTGGCCATCGCCCCGGCGAATCGTCAGGTACTGCATGAGCGAATTGCACAAAGATTCGGGCAAATGCTGGAACAGGGGTTCATTGATGAGGTCCTAGCCCTGCGGACTAGAAGTGACCTTCATGCGGGGTTGCCGTCTATACGTGCAGTGGGCTATCGACAAGTCTGGGACTACCTTGACGGCAAGCTGTCACAGGCCGAGATGAAGGAGCGCGGCATCATTGCCACGCGCCAATTGGCCAAGCGACAGTTCACCTGGTTGCGCGGTTGGGATGACCTGCATTGGCTTGACAGCCTGGCCTGCGACAATCTGCCACGAGCCTTGAAATACCTGGGATCGGTCTCCATATTGAGCTGAGTCTCCAGAAATGCCGTCTATCCTATGGGTGTGGCGTCATCAACCCTCTACATTTTGTTTCTATTTTTTATCCTTACAGGAGTGCGGCATATGTCAAAAGGGCATTCGCTACAAGACCCTTACTTGAATACTTTGCGTAAAGAGAAGGTTGGCGTTTCCATCTACCTGGTCAACGGGATCAAGCTGCAGGGGACTATCGAGTCTTTCGACCAGTTCGTGATTCTGCTGAAAAACACCGTAAGCCAAATGGTTTACAAACACGCTATCTCGACAGTCGTTCCTGTACGTCCAATTCGTCTGCCAAGCGCAGCAGAATCGGAACAGGCAGACGCTGAACCAGGTAACGCTTGATAGGAGTCTGCTTTGTTCTTTGAGCGCCACGGTGGTGGTGAGCGAGCGATCCTCGTTCACTTGGAAGGTCAGGACCCTGAGGCGCGCGAAGATCCGCAGGAGTTCCAGGAGTTAGCTGTATCGGCCGGCGCCGAGACCGTCGCGTTTTTTAACGTGCCGCGTCATCGGCCATCGGCCAAGTACTTGATTGGCACTGGCAAGGTCGAAGAGTTACGCGACCTGGTCAAGGCCGAGAAAGTCGACATCGTGATTTTCAATCACGTCCTCACGCCCAGTCAGGAGCGAAACCTCGAACGTGTTTTCGAGTGTCGCGTGCTTGACCGTACCGGGCTGATTCTCGACATCTTTGCTCAACGCGCCCGTACCCATGAAGGCAAGCTCCAGGTCGAATTGGCCCAGCTTGACCACATGAGCACGCGTCTTGTGCGCGGCTGGACCCACCTTGAGCGTCAAGGCGGTGGCATTGGTAGTCGTGGCCCGGGTGAAACCCAGCTCGAAACCGACCGTCGCCTGCTGCGTGTGCGCATGAGCCAGATCAAGGCCCGTCTGAAAAAAGTCCGCAGTCAACGCGAGCAATCACGTAGAGGGCGCCAACGCGCCGACATTCCTACGGTGTCGCTGGTGGGCTATACCAACGCCGGGAAATCCACGCTGTTCAATGCGGTCACCGGCTCTGAAGTGTTCGCCGCTGACCAATTGTTCGCCACGCTTGACCCCACCTTGCGCCGTCTTGATCTGGCCGACCTGGGGCCCATCGTACTGGCCGACACCGTGGGCTTTATTCGTCACTTGCCGCACAAGCTAGTTGAGGCTTTCCGGTCTACGCTCGAAGAGTCGAGCAATTCGGACTTGTTGCTGCATGTGATTGATGCACACGAACCGGAGCGCATGGCGCAGATCGAACAGGTGATGGTGGTTTTGGGCGAGATTGGCGCTCAGGACTTGCCGATCCTTGAGGTCTACAACAAAATCGATTTGCTTGAAGCGGTTGAGCCGCAGATCCAGCGTGATGCCGATGGCAAACCGCAGCGGGTCTGGTTGTCGGCCCGTGACGGTGCAGGGCTGGAGCTGCTGGAACAGGCCATCGCCGAGTTGTTGGGCAACGATTTGTTCGTCGCCACCTTGCGCTTGCCGCAGCGATTTGCTCGACTGCGTGCGCAATTCTTCGAATTGGGTGCAGTGCAAAAAGAAGCACATGACGATGAAGGGGTCTGCCTGTTGGACGTTCGCCTGCCGCGAGCCGAGCTTAATCGCCTGGTCAGCCGCGAAGGGTTGGAGCCAGCAGCGTTCATCGAAGAACACACTTTGCAATAAAAGCCTCGCAAAGCGGTCGTGCCGCTGTGATAGGCATTCTGTAGCATTGGTCGGCGCGCCGTGGGCGCGTCTTTGCTTTATCAGATGGAGAGCGCTATGGCTTGGAATGAGCCGGGTGGCAACTCGAATAATCAAGATCCTTGGGGTGGCAAACGCCCTAAAAATGGCGACCGCAAGGGACCACCAGATCTCGACGAGGCCTTCCGAAAGCTGCAGGAAAGCCTGAATGGGTTGTTCGGTGGTGGGAAAAAACGTACAGGCGGTAGCGATGGCGGCTCAAGCGGCGGCAAAAGCGCCGGCTTTGGCGTGCTGGGCATCGTACTGGTCGTCATGGCAGCCGTCTGGCTGTACAGCGCGGTTTATGTAGTCGACGAGCAGGAGCAAGCCGTTGTGCTGCGCCTGGGCAAGTACTACGACACTGTGGGGCCGGGCCTGAACATTTATTTCCCGCCGTTCGACAAAAAGTACATGGAGAACGTGACGCGTGAGCGTGCGTACACCAAGCAGGGCCAGATGCTGACTGAAGACGAAAACATCGTCGAAGTGCCGCTGACCGTGCAGTACAAGATCAGCAACCTGCGCGACTTCGTGCTCAACGTTGATCAACCGGAAATCAGTCTGCAACAGGCTACAGACAGCGCCTTGCGTCACGTCGTGGGTTCGACCTCGATGGACAAAGTGCTGACCGAAGGCCGTGAGCAGATGGCTGTAGAAATCAAGGAGCGTCTGCAACGCTTCCTCGATACCTACAAGACCGGTATCACCGTAACGCAGGTCAACGTACAGAACGCAGCTGCACCGCGTGAAGTGCAGGAAGCCTTTGACGACGTGATTCGCGCCCGTGAAGACGAGCAGCGTGCCCGCAACCAGGCAGAAAGCTACGCCAATGGCGTGGTGCCGGAAGCGCGCGGTCAGGCTCAGCGCATCATCGAAGATGCCAACGGCTACCGTGATGAAGTGGTTTCGCGTGCCAAGGGTGAGGCTGACCGCTTTACCAAACTGGTTGCCGAGTACCGCAAAGCACCCGAAGTTACGCGTGATCGTCTGTACCTGGACACCCTGCAAGAAGTCTTCAGCAATACCAGCAAGGTACTCGTGACCGGTAACAAAAACGGCCAGAGCAACCTGCTTTATCTGCCGTTGGACAAAATGATTGAAGGCCGTAATGGCAGCACCCCGGCAACGGGTTCGGCCGCCGCAGCGAGCACTAACAACGATGCTGCTTCGCATGTCAGCACCGATCAGGCGCAACAGCCGCGTACCAGGGAGAGCCGCTGATGAGCAATAAATCGCTGATCGCCCTTATTGTCGGCGTTGTCGTGGCAGTGGTTGCCTGGAACAGCTTCTACATCGTTTCGCAAACCGAACGCGCAGTCATGTTGCGTTTCGGCCGTGTGGTTCAGGCGGATGTCCAGCCGGGCCTGCACGTGAAAATTCCTTACGTTAACCAGGTGCGCAAGTTTGACGCCCGCCTGATGACGCTGGATGCGCCGACGCAGCGTTTTCTGACGCTGGAAAAGAAAGCTGTGATGGTTGATGCCTTCGCCAAGTGGCGCGTGAAAGATGCCGAGCGCTTCTACACCGCCACCTCGGGTATGAAGCAGATTGCTGACGAGCGTTTGTCGCGTCGTCTGGAATCCGGCCTGCGCGACCAGTTCGGTAAGCGCACCCTGCACGAAGTAGTGTCGGGTGAGCGTGATGCGTTGATGGCTGACATCACCGCATCGCTGAACAAAATGGCTGAAAAAGAGCTGGGCATCGAAGTGGTCGACGTTCGCGTCAAGGCCATCGACTTGCCAAAAGAAGTAAACCGCAGCGTTTTCGAACGCATGAGCACCGAGCGTGAGCGTGAAGCACGCGAGCACCGGGCCAAAGGTAACGAGCTGGCAGAAGGCATTCGTGCTGACGCCGACCGTCAACGTCGTGTTCTGCTGGCTGAGGCGTATCGTCAGTCTGAAGAAGCACGCGGTGATGGTGACGCTCAAGCTGCCGCGATTTACTCCAAGGCTTATGGCCAGGACCAGGAGTTCTACAAGTTCTATCGCAGCCTGCGTGCTTACCGCGAAAGCTTTGCGAACAAGAGCGATGTACTGGTGCTGGACCCAAGCAGCGACTTCTTCCGTTACCTGGAAAAGTCCAAGCCGCAATAACCCTGTAGGTGCGAGCTCGCTCGCTCCCACAGTGCGTATCAAATGCATGTATTCACTCCGCCGGGCGGGCAAATGGCCTGGCGGGGTGATCCTTTTAGAAAACGTGTGTATGATGCGGCAGCCGGGAAATTCCCGGCTTTTTTGCGTCTGCATGTTTGATTGCCCGATCGGCTGGTACAGCGTCGGCAGATTTTTCGAGGAATGTGCTGTGTGAGCCTTTTCGTTTAGGGCTTTTTTGCTGTGCGCGTTCAAGACGCAGCCACGTTCTGCTTTACTCAAGGCTCGCCTGCTGGCTGGCCGCCCGGATCATAGGGGAATGGCGTAATGGCAACGGTAGACCGCTGGCTCTTGCCAGATGGCATCGAAGAAGTACTTCCACCTGAAGCCGCTCGCATCGAAGTGGCGCGCCGTCAGGTGTTGGATCTGTTCCAGAGCTGGGGCTATGAGTTCGTCGTCACCCCGCATATCGAATACCTGGAATCCCTGTTGACCGGGGCTGGTCAGGACCTCGATCTGCGGACCTTCAAGGTGATTGACCCGCAAACGGGTCGCCAGATGGGTTTCCGTGCAGACATCACGCCGCAAGTGGCGCGCATTGATGCGCATACCTTGCGGCGCGCTGGCCCAAGCCGCTTGTGCTATGCCGGCAGCGTGCTGCATGCACAGCCTCGCGGTTTGTCTTCCTCGCGCAGCCCGATCCAGTTGGGTGCCGAGTTGTATGGCGATGCGAGCCCGAGCAGCGATGTGGAAGTCATCAGCCTGATGCTGGCCATGCTGCAACTGGCTGACGTCCCGGATGTCCATATGGACCTGGGGCATGTCGGTATTTATCGTGGGTTGGCCCGTGCGGCCAACCTGTCGGTTGAAGTAGAACAACAATTGTTCGACGCTCTGCAACGCAAAGCGATCGACGAAGTAACGGCCTTGACCCAAGGCTTGCCGGCTGATTTGGCTGGCATGCTGCAGGCACTGGTTGATTTGTGTGGCGGCCACGACGTTCTGGTTGCTGCGCGTGAGCGTCTGGCCAAGGCTCCGGCCCCTGTGTTGGCTGCTCTGGACGACTTGTTGGCAATTGCCGAGCGGTTGTCTGTGCGTTTCCCGCAGTTGCCGCTGTACTTTGACCTGGGTGAGTTGCGTGGGTATCACTACCACACAGGTGTGGTGTTTGCGGTTTTTGTACCGGGCGTTGGGGATTCCATCGCTCAGGGCGGTCGTTATGACGACATTGGTGCTGTGTTCGGGCGTGCCCGGCCGGCAACCGGCTTTTCGACCGATTTGAAAACCCTGGTGACCCTGGGGCGGGCGCAGGTCGAGTTGCCGTCTGGCGGTATCTGGATGCCTGACAGCACGGATGCGGCACTCTGGCAGCAGGTTTGCCAGCTTCGCAGTGAAGGTCAGCGTGTGGTTCAGGCGTTGCCTGGGCAACAGCAGGTTGACGCCCATGAGGCAGACTGCGACCGCCAATTGATTCAGCAGAACGGCTTGTGGCAAGTAGTGCCGCTGGCTTCTTGAGTTTTCCTGCCGGCGACAGCCGGCACCAAGTTTGCGCGAATGAGGACAAGTGTTATGGGTAAGAATGTCGTAGTCCTGGGCACCCAATGGGGTGATGAGGGCAAAGGCAAGATCGTTGATCTGCTGACCGAACATGCTGCCGCTGTAGTGCGTTACCAAGGTGGCCACAATGCTGGCCACACATTGGTGATCGACGGCGAAAAAACCGTATTGCACCTGATTCCGTCGGGCGTGTTGCGCGAAGGCGTGCAATGCCTGATCGGCAACGGCGTCGTGGTTGCACCCGATGCCCTGCTGCGTGAAATCATCAAGCTGGAAGAGAAAGGCGTACCGGTGCGTGAGCGCCTGCGTATCAGCCCGTCTTGCCCGCTGATTCTGTCGTTCCACGTGGCGCTGGACCAGGCCCGTGAAAAAGCCCGTGGCGAGCTGAAGATCGGTACGACCGGTCGCGGCATCGGCCCGGCTTACGAAGACAAGGTTGCACGTCGTGGCCTGCGTGTTGGCGACCTGCTGAACATGCCGCGCTTTGAAGCCAAGCTGCGTGAATTGGTGGACTACCACAACTTCATGCTGGTCGGTTACTACAAAGAGCCTGCCATCGACTTCGACAAGACCCTGGCCGAGTGCAAAGAGTACGCCGAGCTGCTCAAGCCGCTGATGCTGGACGTGACTGCTGAGCTGCACGACCTGCGTCGCGCTGGCAAAGACATCATGTTCGAAGGCGCTCAAGGCTCGTTGCTCGACATCGACCACGGCACCTACCCGTACGTGACCAGCTCCAACACCACCGCTGGTGGCGTTGCGACCGGTTCGGGCGTTGGCCCGATGTTCCTGGACTACATCCTGGGCATCACCAAGGCTTACACCACGCGCGTAGGTTCGGGTCCGTTCCCGACTGAGCTGTTCGACGACGTCGGCGCTCACCTGGCCAAGCAAGGTCACGAGTTCGGCGCCACTACTGGCCGCGCACGTCGTTGCGGCTGGTTCGATGCCGTTATCCTGCGTCGCGCTATCGATGTGAACAGCATCTCGGGCATCTGCCTGACCAAGCTGGACGTACTCGACGGTCTGGATACCATCAACATCTGCGTTGGCTACAAAGATGCAGAAGGTAACGAGATCGCACCGACCGACGCTGACAGCTACGTAGGCCTACAGCCTGTGTATGAAGAAGTGCCGGGCTGGACTGAATCGACCGTGGGCGCCAAAACCCTGGAAGAGCTGCCAGAAAACGCGCGTGCTTACATCAAGCGCGTAGAAGCACTGATCGGCGCGCCGATCGATATCATCTCGACAGGTCCGGACCGCAACGAAACCATCGTTCTGCGTCACCCGTTCGCTTAAGTCGTCGTGCTGTCAAACAAAGGGCCCTTCGGGGCCCTTTGTTATTTTTGCCCCGCCCCGGTGTGCGGCACGACCCTTGCTGTAGAGAACCCATCAAGGGTGCCATCAATGTAATGGCACCGCCGTAGAGGGGTTCTTCATGTCAGCCATTCTTTCACTGTTACAAAGCCGTCTGTTGCGACCCGTGTTCGTTACCCTCGGTATCGCTCTTTTGGTGCAGGTACTGGTCGCTGTTGCACTGACTCGGAGCACAGTCACCGCGTTAGAAGCAGATTTGGACGCGCGCCTGGGCACTGACAGCCAGAAACTCTCCGCAGAACTTGAACAGGCCGCACGCGAGGTGAAAGGCAGTCTGGAGGGGCTTTCTACCAGTACCCGACAACGGTTGACGGCGGGTTTGTCCCCGCGCTTAAAAGATGAGCAAGCGCAGGTTCGGGCGACGCTTGAGAAGAGCCTGATGGACTCGGCCAACGATATGGCGCAACTGCTGGCGGCAGTGGCGCCTCGGGCTATGTGGGACAGCGACGTGCCGACGCTGTCCGAATTCGCACGTCGTGCTCAGCGCAATCCCAATGTGCTGTTTGTGGTGTACGACGACGCCACGGGTCAGCATCTGACGCGCTACCTGAACCGTGAAAATCCCATCAACAAAGCACTGCTGGAAAAAGGCAAAGGCGACCGCGCGCTGGACAAAGTGCTGGATGCCGCGCGGCATGACCCCGCCGTCTACTACCTCGAAGCCCCCATCAGCCCCAATGGCGTGGAGATTGGCAAGGTGCTGATGGGCGTTTCTACCGCCTCGATTGAGCAAGACCTGGTAGCGCTTGATCATCGTTTTTCGCAGCTGATTGTCAGCAGTGAGCAATTGGTCGGTGAAAGCCTGCAAGGCGCGGCCAGTGACAGCGCAGGCGCGTTACGTACCCGCTTGGCCTCGGCGCAAACCGCGGCAGCCCAGATGCAGGCCAATACCGCTGCTACCGTGCGCGACGCCGCAGACACGTTGCGCTGGCGTATGGGGTTGGGGTTGGCGATTGTGGGGTTGGGTGTGCTGCTACTGGTGGCCGTCGTGCTGGGGCGGCGTGTGGTCAACAAATTGCTGCTGTTGATCGCGGCGCTGAACGATCTGGCGGCCGGGGAGGGCGATTTGACCAAACGTGTGGGCCTCAACAGCAAGGATGAGATTGGCGACATGGCGGCAGCGGTCAATCGTTTCGTCGACAAGTTGCAGCCCATCGTGCGTGAGGCGGGCGATGTGGCGCAGCGTACCGGAGTCGAGATTGGTGCCATGACCCTGCGCAATGCCGGGGCCGATGCCGCTGCACAATTGCAGCGTGATGAAGTGGCGCAAAGCCTTGAGGCGTTATCAACGATGGCTGATGCGGCGCAGTCTGAGAGTCAGGCGATGCAGGCGGCGCTTAAACAAGTGTTGGATATTCGTCAGGCCACTGATGAAAACACACGCACCTCCGCGCAAGTGGGCGGGCTGATTGAGGCGCTGGCGGGGCAGGTGGGCGCGGGCGCCAAAGTGATTGAGCGCCTGGCGCAGCAAAGTGAGCAGATCGAAGTGGTGTTGACCGTGATTCACGGCATTGCCGAGCAAACCAACCTGCTGGCGCTTAACGCGGCGATTGAAGCGGCACGAGCGGGGGAAAGCGGTCGTGGTTTTGCGGTGGTCGCCGATGAAGTGCGGGCGTTGGCGAGTAAGACCCAACGCTCAACCGGGGATATTCAGGCGCACATTGTGGCGTTGCAGCAAGGTGCGAAAGAGGCCGTGACGGCTATCGGCCTGGCGGGGCGTCAAGCCACGGAAGGGCTGGACGTGTTGCGTGGCAGCGTGAAACTGCAGAAAAGCGTGCAGGCGTCCGTGGAAAAAGTACACGCGGCCATTGGTGATGCGACCCGTGCCGCAGCGCATCAAGCGCAAGGTGCGCAGGCGGTGCGTGGGCGTGTAGAAATAATTCATGCACAGGCTGAGCGTGCTGCGCAGGCGGTGAATGAAACCACGGCCAGTGGCAAAGTGCTGGACGGATTGGCTGCGCAACTTAAAGCGAGCCTGGGGCAATTCAGGGCCTGAAACCCAAAGCCTTCACTCCACCCCTTTCCCAGCGGCAGAGGGGCGGGGTGAAGGGCGTTTCATCGACTCAAATACATCCGCGTAGTCAGCAAATACACCGGCAACCCCGACACTAGAATCAACAGCGCCGCATACGGTGCCGCCGCTGCAAACTCAATGTTGGAGGTGTGCGACCACACTTGTGTCGCCAGCGTATTAAGCCCGGTCGGACTGAGCAGCAGGGTCGCGGTCAGCTCCTTCATCGCATCAAGGAACACCAGTGCAAACGCCGCACCCAACGCAGGAAAGATGATGGGCAACGTCACCCGGCAAAACGCCGAGAACGAAGAAGCGCCCAGCGTACGCGCAGCTTCTTCAAGCTGTGGCGCGGCCTTGTTCAGTGCGGTGCGGATCGGTGCCTGCGCCAGTGGCAAAAATAACAAGGCGTAAGCGATCAGCAACAGCGCCGAGGTCTGATACAGCGCAGGCACCCAGTGCAGCGCGAAATACACCAGTGCAAGGGCAATCACCAGTCCCGGCAAAGCGTGCAGCAGATACGGCAAGCGTTCGGCCCAGATCGCCAATTGGCCTTTGTAACGCACCACCAGCAACCCGACCGGCACCGCCAGCACCAGGCACAACGCAGCCCCCCCCAGCGCCAGCGACACCGAGGAGAGCAATGCCTCACCGATTTGTGCAACGGGGAACGCCGCAGAGCTGCCTTTGATCAGCCAGTACACCAGCATCCCCAGCGGGATGCCGCTGCCCACAATCGCCAGCGCCAGGCAATACAACTGGCCGGCCAGTGCCAATGTGCCCAGGTTAACCTGCCCGGCATGCCGCGCCGCGCCCTGGCCAATACGCACGTGACGGCCCTTGCCGCGCACTTTGAGTTCCAGCCACAACAGCGTCAAACACATCACCAGCAAAACGGCGGACAGCATGGCCGCATTGGCGTTGCTGAACTCCAGCTCAAACTGTTGATAAATAGCCGTGGTGAAGGTTTGCAGGCCGATGATCGACAGCGCGCCGAACTCGACCAGCATGTGCAGGGCAATCAGCAGCGAACCTGCCAGCAGCGACGGCCAGAGCAGCGGTAAGGTGATTCTGAAAAACACCCCCCAGCGGTTCTGGCCCAGGGTTCGGGCCGACTCTTCAAGCGCCGGGTCGAGGTTGCGCAAGGTTGCCGCCACCGGCAGGAAAATCAGCGGGTACTTGGACAGGCTCATCACCAGAATCGCGCCGCCCAGACCTTCAAAGCTTGAACTGAGCGACACCCAGGTGAAGCTGCTGACGAATGCCGGAACGGCAAAAGGCAGGCACAAAATCACCCCCCACAAGCGTCGTCCTGCCAGGTTGCTGCGTTCCAGCAACCAAGCCAGCGAAAGGCCGACCACTGCGCACACCACGGTCACGCCGACCATCAGTAGCAAGGTGTTGCGCATCAGGTCGAACACATAAGGGCGCCACAACATGTGCACCGCTTGCGCCCACCCGGCCTGCCACGCTTTGGTGCCGACATACAGCAACGGCAACAGGCTTAAACCCACCAGCAACAGGACGGGCAGCAGCAGCCAGATCGAAGGCCGTTTGCGTTTGAGGGTGAAGCGGGCAGGTTGGGCGACCGACAGCATCAGAGCAAGCCAACGTCGCGTTCGAGGTCCAGCGCTTCTTCGGCATTGCCCAAGTCAGCCGGTGTCACTTTCGGTGGTTGCAGCTCCTCGAACGGCTTGAGGCCGCGCTCCGAGACCATGCCTTTGCGCATCGGGTATTCAGCGGTGGTGTTGGTGATCACGCGCTGACCTTCTTCGCTGGCCATGTACGCCAGCAGTTGCTGGGCTTCTTTTGGGTGTTTGCTGGCCTTGAGCACGCCGGCGCTGGACACGGTGATCAAGCCGCCCGCATCGCCATCGGTGAAGTAATGCAGCTTGGAATCCAGTTGCCCTTTCTCGCGCTGCAAAGCGAACCAGTAGTAGTTGTTGACCAGTACCGCCGCCACTTCGCCGTTTTCCACGGCTTTGAGCGCAACCATGTTGTTGGTGTAGGTCTTGCCGAATGCCCGCAGGCCAGTCAGCCATTCTTCAGCGGCTTCACGGCCGTGCAGCTTGATGATGGCCACGGCTTGTTCCTGGAACGCGCCGCTGGTGGGCACGAAGCCGATTTTGCCTTGCCATTCAGGATCAGCGAAATCCATCACCGATTTAGGCAGGTCTTTTTCATCAATCTTTTTCGGGTTGAAGGCCACGACGCGGGTGCGCGCCGTGACGCCAATCCACGTGCCATTGGTCGCGACGTACTCTTTGGGCAGGGCTTGTAACGTGGCGTCATCGGCCTTGGCCAGAAAACCCTGTTCACCCAGGTTATTCAATGGCGGGGATTCTTCGGCGTAGAACACGTCGGCGGGCGAGCGATCACCTTCTTCCATGATCTGGCTGGCCAATTGGTTGCTGCTGCCTTTGCGCACATTGACGTGAATGCCGGTCTTGGCTTCGAAGGCTGCGGCGAGGTTATCGCCGACTTCCTTGTGCTGGCCGTTGTACAGCGTCAGGGAAACTTTGTCTGCGGCGTAGGTGGTAGGTGCGGTCAATGTCAGACCAAGAGCGGCGATGGACAGGCCGCGCAGTAGGAATGTCGCAAGCTGGGTATTTCGGAGCATCATTCGCTGGGTTCCTCGCTTGGGTACTACAAAACTTGTAACAATAATAAACGATATTGTTTCTCAAGTGCGCTTGACCCAGCGTCCAATTGCGCAAACGCGACCAACTGTGATGCCGCCTCCTTCAACCTGTGTCCAGAAAATTGCGCAAGGCCCGCAGTTCATCCTTGTCCATGTTCAGTGCTTTCAGGCGTTCACTGGTGCTCGGGAGCAGGTTTGCAGGAGTGCGCATGAGCGATCTGATGATGGCCGGACATTAGTGCGATTGAGATGGATCATCAAACACGATGTCGAGGGGGCTGAATGACAGAAACTAAAAAGCCCGCTTTCGCGGGCTTTTTGAGTGGTTCACAGCGTGAAGCTGTAAACCTGAATTGGTGCCCAGAAGAAGACTCGAACTTCCACGACCTTGCGGTCACCAGCACCTGAAGCTGGCGTGTCTACCAATTTCACCATCTGGGCAGTATCAGCAACGTTGCCGCTGTTGATGTCGCGCACTATACGGAGCGCTTTTAAATCTGTAAACCCCCTGTTTTAGTTTTATTAAATCAGGGGCTTAGAATGCAAAAACCCGCTTTCGCGGGTTTTTGTGTGAGGCTGAAGATTGTACTAATCTGCATCTCTAAATTGGTGCCCAGAAGAAGACTCGAACTTCCACGACCTTGCGATCACCAGCACCTGAAGCTGGCGTGTCTACCAATTTCACCATCTGGGCAGCATCTTCAACGTTGCCGTTGTCGATGGCGCGCACTATACGGATGACCCTTTGACCTGTAAAGCGTTGTGAATAAAAATATCCAAAATATTTCGCGAACGGTGGGACAACAGCGGCAAAGCGCGTCAGAAAGGACTATTAAGGCTCTGAGTGAGTCCGAAATTTCCCGTTTCAATACGCGTATGCCAAACTAACCCGCATATAGACAAGGTGAAAACTATCTAATGGCCGATTGGCAGACCCTCGATCCCGAGGCCGCACGTGAAGCGGAAAAATACGAAAACCCTATCCCTAGCCGCGAGCTGATCCTTCAGCATCTGGCCGAGCGTGGCTCGCCAGCCGCTCGCGAGCAGTTGGTAGAAGAGTTTGGTCTTACCACGGAAGACCAGATCGAAGCCCTGCGCCGTCGCTTGCGAGCGATGGAGCGCGATGCACAATTGATTTACACCCGCCGTGGCACTTATGCACCGGTGGATAAGCTCGACCTGATTCTCGGCCGCATCAGTGGTCACCGTGACGGCTTCGGCTTTCTGATCCCGGATGACGGCAGTGACGACCTGTTCATGAGCCCGTCGCAGATGCGCCTGGTGTTTGATGGTGACCGTGCGCTGGCCCGTGTTTCGGGGCTGGACCGCCGTGGTCGCCGTGAAGGCGTGATTGTCGAAGTGGTATCACGCGCTCACGAAACCATCGTCGGCCGTTACTTCGAAGAAGGCGGCATTGGTTTTGTGGTGGCCGATAACCCGAAAATTCAGCAAGAAGTGTTGGTGACACCCGGCCGCAATGCGGGCGCCAAGGTTGGTCAGTTCGTTGAAGTGAAGATTACTCACTGGCCGACGCCGCGCTTCCAGCCGCAAGGTGATGTGCTTGAGGTTGTAGGCAACTACATGGCTCCGGGAATGGAAATCGACATTGCCCTGCGCACGTACGACATTCCGCACGTTTGGCCAGAAGGTGTGGTTAAAGAAGCGCGTCGTCTCAAGCCTGAAGTTGAAGACAAAGACAAAGAGAAGCGCATCGACCTGCGTCATCTGCCGTTCGTCACCATTGACGGCGAAGATGCACGCGACTTCGATGACGCGGTGTTCTGTGAAGCCAAACCGGGCAAGCTTCGCCTGTTCTCGGGTGGCTGGAAGCTGTACGTGGCCATTGCCGACGTTTCCAGCTACGTGAAAATCGGTTCGGCGCTGGATGCTGAAGCGCAGGTACGTGGCAACTCGGTGTACTTCCCTGAGCGCGTGATTCCGATGTTGCCGGAAGAGCTGTCCAACGGCCTGTGTTCCCTGAACCCGAAAGTCGATCGTTTGGCGATGGTGTGCGAGATGACCATCTCCAAAACCGGCGAAATGACCGACTACCAGTTCTACGAAGCGGTGATCCATTCGCAGGCACGTCTGACCTACAACAAGGTCAGCACGATGCTTGAGCACGCCAAAACCAACGAAGCCAAACAATTGCGCGCGGAGTACGGTGATGTTGTGCCGCACCTCAAGCAGCTTTATTCGTTGTACAAGGTGTTGCTGGCGGCTCGCCATACCCGTGGTGCGATCGATTTTGAAACGCAGGAAACCCGCATCATCTTCGGGGCAGATCGCAAAATCGCTGAGATTCGCCCAACCACGCGTAACGATGCCCACAAGCTGATCGAAGAGTGCATGCTGGCGGCCAACGTGGCCACGGCTGAATTCCTCAAAAAGCACGAAATTCCTGCGCTGTACCGCGTGCATGATGGCCCTCCGCCAGAGCGTCTGGAAAAACTGCGTGCCTTCCTGGGTGAGCTGGGCTTGACCCTGCACAAAGGCAAGGACGGTCCTTCGCCGAAGGACTATCAAGCGTTGTTGGCCAGCATCAAGGATCGTCCGGACTTCCACCTGATCCAGACCGTGATGCTGCGTTCGTTGAGTCAGGCGGTCTATAGCGCGGACAACCAGGGCCACTTCGGCCTGAATTACGAAGCCTATACCCACTTCACTTCGCCGATCCGTCGCTATCCGGACTTGCTCACGCACCGTGCAATTCGCAGTGTGATCCATTCCAAAATGGACACCCCGCACGTACGTCGTGCTGGCGCGATGACCATCCCGAAAGCGCGCATCTATCCGTACGACGAAGCGGCACTTGAGCAGCTTGGCGAACAGTGCTCGATGAGTGAACGCCGTGCCGACGAAGCCACGCGTGACGTAACCAACTGGCTTAAGTGCGAGTTCATGAAGGACCGCGTCGGCGAGTCGTTCCCGGGTGTGGTCACCGCCGTGACAGGTTTTGGTCTGTTTGTGGAATTGACCGACATCTACGTCGAAGGTCTGGTGCATGTCACGGCCTTGCCGGGCGATTACTACCACTTCGATCCTGTGCATCACCGCTTGGCGGGCGAGCGCACCGGTCGCAGCTTCCGCTTGGGCGATACCGTCGAAGTGCGGGTGATGCGCGTTGATCTTGACGAGCGCAAAATCGACTTCGAAATGGCTGAGAAAACCCTCAGTGCGCCAATCGGTCGTAAAAATCGTGGCACTGAAAAGCCGGCTGCCAAAACCGGCAAGCCTGCTGGCAAGCCGAGTGGCTACGACACAGACAAGCCTGCTGAATCGGCAAAGGCGCCTCGTCGGGCGCCCGCCAAAACCAGCAAAAATACCGATGATGCCTATCGCCCTGGCGATGCAGCGGCCAAAAATGCCGAGCTGCGCAAGAGTCGTGAATTGAAACAGGCGTTGCTGGCCGAATCGAAAAGCGGCGGTCGGACATCGGCGCCGGGAAAGTCGGGGAGGGCAGCACCCGCTAAAGACGCGGGCAAGCCTTCCAAGCCGAGCAAACATCGTAAAGGCCCGCCAAAATCGGGCGCAGCGCCTGCCGCCAAAAGCGGCGGGTCGCGCAAACCTAAGGCTAAGTCATGAGTCAGTTGGAAAAAATCTACGGCATTCACGCTGTAGAAGCGTTGCTTCGTCATCACCCCAAGCGCGTCAAGCAGGTATGGCTGGCCGAGGGTCGTAGCGACCCTCGCGTACAGACCCTGATTACGCTGGCCGATGAGAGCCGGGTGCCAGTGGGCAACGCCGAACGTCGGGAAATGGACGTTTGGGTTGAAGGCGTGCACCAAGGTGTTGTGGCGGACGTAAGCCCCAGCCAGGTGTGGGGCGAGGCGATGCTCAACGAATTGCTCGACCGTACCGAAGGTGCGCCGCTGATTTTGGTGCTGGACGGCGTGACCGACCCGCACAACCTGGGTGCTTGCTTGCGTACGGCAGATGCTGCCGGTGCGCTGGCGGTCATCGTGCCGAAAGACAAATCCGCGACATTGACCCCGACTGTGCGAAAAGTGGCATGCGGCGCGGCTGAAGTTATCCCTTTGGTGGCTGTCACTAACCTCGCGGCCACACTGAAAAAGCTTCAGCAGCGCGGGTTGTGGATCGTTGGTACAGCGGGCGAGGCCGAGCAAGAGCTGTATGAGCAAGACATGACCGGCCCGACCATCCTGATCATGGGTGCAGAAGGCAAAGGCATGCGTCGCCTGACCCGCGAGCATTGCGACTACCTGGTGCGCCTGCCGATGGCTGGCAGTGTCAGCAGCCTGAACGTTTCGGTAGCGACGGGCGTTTGCCTGTTCGAAGCCCTGCGTCAGCGCAGCGTCAAAGCCAAGGCTCCAGCGAAAAAGAAATAAGCAAAACCTGTAGCCGCTGCCGAAGGCTGCGACCGAGTGCGAAGCGCTCGGCTTGAGGGTCTGGGCCGAAGACCTTCGGCCTTATCGCAGCCTTCGGCAGGGGCTACGGGTATTGGCAAGGCAAGATTGTTCAAATAATCACCAATTGCCTTGCGCCTCTCTTGTGCCTTCTCTACAATTGCGCCCCTTGCCGTCATGGCGGGCGCATATGTGCCTCTCTAGGCAAGACACACAAGTGTCATTCACTCCTTGTCTGACCGCTTTTTAGTTAGCGGCAGGCTACAACCCGTAAGGAGCATTCATGCGTCATTACGAAATCATCTTTTTGGTCCACCCGGATCAAAGCGAACAAGTCGGCGGCATGGTAGAGCGTTACACCAAGCTGATCGAAGAAGACGGCGGCAAAATCCACCGTCTGGAAGATTGGGGCCGTCGTCAACTGGCCTACGCAATCAACAATGTTCACAAGGCTCACTACGTGATGCTGAACGTTGAGTGCACTGGCAAGGCTTTGGCTGAGCTGGAAGACAACTTCCGTTACAACGATGCTGTGATCCGTAACCTGGTCATCCGTCGCGACGAAGCCGTAACTGGCCAGTCCGAGATGCTCAAGGCTGAAGAGAACCGCAGTGAGCGCCGTGAGCGTCGTGACCGTCCTGAGCATTCTGACAGCGCCGATGGCGATGACAGCGATAACAGCGACGCCAGCGATAACGCTGACGAGTAATCCACGGACCTTTTGAGGAGCCAATTACATGGCACGTTTCTTCCGTCGTCGTAAATTCTGCCGCTTCACAGCAGAAGAAGTGAAAGAGATCGATTACAAAGATCTCAACACTCTGAAAGCTTACGTATCCGAGACCGGCAAAATTGTTCCAAGCCGCATCACCGGTACTAAAGCTCGTTATCAGCGTCAGCTGGCCACCGCTATCAAGCGCGCCCGCTTCCTGGCCCTGCTGGCCTACACCGACAGCCACGGCCGCTGAGACCGGGCAGTCGACACGTAGTAAAGGATTGAAAGCATGCGCGCCTTAGCTGAGTTCATCATGCGAGGCCGTGTGCAGGCCACGCTAGTCGTGGCCGGATGTGCGGCATTGCCGTTTTTGTTCTGGTTGAGTGCTGCTGCGGGAAGCCTTGTGCTCCTGCGGCGCGGTCCGAGAGATGCCTTGAGCATCCTCTCATGGGCGTTACTGCCGGCCTTGGTCTGGTGGTTTATCGGAGAACCTCGCACCTTGATGGTGTTGTTGGGAACTCTGGGGCTGGCGTTGTTTTTGCGCGCCGGTCAGCCCTGGCATCGCGTGCTGCTGGTCAGCGTGGCATTGGGTGGTGTGTATGGCGTTATCCTGGGCACGGTTTTCCGCGAACCCATTGGTGCGATGGCGCAGGAGTTGGAAAAACTTCTGCCGCAGGTCCTCAATGGTCTCTACGACACGTTATCTGACGTGGAGCGAGCGCGCCTTGGAGCACTGATTGCACCCGTCCTGACCGGTTTGATTGCAGCTTTGATGCAGGTCGTCAGCGTGCTGAGCCTGATGCTTGGGCGTTATTGGCAAGCGTTGTTGTATAACCCGGGCGGTTTTGCCAGCGAATTTCGCAGCATCCGCCTACCGCTGGGTCCAGCGTTACTGTTGCTGGCGTGCATGCTTGTCGGACCGAACTTCGGTCCGCAAATGGCCATGCTTACGCCGTTGTGCAGCGTAGCGTTGTTCTTCGCCGGGCTGGCCCTGATTCATGGGCTGGTGGCGCAAAAGCGACTGGGCAAGTTTTGGCTGGTGGGGTTGTACGTCACGCTGTTGCTGTTCATGCAGCTGATCTATCCGTTGCTCGTGGTTTTGGCCATTGTCGACAGCCTGATTGATTTTCGCGGACGTTTGGCGCCGAAAGACGTCGATAAAGACTCTGCGAACGGTGAAGGTTAAAAGTTAAGAGGATTTTCACATGCAACTGATCCTTCTGGAAAAAGTCGCGAACCTGGGCAACCTGGGCGACAAAGTAAATGTTAAGGCCGGTTACGGTCGTAACTACCTGCTGCCATACGGCAAAGCTACCGCTGCAACCGCTGCCAACCTGGCTGCGTTTGAAGAGCGTCGTGCTGAGCTGGAACAAGCAGCAGCAGACAAGAAAGCTTCGGCTGAAACACGCGCTGCCCAACTGGCTGAGCTGGAAGTGACTATCACTGCCACTGCCGGTGACGAAGGCAAGCTGTTCGGTTCGATCGGCACTCACGACATCGCTGATGCACTGACCGCCTCTGGCGTTGAAGTTGCAAAAAGCGAAGTTCGTCTGCCGAACGGCACTATCCGCAACGTTGGCGAATTCGACGTGGCTGTGCACCTGCACGCCGAAGTTGAAGCAACCGTACGCGTTGTTGTGGTAGCTGCTTAAGCAGTCTTAACTGACTGGCACCTTGTGTGTCAGACGGTTAACATCGGGCACGATCCTGTTTACAGGTCGTGCCCTTTGTCTTTCTACAGACGTTGATTTTCACCCCCCAAATTACACGTGGCCATGAACGATATCTCCGCTCCTGAGCAATACGACCTGCAAACCGCATCCTTGAAGGTGCCACCGCATTCCATCGAGGCCGAACAGGCCGTGCTCGGTGGTTTGATGCTGGACAACAACGCCTGGGAACGCGTGCTGGATCAGGTGTCGGACGGTGACTTTTATCGACATGACCACCGCCTGATCTTTCGGGCCATCGCCAAACTGGCGGACCAGAACTCGCCGATCGACGTCGTGACCCTTGCCGAGCAATTGGACAAGGAAGGTCAGACCTCGCAAGTCGGTGGGCTTGGCTACCTGGGCGAGCTGGCTAAAAACACGCCGTCGGTCGCCAACATCAAGGCCTACGCGCAGATCGTCCGCCAGCGGGCGACCTTGCGGCAGTTGATCGGCATCAGTACCGAGATCGCCGACAGCGCTTTCAACCCTGAAGGCCGCAGCGCCGAAGAAATCCTCGATGAGGCCGAGCGCCAGATCTTTGCCATTGCCGAGGCCCGGCCAAAAACCGGCGGCCCGGTCAGTGTCAACGATCTGTTGACCAAGGCCATCGACCGTATCGACACCTTGTTCAACACCGACAACGCCATTACCGGCTTGTCCACCGGTTACACCGATCTTGATGGCATGACCAGTGGCTTGCAGCCGTCGGACTTGATCATCGTGGCGGGCCGTCCGTCGATGGGTAAAACCACTTTTGCGATGAACCTGGTCGAAAACGCCGTATTGCGCAGCGAAAAAGCGGTACTGGTTTACTCGCTTGAGATGCCAGGTGAGTCGCTGATCATGCGTATGCTGTCGTCCCTGGGGCGTATTGACCAGACCAAGGTCCGTGCGGGTCGTCTTGAGGACGATGATTGGCCGCGCCTGACCTCGGCGGTCAATCTGCTCAACGACCGCAAGCTGTTTATTGATGACACGGCGGGCATCAGTCCCTCGGAAATGCGTGCGCGCACCCGCCGCCTGGTGCGTGAACATGGCGACATCGGCCTGATCATGATCGACTACCTGCAATTGATGCAGATTCCAGGTTCGGGCGGTGATAACCGAACCAATGAAATTTCCGAGATTTCGCGATCGCTCAAGGCGTTGGCCAAAGAATTCAACTGCCCGGTTGTGGCGTTGTCACAGCTCAACCGCTCCCTGGAGCAGCGCCCCAACAAGCGCCCGATCAACTCCGACTTGCGTGAATCCGGCGCCATCGAGCAGGATGCCGACGTCATCATGTTCGTGTACCGCGACGAGGTGTACCACCCCGAGACCGAGCACAAAGGCATTGCCGAAATCATCATCGGCAAGCAGCGTAACGGGCCGATTGGCACCACGCGGCTGGCGTTTATCGGCAAGTACACGCGCTTCGAAAACCTTGCGCCGGGCAGTTACAACTTCGACGATGACTAATCGGTAGTGGCGCAGGCGTTGGGCATGTGGGTAAAGCCTGCTGCCCGCGCTGCTCATCACCTCTTCCTGCGTCCTCCCTCGTCTTGACCTCAACCGCTCATCGGCACTGTCACAACTGACAGTTTTGTCGTGCTGCTTGGTGCGCAAATATTGCCCATCGATGCTCGCCGTCGCGATGGTGCCCGGTCGAGCGGCGTTTGCTTGTGCATGCTTAACCCATCCCGAGTAACGAGCGACAGGGGATCAAGCCAGTGCGTGACGTCCCAAGAGACCTGCGTGACCCACAAGATGTGGCCACGCCTCATCCCGACCCGCTGGGTTATCAGGCCCGGATCCTGTCGCGGGTTTCACGCACCTTTGCGTTGACTATCCCGCAGTTGCCCGCCGAGCTGGCAACGGTGGTCACGCATGCCTATTTACTGCTTCGTCTGGCCGACACCATAGAAGATGAGCCTGCGCTGACTGCGCAGCAAATTCGGGTTTATGAGGACGCATTTCTTGAGGTTGTGGCTGGGCGAGCGGATGCCCGGTGCTTTAGCGATCAAGTGTGCGCATTGCTGACGGGGCAAACCCAAGACGCCGAGCGCGAGTTAATGCAGAACTTGCCGTGGGTGATGCAGGTTCACAGCCTGCTGACGCCTGTGCAGCGTGCAGCCCTGCTCAATTGCCTGGCGGTCATGACGCGAGGCATGTCCGAGTTTCGGCAAGGTTTGGGGCTTCAGGGCTTGGCAACGTGCCATGATCTTGACCGCCTGTGCTATTGCGTCTCGGGGGTTGTGGGCGAAATGTTGACCGAGTTTTTTATCGAGGTCGTCCCATCGCTAGGAGCGCGCAGAGCCACGTTGCATCGCCTGTCGATTTCGTTCGGTGCGGCCCTGCAGTTGACCAATATCCTCAAGGATCAATGGGAGGACCGTGAGCGCGGCATTTGCTGGCTGCCTCGTGAACTTTTCAGGGCGTATGGCGTGCATTTACACGCGCTCGATCCGGGGCATGCAGCCCCCAATCATGCCTGCGCGCTGTCAGTGCTGATCGGCACGGCTCACGCGCATTTGCATCTGGCCCTCCAATACGCCCTGCTGATTCCGGTAGAGCAGAAGGGGATACGTCGATTCATTCTGTGGACCCTGGGTCTGTGCTTGTTAACCTTGCGCAAAATGCACAACACGCCGGGTTTTAGGTCGCAGCAGCAGGTGAAAATCACCCATGCTGATGTCGCACTGATCATGTATTCGGTCACAGGCGTGCAGCGATGGGACTGGGGTGTGCAGGCGCTTTTCAACGCAGCGTCGCGCGGGTTGCCGTTTACACCCTTGGCGCCTGAGTGGGAGGCCGCCGCCTGGCACGCCCGTCCGTGGCCGCGCCACTCCATTTCATTTCTGGATCACCTGCCTTTAAGGTTTTGACTTCTGCCTTGTATAAGGTCGGGATGCACGTCGTCGATAAAGCCAAGCGCTTTAGTCGGAATTGATCATTTTTTGTGCTATATTCCGCGCCCGCGAATTTCTCAGTAAATGTCGCGCCCCTCTTTATGCACTCAACACCGGTCATCGACATGCAAGCAGCCAAGCCTCTATTTGACTATCCGAAGTACTGGGCCGAATGTTTCGGGCCAGCGCCATTCCTGCCGATGAGCAGGGAGGAGATGGATCAGCTTGGCTGGGATTCATGCGACATCATCATCGTCACCGGTGATGCCTATGTCGACCACCCTTCGTTTGGCATGGCCATCATTGGCCGCTTGCTGGAGTCTCAGGGCTTTCGGGTCGGCATCATTGCGCAGCCGAACTGGCAGTCCAAAGACGACTTCATGAAGCTGGGTGAGCCGAACCTGTTTTTCGGCGTCGCCGCCGGCAACATGGACTCGATGATCAACCGCTACACGGCTGACAAAAAGATCCGTTCCGATGACGCCTACACCCCCGGTGGCATGGCAGGCAAACGCCCGGATCGCGCCAGCCTGGTTTACAGCCAGCGTTGTAAAGAAGCCTACAAGCATGTGCCGATTGTATTGGGTGGCATTGAGGCTTCTCTGCGCCGCATCGCACATTACGACTACTGGCAAGACCGCGTGCGTAACTCGATCCTGATCGACGCCTGCGCCGACATCTTGTTGTACGGCAACGCCGAGCGCGCGATTGTTGAAGTGGCTCAGCGCTTGTCCTACGGCCATAAAATCGAAGACATCACCGATGTGCGCGGTACTGCGTTCATTCGTCGTGATACGCCAAAAGACTGGTACGAAGTCGACTCCACGCGTATCGACCGTCCGGGCAAGATCGACAAGATCATCAACCCGTACGTGAACACCCAGGACACTCAAGCCTGCGCCATCGAGCAAGAAAAAGGCCCGGTTGAAGACCCGAACGAAGCACAGGTTGTACAAATTCTGGCCAGCCCGCGCATGACCCGCGACAAGACGGTCATCCGTCTGCCGTCGGTTGAAAAAGTGCGTGGCGACTCTGTTCTGTATGCCCACGCCAACCGCGTGCTTCACCTCGAAACCAACCCCGGCAACGCCCGTGCGCTGGTGCAGAAGCATGGCGAAGTCGACGTGTGGTTCAACCCGCCGCCGATCCCGATGACCACCGAAGAAATGGACTACGTGTTCGGCATGCCGTACGCACGTGTCCCGCATCCTGCGTACGGCAAGGAAAAAATCCCCGCCTACGACATGATTCGCTTCTCGGTGAACATCATGCGTGGCTGCTTCGGCGGCTGCACCTTCTGCTCCATCACTGAGCACGAAGGCCGCATCATTCAGAACCGTTCTGAAGAGTCGATCATTCGCGAGATTGAAGAGATCCGCGACAAGGTGCCAGGTTTCACCGGCGTCATTTCCGACCTCGGCGGCCCGACTGCGAACATGTACCGCATCGCCTGCAAAACGCCGGAAATCGAATCCGCGTGCCGCAAGCCATCGTGCGTGTTCCCCGGCATTTGCCCGAACCTGAACACCGATCACTCGTCGCTGATTCAGCTGTATCGCAGCGCCCGTGCGTTGCCGGGTGTGAAGAAGATCCTGATCGCTTCCGGCCTGCGTTACGACCTCGCGGTCGAGTCGCCGGAATACGTCAAAGAGCTGGTGACGCACCACGTCGGTGGTTACCTCAAGATCGCCCCGGAACACACCGAGGAAGGTCCGCTCAACCAAATGATGAAGCCGGGCATTGGCAGCTATGACAAGTTCAAGCGCATGTTCGAGAAGTACACCAAGGAAGCGGGCAAAGAGCAGTACCTGATCCCGTACTTCATCGCCGCTCACCCCGGCACCAAAGACGAAGACATGATGAACCTGGCGCTGTGGCTCAAGGGCAACGGTTTCCGGGCTGACCAGGTGCAAGCGTTCTACCCCTCGCCAATGGCCACGGCCACGGCGATGTACCACTCGGGCAAGAACCCGTTGCGCAAGGTCACGTACAAGAGCGACTCGGTCACCATCGTCAAGAGCGAAGAACAGCGCCGTTTGCATAAAGCGTTCTTGCGCTACCACGATCCCAAAGGCTGGCCGATGCTGCGCGAAGCGCTGACGCGTATGGGCCGCGCCGACTTGATCGGTTCGGGCAAAGACCAGTTGATTCCGTTGCATCAACCTGCGACGGATAGCTACCAAAGTGCCCGTCGTAAAAACTCGACCCCTGCTGGCAGCCACAAAGTCGCCGGGGAAAAGACGACCAAGATCCTCACTCAGCACACCGGCCTGCCGCCGCGCGCCAGTGATGGCGGCAACCCGTGGGACAAGCGCGAGCAAGCCAAAGCGGCGGCCTTTGCGCGTAACAAGCAGGCGGCCAAAGAGCGTCATGAAGCCGCCAAGGGTGGTAAAAGCCAACGTCCGGCCCGCAAGCCCGTCGTGCCTCGCTAAACAATCGTGCAGTCGCTGCCACAGGCGGCGATCGAGCCTGAAGGGGTCGCGCCTTTGGACTTTATCGCAGCCTGCGCCATCGACTTCGGGTTGAAGTACGCCACAACGCCAGCCATCGAGCTGGCGTTGTGCTTTCTGCGCGCTGAGAAGCCTGCCACGGGTTTGTAGGCTTTATGCTGAGGCTTGGTCAGGTAATGAGTATCAAAGCGTCTGAGGGCGTTACGAGGCGGTCAGGTTAACTGCGAGGATCAACAGCTGAGCTGCTGATCCTGATCACAGATCCTGTGGGCCGGGTTGTGGATAACCGGGCCGAGGGTGTTACGCGTTGGGTGCTTTGTCTTCTTCTACAGCGCCAGTCTCTTGCGCGGCAACTTCGCCTTCTGTGGCTTGTGTCTCGACGTCCTGTTCCAGGTCTGCGGTGCCACCTTCAGCGGCAGCCTTCTTGCGCTGAAGCTTTTCTTCTTTCTTCTGCTCTTTAGCCAAGTCTCTTTGACGCTTTGCGAAGTTGTAGTTTGGTTTGGCCATGGGCGATCCTCTTGTGCTCGAAGGTGTGGTGAGCGAAGGGTATTCTGCCCTGTATTAGTGCTTAGCCGTTAGCTGGGTTTTTGCAAGGCTGTTTATCGCGTGATAAATCAGTTCCGACAGTTCGTGAAAAATCTGTAGGAAACGGCTTGTTAAGCAGGGTAATTATTCTCCAAAAATCAAAAACATGGCCTAAGGTTATAAGCCCGGAGTTCGTCTAGCAGGCTATTACACCCGATTAACGCGCTTGGTCATGACCCAGGTCATTGGAATTGAGACGATTTTCGGGCAACCTGTATACAAATTGTGGAATTTTTATACCCTGCCTTGGAGATACACCATGTTTGCCAAAGTTGTTGCGGTATCCCTTTTGACCCTGGCCAGCGGCCATTTGCTGGCGGCTGAATGCAGCGTGACGGTCGATTCGACTGATCAAATGTCGTACAACACCAAAGAAATCACCATCGACAAGTCCTGCAAAACCTTCACGGTAAACCTGACTCACTCCGGCAGCCTGCCAAAAAATGTCATGGGTCATAACTGGGTCCTGAGCACTAAAGCAGACATGCAGGGCGTCTCCACTGACGGCATGGCCGCCGGTCTGGACAAAAACTACCTGAAAGATGGCGACACGCGCATCATCGCTCACACCAAGATCATCGGTGCCGGCGAGAAAGATTCAGTGACCTTCGACGTTGCCAAGCTCAAAGCGGGTGAAGAGTACGAATTCTTCTGCACCTTCCCGGGCCACAACTCGATGATGAAAGGTGCTGTGGTTCTGAAATAAGAACGCAGACGCTTTCAAATACAGCCCTGACGCGCTTCATGCCGTCAGGGCTGTTTACGTTCAGGCTCAGGTTTTTGAGGCGGTCATCTTGAAAATCCCTTGAGCGTTGCTGCTGTCGAAATTCAGGTCCAGGCGCCCGGTGTCTGGATCCACCTTGCGTTGGATGAACTCAACAAATGAACCGGGCACTTGATGCTCGCAGTAGTGGCCGCTGGCATTGACCAGACCACGGGTCACCGGGCACGCGCGATACGCGGTTTGCATGACTCGACCTGTGGCCGAGACTTCGATGCTGTCTTTCATGGGCCGCTGCAAAGCGCGCTGTTGTGCGACGGTGGTTTCCAAATCCGCGACCCGATCAGTCAGATGGTTGAAGCGGTTGCCTTCAGTCGCAATCCACGCCATCTCCGCACTTTCATCCAGCAGGCAGCGATAGTCCGTTTCGAGCACGGCGCCATGCTGGCGGTCGAAGGCGCGGTACAACCCCGGCAACAGGGCGTGGGCCTCAGGCAGGCTGCAATGGCGGGTCAGTTGCAGGCGCTTAAGGATGCTGACGTGTTCAGCGCCCAATGGATCTCGACTGCTGCTGACTACGCGGGTCACGGCGCTTTGGAAGGTTTCACTGAACCGCCCCGGGTGTAACTCCGACACAAAAAACTGTGCGATGTCTTCGGGCAAGTCCATTTGCCGGTAGCCCCAGCCAGTCATGTTCAGTTTGGTCAGCGGGTACGTTCGCACATCGGTAAAGCCTAACGGCTCCAGCAAGCGTGCAAATGCCTGACGGCCACGGGGCAGTTCACCATTGTGCGGCCAGTCCACGGTACGCAGCGCTCCATGATCGAACACGACCTTGCGTCCACCTCGCGCCTGTTCTTCCACATAGCGATGGCCATCGGGCACGGCATTGACCAGCGTGTGCAGAAGACACAGGTTCAGCGCTTCGGCGAGCCAGACGCGGTGCAACGCCTGTTCATGCCAGCTGAAGCGCAGCAGGGCTTCAGGCACCTCGACATGCTCGCGCAGCCAGTGGGCGGCAGACGAGTCGAGCGTGGATTCGACAAGCGAAAAAAGACCATCGAAAGAAGACATGGCGGGCAGGGCTCTGGCGACGAAACAGGCGTCTATCAAAGCTGTAGACGGGGTAGGCCACAAGCGAAAAAAAACGCTGGGGTCATTCCGTTTTTTCTGGCTGGCGTGCGCAAGGTCCAAAGCCCCTCACCCTCGTTCCTTTTCGCAGAGAGTGGGGGGGAGGGCAAAGGTTGATCGCGGTCTCAAGGCGCGAACGGCATCTCACGCTTGTGATGGGTTTTTTCGTACGTGCTGCAAATGATGTTGAACGCCTCTTCGCTTACCGGTTCGCCCTGCAAAAAGGCATCAATCTCGGCATAGGTCACGCCGTGGGACGCTTCGTCGGGCTTGCCCGGTTCCAGGTCTTCGAGGTCGGCCGTCGGGACTTTCTCCACCAGCGATTCCGGTGCACCAAAATGCCGTGCAATTGCGCGTACCTGATGTTTAACCAGCCCGCTCAGCGGCGCCAAATCACACGAGCCGTCACCAAACTTGGTGAAAAACCCCATCACCGCTTCTGCCGCATGGTCAGTGCCGATCACCAGCCCGCCCGTTGCACCGGCGATGGTGTATTGCGCCACCATGCGCATCCGCGCTTTGGTGTTGCCCAACACGAAGTCCACGGTGGCCGGTGGCTTGCCTTCAAAGGAGGCTACTTCAGCTGCCAGCGCTTTGACCGCAGGCCCAATGTTTACCGTTTGGCGCTCATCGGGGTTGATGAAGTCCACCGCTGCGGTCGCGTCGATTTCGTCGTGCTGCACGCCGTAGGGCAGGCGCACCGCAATAAAGCGATAGGCCGGATCGCCGGTCTGCTCGCGCAGTTGCTTGACCGCACGTTGTGCCATCAGGCCTGCGGTCAGTGAGTCGACACCGCCGCTGATGCCCAGCACCAGCGTCTTGAGCCTGGCGTTGTGCAGGCAGCACTGAATAAAGGTAATGCGTCGTGCGACTTCAGCTTCAAGGGCCGCAATGTCTTTAAACGGCGGCTGGACCTTGAGGTCTTGTGCAATTTGGCGCTGTACGGCCTGCATGATTCACTCCTTGGGAGAATGTTCAGGAACTTGGAAAACATGGCGCAGATAGGCGGCGAAGTTGGGGTCAGAACAGTGGGTCTTGCCCGGCTCATCCGAAATTTTCGCCACCGGTGAGCCGTTGCAGCCGGTCATTTTAAGGACGATGCTCATCGGCTCAACCCCCGGAATGTCGCAGGTCAGGTTGGTGCCGATACCGAAACTGACGTTGATCCTGCCGCGCAACGTGCGGAATATTTCCAGTGAGCGGGGCAGGGTCAGGCTGTCGGAAAACACCAGCGTCTTGCTCATTGGGTCTATGCCCAGCGCGTGGTAATGCGCGATGCATTTTTCGGCCCAGACCACGGGGTCACCCGAGTCGTGGCGCAAGCCGTCAAACAGCTTGGCAAAGTAAAGATCAAAATCCTTGAGGAAGGCATCGGTGGTGATGCAGTCCGTCAGTGCAATCCCCAGCAGGCCCCGGTATTCACGCACCCAGCAATCGAGCGCCGCACTTTGACTGTCGATCAGCCGTGGCCCCAGTTGCTGATGGGCCATGATCCATTCGTGGGCCATTGTGCCCAGGGGCTTCATGTCCAGTTCGCGGGACAAGTTGACGTTGCTGGTGCCCACAAAACGACCGGGGAAGTCATGCTTGAGCACGCTGACCACTTCTTCCTGCACGCGGTACGAAAACCGGCGACGTGTACCGAAATCGGCCACTTGTAAACCGGCCAGTTCATCGGCGCTGGCATTGGCTTGCAGCCAGTCAAACTTGCGATAGAGCTGCTCACGGGCTTGCGACAGTACCGTATCGGCATAGCGCGAGCGGTTGCGCACTTCGCTGACGATCGCCAGTAATGGCACCTCAAACAGAATCACATGCAGCCACGGGCCACGCAGGCGGATAAACAGCTCGCCGTTTTCGATTCCGGTGTGGACATAGCGCAAGTTAAAGCGAAACAGGCCCAGAAAGCGTATGAAGTCAGGCTTCATAAACGTAATCCGTTCCAGAAAACCGAGTTGGTCCTGGCTCATGCTCAACTCAGCCAAACGCTCGATCTGATGCCGGATTTCGCTCAAGTAGGGCCGTAAGTCTTCGCTGTTACGGCAGCGAAACTCCCATTCAACTTCCACGTTGGGGTAGTTGTGCAGCACCGCCTGCATCATGGTCAATTTGTAGAAGTCGGTGTCGAGCAGGTTCTGCACGATGCGATCGGCAAACACACTCTCGCTCATAACGCGAATCTCCATGCTGGCCGTGCCTGATTGCCACGGCTTTCAGCTCTTTCAATGAATGACGCTAGTGGCGCATATCCGTGGGCGGTTGTGCCAGCGGTTTTTACGTTTACAGCGACTCGCCCTCGACAGTCGCAGACGGCGGGGCGTCCCTTTGCTCCATCATCCAGCTGACGAACGCCTGCACTTTGGGCACGCTCGCGGAATGCTCGGGGTAGGCCAGGTAATACGCATCGTGACTGGGCATGGCGTACGGCCAGGCGATTACCAATTTGCCATCTGCTAATTCCTCTTCGACTAAAAACCGTGGCAGCAAGGCCACCCCGCAGCCGACCTGAGCTGCACGAATGCACATATAAAAGGTGTCAAAGCGCGGGCCGTGGTAGCTGTGGTCCGTGCGGTAGCCCTGGTGTTCAAACCATTCATGCCACGCTTGTGGGCGTGAAGCGTTTTGCAGCAGTACCAAATCGGTCAATTGCGTGGGATCGGTGAACGCTGTGCCGGGCAAGCTTAAGGGCGCACACACGGCCACCAACTCTTCTTCCAGCACTTTCAGGCACTCAGTGCCGGGGCGTGAGCCTTGGCCGAAGTAAAACGCCAGATCGCTGTGCCCTTGCAACAAATCGTCTGCCTGCTGTTCGTTGCACACATCCAGATGAATCTGCGGGTGCCGTAGTCGCCAACCTTTAAGCCGTGGCACAAGCCAGCGTGCGCCGAAGGTTGAGGGGGTGGAGACGCGCAAGACTTCAGTTTCGCCGCCGTAGGAGCGCAGTGTGTGAGTCGACATTTCGACTTGGGTCAGGATTTTTCGGACTTCTACCAGATACAAATCACCGGCAGGCGTCAGTTGCAGACGGCGCCGTACCCGCCGGAACAGCAAATGCTGGAGCAACTCTTCGAGCTGTGCGACCTGTTTGCTGACCGCGCTTTGGGTCAAGTTCAACTCCTGCGCCGCGCGGGTAAAACTCAGATGGCGGGTCACGGCTTCAAAACACTGCAAGGCAGTGATCGACGGCAGGTAGCGTTTATTGAGCATGAGCAGCCTCGTATTTTTGTTGTTAGCCAACGTTACCAGCGCAGCATGAATTTTCGGAATGATATCTCGCTTAAAGGTCGTTTGTTGGCGCGCAAAGTGCCAGCTACAACTAAAGACCTGTGCCGCTGACTGCGGCAAATGTCTTCACGTTGAGGGAGTGTTCACATGGTTGGCGCATTGCTGGATCGTTTAGGGGTAAACCCTGCGTTGTATCAACAGGGCAAGCAGCCCGTACACACGCCCATTGATGGCAGCCAGATCGCCGCCGTGCACTGGGAAGGTGGGGCCGAAGTCGAGCAGCACGTGACCCGTGCCGAACATGCTTTTGAAGCGTGGCGCAAGGTGCCGGCCCCCCGTCGTGGAGAGTTGGTGCGCCAATTTGGCGACTTACTGCGTCAATACAAAGCAGACCTGGGCGAGTTGGTGTCGTGGGAGGCGGGCAAAATCACTCAGGAAGGTTTGGGTGAAGTGCAGGAAATGATCGACATCTGCGACTTCGCGGTCGGGCTGTCCCGCCAGTTGTATGGCCTGACCATCGCCTCCGAGCGCCCCGGCCATCACATGCGTGAAACCTGGCATCCGCTGGGTGTGGTCGGGGTCATCAGCGCGTTCAACTTTCCGGTCGCGGTGTGGGCATGGAACACCACGCTGGCGCTGGTGTGTGGTAACGCAGTGATCTGGAAACCTTCCGAGAAAACCCCACTCACTGCGCTGGCCTGCCAGGCGTTGTTTGATCGCGTGCTCAGCACCTTCAGCGATGCGCCCAACTACCTCAGCCAAGTGATTGTCGGTGGTCGCGACGCTGGCGAAGCCTTGGTCGATGACCCGCGTGTAGCCCTGATCAGTGCCACCGGCAGCACGCGCATGGGCCGTGAAGTGGCGCCTAAAATTGCCGCGCGCTTTGCCCGCAGCATTCTTGAGTTGGGCGGTAACAACGCCATGATCCTGGGGCCGAGTGCGGATCTGGACATGGCGGTACGCGCCATTCTGTTCAGCGCCGTGGGCACGGCGGGTCAACGCTGCACCAGTCTGCGCCGCTTGATAGCCCATGAGTCGGTGAAAGACGAGATCGTTACACGGCTCAAAGCCGCCTATTCCAACGTCCGTATCGGCCACCCGCTGGAGGGCAATTTGGTGGGGCCGCTGATTGACAAACACAGCTTTGAAAACATGCAGGATGCGCTGGAGCAGGCCCTGAGCGAAGGCGGGCGGGTGTTTGGCGGTGAGCGCCAGTTGGCCAGCCATTACCCCGACGCGTACTACGTCAGCCCGGCGATTGTTGAAATGCCCGAGCAGAGCGAGGTGATGTGCAACGAGACCTTCGCGCCCATTTTGTACGTAGTCGGTTACAGCGAATTCGCTGAGGCGCTGCGCCTCAATAACGCCGTGCCGCAGGGTTTGTCGTCGTGCATCTTTACCACCGACGTGCGTGAGGCTGAGCAGTTTATGTCGGCGACGGGCAGTGATTGCGGGATTGCCAACGTCAATATCGGGCCGAGCGGTGCCGAAATTGGCGGCGCGTTTGGTGGCGAAAAAGAAACGGGCGGCGGGCGTGAGTCGGGTTCGGATGCGTGGCGTGGCTACATGCGGCGCCAGACCAATACCGTCAACTACTCACTGGAGTTGCCGTTGGCACAGGGCATTACCTTTGACTGATGTGATGTTTGCCCTCACCCCAACCCTCTCCCGGAGGGAGAGGGAGCTGATGTGCAGTGATCTATAACCCGTGCTCGGTCAGTCACATCTGTAGAGGTTGTGGTGATCTGAGCCCGCACGCGGTCAGTCCCCTCTCCCTTTGGGAGAGGGTTAGGGTGAGGGCTTTCGACTCGGGTTAGGTTTCATTTCTGGAGCTTGGCAATGCCACTACAAGAACAATGTCTGTGGGAAACCCTCACGCCACAACGCCCCCAATCGCCCGCGTTCAAGGGCGAATTAAACGTTGATGTGTGTGTGATTGGAGCCGGAATTACCGGTTTATCCAGTGCGATCCATTTACTCGAACAAGGCAAAAGCGTCTGCGTGCTCGAAGCCCATCGCACCGGTCACGGCGGCTCGGGGCGAAATGTAGGGCTGGTGAACGCCGGGATGTGGATTGCCCCCGATGACATCGAAGCCGGATTTGGCCACGCCGTGGGCAGCCAGCTCAACCGTATGCTCGGCGCTGCGCCTGCCTTGGTGTTCAGCCTGATTGATAAATACAACATTGATTGCCAGTTGCGCCGCGAAGGCACCTTGCACATGGCGCATAACGCCAAGGGTGAAGCGGACTTGCGCAGCCGTGAGCAACAATGGAAACGTCGCGGTGCGCCCGTGGAACTCCTGACCGGCGCCGCCTGCGAAGCGGCTACCGGCACTGCAAAAATTGCGGCAGCCTTGCTGGATCGACGTGCCGGTACGCTCAACCCTATGGCTTACACGTCCGGCTTGGCCAAGGCCGCCAGTGATTTGGGCGCGCGCCTGTTCGATCACTCGCCCGTTACCGGGCTAGAGCGCCAGGGGCAGCGCTGGTCAGTGCGCACGGCCCTGGGCGCGGTCAGTGCTGAGCAGGTGGTGCTGGCGTCCAATGCCTATACCGAAGGCGAATGGACTGACTTGCGGCGGCATTTTTTCCCCGGTTATTACTATCAGGTGGCGTCCAAACCCCTGACGGACGAGGCCGCGCAACGCATCTTGCCCGGCGGTCAAGGCTCCTGGGACACGCGACAGGTACTGAGCAGCATCCGCAGGGATGCCGAGGGCCGCTTGCTGCTCGGCAGCCTGGGCAATGGCAACCAAAAACCGGCGTGGTTCCTCAAAGCCTGGGCCGACCGGGTGCAACAGCACTACTTCCCGTACTTGAAAGGCGTGGAGTGGGAATGCACCTGGACCGGCCGCATTGCGTTTACCCCCGACCACTTGATGCGTTTATTTGAGCCTGCGCCCGGTTTAGTCGCGGTCACCGGTTACAACGGCCGGGGTGTGACCACTGGCAGCGTAGTGGGCAAGGCGTTTGCCGATTATCTGTGCCATGGCGACGCCAAGGCCCTGCCGATCCCTTTTTCTGCCATGCAACCGCTCTCGGGCACGGGTTTGCGCAGTTGTTTATATGAGGCCGGCTTTTCGCTGTACCACGCGGGGCAGTGTTTAAGAATCGTCATATAACCCGGCGTTTACCTGCGCAGCGACTAGCCTCACATGGTGCGGGCTGTAGCAATCACGCACCGGGAGTGTGCAGTTAGGTGACGCAGGTGGTTACAGGTTGCCTGCGCACCCCAGGGCAATCCGGTTGTGCTACACGGGTGCGCAGGTAGCACCCGGCAACCATGAACAGTTTCACCTTCCTCGGTTTAGACGGTTGCACGCCCAATAAAAATGGGCCCGAAACAGTCGATAAAACAATAAGACAACGGCTTTTTTAAGAATAAAAAACCAATGGCACGCGCCTTGCTCAGCGCTTTACGTGAAGTCGAAGTGCCTACTAAAAACCTCAGGAGCATCACCTCATGTCGCAGACGTTCTATAAGAAAGGTTTTCTGGCCCTCGCAGTGGCGACTGCGTTGGGTGTTTCTACGTTTGTTCAGGCTGATTTAAAAATTGGTGTGGCGGGTCCGATGACCGGCGCCAATGCGGCATTTGGTGAGCAGTACATGAAGGGCGCGCAGGCGGCAGCCGATACGATCAACGCCGCAGGGGGTATCAACGGCGAAAAAATCATGTTGGTCAAAGGCGACGATGCTTGTGAACCTAAACAGGCGGTAGCGGTGGCCAACCGTTTGGTCGATCAGGACAAGGTTGCGGCAGTTGTGGGGCACTTCTGTTCTTCGTCCACGATTCCGGCTTCTGAGGTGTATGCCGATGCGGGTGTGATCGCAATCACGCCGGGTTCCACCAACCCGGCAGTCACCGAGCGCGGCCTGAGCGCCATGTTCCGTATGTGCGGGCGCGACGATCAGCAAGGCATCGTGGCGGCGGACTACATTGTCGACGTGCTCAAAGGCAAAAAAGTGGTGGTGCTGCATGACAAGGACACCTACGGCCAAGGCCTGGCCGATGCCACCAAAGCCCAACTGATCAAGCGCGGCGTCGAGCCGGTGCTGTACGAAGGCCTGACCCGTGGCGAAAAAGATTTCAGTGCCGTGGTGACCAAGATCCGTTCAACCGGCGCCGATGTTGTGTATTTCGGCGGGCTGCACCCGGAAGCCGGCCCTCTGGTGCGCCAATTGCGTGAGCAGGGTCTTAAAGACGTGAAGTTCATGTCCGATGATGGCGTGGTCACTGATGAGCTGGTCACCACCGCAGGTGGCCCGCAATACGTTGAAGGTGTGTACATGACCTTTGGTGCTGACCCACGCCTGCTGCCTGACAGCAAAGCGGTGGTGGACCAGTTCCGCAAAGCTGGCACCGAGCCTGAAGGCTACACCTTGTATGCCTACGCCTCGATTCAAGCCTTGGCTCAAGCGTTCAACGGCGCTAAATCCAACAAAGGCGAAGACGCTGCCAAATGGCTCAAAGCCAACCCGGTGAACACCGTGATGGGCGAAAAAGCCTGGGACAGCAAAGGCGACCTCAAAGTCTCTGACTACGTGGTGTATCAGTGGGACAAAGACGGCAAGTATCACCAGCTGGAAAAACAGAAGTGAGATGACCCCACCCCTGAACGGCGCTTGGGCGACCGTTCAGGCGGGTGACATCTGCCTCCCTGTCTTCTTTTCCAGGAGCCACGCAAACCCTGCCAAACAAGCTGTCCTCGGACGGCGTGGGAGGCGTGTGTCTGCGTGATGGCTCCAGTGCGTGAGATTGCGTTATGGACGGTATATTCCTACAGCAACTGCTGAACGGCCTGACCCTCGGGTCTGTCTACGGCCTGATCGCCATCGGCTACACAATGGTCTACGGCATCATCGGCATGATCAACTTCGCTCACGGCGAGGTGTACATGATTTCTGCTTACCTGGCGGCAATCAGTCTGGCTCTGTTGGCCTATTTCGGTATTGAGTCCTTTCCGCTCCTGATGCTCGGCACGTTGATTTTCACCGTGGTGGTCACTGGCGTGTATGGCTGGGTGATCGAGCGCGTGGCCTACAAGCCCCTGCGAAACTCCACGCGACTGGCACCGCTGATCAGCGCCATCGGTATTTCCCTGATCCTGCAAAACTACGTACAAATCGCTCAGGGTTCGCGCCAACAAGGCGTGCCTACGTTGCTCAGCGGTGCGTGGCGAGTCGATATCGGCTCAGGCTTCGTGCAACTCACGTACACCAAAGTCTTCATTCTGATCGCGGCTTTCATCGGCATGGGCCTGCTCACTTACATCATCAAGTACACCAAACTGGGCCGCATGTGCCGCGCCACTCAACAAGACCGCAAAATGGCCTCCATTCTGGGCATCAACACGGATCGGGTGATTTCTTACGTGTTTGTGATCGGCGCCGCAATGGCCGCCCTGGCCGGTGTGCTGATCACCATGAACTACGGCACTTTTGACTTTTATGCAGGCTTCATCATTGGCATCAAGGCGTTCACGGCGGCGGTGCTCGGCGGGATTGGATCGCTGCCCGGCGCCATGCTCGGGGGCATCATTCTGGGGATTTCCGAGTCGCTGTTCGCAGGGCTGGTTAACTCGGACTACAAAGACGTGTTCAGTTTCTCGCTGCTGGTGCTGATCCTGATCTTCCGTCCTCAAGGCCTGTTGGGTCGTCCTCTCGTGGCGAAGGTGTGAGTATGTCTGCGGCCATTAATAAACCGATTGATATCAAAAAAAGCCTTGTCGACTCGATCCTTGCCGGGTTGATCTCATTGATTGTGTTCGGGCCCATCGTGGGCGTGGTGCTCGACGGTTACAGTTTCAACTTGCAACCGGCGCGGGTGGGCTGGCTGGTGGCGATTGTGATGGCAGGGCGCTTTGCCCTGAGCCTGTTTTTGCAAACGCCCAAGGGCCTCAAAGTGCTTCAGGGCTTTGAGTCCACGGGGTCTGGCGTGCACGTGTTGCCCCCGGATTACAAAACGCGACTGCGCTGGATCGTGCCGCTGCTGATCGTGATCGCCATCGTGTTCCCTTTCTTTGCCAATAAATACCTGCTGACCGTGGTGATTCTGGGCCTGATCTACGTACTTCTCGGCCTGGGCCTGAATATCGTGGTGGGGCTGGCGGGCCTGCTCGACCTCGGCTATGTGGCGTTCTATGCCATCGGGGCTTATGGGCTGGCGCTCGGCTATCAATACTTGGGGCTGGGGTTCTGGACGGTGCTGCCACTGGCAGCGATTGCGGCAGCGATGGCGGGGTGCATTCTGGGGTTTCCGGTGCTGCGCATGCACGGCGATTACCTGGCCATCGTGACGCTGGGGTTTGGTGAAATCATCCGTCTGGTGCTCAACAACTGGCTGTCGTTTACCGGTGGGCCAAACGGCATGCCCGTCCCGTCGCCGACGTTTTTCGGTCTGGAGTTCGGGCGCCGGGCCAAAGATGGCGGGGTGCCTTTCCACGAGTTCTTCGGTCTGGACTACAACCCCAATATCAAATTCTTGTTCATTTATATCGTGCTGTTTCTGGTGGTGCTGCTGGTGCTGTATATCAAGCATCGCTTGACCCGCATGCCAATCGGTCGCGCGTGGGAAGCCCTGCGTGAGGACGAAATCGCCTGCCGTGCGATGGGCCTTAACCATGTGCTGGTCAAACTCTCGGCCTTCACGTTGGGTGCCTCCACCGCTGGGCTGGCCGGTGTGTTTTTCGCCAGTTACCAGGGGTTTGTGAACCCCTCCTCGTTCACCTTTTTTGAGTCGGCGCTGATTTTGGCGATTGTGGTGCTCGGCGGCATGGGCTCGACCGTGGGCGTGGTGATTGCCGCGTTCGTGTTGACCGTGGCGCCGGAACTGCTGCGCAGCTTTGCTGAATACCGCGTGCTGCTGTTTGGCGTGCTGATGGTGTTGATGATGATTTGGCGGCCACGCGGCCTGATCCGTATCAGCCGGGTGGGGGTTACACCACGCAAGGGAGTTGCGCCATGAACGAGGCTTCTATGGACAAAGACATCGTGCTCTCGGTGGACAAACTGATGATGCATTTCGGCGGCATCAAGGCCCTGAGTGATGTCAGCCTCAAGGTCAGACGCAATTCGATCTTCGCCCTGATCGGGCCTAACGGGGCAGGCAAAACCACGGTTTTCAACTGCCTGACCGGTTTTTACAAAGCCAGCGGCGGCAAAATCGAACTCAGTGCCCGCGGCACCCGCACCAACGTGATCCAGCTGTTGGGCGAACCGTTTCGCGTGACCGACTTCATTTCGCCCAAAGCCTTCGCCAGCCGTTTGTATTACAAAATGTTCGGCGGCACTCATTTGGTGAATCGCGCAGGGCTGGCGCGTACGTTTCAGAACATTCGTCTGTTCAAGGAAATGTCCGTGCTGGAAAACCTCTTAGTGGCTCAGCACATGTGGGTCAACCGCAACATGCTGGCGGGCATCCTGAACACCCAGGGCTATCGCAAGGCCGAAAGCGATGCCCTCGACCATGCGTTTTACTGGCTCGAAGTAGTGGACCTGGTGGACTGCGCCAACCGTTTGGCCGGGGAGCTGTCTTACGGGCAGCAGCGGCGCCTGGAGATTGCCCGGGCCATGTGTACGCGCCCGCAAATCATCTGCCTCGACGAACCGGCCGCCGGGCTCAACCCGCAAGAAACCGAAGCGCTGAGCGGCATGATTCGTCTGTTACGCGACGAGCACGACCTGACGGTGGTGCTGATTGAGCACGACATGGGCATGGTCATGAGCATTTCCGATCACATCGTGGTGCTCGACCACGGCAACGTGATCGCCGAGGGTGGCCCGCAGGCCATTCGCAATGACCCGAAAGTGATCGCGGCTTACCTCGGTGCGGACGAAGAGGAACTGATATGAGCCACCCGATCCTCGAACTCAAAGCGCTGGATGTCCATTACGGGCCGATTCAGGCGCTGAAAAAGGTTTCGATGCACATTGATGAGGGCGAAACCGTGAGCCTTATCGGCTCCAATGGCGCGGGAAAGTCCACCTTGCTGATGTCGATTTTTGGTCAGCCTCGTGCCAGCGGTGGCCAGATTATTTACCAGGGTGTCGACATTACCCAAAAGTCATCGCATTACATTGCCTCCAATGGCATTGCCCAATCGCCGGAAGGGCGGCGGGTGTTCCCGGACATGAGCGTTGAGGAAAACCTGCTGATGGGCACCATCCCCATTGGCGACAAGCACGCGGACGAAGACATGCAACGCATGTTCGAACTGTTCCCGCGCCTCAAGGAGCGGCGAAACCAGCGGGCCATGACCATGTCGGGTGGCGAGCAGCAGATGCTCGCCATAGCCCGGGCGCTGATGAGCCGACCCAAGCTGCTGCTACTGGACGAGCCGAGCTTGGGGTTGGCACCGATTGTGGTGAAACAGATTTTTGCCACTTTGCGTGAACTGGCGAAAACCGGCATGACCATTTTTTTGGTCGAGCAGAACGCCAACCATGCACTGCGCCTGTCTGACCGGGCCTACGTGATGGTCAATGGCGAAATCCGCCTAACCGGCACCGGTAAAGAGTTGCTCAGCAATGAAGAGGTGCGTAACGCGTATCTGGGCGGGCATTAAGCGTTAACGGGCGTCTCGAATATCCCATCGCCTTGTAGGCGCGAGCGTACTCGCGATGGGTTTGTCGAGGTTTGCCTGTCAGAGCCGTACCGAGTGCTTTCGCGAACAGGCGTGCTTCCACAACAAAATGGAGACGCCCTCAAATTGTGGAAAACAAAATTGCGGGGCTGCGAAAGCGCGACATAAAGACGCTGTAAACCCCTGTTTTGTCATCATTTTGACTTGTCCCCGTTTGCTGTGGAGGTGGCTGTGGGTAACGTGGGAGTAGTTGGCTGTAGCCCTTTGTTTATAAGGCGTGTAGAGGTGTGATTGTTTTTTGATCAGCTGCTTTTGGTTAGCCGCACGGTCGATTTGTCAACAGCTTTGTTGATAAAAATTAGGCGCTGAAAATGCGGCGTCAGCCTGTGGATAAGTCTGTGGTTAAACTCTGGAAAGAACGCCCTGAGTGCCGTAAAGACTGGCCTCTGGCTATCCCCTTGGTTGCCTGGCGCCGCACCTTTTTGGGGCGGCTGCATGCGGCTTGTGTTCCGGTCAAGTAAAAAACGCTTAAAAATTGGCTGAAAGCCTTGTATGCCGTGGCTTTGCGTTTTTCGACTTGCCCCCAAAGACTGTGGACGGGCCTGTGGATAAGGTGAGTGCATATGGCGCTATCCCTTATGCAGCAAGGCTTTGACGTCGCTGGTTGTTTTTTGCACAGCTCAACGCGGTGAGCACTATTCGGGTTGCCGCTCAACCGCAGTCGGGGCATTCTGCTCGGCGTCCCATTTCAACGGCGGACACTGCCCGCCAGCCAAGGAGAACACGATGACTTCCACCCTGTTTATTACCGGCGCGACTTCTGGATTTGGTGAGGCGTGTGCCCGCAAGTTTGCACAAGCAGGCTGGAAACTGGTGCTGACCGGCCGCCGTAAAGAACGCTTGGATGCGCTGTGCGAAGAGTTGTCCAAACACACTGAAGTACATGGCCTGGTGGTGGACGTACGTGATCGTGCGGCGATGGAGCAGGCGATTGCCAACTTGCCGCCTGCATTCAGCAAGCTGCGTGGGCTTATCAACAACGCAGGTTTGGCCGTAGGGACCGACCCGGCCCCGCAATGCAAACTCGACGATTGGGAAACCATGGTCGATACCAATATCAAGGGCCTGCTATACAGCACTAATCTGCTGTTGCCGCGTCTTATTGCCTACGGTCGTGGAGCCGGGATCGTCAACCTAGGCTCCATTGCCGGTAACTACCCGTACCCCGGCAGCCATGTGTATGGCGGCACCAAAGCGTTTGTGAAGCAATTTTCCCTGAACCTGCGCTGCGACTTGCAAGGCACCGGTGTGCGCGTCAGCAACATTGAGCCGGGGTTGTGCGAGAGCGAATTCTCGATGGTGCGTTTCGGTGGCGATCAGGCGCGTTACGACGCCACCTACCAAGGGGCTGAGCCGATTCAGCCGCAGGACATCGCCGAGACCATTTTCTGGGTGCTCAACACCCCGGCGCACATCAACATTAATCGCCTTGAACTGATGCCCGTTACGCAGTCCTGGAGCGGTTTTGCCATCCAAAGGCACGCCAAGGAGTAAACTCGCGCCTGGCAGCCCGTCCGCGACCCCTGAGAGGGGTCGCACTCAATAGGGCTGAAAGGAGTTTTTGTGAGTAACCGTGGTGAGCAGAAACTGCTCAAACAATCGACTGTTCTGATGTTCGCGGTGGCCATTGCCGGCATCGTGACGGGTTTTATGTCAGGTTCCCAATCCATCCTGTTTGATGGATTCTTCTCGTTGATCGCGACCTTTATCAAAGTGTTGATGCTGATTACAGCGCAACTTATTGCCAAAGAAAGTAACCAGCGCTTCCAGTTCGGCTTCTGGCACCTTGAGCCAATGGTGTTGTTGATTGAAGGCAGCTTCCTGTTATTGATTGCGATCTACGCCTTTTTGAATGGCGTTTTCGGCATCATCAATGGCGGACGCGATATCGAATTGGGGTTGGTCATCGTCTATGCGGCGGTGTTTACCGTGATCGAATTCGCCTACTACTTCTGGGTACGGCGCAAAAACCGCAAATTGAAATCGACACTGATCCAGTTCGACAACATCAGTTGGCTGGTAGACGCGATGTTGTCGGTGGGGCTGTTGATAAGTTTTGTCACGGCATTGGCCTTAAAACATCAGGGTTATGCACAGTGGGCGGCTTACGTAGACCCGGCGATTTTGATTGTGCTGGCCCTGAGCATGCTGGCGCCTGCATTCAAGATCCTCAAACCGGCGTTGCGCGATGTGCTGGGCATTGCCCCGGACGCATTGGACGACAAAGTGCGTGATGCACTGGAAATCGCTTCAGCGCGCCATGGTTTTGAAGGCTATAAAACCTATGTGCAGAAACATGGACGGGCGCGGTTTATCGAGATCCACATCGTGTTGCCTGCGGGTTACCCGCTGACCAGCGTGAAAACCCTCGATGCCCTGCGCGAAGAAATCTCCCAATTGCTGGGCAAGGCGGACAGCGCACGCTGGCTGACCATCAGCTTCACCGGCGATCGCAAATGGATTGCATAAAGCGCGTGGGTTCACTTTGTAGCCGTTGAGGCGTCGCGCGAGGCTACGTCCGGGCGCGGAGCGCTCGCTAAACCCGCCACCGCGCAGCATCCGGTATACCGCTGTCAGCCGGTTTACGCTTGCTTCGCAATCGGACGTCGCCTGCGGCAACGGCGACGTTCGGGCTATTGCGTTAGCAGCCCTTGACGTTCGATGAACGCAACAATCGTGTCCAGGCCATGCCCGGTTTTCTGGTTGCTGAACACAAACGGCTTGTCGCCGCGCATGCGGCGCGTGTCGCTGTCCATCAGTTCCAGGGAGGCGCCCACCAGCGGTGCCAGGTCGATCTTGTTGATCACCAGCAAGTCTGATTTGCAAATCCCCGGCCCGCCTTTGCGCGGTAACTTGTCGCCCGCTGACACGTCGATCACGTAGATCGTCAGGTCAGACAATTCAGGGCTGAAAGTCGCCGATAAGTTATCCCCACCCGATTCCACCAAAATCACGTCCAGCCCCGGGAAGCGGCGGTTCAATTGGTCCACTGCTTCAAGGTTGATCGACGCATCTTCGCGGATCGCGGTGTGCGGGCAGCCGCCGGTTTCTACGCCGATAATGCGCTCCGGGGCCAACGCCTCGTTGCGCACCAAAAAGTCAGCGTCTTCGCGGGTGTAAATGTCGTTGGTGACCACGGCCAGGTTATAGCGTTCGCGCAACGCCAGGCACAGCGCGAGGGTGAGTGCGGTTTTACCGGAGCCTACCGGGCCACCGATGCCGACACGCAGGGGGTGTGCGTTCATTCAAATCTCCTAGGAACGAAACAGGCGGCTGTACTGGCGCTCGTGGGCCATGCTCGCTAATGACAGGCCAAAAGCGGCACTGCCCATGTGGGATAAATCGAGGTTGCTGGCGTGCCGTTGCGCCAGCTGCAAGCTGGGGGACAACTCGCTGGTCATGCGTTGTGCGGCTTGTTGGCCCAACGGCAGGGTTTTCATCAGCACAGCCAATTGATTTTCCAGCCAGCTCCAGAGCCAGGCGGCCAGTGCATCTTGCGGGCTAATGCCCCACGCGCGGGCAGCCAAGGCCCAGCCCAATGCCAGATGCGGCTCGTGCTGTTGCACAAGGAAGTGGCGCGCTGGCTCGTCCAGTTCAGGTAAACCGGTGAGCAGTTGCTGCAAGGAATACCCCATCTGCCGGCTTTCCTGATGCAGCTCGCGGGTCTCACGACTGGCGCGGTGTTGGTCGCAAAACTGTTGCAGGGTGCCCCAGTCTTCTTGCGCGGCGGCCAGGCAATGGGCAAGCAATAACGGCGCTTCGAAGCGTGCCAGATTGAGCAGTAGCTGATCGTTAATCCAGCGTGCAGCGCTGACCGGGTCGTGCACACGGCCTTGCTCAACCGCCATTTCCAACCCTTGTGAATAGCTGTAGCCGCCGATTGGCAGCTGTGGGCTGGCCAGACGCAATAGCGCCCAGGCCGGACTCACAAGCGCACGCCAAACTGGTGGATTTTGGGCGCGTAGTTGAAGTCTTCTTCGCCCGCCCGTGAATGATGATGCCCGCCGCCGTAGGCGCCGTGTTCGGGTTGAAACGGCGCTTCAATGGCGTCGGTGTGGGCGCCCAACTGTTCAAGCATCGCCCTGAGCACGTAGTCATCGAGCAGGCGCAGCCAGCCGTCACCCACTTGCAACGCCACATGGCGGTTGCCCAGGTGATAGGCGGCGCGGGTCAGCTCAAAGGTATTGCTGCAGGTGACGTGCAGCAACTGCTCAGGGCGAGCACAGACGCGCACGATGCGTCCGTCCTGAGCCTGGAGGCATTCGCCGTCATGCAGGGGCGGCTGACCGCGCTCAAGAAACAAACCAACATCTTCGCCCTCACTGCTGAAACAGCGCAGGCGACTTTTGCTTCGGGCTTCGAAGTTGAGGTGCAACTCAGCGCTCCACACGGGGTGGGCGTCGACTCTTCGGTGAATGACCAGCATCGGAAGGCTTCCTGCGATTAACGATATACGTGCTTAGAGCAAGGGGCTTGCCAACCTTGCCGTGGGCTGCACTTTTCGTGGAATCGTAAGCTCAAAAAGAGGGCAGGAAGATGAAACTTGATCCAAAGGGGGGCGCAATGAAGGCAGTTGCGCGCTATTAAGGTGCGTCAGGGTTTATTCCGTGCTGCCCAAACCCTGCCAGCGCTTGAGGCCGATGAAGATGAACCGCAGCTGCTGGCTGATTTTGGCCTGGGGTTGCAGGTATTCGGGCAAGGGTTCGGCAGGCGGGTCGATGACGTCAGGCAGGGCGGCAAACACACTTTTAACCACCAGGTCGGCGATGACCGTCAGCGCTGCCGCGTTGAGGTGTTGTAACTTGGGTTTGGAACCCAGGTCGGCTGCCAAGTCCGAGGTGATGTCTTCGCGCAGGGCCGCAATTGCCTGCCGTACGGGCTGCGAGCCGCCATATTGCTCACGCGCCAAAAATAGAAACTGCGAGCGGTTGGCCTGCACCACATCGAGAAAAATGCGCACCGAGGCATTGATCACACCGCCCATGAACAACTCGTTATGGCGCACCAAACGGATGGTTTCACGAAAGGTCTGACCGACTTCACTGACCAATGCCAAGCCCAATTGGTCCATGTCGCTGAAATGGCGATAAAACCCGGTGGGCACGATGCCTGCGGTTTTTGCGACTTCTCGCAGGCTCAGGCTGCCAAAGCCGCGACCCGATTCCATCAAGTGGCGGGCGGCGTCCATCAGCGCAAGGCGGGTTTGTTGCTTCTGTTCAGCGCGGGGGAGCATCGGGGCTGGTCTTCCTGACTAGGGCAGCGGCGCACTCTAGCAAATCAGCTTTGATGACGTCGAACGGTGTAGCGATCAATGTGCGGGTCAGACCTAACGAGGCCGCTTAGCTGGCACGTTGATTCCTTTCAGCCAAACGCTCAGCGCCGCCTTCGGCCAGGCGATTTTGCTGTTGTTTCTGGGTGCGGTCATAGCCATCTTCAGCCACGCGGTTTTGTTGATCCAGCGTGCGTTGCGCACCGTCTTCGGCGACAGGGTCAAGCGGCTGGTTCAAGGTGCTGGGTGCGGGCTGAATTTGCGGTGCAGGCTGCTCAGCGGCGGGCAGAGCAAAGGCGTTAAAGGCAAGCAGTGAGAGGGACAAACCAAACAGGGCTGGGCGTTTCATGATGCAGGTGCTCCGTAGCAGGGCAATAAGTGGGGTACGCCGGCAATGCTACGCTTGGATTTTCGATAACCAAGTTCATAAGGCCAATGGTGATAATCGACAAAATTGATTGTTCAACAAAAGGCCTCTAGCCCGCAGGTTTAGGAGCAGGTAAAACACGACTCGGGGCTTTTTTAGGGCAAAGCGGTACGCCGGTTAAACCTTGGGCCGTGTTTGTCGGTCGTACTTTTATACGCGTCGCAATCTGGACGTTCAGACGTAATAAGGAGCCGTGTCATGACGCGCACCCGTAAAACGCTTGCCTGGGCAGGCGGGATTTTTGTCTTGTTGCTGGCCGTGCTGGTGGTGTTGATCGCCACCTTCGACTGGAACCGCCTCAAGCCCACGATCAACACCCAGGTGTCCGAGATGCTCCATCGCCCTTTTGCCATCAATGGCAACCTGGCGGTGCAGTGGCAACGTGAGCCCGATGAAGGTGGCTGGCGCGCATGGGTGCCGTGGCCGCACGTTATCGCGCAAGACCTGACCCTGGGTAACCCGCCGTGGGCCAAAACGCCGCAAATGGTCAGCCTTAAAAGGGTCCAAGCGCGCTTGTCGCCGCTGGCGCTGTTGACCCAAACCGTGGTCATCCCGCGTATCGAGTTGACCGAGCCCAGTGCCGAGCTGGTGCGTTTGGCTGACGGTCGCGCCAACTGGACGTTCACCTTCGACCCTAAAGACCCGAACGCAGAACCGTCCAACTGGACGGTGGATATCGGCGCCATCAAGTTCGATAAAGGCCATGTCACGCTTAATGACCAAACGTTGAAGACCCAACTGGATGTGTTGATTGATCCGTTGGGCAAGCCGATTCCGTTCAGTGAAATCGTCGGTGAGAAAGAAGCTAAAAAGACTCAGGAAAAAGGCGCTACCCCGCAGGACTATGCCTTCGCCTTGAAGGTTAAAGGTCAGTATCACGGTCAGAAGCTCAACGGCACCGGCAAGATCGGTGGCCTGCTGGCGTTGCAAGACGCGAACAAGCCGTTCCCGCTGCAAGCCCAAGTCAGCATTGCCGATACCAACGTTGCCTTGGCAGGCACCCTGACCGACCCACTGAATCTGGGTGCCCTGGACCTGCGTCTGAAACTGGCGGGCAGCAGTTTGAGCAACCTGTATCCATTAACTGGCGTGACCTTGCCGGACTCGCCGCCGTACTCGACCGATGGCCATTTGATTGCCAAGTTGCATGAGCCGGGGGGGGCGGTGTTCATCTATGAAAACTTCAACGGCAAGATTGGCAGCAGCGATATTCACGGCGACTTGAAATATGCCGCCAGCCAGCCGCGTCCCAAGCTGTCGGGCAAGTTGGTGTCCAACCAGCTGTTGATGGCCGACCTGGGGCCGCTGATCGGGGCTGACAGCAATACTGAGCAAAAGGCCCGTGGCGGTGCGAGTAAACAACCTGCGGGCAAGGTGTTGCCTGTTGAAGCGTTCCGCACTGAGCGCTGGCGCGACATGGACGCCGATGTTGAGTTCACCGGCAAGCGCATTGTGCAAAGCGCCGAGTTGCCGTTCACCGACCTCTACACGCATCTGGTGCTCAATAACGGTGTGTTGAGCCTTGAACCGCTGCGCTTCGGTGTGGCGGGCGGCAAGCTGGACGCGCAAATCCGTCTCAATGGCCGTGATACGCCGCTTGAAGGCCGCGCCAAGTTGACTGCGCGCAACTTCAAACTCAAGCAACTGTTCCCAACGTTTGAACCGATGAAAACCAGTTTTGGTGAGCTTAACGGCGATGCTGAGCTGTCGGGTCGTGGCAACTCGGTAGCCGCGTTGCTGGGCACCGCGAATGGCGGTTTGAAAATGATCGTCAACGATGGCGCAATCAGCCGTAGCCTGATGGAAATTGCCGGGTTGAATGTGGGCAACTATGTCGTGGGCAAGATCTTTGGTGACGAAGACGTGAAGATCAACTGCGCGGCGGCGGATTTTGGCATCAAAGACGGTTTGGCCACGTCCCAGTTGTTCGTGTTTGATACCGAGAACGCGATCATTTACATCGATGGCACGGCCAACTTCGCGACCGAACAGCTCGATTTGAAAATCACCCCGGAGTCCAAGGGTTTGCGTTTGTTCTCGCTGCGTTCGCCCTTGTACGTGCGTGGCACCTTTGGCAACCCGTCGGCGGGTGTGCAGGCAGTGCCGTTACTGCTGCGCGGCGCGGGGATGGTGGCGCTGGGGGTGATTGCGGGGCCGGCGGCCGGGCTGCTGGCGCTGGTGGCACCGAGCGGCGATGAGCCGAACCAATGCGCACCGCTGTTGCAACAAATGCAGCAGGGTAAAGTGCCGAAGACGGTGAAATAAGGGCTTTCCCTCACCCTAACCCTCTCCCGGAGGGAGAGGGGACTAAAAGCACATCTACGTCACACCGTCTATCAGCTCCCTCTCCCGGAGGGAGAGGGGACTAAAAGCAAATCTACGGCACACCGTCTATCAGCTCCCTCTCCCTGCGGGAGAGGGTTGGGGTGAGGGCGTTGTTCAACACTGGCACAAAAAAGCCCGCTCTCATGACATGAGGGCGGGCTTTTCAATATCTGCGAAGGCTTACAGGTCGTTGAGAATATCTGCCATGTCGTCGGCGTGTTCTTCCTCTTGGGCGAGAATCTCTTCAAAGATCCGGCGAGTAGTCGGGTCTTTGTCGCCAATGTACTGGATGATTTCGCGGTAGCTGTCGATTGCAATCCGCTCGGCCACCAGGTCTTCGTAGACCATCTCTTTCAAGTTTTTACCGGCCACGTATTGAGCGTGGGAGTTCTTGGACAGCAGGTCCGGGTTGAACTCCGGCTCGCCACCTAGCTGGACGATGCGCTCGGCCAGTTTGTCGGCGTGTTGCATTTCCTGATTGGCATGCTCCAGAAACTCATCCGCGGCCACGCTGGCTTTCAGGCCTGTGGCCATGAAGTAGTGGCGCTTGTAACGCAGCACGCACACCCATTCTGTGGCCAGCGACTCGTTGAGCAAACGCAGGATTTCTTCACGATCTGCGCTGTAGCCTTCGGTTACGGCACCTTCTTCGACGTTCTTGCGAGCGCGATCGCGAAGGGTTTGCTTGTCGGACAATTGCATCTCGGTCATTTCAATCTCCTCACTAATCCGGTTGCCGCCTCGCTCTGCTGGCGAAGTCGGTTCATAAGGTGTGAGTTCAGTTGGCCGAGAAAGTTTTATCGGATGTTGCGCACCGGTGTAGTCCAGCGTTCCGACAGGATCACACCGCCCAGGGTCAGCGCCCCCCCGATCAGATGGAAGCTGTGCAGTTGCTCTTTGAGCACCACGGCGGCAATCAGTGCGGTAATCAATGGCAGCAAGTTGAAGAACAGCGTGGTGCGGCTCGGGCCGATCAACACGACGGCTTTCATCCAGGCCAGCGGCGCAATCATGGAGGCCAATACGCAGGCGTACAGCACCAACCCAATGTTGTGCACGGTCGGGCCAACCTTGGGCGAGATCAGGTACAGCGGCAGTAGCACCACAATTGCCACCAACACTTGCAGGTACAGCATCTGCAACGGCGGTAAACGCAGCTGCCACTTTTTCAACAAGGTGCTGTAGATCGCGTAGGCCAGCGTGGCGACCAGCATCATCGCGTCGCCCAGGTTCAAACCGTGATCAAGCAATGCGCCGAGGCTGCCACCGGACACCACCACCAGTACGCCGATAAATGACAGCACCGCGCCGACCAATGCACCCGCTGTCAGGCGCTGGCCGAGGCTGATGATGGACATGGCCAGTACCATCAAGGGCATCAGCGACAAGATGATGCCCATGTTGGTGGCCGACGTGCGGGCGGCCGCGTAGTAGGCCAGGCTTTGATAGACCGCCATGCCGAGCACACCCAGGACGAAAATCTTGCCCAGGTTGGGGCGGATCACCGGCCAATTGGCCACTATCGGTTTGAGCATAAACGGGGTGAACAACAGACCCGCGAGCAGCCAGCGATAAAACCCAATCTCTGAGGGAAAGATCGCGCCGACCGCGAGTTTGTTGATAACGGTGTTGCCGGCCCAGATAAAAATGGCCAGCAGGGGATACGCGTATTGCATCAGGAACAACCACAGGGTTAATGAGCGGCGATTATCCGCTTGTCTGTTCGCAGGCCTATACTTCAATCCGGCCAACCTCTTATTGAATCCAGACAGCATGCGCAAGAATCTGATCAGCGTCCCTGAGTTCGACGCTTTACCGGCTCCGGTCTACTTTCGTTACGCCGAAATTGACGCTGACAGCCATGCGCAGGCGCATTGCCATGCGTGGGGTTCGCTGGACTATGTGGCCCACGGGGTGATGCGGTACGAGGTGGCAGGGCAGCGTTTTATGTCGCCGCCGCAGTACGCGTTGTGGATTCCACCCCACACGGTGCACAGCGCCTATAACGCGCAGGCGATTGTTTACCGTTCGGTGTATCTGGACGTGGCGCATTGTCAGCATTTGCCAAGCCAGCCGGTCACGCTGGCGATCAGCGATATTCTCAAAGCCATCCTCAGCGATTTCGCACGCCGTGACGTCAACATTCCCCAGGGTGAGGCTGACAAACGGCTGGCCCACGTATTGGTCGATCAACTGAGCCAGGCGTCGGTGCATCAATGTTATTTGCCCTACGCCAATCACCCGGGTTTGGGCGTGGTGCTGGCCGCGCTGCAACATCAGCCCGGCGACAACCGCCCGTTGGGGCAATGGGCCGCACAGGTGCATGTGAGTGAACGCACATTGGCGCGGCTGTTTGTGCGCGAGTTGGGCATGAGTTTTGGTGAGTGGCGCCAGCGCCTGCGGTTTTTGGCGGCCATCGAGGCGCTGGAAACGCCACGCAGCGTGCAGGACATTGGCTTTGACATGGGTTACAGCACCGCGTCGGCGTTTATTGCGATGTTTCAACGCCAGGCCGGTTGCACGCCTGAGCAATACCGGCGTCAGGCGCGGCATGTTTGATCGCACAGAGGAAGATGTAACATAGCTTGTCTACACTGCGATGAAGTCCGTGGCCATCCGGCACGGCGTAAGGAGAAAACTCCATGAAAATGCTGCGTGTTCCTTTGCTGCTGCTGGGTGTGTTGCTGTGCTCCCAGGGGTTTGCGGCCACGGCCCAACAAAACAAAATGACTAGTTGTAACGCCGATGCCAGCGCCAAAACCCTCAAGGGCGATGAGCGTAAAGCATTCATGAGCGCCTGCCTCAAAGCCAAACCGGCCGGTGCTGCCACGCAGCAGGAAAAAATGAAAACCTGCAACGCCACCGCAGGCACCCAAGCGCTTAAAGGCGACGCCCGCAAAGCTTTCATGAGCACGTGCTTGAAGAGCAAATAATGCACTGAGCCGGCGTAGTCGCTGCCGCAGGCTGCGAAGAGTTGCGCAGCAACGCGTTCATTCAAACGCGCCTCTAACCCTTCGCCGCTTGCCTATCGACCCGATATGAGGCGTGCACCCTCCTGCGCCAGTCACAAATTGTAGTGATCCCCGTCGAAGGCTGGCAGACTGCCCATCCTTTCGCGCTGCTTGTTTTGAGGCTGTATGCCATCGTTTTCTCAGCGTCACATTCTGCTGGCCAGCTACATCATTATTGCGGGCGGCTTGCTGCTGGTTTTTCCGTTGCGTTTGCTGCCCAGTTTGCTGGCGGGTCTGTTGGTGTACGAGTTGGTCAATATGCTCACACCGCAACTGCAACGCCTGATCGCCGGGCGCCGTGCGCGATGGCTGGCCGTGATGTTGCTGGGCACGTTGGTGGTCAGCGTACTGGCGCTGATATTTGCCGGTGCCATCAGCTTTCTACTGCATGAAGCCGAAAACCCCGGCGCCTCGCTGAACAAGTTCATGGCCGTGGTCGACAAGGCGCGTGGGCAACTGCCGCCGTTTCTAGACAGTTATTTGCCCGCCAGTGCTGCCGAGTTTCGTGTGGCCATTGGCGCGTGGATGAACAAGCACCTCAGTGACTTGCAACTGGTGGGCAAGGATGCGGCGCACATGTTCGTGACCTTGCTGATCGGCATGGTGCTGGGCGCGATCATCGCCTTGCAGCGCATTCCTGATGTGAGCCGGCGCAAGCCGTTGTCTGCGGCCCTGTTTGAGCGTTTGCACCTGTTGGTGCGGGCGTTTCGCAACATCGTTTTTGCGCAAATCAAGATTGCACTGCTCAACACCGCGTTTACCGGGATCTTCCTGGCCGTCGTGCTGCCGTTGTTCGGTGTGCACTTGCCGCTGACCAAAACCCTGATCGTGCTGACCTTTCTGCTGGGTTTGTTACCCGTGATTGGCAACTTGATGTCCAACACGCTGATCACCATCGTGGGTTTGTCGCTGTCGATTTGGGTGGCCGTGGGGGCGTTGGCCTACCTGATTGTTATCCACAAGCTGGAATACTTTTTGAACGCCAAGATTGTGGGCGGGCAGATCAGTGCCAAGTCGTGGGAACTGTTGCTGGCGATGCTGGTGTTTGAAGCGGCGTTCGGCCTGCCGGGTGTGGTGGCGGGGCCGATTTACTACGCGTATTTGAAGAGTGAGTTGAAGCAGGTGGGGTTGGTTTAGCCGCCAGCGCTCTCCCGTGGGGAGAGCGCTGGGGTGAGGGGCTTTTAGCCGTAGCGCTTTTTGGCTTCAATGGCCAAACCGCTACCGATGCTGCCGAAGATGTTGCCTTCTACATGGCGTGCATTGGGCAGCATGGCCGAAACACTCTGGCGCAATGCTGGAATGCCGCTCGAACCCCCGGTGAAGAACACCGTATCCACTTGCTCGACAGCCACGCCTGCACTGCCCAACAATTGCGTCACGCTGTTGCGGATGCGCTCAAGCTGGTTGTCGATCGCCGCTTCAAACATGACGCGGCTCAAATCAACGGCCAGTCCGGGTTCTACCCGGTCCAGCGGCAAATGACGGCTTTCGTTGTGGGTCAGTTGGATTTTGGTTTCTTCGATTTCCATCGCTAGCCAGTGACCGGCGCGCTGTTCGATCAATTTGAACAGACGGTCGATACCACCAGTGTCTTCGATGTCGTAGCGCATGCTGCCCAGCGCCAATTGCGATTTCTGCGCGTACACCGAGTTGATGGTGTGCCAGGTCGCCAGGTTCATGTGGTGGCTGGTGGGCATGTAGGCGCCGCTTTTCATCCGGCTGCCGTAGCCAAACAGCGGCATCACGCCTTGCAGGCTCAGCTGTTTATCGAAGTCAGTACCGCCTACGTGCACGCCGCCGGTGGCCAGGATGTCGTCCTGGCGGTTGTCCATGCCGCGGCGCTCGGGCGACAGGCGCACCAGCGAGAAGTCGGACGTACCGCCGCCGATGTCGACAATCAGTACCAGTTCTTCGCGCTCGATGGTCGACTCGTAGTCGAAGGCAGCGGCGATGGGTTCGTACTGGAAGGAGACTTCTTTAAAACCGATGGCGCGTGCCACGTCGGTCAGGGTGTTCTCCGCTTCCTGGTCCGCCAGCGGGTCGTCATCGACGAAAAACACCGGGCGGCCCAGTACCACTTCTTCGAACTCACGACCCGCGGTGGCCTCGGCGCGCTTTTTCAGCTGCGCGATGAACAGCCCCAGCAAGTCCTTGAATGGCATGGCGGTGCCCAACACGCTGGTGTCGTGCTTGATCAGCTTGGAGCCCAGCAAGCTCTTGAGCGAGCGCATCAGGCGGCCTTCGTAACCTTCCAGGTATTCATGCAGCGCCAGACGGCCATACACCGGGCGGCGTTCTTCTATGTTGAAGAACACCACTGAGGGCAGGGTGATCTTGTCGTCCTCCAGCGCAATGAGGGTGTCCACGCCTGGGCGCAGCCAGCCGACGGTGGAGTTGGACGTGCCGAAGTCGATGCCGCAGGCACGTGCTGGAGAGGCGCTTTTCATGTCTGTCGTGTTCCGGTTAAAAAACGGCCGCGCAGTGTATGTCAGTCGCTCACAGAATCGAAGCGCGACTATTCGTTAATTCGCAGGTTTTAATCCCCTTGAAAGACTATCCTTCACCCCCAAACTTCCAGACATTGGCTTGGTAGTTGGCAGGCGATTGCGTGAAGCCCGCAGGCTGCCGATAAACTTTTGCAGCGCTGTTCAGTCACAAGGTTGAGATCGGTCAATCGACAGGCCGGGTAACCCGAGCGGCGCGCTTTTGATAACGGATGGTGATCCTTACATGGACTTCAAAGACTATTACAAGATCCTGGGTGTCGAGCCCACGGCTGACGATAAGGCGATCAAGACCGCCTATCGCAAGCTGGCGCGCAAATATCACCCGGATGTGAGCAAGGAAAAGGACGCCGAGGACAAGTTCAAGGACGTCAATGAAGCGTATGAAGCACTCAAAAGTGCCGACAAACGTGCTGAGTACGACGAAATGCGTAAGTACGGTCAGCACGGACAGCCATTTCAGGGACCCCCTGGCTGGCAGGGTCGCTCAAGCGGTGGCTTCGAGGATTCAGGCGATTTTTCAGACTTTTTCAGCTCGATCTTCGGTTCGCGCGGTAATGGCTTTGGTGGGCAATCGGGCCGCAGTGCGGGCCGTCGTGGGCAGGATGTAGAAATGGAATTGCCGATTTTCCTTGAAGAAACCCTGTCGGGCGAGTCCAAACCGATCAGTTTCCAGATCGGTGGCGTCAGCAAGACCCTGAACGTGAAAATCCCGGCCGGCGTTACCGACGGTGAGCGCATCCGTCTCAAAGGGCAGGGCGGTCCGGGCGCAGGTGGCGGGGCCAACGGTGATCTGTACCTGATCATTCGCTTTGCACCGCATCCGAAGTTTGACGTTGAAGGTCACGATCTGGTGATCACGGTGCCGTTGGCTCCGTGGGAAGCAGCACTGGGGACCAAGGTCGCTGTGCCCACCCTGACCGGCACCCTCAACCTGACCATTCGTGCGGACAGCCAGAGCGGCCAGCGTTTGCGCATCAAAGGCCACGGCCTGGCAGACAAGAAAGGTCAGCGCGGCGATTTGTATGCCCAATTGAAAGTGGTCATGCCTAAACACACCGACGAGGCGACCAAAGCCCTGTGGCAAGCGTTGGCTGATAAAGCCGCCTTTGATCCGAGAGCCCAATGGAGTAATTGATCATGAGCAGCACCCTGATCGTTCAGCTGGACATGGAAAGGTTCTGCGAAGAGGCCAATATCCCGGCCGCTTACGTGATAGAGATCGTCGAACACGGAATTATCGAACCTCAGGGCCGCGCACCCGATGCGTGGCGTTTTGAAGACTATGAACTGGTCATCGCAAAGCGTGCAGCCAAGCTGCATCAGGAGCTTGAACTGGAGTGGGAGGGCGTTGCTCTGGCGCTGCAGCTGGTGGAAGAAGTGCAGCAACTGCGCGCTGAAAACCGTCGATTGAAGCAGCAGTTGGGACGGTTTGTGGGCAACTCCAACGCATGACCGACCGGTAGGAGCGGCCGCAGGCTGCGATCTGTGACTCAATATCAACAGCTCTCAGTCTGCGCCAGCGCCTGCACGGGTTAAGCTTTTTTCGGCAATGTCACGGTAAACGTGGTGCCTTCGGCTTCGGTCGAGGTGACCTCAATGGTGCCGTCGTGGGCGTTGACCGCTTCTTTGACGATAAACAGGCCCAACCCCAGGCTGGTGGAGGTGCCCGGCAGGCTGGCGTCTTCGCTCGGGCTACGCACCAGCGGGTCGAACAGGGTGGCCAGCGAGCCTTCGTCAATCGGTGTACCCCGGTTGTGCACCGAGAGCAGCACTTGTTCGGCACCGCCAGTCAGGGTAATGGTCACCACACGGCTGTGGCTGCCATGTTGCAGCGCATTGCCAATCAGGTTTTGCAGCAGTTGGTGGATCAGCCCACGGTCCCATTCGCCTTGCACGGGGCCGTCAACGGTCAGCACCGGCTCGCAGTCGGGTTGCCCGGCACGCGCTTCGGCCAGGGCGGCACGGCAGGCTTCGCCCAAATCCAGCGTGACACGTTCGACAGGTAACTGGCTGCCCAGACGACTGCGCACAAATGCCAGCAAATCGCTGACCATCGAGCCCATGTGGCGGGTGCCATTTTTAATCGCGCTCACATAGTTCAGGGCATCGGCATCGAGCCTGGCTTTGCGCACCAGCATCTCGGTGGACATGCTCACGGCTTGCAAGGGCGCACGCAAGTCGTGGCCCAGGATGGCGAGGAAGATATCCCGTGAGCGATTAACCTGTTCGGCATACGCCGCAGTGGATTCAGCCAGTGCTTCGTCAATGGCTTCGTTGAAACGGATCATGTCGGTGAAATGCGCTTGCTCAGGGGCATGCAGGCTGGCTACCCACAAGCGGATGACCGTTGCCCGTAAATGACGAAATTCCGAGGTCATCTGCACCAGATCAAAGCCCACGGTATGGCGCAGCTCGCCATGACTGGCAGCAGCCTGGTCCAGGCTTGGGGTTTTTTCAGCGCCCTCACCTTCAGCTTTTGCCTGCTGCTCGCTGGCTGTCTGAGCGGTGTTCATGTCCCGTGAGGCGGCCAGCAAAATGACTTTGGCGTGATCGCGCAGCGCGATGCTGTCCATATTATTGGCGGCGGGTGTAATGGTGGCGGCAAACCTCTCCCATTCATCGACGATACGGTCAACCTCTTGCACGATGAACTCAGATAAACGCATAACCGCGACCTTGCTATGAAGCGCTGGAAAAAAGAAGTCGCATCTTAGCGCTTGTCGATCCTTTTCAATACTGGCGCTGAACATCTCTATAGGTTGAACTCCGGCGTCATTACAGACTTTTTAAACAAGCGGTTCCACCGTGGCTGATTGAAACGACCACTGAGCGGCGCTCAGCCTTAAGGCAAACCAAGGCCCAAGTGCCTGAGTGGTTTGGCGCGCTAACGCACACAGAAAAAGACGCACTCAAAGCGATGACCGACGCCCGTGGCCAGTCGCTGAACACACTGGAGAAAGCGCTGGGGGGGTATTCCGGGGCTGCACGACTTTGCCCGGCCGTTGTTGACGCAAGCATTGACAAGCGCTGGCTACAGCGTGCCGATTGATCAGGTGTCTGTGCGCCTCTACACGCCTTCATTGGATGCCTTTGGCGTCGCCACAGGCGGGTTTAGTGCGCGCACCCTGTCATGGCTTCAAGCGGCGCTGCATAACTTTGAAGAACCCGAGACCCAAGAGCGTTATTTTGCGGCGGGATCGGGCTTTATTACATCGCCCGATGCGCAGGTTGCGTTGCATAACGGCGATATCGATAGCGCCTCGCATGCCTTGATTCAGCGAGTGCTGAATGGCGAACGCGGGATCAAACTTGCGGATGGTCGACAGCTTTGGTACCGCACGCCTTGTGTGATGGGCCTTGAACTCAAAGGTTGCGTGATTTTTTCGCTCAGTTATGAGGATCGGCACACTGAGAGGCTGATGGCCTGGATTCCCGGCGACCCACACCATCCGCTTAAGCAGTATGCGAGTTATGCCAGCTTGCGTGACGAGTGTGTGCGCAAACGTGCAAAAGGCTCGCACCCTGGGCATGTTGCCCGGCTCTGTCCCTGAGGGGTATGTCATGCCGGATGACGTCTATGAAGCGCAAGTCCTCGATTTTGGGATTGAGCGGCGCAGATTGATGGAGACACTCACGGATGAGGGGATAGGCGGTGAAGTGTCAACGCCTGATGAAGATGAACCCGTGAATCGCAGGCCAGATCACACCCTGACCTGCGCTTGGCCTTAAAATAGAAAGTAGCGCTGGGCCATTGGCAGCACGTCTGCCGGTTCGCACCACAGCAACACACCATCCGCCTTGACCTGATAGGTCTGGGGGTCGACTTCGATGTTGGGCAAATAGCCGTTATGAATCAGGTCGGTTTTTTGCACATCCCGGCAGCCTTTGACCACGGCGATTTGCTTCTTCAGGCCCAAGGTTTCGGGGACCCCGGCCTCAGCGGCTGCTTGGCTGATGAAGGTCAGGCTGGTGGCATGCCGCGAGCCGCCGTAGCTGGCGAACATTGGCCGGTAGTGAACTGGCTGCGGGGTCGGGATGGAGCCGTTGGCATCGCCCATCAGGCTGGATGCAATGGCGCCGCCCTTGAGAATCAACGTGGGTTTAACCCCGAAAAATGCCGGACGCCACAGCACCAGATCGGCCCATTTGCCCACCTCGATTGAGCCGACTTCGTGGCTGATACCGTGGGTGATGGCCGGGTTGATGGTGTATTTGGCGATGTAGCGTTTGGCGCGAAAGTTGTCGTTGCCAATGCCGTCTTCCGGCAGCGGGCCACGTTGTTTCTTCATCTTGTCGGCGGTCTGCCAGGTGCGGGTGATGACCTCGCCCACGCGGCCCATCGCCTGGCTGTCCGAGCTGATCATCGAAAACGCGCCCAGGTCGTGCAGGATGTCTTCGGCGGCGATGGTTTCGCGGCGGATGCGGCTTTCAGCAAAGGCCACGTCTTCGGCGATGCTGGGGTCCAGGTGGTGACACACCATCAGCATGTCCAGGTGCTCGTCGATGGTGTTGCGCGTAAACGGTCGGGTCGGGTTGGTCGAGCTGGGCAGCACGTTGGTCAGGCCGCAGGCTTTGATGATGTCCGGCGCATGCCCGCCGCCCGCGCCTTCGGTGTGATAGGTGTGAATGGTGCGGCCCTTGAAGGCGGCGAGGGTGGTTTCGACAAACCCCGACTCGTTCAGCGTGTCGCTGTGAATCGCCACTTGCACATCGTACCGGTCGGCCACCGTCAGGCAGTTGTCGATGGAGGCCGGTGTGGTGCCCCAGTCTTCGTGCAATTTAAGGCCGATGGCGCCCGCCTCGACTTGCTCGATCAAGGGCTGCGGCAGGCTGGCATTACCCTTACCGGTGAAGCCCATGTTCATCGGGAATGCGTCTGCCGCTTGCAGCATGCGCGCCATGTGCCACGGGCCAGAGGTGCAGGTGGTGGCGTTGCTGCCGGTCGCCGGGCCGGTGCCGCCGCCGATCATGGTGGTGACGCCACTGTTGAGTGCTTCGTCGATCTGTTGGGGGCAGATGAAGTGAATATGGGTGTCGATGCCACCAGCGGTGAGGATCATGCCTTCGCCCGCAATCACTTCCGTACTGGCGCCGATGGCGATGGTGACGTTGGGCTGGATGTCGGGGTTGCCGGCTTTGCCGATGGCGTGAATGCGCCCGTTTTTCAGGCCCACGTCGGCTTTGACAATGCCCCAGTGGTCGATGATCAGCGCGTTGGTGATCAGGGTGTCGACCACCTCGGCCGCGAGCAACTGGCTCTGGCCCATGCCGTCACGAATCACTTTGCCGCCGCCAAACTTCACTTCTTCGCCGTAAGTGGTGAAGTCCTGCTCGACCTCGATCCACAGCTCGGTATCGGCCAGGCGAACTTTGTCGCCAACGGTGGGGCCGAACATATCGGCGTAGGCCTGACGGGAAATTTTCATGCTGTGTCGTTCCTAATAGTGACCTGTAGCCGTTGCCGAAGGCTGCGTCCGGTCGCGAAGCAACCGTAAAGGCGGCATGTGCGTGGCTTATGTCAATCCAGATTGCCCATGACGCGTGCGGCAAAGCCGAACACGCGGCGCAAACCTGCCAGTTCGACCAGTTCCACTTCACGGGTTTGCCCCGGCTCGAAGCGCACGGCGGTGCCAGCCGGGATATTGAGGCGCATGCCACGGCTGTCACCGCGATCAAACATCAGCGCATCGTTTGTTTCGAAAAAGTGATAGTGCGAACCGACCTGAATCGGCCGGTCACCGCGGTTGGACACACTCAGGGTGTGGGTACGCCTGCCCACATTCAGCTCGATATCGCCGGACTCGATGCGGTATTCGCCTGGAATCATTGCGGTTCACTCAAGGTTTTAAAGTAGATGGCGGTGGGGCTGTAGTGACCGTCGGGGCTGCGGCAATAGTTGGGCAGTTCACCGACGCGGGTATACCCCAGCGCGCTGTAGAAGTTTTCGGCGGGCGAGCCGGCTTCGGTGTCCAGGTGCAACAAGCCGCGGTGTTGCTGGCGTGCCCCTTGTTCCAACGCGTGGATCAGCACTTGGCCCAAGCCCCGGCGCCGCGCTTCGTTGAGCACTAGCAGCTTTTGCACTTCGGCACGGTTGAGGCCGTTGGCTTTCTGGCATAAGGCCAATTGCACGCTGGCGAGCACGCGCTGGTCTTCGACCAACACCCACAGCAGCACACTGCCTTGCTCCAGTTGGGTCTGCACCTCGTTGAAATACTGGCTGGCCTGGGCCGGGTCCAGGTTGGCCATAAAACCGACGGACGCGCCGTGATGAACGGCATCCACCAGCAGCGTAATCAAGCCTTCACGGTAGCGATCGAACGTTTGCGGCGTGACGCGCAGCACCTGTTCAGCGGTCATTGGCCGCGCTCCTGTGGCGCCAAGGCACCGGGGTTGAGCATCAATTGCATGAAGGTCAGGTCCAGCCAGCGCCCGAACTTGATGCCCACTTGCGGCATGCGTCCGCTGGTGACGAACCCGAGCTGTTTGTGCACATGGATCGAGGCGGCATTGGCGCTTTCAATCGCGGCGACCATGACGTGTTTGTCACACGCTTTGGCGCGTTCAATCAGCGCTGCCAGCAACTGCGGGCCAAGGCGTTTGCCACGCTGATCGGGATGCACGTACACCGAATGCTCGACGGTATGACGAAAGCCTTCAAAGGGGCGCCAGTCACCAAATGAGGCATAGCCCAATGGCACGTTGGCGTGATCCACGATCACCAGAATGGGGTAAGCCTGTGTTTGGCGAGCGTCGAACCATTGCTGGCGGTTGCTCAAGTCGACGGTGTTCTCGTTCCAGATGGCGAGGGTATTGAGCACTGCATCGTTGTAAATATCGCGAATCGCCGGCAGGTCAGCCGGGACTGCATCACGAATAACGTAAGCCATGGCTGCGCCTCAGGCGATGGGTTGGTGGACCGTAACCAGCTTGGTGCCGTCCGGGAAGGTGGCTTCGACCTGAATGTCGGGGATCATTTCCGGGATGCCTTCCATGACTTGCTCGCGCGTGAGCAAGGTGGTGCCGTAATGCATCAGTTGGGCCACGGTGTTGCCATCGCGGGCGCCTTCGAGCAGGGCGGCTGAGATATAGGCAATGGTTTCCGGGTAATTGAGTTTCACCCCGCGCGCCAATCGGCGCTCCGCCAGCAGGCCAGCGGTGAAGATCAGCATTTTGTCTTTTTCGCGTGGAGTCAGGTCCATGAGGGGTCCGTGTTCGGCAGTTAAAAAGTAATCGGGCTTTTTGCCCTGACCCTCTGCCGCAGCAAGAGAGGGCTGTTTTGTGTGTCGCGTGACGTGTGTGCTCACCTGCGTTCAGCTCAAAGGGTTGGGGCGAGGAGCTCTTCAGGTGCTCCAGATTCTCGGCGCCAACGCCTCGCGCCCCAACAAGGCCGGGCGCAGCAGTCGCCATAAATCAATCAGCCAGCCCCGGGCCTGCAACGCTTCCCCCGCCAGGCACCTGGCCACCAGTAAACCGGGTAATTGCGTCAGATCACCCCGCACCGGGTTGGCCAGGCTGCGGCAGGTTTGCAGCAGCTCAGCACTGATTTCTCCCGTCACCAGCAACGTTGCAAACACCGGGTGGCCATCCAGCCCAATGGGCGAGGCCAGCAATCCGTCGCCGCCCACAATGCGCTGGCGCTCATGCCAGAGCAACTGGCCGTCGCGGCGAATATCCAGTTGCGATTGAAAAGACCCGTGCTCGAAACGCTCACCACTGGCCAGTCGTCCCAACGCCACCATGTCCCAATAAAACAAACGGGCATCCCCCTCAAGCGCGATGCGCGTAGTGAGTTCGGCCTGCGCTGCGCTAAATACGATGGTTTCTTGCGGCAGCCACTCCAGCGTCGCGCCTGCGGCCACCTTAAGCTCAACGCTTTGATACGCCGGGCCTGCGGCGCGGTACCACTTGGCGGCGCCGGGGCTGGTGAGTTGGGCCCAGGCATCGGGCCCGACGCTGGCGCGAATGTCGAGTTGATCGCCGCCGGCAATCCCGCCGGGGGGGTGCACGATGATGTGCTGGCACACTTGGGGGCCTTCGGCGTACAGGTGCTTTTGTACGCGCAAAGGCCCGAGATGACGGCGCAGGGTCGGGCGCGTGCTGTCGCCAAAACGCCCATAACCCAGCTCCAGCTCGGCCTGCCAGCTAGGGGTGAACAAGGCGGTATTGGCAGGTAAATTCATAAGAGGCCATTCTGGTAACAAAGAGTTACAGATTAAATCGTCACGAGCCCGCGCACACCTTCTGTTTGCATATTTTCACCGCGACCTTGCGCAATGATTTCACCCCGTGACATCACCAGGTACTGATCCGCGAGTTCCTCGGCAAAGTCGTAGAACTGCTCTACCAGCAAAATGGCCATGTCCCCGCGTGCCGCGAGCATTTTGATCACGGCGCCGATTTCTTTGATCACCGAGGGCTGGATGCCTTCGGTGGGTTCGTCGAGTATCAGCAGGCGCGGGCGACTGGCCAGCGCGCGACCGATGGCCAGTTGTTGCTGTTGCCCCCCCGACAAGTCGCCGCCGCGCCGATGCTTCATTTGCAGCAGCACCGGGAATAGCTCGTAGATGAACGCGGGCACTTCTTTGGCCTCGCCGCCGGGGAAGCGCGACAGGCCCATCAGCAGGTTTTCCTCCACGCTGAGGCGGCCGAAAATCTCCCGGCCCTGTGGCACGTACGCAATGCCTGCGTGCACCCGCTGGTGGGGTTTGAGGGTGGAGATGGCATGACCTTCCCAACTCACGCCCCCTTCTTTGATCGGCAATAAGCCCATCAAGCACTTGAGCAACGTCGTTTTGCCCACGCCGTTGCGGCCCAGCAGGCAGGTGACTTCGCCGACTTTTACCTCAAACGACACGCCGCGCAGGATGTGGCTGCCGCCGTAGAACTGATGCAGCTTTTGGACTTTAAGCATGTTTGGATTCCTGATAAACGACGCCGACCCGTTGTTCAACGTCCCAGATACACCTCGATTACCCGTTCATCCGCTTGCACCTGCGCCAGCGACCCTTCGGCCAGCACGCTGCCCTGATGCAGGACGGTGACGTGATCGGCAATCGAACCGACAAACCCCATGTCGTGCTCCACCACCATCAGCGAGTGCTTGCCCGCCAGACTTTTGAACAGCTCGGCGGTGAACTCGGTTTCAGCGTCAGTCATGCCCGCCACCGGTTCGTCCAGCAGCAACAGCTGCGGGTCTTGCACCAGCAACATGCCGATTTCCAAAAACTGCTTTTGCCCGTGAGACAGCAACCCTGCCGGACGATGCGCCGCACTCGTCAGGCGAATGGTGTTGAGCACCTCACCGATGCGGTCGGCTTGTTCGCCCGAGAGGGTGGCGCGCAGGCTGGCCCATACCGACTTGTCGGTTTTTTGCGCCAGCTCAAGGTTTTCAAACACGCTCAGGGCTTCAAACACGGTGGGTTTCTGAAATTTGCGGCCGATGCCCGACTGGGCGATCTGCACTTCGCTCATGTGCCGTAAATCCAGGGTTTCGCCGAACCAGGCCTGGCCTTCGGTGGGGCGCGTCTTGCCGGTGATGACGTCCATCATCGTGGTCTTGCCCGCACCATTGGGGCCGATGATGCAGCGCAGTTCGCCGACGCCGATGTACAGGTTGAGGTTGTTGAGCGCCTTGAACCCGTCAAAGCTGACGCTGATGCCTTCCAGGGTCAGGATCGTGCCGTGGCGCGTATTCAACCCTTTGCCTGCCGCGTGGCCGAGGCCGATGGCGTCGCGGCTGCTGCCGGCGTCTTTGTTGGGGTCAAATGCGGGTTCGAGCATAAATGCTGCCGTTGGCGTGATGCGCATTATTCGCCCCTCTTTTTCAGCAAGCCGATGATGCCTTTGGGCAGGTACAGGGTCACGACGATAAACAGTGCACCCAGAAAGAACAGCCAGTATTCAGGGAAGGCCACGGTGAACCAGCTTTTCATGCCGTTGACCACGCCTGCGCCCAGCAACGGGCCGATCAGCGTGCCGCGCCCGCCCAGTGCGACCCATACCGCCGCTTCGATGGAGTTGGTGGGGGACATTTCGCCGGGGTTGATAATGCCCACTTGCGGTACATACAAGGCTCCGGCCAAACCGCACAGCACGGCGCTCAACACCCACACAAACAGTTTGAAACCGCGCGGGTCATAGCCGCAAAACATCAGGCGGTTTTCAGCATCGCGCACTGCGGTGAGTACCCGACCAAACTTGCTGCGCGCCAGGCGCCAGCCCACAAACAGGCTACCCGCCAATAACAGCACCGTGGCGAAAAACAGCGCGGCGCGAGTGTCGGGTTCGGTGATGCCAAAGCCCAGAATGCTGCGAAAGTTGGTGAAGCCGTTGTTGCCACCAAAGCCGGTCTCGTTGCGGAAAAACAGCAGCATCCCGGCGAAGGTCAGGGCTTGGGTCATGATCGAGAAATACACGCCCTTGATCCGTGAGCGAAAGGCGAAAAACCCAAACACCAGCGCCAGCAAACCGGGCGCCAGTACCACCAGGCACATGGCCCACCAAAAATGCTCGGTGCCGACCCAGTACCACGGCAATTCAGTCCACGACAAAAAGGTCATAAACGCGGGCAATTCATCGTCCGACGTCTGACGCATCAAGTACATGCCCATCGCGTAACCGCCCAGGGCGAAGAACACACCGTGGCCCAGCGACAACAGCCCGGCGTAGCCCCACACCAGGTCGAGTGCCAACGCAACGATGGCATAGCAGAGGATTTTGCCGACCAGGGTCAAGGTGTACGCCGAGACTTGAAACGGGCTGTCGGCGGGCAGCAGTGAGAGTAAGGGCAAGGCCAGCAGCACCAGCAGGACGAGTCCGCCAATCAGTGCTGTCAGGGCCGGGCCTGCTTTTTGGGTTGCGGTGAGCATCAGTGGCTGATTCATCAGTCGATCACCCGTCCTTTAAGCGCGAAGAGACCTTGCGGGCGTTTCTGAATGAACAGAATGATCAGCCCCAGGATAAGGATTTTGCCGAGCACGGCACCGATCTGCGGTTCGAGGATTTTGTTGGCGATACCCAGTCCCAATGCGGCGTATACCGTGCCTGCAAGTTGGCCGACGCCGCCCAGCACTACCACCAGAAACGAATCGATGATGTAGCCCTGGCCGAGGTCGGGGCCGACGTTGCCGACCTGGCTCAAGGCCACGCCGCCCAGCCCGGCGATCCCCGAACCCAGACCGAACGCGAGCATGTCAACGCGCCCGGTGGGCACGCCGCAGCAGGCAGCCATGTTGCGGTTTTGAGTGACGGCGCGAACGTTGAGACCCAAGCGGGTTTTGTTCAACAGCAACCACGTCAGAAACACCACGGCCAGCGCGAACGCGATGATCACCAGACGGTTGTAGGGCAGTACCAGGTTGGGCAGCACTTGAATGCCGCCCGAGAGCCACGCCGGGTTAGCCACTTCAACGTTCTGTGCGCCAAACAGCACACGTACCAACTGGATCAGGATCAGGCTGATGCCCCACGTGGCGAGCAAGGTTTCCAGCGGGCGGCCGTAGAGGTGACGAATGATTGTGCGCTCCAGCACCATGCCCACGCCCGCCGTGACGAAGAACGCGACCGGCAAGGCCAGCAACGGATAAAACTCGATGGCGCCGGGGGCGAAGCGCTGGAACAGCAACTGCACGCAATACGTGGAGTAGGCACCGAGCATCAGCATTTCGCCGTGGGCCATGTTGATCACCCCCAATAGGCCGAAGGTGATGGCCAGCCCGAGAGCCGCGAGCAGCAGAATCGAGCCGAGTGACAGGCCGCTGAATGCTTGACCCAGCAGGTCGCCGATCAACAATTTACGTTTGACTTGCGCCAGGCTGGTCTCGGCGGCGGTGCGCACGCGGGCGTCGGTCTCGACCTCGGGCTGCAACAGGGTTTCAAGGCGGGTGCGGGCCAATGGCTCGCCGGTTTCGCCGAGCAGGCGCACGGCGGCTAAACGCACCGTCGGGTCGGCATCGACCAACTGCAAATTGGCCAGCGCCAGGTTCAGGGCTGCGTATACCTTGTCGTCCGCTTCGAGGGTCAGGCGGCGGTTGAGCAGCACCCACTGCGCAGGCTTGGCGCTCTTTTGCAATTGTTGCGCAGCGCTCAGGCGCAGCGTGGGGTCGGCCGAGAGCAGTTGATGGCTGGCCAGTGCGGTGTCGATCAAACCGCGCAGGCGGTTGTTCAAACGCACGGTTTTGGGTTGGCCGTCGACCGTGATCTGGCCCTGTTGCAGGGCCATGATCAATTCGGTACGCGCCGGGTCGGGCTGGGCGGCCCAGCTTTCCAGCAGCTTGACCTGCTGTGGCAGGTTGGCCGCAGCAAAGTCGCTGGCGTCATCGGCGTGGGCGGCCAGGGGCAGCCACAGCAGCAACGCGAGGATCAAACGATAAAGGGCAGTGGGCATAGCGAGTGTCCCTGTTTGCAGGTGGTCGAGCTTCAGGGCGCTGACCCTGGCCCTTTCCCAGAGGGAGAGGGGACTAAACGCCACACATCAGCCCCTCGCCCTCCGGCAGAGGGGGGAGAGGGGCTTTTAAGTGACTAGTTGCTCTTCACCGCGTAATCCGGTTTTTTGTCGTTGCCCGTAATGAAGGGGCTCCACGGCTGTGCGCGGATCGGGCCTTCGGTTTGCCACACCACACTGAACTGACCGTCTGGCTGGATCTCACCAATCATTACCGGCTTGTGCAGGTGATGGTTGGTCGTGTCCATGGTCAGGGTGTAACCCGAGGGTGCCGCGAAGGTCTGGCCGGCCAGGGCTTCGCGCACTTTATCCACATCGGTGGACTTGGCTTTTTCAGCCGCCTGCGCCCACATATGAATGCCCACGTAGGTGGCTTCCATCGGGTCGTTGGTCACGGCCTTGTCCGCGCCCGGCAGGTTTTTGGCCTTGGCATAGGCTTTCCAGTCAGCGACGAACTTCTGATTGACCGGGTTCTCAACCGACTCGAAGTAGTTCCACGCGGCCAGGTTGCCCACCAACGGTTTGGTGTCGATGCCGCGCAGTTCTTCTTCACCCACCGAGAACGCAATCACCGGCACGTCGGTGGCCTTGATGCCCTGGTTGGCCAACTCTTTGTAGAACGGCACGTTGGAGTCGCCATTGACGGTGGAGATCACAGCGGTTTTACCGCCCGCCGAGAATTTTTTGATGTTGGACACGATGGTCTGGTAATCGCTATGCCCGAACGGGGTGTAGACCTCTTCGATGTCCTTGTCGGCCACGCCTTTGGCGTGCAGGAATGCGCGCAGAATTTTGTTGGTGGTGCGCGGGTAGACGTAGTCGGTGCCCAGCAGCACAAAGCGCTTGGCACTGCCGCCGTCTTCGCTCATCAGGTACTCAACCGCCGGAATCGCTTGCTGGTTGGGCGCAGCGCCGGTGTAGAACACGTTGGGCGACATTTCTTCGCCCTCGTATTGCACCGGGTAGAACAGCAAGCCATTGAGTTCTTCAAACACCGGCAACACGGACTTGCGTGACACCGAGGTCCAGCAGCCGAACACCACCGCGACTTTGTCCTGAGTCAGCAACTGGCGGCCTTTTTCCGCGAACAGCGGCCAGTTGGACGCCGGGTCAACCACCACCGCTTCGAGCATTTTGCCGTTGACCCCGCCTTTGGCGTTGATCTCGTCGAGGGTCATCAGGGCCATGTCTTTGAGTGATGTTTCAGAGATCGCCATGGTCCCGGACAACGAATGCAGAATGCCCACCTTGATGGTCTCGGCGGCGTGCACCGTCCAGGTCAGGCCCATAGCGGCAATGGAGGCCGACAAGGTGAACGCTTTGATCAGGCTGCGACGCTTCATGGTGCGATCTCCAGGAACTCGAGGTTCATCAGGGATGGATTCGAACGATGAGCAAGCTTTTGCAAAGGCTGTGCCGGGATTGAAACAGCGCTCAAGACCGGGGCCTTGCGCAAAGAAGGGGCGCATCGGTGCACCCGTTTGGCGCTCGAGGGGAGGTGCAGTGCGCTGGCGTGCGCTGCCTTGGTGCTTGTGGGCCGGGGCCGCTAACTAACTACCACCTGCGCACTCCTTGCGAAGCGAAGTATGAGCGTGACCGCGCACATGCCGGTCACGACTCAATAAAGGAGTTTTTAGCGATGGAACCCGTCTATGACATTGCGCAGGTGCTTTACCCGCGCAATACCCAGGGCCGTCTGCCGACCTTGAGCCCGCCTTTTTTGACCCCCGATGATGCCGCGCGATTTGCCCATCAATTGATAGGTGACAAGCGTGAGGTGGAGTACGCCGGGGTGATTTTAAGAAATGCCCAAGGCCGCTACCTGGCCTCGCGCCCGGTGGAGATGGCAGGCGAGAGTTTTAGCCCGACTCAATTTATTTCAGTGGATGACAAAGGTCAGCTCAAACAACCTCAAGGCTTCAGGTGTTACGGCTTTTATTACTCCAGGTCGCATCAACTTGGCGGGGGAGAAACGGTGCCCGCCAAAGTGTCCAGGGAGCAAGTGATCACGCTGGCCAACTTTTTTTTACCGGCCAATATTCACAGCCTGTTGGGTATGGGCCGCTTTGCGGATGTGCATTACTTGTCCGGTTTCAATGGCTCGCTGCTCAAGGTTCAAGCGCGGCCCACAGACGATGCTAAAGAACTCTTCGCTTTTCTGTCGCAGGTCGAGGAAGACGATCAGTCGAACGGATTGCAGGGCTTCTTCCAGCAAGTGGTTGACACGTTGCAGGTTGACGTCATTGAGTCCACTGAGGTGTGGAGCGGGCAAACGGGCAGGCTATCACCGGGGTTCTTTTCTTTGCCTTTGCGCGCCCTCGATACGGATGATGTGATTATTCAACGGCCAGCGTATGGCCCGGTGCTGGCCAGTGAGCAATTGGCTCTTGAATATGCGCTATCGCTTAGCGCAAAAACGTCGAGTCAGCATTACTGTTTTATTCTCAAAAACAGCACGCGTGATGAATTTGTGGTTTCGCAACCGGTGACCGAAGCGCTGGACTTTGCGCTGGTACGGGCGTTTACCCTTGACAGTGAACGGCGCCCACAATTGCCTGCAAACTTTACGATTGTGGCCTTGTATGGCTGTGATTCTGAATACCGCGATCCCGCCCATTTACCGCACGAGCAGGTGTCGTTGTTTAAAAACTTCTTGCACCCCGAAGCACTGGAAAAGGCCCTCTCGCTGGCACAAGGGCTGGGCCCTGCGGATCAGATTGATGCGTTGCCTCTTTATATTGCGACCCGTGACGGCGCGCTGTTGAAGTACATCTCCAAGTCTCATCCGGTGGAGAACATGCAGTTTGCAAAATTGCCACAGAGTCAAGGCGGTGGCTTGAAACTGCTTCACAACGTGTTGTCGGGCGCCGAGAAGTTCGATGTATTGGTCCATGCGTTGGCCTATGCAGGTCAGTTGGAGGTGTTACGCCGCAGCGATGTGTGGGGCCGGGAAGGGCGAGTGTCGTACGCCTGGAAGCCGTTTGAAGGCTTTATGCGACGCACGCTCAGCCCGGTTTTTGTGGATATGGACGATGCCGCGCGATACGCCCATGAACAGATCGACCGACGGGTGGACTTCACCTACGGAGGGCTGGTCCTCAAGCGCGAAGACAATCTCTTTGTCGTGACAGAGCCGCTGGCTGTCAACACTGAAACCTTTGATCCCCAAATGGTTTTTCCACCGGAGTTGGCGGCATATATTCCTTATGGGTGCCTGATCGTCGCCGTGTATCACACGCACCGCGTTCGCCCTCTTCAACTTTGGCGCACGGCCAATGAGGAGCGTGTGAATCGCAACATGTTCGGGGCGCATGAACTGCGCGCGGCCATCCTCGATCGTCGCGGGCGGGTGAGTTATTTTTCAGCGCAAGACGGCGCGCTGCTCAAGTACGCATCGACTGGCTCTGATAGTGAGAAAAAACTACTTGCGCGGCTTTCACCGCCAGAGGCGCACCCCGAACAGGTGCGCAACAATCAGACGCAGAACAAGCTGCGTGCCAACACACTGACCCCGACTCAATACGTAGCGCAGGTGGCCCGTGCAGGTGGGTTGAGTGTCGTGGTGAGCAGCCCGTTATGGGGCGCTCGTGGCCCGGTGACGCCGACCTGGAAACCCGCCCCGCCACCTGTCGTGATGAGCCGCCTCAGTTTGCAACCTGCGTACGGCCCGCTTTTTTCGCAGGCTCAAGACGCCATGCGCTACGTTCATGCGCGGATGGGCGCGCGTGCAACGTCTCAGTTCGGGGTGATTCTCAAGCGCGAGCACAGTGAGCAGTATCTCGTCACAGAGCCACTGCCCGCACGCAGTGCACTGTTGGGGCAGATTTTCCCTCGCCCTTTTGGCTCGACAGACTATAGCTTTGCGGCCGGCTTCATCCTTAACGCTGTCTATATGGCCACGCCAAAAACCCCCGTGGCTCTGGCAACAGACGACGTCTTTGCCGACTTCATAGCCCCTTCTGACCTGATAGACCTTGCAGTGCTGTCGAGCATGGCCCGCGACCACTCACCCTGGCGCAGCGATTATCCACAGATGTATATCTCCACCCGCAATGGCGCTCTGCTGAGTTACCGCACTGAAAACCTCAACACCTTGTTGGTACTGGACAGCGCGTCGGGGCCTCACACGCCCGTGCAGGTGTTGTTGAACAATCACATGCTTCGATCCCCTGATTACATCCGTAAAGTAGCGTCCGGTGGGCATATGGACGTCCTCTTAACCAACAACGTGTGGGCTGCACCGGGCCGTGTGACGAGTGCATGGCAGCCCTACGCACCGGCTGCCGCCCTCAGCAATGAACCCACGCCGAATGTACCGGCGCTTGGCCCGATGTTTAGCCACGTTGACGATGCGGCACTTTATAGCCACCGGAAAATGGTCTTGCCGCACGCCCAAAAAATTGTGGGGGCCGTGTTTTATTCATCGGCAGATACCCTTTATGTGCCCCTCGAAACTCAGATCAATGGTGTGCCCGCAAACGCTCAGGACCGCATTTTTTTAAATGCCTTGTTTGAGCGGTCTTCGGGTTCCGCACGTCCGCTCCCCCGATTGCCGTCCGGGTATGGGCCGATCGCGGTTCACAATGCGCACCCACCAATCAAACCGAGTATTGCCAGGCCGCAGCAGCGCAACTGGGTCGACCACATGTTTTGGCCGATGGACATTTGCTATGTGGTCAAGAACCTGGAGCGGCTGGAGTTCTCAGTGAATCTCGCGTTCTTGTCAGGCAATGACGGCGCACTGTTGAAATACGTACGACGTCCCGGTCAGGCTGAAAACGATTTATGCCAGTCGGTCGTGGGCTATGACTATTGGGAAAACCAGTACCAGGATCAGGACTGGGTTGATAAAGGCCTCGAAACAAAAAGTCAGTACATCGCCAAGTTGCTCAAGGCAGGCGAGCTGGTGGTTGTCAGCCCCGGTACAAATTGGGCGCAAGTGGGGTGGGTAACGGCTAACTGGCAAGCCACGGAGCCTGCCAAGGTCAAGCCTGAGTTACCGTGGGTGCGTTCGCCTGCGCTTATCAACAAAGATGAGTTGTAAGACAGGGCAGGCAGAGTCGCTGGCGGTGAGTACGAGGGGTTAGCGTTTGCGCATTAACCCGATAAAAAACAACCCGCCAATCGCCGCCGTGGCCACGCCAATCGGTAAATCTTCGGGAGCGATCAGGGTGCGTGCAGCCACATCGACCCACACCAGAAACACGCTGCCCAGCAACGCTGAAACAGGCAATAACCGCCGGTGCTCGGCGCCCACCAAGCGGCGGGCAATGTGCGGGATCATCAGCCCGACAAAGCCGATTGAACCGCTGATGGCCACCAGGACACCGGTCATCAACGAGGCGATCAAAAACACCTTGAGCCGCACATTGCGCGCATTCAGTCCCAGGGTGACAGCGGTTTGCTCGCCCGCCATCAACGCGTTGAGCGGGCGGGCCATGCCCAGCAGTAAAATCAGCCCCAGCAGCACGCTGGCGCTGGGGATGGCCAGCAGCTCCCAGCGCGCCAACCCCAGGCCGCCGAGCATCCAGAACAACACGGCGGAGCTGGCGCGATGGTCGCCTAAAAACAGCAAGGTATTGGCCACGGCCATCATCACAAACGACACAGCAACCCCGCATAACAACAGGCGGTCGCTGTCTAATCGGCCGTGACGGCTGGCGATGGCCAGCACCAGCACCATGCTCAACAGTGCGCCGATAAAGGCGGCGATGGGCAAGGTCAGCAGGCCGACGATTTCGCCCACGTGCAGCACCACAATCACCGCGCCCAACGTGGCGCCACTGGTCACGCCCAGCAGGTGTGGATCGGCCAGCGGGTTACGCGTCACGGCTTGCAGCACGGCACCGATCAACGCCAGTCCGGCGCCGACCAAGGCACCGAGCAGCATGCGCGGCACACGGATCAGCCACACGATATGTTCCTGCCCCGCGCTCCAGCTCACCTCACCGATGCCCAACAGCTTGTGCAGCACGATGTGCCAGACCACGTCCACGGGCACCCGCGCCGGGCCAAAGCCCAGCGACACCACGCATGACACCAGCAGCAGTGCGCCAAGGCTCAGCAGTAACAGCGCGTAGCGGCGAGACATCATTGAGGATGAAAGCCTTTGGCGAGCGTTTCGATGGCCAGCACGTTGTCGATGCCCGGCGTGGCTTGCACGTAAGGGATGACGATAAAGCGTTGGTTGCGAACGGCATCGACCGATTGCAGCGCAGGGTTGGTCTGGAGGAAGTGCTGTTTTTGCTCGGCGCTGACTTCGCTGTAATCGACGATCACGATCACCTCGGGATTGCGCTCGACCACGGTCTCCCAGTTGATGCGGGTCCAGCTGGCGTCAATATCGCTCAGGATGTCGTTGCCGCCTGCGGCTTCGATCAAGGCATGGGGGATACCCAGTTTGCCCGAGGTCATGGCGCGGTCTTCGCCACTGTCATACAAAAACACACGCGGCTTTGTAGCCGGCAGGGTCTTTTGCACCTCGGCGATTGTCTGCTGCATGCGTGCGATCAGGGCGTTGGCGCGATCTTGTACATCGAAAATTTTGCCGAGGTTGCGCAGGTCGTTATAGGTGTCCTCCATGCTCGCGGGTGGGCGTTTCATCACAAACGCACACGACTCGGTCAACTCGTAAACGTTGATGCCCAGTGGGGTCAGGGTTTGCGGGGTGAGATCGCCGCCCACGCGCATGCCGTAGTCCCAACCGGCGAAGAAGAAATCAACGTTGGCGTTGAGCAGGGTCTCGACTGACGGGTACTTGCTTGCCAGCTCCGGCAGCCCGTCGAGGATCACGTTCATCTGCGGCGTCACGGCCTTCCAGCCACTGATGCCGCTGTAGCCGACCATGTGCGGTTTGAGGCCCAGAGCGAGCATCATTTGCGTCATGTTGATGTCGTGGCTGACCGCGTGTTTGGGCGCCTCGTTGAAGGTCACGTCGCGGTTGCAGCTTTTGATCGTCAGCGGGTAGTGGGTGGCGTCGGCCTGGGCCAGTTGGGCACCGAACAACACGCTTAAGCATAGAGCGAGGCGGATCAGGTTCATGGTTGGGTTATCCAGGTGATGCGCGGGTAGCCGGACAGCGGATGGTCGTCGATCAGCGCCTCGACGCCAAACACCTCGCGCAACAGCTCCACGGTCAGTACTTCGCGGGGCGTGCCGCTGGCGATGATGTTGCCGTGGTTGATGACATACAGGCGGTCGCAAAAGGCGGCGGCCAGGTTGAGGTCGTGGATGCTGGCCAGGGTGGCGATGTTCAGCCGTTTGACCAGTTGCAACAACGCCAGTTGATAGCGCGGGTCGAGGTGATTGGTTGGCTCGTCGAGGACCAACAGGTCGGGTTGCTGGGTCAGGGCGCGGGCCAGGATCACGCGTTGTTTTTCCCCGCCGGACAAGGTGGCGAAGGCGTGGTCTTCGAAGCCGTGCAGGCCTACCGATTCGAGGGCGTTTTTCGCCAGTTGGCGATCGGCCTCGGTGTCGCCGTCGAACAAGCCTTTGTGCGGGGTACGGCCCATCGCGACCACTTCGTCGACGGTCAGGCCAAAAGCATCGGGGAATTCTTGCAACACCACGGCGATGCGTTGTGCGCACCAGCGGGGCGACTGTTGCCACAGGTTGTGCTGTTCGAGATGCACGCTGCCGGATTCAGGCTTGCTGAAGCGATAGGCGCAGCGCAGCAGGCTGGTTTTGCCGCTGCCGTTAGGCCCGATCAACCCCACGAACTCCCCTGCGGCCACGTGCAGGCTGGCATCACGCAGGTGGAACTGGTGATGGCAATGGCCGTGGCCCAAAGGCGACCAGGCGAGCTGAGTGAGGGTGAGACGGGTCATAAAGCATCCGGGGCTTGAGTTAACGCTGATCAGTGCAGGAACTGGTGTGCTTAAAAGGCGTAATCGGCAGTCACAAAGAACGAGCGCGGCTCGCCCATGATCCATTGTTGGCCGCCATTGTATTGGCTTACGGCGTATTGGCGGTTGAACAAATTGTTCAGTCGCACGCCCAGAGTCGTTTTAGGCAAGGCTTTCCAGCTCACGGTGGCGTCAACCACGGTGTAGCTCGGCAGCTCGACGTTGTTGGCGGTGTCGGCATAGCGTGAATCGACATAACGCACACCTGCGCCGGCGCGCACGTCGTCGGTGATGGCGTTGCTCAGCCACAGGTTGGCGGTACGGCGCGGCACGTCGGTGGGGCGGTTGCCTTTGCGCGACACGCCGTCGTCGTTGAAGGTGTCGTACTCGGCGCGCACGATCGACGCGTTGGCTTGCAGTGCCCAACGGTTGGGCAGTTGCAGGTCAAGGCTGGCTTCCAGGCCATTAGAGGACTGCTCGCCCACTTGCAGGGTGCGAGTCGCGTTGTTGGGGTCGGTGGTCAGCAAGTCCTTTTTGACGATGTGGTACGCCGCCAAGGTCCACTCGCCACGCTGGTTCCAGAACATCTGTTTGAAGCCGATTTCAGTTTGACGCGCATGGGCCAGATCAAAGTTTTGCTGACCTGCGTCCAGGCTGATCAACCCGCCGACGCCATCGACGCTGGTGGCTTGTTGTGCGTAGATCGACATGTCCGGGGTCAGTTCGTACACCAGGCCGACTTTCCAGCTGTTGGCTGACAGGCTGCGGTCACTGCGCGTGGTGTCGCCGTTTGCGGCAAAGTCGTCGCGGTCCAGGTGCACGATGTCACGGCGCACACCGGTGACCAGCGACAGTTGATCGGTCAGCTCAGTGCGGTTTTCGGCGAACAGCGACACCTGTTGCGTGGTGGTGGTGAACTGGTCGCGGTAGGGCGACGCGCTTTGGAATTCGCCGCGATCCGGGTGGTACAGATCAACGGGCTGCCCGTCTGAATCAACATCGTGATACGGCGAGTTGCTGTGCAGGCTGAAGTGGATGCGGTTGTAGTCCATGCCCACCAGGCTTCTGCTTTTAAGCCCGAACAGATCATGGTTGAGGGTGAACGTCTGACGGTCACCGATCTGTTCCTGATCATGCTTGATGCTGAAGTAGCCGCTGCGCAATAACGTTTGACGGTCTTGATCCCAACCGTGGTTCTCGGCGTTCTGCCAACGGCGCTGGGCCTTGAGGTAATACAGGTCGTTGCTGGCGCTCAGGTTGTCGCTGATCTGCCATTCGCTGTTGAGACGTGTCCACTGGTCGTTGTAGTGCAGCTTGGCGTCACGCACGTTGTAGTTCTTGTCACGCAGGCTCTTGTGATAACGGCCATTGATCAACGGCACGCCGAAGTCGTTTTGCGGCTCCTGATCGCCGTAGTCGTGGCTCAGGGTGAACGCCAGGTCATCGGTGGCCTGCCAGCGCAGGGCGGCGCTGATGAAGGTTTTTTGCGAATCACCGTGGTCGATCCAGCCGTTGCTCTGGAGGTGGTTGATGTTCAAGCGATAGCTCAGGGTGTCGGTCAGCGAACCGCCGCTGTCCAGCGCCTGTTGCCGAGTGTCGTAGGAGCCGTAACCGATGCGCACCTGGTTTTCGATGTCGCCGCTGAAGGGCTTTTTCGGGATCACGTTGATCACGGCGCCAGTCGCACCTTCGCCATATAACTCCGAGGCCGGGCCGCGCAGCACGTCGATGCGCTCTACCGACCAGTCGTCCACCGGGAAGGTCACGGTGCCCGCACCGCTGTACATGCGCACGCCGTCGTAAAGCTGCATGACCGAGCCTTCGCCGACGAAGCCCCGGGCCGCATACGCCGAACCGCCGTTGCCGGGCGATCCGGTAAAACTGATGCCGGTCGTGCGGGTCACGGCGTCCTGCACACTGCGGTCCCCGCGTGCGCGAATCTGCTCGCCGGTCAGGTTTTCAACGCTGGCGGGGGTTTGGAGGCTGTTGAGGTTCAGGCGCGAACCGGCGCTGGTGGCGGTTTTGAGGTCAATGTGTTCGGCATCGACTTCAGGCGCGGTAATGGCGGCGGCGGGTAGCATCAGCGACGGCGCAGTGTCATCCGCGTGCGCGTGGTTGATCGCCAACAGGCAAAGGCTGGAAAGCAGGTACTTATTCATCGGGGCGGTCAGTCGCTTTTTTCTGGGGGTATGCCCGCTGCCTCCTGGCGGCGGGTGATGGAGCTTAAATAAAGCCGTTATAAAGTAACAACTCTTTTCGGGCGTTTTATCAGGGCGCCATTATCCCCAAGTCTCTAGACGGGATCTCTCGAAGCATTCACGTTGCCTATGAGTGGCGCTCATGTTGCTGTTTTGAACGAATAATCAGCAGCAAGCGGTCCACGGCCCAGACTGCAAGCAATGAGGCGCCCACCAGCGGGAAGAGGACAGCGAGGAGCAGCATGATCGCTACGCCGGTCTTCCAGGTTGGCAGTGCGTGACGCAGCGGCGGTATGCCTAAACGCCCCTGTGGACGGCGTTTCCACCAGATCACCAGGCCGCTGATCGAGCTGAGCAGAATCATCAGGCACACCAGCAAAATGGCGATTTGATTCAGCGATCCAAAGAGTTTGCCTTCATGCAGCATCACGCCCATTTCCGTGGCGCGTGCGACGTTGCTGTAATGCTGCCAGCGCACGTCGGCCAGCACCTCGCCCGTGTATTGATCGACATGCAGCGTGGCGTCGTTGCGCGGGTCATCGGCAAAGACGGCGACGGTGAAAACCCCTTCAGCGGTGGTCGGCAGGGTGATGCTGTAACCGGGTTCGACGTTGCGCCTGTTCGCGGTGTCGACCACTTGTTGCAGGGTCACGCGCGGTGCGGCGGGGCCGCTGGCGTGAGCAGTGTGGCCACTGTGTTCGGCGTGGGCGCCCGAAAGCGGCATGGGCGTGTTTTCCATGGCCCACGGCACGGTTTGGCGGGTGGCGGTATTAAGGTTGCGCGCTTGCAAGTCCGATTGAGGGACGTTGTTCCACATCGCGGCCGGGAACTGGTTCCACAGGTCGGCATATTGCTTGCCCCAAAAACCGGTCCAGGTCATGCCGCTGATCAACATGAACAGCAGCAAGGCGGCGCCCCAAAAACCTGTTACCGCGTGCAGGTCGCGCCAGAGCACGCGTCCGCGCCGGCTCAAGCGAGGCCATAACACCCCGGCCGCTGATTGCCCGCGCGGCCACCATAAATACAGGCCGGAAATCACCAGCACCACGCCCCAGCCAGCGGCCAGCTCCACCAGCCGGTCGCCGAGGGTGCCGATCATCAACTCGCCATGCAGCGCGCGGGCCACGGCTTGCAGGTTGAGCTTGGCATCTTGCTCGCCCAGTATTTCGCCGCTGTAGGGGTTGATGAACACATTGAGCTCGCGGCCAGCGTTATGAATAACGAACTGGCCGCTGCGTTGCGGGTTGAGCGCTGGCAGGTACTGGCTGATGTGGCCCTGTGGATAAGTGGTTTGGACGCGTTGCAGTTGTTGGTCGGCGCTGAGGCGGTGATGGCCCGGGCTGACGTTGATCAGGTGGTCGTAGAGCAGCGGGTCGAGCTGGGGCTTGAACAGGTAAATAATCCCGGTCAGGGCCAGCAGGATCATGAAGGGGGCGACAAACAGCCCGGCGTAGAAATGCCATCGCCAGGCCAGGTTGTAGAAAGACGGTGTGGGTTGGCTCATGTGAGCGGCTCCGCAAGTTAGCGTGTGTTGTGATTGAAGCCCTCTCCCTGAGGGAGAGGGTTGGGGTCAGAAGGTCACAGGGCTATCAAAAGCTCACATCAATCTTGGTCCACAACGTGCGGCCGGGTTCGTTGATCGGGGTCGGGTCGCTGGCCGGGTAGCCATAGCCCGCGTTGCCTGCCATGTTCAAGTGCTCGCTGTAGTTTTTATCCAGCAGGTTGTCGACCCCGGCGCTGACCTTGAGGTTTTTGTTGAGGCGGTAGGCGCCGTTGAGCGAGAACACACCAAAGCCCGCGCTTTTGTCGTAGTCCTTGCCCACCACGTTGCCAGCGTTGCGATCAATACGGTCCTGGCGCGCGACCACACGCCACAAGGCACCGGCACTCCAGTCGTCCTCGCTGTAGGTCAGACCGAGGCGGGTATCGAGCGGCGGCATTTGTGGCAATGCCTTGCCATCACTGGTGTTTTTACCCCAGGCATAGGCCAGGGTCGCGTCGGCTTTCCAGTGGGACGTCAGCTGGTACGCGGCCCCCAGCTCGCCGCCCATCACGCGCGCGTTGATGTTCTGTGCCTGTGACGAGCCCTTGGCGTAGTCAAACAGGATGTAGTCGCGAATCTCTCCGGCATACACCGAGGCCCACGCCTCCACTTTCTCAGTCTTGTATTGCAGGCCCATGTCGAGCTGGGTGGTTTTTTCGGGCTTGATCGCATCAAATGCGTTCACCGAACCCGCGGGGCCTGAGGTCGGTGAAAACAGCTCCCAATAGTCCGGGAAGCGCTGGGTGTGGCCCACGCCTGCGTAAACGGTGGTGGGGCTGTCGGCCAGGTCGTGCTCATAGCGCACGAAGCCGCTGGGCAGAGTATCGGCGCGGGTTTTATCCAGCGTCGGATTGGGCTTGCTCATCATTCCCGAGCCAATGCGGGCACGAAAGTCCTTGGCTGAGGCACGGTCTATGCGGGCACCCGCAATCACGCGGTCGCGGTCAGCGGCGTACCAGGTCAGTTCGCCAAAGGCGCCATAGTTGTGGAAGTCAGCGTCTTTGCTCCAGTTCTGATCCTTGTAGGTGTTGATGCCCATGCCCATGCGTTTACGGTGTTCGTTGGTTTGCGCGTCGAGGCCGCTGATCAACTGGTAGTCGGCCCAGCGCCAAGTGGCCTTGATCCGTGCACCGAGGGTGCGGCGGTCGACGTTGGACGCCATCGGCCCCGCCATCATGCCGGTGCCCGACGGGGTGCGCAGGGTGTAGTTGTCCATCACGTGGTCGGCGTAGTTGTAGTAAACCTGCGCTTCGATCTTGTCGAGCACCTCGCCGATGTTGGACTTTTCAAAGCGCAGGCCCAGGCTTTCGCGCTTGTATTGGCTGCCGTCCATGCCGCGTCCTGCCGAACGCGCTTCGCCATCGCCCTTGCCTGCGGTGAGTTCCAGCAGCGTGTCGGCGTCGGGGGTCCAGCCCAGGGCGATGTCGCCATTCCATTTGTCATAGCGCGAGGGCACGGTGTCGCCATTGCCGTCTTTGTAATCGTCAGAGTGTGCGGTGTTGCCGATCACCCTGACATAGCCCAGCGGGCCACCGGCGGCGGCGTCGATGGTTTTGTCAAAGCGGCCGTTGGAGCCGGCCAGCACGCTGGCATTGACCCGTGTGCCCAGTTCGCCAAAGTGCTCTGGTTCACGTTCAAACAGGATCGTGCCTGCCGAGGCACCCGGTCCCCAGAGCACGGTTTGCGGGCCTTTAATGACCGTCAGTTTGTCGTAGGTTTCCGGCGAGATGTAGGAGGTGGGTGCATCCATGCGGCCGGGGCAGGCACCGAGCATCATGCCGCCGTTGGTGAGGATGTTGAGCCGTGAGCCGAACATGCCGCGCAACACCGGGTCACCGTTGGTGCCGCCGTTGCGGATCAGGGCGAAGCCGGGAATGGTCTTCAGGTAATCGCCGCCGTCACTGGCGGGCACCGGCTGGCGCGGGTCTTTGGGGTTGGTGACGATGGTCAGCGGCGAGCTGGGAGCTACCGCGGTGACCACGGTCGGGCTGAGTTCACGCACGTGTGTGGCGTGTGCATCTACCGGCTCAGCAGCCAGCGCCGCGGGTGCAAACACTGCGCAACACAGGGCGCTGAGGGCGAAAGGAAACACCGTTTGGGCGTGAGGCAAACGGGAGGCAGCAGTAAAACGGGACATAAGCATTCCAATATTCAAGCGAATACAACTCGGCCACCTACCTGCGGCTGTCTACAGCAGCGCATACAGGGGGGCACGGGGGTTGATGTGGTGTCGTTGCTTAAAGGAATACAGGCGGGGCGCGGGAGCGAGCGCCGGGGAACACCGGTTGGCGGGCATGCCCTAGCCGTGGGTTGGACGCCAGGTACGTTTTGGGGGCTGGCGTATCGAACAGGACCAGATCAACGGCACCGGGCAGTGCGGGGCAACTGAACAGCAGCGTGCAATAGCCGCACTTTTCCCAGAGCGCGTGATGGTCCTCGGGCGGTTGCTGAGGCTCTGCGTGTTCGCTGTGCGCAGCCATGCGCATGTCCATCGGCATGGGCATGGAGGCGTGATGATCCATCGGCATCGCTTGGGAAATCAGCGGGCCGATGAAGATCATCAACATGGCAAACAGGCTCAGCCAACTGCCGCGAATCTGCGACATGGGCGGCCTGGCGCGAGACGCGCGCACCGGGTTTAAAAACCTTGGCCGTTAGTGGGCGTGCAGGTGTTCCATGCTGGCGGCTGGGGGTTGTTTTTGCACATTCACGTCCACGTGCACCGCACCTGCCTTTTCAAAGTTCAGGGTCAGCGGGAAGTGTTTACCGTCCTGCAGCAGGCTGCGGTCTTTGAGGTTGAACAGCATCACGTGATAGGCCATTGGCGCGAACGTGAGAGTGCCGCCTGCCGGGATATCAACCGTGGGCACATGCTGCATTTTCATCAGGTCGCCCTGCATGACGTGTTCATGAATCTCGGCTTTTTCGGCAATTGGCGTCTCGGCACTCAGCAAACGGTCAGCGCTGTTGCCGGTGTTTTTGATGACGAAATACGCCGCCACAGTGGGCGCATTCGGTGGCAACTCTTGTGACCACGGGTGAGCAATTTGCAGTGCGCCGACTTTATATTCGTGGGCGTTGGCAAAGCAGGCAGGCAATAACACAGCCGCCGCAATCAGGGCGTGCTTGACCAGTGACAGGTTCAACATGGCAGTTCTCCGGAACGATTCAAACGCAAAGGGGTTGCGAGGCTGAATCAGACCAGAGGCGAGGCGCGGGGGTTGAGGCTCGGCCATTGCTGGCGCGGGGTGGGGCGCTTCAGGTGGTCGGCGATCAGGCTGTGGCCATGCTCGATGGCGGCGAAATACAGCGTGGGGATATGCGCCGGCAAGGCGACTAACGGCGCCGAGCCTGAGCAGCACCAGCAGTGCTGCATCGTCGAGTGATCGTCTTTTTGGCTGTCGCCAGCGTCAACTTTGCCTAACGACACGGCCACCATCTGGGTGCCGGTAGAAGTGCAAAAGCTGCTCCACATGAACTGTTCGGTGGGGGCCGAGGTGGCATCAGTCATCGCGCCTGCCATCGACATGGCGAGCATGTTGAATAGCACTGCAAAGCAGGCGATCCAGGCAAATGCAAAGCGTTGTCGTGACATGACGGGTTCCGTGAGTTACGCGACCAAGGCGGCTATTTAGCCTGAATGGTGAGCGTAAGTAAAAAGAGCGCGTGCGGCGAAGTGTCGCTAGATACCGTGGCGCAGCCTCAGGCTGCGCTCGCGTGCAGTTTGAGTCCCAGTGCTTTCATGACTTTGATGACAGTCGCGAACTCCGGATTGCCACTGCTGCCGAGTGCTTTGTAGAGGCTCTCGCGGCCCAGCCCTGTGTCCCGAGATAGCTGGCTCATGCCTTGAGCGCGAGCGATATCGTTAAGTGCAGCGCGAATCAGACTGCCGTCACCTGGGTCTTGCTCGAAGCATGCATCGAGATAGGCCGCCATTTCTTCACGGCTTTTCAAGTAATCAACGGTATCGAAACGGGTAAGTTGCTCGGTCATGGTTCAGCCCTCATTACCCAACATATGCCCACAGGCTCGCAGTCAGCGAAATGGCCTAATCCTGCGGCTCGGATGCGAGCCAGAATACGTGCTTGCCCAACCTTGTCTTTTAACGCGCTTAGCCATTTTGAGCATTCATGGGTGTGTTCGAAATTTATCATGTGGCGAATCGTATCCCTCGGGATACACCCACGCCATCAATTACACATTCAAAAATATTTTTTCTGTTTCAATGCCTCCAGCACATCCCTCACCGTCCAAAACTCCCGGTCTACCTTCGCCAGTGCCGGGCGCTTGAGTATCAACACGGGCACCCCACGCTCACGGGCGATTTGCAATTTGGGTTCGGTGGCGCTGCTGCCGCTGTTCTTGCTGATCAGTACGTCGATGTGGCGCTGCTCAAACAGCAACCGTTCGTCCTCAATCCTGAACGGACCGCGTGCGCCGATGACTTCACAGCGCTCATTGCCGGGATACGGGTCCAGCGCGCGCAAGGTCCAGAACTGATCGGCTGGAATCTCATGCAGGTGCGCCAGCGGTTCTTTGCCCAAGGTAAACAGCGGTCGTTTGAACGGTGTGAGGGCGGCCACCAGTTCGGCCCAGTCGGCAACTTCACGCCAGTCATCAGCGGCCTGGGCCTGCCAGGCCGGGCGGCGCAAGGCCCAGCACGCAATGGCGCAGCAGCGGGCCGCCTCGGCCGCGTTGTGGCTGATTTGCGCGGCATACGGGTGGGTCGCATCCAGCAGCAGGTCGATGCGTTGCTCGCGAATGTACTGTGCCAATCCTTCTGCGCCGCCATACCCCCCGACCCGCACTTGGCAGTGCAAGTCAGTGGGTACGCGGCCCATACCCGCCAGGCTGTAAACGTGTTGCGGCCCCAGCGTGCGGGCAATGGCCAGTGCTTCGGTGACCCCGCCGAGTAATAAAATGCGCGTCATGTAAAGGCTCCGGCGTGGCCAACGATGACCCCTTGACGGTCGATGGCGAAGACTTCGACTTGCACCTGCGCAGGCACCACGCTGCGGGCAAAATTGAGTGCGTGCTGGCACACAGCGTCTCCGAGCGCGATGCCCGCCGCGCTGGCCATGGCCAAGGCTTGCTGGCTGGTATTGGCCGCACGGATAGCGGCTTGCAACTCAGCGTCGGCGCCAATGGCGGCGGCCCATTGCGCCAACTGCGCCAAGTCGATACTGGAATGGCGGCTGTGCAAATCCATGTGGCCGGCGGCCAGTTTGCTGATTTTTCCGAAGCCGCCGCACAGGCTCAACTTATCCACAGGGACTTTGCGCAGGTGCTTGAGCACCGCCCCCACAAAGTCGCCCATTTCGATCAGGGCGATTTCCGGCAAGTGGTACACGCGGCGCATGGTGTCTTCGCTGGCATTGCCGGTGCAGGCGGCAATGTGCAGATAGCCATTGGTTTTGGCCACGTCGATGCCTTGATGGATTGAGGCGATGTAGGCCGCACAGGAGAATGGGCGCACGATGCCGCTGGTGCCCAAAATCGACAGCCCGCCCAGAATCCCCAACCGTGGATTCATGGTTTTGAGCGCCAGCGATTCACCATCGCGCACGTTGACCGTGACTTCAAACCCGCCGCCGTAACCGTGCTCTGCGGCCAATTGCAGCAAGTGATCGCTGATCATCTTGCGCGGCACCGGGTTGATCGCAGGCTCGCCTACAGCCAGCACCAGGCCGGGGCGCGTCACGGTGCCAACGCCCTGACCGGCGACAAACGAGATGCCCGCCTGCGGTAGCAGGCGCACATGCGAATACAACAGCGCCCCATGGGTCACATCTGGGTCGTCGCCTGCGTCCTTGAGGGTTCCGGCTTCGGCACCCTGCGTGTGAAGGCGGCAGAATTCCAGGCGCATGGTCACGACTTTGCCCTTGGGCAGGGTGATTTCAACCGCGTCATGGCTTATGCCACTCAGCAGCAGGCGGGCGGCGGCCAGGCTGGTCGCCGTCGCGCAGCTACCAGTGGTCAGACCGCTGCGCAGCGGTGCGGGTTGTTCGGCGGTTTCGTCACGCATCAAGGGCTTTGGTCACGTCTAAAAGGGTTATCGGCAGTGCTTGGCGCCAGGTGTCGAAGTCGCCCAAGGGCTGCGCCTGGGCGATATGAATGCGCGTCAGCTCACCGCCATGTTGTTCGCGCCAGCTCATCAGCAACAGTTCACTTTGCAGGGTTACGGCATTGGCCACTAGCCGCCCGCCGGGCTTGAGCTGCTGCCAACAGGTGTCGAGCACGCCTTCACGGGTCACGCCGCCGCCGATAAAAATGGCGTCCGGTCGCTCCAGTCCGTCGAGCGCCTGCGGGGCTTTGCCGCGAATCAATTGCAGGCCGGGCACGCCCAGCGCGTCGCGGTTGTGTTCGATCAGCGATTGGCGGCCGCTGTCCGCCTCAATGGCCACGGTGCGACAGCTGGTGTAGCAGCGCATCCATTCGATGCCGATGGAACCGCTGCCCGCGCCCACGTCCCACAGCAGTTGACCGGGTAAGGGTGCGAGGCGGGCGAGGGTGATAGCGCGCACATCGCGTTTGGTCAGTTGGCCGTCATGCTTGAAAGCGCTGTCGGGCAGGCCGCCGATACGCGACAGCGGTTGTGCGCTGGCATCGGCCACACAGTCGATTGCCAGCACATTCAGATCGGCGAGGGGCGGGTTTTCCCAGTCGGCGGCGCACGCCTGGACGCGTCGTTCGGTCGGGCCGCCCAGATGTTCAAGCACGCACAGGCGGCTAGGCCCAAAGCCTTGCTCGCGCAACAGCGCTGCGATGGCGGCGGGGCTGCTGGCGTCATTGCTCAATACCAGCAGGCGTACACCACTGTGCAAGTGGGCGTTGAGGGCGGCGAGGGGACGCGCCACCACCGATAACGTGATCACATCCTGTAAGGCCCAGCCCAAGCGTGCGGCGGCCAATGAAAACGAAGAAGGTGACGGCAATATTTGCATTTCATCGCCGGGAACGGTGCGCGCCAGGCTGGCGCCCACGCCGAACAGCATGGGATCGCCACTGGCCAGCACACAGACCGGCTTGCCACGAAGCGCCAGCACGGGCGTGAGTGAAAAGGGGCTTGGCCAGCGTTGGCGTTCGGCACGCATACACACAGGCAGCAGATCCAGCTGACGCTGGCTGCCCATCACTGTGCTCGCGCTCAACAGCGCTCGCCGGGCGTTTTTGCCCAGACCGCTGAAGCCGTCTTCACCGATTCCCACAACTGTTAGCCAGGGCGCCATGCCAATCCTCATGTTCAAGATCAATCTGTCTGCTCGCCGTACCGATCAAAGGCCGGGCGATAAGGGCCACATGATACGCGGCTTGACGCGGAGCTGCCCTTGCGTGTGGTCGCTCAGCGTGCAGACGGGGGTATACCGATATGCACATGCTTACAAAAGCGCGCCTGATGCACTAACTATGTAACGCATGCCTGATCACGCAGGTGGGTAGCGTCTGAGTTCTTTTTCAGGAATACCCCATGAACCTGACAGGACATTCTTTTTATGCTTCGCAGTCCCTGCAAGACACCTTTCGCAGCGGGCTTGCGGCCGCTGAGTCATCAGGTGTCATTACTGCACTTGAGGGCGCGTGGTTAAAACAGGTGCTTGAGGATGACACCGGGCTTTGGGCCAATAGCCTGTTTGTATCCCGACATCAGTCCCGACCTGCGCTGTTGGCTGGCGCTTACATGCTCCGAGACAATGCTTGCCCGGATGAATATGTGTTTTTACTGACAGTACTGGGCGGGTTAGAGCGATACGTCAATGTCGATGCTTTGCGTCATGGGCTTGAACAGGCACTGGATGATCCGGTCAAGCGCGTTGAATGGCTGCATGTGGTCCCGGTAGATGTTCGGCCGGCGTTGGCGCAACCCGGTCAGATCCAGTTACTGACTCAACCCTTGTCATTGTCGATCAAGGCTCACGCCAGCCAGAGCATGGCTGGCTTAGTGCAACAAAGTCAGGAGGACACACTCGCGTCACTGGTCGCTGTCCCGTCCTTGCGTTCTTTGCTGGATGCCCAACTGAAGGTGCAGCTGGAGCGAGCGTTTGCGGGGCAATCGTTAGACGCTCATAGCATTCGGGTTCACAGCACCCGGCGGGGGGCTCATTCTTCTGTGCCCAGTGAAACAGTGACCAGCCTGAGCAGTGTCGCCCTGGATTTTTTCGTCAAGGGCCAGCTGGCGGCGGATGAGAATCACAGATTCTCTGGCCCGTTTATTCAGCATGTCCAGGATGACGATGACACGTTGCTGACCCGATTTACCGGCGTATTACGGGCTGCAACCGAGCAACTGCCCATGCAGATGAATGAGGCTTTGGCAGATTATTGGCGCGAAGCGCAGGCACCTAAACCCACCGCGCACGCTTATTGTGTCGCCCGGTTAAGGGATATTTTTTTTCAGCACGCCGTGCAGGCACATCATGCCGGGGAAATAAGCGCCGAACAGTTCCTGGATTTGAAGCAGCTGGCGTCCGGTGCAAGTGGTCCCCGTAAGATCCAGGCGATCCGGTTACGGGTGTTCCAAGTGGACGGGGCCGAGGTGTTGCTCTGTGCACTGTTGGGGATTTTTGTTCCGGGCCAAACCTCGGAGGTGTTTTTGTTCAGCGCATCGACGGGTTTGACAAAGCTGTCCTCTCGCGCCCGGCTCAAGGCGTATGTGCTAAATCCACTCAGGGACCCTTCGGCATACGAGTCCATTGCACATCACGCCCCCCTGGATCAGCAGGCGTTGTTGGCGGGTATGTCTGCGCCGCGTCTGAGCGTCGAAAATATCGAAGGTGATGTGTTCGACCAATGCATGCTGGATATTCGCCTCAAACAAGCTCGCGACTTTGGCTACTTGTTGCACCAATATCAGGTTCAAACTCAAGTGCTGGCGGCGTTGGACCATGCGCTTGATATTCGAGGCCTGATCGACCCCGCATTTTTGCGGCGCAATACCCAAGGCCGCTGGGACAGTCGTTTTGTGCCCAATACCAATGGGTTAAGGCTGTCGTGCAACGACAATGGCGGCCTGGCAGACTTGCTCAGCCTCAAGCTGCCAATAGTGCAAGCGCAGCGCGATGCACTGCTGCGACACTGGCCAACACCTCGTTCAGCTGCCCGACAGCAGTTGTTGGAACCCTTGATGCGAGCAGGGCACGCTGGACTGGATATTACCCATACTGTGGTCCAGATTTTCGACAGGCCCCCACAGGCCCCGGGTGCAGTGGTGCATCGTGCGAGTTCGCTGGTTGATGCATTTTTAGAGCATTTTACGGGGCGCCATGCTTTTCCCCTTGATCCTGCGCACATTCAGGTCGGGGTGACATCGAAGGTCAGTGACGAAGTAAAGCCGCTAAAAAAATTCGGCGGGACCAAGTTGCTGACGGTGCTGGACCAGGCGGTAAAGAATTTTGCCCCGCATTATCAGCAACAGCTAACGGCATTCTTTTTTGCCCGGCGCAACCCGCTGGCAGATGACTCTCTGGCGAGTCGGTTGGCGATGTTAAGGATGGTGATGCTACGTGCTGAAGTACGCCTCAACTATCTGGACAACAGTCTGAGTTTGACTGACCAGGCAATTGTCAAAACCGTTCTGGGTTATCCGGTGAGTACTGCCCGACCTGCTCTCAAGCATTTCGTGCCCGATGTTTATCGCTTCTCGTTGGCACTGGGAGGCATGCTAAACGCAGTGGCCGTGGCCAATTGTTTTCTGGTCACCGAGCGTGGAGGGTTGGAGTCGATCCATGCGGGTCGCGCGATTATCTGGACGCCGCTCCTGGGTTTTGAGGGGTTCGAATCTCTGGACGTTTGTCGCGCCGGGCTTGAGGCGCGTTGGCTGGACAAGACCTTGCGCGGGGGGCTGCTGAACCATGTGAGCTGCGCGGAACAACCGTTGGTCGAGGCGTATTTGGACCGGCAGCAAGACGGACACCCCGCAGAGCGTGAGCCGTGGCTTTATTTTGACCGGATCGAATCTGACTTTGTGCGCGATAGCCAAAACCTGGCCATTGGCAAAATGCTTAAAGACGCCGATTACCTGTGCCTGCGCGCGCACGAGGCAAAGATGAGTGCGCAAGCGTTTGAGAATATGGCGCTAAGTCAGCTGGTTGAGGGGCGTGCCGGGGTCACATTTGGTTATGCGCAAGCCTTGGCAGATGCACAAGTGTTCAAGGCTTCGCTGCCTGACTGGCTGAAAAATGCCTCGGCAGATGAGCAACTGCAATACGCCAACCTGCTTCAACGCTATCAATATGTTGTGCAGGGAAAAGGCTACTACCTGCGAGACATTCCTGACATCAACGACTATTCAAGAACACACCTCAAGGCGCGCCTGCTCGTAGACTTCCCCGGCCTTGTGCTTGACCCCGATGCTATTGAGGTGGTGGTTGATACTTACGATGCGGCGCCGGTTCTTGTTGGCAGTACACCGTCTTTTTTACCGGCGGCCACCTCTCGTGAAGTCCAGACCCTCACACAGTTTGCGCTCAACGGTTTTTATCGACTGGTGGGCGGGGCGATTTTTTTACGCTCAAGCAATGGAGCCGCGTTACCGGTAGCGCTGGACGCCGGCTACCTCAAGCGTATGGTCAGAAAATTGGACATAGGGGGGGCGTACCAACAGGTGTTGAAAACCCGGTTGGCCCCAGGGCATGAAGGGGTCGCTTTGCGCCAGCATCAGTTTGCCGAACAGCTCGTTTTGCAAACATTGGAGCAAGGGCTGCAAGGAAAGCTCAGTGGCAGGCTCAGCGAGACCGCTTATCGTTATCTGGAGCATGTGCTGAGCCGCCCAGACGGAACAGCGCGCGAGGCGCTCACGGATGTTGCGGTCATCATTAAACCCCTGGAGCTCATAGCGGATACCGGGCGAGAGCCGGACCCGGCAACCGGTATTTACATGATTGGCCCGTTGGGCGCTCAAACCGGGCCGTGCCTGCTGTGGGTGATGTACAGCCAGCGTTTTTCGTTGACCGAATATGCCAGCGAAACGGCTGTGTTGGCTGATATACACAGCAGTGCCGCGTTGCAAACCCTGCTGTTGCAGCGTCTGCCCGCCAGTGAGCACAAAACTTACGCCAACGGTGGTTTTGTCGAGCCACACTTACCGCGCTATATCGATTCAACGGTGTTGGGTGACCTGTCAACACCGGCACCTGTCACGCTGGCCAGTCGGCCCATCGCGGGGAATCTGTTTCTACAGCTCTACAGCGACAACTACCATTTACTGTTGGCGATGGCGGCCTTGCAGTCCAAAACCACTGCCGAGAAAGACTGGGAGTCGTTTAAGTATTTGCTTACGTTGGTGGTCAGCACCGCAATCATGTTCGTGCCTGGCAAATTGAGTATTCCATTCGTTGTTTGGCAAGGTGTTGGCTTGGCGCGTGAAGGGGTCGCGTCCTTTAAAAAAGGTGACTGGGTCTTATCGGTTGAGCAGTTTGCACTCGCCTTGGTGATGTTGGCCTCAAGCCGGCGCACGCTTCATCCTGGCCTTGAAAACAGCACCGTGACCTTAAAACCGGCGCAGCGCAGGTTGCCCTCTGAGACACAGACCACGCGTGAAAAACAGCAAGCGGCGCTTACGCCTTTCCAGGCCAATGACATTGCTCTGAGAGACCTGAATAAGGACCTCGACAGCCAGATCTACAGCGATCCGCGATCGGGCCTTAAATATGTGCACTGGCGAGGGCAAGTGTTTCGCATTTACCCGTGGCGCCAGCGGTGGCGCATTTATATGGGTGAGCACCGTGAAGGGCCATTGATCAAACTCAACACTCAACAGGTCTGGGAGGTAGATGCAGACGAGTTTCTGTTCGGGGGCGCCGTACTTTCGCGGCTGGACGGCTATACCAACCTGGCGGTAAATGCGCTGAGTTATGAAATCCGAGCCATTGGCATGGAAAGTATTGAGCGGCGCTACCCCCACAAGGCACTTGCCATCCGCGAGGCTCATTCAATGGCGATCGGTTATTTGCAACGCAGCAGGCGTGCGTTGCAAACGTTGCATGGGCCAGACGCAGAGGCTGTACAAAATCGTCAATGGATCTCCCGTTTCTTTGATGTAGGCAGTGTCGATCAAGCCCTGGAAGATCAGCTCAGTCGCGCTTTCGACGACATGCTTGCGCGTTTTATGCACCCCGAAATGTCGCCACACACGTCCAATAAGTACGTGGTGTGCCGGTCTCGATTCGGTTCGCATTCCTCAGCCTTTGTCAACCGATTGGATGGAGCCAAGCGTGTGTACTTGACCGAGGAGTTTTTCAGCCCGGTGTTTGAGCAGCCGTATCTGTTGAGCCATCCCTACCTGAAACAAACAGTTCCCCCCTTTCCAGTCAGCCGCCAGCTGCAGGCATCATTTCTGCTGCACGAAATAACGCATCAGGTATTGGGTACTGAAGACATTCATTATTTGAACGCGGGCTTTCCCTATCTGGACTTGTTCGACACGAGCGAGCCTCTTGGGCGTGAGTTGAAAGATATGACCGAAACCTTCCAGCAATGCCACACCCCCCAATTACCCCTCGAACATATTTTTCAAAAGCTTGATCCCGACACGATGGGGTGGTCGGACATACCGTCAGGACCTGCCAAGGCGAAGGTCAAAAGTATTGCCGGCGTGAACACGCTGGAAGAAGCGCGGCAGGTTTTCAAACATGATCCTGCCAAACGCGTCGACTTAATGTTGGCCAATGCCGATACAGTCGTTTTGCTGTTATTGCGTTTGGGGCGTAATTACCCCGTATCCGCGTAACGTCGGGGTAGCCCCTGTCATTCCGTCCGGCAAGCTTTTCATGCTGTTGTCCAAAGCAGGCATAATACGCGCCCTCAAAGAGCGTACTGCCTGCCTTGGTTAACCCGTGAACACACCCTCATCAAATACCCCGTCCCAAACGCCTGTTCGCCCCTCGGGGTGCCCGGGGTTGCTGCGCATTGTTCCGGCAATGGACGGCGGTATATGTCGGGTCAAACTGGCCGGAGGCTCAATCACAGCCAGTCAGGCACGGGCAGTGGCCGATGTGGCCATGCACTATGCCAGCGGGGTGATCGAAGCCACTAACCGCGCCAATCTGCAAATTCGCGGGGTAGGCCCGCAGCATTCGGCACTGATTGCGCCGTTGCTGGCAGCGGGGCTTGGCCCGAACACGGCGGCCAGTGATGAAGTGCGTAATCTGATGCTCAGCCCCAGTGCGGGCATTGATCCGGCAATGGCACTGGACACTTGGCCATTGGCCCAAGAGGTCCTCGCCAGTTTGGAAACAACCCCAAGGTTGTCCGAATTGTCAGCCAAGTTCGCTGTTCAGCTCGACGGGGGGGAAGCGCTGGCAATGCTTGAGCATCCGCATGATCTGTGGTTATCCGCGTTTGAGCACGAGGGGCAGGTGCTGCTGGGTTTTGGTCTGGCAGGTTGTCCGGCACACGACGCGGCATTGGCGGCAGTGCCGGTTGCACAGGGGCATGAGCTGATCATGGCCGTGCTGAACCTGTTCCTTGATAGGGCGCGCCCTGAGCACACGCGCATGCGCCACCTGCTCAAAGAGGTACCTGTTACACAGTTCGTCCAGCAATTGGCAGAACGCCTCAGTGTTGCGCCAGTTCAACTGGCCGCATGGCGCCGTCATACCCCTGAGACGCCTCTGCACATTGGCACGTATCCACAACGTGAAACGGGCCGGGTGTATGTGGGGGCTGTGCCGCCGTTGGGACGATTGAACGCGGCCATGCTCAATGGGTTGGCGCAGATCGCCAGCGATTACGGCGATGGCACCTTGCGCTTTACCCCATGGCAGAGCGTGCTGTTGCCCCATATACGCGCCGAACTGGCGCCCGAAGTGACCCAACAACTAATAGCCCTGGGCTTGCTGTGTGATGTCACCGATCCGCTGTCGCACCTGGTCGCCTGCACCGGGTCCAGCGCCTGTGCCAAAGGCTTGGCAGACACCAAGCAGGATGCGCGTCAGCTCGCGACCCTGTTGTCACAACCTCTCAACATCCACCTCAGTGGCTGCCAGCGTTCCTGCGCGGCTGCCCACATTGCGCCGGTCACATTGCTGGCCGTAGCGCCCGGTCATTACGACCTCTATTTACGCGCCCCAGAACACGCCGGTTTTGGCGTTCTGCGCGGGTGCAACCTCACTATTGAAGCGGCAGGCGCCTGGCTTGAGGCCCGCCAACGGAGCAACACCGATGATTGATTACATCCGCGACGGTCAAGAGATCTATCGCAATTCGTTCGCCATTATTCGGGCCGAGGCCAACCTCGACAGCATCCCGGCTGACCTCGAAAAACTTGCTGTGCGCGTGATTCACGCCTGCGGCATGGTCGACGCTGTCGAAGACCTGCGTTTCTCACCGGGTGCAGGCAAGGCCGGACGCGATGCGCTGGCCGCTGGCGCGCCGATTTTGTGCGATGCGCGCATGGTGCTTGAAGGGGTCACACGCACCCGTTTGCCTGCCAACAACAAGGTGATTTGCACCCTTAAAGAAGACGGTGTGGCCCAGATGGCCCTAGAGCAGGGCAACACCCGCTCCGCCGTGGCCCTTGAACTGTGGCGCCCGTACCTGGAAGGCAGCGTGGTGGTGATTGGTAACGCACCGACCGCACTGTTTTACCTCTTGGAAATGATCGACGCCGGCGCGCCAAAGCCTGCGTTAATCCTCGGCTTTCCGGTCGGTTTTGTCGGGGCGGCCGAATCCAAGGCCATGCTGGCGGCAGACAGCCGTGGCGTGCCGTTTGTGATCATGCAGGGTCGTCGTGGCGGCAGCGCCATGGCTGCGGCCGCGGTAAACGCACTGGCGACGGAGATCGAGTAATGACGCAGCCTGGACGTTTGATCGGCTTGGGTGTTGGCCCTGGCGATCCTGAACTGATTACGGTCAAAGCCTTGCGCCTGCTGCGCGAGTCGCCGGTGGTGGCCTATTTCGTGGCCAAAGGTAAAAAAGGCAACGCATTCGGCATCATTGAGGCTCACCTGCAAGGCGCGCAAAGCTTGATGCCGCTGGTGTACCCGGTAACCACCGAAGTGCTGCCCGCACCGCTGTCGTATGAGCAAGTGATCAGCGATTTTTATGATCAGGCCGCAGAAGACGTCGCGCAGCACTTGCAAGCTGGCCGCGATGTGGCCGTGATCTGCGAAGGCGACCCGTTCTTCTATGGTTCTTACATGTACTTGCACGACCGACTGGCACACCAGTTCGAGGCCGAAGTGGTACCGGGTGTGTGTTCGATGTTGGGTGGCGCATCAGTGCTCGGTGTGCCGCTGGTTTACCGTAACCAGAGCCTGTCAGTGTTGTCGGGCGTTTTGCCGCACGATGAACTCAAACGTCGTTTGGCCGATGCCGATGCTGCCGTCATCATGAAACTGGGGCGCAACTTTCATAAGGTGCGTGAAGTCCTGACCGAATTGGGGTTGGCCGACCGTGCCCTGTACGTAGAGCGCGCGACCATGAGCAATCAGAAAGTTGTGCCGTTCAATGAGGTCGACCCGATGTCATCGCCGTACTTCTCGCTGATCATCGTGCCTGGCGAACGGTGGCAAGGATGAGTCGTACCGCACCGGCCATTGTCATTCTGGGCAATGGCAGCCTGGCGACAGCACGGCGTATTCAGCAACTGTACCCGGATGCATTGATTCATGGCCTGGCCGAACGGGTTGACGGTGCTGATCGCGTCTACAGCGACTTTGGCGCCAACCTGCGTCAGCTGTATCAGCAGGACACACCGATTATTGCGCTGTGTGCGGCGGGTATCGTGATCCGCACCCTCGCACCGCTGTTGCTGGAAAAAGGCGCCGAACCACCCGTGTTGGCGGTGGCCGAAGACGCCAGCGCAGTAGTGCCATTGTTGGGCGGGTTGAGCGGAGTGAATGATCTGGCGCGTAAGATCGCTGTCGGTTTGGGCATTGCACCCGCCATCACCACCAGCGGCGAACTGCGATTTGGGACCTGCTTGCTGAACCCGCCAAGTGGCTACGCGTTGGGCGATCTGGAACTGGGCAAACGTTTTGTTTCAGATTTGTTGGCCGGTGAGTCGGTGCGCATTGAAGGTGACGCCCCGTGGCTGGCCAGCGCGCAATTGGCGGTCAGTCCGCAGGCGCGTCTGGCGATTCATGTGGGCAGTGATGAGCGCGATCCCGTGGCTGACGAGCTGCGGATCTACCCGCGCAATGTAGTGGCCAGACTGGACACAGTGGTTAGCGCTCAGGCCATACGTGAAGCCTTGCAGGACGCGAAACTGGCCTGGCAATCCCTGGCTTGTATCGTGGCCGACGACACATTGATGGCAGATGTTCAACTGCATGAGCTGGCTGCTGAGTGGGAGGTGCCATTGCGTTTTGCCCAAGCCAGTGATGACTTCTGCGCTCAGCCGTTAACCTGGCGAAATCCGCTGAATGGCGTGGTATTGGGGGTAGCGTCTTTGCCGTTGGATCTCCAGCAAATAGGCCGCGCACGCGGGCGTTTGGCGGTGATTGGGCTGGGGCCTGGCGCAGCCGAGCTGATGGTGCCTGCGGTCAAGGCAGCGCTGGCACAGGCCAATGACGTGCTGGGCTATGAAACGTACGTGCGCATGGCCGGGCCGTTTCATGCAGATCAGGTGCTGCATTGCACGGACAATCGCGAAGAAATGCAGCGCGCCCGGCATGCCTTCGAGTTGGCCGCACAAGGTCGCTCAGTGGTGGTGGTGTCCTCTGGCGACCCCGGCGTATTCGCGATGGCGGCCGCAGTGCTTGAGGCGTTGCACGCGTCCAGCGACCCGCAATGGCACAGCGTTGACCTTGAAATATTGCCCGGCGTATCGGCTTCGCTGGCGACCGCCGCACAGGCCGGTGCGCCTTTGGGGCACGACTTCTGCGTGATGTCGCTCTCTGACAACCTCAAGCCCTGGAGCATCATCGAGAAACGCTTGGATCTGGCGGGCGAGGCGGACCTGGCATTGGCGTTCTACAACCCCATTTCACGCTCACGCCCCTGGCAACTGGGCGTGGCGCTGGAAATCGTCGCCCGCCATCGCACACCGCAAACACCTGTCGTGTTGGGGCGTGATATCGGGCGGCCGGGTCAGACGTTACGGGTGACCACCCTGGGAGACTTGACGCCGGACCAAGTGGATATGCGCACGATGGTCATTATTGGCTCATCGACCACCTGCACCTTCCCACGTGCTGACGGGCGCGAGTGGGTCTATACACCACGCTGGTATGGCGATAAGCCCTGACCTCATGACGTTATGGCCCGTCACAGGGCCATAGCTCTCATTTTTGAATAAAGAGTTCATTCATTTTGATGGGGTAGCGACGTCAGAATGTTCGCCTGTGCGCGTGCAATAAGTCTTCGAAAGTTACTGATTAAGGTAATAGAGCGTGTTGAAGTGCGGGGTGTATTGTTTTTTCATATTTTGACGTGAATAAATAAAAAGCAGGGGGAGTGTGTAAGTGTGTGTTTTCATAGGTTGTGCCGGCGAGTGGTAAATATATAACTCAGGGAAGTTTGATTAAGTGTTGCACGGTATTTGCACAGTTAATTATTCAGCGCATTGGACGCAAGCAGGTGGGGTGTCTAATGTTTTTATTGTCTGCATCCGGCAGGCAGTAATAAACATTTAAGGGCCATGATGGCCGACAAGGTGAATGATATGGACATTGAAAACAGTGATGTGAACGGCATTGATGACGTGGAACGTCTTGGTTTTGTGAGCAGTCTGGAACTTCCCGTGGTAGCCCCCTCGCTGATTCCCCGCTTCAAGACCCTCAGGGCCACGGCTTTAAAAACAATGGAGGCGGACGGCGACAGTGCGCTGGTGACGGGTAACAGCGTGGTGTCGTTTGTTGGTGGCCTGAGTGAGCAGCTGAAACAGGATGTGCAAGATGGCGTGTTATTTGCTCAATTGGCCGTCGACAAGAAGTACCCCAATAAAGACACGCACCGTGTTGAGCGTTTCAATTACTACAATGAAATTCTCAGTAAGTGCGGCTGGACGACAACCGGTGAGGCCATGCACAAAGTGACCGGACTTAAGCAGGCGTTCACCATGGATCAAGTGGCTCTGGAAATCATTGCCAGTGTGGTGGGGCCTAATAAGGTGATTCTGGATGTGCTTGCCCAAGTGTTAAACGCACTCAAAGACACGCCCAAAGCCCTGAACCTGTTTGAAAATGAAACCAAGGGTGTGAATTCGGGCAACTTTCAGATTCTGCCGTGTATCGCGACCCGTGACGGCGGGGTGCTCATGATCAAAACGTGTATGCAGTTCAAGTCCTCCTCCCGGGTGACCAGAGTCCTTTTTTGGAAATGGAACCACAGCAACGTTGACCTGTACGCGGCGGCAAGTAATTCCACGCTTAACCAACGACAATACGCGGTAGTTCGACAGACCATCATTAATAAGCTTGAAGCGTCGGGGAAAAACTATATTGAAAACATAGAACTTTGAAAGTTGGTCAGCGAGGACGTCTCGATGTTTAAGCAACCTAAACACATTTTTGTAAATGCAGGCGTGGTGATAGCGCCGCTGCCGGGGGACGTCATGCCCGCGCAGCAAATAGCTGATGTTTCGAATTCATTGTTGTTGGCACAGTTGAGTGCGCGAGCCAAGTACCCACAAGTGTCGCAGCACCTTGAGCGAGAGCAGGCCTGCCAGACGATGCTGGACAATGTGTACTGGATCAGACTGAACGAGCCTTACTTTGCTTTGGACGGCGTGCAAACCTTAAGCATTGACGACGTTGTAACAAACCAAAGTGGCGGTCTTTTTACGGCTGATGTGAGGGCTGGGTTTGTTGCATTGGTCGCCTCGCTCAAAACCTCGCCGCCTTCAGAGCGCGCATTGAATGTATGGCGCGAGCAGACGGTGTGGCCCTTGCACACGGAGCATTTAGAGAGCACCGAGTGCCCCGTACCCGATCGCTTCCAGGTGTGTATGAAGTTTGCACTTATGGGCGTGGGGCCAGTGATTCACACCCTGATGCTAAGTTTTACAACGCATACGGTATTGGCCACGGATTTTTTAAACCAAACACTCGTGATCGACCCTGAAAGCAAGTTAGAGCTTCAAGCGTATTCGTATGAGATGAGTAGGCGTAATTACGCCAATCTCAGGGGCACGGTGGTCAAAAAGTTAGGGGATAAGCCAGGGCAATACGTGATGCCCTGGAGCTCAGCGCGGCTGCCGGACCCGCCGCTTGACTTAACCAGGTTCCGTGGGTGACAAGCCCATGAACGCAACTCTAATTGGCGATACGCTCGTCACGTTCACCCCTGGTATGCCCGAAAGCCATAAACAGGGTATTCAGGATTGCCTTTTGTATGCCGCAGTGTTTGCAAATCGGGGGGCTGAGGCCGGAGATTGGGCATGGTTGTCGCATTATCAATATGCGCTGTTAAGCCTGGGCTTGACCCTCAGGTCTTATATAGTCGAGCGGCCTTTACTGATCTCCAATGCTCATCAAGTACGTGATTACCAGGTGCAGATCGCGGGCATGGAAAGTACCCAGCCCCTGGCTCAGCATTTGGGGGCGATGTTTGCTGCTTTGGACCTGGAACGTGATGCCCTGAGTTACTTGATGAATCCTCCTGGTGAGGCGCGTTTAACCCGCTATCAATGTGTTCCGTGTGAAATGACACGCAACGGTGAGTTCCAGATTTTTGTGTGCGGGTTGCAGCTTACCTGCACGTCTTCAAGGGCTAACTCAAGGTTGAGTTTGGTGCAGTTGAATGCGAAAGGCGGCAGTTTTCTGTTCGAACCGAAAGTATATGAAAACCGGCGAACTGAGGTGCAGCAGGTAGTGGGTGACTGGGCAGCGACAATGATTAAAGAGGTTGAGCTGTAAATAGAACCGCTGTCTCTGGCTTCTAGGGCTTGAGCAGCGGTTTTTTGTTCAAGGCACCATGTAGCCTTTAACGCCGGTAAAGATAATTTGTGCAGCCAGCGCACACACAAAAAGGCCCATTAAGCGGCTGACAATCTGCAAGCCTTGCTCCCCCAGGATGCGTTCAATCCGGTTGGACAAGTACAGCACCACGCCCACTGTCAGGCTCGCCAGGGCAATACTGACAATCGCCATCAGCTTGTCGTCCCAGTGCGGCTGGCTGATGCCCATGACCAACAAGGCACCAATGGTGCCCGGGCCAACCGTCAACGGAATGGTCAGCGGCACGATGGTGACGTCTTGCTGAACGTTGTCGGTTTGCACGGCTGATTTACCTTGGGCCATCCCCAGCGCCGAGATGAATAGCACGCTGCCGGCGCCGATGCGGAAGGCATCCACGGTGATGCCGAACACGTTGAAAATCGTGCGTCCAAACAAGTACAGCAACACGCTGGAAATCAACGTCGCGAGGGCGACCTTCCAGGCCAGGCGGCGGCGTTCCTTGTTCGAGTAGCCACGCGTCAGGCTGATAAAGCACGACAGCACGAAGAACGGGCTGTAGAGCACCAGCATCTTCAAATACACACTGAACAGCACATGGAGCATGGTATGAGCTCACATCGAAGGAAGGCGCCGAAAGTCTATCAGGCAGTTGGAACTCTGTCGGCAGGCATACAGGTAATGTAGCTAGGAAGGCTGTATCTGGGATTGACGCAGCTCACGCTGCGCCACCCAATACTCGACCAGTTCGCGCAACTGCGATAACTCAACCGGTTTGGCCATGTGGCCGTCCATTCCCGCTTGGCGGGCGCGGTCCTTGTGCTCGGCCAGAATATGGGCGGTTAGCGCCACCACGGGTGTACGTACCCGTTGATGGCTGACTTCCCAGGCGCGTAGTTGTTCGGTTGCCGAGAAGCCATCCAGCACGGGCATCTCACAATCCATCAGCACCAGGTCGTAGCGCTCGGCTTTCATGGCCTTCAGTGCCTCGGCGCCGTTGCACGCGGTGTCGGGTTGCAAGTTCAGTTTGCCCAGCATGCCGCGGATAACTTTAGTGGAAATGCTGTTGTCTTCGGCCACCAAAATGCGGAAGTCGCTCGGCACCGTCGTCGGCAATGCCGGGTGGCTAGGCTGGGGTTTGCTGGTGGCATGCCCTTTGTTGCGCTGGCTAAGTTCATCGGCGAGGGTGGTTTTGAGGGTATAGCCGGCCACCGGTTTTGCCAGGATGCGTTTGATCCCGCAGTTACGCGCAATGATCTTGCTGGGGGCATTGCTGATACCCGTCAGCATGACCAGCAAAATGTCGTGGTTCAGGCTCGGGTCTTCCTTGATCTTGGCGGCCAGTTGCATGCCAGTCATGCCGGGCATGTTCTGGTCCAGCAACACAATGTCGAAATAGTCGCGCAAGTGAGCTTTGGTTCGCAGCAAGGCCAAGGCTTCTTTGCCCGAGGCGGCGGCATTGACGTTAAGGCCCCACGCGGTGCATTGCTGCACCAGCACTTTGCGGCAGGTGTCGTTGTCGTCGACCACCAGCACCCGTGCCCCTTTGAGCGGGCTGTCCAGGTCTGAGGTCTGGTGCTCCAGATGCTGCGGGTCAAGAGGCAGGGTCATCCACAAGCTGCTGCCTTTGCTCAGGCCGGGTTTAATGCCGAACTCACCGCCCATCAACATGATTAACTGGCGGGCAATCACCAACCCCAGGTGTCCGCCCAGGCGAGTGGCCGCCAGGAAGTTCTTGCTGTGCAGTTCAGCGTGCAGCAGTGCATCCCGTTCCTGCTCATCCATCGGTTGGCCGGAGTCCTGAACCGTAATGCGCAGACGCGGCGGACCGGTTCGCTCTTCGAGGGCAACCACGATGAGGATTTCGCCTTCGTCGGTTTTCTTCAGTGCGCTTTCGAGCAGGCTGAGCAAGGTTTGCCGCAAGCGAGTCGGGTCGCCACTAATGACGCGCGGCACTTGTGGCTGAATGAAGCTGATGAGTTCAACGTTTTGCTGTTCGGCCTTGGTGCGGAAAATACTCAGGCAATCGTCAATCAGGGCGTTGAGATCGAATTGCACGTCGTCCAGCTCGATTTGCCCGGACTCAAGTTTGGAGATGTCGAGGATTTCGTTAATCAGTGTCAGCAACTCGTTGCCTGCACTGTGGATCGTTTGCACGTAATCGCGCTGTTTGACCGACAGCGGTGTGCCAAGCAGCAACTCGGTCATGCCCAGAACGCCGTTCATGGGGGTGCGAATCTCGTGGCTGATTTTGGCCAAAAACTCGGCTTTGGCATTAACCTCCGCATTACTGGCAGCCAGTTCGCGGCTGATGCTGAACGCATCCTCGGTGATGCTGCGGTTGCGTTCGCTCAAGGCCAGGCTCATCAGAAAACCACTGATGCAGACAATGGCCATCAGCGCCAGCACCAGTTCTTGGGGAGCAATCAGCGTCAGGCCCAACAGGGCGGGCAGAATCACCAGCGTGCCAATATTGAAAATCGCAATGGCAATCACGAACAGGCGCGCGGGGCGATAGCCTTTTTGCAGGTGATACACCGAGACCAGCAAAATGCTCAGGCTGGCCAGGGCGACGAATGCATACGTCATCAGGTTCAGCGGCAGGCTGTCAATGAACAGCAGCAGCAAGCCCCCCAGGCTGATGATCAGAATGTCGGCGAGCAGCAGGCGGTTGAGTGGATGCGGACCACGGGTCGAGAAAAAACTGTAGGCGAACATCAAACCGCACGGTGCGGTCAGCAGCAGCGCCAGATACGCCCCCGGTGTCTGCGCGCCATGCCACTCGGGCAGCCAAGGCCCTATCAGGTTCAGGAACAAGGCCGAGCTGCTGAGCAGCAAGCCTTCACACACCGCCAGCCACAGGCTACTGATGGAGCGGGTGAACGCAAAACGGGTGAGGTTGTGCAGCACCAACATCATCATGCAACCCAGTAACAAACCATAGAGCAGAGGCTTGCCCTGATTGGCCGCGAGCATCACCGCTGTGTCGAGGGTGATGTAAGGGCGCAATTGATGATCGGAGACCATGCGCAAGTACACATCCAGCGTGTGACTGCTTTGAGGCAGCGGCAACATATAGTCACTGCTGGGGAGTGGTTTGTCGGCTTGGGACAGATTATTGCCCGTTGTCACTTCGTTGATCAGTTTTTGATCATCAAGTACGTACATGTCCAAGCGGGACAAGTCGGGGGCAAAAACGCGCAGGATTTGTTCGTGTTTGTCGGGCACCAGTCGAAAGCGCACCCACAACGCTTCTCCCGCCTCAGCAGCTTTGAGCTGATCGAGTTCGACAGGGCTGAATTGATTGGAAAATCGGGCAGAACGCACGTCGCTTATTTGCAAGGTGCCTTCAGGATCTGAGAGCACTGACCAGCTGCTGCCTTGGGCAGCATGTGCCGGCAGAAAGATGAGCATGGCGGTCAGTAAACTGACAATAAAACCTGTGGCGATCCTGAGCCAGCGCACGGCGAAGTCCCTTCGTAGAATAAAGCCTAATGATAACTATGCGCGGCGCTGGAATGGTTAGGCAAGGGTTGGGCACCCCTGCCTATCCATAAGGATGGCTTACTCCTTGTTTTCACCGCGTTCGCGTGCAATGGCGCGGTAGCCAATGTCGTTACGGTAAAAGCAGCCGTCCCACTCGATGGCTTTGGCCAAGGCGTACGCGTGCTCCTGAGCGGCCTGGACCGTGTCACCCATCGCCGTAGCACACAGCACGCGACCACCGGCTGTCACCACTTCGCCTGCGGCATTCAGCGCCGTGCCGGCGTGGAAAACTTTGCCTTCGCGCTTTGCAGCGGCGTCCAGTCCGTGAATGACCGCGCCTTTAGCGTAGTCGCCAGGATAGCCGCCTGCTGCCAAAACGATACCCAGGCTGGGGCGCGGGTCCCATTGTGCTTCAACCTTGTCCAGTGCTTGAGCCAATGCGGCTTCAACCAGCAGCACCAGGCTCGATTGCAGACGCAACATCACCGGTTGGGTTTCGGGGTCGCCAAAGCGGCAGTTGAATTCGATGACTTTCGGGTTGCCGGCTTTGTCGATCATTAGCCCTGCGTACAGGAAACCCGTGTAGACATTGCCTTCTTCAGCCATGCCGCGCACGGTCGGCCAGATCACCAGGTCCATCACACGTTGGTGAACGTGTGCGGTGACCACCGGGGCAGGGGAGTAAGCCCCCATGCCGCCGGTGTTGGGGCCGGTGTCGCCGTCGCCGACGCGTTTGTGGTCCTGGCTGGTGGCCATTGGCAGCACGTTCTTGCCGTCGACCATCACGATAAAGCTGGCTTCTTCGCCGTCGAGGAATTCTTCGATCACCACGCGCGAACCGGCGTCGCCGAACGCATTGCCCGCGAGCATGTCGCGCACAGCGTCTTCGGCTTCGGTCAGGGTCATGGCAACGATGACGCCTTTACCGGCGGCCAGGCCATCAGCCTTGATCACGATTGGCGCGCCGACTTTTTGCAGATACGCCAGCGCCGGTTCGATTTCGGTGAAGTTCTGGTAGTCGGCGGTCGGGATCTTGTGACGCGCCAGGAAATCTTTGGTGAACGCTTTGGAGCCTTCGAGCTGGGCAGCGCCAGCGGTCGGGCCGAAGCAGTCCAGACCACGGGCGCGGAACAGATCGACCACGCCCGCTACCAATGGCACCTCGGGGCCGACGATGGTCAGGGAAACGTTCTTCTCGGCGAAGTCGGCCAACTGTTCAAGGGCCAGCACGTCGATGGCGACGTTCTCGCACTTGGCTTCGGTGGCGGTGCCGGCGTTGCCAGGGGCAACGAATACTTTGGCGACACGGGGGTCCTGAGCTACTTTCCAGGCCAGTGCGTGTTCGCGGCCACCGCTGCCAATGATCAAAACATTCATTTCAAAAAACCTCGGATGACGCTGAATTCTGTGGGGCGCACGTCAGGCTCTGTAGCCGCTGCCGCAGGCTGCGATCAACCGCGAAGCGGTTGCAGGATGTTTAGATCGCTGAAGACCCTTCGGGTCTTATCGCAGCCTGCGGCAGCGGCTACAGACTATGCGGCGCCTTCAATAATGCTTAATGACGGAAGTGGCGCATGCCGGTGAACACCATGGCAATACCCGCTTCGTCGGCAGCTGCAATCACTTCGTTGTCACGCATCGAGCCGCCCGGCTGGATCACGGCCGTGATACCGGCTTTGGCGGCGTTGTCGATACCGTCACGGAACGGGAAGAAAGCGTCCGACGCCATGACCGCGCCTTGCACTTGCAGGCCCGCGTGTTCGGCCTTGATGGCCGCAATGCGCGCCGAGTTTACGCGGCTCATCTGGCCCGCGCCCACGCCGATGGTTTGACGGCCCTTGGCGTAAACGATCGCATTGGACTTCACGTACTTGGCCACTTTCCAGGCGAAGATCAGGTCGTTGATCTCTTGCTCGGTGGGTGCGCGCTGGGTGACGACTTTGAGGTCTTCGCTGCCGATCATTTCGATGTCACGGCTTTGCACCAGCAAACCACCGTTGACGCGCTTGAAGTCCCATGCCGGTGCACGATCTGCGCTCCACTCACCACAGGCCAGCAAGCGTACATTGGCTTTGGCGGCGACGATGGCGCGTGCTTCGGCGCTTACGGACGGGGCAATGATGACTTCAACGAATTGACGCTCAACGATGGCCTTGGCCGTTTCGGCGTCCAGCTCGCGGTTGAAGGCGATGATGCCGCCGAATGCGGACTCGGTGTCGGTGGCATACGCCAGTTCGTAAGCCTGGCGGATGCCGCCTTCGGCGTCCGGGCTGACGGCTACGCCGCACGGGTTGGCGTGCTTGACGATCACACACGCCGGTTTGACGAAGCTTTTCACACATTCCAGCGCAGCGTCGGTGTCGGCCACGTTGTTGAACGACAGCTCTTTGCCTTGCAGCTGAGTCGCGGTAGCGATGCTGACTTCGGCAGGCTTGGCTTCAACGTAGAACGCCGCTTTCTGGTGCGGGTTCTCGCCGTAGCGCATTTCTTGCGCCTTGATGAACTGGCTGTTGAAGGTGCGCGGGAATTGGCCGCGGTCTTCAGTGCTCAAGGTTTGGGCGGCCTGGTTCACGGTGCCCAGGTAGTTGGCGATCATGCCGTCGTAGGCAGCAGTGTGTTCGAAGGCCTTGAGCATCAGGTCGAAACGCTGAGCGTAGGTCAGGCCGCCGGCTTTGAGGTTTTGCAGCACGTTGGCGTAATCGCTGGCGTTAACCACGATGGCCACGTCTTTGTGGTTTTTAGCCGCCGAACGGACCATGGTCGGGCCGCCGATGTCGATGTTCTCGATGGCGGTAGGCAGGTCGCAACCCGGCTTGTTGATGGTGGCTTCGAACGGGTAGAGGTTGACCGCGACCAGGTCGATCGGCTTGATGCCGTGCTCGTTCATGATGTCGTCGTCAATGCCGCGACGGCCCAGGATGCCGCCGTGGATTTTGGGATGCAGGGTTTTCACCCGACCGTCCATCATTTCCGCGAAGCCGGTGTAATCGGCGACTTCAACTGCGGCCACGCCGTTGTCTTGCAGCAACTTGAACGTACCGCCAGTGGACAGGATCTCGACGCCGAGGGCTTCCAGTTCACGGGCGAAATCAAGGATTCCGGTTTTGTCGGAAACGCTGATTAAAGCGCGGCGGATCGGCAGGCGGGTAGTCTGATCGGTCATCTCGATTTCCATCAAAAGCAAAGGAGTCAGCAAAAAAGGCGGCCCGTTTTACGAGGACGCCTTTCAGGTTTGATTGAATGCTTACAGCAGATCGTACTGTTTGAGTTTTTTGCGCAGCGTGCCGCGGTTGAGGCCCAGCATCTCGGAGGCTTTGGTCTGGTTGCCCTTGACGTAGTTCATGACGCACTCGAGCAGGGGGGCCTCGACTTCGGAAAGTACCAGGTTGTATACGTCCGTGACTTCAGCGCCCTCCAAGTGGGCGAAATAGTTGTGCAGCGCCTTTTCGACACTCCCGCGAAGGGTCTGGCCTTCTTCGCTCGGCGTATTGAGGTGCTGTTTCAAATTGACGTTGTCGCTCACGGGCGTTGTTCCACTCACTAATGTCTCGGTCATCATCGTCATGCGGCCACCCATCCTTCGTCCCCTGTCCCCAGGCTCTTGTGTCGTTCGGCGAAAAACGCCTGAACGTTGGCGCATTGTGCTTCCGTGTCTTCTAAACGATTGAAGTGGGCGCGAAACTCCTTGGCGCCCGGCAAGGTTGCGAGATACCAGCCGACATGCTTGCGGGCAATACGTACGCCCAATACCTCCCCATAGAAGGCATGCAAGGCGGCCAGATGCTCTAGCAGAATACGTTCCACTTCGCTCATCGGCGGTGCCGGCAACAGCTGGCCGGTTCGCAGAAAATGATCAACTTCGCGGAAAATCCAGGGCCGCCCTTGAGCCGCCCTGCCAATTAATAGTCCATCAGCGCCGGTCGCGTGCAACACATGACGGGCTTTGTGGGGTGAATCGATGTCGCCGTTGGCAAAGACCGGTATCGACACGGCCTGCTTGATCGCGGCGATGGTGTCGTATTCGGCTTCGCCGGTGTAAAGGTCGGCACGGGTTCTGCCGTGTACCGCCAGTGCTGTAATGCCTGCCTGTTCGGCGATCTTGGCCACCGTAAGGCCGTTTTTGTTGTCCCGGTCCCAGCCGGTACGGATTTTCAAGGTGACCGGCACATCAACCGCAGCCACAACGGCTTGCAGGATCTCGTTCACCAATGCTTCGTCTTTCAGTAAGGCGGAACCGGCGGCCTTGTTGCAGACCTTTTTTGCCGGGCAACCCATGTTGATATCAATGATCTGTGCGCCCAGTTCCACATTGGCCCTGGCGGCGTCTGCCAGCATTTGCGCATCACCGCCGGCGATCTGTACCGAGCGCGGCTCGGGATCACCGTCGTGAATCATGCGCAGGCGCGATTTACGACTGTTCCAGAGACTCATGTCACTGGTGACCATTTCCGAAACAACCAGGCCTGCGCCCATCCGTCGACAAAGCTGACGAAAGGGCTGGTCGGTGACTCCCGCCATCGGGGCGAGAATCAAACCGTTGTGCAATGTATATGGGCCGATGCGTACCGCCGACATAGGACTTCCCTGTTGTGGGGCCGGATCTTGGGAGTTCGAAAAAGGGTTGGCATGATACCCGCTCTCGATGACTGGATAAAGGCTGGGTTGGATGTTTTTTGAACAATTTAGGCATAAAGCCAATGGCAAACGACAACCTTCAGGCGTGTCGTTTGCCACCCGGCGCGCAGGGGATCATTCCGGGGAATGAAAACTCAGGCTGTAGTTCACGGCTTTCGGACCTGGGTCGAGGATGTCCAGGGCGATATGGATTGGCGTCTGGGGCGGCATTTCGGCTTGTTTGGCCAGGTCGCCGCCCAAGTATTCGCCGGGTTTGAAGCGACGACTGGCGATCATTTTGCCGTTCAGGTCAGCGAAGCGCAGTTCCAGCAGCGGGAAGGGTTGCGAGAACGGCGCGCGGTTGTACAGGATCGCGTCCACCACCAGCGCACCGGTGAACTCTGGGTGGCTGCGCACCACCAGGTTGCTGCTTTTGATGCGATCAATGTCGACTTTGGATGGCACGGTGCAGCCGAGCGTCGGGCACAGTTGCTGAAACAGCGGGCGATATTGGTCTTGTCGGGCCAGCTCTTCGAAGTGGCCCGCGATGTATTGCCCGGCCAGTGCGGCGCCAGCCAATAACGCCAGCAATAGCCACAGCAGACGCTTGCCCCACGGCGTACTGCGCTTTTGCCAATCCAGTTGCAGCGGGTCATCGACCAAGTCCTGGAGCAGTTCTTCGCGTACACCCGGTTCGTTACGCTTGCGTTTGCCCTTGGTGAGAGGCGGCGCGGCGATTGGCTCGTCGTCATCGTCATCCACAGCGGACATAGGCCTCAACGGCGGCATTTGCTCCTCTTGCCGCGAATGCTCAAGGGGCGGCGTGTCATCGGACTCCTCGAGATCGCGTGACAGTGACGGCTCGGTGCGACCGGGTTTCGTCGGCTCAGCCGGTGTTTGCGCCAATGCCGAGGTGTCGGCGCGCTCTGCGGCCGAGTCGCTGAACAGGCTGTCGGGCCAAGGGTTGTCTTCGCCGGTGTCGCTTTCGCGGTGCGCACTCAGCGTGTCTTCTTTAGGTGTGTGCGGCTGGCCAAAGCTTTTGCTGGGCTGAATTTCCAGCTCCTCAAGCTTGGCCAGCTCTTTGTCCAGATCCAGATGCTCGAGGTCGAGTTCGCCTGCCTGCCATTGCGTCTGGCTGATCGGCTCGGGCCTGGCGGGTGGCTCGACGGCCTCGGGCACGACTGCAACAGGGGCGGCAGCGACAGGCTGCTGCTCTGTTTCAGTGCTCTTGTTGAGCAATTGCTGTGCGGCATTGAACACTTGCAGGCAGGCGCCACAGCGCACCACTCCACGGGCCATGCTCAATTGAGAATGGCTGACGCGAAAGCTGGTTTGGCAATGGGGGCACTGTGTTACGAAGCTATCGCTCATGCGGCCATCCGGGTTAGACAGGCGTGCATTCTAGCGCCGACGACCACTGATGCGCACCCAGCCATCGCGATTGGCGATAGGGTCCAGATCAAAGTCCTGAGCGTAGGCCGCGGCCACTTCATCGCCTTGTTCGGCGAGGATACCGGAGAGTGCCAGGCGGCCACCCGGTTTCACCAGGCTGGACAGTTGTGGCGCCAGTGCGACCAGCGGTCCAGCCAGAATGTTGGCGACCAGCACGTCAGCCTGTACGTGCGGCAAGTCTTGCGGCAGGTACAGCGGGAACAGGGCTGGGTCGATGTTGTTGCGGCCGGCGTTGTCGCGGGAGGCTTCGAGCGCCTGCACGTCAATGTCGGTGCCGACGGCTTCTTTGGCGCCCAGCAGCAGGGCCGCAATGGCCAAAATGCCCGAGCCGCAACCGAAGTCCAGCACGTTGCAGTCCTTGAGGTCCTGGCCGTCGAGCCACTCAAGGCACAGCGCGGTCGTGGGGTGGGTGCCAGTGCCGAAGGCCAGGCCCGGATCAAGCAGCAGGTTCACCGCGCCCGGCTCCGGTGCGGCGTGCCAGCTTGGCACGATCCACAGGCGCTGACCGAAACGCATCGGGTGGAAGTTGTCCATCCAGCTGCGCTCCCAGTCCTGGTCTTCGATGACTTCGGCGTGGTGTTCTGGCAGTGGTGAGCCGGTCAGCAGTGCCAGATGGGACAGCACGAGTTCGGCTTCGGTGCCGCCCTCGAACAGTGCCAGCAAATGGGTGTGCGACCACAGTGGCGTGGTATTGAGTTCAGGTTCGAAGATCGGTTGGTCTTCGGCATCCATGAACGTGACCGAAACGGCACCGACTTCGAGGAACGCGTCTTCGTAGGTTTCGGCTTGTTCCGGGCTGATGGCGAGGCGTACTTGCAGCCAAGGCATGGCGGGCACCTTTGAAAAATAGAAGTGTGCAGCCGTCGGGCTGCGAGAAGCGCGCAAGTTTACGCGAGCAGGGGCGTGACGGGTAATCAAAAGCGATGAAAAACGCTGCTGACGGTAATCGCAGAATATGGGTAGAAGCGGGTGCTGGCTGCGATCTTTTAACGCTCAACAGATCGCAGCCTGCGATTTTTGCGATTGCCAGACACAACAAAGCCGCTCGAAAGCGGCTTTGTTGATCAGGGCACAAACTTACTGGTTAGCCAGTTTGTGTTCCAGGTAGTGAATGTTGACGCCGCCTTTGCAGAAGCCTTCGTCATTCACCAGATCGCGGTGCAGCGGGATGTTGGTTTTGATCCCGTCGACCACGATTTCGTCCAGGGCATTGCGCATGCGCGCCATGGCTTCGTCACGGGTCGAGCCCCACGTGATCAGCTTGCCGATCAGGGAGTCGTAGTTGGACGGAACCTTGTAGCCGCTGTACAGGTGCGAATCGACGCGAACGCCATTGCCGCCAGGCGCGTGGAAGTGCTTGACCATGCCTGGGCTGGGCATGAACGTCGCCGGGTCTTCAGCGTTGATCCGGCATTCCAGCGAGTGACCGTGAATGTTCACGTCAGCCTGGGTGAAGGACAGCTTGTTACCGGCGGCGATGCTCAACATCTCTTTAACGATGTCGATGCCAGTGACCATTTCGGACACCGGGTGCTCTACTTGCACGCGAGTGTTCATCTCGATGAAGTAGAAGCGACCATTTTCGTACAGGAACTCGAAGGTGCCCGCGCCACGGTAGTTGATGTCGACGCATGCTTTTACGCAGCGAGCCAGCACTTCGGCGCGTGCGGTTTCGTCGATGCCCGGTGCGGGCGCTTCTTCGAGTACCTTCTGGTGACGACGTTGCAGCGAGCAATCGCGGTCGCCCAGGTGGATCGCATTGCCCTGGCCATCAGAAATAACCTGGACTTCCACGTGACGTGGGTTGGTCAGGTATTTTTCGAGGTAGACCATCGGGTTGCTGAACCAGGCGCCCGCTTCTTCGCGAGTCTGCTTGGCCGCTTCGATCAGGTCTTCTTCGCGGTGTACAACGCGCATGCCGCGACCACCGCCGCCGCCAGCGGCTTTGATGATCACCGGGTAGCCGACTTCACGGCCGATACGCAGCGCGGTTTCTTCGTCTTCAGGCAGTGGGCCGTCAGAACCTGGAACCGTAGGTACACCCGCAGCAATCATGGCGTGCTTGGCCGATACCTTGTCGCCCATCAGGCGAATGGTGTCAGCTTTAGGGCCGATGAAGGCAAAGCCGGATTTTTCGACTTGCTCGGCGAAATCGGCGTTTTCAGCCAAAAAGCCATAGCCTGGGTGAATCGCCGTGGCGCCGGTCACTTCAGCGGCCGCGATGATGGCCGGAATGTGCAGGTAAGACAGGTTGGCCGGTGCCGGACCAATGCAGACGGTTTCGTCAGCCAGGCCCAGGTGCATCAGCTCTTTGTCGGCAGTTGAGTACACCGCGACCGTCTTGATCCCCATTTCTTTGCACGCCCGCAGGATGCGCAAAGCAATCTCGCCACGGTTGGCGATCAGGACTTTTTCCAGCTTCTTCTGAGGCTTCAACATCGTTGGCTCCCCGTGGTTCAAACGATGGTGAACAGCGGTTGGTCGAACTCAACCGGCTGACCGTTTTCTACCAGGATGGACTCGATAACACCGGCTTTTTCAGCGGTGATGTGGTTCATCATTTTCATCGCTTCAACGATGCAAATGGTGTCGCCGACCTTGACGGTCTGGCCCACTTCAACGAAGGCAGGCGAGGTAGGCGCCGGGGTGCGGTAGAACGTACCGACCATTGGCGACTTGACCACAAAACCGTTCAGTTTTGGTGCAGCAGGGGCTTCAGTCACGGTGGCAACCGGAGCAACAGCCACTGGCGCTGCGGCAGGCGCTTGCATTGGAGCCGGGGCGTAGAACTGCTGAGCAGGAGTCTTGCTGTGGCGGCTGATGCGTACCGACTCTTCGCCTTCTTTAATTTCCAGCTCGTCGATGCCGGACTCTTCCAGCAGTTCGATCAGTTTCTTAACTTTACGGATATCCATGAATCGTCAACTCCCAATGGGTCGGTCAGGGGCGTTTAGCTTGTAGTTCAAGCTGTTCCAGGGCGGCCTCCAAGGCCAGTCGATAACCGCTGGCGCCAAGGCCGCAGATCACACCTACCGCAACGTCGGAGAAGTAGGAGTGATGGCGGAAAGGTTCGCGTTTGTGCACGTTAGACAAATGCACTTCGATGAATGGGATGCTCACCGCCAGCAGCGCGTCACGTAATGCCACGCTGGTGTGGGTGAACGCCGCCGGGTTGATCAAAATAAAATCCACGCCTTCATCGCGTGCAGCGTGAATCCGGTCGATCAATTCATACTCGGCATTGCTTTGCAGGTAGAGCAAATGGTGACCGGCTTCGCGGGCCCGTTGTTCCAGATCCTGATTGATCTGCGCCAGCGTCGTGGCGCCGTAGACGCCCGGCTCGCGGGTTCCGAGCAAGTTCAGGTTGGGGCCGTGTAGCACCAGGAAAGTCGCCATGTGCTGTTCCTTATTATCTGTGTGCAGTTGTCAGTGCCGGGCGACTATGCCCAAAAGCATAATCGCTGTCCAGTTAACTGCAATAGCCAGCACGATGACCGATGTTCGCGCAAAGTTTGTGACTCGGGTGCTAGATCTGGTCATTCGCCTTGACGACACGTTCGGCGAAGTCTTGTGCATTGATCTCGCCAATGACCCGTTGGTCACTGATTTCTGAGCCCTTTTTGTCAAAGAACATCAGTGCAGGAGGCCCGAACAGTTGGTAGCGGTCGAGCAGGGCGCGTTGCTCGGGGTTGCTGGCGGTGATGTCGAAACGCACCAGTTGATAGCCTTTGAGTAAGTCCAGCACACGCGGGTTGTTCAGCACCTCGTGCTCAATTACTTTGCAACTGATGCACCAGTCGGCGTACCAGTCGAGCAACAGCGGTTGCCCTGCGGCTTTGGCTTGGGCCAGTGCGGCGTCAAGCTGTGCCGGGGTGCTGACAGTGAGCCATTGGCTGGCGGGTTGTGCGGCGCTGCCCTGGGTTGCGCTAGGGGTCTGGCCAGGTCCAGGTTTGAGGGGATCGCCCTGGCCGCTTAATGCGCCATACCAACACATGAGCGCATAAACCAGCAGGAAGAGGCCCACCAATTGCGCAAGACGCTGGCGAGGGGACTTGTCGATAAATTCCAGCGTGCCGAGAAACAGGCTCACCCCGGCGGCCAGAAAACCGACCAACAGCAAGGTGGCCGGGCCGGGCAGAACGCGGCTGAGCAGGCCGATGGCCAAGCCCAGCAGCAACACGCCAATGGCATTTTTCACCGTGACCAGCCACGGTCCGCTTTTAGGCAGCCAGGCCGCGCCGCCGGTGGCCACGATCACCAGCGGAGTGCCCATGCCCAGCCCTAACACGAGCAACTTCAAGCCGCCGCCCAATGCATCGCCACTGGCGCTGATATACAGCAGCGCACCGGCCAGCGGCGCCGACACGCAAGGCGATACCAGCAAGCTGGAGATCACACCCAGTACGGCGGCGCCCCACAACGAGCCGCCTTGGGTGTTATTGGCCACACGGTCCAGGCGATTGCTGAGGGCGCGTGGCAGTTTGAGTTCGAACACGCCAAACATCGCCAGCGCAAACACCGCAAAAAACATCGCGAACGGCACCAGCACCCAGGCGGACTGCAAGCGGGCTTGCAGATTGAGCTGAGCGCCGAACATGCCCATCAGCGCGCCGAGCAGGGCAAAGCAGGCAGCCATTGGCAGCACGTAAGCCAGCGACAGACTGAAACCGCGCCACCCGCCGACCTGGCCGCGCAACACCACCCCCGACAGAATCGGCAGCATGGGCAGCACGCACGGGGTAAAGGTCAGGCCCAGCCCCGCCAGGAAAAAGATCGCCAGCTCGCGCCAGCTCCAGGACGCAGTCGGGGCGCCGGGAGTGGCGGTGTCGGCGGCTGGCGTGCCTTCAATATTCAGGCGCACGGTTTCGGGCGGGTAGCACAAGCCCTTGTCGGCGCAGCCTTGATAGGTGACCACCAGCGTGAACGCCCGTGGATCGTTGGCCGCCCGTGGCACGTCCACGTCAACGATGCCGTGATAGACCTGCACATCGCCGAAATACTCATCATGCTTGGGTTCGCCAGGCGGCAATTGCACCGGGCCAAGAGCCACATCGTCAGGCTCGGCCTTGAACGCGAAACGGTGTTGGTACAGGTAATAACCGTCGGTCGGTACAAAGCGCAGCTTGATGTTTTCAGGGGTGCTCTGGATCAGGTTGAGCTTGAACGCCTCGCTGACCGGCAGGAAATCGCGGCTGTTATTGATCGCCCCCAGCGTGGCGCTGGGTCGGTTATCCAGCAACCCCGCGCCCAGGGCTGGCACGGCGAAGAGTAAACACATAAGCAAAAGCAGGCGGCGCATAGTGATCTCGCAAATCAAACGTGCGGCCATGATAACGGACTGAGAAACACTGTGCAGGTCAGCTTCGAGCACGTAAACCTGTGGCCGTTACGAGCGCTTCGCCGTCGGTCGCGCGGCTACGGGGTCACACCCGAAACGCTTGGACGGCGGCGTTCAGCTCGCCGCCCAGCACCAGCAAACGTTCGCCCTGATCACGGCCCTGGCCGATGCGTTGCAGGTTGTCGTCGCCCAATTGGTGAATGCGTTCACTGTGATCGCGGATCTCACTGACCGCGCCACTCTGCTGCGCGGTGACGTCGGCAATGCGCACCGCGGTGTCAGCGATGGTGGCAATCGCCCCGACGATTTCATCCAGTGCGCCGTCCGCTGCCTGAGCCTGTTGTGCTGTCGCCTGTGCGTGTACCACTTGGGCGCGCATGCCTTCTACCGATTGGCGCGCGGCTGCTTGCAGCCCGCCGATCAAGGTTTGAATTTCCCCGGTGGCGCCAGCTGTGCGCTGCGCCAAGGTGCGCACTTCTTCGGCCACCACGGCAAAGCCGCGGCCCATCTCGCCTGCGCGGGCGGCTTCAATTGCGGCGTTGAGCGCCAACAGGTTGGTTTGGTCGGCAATCGAGCGAATCACCGTCAACACGCCGCCAATCGTGGCGGACTCTTCGGCCAACTGCTCGATCATTTGCGCGTTGCCTTGCACCTCGCCCACCAGCGCATGCAGGCCGGTCAGGCTTTGACCGATCACGCGCTGACCCTGCGCCACGGCCAGTCCGGCACTGCGGCTGGCATCGGCCGCTTGGCTGGCGTCCCCGGCGACTTGAGAAATCGTGGCTTCCAGTTCGCCCAGCGCATCGCGGATTTGAGCCGTGTCCCCCGCTTGCCGTTCGGCGCCACTGTGCAGCCCGTTGCTCAGTTCGGCCAAGGTTTGGCTGCTGCCCGCCACTTGTTCGGCGTTTACGCGCAAGGTGCCGACCAGATTGACCAGATACGTGCGCAGCCGATTGAGTGAAGCCTGAATGTCGTGCAACTCGCGGTTGGTGTTGCCCAGTTGAATATCGCGGCTGAAGTCCCCTTGCGCCCACGTCCCGAGCATCGGCGCCAGGTGCGTCAGTACCTTGGCCAGCTTGCGTTGCAGGGTGTCGATCAACAGCGCGATCAGCAGGATGAGGGCGATCATCACGGCTTGAATCAACCGCACTTCTTGCTGGATCTGCCCGTGTTCGGCGCGCACCACCGGCTCAAGCCCGGCAATGGCCTGTTGCACCGCGTCCAGTTTCAAATGGGTGGCTGCGGCCAGTTGTGTGCGTTGTTCGATTTGTGTTTGCGTGCGTTTAAGTTCGCCAGGGTAGCGGTTCAGCAGATTATTGAGCTCGCGCTTGAGGCTGACAGCAGCGTCCTCTGCTTGCCCGCTCTGTTGGGACTCAAGCCCCATCAGGGCGGCAAAATCATCGCTGGCCGAGGCGCTTTTGGCACTGACGCCGAGCAAGGGCAGTGCGTCGAGGGTGTGGGCTTGAGCCTGGAGAGTTGCCAACTCGCGTTCCACGTCAGAGGCCAGTTCACTGCGCCCGCTGCTCACCAGTTTTTCGCGGCTCAGCGATAACGTGGTCACGTGCTGAAACGCCTTAACCAGAGGGCTTAAATAGTCCTGTGCGGCGGGGGCTGAGCCTTGGCTGGCGTACTGGGCGAGTTGCTCCAGAGTGGCGCCTAGCTCGCGCTCGGCCTGAATCAGCAACGCTTGCGGGTCGCCGGCCAGTTTGCCCGCCGCCAGCAGCTCGCTGTTGCTGTAGGTGCTCAGGCTTTCAAGGCTGGGGCGCAAGGCGCTGGCCAGTGCGGGCGGTAAGGGGGCTAACTCGGTTTTCAGCGTGTCGAGCGCCGTCGTGGCATCGCTTAAACGCAGGGCATCGCCGCTGGCCAAATAATCTTCAATATTGCGCGCGACCTGATTCTGGAACTGCTGTGACAGGTTGACGTAACGCTCCATCAATAAAAATGGCCGCTCCAGCGCGTGTTGCGACCACCACAACGTAGCGCCGAGAGCGAGGCAGACGGCGACCAGCAACGCCGTATTGAGGTTGGTAAGCAGCTTCAGGCGCATGTGGGATTTTGCCTACGACGCATTGAGAAGCGGCTGAAGTTATTGCACTGGCGTTACAGCGATGTGACGGAATCCTGCAATTCCATGCAAATAGTGGCAATTGGCCTTGCCGGGTGGTAGCGCTCGACCAGATTGCGTCCATTATTTTTAGCGCGGTACAGCGCTTCGTCCGCCTGCGAGGCCATGATCAGGCCGTCAGTGTCGTCCTTGAGTTCAACCACGCCTGCGCTGAACGTGCAGCACAGATCGGTCGGTTGCGCCGGGTAATGGATTTCGGCAAAGCGCTGGCGAATGGTGTTCAGCACTTTGTGCGCGGCCTCCTGATCCGTGTCAGGCATGACGATGGCGAATTCCTCGCCGCCGTAACGGCCAATGAAATCGGTCTTGCGCAGGCGTTGTTTGAGAAACAGCGCCAGGCTTTTGATCACGCGGTCGCCCATTGGGTGGCCGTAGGAGTCGTTGACCCGTTTGAAATGGTCGATGTCGATCATCGCAAAGCTCAGCGGACGGTCTTCGCGGCGTGCGCGAAAGGTGCAGTCTTCGAGCAGTTGCAGAATGTGAGTGTGGTTGTACAGGCCGGTGAGGCTGTCACGCACCATGCGCGCTTTAAGGTGGCGCGCACGGGCAGCCCGGTTGCGCACGGTGGTAATCAAATGGCGCGGCTTGATCGGCTTGGTCAAAAAGTCGTCGCCGCCCTCGCTCATGGCGTCCAGTTGCTTGTCCAGATCGTCTTCGGCCGACAAGTAAATGATCGGCACGCTGACGTAGCGATCATTGTGGCGGATCACCTTGGCCAGTTCGGTGCCGGTGCAGGCGGGCATGTACATGTCTAGGATGATCAGGTCGGGCTGAAAATCCGCCAGTTCAGCCATCGCCTGAATCGGTTCGATGAGGGTGCGGGTGACGATGCCGGCGCTGTTGAGCAGGCGCTCGGTGTGCAGCGCTTGCGCCCTTGAATCGTCGATGATCAGCACTTTGTACGGTTCGTACTGCGCCACGCAGGTCAGTACCTCGATTTTTTCCATCAGGCTGGAGGCTTCGAGGGTGCCGGTCAGGAACTCTTGCCCGCCTGCGCGCACGGCCGCCAGACGGGTCGGGGTGTCGGTTTCGTGCAGGCTGAAAAATAACAGGGGCAGCTTTTGCTCCAGGCCCAGTTGGGCTTGTGCCGCCAGCTCCAGGCCCAGGTTTGCGCCACTGAAGTCCACGTCCATCACAATCGCGGCCGGCAAGCGTTCGACCATTGCACTGCGAAACGCCTTGACGCTGGAGATTGATTGCGCGCCCAGGCCAAAGAAATCCAGCTGTTTAGCCAACCGTTCAGCACGGTCAAGGTCTTGCAACAAGATGTAGACGGGTTTGCGCAGCGGCGGCAGGAACGTCTGCTCCAGTTGATCGCCGTGGCGCAAACCGGTGCGCGACAGGCGCTGCATCAAACGGTTGAGGTCGCTAATCAGCGTGCTGCTCAACCGCCCACCATTGGCATCAACGTGTTGCAGTGCGTCGCTGATGGCGCCGGCCAGTTGTGAGTGCTCGGGTTGTTCAAAGCGTTCGGCAAAGCGCAGCAGGCGTTGATTCGCCTCGCTGAGTTCGGCCAGGTCTGGCGGGGACCACTCGTTACCTTGCAAGCGTTGCCAGATCTCAAGAATTTGACGTGCCTGGTGGATGACCCGTTGGGCAAAGTGGTTCTTTAGGCGCTCGCGGCTAGGGTCTTCTTGCTCGGTCATATCCTGACTGCTTCGTGAGGGGGCATGCTGAGGTTCGACTGGTGGCTCTATGCTAGCACCTCTTTCAAAATGCACGAGTCCCCGCTTGAAATTAACTGTCAGCGTGCCATTTTTAATCGTTGCGATGGGTGTGGCAGCGTCGCGAGCATGATTTATAGTGCCGCTCGCGCCACCAGACCGTCTTGTTGCAGATCAACGTGCAGGCGATTTAAAGCAAGCACCGAAGGCACGATGGGTTAGGGTTGTGGTCGAACCGTTGAATTCAGTAATCGAAAGGATATAGCCATGCTGGACTGGAAAAAACGTGAGGGCAGCGCCCGCGAATCGGTCAAAGAGACCAAAACAGCGCCGCGTGGCTATTTCAAAAGCATCTTGCTAAGCCGCTCAATCGCGACGCTGTTGGGCGTGTATGTGCTGGTATGCCTGGGCTTTGGCTGGTATTGGAGTCAGGAGCCTGACCTGTTCCCTGTGCAGCAAAATGCCCAGCAGGCGGCTGACCGTGACGGCAAGCAAATGGTGCCGGGGTTCACCACGGTTGAAACCCTCAAAACCGTGGCCGGTACGCTGCTCAACAAGCCGGGCGGCTATTTGTCTAATGACCGCTTCCCGCCAGGCGTGCTGCTCGACAACATCCCGAGCTGGGAATACGGCGTGCTGGTGCAAGTGCGTGACCTGACCCGCGCCTTGCGCAAAGACTTCGCCCGCTCGCAGTCGCAGTCGGCCGAAGATGCGGATTTGGCCAAGGCCGAGCCACGCTTCAACTTCGACAACAAGAGCTGGATGCTGCCGTCCAGCGAGTCTGAGTATCAGGAAGGCATCAACTCGCTGAGCCGCTACCAGGCGCGCCTGTCCGACCCGAACCAGAAAAACGCACTGTTCTATGCCCGTGCCGACAACCTGAACAACTGGCTGGGTGATGTGGGCACGCGTTTGGGTTCGTTGTCGCAGCGCCTGTCGGCCAGTGTGGGCCGGGTCAAGCTCAATAGCACGCTGAAAACCGAGTCCTTGCAACCGGGCCAAGTGCCGGTGGTGGATGAAGAAATCGTCGAAACACCGTGGATGCAGATTGACAACGTGTTCTATGAAGCACGCGGTCAGGCGTGGGCGTTGTCGCACCTGTTGCGCGCCATCGAAGTTGACTTTGCCGACGTGTTGGCTAAAAAGAATGCAACGGTCAGTGTCCGTCAGATCATTCGCGAGCTGGAAGCAGCACAAGAGCCTCTATGGAGCCCGATGATTCTCAATGGCAGCGGTTATGGCATGTTGGCCAACCATTCGTTGGTCATGGCCAACTACATCTCCCGCGCCAACGCGGCGGTCATGGACCTTCGTCAATTGCTCTCACAAGGATAAGTGATGGCTATTTCAGCCTTGGAGGCCGCGCACCGTGCGGCCTCTGATGCCGAGCAAGTCGCCTGGGTCGATCGTGAAGACCGGTTACTGGGTGTCTTGCCTCGTGCCGAACTGCGCGATCGAGGTTTAATCGGGCGCGGCACGTTCATACTGTTATTCAATTCGGCGGGTGAGCTGTGCGTGCATCAGCGCACGCTGAGCAAGGCGCTGTACCCCGGCTACTGGGACGTGGCGGCGGGCGGCATGGTGGGGGCGGATGAAAGCTACGCCGACTCGGCTGCCCGTGAGCTGCAAGAAGAGCTGGGTGTCAGCGGCGTGCCGTTGACCGCCCATGAGCGTTTCTACTTTGACAGTGCGAATAATCACCTGTGGTGTGCGGTGTTTTCAGCCATCTGGGACGGGCCGTTGCAGATCCAGCCTGAAGAAGTGCAAAGCGCCCGCTTTATTTCGGTGGGCAAGGCGTTGTTCCTTAGTAAAATCCAGTCGTACTGCCCTGACTCATTGGCGGCGCTCAAACGTTACCTGGTCCAGACCCGAAAAAATTCTTCGTAGGCGCAGGCGCCGTGGTGTGAAAACGTTTGTAAATTGCCGCTGATTGGCTCTTGGGCACCGGCGATTTTGTCGTTACACTGCGCGACCTTTTCAGGCTCAAGCGGTTCGCCGCCTGAGTTGCGCTGCCCCTGCCAGAGTGGGGCTTCGCGGTCGGTAACCCCTGATGCTCCCGCGTCATGTGCTGGCCAATTTTTCGTCCTCCATCTAGAGGATTGCCGGTGGCCAAAAAAGCCGCATCCTTCGCCGCCCTTGGTGGCTTGGTATTTTCCACCGACGCAGGTCGTCACTGTCCGGACTGTCGTCAGCCGGTGGACGCCTGTACCTGCAAACAAACCCGCATCCCCGAAGGTGACGGCATTGCTCGCGTGCGCCGCGAAAGCAAAGGCCGTGGCGGCAAGACCGTGACCACCATCACCGGTGTGCCGCTGGCTGAAGATGCCCTCAAAGACCTGGCCACTACGTTGAAAAAACGCTGTGGCACCGGTGGTGCGTTGAAAGACGGCATCATCGAGATCCAGGGCGAGCACGTTGATCTGCTGTTAGCCGAATTGGTCAAACTCGGGTTTAAAGCCAAGAAGTCCGGCGGCTAGCAGCCTCTGTGAAAACCACCGCTGAGCCAGGCTGTTGCCCCTCCGGACTGACAGTCACCGCTGGCCATGGTTTTCACAGAGCCTGTTACGACGGGTTTCTAAACTCCACGCTGTGATCAGGGTCTACCCCTGTGCAGACGAATCTTCATATTCACGCTTTAGACTGCGCCAGCTTGCCTTCAGGCTGGGCTATTTGACTTATTTATAGGGGACTTCGATGTCCGTACGACGCACACGCAAAGACGATGGCAGCCAATGGACAGTTGCGGACAGCCGCAGTGTTTACGGGATTCGCCATTGGGGGGCCGGGTATTTCGCGATCAATGAAGCCGGTCGCGTAGAAGTCCGTCCGAACGGCCCGAACAGCTCGCCCATCGATCTGTACGAGCAAGTCGACGAACTGCGTAAAAGCAGCGGTTTGTCCTTGCCGTTACTGGTGCGTTTCCCGGATATCCTGCAAGACCGTGTACGCCAGCTGACCGGCGCTTTCGATGCCAACATCGAGCGTCTGGAATACCAGAGCAAGTACACCGCGCTGTACCCGATCAAGGTGAACCAGCAAGAGGCGGTGATCGAAAACATCATCGCCACCAAAGACGTGTCGATTGGCCTTGAAGCCGGCTCCAAGCCTGAGCTGCTGGCCGTGCTGGCGCTGGCCCCTAAAGGCGGCACCATCGTGTGCAACGGTTACAAGGACCGCGAGTTCATTCGTCTGGCGCTGATGGGCCAGAAGTTGGGTCACAACGTGTTCATCGTGATCGAGAAAGAGTCCGAAGTGGACCTGGTGATCGAAGAGGCGGCCTCGCTCAAGGTCAAGCCTCAAGTGGGCCTGCGCGTGCGCCTGTCGTCCCTGGCCTCCAGCAAGTGGGCAGACACCGGCGGCGAGAAGTCCAAGTTTGGCTTGTCGGCGGCGCAGTTGTTGTCGGTGGTTGAGCGCTTCCGCGCCGCCGGTCTGGACCAAGGCATTCGCCTGCTGCACTTTCACATGGGGTCGCAGATCGCCAACCTGGCTGACTATCAGCACGGCTTCAAAGAAGCGATTCGCTACTATGGCGAGCTGCGCAACCTCGGCCTGCCGGTAGACCACATCGACGTGGGCGGCGGTCTGGGCGTGGATTACGACGGCACGCACTCGCGCAACGCCAGCTCGATCAACTACGACATGGACGATTACGCCGGTGTTGTGGTCGGCATGCTCAAAGAGTTCTGCGACGCGCAAAACCTGCCGCATCCCAACATCTTTTCTGAAAGCGGCCGCTCCCTGACCGCGCACCACGCCATGCTGGTGGTGCAAGTGACCGACGTCGAAAAACACAACGACGACGTGCCGCTCATCGAGAACAAAGAAAGCCTGCCTGAAACCGTGCAATGGCTGGTGGACCTGCTGGGCCCGACCGACATTGAAATGGTCACCGAAACCTACTGGCGTGCCACGCACTACATGAGTGACATTGCCGCCCAGTACGCAGACGGCAAGATATCCCTGGCTGAAAAAGCCTTGGCTGAGCAGTGCTACTTCGCCGTTTGCCGTCGCCTGCACAACTCCTTGAAAGCGCGTCAGCGTTCGCACCGCCAAGTGCTGGACGAACTCAATGACAAGCTGGCCGACAAGTACATCTGCAACTTCTCGGTGTTCCAGAGCCTGCCGGACACCTGGGCAATTGGCCAAGTACTGCCGATTTTGCCGTTGCACCGTTTGAACGAAGAGCCGCTGCGCCGTGCCGTGCTGCAAGATTTGACCTGCGACTCTGATGGCAAGATCAAGCAATACGTCGACGAGCAAAGCATCGAGACCAGCTTGCCGGTCCACAGCCTGAACGAAGGCGAAGACTATTTGCTGGGCATCTTCCTGGTGGGCGCTTATCAGGAAATTCTCGGTGACATGCACAACCTGTTCGGTGACACCGACTCGGTGAACATCTACCAGAACGCTGACGGCAGCGTGTACCACGCCGGTATCGAGACCCACGACACCATCGAAGACATGTTGCGCTACGTGCACTTGTCGCCCGAGGAGTTGATGAACCACTACCGTGACAAAGTGGCCAGCGCCAACATCAGCGTCAAAGAGCGCGCCCAGTACCTGGACGCCTTGCGCCTGGGCCTGACGCGTTCGTCGTACCTGTCTTCGTAAGTTTCGCCAAGCCTTGAAAACGCCGCCCATTGGGCGGCGTTTTTGTTTTGCGCAGGCGCTGGCGAAGTGCGCTGATTAGCGGGGATGGAACCATCCGTCTTTGCGCTGCATGTGCCATGCATACGCACCCAGCGTGACGCTGCGCAGCACCATGAACAGCAGAAAACTTATCCACAGCCCGTGATTGCCATACTGGTGCAACGCCCAGGCGACGGGCAGGGCGATGATCACGCTGATCACCATCGCGTTACGCATTTCACGGGCACGGGTGGCGCCAATAAACAACCCGTCCAGCAAGTAACTCCACACCGCGATCAGCGGCAACAGCGCCAGGTACGGCACGTACTGGAAGGCCGTGTCGCGCACGCTCGGGATGTCGGTCTGCATGGCGATAAACAAATGCCCGCCGAACAAAAACAGCACCGCAAACCCTGCGCTGGCAATCAGCGACCAACCGCTGGCCACCACCATCGAGCGGCGCAAGGCGGTGCGATCGCGGGCGCCGATGGCGTGGCCGCACAGGGCTTCTACGGCATGCGCCAAACCGTCCAGCGCATGCGCCGCCAACAGCAAACCGTTGAGCAGCAGCGCATTGGCCGCCACCGTGGCATCGCCCAGTCGCGCACCTTGCAAGGTGATGAGGAAGAACACCGATTGCAGCATCAGGCTGCGGATGAAAATGTCGCGGTTGACCCCCAGCAGCGGTTTCCAGTTGTGCCACACCCGCAGCGCGGCCCACACCACCGTGCCCGGAAACCGGCGCAGTGCGCCGCGAGTCAGCCACAGGCCGAGCAGGGCGCCGCTCCACTCGGCAATCACCGAGGCGCGCGCCGAACCGACCACGCCCCAGTCCAGCCCCAGGACAAACCACAGGTTCAGGGCGATGTTCACCAGGTTGGTGGTGAGCAAAATCGCCAGCGGTGCCCGCGCGTTTTGCGTGCCCAAAAACCAGCCGACCAACGCATACGTGGCCAACGCACCGGGCAAGCCAAACAGGCGTGTGTGGAAGAAGTCCAGCGTCAACGCGTGCAGCTCGGCTGAGGGCTGCATCACGCTCAGCGCGACCCCGCTGAACGGAATCGCAATGGCCCCCAGAAACAGGGAGAGCAACACGCTAAGAGACAAGCCTTGCAACAAAATTTGCCGCAACGCCGTACCGTCTCCGCGCCCGGCGGCCTGGGCGGCGAAACCGGTGGTGCCCATGCGCAAAAAGCCCATCATCCAGGCCAGGAACACATACAGGCTGGCGCCCACGGCGACGGCGCCCAATTGATGGGCGTGGGGCAAGTGGCCGATGACCGTGCTGTCGACCAGCGCCACCAGCGGCACAGAAATATTGGACAAAATCATCGGCGCCGCCAGCGCCCAAACCCGGCGATGGGTAAGGCGGTCGCGCCAGTCGGCAAGCAGGGAAGATGACATGCAGGCTCCTTGAGGGGGCGGCATTGTAACCGGAGGATGGCTGGCGTAGTCGCTGTTGAGGCACGAAGGCGTCGAGAGGCGACCATCGATCGCAGCCGTCGTGCCTCGACCGCGACTACACGGGGCGCGCTGTTATATAGTCCCTCCCTTAAATGCCTAGCCAACGAGTACACCATGCTTAACAAAGGACTGTTCCTGGCCTGCGCGCTGGCGCTGCTGAGCGCTTGCGACTCTTCGTCTTCCGGCAAGCCTGCGGCGCCCTCGGCGTCAGTTGCAGCGCAAGCCGCCAAACCGGTGCAGGATGTCAAAACCCTCGCCCAGCGCTACGCCGGGCGCGAGTTAAGCGTGGTGGATGTTTCCGAAGTGCAACTGGACGGTGCCAGCACCTTGTCTGTGAGTTTCTCGGTGCCGTTGGACCCGCAGCAACATTTTGGCGATAAATTGCATCTGGTGGATGCCAAGACCGGCAAGGTCGACGGTGCCTGGGAACTCTCCGACAACTTGATGGAATTGCGTCTGCGCCACCTTGAGCCGCAGCGCAAATTGATCCTCACGGTTGACCCCGGCTTGCGGGCAGTCAACGACGCCAAACTGGCTGGTGAGTATGTCAGCCGTCTCGAAACCCGCGACCTGCAACCCACTGTCGGCTTCGCCAGCCGCGGCACGCTGCTACCGACCCGTCTGGCCGAAGGCTTGCCCGTCATTGCGCTGAACGTCGATAAAGTCGATGTGGAGTTCTTTCGGGTCAAGCCCGAATCCTTGCCGGCGTTTCTCAGCCAATGGGGCCGCAACAGCAGCCTGCAAAGCTATGAGGCCAAGGACCTGCTGGGCATGGCCGACCTGGTATACGGCGCGCGCTTTGACCTGAATCCGGCACGCAATACCCGCGAAACCGTGATCCTGCCCACCTCGGGCATCAAACCGTTGCAGCAGCCGGGGGTGTACCTGGCGGTGATGAAAGCCAGCGGCACTTACAACTATTCAACCCCCGCCACCCTGTTCACGCTCAGTGATATTGGCCTTTCGGTACACCGTTATCAGAAGCGTCTGGATGTCTTCACGCAGGCGCTGGAAGGCGGCAGTGCGCTAGGCGACGTGGCGCTGGAACTGCTCGACGGCAAAGGCAAAATGCTCGCCCAAGGCAAGACCGGCAAGGACGGCCATGCCGAGCTGGCATTGCCGCCCAAGGCCGAGGTGCTGTTGGCGCGTCAGGGCGATCAAACCAGCCTGCTGCGTTTGAACACCGCCGCGCTGGACCTGGCCGAGTTCGACATCGGCGGCCCGCAGGCACACCCGCTGCAATTTTTTGTGTTTGGCCCGCGTGATTTGTATCGCCCCGGCGAAACCGTGTTGCTCAACGCCTTGCTGCGCGACCGTGATGGCAACCCGGTCAAGCCACAGCCGGTGAGTGTTGAAGTGCGTCGCCCGGACGAGCAGGTCAGCCGCAAGTTTGTCTGGGAGCCGGATGCGTCGGGTTTCTACCAATACCCGCTGCAACTGGCCAGCGAAGCCCCGACCGGGCGCTGGCAACTGGTGTTTGACCTGGGTGACGGCAAACCGCAGCTCTATGAGTTTTTGGTTGAAGACTTCCTGCCCGAACGCCTGGCGCTGGAACTCAAGGGCAGCGATACGCCGCTGCGCCCCGATCAAACCGCCGAGATTCAGGTCAATGGCCGCTATTTGTACGGCGCCCCGGCGGCCGGTAATCGCCTGAGTGGTCAGGTCTATGTGCGTCCTTTGCGTGAAGCGGTTAAAGCCTTGCCCGGCTATCAATTTGGTTCGGTGACTGAACAGGAATTGACCCAGGACTTTGAGCTCGATGAAAGCGTGCTCAACGCGCAAGGCGAAGAAACCATCAGCCTTGAAAGCAAGTGGAGTGACGCCAAATCGCCGCTGCAATTGATCGTGCAAGCCAGTTTGCAAGAGTCGGGCGGGCGCCCCATTACCCGCCGACTGGTGCAACCGGTGTGGCCTGCCGAACGCCTGCCGGGGGTGCGCGGCCTGTTTGAGGGCACGGAAACCAACGGCGACGGCCCGGCTGAATTCGAGGTGCTGATTGCGGACAACGCGGGCAACAAATTGGCGGCCGATAACGTCAACGTGCGCCTGATTCGTGAGCGCCGTGACTACTACTGGAACTACTCGGACAACGATGGCTGGAGCTATCACTACAACGAGAAGTTTTTGAATCTGGGCGAAGAAACCGTGAGCCTCAAAGCAGGCGGCACGGCTAAAGTCAGTTTCCCGGTGGAATGGGGCCCGTACCGGGTTGAAGTGCAAGACCCGAAAACCGGGCTGATCAGCAGCCTGCGATTCTGGGCCGGGTATCAGGCACAAGACAACGCCGAAGGCGGTGCTGTGCGTCCCGATCAGGTCAAGCTGGCCTTGGACAAAGCCGCGTATGCCGATGGCGACACGGCCAACGTCACCGTCACACCGCCCGCCGCAGGCAAAGGCTACTTGCTGGTTGAAGGCAGCGATGGCCCGCTGTGGTGGGAAGAAATCGACGTGCCAGCCGAGGGCAAAACCTTCGATGTCAAACTGGATCCGCGCTGGGCGCGTCACGATTTGTATGTCAGCGCGCTGGTGATTCGTCCCGGCGAGCGCAAAACCAACATCACCCCGAAACGCGCCGTGGGCGTGCTGCACCTGCCGCTGGATCGTTCACAGCGTAAGCTGGCGCTGACGCTGGATGCCCCGCAAAAGATGCGCCCCAAGCAACCGCTGACGGTCAAGATCCGCGCCAAAAACGCAGACGGCAGTATCCCCAAACAAGCCCATGTGTTGCTGGCGGCGGTGGACGTGGGCGTACTCAATATCACCGACTACCCGACACCCGACCCGTACGCCAGCCTGTTTGGGCGCAAGGCCTATGGTGCTGACCAACTGGATATTTACGGGCAACTGATCGAAGCCGGGCAGGGCCGTTTGGCCAGCATGGCGTTCGGCGGTGACGCGGCGCTGGCCAAAGGCGGCAAGCGCCCGGCCACCAGCGTGACCATCGTCGCGCTGCAAAGCGCCCCCGTGACCCTGAACGAGCAGGGCGAAGGCGAAGTTAGCGTCAACATTCCCGACTTCAACGGCGAGCTGCGCGTGATGGCGCAAGCGTGGACCGACGACCGCTACGGCATGGCGCAAGCCACCACCGTGGTCGCCGCACCGCTGGTGGCCGAGCTGGCTGCGCCGCGTTTCATGGCGGGCGGCGACGAGACCCGGCTGGCGCTGGACCTGTCCAACCTCACCGACACCCCGCAAACCCTCGATGTGCGTTTGAACACCGAAGGTCAACTCAGCCTGCTGGGCCTGGACACGCAAAAAGTGACGCTCAGCCCCGGTCAGCGCAGCACCTTGCAGATCCCGGTCAAAGCCCTGGGTGGCTACGGCACCGGGCAGGTGAACGTCACGGTCAACGGGCTGAACCTGCCGGGTGAAACACTGGCACCGTTCACCCGCCAATGGACCTTGGGCGTACGCCCGGCGTACCCGGCGCTGCTCAAGCATTACCGCACCGTGCTTAACGATCAGCCGTGGAGCCTGCCTGAAGGCGAGTTGCACGCGTTCGAGCCAGCGGGGCGTGAAGCCTTGCTCAGCCTGTCGAGCCGTCCGCCGTTGAACCTGGGCGAACAGATCCGTGCGCTCAAGGCGTACCCGTACGGTTGCTCCGAACAAACCGCCAGTGGTTTGTACCCGGCGTTGTATGCCGATGCAGCCTTGCTTAAACGGCTGGGCCTTGAAGGCGAGCCAGATGCCGAGCGTAAACGCAAAATCGAGATGGGCATTGAACGCCTGTTGGGCATGCAGCGTTACAACGGCAGCTTTGGCCTGTGGGGCGCAGACGGTCAGGAAGAGTATTGGCTGACGGCGTATGTCACCGACTTCCTGTTGCGCGCCCGCGACCAAGGTTACGCGGTGCCGCCTGACGCGCTGAAAAAGGCCAGCGAGCGCCTGCTGCGTTACGTGCAGGAGCGCAACCTGATCGAAGCCGATTACAGCGACAACCTCGATCACACCCGCTTTGCCGTGCAAGCGTACGCCGCCCTGGTATTGGCGCGCAGTCAGCAAGCACCGTTGGGGGCGCTGCGCAGTATTTTTGAGCGTCGCAGTGATGCCCGTTCAGGTCTGCCGCTGGTGCAGCTGTCGATTGCCTTGCAAAAGATGGGTGACCAGCCTCGCGCCGATCAAGCCTTGGTGGCGGGTTTGGCCGTGACCCGCAAAGCCAATGAGTGGCTGGGTGATTACGGCAGCCCACTGCGTGATCAGGCGCTGATTCTGGCCCTGCTCGAAGAAAACAACCTGATGAGCGGCCAGCGCGAAGCCCGTGTGTTCGCGCTGTCTGACCAACTGGCTGCAAACCAGTGGTTGTCGACCCAGGAGCGCAACTCTCTGTTCCTCGCCGGTCGTGATTTGTTGAGCAAACCTGAACAGGACTGGTCGGCGCAACTCACCAGCGCTGGACAAACCCGTGAGCTGAACAACGCCCAGCCGGGGCTCAAACTGGAGGGGCCGCTGTTGGCATCACCGCTGACCCTGCGCAACCAAGGCAGCGTGCCGGTGTACCAACAGCTGACGATTTCGGGTTATCCACAGCAGGCACCCGCCGCGGGGGGTGAAAACATGAGCATCCGCCGTGACTATCTGGGCATGAACGGCGAACCGTTGAACCTGAAAAACTTGCAAAGCGGCGATCTGGTATTGGTGCACCTGGCCGTAACGGCCAAGCAGCGCGTACCGGATGCCTTGGTGGTGGACTTGCTGCCAGCGGGGCTTGAACTGGAAAACCAGAACCTGGGCCAAAGCGCTGCCAGCCTTGAAAACGCCAGCAGCCAGGTCAAGCAATGGCGCGAGTCGATGCAGAACGCCAGCGTGCAGCATCAGGAGTATCGCGACGACCGTTATGTGGCCGCCCTCAACCTGAACGGTTATGGCACCGCGCACTTGTTGTACCTGGCGCGGGCCGTGACGCCTGGCACCTACCGTGTGCCGCCACCGCAAGTGGAGTCGATGTACCGCCCCAACTGGCAAGCCGTAGGCGAAACACCGGGTGACATGGTGATCAAGGGCCGCTAACCCCCTACAGCAGGAGTGAGGCCCGCTCGCTCCTGCTGCACGGTGTTTTAACTAATGACCCAACTCAACACCCACAGCCCCAATAGCAGCCAGATGACGCCGCCGATGATGGACGCCCGCATGAAGGCGCGTACCGCGTTGTACAAAAACAGCAACCCGATGACCAGCACGGCGATGCTCACGATCGAGGTGTCCATGCCCAGCGCACGGGCCATGCCATCGATGAAATTACCGCCCGCCTGGGTGATCGCGTTGAACAGACCACTCAGGCTTTCGACGATCCAGCGCACCAACGTGCCCAACCATAGGCCCAGATTTCCAACAAAACTTTCGACGTGCATGGGGGATGTTCCGATTAATAAGACGGCCACTGTGCCAGAGATACCCATTGGGCAACCAGTCAGGATGCAAAGTTGCGTAACCGGCGAATGTTAGTGTCGACCCGGCTTAAAAAGATCCTGTGCTGCAGCCTCGCCAGCGTGCTGCTGGCGTGCGCCTTGCTGTGGCTGGCCGACCGGTTGTGGCCGCTGCCGTTGCCCAAGGATGACTTGGCCCGCGTGGTGCTGGCCGAAGACGGCACACCGCTGTGGCGCTTCGCCGATGCCAACGGCGTGTGGCGCTACCCGGTGAGCACGGACCAGGTGTCGGCGTATTACCTCGATGCGTTGCTGACCTATGAGGACCGCTGGTTTTTCCGTCACCCCGGCGTGAACCCGTTGGCGTTGGGGCGTGCGGCGTGGCAGAACCTCACGGGTGGGCGCGTGTTGTCGGGCGGCAGCACCTTGTCGATGCAGGTTGCGCGCCTGCTCGATCCGCACGAGCGCACACTGACCGGCAAGGTGCGCCAACTGTGGCGCACGGCCCAGCTGGAATGGCATTTGTCCAAGGACCAGATCCTCAACCTGTACCTCAATCGCGCGCCGTTTGGCGGCACCTTGCAAGGTGTTGCGGCGGCCAGTTGGGCCTACTTGGGCAAGTCGCCGCAGCACCTCACGCATTCCGAAGCGGCGCTGTTGGCCGTGCTGCCACAAGCCCCGAGCCGGTTGCGCCCTGACCGGCACCCGGCGCGGGCGCAGGTGGCGCGCGACAAAGTGCTGCGGCGCGTGGCCGAGTACCGGGTGTGGCCACAAACGGCGGTGGACGAAGCACTGCAAGAGCCGTTGTTGCTGGCTCCACGTCTGGAGCCAAGCCTGGCGCCGTTGCTGGCGCGGCGCTTGAATCGCCCCCACAGCCCGCCGCTGATCCGCACCACACTGGATGCCAACTTGCAGCGTCGCCTTGAAGACCTGCTGCTGGGCTGGCGCGCCCGGTTGCCCGACCACACCTCGGCGGCCATTGTGGTGGTCGAGACCGAGAACATGGCGGTGCGTGCGTACTTGGGGTCGGTGGACATCAACGACACGCGGCGCTTTGGCCATGTGGACATGATCAGCGCGCTGCGTTCGCCGGGTTCCACGCTCAAGCCGTTTTTGTACGGCATGGCGATGGACGCAGGGCTGATTCATTCCGAGTCGCTGTTGCAAGACGTGCCACGGCGCTACGGCGATTACCGGCCGGGGAATTTCTCGATGGGCTTCAGTGGCCCGGTGTCGGCCAGTGCGGCGTTGGCCATGTCGCTTAACCTGCCTGCGGTGCAATTGCTCGAAGCCTACGGGCCGAAACGGTTCGCCGCGGACATGCGCAATGGCGGCGTGCCCTTGAGTTTGCCTGCGCTGGCGGAGCCCAACCTGGCATTGATTCTGGGCGGCGCAGGCAGCCGACTGGAAGACCTGGTCAGTGGTTACAGTGCATTGGCGCGCGACGGTAAAAGCGCCAATGTGCGCTTGCAACCCAGCGATGAACTTCATGAGCGTCGTTTGTTATCGCCGGGTTCAGCCTGGGTTATCCGGCGCATCCTCAGTGGTCAGGCACGCCCTGATCGTGATCCTCGTGCCGAACTGGTACAGCGGCCGTTGCTGGCGTGGAAAACTGGTACCAGTTATGGCTTTCGCGATGCACTGGCGATAGGCGTAGGGCCGCGTTATTTGATTGGCGTGTGGATCGGGCGCCCGGACGGCACGCCGGTGCCCGGCCAGTTCGGCCTGGCGTCGGCAGCACCGCTGATGCTGCAAGTGCACGATGTATTGAGTAACCGCGACAGCCAGCGCGGTATTGTCGCGCCGGTGCAAGCGGTGCCGGGCAATGTCGGGGTGGCGGCCATTTGTTGGCCGTTGGGGCAGCCGCTGAACAAGGCAGATCCTAACTGCCGACGCCAGCGCTTTGCCTGGACGCTGGATCACACCACGCCGCCCACCTTGCTGGCGGCGGACCAACCTTTGGGCGTGGGCTTGCGCGAAACGATATGGGTCAATGCACAAGGTTTACGTGTGGGCGCGCAGTGCCCCGGCGCGCAGGAGCAAGACGTCGCCCTGTGGCCTGCGCCGCTGGAGCCGTGGCTGCCCAGGGTTGAGCGACGTGAAGCGCGCTTGCCCAAAGCCTCCACACAGTGCCCGCCGGCTGCGCTGCATTCGGTCACGCCGCTGTCGATTGTGGGCGTGCGCGACGGTGACCGTTTGCGCCAGCCTGCCGCCAGTGTGCAAGCGCTACGGCTCACGGTGTCGGCGTTGGGTGGGGACGGGCGCCGTTGGTGGTTTCTCAATGGTGCGCCATTGGGCGACAGCGCTCACCAGGACTCACTCAGCACTACGCTGGAGCAACGCGGGCGTTATGAGCTGAGCGTACTCGACGAAGGCGGGCAAACTGCGCGAGTCGGGTTCAGCGTGGTGGAGTAACTCGCTGTAGTGGCTGGCGCAGGCTGCGATTAAGCCCGTGGGGTTGTCGAGGAAACGGGCCTGCCAGGCAGTCCATCGCAGCCTGCGGCAGCGACTACAGCCACGGTGTCAATTGCGGTTATAGCGTTCGTTATAGTCGGCTGACGAAGTTTTTTTAAAGCGTGAGAATTCCGTGATATTTCAGGGTTTTTTTAACCCCGATCCCTCCCTAAGTATTAATCCCAAAGAGCATTAAACGCCTCGTTATAGAAGGGGTTAATACCAAGTTGTGAATTGTTCAAACAGGCCCTTGGGGTTGTTATGTCTGTAACGGATGAACGTATCTCTGACGACAGAGCAGAGAACCTTCGAACTCAGGCAAGCAGGTGCAAGGGAATCGATCATGAATACTCAACTGTGGTTAAAAACAAGTACTGCCTTACTGTTGGTCATGACTGTCAGCCTGTCGGGTTGCAGCAGCGGCGGTGGCGGTTCTAAAAGTCATGTAGCGGCCAGTACTCCCGACAGCAGCACAGGCGCAGGCGATGGCGGTACGGGCGGCGGAACCGATGGCGGAACTGGCGGTGGCGATGGCGGAACGGGCGGCGGCACCGGTGGCGGAACTGGTGGTGGCACAGGCGGCGGCACCGGTGGCGGAACTGGTGGTGGCACAGGCGGCGGCACGGGAGGTGGAACTGGCGGCGGCACCGGTGGTGGCACCGGTGGCGGAACTGGCGGCGGCACGGGCGGTGGCACCGGTGGCGGAACTGGCGGTGGCACGGGCGGTGGCACCGGTGGCGGAACTGGCGGCGGCACAGGCGCAGGGACCACGCCGTTAGTCACCGGTCAGGTTGTCAGCCAGATTGGCACGGCGCTCGGCGGTGTGGGCACAACGGTCAGTGGCCTGGGCAACACCTTGACCGCCGTACCCGTGGTAGGCGCAGCCGGCGGTCTGGTGGTCAATACCGGTAATGCGGTGACCTCGGTCACAGACGGTATCAACAAGGGCATCGGCACCCTGGGCACTGACAAAGACTCGCTGGGCATCACTGTGGCAGGCGCGACGACTGCGGTGAGCGACCTGGGTAAAGGCGTCACATCGCTGGGCACGGGTGTCAGCACCCTGATCGACAACACGCCGATCAACCAGATACCGGTGGTGGGCGGTGTCGTGAATAAAGTCACGGACGCAACTGGCGGTGTGGTGGGCAATTTGGGCAATACCGTCACGATGCTTGGCAATACCTTGACCGGCTCTGTCACGACCGGACCGTTGGGTAAGGTGACGGGTGGGGTGAATGACAAAGTGCTGGTGCCGGTGATCTCGCTGGTGGAAAACGTCACCGGCAAAGTGGGCACAACGACAGGCGTTGGCGCTCCCGTGGACGGTTTGCTGAACAAAGTAGGCACGGTGGTCGGTGGCCTCGGTGACAAGGTGGCGGGCACGGGTAATGGCAACCCGCTCACCAGCCTGGTAGGGGGTGTGCTGGGCGGCGTCGCGGGTGCAACCGATAAAGCCGGGGGCTATGTCAATCCTGCTCCGGCCACCGGTGGTGGCGCGGGGGGTGGTTCAGGTGGTTTGCCGGGCATCGCTGGCGCCGGCTTGCTGGAAACCGTCGGTGGCGTGGTCAACGGTGTCAGCACCGGTCTGGCAGGTGGCAGCACCAGTGGTGTGGTGGATGCGGCGGGGGCTAATGGCAATGCCATCGGCAATACCGTGGCGTCCATCGGTGGGGCGTTGGGCGGCACAGGTGTCGCAAATAACGCAGCCGGAGCGCCTTTGGCCGCAGTCACCACCACGGTCGGCACAGCGCTTAACCCGGTTACCAGTGCGGTGACGACGGTCACGCAAAACGTCGGGGCGGCGACGGGCGTGGGCGCACCGGTCAGTGGCCTGCTCAATCAAGTGGGCGGTGCCGTCAGCAGTGTCGGGGTCAAAGTGGATGCGGGCAGCAACAATCAAGGGGTGAGCGCGGTCGGTCAAACGGTCAATACCGTGGGCGCTACAGTGGGGGCTGTCGGGGGGCTGTTGAACGGTGGCACACCCGCCCAGGGCGGGGCTGCAACCGGTGGTCTGGGTGGCGTACTCGGTGGCCTGGGCAATCTGGGCAAGAAAAACTAACGAATTGCACCTGGCCGGTTCGACGGCCTTACCTACAGCGCCTACAGTTGGTTGAGACGAGAGGTTCAGATGAATCTCTCGTCTTTTTTCATGCGAGGAATGTAGGAATTGCACCGGGTAGCGTTGCAGTCAGACGACGCGTCCACCTCGTCATGTCGCGGTTGTTGACCAAGGAGTGTCATATGCGTACTTGCGTTCCTCTTCTGTGTCTGGCTTTGACCCCGTATGCGTTGGCTGAGCCGCTGCCGCGTTTTCTCAACAGCAACGACACGATGCAAACCCTGCCCACGCCCAACCTGCCGGTCGATGCTTATCGCCCGCAAAAGCCTGCGTTGCAACTCCCTAAGCCTGGGGCCGTCGAACCACCGCCGCTGGTCATGGGCACGAAGCTGACCATTCGTAAATTGCAGATTGAAGGGGGCACGGTGTACCCGCTCAAGGAGTTGGGCGCGGCGTATCAACCGCTGCTTGGGCATGAAATCAGCCTGGCACAACTGATCGATGCCACGCGCACCCTCACCACGCGCTATCAAACCGATGGCTATCTGCTGTCTTACGCCTATCTACCGCCGCAGGACTTTGCGCAAGGGCTGGTCCGGGTGGTGCTGGTGGAAGGCTACATTCGTGACTACACCGTGCAAGGCGATGTCGGTCGGGTGAAAGGCTTTATTGATGAGTTGGTGGACAAGCTCAAGGGCGAGCGCCCTTTGACGCGTAAAACCTTCGACCGTTACGCAACGTTGATGGGCCGCATTCCGGGCGTCACCCTGCAAGCGCAAGTGCCGCCACCGGGCACCACCGATGGCGCCTCAACCCTGACCATCAACGCCAGCCGCAAGCCGTTCACCACCAGCATGAGCCTCACCCAAGGCAGCCGTGACAGCACGCAGGCGTTGTTGGGTGTGAGCAGCAACTCGCAAACGGCGATGGCCGAGCAACTGACGTTGAGCGGGCTGTTCCCGCCGGGTAACGACAAAGAACATTACTACCGCATCGACTACAGCCAATACCTGAATGCCGAAGGCACTCAGTTGAGCCTGTACGGTGCGCGCTATCGCAGCGACCCCGGCAGCAGCATTGCCACCAGCGACGGCTTTGAACTCAAACCGCACCGCGAGAATGATCGCTTCTCGATTGGCGTCAGCCACCCGCTGATTGCCGCGCCGAACCAGTGGCTCAGCGTCGGCTCGCGTCTGTATGGCGTGAACGACAGGACGGATTACGATGTGGTCGGTTTTCCGGTCAGCATCAGTGAAAAAACCGATGTGCGTGCCTTGGCGTTTGAGGGGGATTGGCGCAAATCCAATGCCAAGCAATTGCGCATCGTCAGCGCCGGTTTGTACCAGGGCATGAATGGCTTGGGTGCCAAGAGCGAAACCAGCCTGACCGGTAACCAATACGACCTCGATTTTTTCCGCCTGCGCCTGTCGGGCGTACAGAGTGACACCTTCTTTGAAAACTGGCAGGGCGTGATGTCCGGCGCGTTGTATTGGAGCAGCGACAGCCTGCCCGACAGTGAGCGCGCGGTGTTTGGCGGGCAGAACTTTGGCCGTGGCTACCCCGATGACCAAGCCTCCGGCGACAAAGGCTGGGGGGTGGCATATGAGGTCAACTACAGCTTCAACCGGGACGGTGAGTGGGTGAAATTGCTGCAACCGTATGGGGTGCTGGACAAGGCCAAAACCTGGTTCAACGATTTACCGTTCAAAGGTTCGGACATGTCATCGGCGGCCGTGGGTCTGCGTTTTGGCGACAAGCGTTATTACAACATCGCCCTCGAAGTGGCCAAACCCATGTCCGACATGGCGCTGGACAGCTTCAACCGTCGCCCGCGCTACACCTTGAGCTTCAGTTACCAGTTGTAAGACGTACTTGGGGTGGCTGACCAAGGCTGCGATGTTGGACCTGCCACGTTAAACATCGCAGCCAGCGGCAGTTCCTACGCGGGGTGCAGCGCTCGTAATAACGGGAGGATCAGTGCTCAGCCAGACTTAGGGTGGGCAATGGGAAGAGGTTGTTGAGGGTGTCGAGCAGGCGTGCGTGGTAAATGGGTTTGCGGAACAGGTCCAACACCTGCAAGCGCAGCAAATCACTGACGTCGTCCATGTCGGCATGGCCCGACATGACAATCACCGGCAGATGTTGGCGGGCGGTGTGTTCGCGCAGGCGCTTGATCAGCGAAATACCACTTTCTTCAGGCATGCGCAGGTCGGTGATGACCAGCGCAATGTCGGGGTGTTTGGTCAGCTGTTGCAGCGCGATCTTGACTGACACCGCGGTAAAGCAACAAAAACCCTCGCCCTCCAGCAGCTCGGCCAGCTCCAGAAGTGCGTCCTCTTCGTCATCCACGAGAAGCAGTTGTTGGCGTGACGAAGAGGTTGTCATCTTGCTGTCCTGTAAAAATGGAACGGTCAAATATATTTCCCCTCTGTGCTCTTACGTCACCGTCGTGCCGCCCAAGGCAGTCACGACTTTGTTTAAAGTACTTTTAATAGCATCTGTAAAGGGGGTTGCAAAAAGAATAATTGCCAGTGCAACGATCCCCACAATCACCACGTATTCAATACCCGCCGCCCCGTCCTTGCGCTTAATCAGTTGTTGGGTGTGATAGACACAGAACGCCTGAGCCGGCGCATACACTTTAAGAACAGTATCTAAAAGCATCAGACTTCTCCTTAGTGTTAGTGCGCCGAGGCGGGCACTGTGTAACGGTGGTGCGACATAATTCCTATTTGCCACCACAGCATTGTCAACAAAGCTCAAGCTCACAACTGTAAGAAAGGATTAATCACAAAGTATTAATCCATCCAAGTCAGGCGAAGCGGATCCAAAAAAGGTAAACAAATCAAAGTGTCTGATTTATCAGCTAGAAATAATCCGCTCAGTAATGGCGTTTTGTCCTAGCTGCGCTACCTTCAAATAGCGAAATGGTTGCAAGCCGTCTTGACGTTCATAGCTACCTGATTGCGAATGATTTTTCGTCTGCCATACGCAGTGGGAAGGGAGTGCCAATATGAACAATCGTCGCAGTCTGGTACTGGCCGGCGTCCTTTTTTTAGGCGCCATTGCTGCCGGTTTTTGGGGGTTGATGTTGACCCGCAATCAGCCGGTTGCCCCCGTTCCTGTGGCCCAAGTGGTGGAGCAGGGCGCCGCTAATCTTGAGGATCAGACCAAGCAATCGGTGGTGGTGTTGAGCCGTGATGTAGCCCCGCATGTGGCCCTGACTGCCGAAGATTTGACGCTGGAAAAATTGCGCACAGCGCCCATTGGCAGCTTGACCTCTATCGAACAGGCGGTGGGGCGAACGCCGTGGCGCGCTCTCAATGCAGGCACTTGGCTGACCGAACAAAGCTTCGAAGTGGGCGGGCCGCTGGCGCGCATGATTCGCCCGGATGAGCGTGCGCTGGCCGTGGCAATTGACGAGGTGAGCGGTGCTGCCGGGCAGTTTGGCCCCGGTGATTACGTTGATATTTTGTTGTTTCTGCGCCAGGACACCGCCAACCCTGAACCCTCGGCGCAACTGGTGCTGCCGGCGGTGCGGGTGTTGAGTCTGGGCGATGAACTGGGGCTGACCAGTGACGGCCAGCCCGCCAGTGCGGCACCCACGCCCGAGCAGGCTCAACAGCAAGCGGCGCGCCGGGTCAGTGCACGCACGGTGGTGCTCGCCATTCCCGAACCGTTGGTCAATCAATTAATGCTCGCGACGCAGGCCGGGACGTTGCGTCTGGCCGTGCGCAGCGCGCAAGAGCAGCGTTTGAGCAAGTACTGGTCGGGCGATGAAGACGCCTCCAGCAATGTGCAAGCGGCCAGGCGCGGGCTTTATCAGTTCAATCAATTAGCCATGGCAAGCCCGGTCAAAGCCCCGGCCACTCGCCCTGCTGGCGCCCCTCGGGTGCGCGGTATCGAGATTATTCGGGGCGCTCAAACCGCCCAACAGCCTGCCCAATAAAAATTCCTGATCTGCAAGGAAGCCCAGCATGAGTCAACGTTGTGTGCCGCTGTTCAAATGCGCTGTCTGGACGCTGGTGTTAACTGGTGTGTGTGTGCAAATGGCCTCGGCGGCCTCGGGCAGTTGCGCGTCATTGGGGGCATTGCCCTCCGTATTGGAAGTGGGGCAAGGCACCCAGCAAGCACTGGATTCCCCGGTCAGCATTACCCGCATTGCAGTGGGCGACCCGACCATTGCCGATGTGCAGGCCAATGGCGACAGTGCCTTTGTGCTCACGGGCGTCGCCCCCGGCACCACCAGCTTGATGGTCTGGACCGCGTGCTCCAAATCGCCACGCCAGAGCATGGTGTTCGTCAAAGGCAAGGCCAGCAGCGGCTTCACCACGGCGTCCCTTGCACCCTCTGAAGACCCGACCTTGCCCAGTCAGGTACAGACCGACATTCGTTTTGTCGAAGTCAGCCGCACCAAGCTTCAGGAAGCCAGTACTTCGATTTTTGGCATGGGCAGCAACTTTCTGCTCGGCTCGCCGGGCGCGCTGATTACCACGGCCGAAAACATCATCACGGGCGGCCCTCCCGCCAATAACAAGTACTTCAACATCGGTTTTGGCGGCGGGCGGGTAAGGGCGATGATCAATGCTCTGGAAGGCAGCGGTTTTGCCTACACCCTGGCGCGTCCAAGCCTGGTCGCGTTGAGCGGTCAAAGTGCGACGTTTCTGGCGGGAGGCGAGGTGCCGATCCCGGTGCCCAGTAGCGGCAGCGATAACGTGTCGATTGAGTACAAGGAGTTCGGTATCCGCCTGACCTTGACCCCGACGGTGGTCAGCCGTGATCGCATCCTGCTCAAAGTCGCCCCCGAAGTCAGCGAGCTGGATTACACCAATGCGGTGAACATCGCCGGTACGCTGGTGCCCGGTCTGACGGTGCGACGCACCGACACCAGCATATCCCTGGCCGATGGCGAGAGTTTTGTCATCAGTGGGTTGATCAGCTCGCGCAACAGCTCCCAGGTGGATAAATTCCCCGGCCTGGGCGATATCCCGATTCTAGGGGCGTTTTTCCGCTCCTCCAACATCAGCCGCGAAGAACGCGAGTTACTGATGATTGTCACCCCGCATTTGATTCAACCCTTGGCGGCCAACGCGCAACTGCCGTCGTTGCCTGGCGAAAAACTGCGCAACTACGACCCCAATTGGTATCGCCTGTATTTCCTTGAAAACGGCAATTTCAATCGCCGTAGCGGGTTATCCAAATGAGCGAAAGCCTGAGCCAGACGTTTCTCGCACTGACGCGCAACAACACCGATCTTGAATGGTTACAGGGGGCGCTGGCGCCGCTGGGGCAAGTGGTGGGGGCGGGCACCAGCAGCCTGGACGAGCTGCTGGCACTGGTGGATGTGACCTTCGCCGGGCTGGTGTTTGTGGGGCTGGACCGCGAAAAAGTTGTGGCCCAGTGCGCGTTGATTGAAGGCGCGCTGGAAGCCAAGCCGATGCTGGCGATTGTTGCGTTGGGCGATGGCATGGACAACCAACTGGTGCTCAACGCCATGCGCGCCGGAGCGCGCGACTTTGTCGCCTATGGCTCGCGTTCCAGCGAGGTCTCAGGGCTGGTGCGGCGCCTGAGCAAGCGTCTGCCAGCGGTCACGCCGAACGCGCAACTGGGTGGCCTGACCGTGATGTACAGCGCGCAGTGCAATGCGGACGGCGCGTTGCTGGCCAGTCATCTGGGGCTGGTGGTGCAAAAGAGCGGTCAACACACGCTGTTGCTGGATTTGGGTTTGCCGCGTGGCGACAGCATCGCGATGTTGGGCCTTGAAAGCACGTTCTACTTTGGCGACGCCTTGCGGCATTTGCGCCGCCTGGACAGCACGCTGATCGACAGTGCCTTTACCACCGCCCCCGGCGGGCTGCGGATTTTGGCCTACAGTGACAGCGACGAACCGCTGGAGCACACCAGCGCCGCCGAGTTGTACATGTTGCTCAGCGCCTTGCGTCAGCACTTTCAGCACATTGTGGTGAACCTCACGGGCCAGCCTGACAGTGAAGCCTTGCGCACCTTTGTCAGCCATTGCGACAAGTTGCTGTGGTACACCGATCAAAACGTACTCGATTGCCGCCGCAACCTGGCCATTCTCAACCTGTGGCGCGCCAAGGGCATGAAGCTCGAACATGCGCGACTGTTGGTGGACCGTTACCTGCGCGGCGTCGCGCCGGACGCCGATGCACTGGCCAAAAGTTTTGGCCTTGAAGTACTGGCCACGTTGCCCCCCAGCGACGAACTGCGCATGAACGCCAAAAACCAGGCCACCACCCTGTTCGAGTTGGCCCCGCGAGAAGCGCTGAGTCAGGGCCTCAAAACCTTGGGCGAGCGCTTTGCCAAACGTTCCGAGGGGCTGGAAAAACCGTCTGCCAAATGGTTGAACCGTCTGTGGGGGGTTAAATGAGCGGCGAAAAATTATTCGGCGCGGGCCTGCATACCAAGAATGGGCATGCCGATCACGACAGCCTGAAACTGGTGCTGCATCGCTACATCATCGATGCGATCGAAGAGTCCGGCAAAAACCTGCTTGAAGACTCCCGTCAGGCGTTGTCGCAATTTGTGACGGACAAAGTTGCCGAGTACGTATCCCGCCTGCACCTGGCGATCTCGCGCTATGAAATGGAGCGTTTGGCGGAAGAAATCGTCGACGAACTGACCGGTTTCGGCCCGCTGGAAGTGCTGCTGCGCGACCCGGCCGTTACCGAAATTCTGGTCAACGGGCCGCACCGGGTGTTTGTTGAACGCGACGGCATCCTGCACCAGAGCGAGCTGCGCTTTATTGACGATCACCACGTTGAACGGGTGATGCAGCGTATTTTGGCGCCGCTGGGGCGCAGGCTCGATGAGTCCTCGCCGATGGTGGATGCGCGCATGCCGGACGGCAGCCGAGTGAACGCGATCATCCCGCCGATTGCGCTGGACGGCCCGTGCCTGTCGATTCGAAAGTTTCGTAAAGACATGCTTAAAAGCACTGACCTGATGGCGATGCAAACCATCGACCAGGCGATTTACGCGTTTATTCAAGAGGCGGTTGGCCAGCGCTGCAACATTTTGATCAGCGGCGGTACGGGCACCGGCAAGACCACGCTGCTCAACATCCTCAGCCAGTTGATCAACCCGTACGAGCGCCTGGTGACCATTGAAGACGTCGCCGAATTGCAGTTGGGGCACCCGCACGTCGTGCGTCTGGAAACCCGCCCGCCGAATGCCGAAGGCCACGGCGAAGTCAAAGCCAGCGACTTGATTCGCAACGCCCTGCGCATGCGCCCCGACCGCATCATTCTGGGGGAGATTCGCGGCGTCGAAGTGCTCGATGTGCTGACGGCGATGAACACCGGCCACGACGGCTCGATGAGCACCGTGCACGCCAACACCGCGCAGGATGCCCTGTTGCGCCTGGAAACCCTGGTGGGCCTGACCGGGCGTACGGTGGCAGAGAAAACCTTGCGCCAAATGATCTGCGCCGCCCTGGATGTGATTATTCAACTGACGCGCATGCCCGATGGACGCCGCTGTGTCAGCGAGGTGCTGGAAGTGGTCGGCGTGCGCGATGACGTCTACGTGACTAACACCCTGTTTCGACTGGACCGGCGCACCGGTTTTGGCTTTATGCGCGAAGCACTCAACCCGGCGGGCGACAAATTGCGTCGTGAACCGATTGTGAATCTCCACGGCTGAGGCGCTGCCCATGATCCCGGCCCTGATATTGCTCTTGCTCGCTGTGCTGATGTTCGGTTTGGGGCTGTTTATTGTTTTTCATGTGATGCGCGATCCTGCCACCAGCCGGGTGCTTGATCGCCTGGCCGAAGGGCAGCCTCAATCGGGCGCAAAGGCGGTGGGCGTGGCCTGGTTGGACCGGGCCTTTTTGCAAGCCGGGTTAGGGCGCCCCTCTGAACGCCTGGGGCTGTGGATTGGCCTGTGGGCGGGTGTGATCACGGTGGCTGGTTTGCTGGGCGGGTGGTCATTTTTCATCGCCAGTGTGTTGCTGCCGCCGTTGCTGTTGAGGGTGTTCATCAGTTGGCGCTATGACCGACGGGTGCGGCGCATGGTTGAGCAACTGCCGCAGTTGCTTGATCACTGCGTGCGCAGCTTGAAGGCCGGTCGCACGTTGGCTGACGCCGTGCTCCTGGCCATTGAGGCGTCGAGTGATCCGCTTAAAACGGGCATCAGCCGTGTGTCGCGCAACGTACAGCTGGGCGTGAGCTTGCCCGACGCGGTGCAAGACTTTGCCCAGTTGTATGAACGTGAAGAGTTTCGTCTGTTTGCGCTCGGCTTGAGGGTCAACCATCGCTATGGCGGCAACGCCAGCGAATTGCTGGAAAACCTGATTGTGCTGATTCGCGAGCGTGACCAAGGCGCTCGTCAACTCAAGGCCATGACCGGTGAAACGCGCATCACGGCCATCGTGCTTGGCGTGCTGCCGATTCTCTTATTGGCGTATTTCTCACTGACCAACCCGGGCTATTTGCCCAAGTTATGGAACGACTCAGCGGGGCAGCATTTACTGTTGGCGGCACTGGCTATGCAGGTGATGGGCAGTTTAGCGCTGTGGCGGATGGTAAGGAGCGTATGACATGGCGTTGCTGATCAGTGCCGTTTTACTGCTGTGCGCTTTGGCGCTGGTGATCAATGCTGTGATCCGGCAACGTCTGCGTCAGCAGCGTGTGGTCCAGCGATTACAAGGTGAGACCACCAGGGCCGGCAAGCTCAATGTGTGGCTGCGGGCGATGGGCAATAGCAAAATCGGCCAGCGCTCGATCACCCTCGACACCGAAACGCAGACACTGCTCAACCGCGTGGGCTGGCGCACAGCGGGTCAGCGCTCGCTGTTTGCTGCGTTTCAGATTGGCACCCCGTTGGTGGTGGCCGGGCTGACGTTTGTGGGCCATGAAGTGCTGTATCCACGCTCGGGCAACGTGTGGGCCGTGTTGCTTTTAGGCATGGCTGTCGGCTATCTGCTGCCCAAGCGGTTATTGGCTTTCGCGGCTGCCCGGCGTCAGCGGCAGGTGGCCACTGAAGTTTCAACGTTTATCCCGTTGCTGCGCATCCTGTTTGAGTCCGGCATGGCGGTTGAGCAGGCTTTGCGGGTGCTGAGCCAAGAAGCACGACAGTTATTGCCGGTGCTGACAGCAGAGTTGCGACTGGTGCTGGCCCGGGTGGACTCGGGGCTGGAGCTGAGCCAGGAACTGCAAAAAGCCGCGAGCTTGCTGGCCGTGGACGAGTTTGATGATACGTGTGTGATTCTTCAGCAGTTGATTCAACAGGGGGGCGGCGCGATGAAGTCATTGCAGGCACTGAAAAGCCTGCTGGATGACCGACGCCTCACACGTATGCAGGAATACATCTCAAAAATGTCGGCCAAGATGTCGGTGGTCATGATGTTGTTTCTGTTCCCGGCCTTGCTGATGGTATTGGGCGGGCCGAGCATTATCGCGATCTCACGGGCCTTTGGCTCATGATCAGGAGTGTGTGCATGAAAGCTGTGATCGCTGCGTTTGGGCTGCTGATGTTAGGCGGCTGCGCGACCCCTGGGGCCAGTAACCCGCCGTGGCTGGCCCTGAACAGCAGTTGCGCCAAGTTGAGTGGCGATCAGGAGCTGTCCATGAACCTGGCGGATGACATGGCCAAGCAAGGCAAGCTGCACGCCAGCCTGGCCAACCTGCAAAGCCTGCCCGAGCGCTACGGGCAAGTGCAGTTGCGCAAGGCGCGCATTTATCGCCAGTTGGGGCGCAGCGAAGCTGAGCCGCTGTATCGCGGATTGCTGGGCACCTGTTTGGCGGCTGACGGTGAGCATGGCCTGGGCCAGTTGGCGGTGGGGCGTGGGGACAACGCACAGGCGCTGACTTATCTGCAAAATGCCGCCCGGCTGGCGCCCACCGATGCCAACATCCGCAATGACTTGGGCGTGGTGTATCTGAATTTGTTGCGTGTTGACGATGCGCGTTTTGAGTTTCTGACGGCATTGGAACTGAGCAAGGAAGATGACGGGTTGGCGGCGTTGAATTTGGTGACGTTGTTGATCTATCAAGACAACTGGCAGCAGGCGGCGGAGCTGGTCACGCGTGCCGGTTTGACCCCGCAACACGTGAGCGATGCCCAAACGCGCGCCCAAGCGCTCAAGGCGCCAGCCAAAGCGGCCAGTGATCAGGTTGCAGCCATAAAATAATTGGAGGTGTGCCATGTCGTTAACCGTGCGTATGGGGTTGTTATTGGCCGTCATGCCGATGAGCGTGTGGGCCATCGAGCCCGGGCCGTCGTCCACCTATCAGCAAGAAACCGAAAACTGGTTGCAGTTACAGGTCAGTGGTAAGGCGCAGTCAGCCGTGCCGCAGACGGTCACCCCGCAAGAGCGCGAACAAAGCCTGCAACGCTTGTTGAAAAGTTATGAGCATGAGATTCCCGAGTATTACAAACAGGAATCGAGTGGCGGGAGCGGCACGTCTAATTGATGGGGGCTGTCACGGCCCAGGTATCGGATGACGGCCTGGAGGCAGTGCGTAGCCGCTAGCGCAGGTTGCGTGCGGCGGCTTCAACCCCGGCGCTCCGGCTGGCGGAGCGCCTACAGAACGCAAAGGGTCAGTGCGCCGTCAACCGGTGCTGCTGCGCGTTGGCGTTGGGGGACAAGGCCAGTGCCAACTGAGTACGGTTGTTCATGTGGGTCAGGCGCAGTACCTGTGAGACATACAATTTGACGGTGTTTTCAGTGATGCCCAGATCACAGGCAATTTGATAGTTGGTCTGGCCTTTGCCCACCAACCGGGCCACGTCCAATTGGCGCGGCGACAGTTGCTGGAGGATGGCAGGCATCAAGGCGTTGCTGTCATCGCTGGAGCCCGTGTCGCTGGAGGTGGCACGAGGCGGGCGGCGCACGGCTTCCATGTCTTGGTAGAGGTCGTCAATGGAGTCGGCCAGGAACTGTAGCTTCTGGTTCATATGCCCGAGTTGCTCATTCTTCATTCGTTCGCGCAACAGTGCTTCCTGACGCTGAATGCCTTCGAGTAATTCGTTGAGGTCGACCGGTTTTTGATAGTAGTCGGCGACCCCGCAACGCAACGCTTTGATCACGTCTTGTTTGTCTGCGCGACCGGTGAGGAGGATGCTTTCAAACAGCCTTTTTTTGCCCGCGAATTTTTGCAGGTGTTGCGTCAGTTCGATGCCATTCATGTCGGGCATGTGCAAATCACACAGCACCAGACCAATCTCAGGGTCGTCCTTGAAGCTTTCGAGCGCCTCACGGCCCGATTCACATGGCACGCAACGGTAACCGCTGCTCTCCAGAAACTCGCAGAGTTCTTCGACAATCAACGGTTGATCATCGACCACCATTACTTTTATTAGAGGACTGGGCGTGTTCACGCGTTACTCCATGCCTGGCAAGCCAATTAAGGGCGTCCAGCTGTCCTCTTCTTGAGGAAGCTTGTTTAAAAGTAGACCTACTTTCCCACGCTGTACATGGAGCTAATCCTACGTTTGAACTACGCCAGGCACAGTGTCGTCAGGCTAAAACCTGCTAGCAGGAAGGGCGCGAAGGGGACTTTTTTTGGCGCAGCATCCAGGGGCGGGGTTTCAGAGGGTGTAACCCGTTGATAGATCAGCGGGAATATTTTTGACGCGAAAAGAGTCCACGACAGCAAGCACACACCGGCACCGATAAACGTGCCCAGTACCGTCAGACGATCGGTTGCCAGAGCAAGTGCGATCAGCAGCTTCACGTCACCGGCGCCGAATTTATGGAGCGCGTAACCGGGCAGGGTCAACAGCAGCACAATCAGCAGGGCCAAGCCGCCCTCGCTGGCCGGTGCGCCGAGCCAGGTATGGCCGTTCCAGATCAGGTACAACAACGCCAGCCCTGTGCCACCCAACGTTAAGGTGTTGGCGATCTGGCGCTGATACAGGTCTTGAATGGCACACGCCGATAACCACATGAACAGAACGATTAATTGCGTCACGTATTCGGCGTCCCTTTTTGGCGAATGATTCTATGCTGATATGACGTGTGGTTGTCAGGGTAGACGCAGTCATGAAAACAGGCCTTCGCACAAAACAAAAAGGCGCGGCTGCCATCGAGTTTGCGCTGGTGTTTGTGGTGTTTTTTGCAGTTTTTTACGCGGTTGTCAGCTACAGCTTGCCGCTGTTGCTGATGCAATCATTCCATCACTCGACAGCTGAGGCGGTGCGCCGCAGTGTGGCGCTGGACCCCACCGTGTCACCCAGTACGTACACCGCGGATGTGCAGGCGCGCGCGCTGACCGTGCTGGGCGAACAACTGTCATGGGTCCCTGCGGGCCTGAAGGGCAGCGTGCAGAAAACGGCGGTTTACAGCGCGGGTGTTTTGACGGTCACAGTCAGCCTGCCGTCGTCGGCGCTGAGTGCGGTCCTGCCAGTGCTGGTGCTGCCGGGTAACATCAGGGTGCCCAGTCTGCCGACGACGTTGACGGCCCAGTCGAGCCTGCAATTTTGATCACCGGCGAGCGTTTGTTCGGGCGCCTGCTGGGTCGTACTCATGAGGGTTTACCTGTGCCCGCCCGTTCGGCGCCGCGCCTGGAGGCGGGGATTGAAGTGCGGCTCGACCCCCAGGGCCATGTTCTGGAAATACACGGCGCGCAGCATCACGGTGTGGTCATGGGCAATGGCCCTGCGCGTTTGTTGATTGATTATCTGGTGCCCGGCAGCACGCAGGCACTCGAAGGCACGCCAGTGGACTGGCAGGGCCAAAGCCTGGATCTCACGTTTCAAGGGGCAGGCAGCCACGTTGTGCACACCCGGGGCTGGGTGCAACCGCAGGCTGACGGCTGGCTGCTGCAACTGTTGGACATCAGCGACCTCTTGCTGGGCAATCAACAGGCCCGCAGTCGTGAACGTTGCCAACTGCTCACCACGCACATGAGCGAGCAAGTGCGCCAATGCATCCCTTCACGTTTACAGGCGGTGGTGAGCGACATGCTGCAACAGGTGGCGCAGCTCTGGCATGTGCCGTGCGTCGCCTTGGCCTTAGCGGATAACGCGCAAACGGGATGGACGATCTACAGCGCGTTTCATCGCCATGACGCCCCGGCGCTCTGGGAGGTCGATCAACCCGCCGGCAGCGCACTCGACAGCCTTTACGGCCAGGCTCCCCAGCGCTTTGAACCCCTTCACGGCAACCGCGAACATTCAAGGCTCAACGGGTTGTTCGGCAATGCCGACGGTTTTTTGGTGCCTTACAGCGATCATCAGGGCGTGTGCGCGTGGTTGTTGTTGGGGATGTACCCGGCCTCTGCGCATCCGCCCGCGATGGGCGATAACGATTGGTTGCAAGTCTGCGCGGCGTTGGCAGGGCCGTTGCTGGGGCGCTTGCGTGAGGTTCAACATGCCCGGCAGATGGAGCGCATGGAGGCGTTGCAAGGGTTACTGGGCAGCGGCTGGTGGGAGTGGTCGCCCGCCCTTGAGCAACTCCAGCTGGCGCCGCCATTGGCGGCCAGTGTGGTGCCGGGGCAGAGCGCTTATTTGTCTCGCGAGCAATGGCTGGGACTGTTTCACCCGGCCGATCGCGATGAAGTGGCCAGCCGTTTCAATGAGCTGCTGGTGCATGACAAGGCCTGCTTGCTGTGCGCCCGGTTGCATCAGGCTGACAGCACACAACCTGCGATGTGGTATCGCCTTCAGGGGCAAGTGCTGGGGGCAGGCGACGCGCGACGCATCGTGGGTTATATGCTCGATGTCAGCGACATTAAAAACCAGCAGCAACAGGCGGCTGCGGCGCATGCCCGGCTCGACAACCTGATCGCCAGTTCGCCCGCAGTGATTTATGTACAACGTTATGCCGAGGGCGCGTTACTGCCCGTCTTCTTCAGCGCCAGTTTGCAGCCCTTGCTGGGCTGGACGCTGGAAGAATGCACGGCAGCCGAATTAATTGAGTGGGTGCACCCCGACGACCGCGAACAGTACTTCGCACGCACCCGCCAATTGCTGCGTGAAGGCAGCGTGAGCAGCCGCTATCGACTGCGTGATCGAGGCGGCGCTTATCACTGGCTGCTCGATGAGGCCAGGCTGCTGCGCGACGATTTGGGCTTGCCTGTCGAAGCGGTGGGCTTGTGGCTGGACATCACCGAAGCGAGCGAGGCCGCTGAGCGGGTCAGGCACAGCGAAGAGCGTTACCGCATGCTGGTCGAAGACTCCCCGGCGATGATTTGTCGCTACAGCCCCGACTTGACCCTGAGCTTTGGCAACCGCCCCTTGGCGACTTATCTGGAGTGCGCGCCGCAACAACTGCCGGGGATCAATTTGAGCCGTTGGTTATCGGCGCAGCAGCATCAGGCGTTTGTACAGCGCCTGGCCACGTTGACCCCCGAGTTCCCGGTCAGCACCGCCGAAATCAGCCTGCAACTGCCGGGGCGTGAACACGCATGGTGGGTGTGGTCGGACCGTGGCGTATTTGATGCGCAGGGGCAATTGATCGAAGTGCAGGCCGTGGGGCGCGACAACACCGAGGTGCGCCGTGCGCAACAGCAACTCACCCAAAGCGCGAAAATGGCCACCTTGGGCGAGATGGCGACCGGGCTGGCGCACGAGATCAACCAGCCGTTGAACGTGATGCGCATGGCCATCGTCAACGTGCTCAAACGCCTGAGCAACGGGGACGTGCAAATTGATTACTTGCAAGACAAGCTCAACCGCATCGACGCCCAAGTGCAACGGGCTGCGCGGGTGGTGGATCACATGCGGGTATTTGGGCGGCGTTCGGAAATAGAGCAACACCTGTTCAACCCTGCCGTTGCCGTCGAAGGCACCTTGTCGTTGCTCAGTGAAGGGTTGCGGGGCAAAGGGGTTGAGGTGCGTTGTGAAGGGCTGGACAGCCTGACGCAAGTGCGCGGTCACGTCGATCAACTGGAGCAAGTGCTGATCAACCTGGTGGTCAATGCCCGTGATGCGCTGCTGAGCAAACGTGAGACTGATCGCGACTTCCAGCCCTGGATCGCCCTTGGCCTGCAACCGGATCACGACGCTGTAAAGCTATGGGTCCAAGACAACGCGGGCGGGATTGATCCGCGGTTGCTGGAACGCATTTTTGAGCCTTTCTTCACCACCAAACCGATTGGCGTTGGCACCGGGCTGGGGCTGTCGGTGAGCTACGGGATCATCGACAACATGGGCGGGCGTCTGAGCGTCAGCAACACCGAACACGGGGCACGGTTTTGCGTGACGTTGCCGGGCGCGGTTGCAACCGCTTAAAGCACCAACTGAGCACGCCCGCCTTGCCCGCAGGTGAGGTTCGCGCCGATTTGTACATCGACCAGGCTGATGCCGAGGGTCTTTAGCAGACTGTTAACAATGGGGTCCAGCAGAGAACCCAGCAAACTGGTCAGCGAAGGTAAAAGCAGCGTCACAACTCCACTGATGGCGTTTGTCGCAGTTTGGACAACGGTGCTTAACGGATTATTGTTCGACGGGGTATACGCCTGAATTTTCACACCCGCCAGGGTCGTACCCAGGCTGTTGATAACGTCTTGGGTGGCCGGTGTGCTTTGAATGGTCGGTGGCAGCTTGAGATTTGTAGGGGTGGAATCCGGGACGCTGTTTTTAGAGAAGATCAGCGTCTGCGAAGAGGGCGACGGAGCAACCTGTGCGTTCACCGTCAGGCCGATTCCGCCCCCTGCGAATGGGGTGCGATCGCCGCAGGTGCCGATCAGGCCCAGAATGCGGTGACACGTTTTTATCCCCACATCCACAATCGGCACCGCCAGAGGCGTAGGCGGGGCGCTGGAAGCGAATGCCGTGACAGGATCAATTTTACCTACCCGGATGGTTGCCAACGACTTGGTCGTTGCAACCGTCAAACTCTTGGTGCCGCTGCTGCCTGTCGGGCAGGTATACCCTGTGACCTGCGCAGTGGCAGAGGCGGCATCAACACTGATATCAATTTGCGGGGTGGGTAGCAGAAGAACGTCGAGCTGTTGGCAACCAGCACCCAGCAGGCAAAGCGCATTACCCAGTGTGGTGACCAGATTGAGGCTTAGCAGACTGTTGAGGACCGGCGTCAGACCGCCGACGAGGTCGGTGATGGCATTGGTTAAACCGGCGATGTTGCTCAATAACGGAACGTTCAACGAAATCAGTGCCCGAACTTGCGCTGTACGTACGAAGAGGTTTTGCTTGCTTGGGTCGCCCACCACTGAAAATTGCGGTGGTTCTATCACTTTCAAACGCACGGTGACGCTCAGAACGCCCGGGATATTGACCGGCAACGTCAGGGCTACGGCATTGTTGGCATTCGCCACCTGAAGGAATGCTTGAAGCAACTGCATCAGTTGTAGATTGGCGTCTAGCCCGGCGGTGGAACTTGCAGTTTGCAGCTTGAGCAAGTCCCCTAATGTGACCACGGCCGGGTTCAGTTTCACGGCGGTCTCTAAGCCCAGTAAGGCGGCTTTCACCTCTGCTGTGGCGCCGTTAATGTTCATTACGGTGGCGGCGGTTTGGATAAGTTGCGTCAGGTTGGTTTTGGCTGCAAGCAGACTGGTGTAATCCCCTGCGCTTAATTTCAGGTCAATGGCTAACTGGTTCATATAGCTGAGCAAGTTGATATCACTCTTGATCAGTCCATCCCAGCCCCCCACGGTCAGGTTGAGACTCCCCCCTGCCAGCCCGCCGATCACTGCGTTGAGCACGGCGGCCTGTGAATTTGTGGTGACACTCGCCAACGTACTGCGAATGCTGATTTGCGCCAGTGTGGCGTTGGGTGACGCCCCCACCGCACTGGCCGTTAGCCGGGTGTTAAAGCCAAAGGTGCCTTTGGAAAACAGATCCCATAACCCACCCGCGACGCTGGTCGGGACCACCGTGGTGGTGATCACGCGGATGGCGTCGGACTTGCTCGCATCGGCACTGAACGTGCGCAGTTTGTCGCTGCCGGTAATCAGCGTGCCGCAGGTGGCGCTCACCGTTTGTGTGGTGGAGGGCGTGAAGCTGTTGCGTGTGGCGCTGGCGACGGAGTAGACCGTGGCGGTGTTCGAACCAGCGGCGGCTACACAATTACCGCCCCGGCTGACGGCTTCGAGCACGGCCACATCGGCGACCCGTTGCAACTTGCGTTGTTCCAGATACAAACGGCCGCTGTCCACCACCAGCAACATGAACAACAGCACCAAGCCCAGGGTCAGTGCTGCGATCAAGCCGATTGCACCCCGTTGTTGCCGGGGGCTGCTTAAGCACACGCCACGCAATTGGGGAGACATCGAGCACTCCTTTGCCGGCTTGCTGCCGAGCGCAACTCTCCAAGGGTGAAAAGGAGTGTAGTCAAGGTGTGCGCCGTGCGCTGGCGAGTTGCCAGCTTTGGTGACTGAGCGGGCAACTAATGCCCACCGTCGCAGTGGGCGAAGGCAACGTGCGAGTGCGAAGCGATCGTTAACCTGATGAAGGCGCTGTGCTTGATGCACCGCATTCCAGGGTTTACGACCGCTACGCAGCCGCGCACTAATCGTCAGCGATTAACGATGCGCACCCGTGGCCCTATTTCGGCTTAGGCGGGTAGTCGCTGAGGATTTTGCTCACGGCTTCATGGATGGCTGCGCTGCGCTCTTGTGGCGTCGGGCTGGTGTCGACCACCTTTTCAGCACTGCCGCGCCACACCAGCTTGTCGGTTTTGGCATCTATCAGATCGATCTGCAATGTGCCCACCTGGTAGTTGATGTTGCGCACCTCATCGTAAGCCGGGCGGCCCCAGTAACCTTCCCATGGGCCGCCCCAATAACCGCCCCACGGGCCACCCCAAGGGCCGCCGTAGCCATAACCGTAGTTCGTGACCACTTGCTCCTGGCGCTCGGCGACGATCAGGTAGGTCTGCACCCACAGGTCTGCCTTGGTAGCCGGCGTCACCTGGCGCAACCCGCGCTGGTCCAGCTGATACGCCACCGCCTGCGTGATGCGTTGCAGGGTCAGGTCGCTTTTAAGCATCGGGTTATTGGGCACAAATTGCAGGGCGGGTTCTTTCCAGGCCCACGTCTGGTAGTTGGCAAAGTCGACTGAAGGGTTGTAATCGTGTGTGACGTGCATGGATTCGCAAGCGCTGAGTAACAGCGCCAGCCCCACGAGCGCGATACGACGTAGCATGATGACTCTCCACTTCAACAAGTCTTAATGAGGAGGATAGGCCTGTGTTGCTGTGTTCAACGATTCGCGCAACGCTTTTTCGCGTTCGCTCAGGCTGCCCTTACTGCTGGTTTCAGCGCTGGAACTCCACACGGGTTCGCCGGTTTTACCGTCATACAGGCTGAGCTGCACTACCATGACTTCCACTTCGTAGGTCCGCACGATGGGCACGGTGTTGTACATACCGTATTGGTTGCCATAGCGACCATAACGGTCTCCATAGACCCCGCCGTATCCTGCCCCATAACCATAGTCGTCCTGAACCTGACGCAAGCGTTTTTCTGTGTGTAAATCTGCGCTCACCCACAGGTCAGGCGCCTGGTTGGGCCGCGCCGGGCGCAAGCCGCGTTGATCGAGCGCATTGTTCACCGCGTCAGCGATCTGTGCCGAGTCGGCCCACGCCGTCCCTGCGGGCAGGCGACCCTTGAGCCAGCCCCAGCTTTGGTAGCGGCCGTAATCGCGGGGCGGTGGCGGGTAGGCGCTTAAGTCCACTGCATTGGCGGCATGCGCCGGTGCAGCCGGCATCGGCAGCGAGGTGGCGGTATAAGGGTTGGGGCTTTGGCAGGCGCCCAGCCCCAGGCTCAACACAATTAACCCAACGCAGCGATACATGAGGCTCCCCTCAAACGTGAGCGATTAAACCGGGCGGCACACCCAATGCAGGTAGCGGCCCAAACCTGCGAAGGCGGGATGGCGACGGTGCGCCAGTTCCATTTCAACCAACGCGTCAAGTTCGGCGCGCGCCTGGAACTCGACCGGCATGTAGTCGTGAAACACGCGCACGCCACTGTGTGTTTCGACCTGCCATAAGCTTTGCATCGCCGTCGCCAGCTCCCGTGGGTCGAGCGGCTGCTGTGGGGTGAGGCTTTGTTTTTCGCCGGCCATGTCGTTCTTGCGCATCTTGCGAAAGTGACCCTTGAGCAAGTTGCGATAGATCAGCGCATCGCGGTTATAAAACGCCAGTGACAGCCAGCCGTCTTTGGCGGTCAGTTGATGCAGCACGGGCAAGATCGCGTGGGGTTCGGCCAGCCATTCAAGGACCGCATGGCACAGCACCAGGTCGTAAGGCTCAGTCAGTTGGCCCAGCAGTTCTTGCCATGAGGCTTGAATGAACGTAGCGCTTTGGCCTGCTTCGGCGAAGCGCTCACGTGCGCCGTCGAGCATGGGCGCGGCCGGTTCGGCCAGGGTCACGTCGTGGCCTTGCTGGGCCAGCCACAGCGACATATGCCCAAGCCCCGCGCCAATATCCAGCACGCGCAACGGGCGTTTTGGCAGCGACTCTTCAAGGTCGGCCTGTAACACGGCCAGGCGAATGGCTCCTTTGGCGCCGCCGTAGATTTTTTCGGCGAAGCGGGTGGCCAGTTGATCGAAGTGACGGTCACTCATTTGCTGAAACGCCTTTCGCTGTCGGCTAATTTACTGCGCACCACTTCGTTCATGTCCAGGCCCAGTTCGCTGCACAGCAACAACAGATACAACACGATATCGCCTACTTCCTGACCGGCGTGCGCCAGTTTTTCAGCCGGGAGCTGGCGCGACTGGTCTTCACTCAGCCATTGAAAAATTTCCACCAGCTCGGCCATTTCGACGCTGGCCGCCATGGCCAGGTTTTTCGGGCTGTGAAAGGGTTTCCAGTCGTTGTTATCGCGGATACGGTGCAGGCGTTGGGTCAGTTCGTCGAGGTTCATTGCAGGTGTGCTCTCCAGAAGGCGCAAAGCTTGCGACTGAATGCGCGTGTGTGCAAGTAGTCGCTGTCGCAGCCTACGGGGTTTACCGCCGCGATTACGCGTTATCCCAACGGTCGCCAGCGGCCTGTCATGTGCACCAGGTCCCCGTGGCCATTGAGCTGAAAGTCGCCACTGGACCCTGCCGCGCTGGTCAGCAAAATCACCTCGCTGGGCAAGCGCACCGGTTTTTTGAAGTCGGCGGTGATCTCAATATTCGCTGCGGGCAGGTGTGAACCCAGTGCCGCCAGCGTGCGGGCTTTGAGCCACAAGCCGTGGGCGATGGCACTCGGCAAACCGAACAGCTTGGCGCTGGCAGTGCTCAGGTGAATCGGGTTGTAGTCACCGGACACTTTCGCGTAGCGGCGCCCAATGTCGTTTGCCGCGTACCCGCGCGTCAGTTCGCTCATGCCACTGACCACGCTGGCGGCATGCTCGGGTACCTCGCCCGGCATTTCCACGCCTTTGCACAGCAAGGTGCTTTGCGCTTCCCACAGCGGGCCGAGCAGGTCATCCACCTGTGTCACCACGTCGAACGTCGCGCCTTTGGCATGCTTTTGCAGGTTGTGGGCGTAGACGCCAATGCGCAATTGGGTGACGCCGCCCATAGGCCGTAACACCCGAATCTGATTGCTCAGGTGAATCAGCCCCAGCAACGGGAAAGGAAAGTGCGGGTCGCTCAGCAACTGCATTTGCAGCCCGAAGGCCAGCACATGGGGGTACGTTGGCGGTAAAAGCGGGCTATCGGGCACGTCGCAGACAGCGCGAAACGCTTGCAGCGGTTTGGCTTGAACCGCCACCCAGCAGCGCAATCCTGTTTCGGGCAACGTGTCACCGGTGATACTGCGTTTGGTCGCGGCATGGGCATAGAGCGCGGGCAAGTGCGGCGCAGTGTCGAGGTCGAGCCACTTAACGTTCATGGCTCATGCCCCCAACAGGCTTTGGCCACACACGCGCAGCGCCTGCCCGCTGATCGCGCCTGACCCCGGTTGGCTGAGCCACGCCACGGCTTCGGCGACATCTTGCGCCAAGCCGCCCTGGCCCAGTGAACTCATGCGTCGGCCTGCTTCACGCAGCACAAACGGAATATGCGCGGTCATTTGGGTTTCGATAAACCCCGGTGCCACCGCATTGATGTTGATGCCGCGCTCGCTCAGCAATGGTGCCCAGGCTTGGGCCAAACCGATCAGCCCGGCTTTGCTGGCGGCGTAGTTGGTCTGCCCGCGATTACCGGCAATGCCGCTGATGGACGCCAGCACAATCACCCGGCCGTCATCGTGCAGGGTGCCGCTGTCCAGCAGGGCTTTGGTCAGCACTTGCGGGGCGTTGAGGTTGACCGCCAACACCGCGTCCCAAAACTCGGGGGTCATGTTGGCCAAGGTTTTGTCCCGCGTGATACCGGCGTTATGCACCACGATGTCGACACCCTCCGGCAATTGCCCGATGAGCTGTGTGGCGGCGTCTTGCGCGCAAATGTCCAGCGTGATGCTGCGCCCGCCCAAACGCGCAGCCAGCGCTTCAAGGTCATTTTTGGCCTGCGGTACGTCGAGCAACGTGACCTCGGCACCATCGCGGGCCAGGGTTTCGGCGATGGCGGCACCGATGCCGCGCGCCGCCCCGGTGACCAATGCCTTGCGCCCGGCCAGCGGCCGCGTCCAATCGGTGACGTGGGTTGCACACGGGGTCAGGCGTAACACTTGGCCACTGATGAACGCGCTTTTGGGTGACAGAAAGAACCTCAGCGCACCTTCGAGCTGGTCCTCGGCGCCCTCGGCCACATACACCAGTTGCAGGGTGCTGCCGTTGCGCAGCTCCTTGGCCAATGAACGGCTGAAGCCTTCGAGCGCGCGCTGGGCGCTGGCGGCAAACGGGTCGCTCAGGGTTTCGGGCGCGCGGCCCAGTATCACGAGATGGGCGCTGTGTTGCAGGCTGCGCAGCAATGGCTGAAAAAACTCGCGCAGCTGCTTGAGTTGATCGGTGTGCAGCAGGTGGCTGGCATCAAACACCACGGCCTTGAGGGTTGGGCCTTGGCCTGGAATCCACGGGGTGACCACCAGCGGTTCGGGGCCATAACTGAAAACCGCGTCGGTGAGCTTGCTGGCAAAGTGATTGATTTGCCCGACCAACGGTCCGCCGCCAAGCAGTAATGGGCCTTCGACCGGGCGCAAGCGGCCAGCCTGCCAGCGTTCCAGTCGCACCGGTGACGCAAGCCCTACCGCACTGACCAGCCGCTGGCCGAGGAATGAGTTGGCGAAGTCGATATAACGGTCTGACATGGAACACTCTCCGGCACATGGGGTTCAAAGGGTTGACCACTAAAAGACAAGGGTCGTTCGTTAAGGGTGATAACGCCTACGCTTGTAACGACAAGTGGCGACTCAATCAAAGGGGAAAACGTATGACTCTGCGCCGTGTGGCGATTATTGGCGGGAATCGAATTCCGTTTGCCCGCGCCAACGGGCCGTATGCGAACGCCAGTAATCAGGCGATGTTGACGGCCGCGCTGGAAGGGCTGATCGAACGGTTTAACTTGCACGGCCAACGGTTGGGCGAAGTGGTGGCCGGGGCCGTGCTGAAGGACTCGCGGGATTTGGGCCTCACGCGTGAGTGCGTGCTCGGCTCGCGGCTGTGCGCGCAAACCCCGGCCTACGACCTGCAACAGGCGTGTGGCACCGGCTTGGAGGCGGCCTTGCTGGTGGCCAACAAAATTGCGCTGGGGCAGATCGAGTGCGGGGTTGCAGGCGGTGTCGACACCACGTCCGATGTGCCGATCGGGTTGAATGACGGCCTGCGCAAATGGCTGTTGCAGTTCAATCGCACCCAGGCACCGCTGGACAAGCTCAAGACGGTGTTGCAATTGCGCCCGCAGTTTCTCAAGCCTGCGTTCCCGCGTAATGGCGAGCCGCGCACCGGGTTGTCGATGGGCCAGCATTGTGAGCTGATGGCGCAAACCTGGGCCATCCCGCGCGCCGAGCAGGATGCCTTGGCCTTGCACAGTCATCAGGCGCTGGCGGCGGCGTATCACGAGGGCTGGGAAGATGATTTGGTCACGCCGTTTCTGGGGCTGACCCGTGACAACAACCTGCGCCCGGATTTGACCCTGGAAAAATTGGCTGCCCTTAAGCCGGTATTTGAGCGCAGTGCCAAAGGCACGCTGACGGCGGGCAATTCCACGCCGCTGACCGACGGCGCCTCGGTCGTGTTGCTGGGCAGTGAAGCGTGGGCCAAGGCCCAAGGGTTGCCCATTTTGGCTTATCTGCGGGACGGCGAAACGGCAGCGGTGGATTTCGTGCAGGGTGCCGAAGGTTTGCTGATGGCCCCCGTGTATGCCGTCCCACGGCTGCTGGCGCGTAATGGCTTGAGCTTGCAGGACTTTGACTACTACGAGATTCACGAAGCGTTTGCCGCGCAGGTGCTGTGCACGTTGAAAGCGTGGGAAGACCCCCAGTATTGCAAAACCCGGCTGGGCCTGGACGCACCGCTGGGTGCCATTGAGCGCAGCAAGCTCAACGTCAAAGGCAGCTCGCTGGCGGCGGGGCACCCGTTTGCCGCGACGGGCGGGCGCATCGTGGCCAACTTGGCCAAGTTACTCGACGCCGCAGGCCGTGGCCGCGGGTTGATCTCGATCTGTGCGGCGGGCGGGCAGGGTGTAACCGCCATCATCGAACGTTAACCCAGGCCCGAAGGCTGCGAGCCTTTAGAGGTTCAAACACTCGCCCCCTTCGCCAGCGCCTACAACGGAGCGGGGGCCGCCGCGCGAACGAGGTGTTGTGCCTCTTGCCGAGTGCGCGTTGCGTAGTTCTCTGCCATCACCGAGCACACGATCAACTGCAATGGGTGGTAGATCATGATCGGCAGCAAAATCAGCCCCAACCCCGGGTTGGCCCCGAAGATCAGCGCGGCCATCGGCGCACCGGCGGCGAGTGATTTTTTGCTGGCGCAGAACACCGCGGCAATTTCATCCGCCGTGCTGAATTTCAGGGCGCGGGCGGTACGGGTGGTCATCCACAGGATGGCTGCGAGCAACAACGCGCTGCCGATGAAGGCGCCAAGGATGACCGCAGCCCCTTGTTGTTGCCACATCCCCGAGACCATCGAGTTGCAGAACGCGGCGTACACCAGCAGCAGAATCACCACTTTGTCGACGATGTTGGTGTATCGCTTGTGACGGGCGAAGAAGCCCCCCAACAGCGGGCGCACCAGTTGGCCAAGCACCAGGGGCAGCAGCAACATGGCGCACAGGTCGAGCAGGGTGGCACCCAGATCAATCCCGCCCGAGCCGCTGCCCACCACGAAACTCACCAGTAACGGGGTCAAAAATATCCCCAGCACACTCGACAGGCTGGCATTCAGAATCGCCGCAGGGACGTTGCCGCCTGCGCTGCCGGTGAGCGCCACGGAAGAAGAAATGGTCGATGGCAAGGCGCACAAGTAGAAGAAACCGAGCATCAGCAACGGCGCAATGCGTGTGCCCAGCAGTGTGTCGGCCAGCAGCCACAGCAGCGGGAAGACGATGAAGGTGAAGCCTTGCACCATCAGGTGCAGGCGCATGTTTTTCAGGCCGTGACTGATTTGCTCGCTGGACAGGTTGACCCCGTGCAGGAAAAACACCAGAAACACACCGATGTTGATCACCCATTCGGCGTGCATGGCGCCACCCGTGCTGCCGAAACGCGGAAACACATACGCCAGCAATGTCGCCAGCAACATGCCGCACAGAAACCAGTCGGTGAATACGCGTTTTAAGTGTTTGAGCACGGACATGGCAGGTACCGGGACATTGTAAGAATTGATGACATAGCCTAACGTCGGCCTTAATAGTCGTCTTGCGATATAAGGCCAATCCATGCCGCCAAACGGACAACGTGGCCCCCAGCGGGCGATACCTGAGCTTGCTGTGCTGCCGCGCCCGCTCTATGCGCGTGCCGAGAGTTTGGGGGCGGGTTCGTGGACGCCACGCCATCAGCACGATTGGGTGCAGTTTTCCTACGCCATTAGCGGCGTGCTGGGCGTGCATACCGACGAAGGCAGCTTCTTTGCGCCACCGCAGTGGGGCATCTGGATTCCGGCGGGGCTGGAGCATGAGGTGCTCACCTCGATGCGCGCGGAAATGCGCAGCGTGTATGTGCGCCGCGAGGATTGTCTTTGGGCGCCCGAACAGTGCCGGGTGCTGGAGGTCACGCCACTGGCCCGCGAGTTGATTAAAAGCTTTTGTGCAATGCCGGTGAACTACCCCGAAGGCGGTAGCCCCGAGCAGCGGCTGGTGCAGGTGCTGCTGGACCAGTTGGCGAACTTGCCTGAGGTCGGTTTTTCGTTGCCGTTACCGCGTCATGCGCGATTGCTGGTGTTGTGCAATGAATTAATTGCAACACCCGATGCCGAAGTCAGCGTGGGGCTGTGGTCGGCCCGTTTGGGCATGTCAGATAAAACCCTGATGCGATTGTTTCAGCGTGAGACAGGTTTGAGCTTTCGCGGCTGGCGTCAGCGGGCGCGCTTATTGGCCTCATTGCGGGTGTTGGAGGAGGGTGGGCATGTCACTCGTGCCGCTCTGTCCTGCGGGTATGAGTCCACTTCGGCGTTTATCGCGGCGTTCAAAAAAATGTTTGGCTTTACACCGGGGGAGCTGTTTCGCCAAGGTTGAGGCCGCAAGGATTAGACGCTGTTCAAAATCTGGCGCTCGTCTATCATCCAGAGCGTTTGACGCACGAGGCGACAGACGAGATTTATGCGCACAGGGAGTGCTTGCAAGCGACTTGGAACACGGTGCCCCTCTCCCCGAGATGCGCGGATTGCCGTATAACGAGTGACATTCGCGTGTTTGGTAATAAAGGACCCTCAATAAAAGCTGATGAAGACTCCAAAACGCTTAGAACCCCTGATCGAAGACGGTCTGGTCGACGAGGTGCTGCGCCCACTCATGAGTGGTAAAGAAGCAGCTGTGTACGTAGTCCGTTGCGGCAATGAGCTGCGATGCGCCAAGGTTTATAAGGAGGCTAATAAACGAAGTTTTCGTCAGGCCGCCGAATATCAGGAGGGTCGCAAGGTTCGCAATAGCCGTCAGGCCCGAGCGATGGCCAAAGGCTCGAAGTTTGGTCGCAAAGAAACCGAAGACGCCTGGCAGAACGCCGAGGTTGCCGCCCTGTTCCGTCTGGCGGGCGCGGGTGTGCGGGTTCCCAAACCGTTCGACTTCCTTGAGGGCGTGCTGTTGATGGAGCTGGTGGCCGATGAATACGGCGACGCTGCGCCGCGTCTGAACGACGTCGTGCTAGAGCCGGATCAGGCCCGTGAATACCACGCGTTTCTGATTCAGCAGATTGTGCTGATGCTGTGCACCGGTCTGGTTCACGGTGATTTGTCCGAGTTCAACGTACTGCTCACACCGACGGGCCCGGTCATTATTGACCTGCCGCAAGCGGTTGATGCAGCGGGTAACAACCACGCGTTCAGCATGCTGGAACGTGATGTGGGCAACATGGCGTCTTACTTCGGGCGTTTTGCGCCTGAATTGAAGAGCACCAAATATGCCAAGGAAATGTGGGCGCTTTACGAAGCGGGCACCTTGCACCCTGGCAGCGTGTTGACAGGCGAGTTTGACGAGCCGGACGAGCTGGCAGATGTCGGCGGCGTTATTCGTGAGATTGAAGCAGCACGTCTGGACGAAGAACGTCGTCAGGCGGTACGTGCTGCCGATGATGCGCCCCCTGGCAAAACCGAAGAGCCGCCTCCGCCCTGGATGCAGTGATTCGCGGAATAAAGAATCCGGCTTAGGCCGGATTTTTTGTGCCCGTTCAAAACCGGTTCAGCGGCACTTTCAAACTGCACAAGCCACTGTCATCGGCCGGTGGCAGGTTGCCCGCGCGGATGTTGATCTGAATCGCCGGGATCAGCAGCTGCGGCACTGAGAGCGTGGCGTCACGGGTGGTGCGCATCGTCACAAAACCTTCAAGGTCGATGCTGTCATTCACATGGATATTGCTCGCGCGTTGCTCGCCAACCGTGGTTGACCACGCGACGTCACGGCCTTCGGGCGGGTAGTCATGGCACATGAACAAGCGGGTGTCGGTCGGTAGCGCCAGCAGGCGTTTGATGGATTGATACAGCTGGCGCGCATCGCCACCGGGAAAGTCGCAACGCGCGGTGCCGACATCGGGCATGAACAAGGTGTCGCCGACGAAAATGCTGTTGCCTTCAATCTGGTAGGCCATGTCGGCCGGTGTGTGCCCCGGCACATGCAGCGCGCGTACTTCGAGGGTGCCGATGTAAAACACGTCATCGGCTTTAAATAATTTGTCGAATTGCGAACCGTCCTGTCTGAACTCAGGCTCAAGGTTATAAATGTCGCGGAACACCCGTTGTACGTGAGTGATGGGCGCGCCGATGCCGATTTGGCCCCCCAGTTTTTGCTTGAGGTAGGCACTGGCGGACAGGTGATCGGCGTGGGCGTGGGTTTCCAGCAACCATTGCACGGTCAGGCCCTGTGCCTGCACAAACTCAGCGATCAGGTCTGCACTGTGGGTGCTGATACGTGCGGCGCTAGCGTCGTAATCGAGTACGGGGTCGATGATCGCGCAGGCGCAACCGTTGGTCTCGTACACCACGTAGCTGACGGTGGACGTCGCGGGATCGTAAAAGCCCTTGATTTCGGGGAGCATGGCGGCCTCACATCAATTGATACAGTTATCAATATATTGAAACATATATTATCGAGTCGTAAACTGTCGAGCATCATGTCACGGAGGCTCACATGACTGCTCAACTTACGGGTGAAGAAATCGGTCTACTGCGCGACTCTGCGTCCAAAGCGTGCACGCTGCTCAAGGTGCTGGCCAACGAAGATCGCCTGTTATTGCTGTGCCAACTGACCCAGGGTGAGCGCAACGTGGGCGAGCTTGAAGCGCTGACAGGTATTCGACAGCCTACGCTTTCTCAACAACTGGGCGTTTTGCGTGATGAAGGGTTGGTCAATACCCGGCGCATGGGCAAGTTTATTTTTTACTCGCTCGCCAGTTTCGAAGTGGTCTCTGTGATGCAAACCCTGTCGGGTTTGTACTGCGGCCAAGCGCTGAAAAAGTGATGCGCTGCGAGACCTGAACTTTTCATTTTTACGGTGCCTGGAGTGCTCAATGGAGCAAAACATCAAGCGAATCGACGCGTCCTTTTCGGTGGCGGGTCAAATCGGTCAGTCTGATCTCCACTCATTAGTCGCGCTGGGATTCGCCAGTGTGATGTGCAACCGGCCCGATCATGAAGGTGGGTCCCAACAACCTGAGCACGCAGCCTTGCAGCAGGCGGCGCAAGCTCTGGGCTTAAGATTTGTGTACCTGCCGATAAGCACCCGTGGCGCCACCGCGCAGGATGTTGAGCAGATGCGCGCATTGCTGGCGCAACTGCCCACACCGATTCTGGCCTTCTGCCGCACGGGCAACCGGTCTTCCAAACTGTATGAGGCGGCCACCCAACCGCCTCGCGAAGCCGCAGCGTATGACGTGGTAGTGATTGGCGGTGGCTCGGCGGGTATCTCGGTGAGTGCCAGTTTGCTCAAACGTGATTCAGCGCTGCGCATTGCGGTGGTCGAACCCTGTGCCGAGCATTACTATCAGCCCGCCTGGACGCTGGTGGGCGGTGGCGCCTATGACGTTAAAAACACCGTGCGGGCCACCGCCGAAGTGATGCCCAAAGGCGCGACATGGATCAAGGCGTCGCTGTCGGCTTTCGCCCCAGAGCGCAAGGTGGTGCTGTTGAGTGATGGCTCTGAACTGGCGTATCAACAATTGATCGTCTGCCCGGGGCTGGAGCTGGCCTGGGAAAAAATCGAAGGACTGGAAGACACGTTGGGCAAGCACGGTGTGACGTCCAACTATCGCTACGACCTGGCACCTTATACCTGGGAGCTGGTGCGCACCCTGCGCGGCGGAACTGCGCTGTTTACCCAACCGCCCATGCCGATCAAGTGTGCAGGTGCGCCACAAAAAGCGATGTACTTGGCCTGTGACCATTGGCGCAAGCAGGGGGTGCTGGATGCCATGAACGTGGAGTTCAACCTGGCGGGCGCCGTGCTGTTTGGTGTGCCCACCTTTGTGCCGCCGCTGATGAAATACGTTGAAGCCTACAAGGCCAAGCTGGCCTTCCAGTCCACCTTGGTGAAGGTCGACGGCCCGAACAAAACTGCGTGGTTTGAGGTGACCGATGCTGACGGCCACGTCACGCGTCATGCCAAAACCTTCGACATGCTGCATGTCGTCCCGCCGCAACAAGCACCGGATGTGATTCGCCGCAGCCCGTTGGCCGACAGTGGCGGCTGGTTTGAGGCCGACCCGGCCACGCTGCAACACCCGCGTCATGCCGACATATTTGCGCTGGGGGATGTGTGCGGTACGCCCAATGCCAAAACCGCCGCAGCAGTACGTAAGCAGGTCGTGGTGGTGGCTGAAAACCTGATCGCTTTGCGCAAAGGCGCGGCATTGCCCAAGCGTTATGACGGCTATGGCTCCTGCCCGCTGACGGTCGAAAAAGGCAAAGTGATTCTGGCCGAATTCGGTTATGGCGGGAAACTGCTGCCCACCTTTGCGCTGGACCCGACCGTGGCACGCTCGTCGGCGTGGTTCCTCAAGGCGTCCTTCCTGCCGTGGTTTTATTGGCAAGGCATGCTCAAAGGGCGCGAGTGGTTCACCGACTGCGCGGATAACTGAGCCGGCTATGTTGATCATTCTGTTAGGTATGTTGGTGGGCGTGGTGCTGGGGTTGACCGGTGCCGGGGGCGGCATTCTGGCGATTCCGGCGTTGACCCTGGGTTTGGGCTGGACCCTGGCGCAAGCGACGCCTGTTGCCTTGTTGGCGGTGGGCACGGCAGCGGCGTTGGGTGCGCTGGACGGGCTGCGCAAAGGCCTGGTGCGTTACAAGGCGGCTGCGTTGATGGCGACGATCGGCTCAATCACTTCGCCGCTGGGGTTGTATCTGGCCAAGCTGTTACCGGCCAAGGTGCTGGTACTGCTGTTTGGCGGGGTGATGGTGTTTGTGTCGGGGCGCATGTTTTGGCAGGCGCGAGCCGATGCGCGGGAGGACGCGAGCGAAAGTGTGCTGGAGAAAAACTGCATGCTCAACCCGAGCACCGGGCGTTTGACCTGGAATGCGCGGTGCAGCATGACACTGGTGTCGATCGGCGCTACGTCGGGTTTGCTGACCGGGTTGTTGAGTGTGGGTGGCGGCTTTCTGATCGTGCCGGCTTTTCGCAAGTTCAGTGACGTGCGTATCCACGCGGTGGTGTCCACTTCGCTGATGGTGGTGGCGCTGGTGTCGCTGGGTACGTTGGGCAACTTGATGCGTCAGGGCGTGAGCCTGTCGGGCGACGGTGTGTTGTTTATTGCGGCAACACTCGCCGGGATGATCGCGGGGCGAATGATTGCACCCAAGGTGTCAGCTCAGGTGCTGCAACAAGGCTTTGCGGTGCTATGTGCGGCGGTCAGTGTGCTGATGTTCGCCAAAGTGCTCATGATGAGCCTTTGACGAAACAGCCGATTCAGGCGCAGCAACTCCCCGACTCCAACCCTTTGAGGATCGGGCAGTCGGGCCGGTGATCTCCCTGGCAGGTGTCAACCAGGTCTTGCAGGGTGTCGCGCAAGCTGCTCAATTCGACAATCTTTTGGTTCAGTTCGTCGATGTGCTGACGCGCCAGGGCTTTTACATCGCTACTGGCCCGCTGGCGGTCCTGCCACAGGGCCAGCAGTTTGCCGACTTCTTCCAATGAAAACCCCAGGTCCCGCGAGCGTTTGATAAACGCCAGGGTGTGCAAGTCCTCGTCACTGTACAGGCGGTAGCCGCTGTCACTGCGGTGGGCTGGCTTGAGCAGGCCGGTGGCTTCGTAATAACGAATCATCTTGGCGCTCAACCCACTGTGCTTGGCGGCTTGGCCGATATTCATGACGACTGTCTCCTCACTCAAGGTCCTTGGGTTTCCAGAACTTCAGTAACAGTGCGTTACTGACCACGCTGACGCTGGAGAAGGCCATTGCGGCGCCCGCCAACACTGGGTTCAAGAAGCCAAAGGCGGCCAACGGAATACCGATCACGTTGTAAATAAACGCCCAAAACAGGTTTTGGCGGATTTTGGCGTAGGTTTTGCGGCTGATCTCCAAGGCGGCGGGCACCAGTCGCGGGTCACCGCGCATCAACGTGATGCCCGCTGCGTGCATGGCCACGTCAGTGCCGCCGCCCATTGCAATCCCGATATCGGCTGCGGCGAGCGCCGGGGCGTCGTTGATGCCGTCGCCGACCATCGCCACCACGCCGGTCTTTTTCAGCTCGACCACGGTTGCGGCTTTGTCGGCGGGCAGCACTTCGGCGTGCACGTCTTTAATGCCCAGCGCCTCGGCCACGACCCGGGCACTGCCTTTGTTGTCGCCCGTCAGCAGGTGGCTGCTGATGTGGCGTTCGGTGAGTTGTTGCACCGCGCTCAGCGCGCCGGTTTTGAGCGTGTCACCAAAGGCAAACAGGCCCAGCACTTGGGGCTGCGGGCTTTGCTCGATCAGCCACGACAAGGTGCGGCCTTCGGCCTCCCAGGCGGTGGCCGCGTCGGCAAGGGTGCCGGGGTTGAGGCCGGTTTCTTCCAGCAGGCGACGATTGCCCAGCGCCAGCCGCCGATCCAGCAGCGTGCCAGCAATGCCGCGCCCGGTCAGTGACTGGCTGTCGGTGACGTCGGGCACGCTCAGGTTTCGCGCAGCGCAAGCGTCCAGCACGGCCTTGGCCAAGGGGTGTTCGCTACCACGTTGTAAGGCGCCTGCTGCTTGCAGTAATCGTGCTTCATCACCATCCAACGCGCTGAAGTGAGCGATTTGCGGGGTGCCGGAGGTCAGGGTGCCGGTTTTGTCGAACACCACGGCGCTGACTTCGTGGGCGCGCTCCAGCGCTTCGGCATCTTTAATCAAAATGCCGTAGCGGGCCGCGACGCCGGTGCCGGCCATGATTGCTGTCGGTGTGGCCAAGCCCAGTGCGCACGGGCAGGCGATCACCAGTACGGCCACGGCGTTGATCAGCGCGGTTTCAATCGGCGCGCCATAGAACCACCAGCCGAGTAAGGTGGCCAAGGCAATCAGCAACACCACCGGGACGAAAATCTGGCTGACTTTATCCACCAGCTTCTGGATCGGGGCTTTACCGGCTTGTGCGTCTTCAACCAGGCGAATGATGCGGGCCAGAACGGTTTCGGTGCCCAGGGCCAGGGTTTTGATCACGAGGCGACCTTCGCCGTTGATGGCGCCGCCGGTGACGTTATCCCCAGGCTGCTTGGGCACGGGCAGGCTTTCACCGCTGATCAGGGCTTCGTCGGCGTGGCTTTGACCTTCGACCACTTCGCCGTCTACCGGGAAACGTTCGCCGGGTTTGACGAGTACCAGATCGTTGAGGCGCAAGTCACTGATGGCTACGTCCTGTTCCTGACCATCGACCACTCGCAGGGCGCGTTCGGGGCGCAACGCTTCAAGCGCGCGGATTGCGCTGGCGGTTTGGCGTTTGGCGCGACTTTCGAGGTATTTGCCCAATAGCACCAAGGCGATGACCACCGCAGACGCTTCGAAATACAGGTGCGGCATGCTGCCGGGCGCTGCGATGGCCCATTCGTACAGGCTCAACCCATAACCGGCACTGGTGCCCAGCGCGACCAGCAGGTCCATATTGCCCGCACCGGCTTTGACGGCTTTCCAGGCGGCGACATAAAAGCGCGCACCCAGAATGAATTGCACCGGGGTGGCGAGCAAAAATTGCACCCACGCAGGCAGCATCCAGTGCAGGCCAAAGGGCTCGACCAGCATCGGCAACACGAGCGGCAACGCCAACACAATGGCGGCCACCAAGGACCATCGCTCACGGCGCAGACGTGTGTGTTGATCGTCTTCAACGGCTTGCACATTTTCGGTCAATTGAGCGGTGTAGCCGGCTTGGCCAACAGCCTCAATCAGTACGGTGGGATCGACGTGGCCCAGCAGGTCGACATGTGCCCGCTCACTGGCCAGATTGACGCTGACGCTTTTGACGCCGGCGACCTTGGCCAGTGCTTTTTCAACACGACCCGCACAACTGGCGCAGGTCATGCCGCCAATACTCAGTTCCAGGCTATGGCTGGGCACGCTATAACCGGCGTGGGTGACGGCTTCAACCAGTGCGGGCAGGCTGTCGGCGGGCGCTTCGACGCGGGCTTGTTCAGTGGCCAAATTAACGCTGACCGCTGTAACGCCGGGCACTTTGGTCAGGGCTTTTTCCACGCGTCCAGCACAACTGGCGCAGGTCATGCCAGCGATAGGCAGGTCGTATTGGGTGGGCACGAGCAATCCTCCTCAAGAAGTTATCTCTCCATAGAATCGACCTTGACCCCGTGGCAAGGTCAAGGCCCCTTGTTGATCGTTACGGCCGACCTTTGAGTGGCGCTTAATACTCCAGCTTGGCGGGTAGCAGGTACATCCCGTGTTCTTTCTGGGCAATGCGATATTTACGGACATCGCCTGCCTTCAAGGTGATGGCTTGTGAGGGTGGCGCGAGCATGCCGGGCAAGCAGCCGGGGGCTTGCCCAGGCAAAAGCTTGAGCCGCAAGCTGATTTGGCCCGGTGGGAAATTGAAAGAGGTGGCTTGTTCCTGGAACAAGCGTCCGGCCAATTGGTCATTTACATAGAGACCAATCTCACAGTTGGTGGGCACCTCAAGACGTTCGCGGGAAATGATTAACACCCCGTAGTCCTCACTCGCATTTGCCCACAACGGCAAGCTGGCAAGGCCCAAAAGGCTGACTAGGCTCAAAGCGGACCAGCGCATGGCTACGTATCCTGTTTTTAAATCATAAGGTTTGCAGCTTGGCCGACCGCGAAACAGATTGCCAGCATCGGTTGGCAACAACACGCTTGACCTTGCCACGATGGCAAGGTCAACACTCAAAGCCTCTCACCAAGGAGCAATCATCATGCAAACATTTAAAGTTGACGGTATGACCTGTGGCGGCTGTGTGGGTGCAGTGACCCGTGCGGTGCAGAGCTTAGACAAAGACGCCAAAGTGGACGTGGATCTGGCGAGCCATACGGTCAAAGTTGATAGCCATCTGCCCGCCGTGCAAATCATCGACGTCATCACCACGGCCGGGTTTGAAGCGCGTAGCACCCATGCGTGAATAAACTTTTGCCGCTGGCGCGTCAGGTTTTTATTAGCTAGCTCGCTATCTTTATGTTCAAGGTGTTCAGGCACGGCTAGACTATCGGGCCGCGCAGACAGCAGCCTGACCTGGACACCTGATGAATTTTAGAACCATCCTGATTCTGGGCGCCTTGAGCGCCTTCGGCCCCTTGGCCATCGATTTTTACTTGCCGGGCTTCCCGGCGATGGCGCAAGCATTCGCAACCGATGAAAAACACATCCAGCTCACGCTGGCCGTTTATTTTCTGGGTTTGTCCATTGGCCAGTTGGTATACGGCCCCATCGCGGACCGTTTCGGTCGGCGCCTGCCTTTATTGGTCGGGGTGGGGCTGTTCACTGCGGCCTCCTTTGCCTGCGCGTTTGCGCCATCGCTGGAATGGCTGATCGGGGCGCGCTTTGTGCAAGCCCTTGGGGGGTGTGCGGGCATGGTGCTGTCGCGGGCGATTGTCAGCGACAAGTGCGATGCGGTGGGGTCGGCGAAAGTTTTTTCGCAACTGATGCTGGTCATGGGACTGGCACCGATTCTGGCGCCGATGCTCGGTGGTTTGCTGGTCAATCTGTATGGCTGGCAAGCGATTTTCATCGTATTGACGGGCTTCAGCGCCCTGGCGGCCTTGGCGGTGGCATTGGGCCTGCCGGAAAGCTTGCCGGCCAACGTGCCGCGTCAACCCCTGTCGGGTGCGCTGCGTCAATACGGTCGGTTGCTCAAAGATCGCGAGTTTCTGGGGCATGCATTGACCGGCGGGATCGCAATGGCCGGGATGTTTGCTTATATCGCGGGCTCGCCGTTTGTTTTCATCAAGTTGTATGGCGTGCCCGCCGAGCACTACGGCTGGCTGTTTGGCAGTAACGCCGCAGGCTTTATTTTGGTGGCGCAAATCAACGCCCGTTTGCTGGCCAAGCGCGGACCGGCCTTTTTGCTGTCGCGCATGGTGTGGGTGTATCTGGCGGCGGGCTTGACGCTGTTGGCGATCAGTTCTTTGCACACCGAACAGCTGTGGCCGCTATTGATCCCGCTGTTTATCTGCATCGCCAGCCTTGGCTGCATCATCCCTAATGCCTCGGCGTGTGCAATGAGCGGGCAGGGCGCACGTGCTGGCAGTGCTTCGGCCATGCTGGGTTGCTTGCAGTTCAGCGTGGCCGCAGCGGCCGCCTGGTTGGTGGGGTTGCTGCATGATGGCAGTGCCATGCCGATGGCGATGGTCATCAGCTTGTGCGGTGTGCTGGCGGTGTCGATTGCGGTGGCAACCCGGCGGTTGTACACCGCGCGGATTGCCGCTCAAACGTCGATCTGATCTACCCCGCCATGCGCTCAGGCAATCTGTGCGGGGCTTGCAGGCGTGTTCGCAGTGTATCCACAAAGGCTCTGGCCTCGGATTCACTGCGAAAGTTAACGGCTTGCTGGTCGATTTGTACCTGCCATTGGCAGTCGCGGGATCTTGCTAACGCTTTTATCAGGATTTTCATTTCTGGCCTCCTCAGGTTCGCAAAGGAGGCCAGTGTATGCCCGAAAACGCGATGAAATATGACGGGCATCAAGTCTCTGACTGACGGTTGAAAAATGGCCGCATTCGTCCCTTCTCGTGTTTGATCAGAACCCTTCGAGCACGATTTTGCCCTTGGCTTTACCGCTTTCCAGCAGTGCATGGGCACGTCGCAGGTTGCTCGCGTTGATGGCGCCAAAGTGCTCGCCGACCGTGGTGCGCAGGGTGCCAGCATCAATCAGCTCGGCGACGCGGTTCAGCAGGTGGTGCTGCTCGATCATGTCCTGGGTTTGGAACAGCGAACGGGTGTACATGAACTCCCAGTGCAGCGACAGGCTTTTGCGTTTGAGCTTGGTGATGTCGAGGGCCTTGGGGTCATCAATCAACGCCAGCTTGCCTTGTGGGGCCAGCGCTTCGACCAGTTGGTCCAGATGCTGATCGGTTTGGGTCAGACTGGCCACGTGAGTGACGGCGTCGATGCCTTGGCGTTTCAGCTCTGCGCTTAACGGCTGGCTGTGGTCGACGATAACGTCGGCGCCCAGCTCGCGTACCCAGGCTTGAGTGTCAGGGCGCGAGGCGCTGCCAATGACCTTAAGCGCCGTGAGCTGGCTGGCCAGTTGCGTCAGGATGGAGCCGACGCCGCCTGCTGCGCCGACAATCAACAAACTTTGTTGCAGATCCGTTTGGCCTTGGGCGATGGCGAGGCGCTCAAACAATAACTCCCATGCGGTGATGGCGGTCAGTGGCAGTGCCGCGGCTTCAGCGAAACCGAGGCTCTTTGGCATATTCCCGACAATGCGCTCGTCGACCACATGACGCTCACTGTTGGCCCCCGCACGGGCGATGGAACCTGCGTAAAACACCTTGTCACCCACCTTGAACAGGCTCACGTCACTGCCGACGGCCTTGACCACGCCTGCCACGTCCCAGCCCAGGACTTTGGCCGTGCCAGCGTCGGGCTGTACGTTTTCACGCACCTTTGTGTCCACAGGGTTGACCGAGATCGCTTTGACCTCCACTAAAAGGTCGCGTGGCCCAGCAACCGGCTCTGGAAGCTCGATGTCTTGCAGGGCCAGCGGGTCTTGAATCGGCAGCGAATGGTAGTAAGCGACAGCTTTCATGGGGCGCATCCTGTGAAGGGAAACTGGAGAAGGCGATGATTCGCTATTTCACCGCGCAGTAAAACCGGCTAAAACAGCAGGCTCTTTCAATATTTTTTTGATAATCGACGGTTTTATTCACCATGCTGCGTTTTGACGATCTGCAATTGTTTGTGCGCGCTGCTGACCTGGGCAGCTTGTCTGCGGCTGCGCGAGTAATGGACATGTCGCCTGCGGTGGCGAGTGCGGCACTCAAACGGATCGAAACTCAGCTGGGCGCGCGCTTGCTGGCGCGCTCCACGCGTAGCTTGCGTTTGACCGCAGAAGGCCAGGGCTTTCTCGACTATGCACGTAAGGCGCTGAGCAGTCTGGATGAAGGACGACGGCTTTTGGCGCGCGGGCAGGATCAAGTGAGTGGCGTGTTGCAGCTGTCAGCACCGTCGGACTTCGGGCGCAATGTATTGCTGGCGTGGCTGGATGAGTTTCAGCGTGAGCATCCGAAGCTGACGGTGCGGCTGCTGCTTGGGGATCGGATTGTTGATCTGTTTCGCCAACCGGTGGACATCGTCTTGCGCTATGGCGAACCTGAGGACTCCAGTTTGGTTGCGTTGCCGGTCGCGCCGGACAATCGCCGGGTGTTATGTGCCTCGCCCGCCTATATCGCGCGCGCTGGCGAACCGCGCCAGCTTGAACAATTGCTGCAACACAATTGCCTGTTGTACATGCTCGGCACACGGGTGCACGACCATTGGCAGTTTCATGATGGCAAGCGAGAGTTGGGGCTGACAGTGAGCGGCGACAGGTTCAGCGATGATGCTGATGTGGTGCGTTTATGGGCGTTGGCCGGGGCGGGCATTGCTTACAAGTCCTGGCTGGACGTGGCGGCAGATGTGCGGGCGGGAAGGCTCAAGGTGCTGATGCCAGAGCTTGAGGGCGAGCGGGCGCCGTTAAATATGCTATGTGCACACCGCGCGCAGTTGAGTAAACCGGTGAAATTGTTGCGTGACATGCTCAGTGAGCGTTGTGCAATGTTGGCGCGTGACCTGTAGCAACGGCCCAAGGCTGCGATCGTTTTGCGGTGCTCGCTCAAACGATCGCAGCGTTCGTGGCGCTCGTGTTTACGGCTTGACCAAACGGGCATCCAGACCGTTTTGCGCCAGGCGCTTGGCCTGATCCTGGGTCATGCCCAAATGGGTGTGCAGCGCGTGGAAGTTCTCGGTCATGTAACCGCCGAAGTACGCCGGGTCATCCGAGTTCACGGTCACCTTTACACCGCGTTCCAGCATCTCGAGGATGTTGTGTTGCGACATGTGATCAAACACGCAGAGCTTGGTGTTGGACAACGGGCACACGGTCAACGGGATTTGCTCATCGATGATGCGCGCCATCAAGCGCTCGTCTTCAATCGCTCGCACGCCGTGGTCGATACGCTCGATTTTCAACAGATCGAGGGCTTGCCAGATGTATTCGGGCGGGCCTTCTTCACCCGCGTGGGCTACGGTCAGGAAGCCTTCGTCACGGGCACGGTCAAACACGCGCACAAACTTGCTGGGCGGGTGGCCCATTTCCGAGCTGTCCAGGCCGACCGCAATAAAAGCATCGCGAAAAGGCAGGGCTTGGGTGAGGGTTTTTTCGGCTTCTTCTTCGCTCAAGTGGCGCAAGAAACTGAGGATCAAACCGCTGCTGATGCCCAGTTGCTGCTCACCGTCTTTGAGTGCAGCGGCGATGCCGTTGAGTACGACTTCGAACGGCACGCCACGGTCGGTGTGGGTCTGGGGGTCAAAGAACGGTTCGGTATGAATCACGTTCTGCTCTTTGCAGCGCAACAGGTACGCCCACGTCAGGTCATAGAAGTCTTGCGAGGTACGCAAGACGTCAGCGCCCCGGTAATACAGGTCGAGGAATTCTTGCAGGTTGTTGAACGCGTACGCTTTGCGCAACGTTTCAACATCGTTCCACGGCAGGGCGATCTTGTTGCGTTCCGCCAGGGCGAACAGCAGTTCAGGTTCCAGAGAGCCTTCAAGGTGCAAATGCAGTTCAGCTTTTGGCAGGGCGTTGAGCCAGTCGTACATAACAGTTTTTCTCATCAAATCAGGTGCAGATGGCGGCATTCTACAGGTCAGCTGCGACATATTTGGTAAAACCCGACCAAGCTATTTGCCACAGCGCGGTGACTGCACAGGTTTGAATCCATCGAGTGACACGGGTCGTGAACTAATATGTAACGAAACGTTAGCGGGCTGCGGCAGTCTGTAACCCAACGACGTGTATTGGTTCTCAGGTAAAAGGCTCGCGATGCTGACTTTATTGAAAGATGAAAAACTCCTGCTGCTGGCGATTGTTATGGCGTGTGTGGCCTTCCCGCTGGAGCATTGGTTGCTCAGCAGCGGGCAGATGACGGCATTGATCGCAGGCTTTGTGCTGATCGCGGCCATCGTCTGTGCCTCCATGCGCGTGGCCCATCACGCCGAAGTCTTGGCCGAAAAGTTTGGTGACCCCTATGGGACGATGATTCTGACGCTGTCAGCCGTACTGGTTGAGGTCGTAATCCTCGCGATCATGATGAGCAATGAAGCATCACCGACGTTGGTACGGGACACGATCTATTCGGCTGTGATGCTCGATATCAACGGCATCCTCGGCTTGGCTGCGTTGATGGGCGGCATCAAACACGGTGAGCAGTCCTACAACGACGACTCTGCGCGGACCTACAGTGTGATGATTTTGACCGCCATGGGCGTGTCGATGGTGGTGCCCGAATTTATCCCCGAAGCAGACTGGAAAATTTACTCGGCGTTCACCATTGGCGCGATGGTGCTGCTTTACACCTTGTTCCTGCGCATGCAAGTCGGGCCGCACAGCTACTTTTTCAGCTACAGCTACCCGGAGAAAAAAGGCCGCAAGCGCGCACCTGAAGGCTCGCCCGCCCCTTTGACGTTGTCGGTCGGGGTGTTGGTGTTCGGCATCATTGTGATCGGCGCACTGGCTGAAGTGATGTCCAAGACCCTCGACCTTGGTTTGGAAGGGACGGGGGCACCGCCGGTCATCACGGCGATACTGGTGGCGGCGATCTCTGCGGCCCCGGAAATTCTGACGGCTTTGCGCGCAGCATTGGCCAATCGGATGCAGTCGGTGGTTAACGTGGCGTTGGGTGCTTCTTTGTCGACGGTTATTTTGACCGTGCCAGTGATGGAGGCGATGGCGTTGTACACCGGTCAGCCATTTCAGATGGCGATGACGCCGGTGCAAACGGTGATGGTGTTGATCACGCTGGTGGTCAGTGCCATCAACTTGAATGACGGCGAGACCAATGCAATTGAAGGCATGACGCATTTTGTGCTGTTTGCAACGTTCATCATGCTGTCGTTGTTGGGCCTTTAACGGAAGGGCGGTAGACGCCTACCGCCCAGCCTGCTTACCAGGGAATGGTTTGGCCTTTGTAGTCGATGAAGTGATGGCCACCTTTGCCCGCGTACGCGTTTACCTGTTCGACCAGGCCACGGGTGCTGGTGGGCACATCAATTTCTGCGTCTTCACCGCCCATATCAGTTTTCACCCAGCCAGGGTGCAGGTTCAGCACGGTAGGGCGGTCTTCACCCAGTTGGCCGATAAATGTGTTGGTCATCGAGTTAAGTGCGGCTTTGCTGGCTTTGTAAAGCGCCATTTCTGGTGCGTCGGGTGACTTGATGCTGCCAATGCCGGAACTCATAAAGGCCAGAACGCCACTGCATTTTTGGATTTTGCTGACAAAAGCCTGTGCCACGTTGATCGGTGCCACGCTGTTAGTCAGAAACAGTTGGCCGATGTCGGCAAGGCTGGCGTCCCCCGAGAGTTGATCGTCCGGGCCTTTGATACCGGCGTTTATAAAGACCAGATCAAAAACCTCATCGTCCAGTTTCTGGCTCAGCGCCTTGATGGCCTGTTGCTCGTCAATGTCCAGTTCTTCGACACGCACCGCGCCGAGCGCTTTAAGGGGCTGTGCATTGTCCGGGTTGCGAACCGTGGCCGTGACGTGCCAGCCATCGTTCAAAAGTTCTTTCACCAGGCCCAAGCCCAGCCCACGTGATGCGCCGATGATGAGTGCTTTTTTTACAGTCATAAGTTGCGTCCTTATAGGGGAAGGAAGGGATCAACGCTGAAGGTTTTACTCCTTCACGGGGCGGATGCACACCCATACGGGTTGGTTAAAAAACGTACAGACTGAGGCGGACTTTACAGGCAGCGCATTCGCGTTGGGTTTGCACGGGTTATCCACAGGTTGCTCCACAGGAACTGTGTGCAACTCGTGCGCAGGGTTATAAGCGCAGCGGGATAAGTGTCTTAGGGCAATAAATACGCTTAACGCACTGTTTGTAGGACAGTTTTAAGTGGGGTGGGTGGAATTGGTCATAAAACGTACAAATTTCTGTAACCCCCGCAGGCCGTGGCTTTCAGGCGTGTGTGCTCAGGTTATCCACAGTCGGGTGCACAGTGGCTGTGGGCAACTGTTTGTGTGGGAATAAGGGCGATCAGTCATTCGCTTTGAGTGAATAACGTTCAAGCACAATCCTGCCGCGACTGAGGTCGGCAAGTTGTTGTTGCAGTGGCTGAATGTGTTCTTCGGCTATGGCCAGCTGCAAATCAACGCCGTTAGCGGTAAAGGTTTCTTCGCTGAGTACGCCATTTAGCTCGCTGATACGCAGTTTGACTAACACCCATTCGCTGAAGCTGCATGCGCACCGCAGTGCCACCCGCGTGACCAAGGGAAACTTGTCGGCATTTTGCAGGCATTTGTTTGCCCCGCCGCCGTAGGCCCGGGCCAGCCCGCCAGTCCCCAATTGGATACCGCCGTACCAACGAATCACCAATACCACAACTTGATCGCAGTCCTGGGCCTCTATCGCGGACAAAATCGGACGTCCGGCAGTGCCGCCGGGTTCTCCGTCATCGCTGCTGCGGTATTGATCGCCCAGTTTCCACGCCCAGCAGTTGTGGGAGGCGTTGAGGTCGCTGTGTTGATCAATAAACGTATGTGCCTGTTGGGCGCTGGTGATCGGTGCGGCGAGGGTGATAAAGCGGCTTTTACGGATTTCTTCGCGATACTCGCAAAGGCCGGTCAGGGTTGAGGGCATATCAGTTCCGGGCTGGAGGCAGGTTTAGGACCATCGCGATGGGGCACAAGGTGGGCGAACGTTAGCGTGTCGCTTCAAGGCTCTCAAGGAAACTTTCGAGTACCAGGTGCGAGCGCCGACCCTTGCGGGTGACCGAGGCCAGACTCAAGTCATAAAAGCGTGCTGCGGGTTTAAGTGCGCGCAGGCGGCCTTGTTGAACCCACAAACTGGCGTAGTGGTCTGGCAGGTAGCCGATGTAGCGCCCGGTAAGAATCAGAAACGCCATGCCTTCACGGTCCGAGGCGCTGGCGGTGCAGTTGAGTGCCTGGTAGTGCGCTTGAATATCGGACGGTAGGCGAAAGGTTGGCGCAATGGCGTCTTGTTCATTGAGCCGTTTATCGGGTAGCTGATGGTCATCCACATAGAACAACGGATGGCCAACGGCGCAATAAAGCAGCGAACGCTCGCTGTAGAGCGGCTGATATTCCAGGCCGGAGAGTGCGCTGGCCTGAGGCACCACCCCTACATGGAGGCGTCCATCGAGCACGCCTTGTTCGACTTCATTCGGCGAAATCATGCGGATCTGGATTTGTACGTCCGGGCCACGCTCTTTGAGTTGGGCCAGTGCGTGGGTGATGCGCATGTGGGGGAGGGTAACGAGGTTGTCAGTCAGGCCGATCGTCAACTCGCCGCGCAGGTGTTGATGCAGGCCGTTGACCTCTGTACGAAAGCTTTCAAGGGCTCCGAGCAATTGCAGCGACGACTGATACACCTCGCGACCTTCTTCTGTCAGGGAAAACCCTGCTCGCCCACGTTGGCACAAGCGCAAACCCAGGCGCTGCTCCAGGTCGCTCATTTGTTGGCTGATGGCTGAGCGGCCTATGCCAAGAACGGTTTCGGCCGCTGAAAAACCACCGCACTCCACAACGCTGCGAAAGATGCGTAGCAGGCGTATATCAAAGTCACTGACTTGCGCTAAAGCATCGGAGCGGCGGCTGCTCATAGTTTAGTAAATGCCTAACTAAAGGTTAGAAAAGTTGCATTTCACCGACTTTATAGGCGTGGCAATTTAGCTGCAACAACGATTTCGATCCCACGCTGCTTTCTGTCTTGCGAGGTTTTGCTGATGAACATGCCTGAAAACGCCGAGTTAAACGTGGCTAGCCAGCTCAAGCTGGATGCTCACTGGATGCCTTACACGGCAAACCGTAACTTCCATCGCGACCCGCGTTTTATCATCGGCGCAAAAGGCAGTTATCTGACGGATGACAAAGGTCGGCAAATTTACGATTCATTGTCAGGTCTGTGGACATGCGGGGCTGGACATACCCGCACCGAGATCCAGGAAGCGGTCGCCAAACAATTGGGCACGCTGGATTACTCGCCGGCCTTTCAGTATGGACACCCGCTGTCGTTTCAGTTGGCCGAGAAAATCACCGAGCTGACGCCAGGTACGCTCAATCATGTGTTCTATACGGACTCGGGCTCCGAGTGTGCGGATACCGCAGTGAAAATGGTGCGTGCTTATTGGCGCCTGAAAGGCCAGTCGACCAAGACCAAAATGATTGGCCGTGCCCGTGGTTATCACGGCGTGAATATTGGCGGCACGAGCCTGGGCGGTGTGAACGGCAACCGTAAGATGTTTGGTCAGGCCATGGCGGACGTCGATCATTTACCGCACACGCTATTAGCCAGCAACGCATTCTCGCGCGGTATGCCGCAGTTGGGCGGAATTGCGTTGGCTGATGAACTGCTCAAGTTGATCGAGTTGCATGACGCGTCGAACATCGCCGCTGTGTTTGTCGAGCCGATGGCGGGTTCGGCCGGTGTCCTGGTGCCGCCGCAGGGTTATCTGAAACGTCTGCGTGAAATCTGCGATCAGCACAACATCTTGCTGGTGTTCGATGAGGTGATTACCGGATTTGGTCGTACCGGCTCGATGTTCGGCGCTGACAGCTTCGGCGTCACACCGGACTTGATGTGCATCGCCAAACAGGTCACGAACGGTGCGATTCCGATGGGCGCCGTTATTGCGACAACCGAGATTTATCAGACATTCATGAATCAACCTACGCCTGAGTATGCGGTTGAGTTCCCACACGGTTATACCTATTCGGCGCACCCCGTGGCGTGTGCTGCGGGGATTGCCGCGCTGGACCTGCTGCAAAAAGAAAGCCTGGTACAAAGCGTGGCTGAAATAGCGCCGTATTTTGAGAATGCGTTGCATGGTTTGAAAGGCGTTAAAAACGTAATCGATATTCGCAATTATGGTTTGGCCGGTGCGATTCAGATTGCCCCGCGAGATGGCGATGCGATCGTGCGGCCTTTCGATGCGGCAATGAAACTGTGGAAGGCGGGTTTCTACGTGCGCTTTGGCGGTGACACGCTTCAATTTGGGCCAACGTTTAACAGCAAACCCCAAGAATTGGATCGATTGTTCGATGCAGTGGGTGAGGCGTTGAATCAGGTCGACTGATCCCTTCTATATAGAAGAGACATTTTCGTTTTTGGACAGGCGTGTACCGTTCACGCCTGCAAGCATGTTTTTGGAGTTGCAATGAGCACGATTCAACATTTGATCAATGGTGAGATGGTGAGTGATGCCGGTCGTACGGCGGATGTGTTTAACCCCTCGACTGGCAAAGTGATTCACCAGGTGCCTTTGGCCAACCGCGAGACCATTCAAAAAGCCATAGACACGGCCAAGGCGGCGTTTCCGGCCTGGCGTAATACGCCTCCAGCCAAGCGCGCTCAAGTGATGTTCCGGTTCAAGCAGTTGCTGGAGCAGAACGAAGCACGCATTTCGCAGCTGATCAGTGAAGAGCATGGCAAAACGCTAGAGGATGCTGCGGGCGAGTTGAAACGTGGGATTGAGAACGTTGAGTACGCGTGCTCGGCTCCGGAAATCTTGAAGGGTGAGTACAGTCGTAACGTAGGGCCGAACATTGATGCGTGGTCAGACTTTCAACCGATAGGTGTGGTTGCCGGGATTACGCCTTTCAACTTTCCAGCCATGGTTCCGCTGTGGATGTACCCGTTGGCGATTGTGTGCGGTAACTGTTTCATCTTGAAACCCTCGGAACGTGATCCAAGTTCAACACTGCTGATAGCACAGTTGCTGCAAGAGGCGGGGCTGCCCAAGGGGGTCTTGAGCGTGGTTCATGGCGATAAGGCCGCTGTGGATGCACTGATCGAGGCGCCGGAAGTCAAAGCCCTGAGTTTTGTAGGATCGACGCCGATTGCTGAGTACATCTATGCCGAAGGGACCAAGCGCGGCAAACGTGTGCAAGCGCTGGGTGGTGCGAAGAACCATGCGGTGCTGATGCCGGATGCTGACCTGGACAATGCGGTGAGTGCGTTGATGGGTGCGGCTTATGGTTCGTGTGGCGAGCGCTGCATGGCGATTTCTGTTGCTGTGTGTGTGGGCGATCAGGTTGCGGATGCGTTGGTGGCCAAGCTGGTTCCGCAGATCAAGGCGCTCAAAATTGGCGCGGGAACTTCATGCGGTTTGGACATGGGGCCATTAGTATCTGGCCCGGCGCGTGACAAGGTCAGCGGCTATGTGGCGCAGGGTGTAGCGGCTGGTGCAGAGCTGGTGGTTGATGGGCGCGGACTGAGTGTTAAGGATCACGAGGGAGGCTTCTTTTTGGGCGGCTGCCTGTTTGATCGTGTGACGCCAGAAATGCGTATCTATAAAGAGGAGATTTTTGGACCGGTCTTGTGCATCGTTCGGGTGAATAGCCTGGAGGCTGCGATGCAGTTGATCAATGATCACGAGTACGGTAACGGAACTTGCATCTTTACCCGTGATGGCGAGGCGGCTCGTCTGTTTTGTGATGAGATCGAAGTGGGGATGGTGGGGGTTAATGTGCCGTTACCTGTGCCGGTGGCCTATCACAGCTTTGGTGGCTGGAAGCGCTCCTTGTTTGGTGACCTGCATGCATATGGGCCGGACGGGGTACGTTTTTATACGCGTCGTAAAGCAATTACTCAGCGCTGGCCGCAACGCGCCAGTCATGAAGCATCGCAGTTCGCTTTCCCGAGCCTGTAAGGCGCAGGTCAGTGCGCTGATGACGAGAGGCCAGCCGTAAGGCTGGCCTCTGCATTTCGGCACTTATATGACGATATGACAAAAATATGAAATCAGTGCTTGACGCAGGATTCCAGCGG
>NZ_JAAEBV010000003.1:0-602251 GCF_016812185.1 Pseudomonas weihenstephanensis | reverse complement strand
CGGAATGAAGACGGCTTGTGGCGCGGCGCTAATAGCCAGTGGCCCTAAAGGTGCAGTCAACCGTTGAACCGCTACACCGTTCTTTAAAAACTGAGCCGGTATGGATTGATATTTGTTAGCACAACGGCCAACAAAGCCAAATGCGCTGGGACTTGTTCGACCGTCTGGTGCGCTTTGAAGACAGCACACTCAGCGTCGACTACGCCTACGACCCGCTGGGGCGGCGCATCCATAAATACTCCAATGCCCACCACACACATCGCCCGGAAGCCGGCTCGCACTGGAACCAAAACGAACGGGCGCGTAAACAACGCGAACTGGGTTGCGGCTTTACCCTGTTCGGTTGGGACGGCGACACCTTGGCCTGGGAAAGCAGCCCGGCCCAGGCCGATGGCACGGCGGGTAAAACAGTCCACTACGTCTACGAACCCGGCACCTTCGTGCCCGTGGCGCAGGCCATGCGGCATCAACCGATCCGCCTGTTGGCGCAGCCGAACTACGAAGCCGCCTACGATATAGATCAAGATCCGCTGTGGACGCACACGCCCCAAGCGCTGCCGATAGACGTGTTGGCCTGGTACCAGTGCGACCACTTGGGCACGCCGCAAGAACTGACCGACCCCAACGGCCAAATCGCCTGGAGTGCGCAGTACAAAGCCTGGGGTGAAATAAAAGAACAGTGTTCGGAATGGGCGCAGCGTGAGGGGCTGACCAACCCGATCAGTTATGCGGGTGGGTTGAATCTTTATGCGTATGCGCCTAATCCGGTTGGGTGGGTTGATCCGCTGGGGCTATCAACCATTCCTAAAAAGGGAAGATATCACGGTCCTAAACCTAAATATGAAAACCCAGGGCATCATGATCCGTCTTCGGGTAACTTTAGAGGTGGAGGGTCAAAACATCAGTTCTTCCTAAAGATGCAGAGTCGCTGTACAAAAAAGCAATCCCGGACGCTGAAGGTAAGCACTGGTATGCGATGGATGAAAATGGAGTTACTCACCGTTTTGGGAACAGTAATGACGGAAACGTTCATTGGAATGGCGACACATCGCAGAACCGTGGTATCCCAGTACCTCCTGAAGTCGATAAAAGGTTCGTATCAATGAAAAAGGATTGCTTGTGTGGGAGGTATAAGAAATGAAATATCCCATCATTGAAGTTGGGCTTAATCTCTCAACTGTCGGCGACTACTTGTTCTCACAGTGCAGATTTGTTTTTCAGTCTGTGAATGTTGGCGATTATGAACAAATAGTTCTTGCAAAAAACCTTCTGCTCTCACTTGAGGACTTAGAAGCGCGCCTTGATAATGTCTGTGCCGAAGAGTGCTTTGCTGAAGAAATTAACGATAGATTGGACCTCGTAATAAAACATGACATTCGCAACTGCTGCCTTCCTCTTGGTATTGAATCTTTCGATGGCGATAAAGCCGCCTTTTTCAAACTGTTAGGCGAGCACCACATTGCAATAAGACCATGGGGGAGCAGTCTATTTATTGAGAAGCTAGATCCTTTGCAGTATCGAGACACAATAAATAACAACATATCTTGTCTAAGAGAGCGCATAACTGCAAATAAAGGGGGGCGGGAGGCTGCAAGAGAGTGACAGCCATCAGGGCCGGTGAAATACAGACTCGCACGGACTATGCCATTATCTAGAAAGCAGGATGGCAAGTTGAAACTTATAAAGCCTGGGGTGAAATAAAAGAACAGTGCTCAGAATGGGCGCAGCGTGAAGGCCTGAAAAAACCGATCCGCTTCCAGGGCCAGTACCACGATCACGAAACAGGGCTGCACTACAACCGCTATCGGTACTATGATCCCCGGGTTGGGCGGTTTATCAGTAAAGACCCGATCAGCTATGCGGGTGGGTTGAATCTGTATGCGTATGGCCTAGTCCCACGGGGTGGGTTGATCCGCTGGGGCTTGCTAAGTGTTTACCACGCTGCACTGATAATAAATTGCAAGGGCCAAAAAATGAAACTGAAATGGCACGCGAGCTTTCTAATCAAAAATCTATAATATTTTCAATTCAGTAAATTCAGTCAATACAGGGATATATAAATTTTGTTGAGCTTTTACAAGGCTGGTATGAGGTTCAATGCAATGGCATTTGGGAGCATTCATTTGGTATTGAAGTTGTAAATATTGATAACCCAGGATGGAAAGTGAAAATAACAGGGGCCTCTTTGAAACGTTCAGGTTTGGTTAGCGTGGAGCGAGATGAGTCTGATTGGATTAGGATTGCCGCGAGTGATGTGGAATTCCTGCCCCAGTGGACGGCGTCTATCCGCAAACCTTGGTTATCCCCATGGAGGATATTTACCCGGGTCCCGGGGGCAACGTTGTGGCGTGCAATAGGCTGGTTATCGTAACCGTTCAGGATTGGACTGTCTGAACCCAGTACTTCCAAATAACCGGCAATGCCCTGATATTGAACGAATCGTCCGCACATGGTGTTGACCCTCAGCCAATGGAACGCCTGGCCAGAGCGTAGTCTCTAAACAGTACTGTTTATTGTGAGGTGGCCACATCATGGGAAGTTCCAAGCAGGATCACTTTGCAGTCATTGCCCGGCAGGTCGAACAACTGCGCGAGAGCATTCAGGTGCTGGAGCAGGACGAAAGTCTGGGGCGTCATTCTTTGAGGGGAGGGCAGACGGTGGATGAGCATCAAACCATTCACCAGGCCTTCGACGAATTGGACCAGGCTGTAAACCACGTTTCAGACGTGTTGCTGGCTTTAGCTGAAGCGGTCAACCGCGTGCCTAAGCTATAGCGGGCGCGATCCATCTGTCGAAATATCCTACGTACAAATTGACCGGCATCGTCCTACACAGTCAGCTGTATATACATACAGCTAGCTAAAGGCGCGCGTCATGAGCTTCACATCCCTGGGTCCAATCTCTGAAGGTGGCATTCGCCTGCCGCTTTGCACGTTTAAGGTTCCGGCTGGTTTTCCCTCTCCGGCAGCGGACCATATTGAGAAGGAGATCTCCATGGATCAGTTGCTGAATATTCGCGCGCCGCAGGTATACCTGGTCACGATCGATGGCGACAGCATGCAAGGTGCAGGCATCTATCCCGGCGATTTGGCAGTGGTTGACCGTGGTGTTGAACCTCTCAACGGTCAAGTCGTGGTGGCCTTGCTCAATAATGATCCCATCTGCAAGCGTCTGTGCATCCGGGGAAAGAGCGTCATTCTCCAGTCTGAGAACCCCCGTTACCCGGATCTTCAAGTAATGGAAGGGGATGATCTGTCGATATGGGGCGTAATCACCTATACCGTGCGCAGCCATGCTCACTAAGGTCAATCCCGTTATCGAGTGGACTGTACCTGGGTGGCGCCCATCGGCAAGTGTGTGCCGAGAAGGGTGATCAGGTACTTGGGGTGCACTTCATTTGGCGCACATAGTCGCGTAGGTCGAGCGATGGGTGTACGCGCAGTGCGTATTCGCAACGGAGCATCTGGTTTGCCCACTGCAAAATCGATAGCATGCCCGCCTGATGGCTAAATGATGCCAAATCGGGCAAGTCCAATTTTTGATTAAGGATGCACTGCTGACATGGACGCATTACTGCACAGGTCGTCACTGATGTTGACGGGGCTGATTTTCAGCGTGGGCATGGCGCACAGCAACGCCGCCAGTTTTGATTGCACCAAGGCCAGCACCCAGGTCGAATATGCCATTTGTGGCAATCCGACGTTGTCGGCACTGGATGAGCAGTTGTCGCGCACTTATCGCCAGGCGCTTGCGCAGGACCCTCAGGTCAGGAGTCGGCAACTGGCGTGGCTCAGAGGCCCGCGTGAACAGTGTTCGGCAAACGTTGTGTGTTTGACCGCAGCCTATCAGCAACAACTGGATGCTTTGAACGGGGTGAGTTCAAGCGTGCCTGCGGCCGCTCCAGTTGCCGCTCCCGTCGCGGCCCCGGTCATTGCGCCGACAGCTCCAGCGATGGCGGCCGATAACCCGATCCCGATTCTGTTTGATCCCAAGTATTTTTATAACGTGCAGGGGCTATTGAGCGAGTCAGCCTGGAGTGATCCTCAGGCCAAGCTGTTTGGCAAGCCGGTGTTGCAGTGGGATGACGCCGACTTTGAGTATTTGAAGTATCGGCTTGAGCAGCAAAAAATGGCCGAACTGCAAGAAGCGCGTAACTGGTACGCGCAGCGTAATTTGCAAAATGATCCCACTCAGGACTCGACCTACCGTTTGCGCACTGAGGCCATGCAAAAGGTCATTGACGGCATCCCGCGCTTCAAATACTGGATTGCACAGGCCAATGGCGAGCAACGCGCCAGGCGCCAGGCTCAGCAACTGCAAGCCCAGGCCGAGCAGCAAGCCACGCTTGCGCGCGAGCAGGCGCAGGCCGTCGCTTTACAAGAGCAGCGCCAGCAAACGCAACTTCGTCAAGAAAGTCAGGCCCGCGGGCAGTGGTTGCTTTGGATAGGGCTGTTATTGGCGGCCATTTTGGGCGGTTTTATATGGCACCGTTTCATCCGTCATCGTTGCCCATCGTGCAAATCGCTGAATTTTGACTGCACGGGGCACAAGGAGATGGATCGCTTCAAGGGACGTATCAAAGTGCACGAAAAAAATTCACGCGGCACCAATACGCGCTTTATGAGTACGACCTTTGTGATCAATCGCTATGACTATGAATGTGCGGAGTGTGATCACGCCTGGTCTGAAAAGAGAAAAGAAGAGTTGGGCGCCTGAGCCTACGCCCTTGTCGCGACGTTTACTCGTCGCGACCCTCCATCATGGTGCGTTTGAGCATCACGTACACCGCGCCTGCGCCGCCGTGTTTGGCTTGGCATGAGCAGAACCCCAGTACTTGTGAGTGCTGACGCAGCCAGGTGTTGACGTGGCTTTTGATCATCGGCCGTTTGCCATCCAGGCGCACCGCCTTGCCGTGGGTCACGCGTACGCAGCGTACTTCGAGCCGGGTGGCTTCGCTCAAAAACTCCCACAAGGTTTCGCGAGCCTTTTCGACGGTCATGCCGTGCAGGTCAAGGCTGCCTTCAAAGCTGATCTGCCCCAGTTTGAGCTTGCGCATCTGGCTTTCTTGCACGCCATCGCGCGACCAGCTCAGTTGATCTTCGGGTCCCACATCAATCACAAACTGGTCTGACAAGCCGTCAATGATCGTCTCATTGCTACGCACAATCGCGTTTTGCCGCAGTTTGGCCAGTTGTGCACGGTCAGCTTTGGGTTTGCCGGTATCAGCCCGATCATGTTTGATCGGCTTCACGCCGCGGATTTCGTTTTTGAACAGGGAAAAATCGTCGTCTTGCATGTCAGCCTCCGCGAAGGGGCGCCAGTTTACCCAAGTCGGCGACCCGCGTGCGGCGGATGTGCCTTAATCGTGCTTTTTCATTAAATGTGCAGACATGTTCAGCCCCAGCGGCTGGCGCATGTAACGGCGACGGCGGCGCCACATCCAGATCCCCAGCCAAGTGATTAGCAGGCCAATGCCCAGCACCACTGAAGCCCCGGCCGGGTTGGCGTTGAGTTCACTCAAGGCCGCAGGGCCGCCCAGCACACTCGCCACACCGGCCAGTGCCATCAGCAAGCCACAGAGCGTGATCAGCGCCGCTAACGTCAAGACAAAGCGTGAGCGCCAATGGCTGGGGCCTTTGGGGCGTAACCGACGCGCATCAAAACCATCGGAGATCTTCATTCCGATCTTTCCTTAAAGAGTATCGGGCCTTCGACAGGAAGACTCGCATCTTGTTCCGGAGTGGAGTCGCAAATAGGTGTTTGATATGTAGGAAATGGGTATTACAGATAGGCGGTTAGCAGGCGCCGCCTATCAGCAGGGCGTCAGATCAAATCAGGTTTTGAGTGAGCGCGAGGGTTGCGAAGTTGTCATTCATGATGGCCATCTCGGTGCGTTGCACCTCGGCAGCCGGGATGATGCCATCTCGGGTAGGCAGGTCGCGGGTGGCGCAGGCGTCCTCGACCAGGGTGCAGCGAAGCCCGTAATCCTTGGCGGCACGCACTGTGGTGCTGACGCTGGAGTGGCTCATGAAACCGCACACAATGACGTCGAGCGAGCCCAGTCGCTCAAGGGTTTTTTGCAGGCCTGTATCGTTAAACGCGTTAGGCATACGTTTTTCGATGATCACCTCATCACCTTGGGGTTCGAGGCCCTTGATGAATTCGCCGCGTTCGCCTTGGGGGTCGAACATGCCGCCCACCGTGCCCAGGTGACGGATGTGCACCACTGGGCGGTTGGCCTTGCGGGCGGCCTCAAGCAGAAGGGCGATGTTGGCGGTGGCGGCGTCCATGCCCGACAGGGCCAGAGGGCCGCTCAGGTACTCGTTTTGCGCATCGATGATCAACAGGCTGGCGTTGCTCAGAGTGGCTGCGGCATAACCGCGTCCAGTCAGTTGAAACATCGTTTTTAAAGCTGACATTCGGGGCTCCTTTGAGTGGGGCTTTTGCGACATTCTCCACTGGCCGGGCGTTTATGTGAATGCCCATTCTTGTAAACGCCGTGGTTGTTGGGCTGTAGCCAAGTCAAGCATTGAATTGGCGGTTCAAAAATGTATAAAACAGAACGATTTTGCTCCGTTTGGCGTGTGAAGGGAGGCGTTTGGCGTGACCGCCGGGCACAACTTTGGCCGGGTCGGGTTTTGGCTGTTAGAATCGTCGGTCGATTTTGAGGAGTAAGACCGTTGATCACTTCCCGTCTGCGCACTCTGCGCGACCATATTCGTTGGGCCGTCAGCCACTTTCATGGGGAAGAGCTGTTCTTCGGTCATGGCACCGACAATGCGTGGGACGAGGCCCGCCAATTGGTGCTGGGCGCGTTGAACCTGCCGTGGGAAATTGCTGACAGCTATCTGGATTGCCGTCTTGAAGATGATGAGCTGGTAAACCTTCAGTATTTGCTCAAGCGTCGTATTGAAGAGCGTGTGCCAACCGCCTATTTGCTGGGTGAGGCGTGGTTCTGCGGCATGTCGTTCATCGTTGACGAGCGCGTGCTGATCCCGCGCTCGCCCATTGGCGAACTCATCGAAAAGCGCTTTGAACCTTGGTTGGCGGCTGAGCCTGCACGCATTCTTGACTTGTGCACCGGCTCGGGTTGCATCGGTATTGCCTGCGCCTATGAGTTTCAGAACGCTGAGGTGGTGCTGGCGGATCTGTCGTACGAAGCGCTTGAGGTGGCCAATCAAAACATCGAGCGTCATGGCGTGGATGAGCGTGTGTACACGGTGCAGGGCGACGGTTTCGACGGGTTGCCGGGCCAGCGTTTTGATTTGATCGTGTCCAATCCGCCGTATGTGGATGCCGAAGATTTTGCTGACATGCCGGCTGAGTATCAGCACGAGCCAGAGCTGGGCCTGGCCTGTGGCGATGATGGGCTGAATCTGGTGCGTCGCATGCTGGCCGAGGCGGGTGAGCATTTGACCGAGAAGGGCTTGTTGATTGTCGAAGTGGGCAACAGCCAGGTGCATGTGGAAGCGCTGTACCCGGAAGTCGATTTTGCGTGGCTAGATTTTGAGCGCGGCGGTCATGGCGTGTTCATGCTCACCGCTGAGCAGTGCCGCAATCATCAAGCGTTGTTTGCGTCACGGGTGTAAGGGCAAGGCGATGTAGCCGTTGACGAGTGGCACGAGGCTGCGATCGACGGCAAAGCGGGCGTAAAGGCAATCACCCAGTGTGTCTTCACACTGCCGTGAACGGCTTTACGCCCGCTCGCAGCCTCGTGCTACCCAGTAGCGACTACGCGTGACTGCGCAATTTCAGTGGGCATTACCGGTGTGTGGCGATCCAGATCAGCAGCCCCGCCTGAAACACCGCAAAGGCCACCAGGCAGGTGATGGTGAAACGCAGCCCCGTGTCTTCGCGCTTGTATTTAGTGACCTTTTCTTCTTTCTCGCGCAGTTTGACTTCCTGCTCCTGCAAGGTCTGTTCGGCCTGTTGCAGCATTTGCGCGGCCTCAAGAATCTCCACAAACTGGACTTTTTCGGTGTTCCAGTTGTTCAGCAGCTCACCCACTTGCACGTCTTCGAGGCTGGCTTTGAGATGCTGACCGTCGGCGTACACCACATCAAAGCCATGCATACGCAAGAAATGGTCGCGACGCAGGCGGGTGTCTTCGTTCAAGGCATCTTTGCTGGCCAGTGCCATGCCGTCGACACGGTATGTCGACCATTTTTTCTGCGCCCATAAAATGGCCTGGGCCATCAGGAAGCGACCGATGCCGCGATTCCACGGTTCCACCTGCAAGCCGCTTTCAGGGCTGATACTCACGCGCCGGGTTTCGTGGTCGACCCAAATGTCGAGCTGGTTTTGCTCTTTGCGCACCCGCTGACCGGGCAACAAGATGTTCATGCGCAACAGGCTGAGGTCTTTGTTGTTGCGCTCGGCATAACCGAACTGCACAAAACGCAGCGGCCGACCGCCGGTGTTGCGGTCGGTTTGCAAAGGCGCGAGCCGCAGCATTTTGAAATGCTCGGGTTGCACGTCAGCCCAAGGCAGCGGCGGCGCTTCGGGGGTCGCCGGCTCTTGAGCTTCGGCGGAATGTGATGGGGTGTCGCTCATAACGGCGGAATCCTGTGCAAGCCCGGTATGTCGGCAAAACAAAGGCTGCCGACATAGCCTTATCGGCCGTTATGCGCAGGACTGGAGGGCTAACGGCTCAGCGTGTGCTCACTTTAATGATGAAACGCACAATGGCGTCACCCAGTTCGCTGGATAAGCGCTGGTTCGGGTCGTTGTAAGACTGGATTTGGCGCTTCATGTCCATCGGTACGATGCGCATCACATGGTTCATGCCATCGATCAAGGTCAAATCGGCATTAGGCTTGGCGGCTTTGAGTGAGCGGGCATCGTTGACGTCCACCTGAATGTCGTGGGTGCCCTGAATGATCAGTGCGGGCATTGTCAGTGCAGCGAAGGCCTTGGCCGGGTCGTAGCGCAACAGACTGATCAGGTAGGGCTGCACGCTGGGCCTGAAGATCACTTGCAGGGCTTGCGGCACGTTGTCGTCCGTGCGTGCGGCTTCCAATGTGTGGATCAGTTCAAAACTGCGTTGCAGCAGGGAAGGGGGCAGATGGTTACGCTGCAATTGTTCGCGCAGTACTTGGCCGACGGGCCGCGCTGTACCGGCAATGGAAATAACCCCGGATGCGTCCATGCGCGGTGCGGCCAGGCTGGCAATGAGCGCGCCTTCGCTGTGCCCCAGCACATACACATCGCCAAAACGTGGGTCAGCCTTGAGCTTTTGGCCCCAGGCCACGGCATCGGTCACGTATTGGTCGAGTGTAAGCGTGCGTTCGTCCGGCGCCGCTGGCAGGCTTTGGGCGATACCGCGTTTGTCGAAGCGCACGCTGGCAATGTTGCTTTGCGCGAGCCGCCAGGCCAGTTTCTTCAAGCCGTCGTTGCGCCCGGCTTGCGTGTTATTGCCGTCGCGATCCGTAGGCCCGGAGCCTGCAATGATCAGCACCACCGGCACGGGCTTGTCGCTTTTGGGTAACACCAGTGAGCCATACAGCGTGCCACTCGCGGTGTTCAGTTCGATAGGGCGCAGTAGCACATTGGGTGCCGCGGCGTGGGCCACGGCACTGAAAAAGGTTATTGCCACGAGCAGAATCCTGAGCATCATTTCGCCATCTTTGACTGAGTGCCGGTTGGACAAACCCGGATGAATAAGGTTCGAGGATGAACTACTTGGACAGCCTGCGTATACTGGCGCGCTTAGTTATCCAGGCTGAGTTCTTTCGGCTGTTTTTCATGGAGCGCCCTGCATGTCCGGCAATACCTACGGCAAGCTGTTCACTGTCACCACCGCTGGCGAAAGCCATGGCCCGGCGTTGGTCGCCATTGTTGATGGCTGCCCGCCCGGGCTTGAGCTGTCTGTTGACGATTTGCAGTTCGATCTGGACCGCCGCAAACCGGGCACCAGCCGCCACACCACGCAGCGCCAGGAAGCCGACGAAGTCGAAATCCTCTCTGGCGTATTCGAGGGGCGAACCACCGGTTGCGCCATTGGCCTGCTGATTCGTAACACCGATCAGAAGTCCAAGGACTACTCCGCCATCAAAGACGTGTTTCGTCCGGCGCATGCCGACTACACCTACCACCACAAATATGGCGAACGCGACTACCGTGGCGGCGGTCGCAGTTCGGCACGCGAAACCGCCATGCGCGTGGCGGCCGGCGCTATCGCCAAAAAGTACCTGGCGACGCAGGGCATTGTGATTCGTGGCTACATGAGCCAGTTGGGCCCGATTGAAATCCCTTTCAAAACCTGGGACTCGGTTGAGCACAATGCGTTTTTCAGCCCTGACCCTGACAAAGTGCCGGAACTCGAAGCCTACATGGACCAATTGCGCCGTGATCAGGACTCGGTCGGGGCCAAAATCACCGTGGTGGCAGAAGGCGTGATTCCGGGCCTGGGCGAGCCGATTTTCGACCGTCTGGATGCCGAGCTGGCGCACGCACTGATGAGCATCAACGCGGTGAAAGGCATTGAGATCGGCGCCGGTTTTGCCAGCGTCGCCCAGCGCGGCACCGAACATCGCGACGAGATGACGCCAGAAGGTTTCCTGAGCAATAACGCGGGTGGCATTTTGGGCGGTATTTCCTCGGGTCAGCCCATCGTTGCGCACCTGGCCCTCAAGCCAACGTCGAGCATTACCACACCGGGGCGTTCGATTGATGTGCACGGCAACCCGGTTGATGTCATCACCAAAGGTCGTCACGACCCTTGTGTTGGCATTCGTGCCACGCCGATTGCCGAAGCGATGATGGCCATCGTGCTGATGGATCACTTGCTGCGTCATCGCGGTCAGAATGCCGAGGTGCGTGTCAGTACGCCTGTGCTGGGTCAGCTGTAATGCAAAGCCTGTTGAGCGCCACGGTCTGACGACGGTGGCGCCTCTGCCTTACTGGCGACTGTCAGGCTTCTATCTTTTTTACTTCGCCTTGCTGGGTGCTACAGCGCCTTTTCTGGCGCTGTACTTCCACCATCTTGGTTTCTCCAGTGCGCGAATCGGCGAGCTGGTGGCCATCCCCATGTTGATGCGCTGCGTGGCCCCCAACCTGTGGGGCTGGCTCGGCGATTACACCGGTAAACGCTTGCTGATCGTGCGGCTGGGCGCGCTCTGTACGTTGTTCAGTTTTGCGCTGATCTTTGTCAGCAAGAGCTACGCGTGGCTGGCGCTGGTCATGGCGTTGCATGCGTTTTTCTGGCATGCCGTGTTACCGCAATTTGAAGTCATCACATTCGCTCATTTGCGTCAGCAGCCTGAGCGTTACAGTCAGATCCGCTTATGGGGGTCTGTGGGTTTCATTCTGACCGTGGTGATTTTAGGTCGGGTATTTGAGTGGTTGAGCCTTGATGTCTACCCGGTCGCGCTGATCGTGGTGATGGCCGGGATTGTGCTGTGCAGCCTGTGGGTGCCCAATGCTCAACCTTCAACCGAGGGCCGCCAACCACTGGCGGGCGGCTTTCTGGCGCAATTACGCAGCCCCGGGGTGCTGGCGTTTTACGCCTGTGTCGCGCTGATGCAGATGAGTCACGGGCCGTATTACACGTTCTTGACGTTGCACCTTGAATCGCTGGGTTACAGCCGCGGTGTCATCGGTTTGCTGTGGGCGCTGGGGGTGTTGGCTGAAGTGCTGATGTTCATGGGCATGCGCCGCATTTTGCTGCATTTTTCACTGCGCCGCGTTCTGATGGTCAGCTTTTTGTTGGCCAGCGCTCGTTGGCTGTTGCTCGGCTCGTTTGCTGATAACGTCGGGGCATTGTTGTTGGCGCAGCTGATGCATGCCGCGACCTTCGGCAGTTTTCATGCCGCAGCCATGACTTTTGTGCAGCGCAGTTTCGGGCCGGGCCAGCAAGGTCAGGGGCAAGCCTTGTATGCCACCCTGGCCGGTATCGGTGGCGCAATGGGCGCGCTGTATGCCGGTTACAGCTGGAACACGTTGGGCCCCACTATCACCTTTAGTATGGCGAGCGTCGCAGCGCTGGCCGCAGCCGTTATCATTGCCACTCGACTGCAAGAGGACAGGCCATGAGCCTTACCCGTGAACACCTGAGCCAGGAAATCATAAACGCCGGGCGCTTTTTGTATGGCCGCGGCTGGTCGCCGGCCACCAGCAGCAATTACTCAACCCGGCTCTCGGCCAGCGAAGCGCTGCTGACCGTGTCGGGTAAACACAAAGGCCAGTTGGGCCTGGAGGATGTATTGGCCACAGATTTGGCCGGTAACAGTCTTGAGCCGGGCAAAAAACCCTCCGCTGAAACCCTGCTGCACACCCAGCTTTACAGTTGGAACCCGCAGATCGGTGCGGTGTTACACACCCATTCAGTGAACGCGACGGTACTGTCGCGTATTACGGCGGGTGACCGTATCGAGTTTGAGGACTACGAATTGCAGAAGGCGTTCAGCGGCGTGTCGACCCACGAGTCGAAGGTGCTGGTGCCCATTTTCGATAACGATCAAGACATTGCGCGCCTGGCCGCCAAGGTGCAGCCGTGGCTGGAAGCGCATCCAGACTGTGTCGGTTATCTGATTCGCGGGCATGGCCTGTACACCTGGGGCGCGCGCATGAGCGATGCCTTGCGCCAGATCGAAGCGTTCGAGTTCTTGTTTGAATGTGAGCTAAAGACCCGCGCCGTGCTTAACCGTTGACGTCGACGAGCACACACCCACCTGATTGAGGGGTATGCCGCAACGGCCTGTAAAAGCCGCAAGCGTGCCCAAGCCGAGGAATTACGCCCCATGAGCAGCCTGTCCGTTTATCACGTTTCAAGCCCCGAATTACCCAATAAAGTGCTGACCCATTTTGATGACATCGCTGCGACGCTGGGCGAGCAGGGCGTGCGCTTTGATCGCTGGCAAGCGGCCACACCGATTCAGCCTGGCGCCGCTCAGGACGAAGTGATCAGTGCGTATCGTCAGCAGATTGATCAATTGATGACGGAGCGTGGCTACGTCACTGTCGATGTCATCAGCCTTAACAGTGATCATCCGCAAAAAGCCGAGTTGCGTGCCAAGTTTCTTGACGAACACCGCCATGCTGAAGACGAGGTACGATTTTTTGTTGCAGGACGTGGTCTGTTTACGTTGCACATTGATGACTATGTGTATGCGGTGTTGTGTGAAAAGAACGACTTGATCTCAGTGCCCGCAGGCACACCGCATTGGTTTGACATGGGCGAGCACCCGCATTTCATCGCGATTCGCCTGTTCAATAACCCTGACGGCTGGGTAGCAAACTTTACTGGTGAGGACATCGCCAACCGCTTCCCGCGCCTCGAAGACTAAGGATTTCACATGCCGATCAAAGCCATCCTGACCGATATCGAAGGCACGACCAGCGCGGTCAGCTTCGTATTCGATGTGTTGTTCCCTTATGCGGGCAAACACCTTCCCGAATTCGTGCGTGCGCATGCCGAAGACCCGGACGTGGCCATGCAATTGGGTGCGGTACGCCTGGACAGCGGGGAGCCAGAAGCCGATGTAGAGCGGGTGATCGAGATTTTGCAGCAGTGGATTGCCGAGGATCGCAAAGCCACGCCACTCAAGGCGTTGCAAGGCATGATTTGGCAGCAAGGTTATGAAACGGGCGAACTTAAAGGCCATGTGTACCCTGATGCGGTGCAAGCACTTAAAGCCTGGCACCAGCAGGGGTATGAGTTGTATGTGTATTCGTCAGGTTCGATTCAGGCGCAGCAGTTGATTTTCGGTTGTTCCGAGGCGGGTGATTTGACGCCTTTGTTCAGCGGGTATTTCGACACCACGTCAGGCCCCAAGCGTGACGCGCAATCGTATCGGCATATCACGGAAGCGATTGGCTGTCCGGCGGGCAAAATTCTGTTTCTCTCCGACATTGTCCAAGAGCTGGATGCTGCGCAGGAAGCGGGCATGCTGACCTGCGGGCTGGCTCGCGAAGGCGGAAAGCTCGAAGGCCACACCACGGTCAGAAGTTTTGCCGAGATTGATTTGATGCATCCCTGAGCATCGGTAAGCCAGGCGTTAAAAAGCCAGCAAACGCGCTATCGCGGTTGCTGGCTTTTTGCTGTCTGTCGTATCTGGCGCGATCAGGCGTTGTGATAGGTCGGCAGGGCAAAGCGGTTCTGGCTTTGCAGCAACGAAATGGTAGGCAGTTCGCTGGCTTGGCCTGCCAGGTCACGGCGAATCGCACTGATAACCCAAGTCAGTTGTTCCGCGGTGTGCAGTTGCGCATAAGAAATAGAGCGCTGGGTCTGTTTGCCATCACTGTCGCACAACGTCAGCAACACACCGCCATCCGGGCGGGCTTGGGTGGTGACGGTGTGGTTTGAGAACAGGGATGCGAATTTTTCTTGAATCAGGCTCATGTCTTTCAGCTCCATTAGCTCATGAAGGGCTTGCATGGAGTAGGTATTGCAGTGATTGTGCCACTATTGTTTTTTTAAAAATACCTTATAAAACAACAAGTTATGATTTTTTAAAATGTTAGTCATCGTGCATTCTGCATGAAAGGCCATCGTGCATCCTGCATTTTGCCCATTCGTCGGGGCCTGGTTTGCGGGCTAAGGCTGCGCTAAGCCGCGCCAGTGGCTTGATAAATGACGGCTATGGCCATCTTCAATAAAAAAGGGATGACACGCCCTGCCGGTCTCAGGAAACTACGTTCTTTTTGTAGCGCACCTGGAGCCTCAAATGTCCGACACCAAGCCCGCAGACTCACCCCGGCAGATGACCCCGGAAGAAGCGGCTGAATTTGCCGAGCAGGTTTTCAATAAGGCTCGCGAAGGCGATGCGGCGATGCTCGCCGCCTTGCTGAGCAAAGGTCTGCCGGCGAACTTGCGCAATCACAAGGGCGACACGCTGTTGATGCTGGCCAGCTACCACGGGCATGTGGATGCGGTGAAAGTCTTGTTTGAACACAAAGCTGATCCCGAGGTGCGCAACGACAACGGCCAAAGTCCGATTGCTGGCGCTGCGTTCAAAGGTGACCTGGCGGTGGTCAAAGCACTCATTGAAGGCGGCGCGCAAGTGGAAGGCGCATCGTTCGATGGCCGCACCGCGTTGATGATGGCCGCCATGTTTAACCGCACCGAGATCATTGATTACCTGATCAGCAAAGGCGCAGACCCCAAAGCCAAAGATGCCAATGGCATCACTGCGCTGGACGCCGCCAAAACGATGGGCGCAACCGACACAGTAGCCCAACTTGAGAAGCTGTTGGGCTGATAGCCTGCCTTGAGGGGCGCATTTGATATATCCTGCGCGCCCTCAAATTTACCTGTGACAGGCCTCGCCCATGAAAACCGCTCTCGTAGAACTCATCAGCAAAATCAGCTCTGGGTGCATGGACGAAAACGACATCACTAAAATCGCGGACGAGGCAGCCCAGGCTTACGCTGATCCAGACGCGTTTCTTGCGGCCAATCCAGATATTAACTACGACGACACGTTCCCGATTTCGTTGGGTGAATGGGTCGTGATCGGCAGCCTGCCTGAAACGGTTTTGTTTCAGGCCGACACGTACATGGATCTGTTTGAGCAGATTGTCGCCTCGTTTGGTCCGGGTGTTGCTTTCAACATCAAACCCAAGCAATTGGCCAAAACTGAAGCCCTGACAGCCCTGAACCGGATTCAAATCCAGATGGGCAGCATGAACAAGGACAATGACGGTTATGTGCTGATGAACCTCAGCCAGCCGCTGGACGACGAGATTCAGGTGGTGCTGGTGTATGGCAATGACGTACCCCGCGTGCTTGAACTGTGTGGTGAAGTCGGTATTCACGCCGAGCCATCACTGGAAGCCTTGAAAGTGGCTGTCCACGTCTGAAGTATTGGCCTGTAATAAATAACGGAACCCTGGCCACGGCTGACTATCCTAAGTGAACAAGCCCTTCACTCAGGAGTGTCATCATGGGTTCCACGTTTAACGGCCTGATTGGCCTGATCATTCTGGCTCTGGATATCTGGGCCATCATCAACGTGCTGAAAAGCGGTGCCGAAACCGGGATGAAAATCCTTTGGGTACTGCTCATCATCTTCCTGCCGGTGTTGGGCCTGGTGATCTGGGCCATCGCGGGGCCAAGGGGCAATGTCAGAATCTGACCCGTTTGCCTGTGGGCTGCCACCTGCTAGCGTGGCAGCTCATTGAGTTTGTCAGCGTCAAGGTTCGACCTGTCATGTTCCTCGACGTAGAATGCGCGCCTTTCTTGGGCAATTGAACGTGTGTGCCGTCGCGGCACACCGTTCAACTGTCGATCATGGGCGGGTGACCGTCCGTTGCCACCAGCATTCAAGGGGACTTCCCATGACCGAAGCGCTTAAAACCGACTATCTAGAAACGTTGTATGAAGGCTATGGCCAGCGCTTTCGCATGGACAAGCTGCTGCACGAAGTGCGCACCGATCACCAGCACCTGGTGATTTTCGAAAATCCGGTGATGGGCCGCGTCATGGCGCTCGATGGCGTTATTCAGACCACCGAAGCCGATGAATTCATCTACCACGAAATGCTCACCCATGTGCCGATCCTGGCCCACGGCACGGTCAAACGTGTGCTGATCATTGGCGGCGGCGATGGCGGCATGTTGCGCGAAGTGACCAAGCACCGGGGTATTGAGCACATCACCATGGTCGAGATCGATGGCACCGTGGTGGACATGTGCAAGCAGTTTTTGCCCAACCATTCCAAAGGCGCCTATGACGATCCACGCCTGAACCTGGTAATTGACGATGGCATGCGTTTTGTAGCCACCACCGACGAAAAGTTTGATGTGATTATTTCCGACTCCACCGACCCGATTGGTCCGGGTGAAGTGTTGTTCTCGGAAAACTTCTATGAGGCCTGCCATCGGTGCCTGAATGAAGGCGGGGTTCTGGTCACGCAAAATGGCACGCCGTTCATGCAGTTGGGTGAAGTCAAAACCACGGCGGGTCGCCTGCGCAGCCTGTTTGCAGACTGGCATTTCTATCAGGCGGCCGTGCCGACTTACATTGGCGGAGCGATGACGTTTGCTTGGGGCTCGACCAACAACGATTACCGTAAGGTGTCACTGGATACCCTGCGTCAGCGGTTTGCAGGTAGCGGTATTGTGACGCGCTACTACAACCCTGAAATCCATCTCGGTGCTTTCGCGTTGCCACAATACGTGTTGCAGGCCGTGAACAAGCCCAGCAACGATTAAAACCGTCTGATATAGGAAAGGGCCGAAAGGCCCTTTCTTTTGTTTCAAGTTATGCTTTGAACGAAATTTTCACGTTCCATTTAAGAGAATTCGCGCTCGCATTTTATGCACCAATAACGGCTACAAGGCTCTGGGGTGAGGCTTTCAAGTCAGAGGCTGTCGCGTTCTACGTTATAAAAGCACGCCATCAGTGGAAAACCACCGATGATCGTGCAACATTTGCCCACCGTGCATGACCCGCCACGCCAGTACTTCAGGGTGTTGTTGCCCAGGCGGGGCGATGCGCAATCCACGTCATACCAACTGAACCAATGGGTCCTAAAACGACATGGCAAACCCGGACGCCCTAAGACAACAGCACGCTGGAACGCGTGTGTTGCAACCAACCGTTAAATCGCATCTGGCTTTTACGCTGTTGTGCGCGTTGGTCATGATGGTGATGTTTACCCTGCTTCGGGTTGCATTGCTGGTTTACAACCGGGAAATGATCCTCGACACCCCGGCGTCGACTTTTTTGGAAGCGTTCGCGAACGGCCTGCGCTTTGACCTGCGCATCGTGGTGTATCTCAGCATTCCACTGCTGCTGGCCTTGCTCAGCGTCAAGGCGATGGTCCAGCGTGGTGTGATGCGCTTCTGGTTGATCGCGGCCTCTAGCCTGGCACTGTTTTTGGGCCTGATGGAGATGGACTTCTACCGTGAGTTTCATCAACGGTTGAACGGTCTGGTGTTCCAGTATGTGAAAGAAGACCCTAAAACGGTCATGAGCATGCTCTGGTATGGCTTCCCTGTGGTGCGCTACTTGTTGGCGTGGGCGGTGGGCACCGTGGTGTTGTATTTGGCCTTTCGTGCTGCGGATCGTGTCACACGTCCGCAACTGCCGGCCGCGGGTACGGGCGCTATTCGCGCTGCGGCCCCTTGGTATGCGCGCATTGCTGTCTTCGTCGTGGTGCTGTTGGTGTGTGTGGTGGCGGCTCGCGGCACTCTGCGCCAAGGTCCTCCGCTGCGTTGGGGCGATGCGTACACAACTGATTCCAACTTCGCTAACCAGTTGGGCCTCAATGGCTCGCTCTCGTTGATCGCTGCTGCGAAAAGCCGCTTTTCTGACGAGCGCACCAATATCTGGAAAGCAACCCTGGAAGACCCGGTTGCCGTGAGCACCGTGCGTGAAATGTTGCTGACCGATAACGACAAGCTGGTCGACCCGGACACCGCCCCTGTACGCCGTGACACCACGCCACCGGCCGAAAAAACGCTGCCGATCAAGAACGTTGTGGTCATCTTGATGGAAAGTTTTGCTGGCCATTCGGTTGGCGCGCTGGGCCGTCCAGGCAACATCACCCCGTACTTCGACCAACTGTCGAAAGAAGGTCTGTTGTTCGATCGCTTCTTCTCCAATGGCACCCACACCCATCAGGGTATGTTTGCCACGATGGCGTGCTTCCCGAACTTGCCAGGCTTTGAATACCTGATGCAGACCCCGGAAGGCAGCCACAAGTTGTCGGGTTTGCCTGAGTTGCTCAGCGCACGCAAATTTGATGACGTGTATGTGTACAACGGTGATTTCGCGTGGGACAACCAATCCGGTTTCTTCAGTAATCAGGGTATGACGACCTTTGTAGGTCGTAACGATTTCGTTGATCCGGTGTTCTCCGATCCTACGTGGGGCGTGTCCGATCAGGACATGTTTAACCGCGGGCTTGAGGAACTGAAAAAGCGTGAAGGCAAAGAGCCTTTCTATGCCTTGCTGCAAACGCTGTCCAACCACACGCCGTACGCGCTGCCGACACCGTTGCCGGTTGAGCCGGTGACGGACCGTGGTTCGCTGAATGAACATTTGACCGCCATGCGTTACTCGGACTGGGCATTGGGTCAGTTCTTTGAGAAGGCCCGCAAGGAGCCGTATTTCAAGGAAACCCTGTTTGTCGTTGTGGGTGACCACGGTTTCGGTAACGAACAGCAGATTTCAGAGATGGACCTGGGCCGCTTCAACGTGCCGTTGCTGTTGATTGGTCCGGGTATCCAGGAGAAATTTGGTCCGCGCAGCGACATCGTGGGCACTCAAGTCGACATCGTGCCGACCATCATGGGCCGTCTGGGTGGCGAGTTCCGCCAACAGTGCTGGGGCCGTGACTTGTTGACCTTGCCTGAAGGCGATAAAGGCAGTGGTGTGATCAAACCGTCGGGTAGCGATCAGACGGTGGCCATCATTAGCGGCGATCACTTGCTGGTTCAACCCAAGGAGATGCCGGCCAAAGTGTGGCAATACACATTGGGCGCCACGCCTGAAGCCAAGGTCGTGACCGGTTCGCCAGATGAAGCCGAGCTCAAACAAAAACTTGAGTCATTCTTGCAGACCGCGACCAAAAGTTTGCTCGATAACACGGCGGGTGTTGCAGATCCGAAGTAAGTCATGAAGCAATAAAAAAGAGGCCCTAGGGCCTCTTTTTTATTGCGCGTCGAGCCGGCTTTCAACAGGGCTAGATCTTGCCAAGCAGTAAGAGAATCAAGAGTACGACCAGCACGGCACCAATAATCCCTGAGGGGCCGTAACCCCAGCTTTTAGAGTGAGGAAACACAGGCAGCCCGCCGACCAGCAGCAGGATCAGGACGATGAGAAGGATGGTGGTCATGGTGAATTCCTTATTAATGAGATCAAGCAACAAGCAAGGGGTGCAGGGCGCTGCTTGAGAAACAAGGCCAGGCAGTGCTTATAAAGTCCGACTGCTGCGACTGGGGATTAATTCAAACTTATTTAAGTTGATTGCCGCGCTCAGGTATTGCCCGTCGGTAGAGCCGCAGGTAGGGTGCGCGTTTGCTCATGCTCAGAGATTAATCATGCTCAATTACGTCTGGTTTTTTTTGGCTGCCCTGTTTGAGATTGCCGGGTGTTACGGGTTTTGGATGTGGTTAAGGCAGGGTAAGAGTGCGTGGTGGATTGTGCCGGCTGTATTGAGTCTCACCCTGTTCGCGCTGCTCTTGACCAAAGTGGAAGCTGTTTATGCAGGACGGGCGTATGCCGCGTACGGCGGAATCTATATCGTCACATCCATTGCCTGGCTGGCGGCCGTGGAAAGAGTCAGGCCTTTGGCCTCGGATTGGGTGGGTGTTGGATTGTGCGTGATAGGGGCGACCATCATTTTGTTGGGGCCGCGAGTGTCGAGTTCTTGAGCTAAATTCGTCGGGTTACGTGACTTATCGCTGCGATGCGTAGGCAAGGATGTTTTTTGCTGTAGGAATTAGGCGCTTTATTAGTAGGTCGCTACTGATTTTTATTGTAGGGATTGAAGGAGGTTATTGCGCGTTGCAGTCTTTGTGGCCACCTATCTTGCAGGATGAGAGCCATGCTGATTCTGAGTCGTACCGTCGGCGAATACATTTCTATCAATCAAGACATTACTATGCGGATTATCGCGATTAACGGTAACCATGTACGCCTGGGCATCGAGGCCCCCAAGGAAGTCAGTGTTCATCGTTCGGAAATTTATGAGCGCATCCGAAAAGAACAAGGCGGGCGGTTACCGATCAGCCCTTTGGGCAAGTGTTAATCAAAGTAATCTTTGGGCACCGCATGTTTGGGCAGCAATTGACATTGCTGACTTTCAAGATCAAAAAAAATCACCGCCTGGCCTTTGCCCAGTGCTTGGCGCACTCGCAGAATGCGTGTCTCTTGGGGGGTGTCATCTCCATTATCGGTGCCATCGCGACTGACAAAATCTTCGATAAGGCGGGTCAGGGTATCGGGTTCAAGCTGTTCGTAAGGGATAAGCATGGAGGGTTCTCTTGATCAATGCTGGCGATGCTACTGGCACCCGACTTGCAGCGCCAGTGCTGACGTGTCTGTAAAGAGTCACTTGGTAAATATCCCCTGACCTTTTAAGCGATTACGATCGTGTTCGACGGCCAGGTGCAGGGCGGGGCCTTTGGGAATGATACCTGTGGGGTTCAGGGTGCGATGACTTGCGTAGTAATGGCTTTTGATATGGGTGAAGTCCACGGTGCTTGCAACGCCGGGCCATTGATACAGCTCGCGTAGCCAATTGGACAGGTTTGAGTAGTCCGTAATCCTTTGCTCATTGCACTTGAAGTGGCCGTGGTACACCGCGTCAAAGCGGATCAGGGTTGTGAACAGCCGGATGTCTGCTTCGGTCAGGTATTCGCCCGCCAGGTAGCGATGTTTCGAAAGATGGGCTTCGAGGTGTTCAAGTTCAGCAAACACGTCGTCGAAGGCCTGCTCATAGGCTGATTGTGAGGTCGCAAATCCTGCTCGATAAACGCCGTTGTTAAGCGCCGGGTAGATCCTTTGATTCCAGTGGTCCACCTGTAAGGCCAAGGACTGGGGATACAAATCCAGTGTGTTGGCGGTGAGGGGATCAAAGGCGCTATTAAACATTCGAATGATGTCAGCAGACTCGTTGCTGACGATGCATTGCTGCTGGGTGTCCCACAGCACGGGGACTGTCACGCGTCCGCTGTAATCAGAGGTGTCGAGTGTATACAGCTGATGCAAGTCACTAAGGGCGTTCAAGTGATCGCCGCTGGCGCCAAAAGATGTGTCAAAGGTCCAGCCATTTTCCAGCATCAACCAACTGACCACCGATATGCCAATGAGTGATTCCAGGCCCTTGAGCTGGCGGGTGATCAGGGTGCGATGCGCCCATGGGCAGGCCAGTGACACGTATAAGTGATAGCGCCCGGCCTCGGCGTTAAAGCCACCCACCCCCGTTGGGCCAGGCGAGCCGTCAGGGGTGATCCAGTTTCGACGTTGCGCCTGCTCACGCTGGAAGGCGCCGTCTTTGCTGCTCTTGTACCACTGGTCGTGCCACTGTCCATCAATCAATAAGCCCATGAGTTGCTCCTGGCAGTTTTGCTTTGGAGGTCAGTCTAGAGGCTGGAGTTCGAACAAATAGCGCAAAAGCTGGGCGTTAAGCATCGGTTAAATCGATTTGTCACGGTTTTCCCAATAAAGGCGGGCGCGTTCAAAAGCGTGCTCGCGTGGCGTGCCCAGTCCGCGTAAAGCCAGGGCCATGGTGGAAAGCAAGGCCAATTGTGGATAGCTGTCTTCCACGTCGCCACGCCACAACGCTTTAAGGTGTTCAGTGTCCAGCGTTGCTGGTTTTACATGACGTTGAGTGGACAGTGCGGGCCATTCTTCGTCCCAGTTGACCCCTGCGGTTGTGCCATAAAGGTGGCTAAGTGTGTCGGGGTTGATTTCAATTTCACCGCCGTCACCCTTGATCACGATGCACGTATCGCCCAGTAGGCTGCTGGCTTCTCGGTGCACGCCTTGGTAGCCCGGGTGGAAGATGCTTTGCAGTGCGCAGCGTGCGCCCAGTGGATTGAGAAGGCGCGCCAGGGAGTGGACAGGGGAGCGCAGACCCAAGGTATTACGTAAATCGATCATGCGCTGCAATTGCGGGGCCCAGTCTTGCAGAGGGATAAAGGCAAGGTTGCCGTTATCCAGCGCGACTTCGACGCTGGGCCAATCGCGGCACAACGGGATGGCCAATTCGTTAAGCAGTTGCTCGCTGTAAAGACGCCCGGCGGTATGGGCTCCACCGCCATGCATCAGGATGCGTACGCCGTTTTGCGCCAGGCATTTGGCCGCCAGCAAATACCAGGGCAGATGGCGTTTTTTGCCAGCGTACGTGGGCCAGTCGATATCGACCTTGATTGCGGGCGCTGCCAGACGTTCACGTACCGCTTCAACAAAACCGGCCAGCTCCTCGGGGCTTTCTTCTTTATGCCGCAGCAGCATCAGGAAGGCGCCTAACTGCGTGGCTTCGGTTTTTTCGTCAAGCAGCATACCCATGGCTTCGCGTGCTTCTTCGCGCGTGAGGTTGCGCGCGCCGCGTTTGCCTTTACCCAGAATGCGTACAAATTGTGCAAAGGGGTGTTCGGCCGGGGTTTCAAGGATCAGTTCAGCAGGCGTGTTCATAGGCAATTAGTCGGTTTAGGCAGGCCCGCTAATTTGGCAGCGAGTTTGGCAGGTGTGCCATTAAACAGGCGGTTGAGGTGCAGGCTGTTACCCTTGTCCGCTCCCAGTTTGAGCGCGGTGTATTTGATCAGCGGGCGGGTCGCAGGTGAGAGTTCGAACTCCTGATAGAAACTGCGCAGTAACGTGAGGATCTCCCAGTGTTCAGGGCTTAGCTCAATGCCTGCTTGCGCCGCCAGTGCCTGGGCAACGTCCTCGGACCAGTCGTCGAGGTCAACGAGGTAGCCCTCCTTATCCAGTTCTATGGTTTTGCTCTTGAGGGTGAGTGCAGTCATAGCCAGGTATTGACCTTGTCATAACGAATTGTCAGCGCTACAAAAGCTGGGTAATCGACGCGGGTAGCCCAGTTCGGGCATTGAAGATTGCGGGCCACCAAGTCTTCATCCAGCACAAAGAGCTTCAGTTCGGCTTTCATGTTGTCGAGCGTCTCACGCGCACGGCTATGCGGTTGTAAGGCGTAAGCGGCATCGCCACAGAGCAAGAGCGCGTCATGAGTGGACATGACTCGCAAGCAACTGCCAAATCGGCTGTCTGAAAAGGGCGAGTGATTCAGGACATGTAAGGTCGACATCAGAGGGTGATTACCTGGTCATAACGGGCGATAAGTTCGCGGACTTTTTCCAGTTCCAGTGATTGCACATCAGCCACTGTCAGCGCAGTGCGCGCGAGACCGCGTTCTTCCAAGCTGAAACTACAGGCGAACACGTTTTCGACGCCAAACAATGACAAAGCTTGCAAATTGGCCGTCAGATTTTTTTGCTCGATGGCGCCCGATTGTTGATCAGGCACAAGCTGAAACACGCCATCGTCCAGAAACAGAAGTCCCATTGGCAAGTCAAAAGCCCCACCGGCTAAAACAATATCCAGTGCTTCGCGAGCGGTGAGACCGGACCATGGCGCCTGCCGGCTGATGATCAAAAGTGATGTAGACATATCACGCCCCACCGAAACAGATCAGTCGATCCGCAGACTGAATGGCATCATGTAACTGGCCGAGTCCAGACAGCTCCCAGGGGGCTTTTAGATTGACCGCAGACCGCTGATAGCGCGTGGCTTCATCCTCATTTAATACTCCGCGTCGTAAGGCAGCAGCAATGCACACCACACCATCAAGCTGGTTTTGAGTGACAAAGGTTGCCCATTGTTGCGCGATATCTTGGTCGTCCTGAGGTGTGACGATGGTGCTTGATGCGCTGTGCACACCGTCTTGGTAGAAAAACAGGCGCACGATTTCATGGCCTCCGGCCAATGCGGCTTCGGCAAACCGAAGTGCTCGACGTGAGGAGGGCGAATGGGCCGCTGAATAAAGGGCGATGGCAAATTTCATGGAAGGCTCTCGGCAAAACTGCGGTAATCATAAAGCCAGACGCTCAAAGATGCTTGCAACAGGCAATAAAAAGCCCGCCGAAGCGGGCTTTTACCTTGCGGGTGATGATTAGTCGTCGCGGCTCATGATGCCGAAGATTTGCAGCAAGCTGATGAACAGGTTGTAGATCGAAACATACAGGCTGATGGTCGCCATGATGTAGTTGCGCTCACCGCCATTAATGATGGCGCTGGTCTGGAACAAGATGCAGACCGACGAGAAGAGCACAAAGCCTGCGCTGATAGCCAATTGCAGGCCGCTGATCTGGAAGAAGAAGCTCGCCAGCGTCGCCCCCAGCAGCACAAAGAAGCCTGCGGTAATGAAGCCACCCAAAAAGCTCATGTCCTTACGGGTGATCAGTACATAAGCAGACAAGCCGCCGAAAACCAGCGCTGTCATCGCAAACGCCGACCCCACAACCTCGGCGCCACCTTGCATGCCCAGATAGCGGTTGAGGATTGGGCCCAACAGGAAACCCATGAAACCGGTCAGTGCGAACGTCGATACCAAACCCCAAACCGAGTCACGCAGCTTGTTAGTCAGGAAGAACAGCCCGTAAAAGCCGATCAGCACCACGAAAATATTTGGGTACCCGACCCGCATCTGTTGTGCGACAAACGCCATCACACCGCTGAAAGCCAGTGTCAAAGCGAGTAAGCCATAAGTGTTGCGCAGGACACGGCTAACCTCTAGCTGCTCGGCCTGCACGCTGTTATTAACAGCGTAATCCTGTTCGCGCATGGCGATACTCCTGTGTTTGGAAATGTTAAGTAGCAAAGATCATAGCAGAGGCTCTGTAACAAGCGCTCAAGAGAGTTTGACAACGTGTTTCATTCAGGTATTATGGCGCCCGCAACAACGTTAGGAGGTGTGGCCGAGTGGTTTAAGGCAACGGTCTTGAAAACCGTCGACTGTAACAGGTCCATGAGTTCGAATCCCATCGCCTCCGCCATATTGCTACACCGCAGAGCCCGCCTTTTGGCGGGCTTTGTCGTTTCTGGGGTTTGGGGAAGTTTTCTCTGCGAGCTGTGTCGTTTGCGCATTTGTTCCGGCCGTTTCCGCAAGTCGGGCTGAATTTAACTCAGCGGGTGGGCTTCACTATCTCTCCAGCCCGACGGTAAACCGTCTCAGTTATTCGCTTGTCGGTATGCCCCCAGAAGACGGCTTGCGTCACCCAAATCTAGGGTTTCACTCGCTGCTTTGGGGCGGATATCGCGGAATTGAAACCACCGAATGCTCTCGGCCAGCTTGATATCGCCATTCTCCTTCCTGTTTGATTGCCTCGTTACGAGCATCATCAAAGCGCAGGCGCAGCATGGGCGCAGTCACCTTCCGACCGTCCTCTGTGACAACCAAGTAGGGGTTGCGGTCGCCACTACGCAGTCGGGTCAACGAACTATTTACGCAAAGCCCAAGCGCTGCTGGCAGCCGCAGTATCGTGTCTTCCCTTTTGAATCAACTGCAGAGGCGTTGCGGTACGTCGAGCAGGGCAGATCAAAAGGTAAAGTCACCCTAAAAATCAAGTAAGTGCGTTACAAAAAACTCGTAGATAACGTGTCTGCCCCAAATATCACATCCCAGCACCTGAATCAGAGGCGCAGCCATCGCACAGCAGACACACGCAGAAGTAGCTGCAACTAGCAGTCTGACTTTTAGAACAGCCGCTAATCACCGGCAAATTTTCGTGCAGTTGCAGACCACGTTGAAATTGAAAAGGGTCGGTGTGGCGATCGGGATAATACATAGATCAACTTGCCACTTTTGTCTGGCAAGTTGATCTGCGTTTTTCAGATTACCGCGTAGGCAAGCGCTGCAAGTTGCTGAGCGCGTGGATCAATCATTGTGTGAGCGCCTGAGGTGGTTGTCACAAAGCTGAAGCTGATCTCACGTTCAGCGTCGGCGAAGGCAATTGGACCGCCCAGGCCTATATGTCCAAAGGTGTTAGGCCCCATGCAGTGCGAGGCATCCGGATCGGCTTTTTGCTCCATCATGCAACCTAGGCCATAACGCATTGGTCGCTTCCAAATGCGATCCATGCCGTTGCTGTGCTCTTTGGTGAACTCATTGAGCATCTCTCTACTGATCAAACGCCCAGCCAGTAATGTGCTGTAAAAGCCGGCTAAACCACCTGCCGTGCTGTGTGAACATGCACCGGGCTGTTGGAAGGCCCACCACCTGGGGTCAGATGAGCGCTTGGGCGTCATGCCTGGGTTGGTAAATGCCAGGGTTGAAATATCTTCTGAGTGGGTCACAACCAGATCTCGTAATTGCTTGGAGTAAGGATCGCCGATTCGTCCTTTAGCCGCGTCAAAATGGGCGATGCGACAATAATGGTGTTCTTCAACGCCCAGGTGAACTTCTAACCCATGGGGATGGGTTATTTCCTCACGGATAAAAGTGCAAGGGTTGCGACCGTCAGTTCGGCGTATCAGTTCTCCAATGATCCAGCCATAGGTTGTGGTGCCATACCCTAGCTCTGAGCCAGGTCTCCACCACAAGGGTTCAGCAGCCAAGACATTAACCATATGCTCCCAGTCATACATCGCAGGATTGTGGTCCGGCAGTCTCAACGCCGGAATCCCGGAGGTATGGCTCATTACATGGCGCAAGGTAATCTGCCCTTTGCCGCCCTGTGCGAACTCCGGCCAGTAATGAGCCACTGGGATGTCTAGTTCTAATTTCCCTTGCTCAACCAGCATTAATGCAGCAACTGCTGCGAACGGTTTGACAACGCAAAAGGTGTTGACCAATGTATCTTCCAGCCAAGGTTTATTGCCCTCAAGATCCGATGAGCCTGCCCATATATCAATGACAGTTTCATCGCCGATCTTAACGCAGAGTCCTCCCCCTCGCTCCTGTGGATCATTAAAGATAGACTCAAAAGCACACTTGACGCTTTCGAATTCTTTCGCCCATATCCCTTTTGCTTCCATGCTTAAGGCCCCCTGCGGTTAAAGTGGCTGTTATCGAACGTGAGTGTACGATGTCGTGATTGCGATTGTGCCAAAGGTTATGGTGAAGGCGTATTAACGCCAGTGCACTGTCGCTGGATTGTGCAAGTGCAGCGGATGCAGAGTAGTAATGTGGGTTACGTGTCTGTCTGAGTTTGCGTGTAACGGTTGGCGCGTTTATAGGTGCCAAAGTCATTAAAGCGAACACCCGCTTCGGCTAATAACTTGTGAGCAAACGCTGCTGTCATTTGGCGAAGGTAGAAGGGGTCTTTAACCACGAAATGATGAATGCAGTGCGTGCTTCCGAAGTTAAAGCAAAACAACTGGAATGGCCACAGCCACCAATGATTCATGACCTGAGTTTGCTGTAAAGCATTACGGGGCATCACATCGCCATAATAATGTATGTTGGAGCTAATAAAGAACAGGCAAAACTGGCGTATTATATTGGGCGCGATGATGATAACCACTGCGCTATTAATCACGCTCATCAGCAGGGAGGTGGTTGAGGAAGGCTGATACGCAAGGCCCATCATAGAGCACGCCCATGTGTAGAAGTGATACCCCAGGAACACATACCAGCAGCCCCAGTATAAAAGGCCCATGGGTGCATTTAAGCGAAGCACTTTAATCGTTAATCTGATTTTTTCTCGCCAGGTAGGCGCACACAAAGCATTCACAATGCCAAAAATGAATCCATCGACAAGTTTTAATAAGCGCTTGGCGCCCCACGGGCTACCGCTGGTGGTAATCCATGCTTCAACATCAGTATCGGTGCCCGACTCTTTATGATGGTGAAAGTGCAGTTCTCGTCTTAGCCAAGGGCTTGGCATCCCTGGCCGGGTGATCCAGCAAAGCAGCATCATCAGGTTATGTGCAAAGGGTTGTTTTCTGAAATATAAGCGATGGATTAAATCATGCTCCAATTCATGTATGAGTGACGTCAATAAAGCATTTATTAAAATGCACAGCCCTCCAGGTATCAGGCCTTTCACATACAGCGTACCCGTGGTTACCATGCCCGCCACAGAAAAGGCCATGACACTGGCACCTATCACGTTCTGATAGCCCAATAGCTTATATCGTGCGCGCAGATCATTACTGTGCTGTGTGATTTTTTGAGTAATGTCGTTTATTTGTGTTTGTTCTTTTTTTGACAAAGTAGGGGTTGAAACTTTATGTGTAGTGTTCATCACTTCATCCTTTGAAGACGATGGGTCGGTTCCGCTTCACTAGAAAAGCACATTTAAATTTTAGGGCAAGTTTTTTGAATTTTTTGAACGCTTGGCCTGACGAGCGGATATATAAATCGTTATTTTGTCTGACAATTAACTTGTTTGTGGGTCGTGATGGGGGTGGGTTATAGGTAATCATCAATTTGGAATATAACGGGCGTGGGTGGATACCGATAACGGTCAGTTACTGAGCTATTCACTTTTTCGATCCCCCTGTGTTCCCATGGCCATGACATGTAAATCTGCCTGTGTGATTCCCGGTACAACGCGTTGCGAACAACTGACTGGTGTCGTGTGTTTTTCTGCACGGGCCTACAATCCGTACAAATGCCCCTGTGAATGACCTCCATAGCCGGGGTGACTGGCGTAACCGGTAAGGATGACTCGGAGGGGGGCAAGGCTCTATTGGCACGCGAGATGAATCTGGGGGTAAGAATTCCTTCAATGCAGCGGTAAATAGATCAGTCCAAGCTATTAATGCAGCTTTCCCTACTTTGCTGGCATTACTTGAATTTGTAGGGGGAGGTAACGTCACCCAAGCGGTGTGATTCGGCATACACACACTACGAGGGTATACCACTGCGTCAACCGACAAAGCTTTCAGAAAGGGCCGGTACAGAAGTTTTGCAATGGCATGCTGATCATTGAACTTGGCTCAAATCCCCGAGCGGATCATCGGGTTGAGTAGGCGGCTCCCTAGGCTTAGCGCCTCTCCTACCATTCGGCGGAGGTCCGCGCTGTCGTCATTTTTCAGGCATAGCGCTAGGTTTTCGCCAATGGTGGTTGACGTTTCCGCGCCTTCAGGTTTTGCACGCAAAATGTGTAATCCATTGTTGGTCAGGATGACCTCGAAAAACGAAATGCCTGACATGCCGTCAAAATGGATGTACCCCACGTCAGCCAGCCATTTAATCGTGGCAAGGAAAAGACGTTCCTCTTTTTCGCAAGCCTCCCGATTAATGTCATGGGGGGATTTGTAGTCGATGAAGTCGGAAGAATCAATGTTGACGGGCAGGGGAAAGTTTCGGTAAAGGAGTCCCATCACCAAGCCGGTATAGCAGTCGAACAGTTCGATGTTGTTCGATGGCAAGGCGTTGATCGTGTGGACGTTTCTGTCTTTCAAGTGACCAGCTAGTGCTTTGAACATGCGAACCTCTGTCAGTGAAGTCTGTTTGGCGCCAGGAAATCTTCCATATGGGTATAGCACAAGGTCGCTCAGCGGCTCTGACAAGCCTCTGAGCGTGTAAGGTCAGCCCAAGATGCCTGCTGATGTTGCGGCCTTCAGCCAGTCCGGGAACTCTTCCATCAACTGGTCGTACAGTTGTTCTTCGCTGATGTCATTGAGGTCGTCCAGCGCAAAAAAACTACAGTTGTCGACTACCCGCCCCGGCATATCATCGAGTTTTTCCAGCACACCGTATCCGCGACCGCCCAAGCCCACGAACTGCCAGAAAATCGGCAGTTTGGCGGCTTCGATCATCAGTTGGGTAATGGCGCGGTTTTCACTGACGCCGCCATCGCTAATGAACAGAACGTAGACCGGTGTACGGTCTGCGCTTTGCTGGTAATAGTCGATCACCTGGCGCATGGCTTTGGGTTCGTCATTGATGCGCCGTCCCACATTCCAGTCGCGCCAGCCCTCGTTATCCTGTTCAACAAAGTGTTGATAGTTGCTCAGTGTGACGGGTGACAACTGGCAGGTTTTGGCACCGAATGCCCAGCAATCCAAGGCCCCGTCGTCGTCGAAATGCACGGCCAGTGGCAGCAGGCGATTAATCACTTCTTGTACACGGCCCTTGGCATATTGGCCGTGCATTGAGCCTGATGCATCGAGCACCAGCCCTACGCGAGCTTTTACGTTGTCGAGATTGGCTTTTGCAAGACTGATTTGGGCTTTTTTGGCCAAGCTGATCAATTGCGGTGCAGCGGTCGCGACTTTTTTCTCCAGGGAGATTTTTGCAGGCGCTGAAGCAGGCGTATCGATGACCGTTGCCCCAAAGTGGTTCACTAATGCTGCCAGGCCAGCGTTGAAACCTTGCAGGTTTGCTGCCAGGCGCCATTCACCATTTTTGCGATAAATATCTACCACCATGATGGCTTTCTCTTCGGCGAAAGTTGCGCCGTTGAAAGGGCAAGTGGCAAGCTCCTGATCCGCATGCATCACGGTGAAGTTGCTTGACTGGATATCACGCAAGCTGCCGTTTCCATCAACTGAGGCGCTGAACACCAGTCGTTCAATCGTCGCAGGCACGCGAGCGAGGTCGATGCTGAATGCGTTTCCGTCAGAGAGCGACAAGCTGTGGCAGGGGGATACGGGTTGATTGAAAAAAACCATATAGCGGTCGTCAGACAGCTTGCCTTGTGCATCGAGGCCAAAACACACGCAATCGAGTGTTAACGGGCTTTTAATATTGATGGTCAGCGTTATCTGCATCTCGTGAGTAAGGGTTGTCAGCGCGAGCCGCTGGCCTTGAGCGATGAGCATAATCAGGTGGTTTCCTTGACGTTAAGTCAGTCGTTAGAGGTAATAAATACTAAAAAAATCAGATGCATAACTGGATTTTTGAACCTGCGCTGCTATTACTGTTGGGCATCCGCAAGTGTGTATGGTCGTTACTTAATTATTGCGCCGATGCTACTTCTTTTTGGAGGGCGAATGCCCAAGATCGCCTGGCTATGCAAAACCCTGGTGGCTGCGACCTTGCTGAGTGTGTTGGCGACGCCGGTGTATTCATCGCAAGGTCGGACCCTGAAGCTGGCTATTGGTGATGAACCCACTGAGGGGTTCGATCCCATGCTCGGTTGGAGCCACGGCAGCTATTTGCTGTTGCACAGTCCCTTGCTCAAGCAGAACGAAGACCTGTCCTGGAGCCGCTTTCTGCTTAGCGATTATCAAACCAGTGCGGATGGCAAAACATGGACCCTCACGCTCAAACCTGACTTGAAGTTTTCCGACGGCTCAGCCTTGACAGCCAAGGACGTTGCGTATACCTACAACAATGCCGCCGCGAGCGGGGGCAAGGTAGACATGGGCAATTTCCTTGATGCACACGTCCTTGACCCTCTCACTGTGCGTATTCATCTCAAGGCCCCGCAAAGCACGTTCGTCAATGTGCTTGGTTCACTGGGTATTGTGTCTGCCGACAAGTACGACGCTAAAACCTATGCGCAAAAGCCAATAGGCGCAGGACCGTACCGGTTGACCAATTACCAGCCGGGGCAACAGCTTGTTGTGGAAACCAATCCGTATTACGCCGGGCAGAAAAACGACTTTGACACGCTGGTATTTGTCTTTCTTGACGAAGACAGTGCATTCGCAGCAGCGCAAAGCCAGCAATTGGGCATTGTACGAATTGCCCCCTCGTTGGCGGTCACGCCTGCGCAGGGCATGAAGCTCTGGGTGCGGCCCAGTGTTGAAAACCGGGGCATTGTGCTGCCGACTATGGCATCTGGCGAAAAGGATGCGCACGGCGATCCCGTCGGTAATGATGTGACCGCTGATGTTGCGATACGTAAAGCCATCAACTATGCAATCAATCGTCAATTATTAGCCGATCAAATTCTTGAAGGTCACGCGATTGCCGCTTACACAGGTGTGCAAGGGCTGCCGTGGAACAACCCTGAGGCGGCCTTCAAAGATGGTGACAGTGCCAAGGCCAAACAGATTCTGAACGATGCAGGCTGGGTCGAAACGGCCAGCGGGACTCGCGAAAAAAACGGCCTTCCAGCAAAAATTACGCTGTGGTACGCCAGTGGTGATGCGACACGGCGTGATCTGGCTCAGGCGGTGCGCTCAATGCTCAAGCCCATCGGCATAGACATGGAGTTGAAGTCAGGCAGTTGGGAAACCGTCGAACGAAATATGCACGCGAATCCAACGCTTTTTGGCTGGGGCAGCCTCGACCCTATGGAGCTTTACCATCACTACAGCAGCGAAGCAGCGGGTGTTGAGTTCTACAATCCTGGTTACTACAAAAATCCTGTTGTTGATCAACATTTGCAGCAGGCACTGAATGCGCCAACTTGGCAGCAAGCCGTACCGTTTTGGCAACAAGTTGAATGGGACGGTAAAACGGGCGTAGGGATTAAAGGCGATGCAGCCTGGGCGTGGTTGCTTAATGTGCAACACACTTATTTGGCCGATCAGTGCATTGATTTGGGCAAAGGTGCCCCAGAAATTCACGGTTCCTGGTCACTGCTCAACAGTCTTGATAGTTGGCGGTGGACCTGTAAGTGATGTGCTGCTTTGCCAGGTTTAAAACGATCCTGGTGGCAGGATCTACACAAAACGCGCTCATGCGAAGTCAATCGAATGAGCGCGAGCCTGCAGCGCAAAATTTACAGCGCCAAGAATTCCCCGTTTCACTTTTTACTGTCTGGATCACCAAAGCCTCTGTAGAAGCCTGCATAGGCATTGTGTCCTTTAGTGCTGTTGTCGTTGTTGCCAGCACGTTCGAGCTTATCTTTGCCATATTCTTCCGAGACTTTGCCTGCCATGCCAATACCTGCGCCAAACACTTTGGCTCCTAAGCCACCCGCAGCGCCGATTCTTTTGCCAGCCCCTTGCATCATCGCTCCGCCCAGCATCCAGCCAGCCCCTTGGGCTTTTTCTTTAGTGTCACTCTCAATGTGCAGTGCTTGTGGGAGTAATGCGTGTATTTGCTCGTTAAATGCTTGCTTGAGTGTGTCTGCTAGCGACGCGCGCTCTTGAGGATGAAGGGCGGCGGGGAAATAAGACTGCACTTCTGTCTTGATGGCTGACGTGAGTTTTTCCGACAGGGTGGACTTCGCTTTTTCGGGCGCAGGCGAAGTGAGCGGGGTAGTGATAGGCACAAGGGTTTCATGAATTTTCATAGGGGGGTGACATTGTCCGATTACTGATTAATGCCGTCCTGACTAATTTAGTGTTCCATTACAAGTTTTTGTGGGGAAAACATTCCAATCAGTTCCATTGGCAGGTTTAGCCTGAAAGGACTGTAAGTAAATAAGCTCTATGGTTACCGAAGCGCACTCTGTGCTCAGGGGAAAATGGTCCATTGAATTGCGAGACAGCATCATGTTCTTGAGTACTCTGCGAGCCAGAACCGGACGGCCTCAACAGCCAGGCTCTTCAGCCAGCACGTCAGCGATCTCTGTGGCTGTAGCCTTGCTTGGCGCAATTATGCGTTTGGCAGGTCTGCTGCTGGTGACGGCTGCGGGTACGTTTACCCTGCTCAGCTTTTCGCCGGTTGATCCGATTCGAGCTTATATTGGCAGCGACTTGTTGCATGTTCCACCCGATCAATACCCGCTGATCGCTGCACGCTGGGGTCTGGATTTGCCGTTATGGGAGCGTTTTGTGCACTGGTTTGTGCAGATTTTGCAGGGGGATTTTGGCTACTCGATGTTGTACAACGCCCCGGTCTCTCATGTCATCGGCGAGCGTTTTGCTACATCGTTCATGTTGCTGTTTTCGGCCTGGGTGTTCTCCGGGTGTGTGGGTCTTGCGATGGGAATGACAGCCGGGCGCTATTTGAATCGTTGGCCGGATCGGTTGCTTTCTACGGTGTCTTACGTATTGGTGTCCTTACCGACGTTCTGGATTGGCCTGTTGTTGCTGTCGTTGTTTGCGGTGACGCTTAATTGGGCCCCCATCTGTTGTGCGTGGACCCCAGGCAGCGATGCACAAACAGCGACGTGGGGCGACAAGCTCCGACACTTGGTGTTACCGATGCTGGCGCTGGGGTTGCTGGGTGTAGGCAATATCGCGCTGCATACCCGCTCACGGGTTGCCGAGGTGATGAACAGCGAATTCATTCGTTTTGCGCATGCTCAAGGCGATAAAGGATGGCCGTTGATCAACTTTCATGTGTTACGCCATGCCCTCACGCCAGCGGTGTGCTTGCAGTTTGCGTCGGTGGGGGAGTTGATTGGCGGCTCGTTGCTGGCTGAAAAAATCTTTGCTTATCCAGGCCTGGGGCAGGCCACAGTGGATGCTGGTTTGCGTGGGGACATCCCATTGTTAATGGGTATCGTCATGCTGTGCACGGTGCTGGTATTTATCGGCAACAGCATTGCGAATGCACTGTTACTGCGCCTCAACCGCGGGGTGGTGCGCCCCTCATGACCTACAATCCTAATCGCGCATTATTACGCCTGAGCGCGTCTTTGCTGCTGTTGTTATCTCTGATTGCCTACGGCGTTTCAGTGTCGGGCGTCGATGTGAGCGTCGACTTGCTCGCACGGCGCCAGGCGCCCTCAAGCGCGTTCTGGTTTGGCACTGACAGCTTGGGGCGCGACCTTTGGTTGCGGTGCTTTCAGGGCATGACCACCAGTTTGCAAATCGGTCTGATCGCCGCCTTTAGCAGTGGTGCGCTGGCGATGCTGGCGTCCAGCCTGTGCGCCGTTAATAAAACCCTGGATTTCATCGTTCGGGGTGTCATTGACAGCCTGCTGGCATTGCCGCACCTGCTCTTGCTGGTGCTGATCTGTTTCACACTGGGTGGCGGTAAGCAGGGGGTGATTCTGGCGGTTGCATTGACGCATTGGCCACGGCTGGCGTTGATCCTGCGGGGCGAAATTTTGCGTATCCGTGAGACTGACTTTGTGATGCTGTCCTACCGCTTGGGCAACAGCCGTTTTTATTGCTGGCGCCATCATTTGCTACCGTTACTGCTGCCGCAATGGATCATCGGCACCTTGTTGATGTTCCCTCACGCCGTTTTGCACTCGGCTGCGCTGAGCTTTTTAGGGTTCGGTCTGGCACCCCATGATCCGTCGTTGGGGCTATTACTGGCGGATGCGTTGCGTTACCTGAGCAGTGGAGCCTGGTGGTTGGCATTATTTCCGGGTTTGATTCTGGTGGGATTGGTGTTGGTATTCGATCAGTTCGCCCGGGCGTTGCAGCAATTATGGATAAGGATCTCCTGATGCTCAGATTCGACCAATTGGCAATCGATATTGCGCAGTACCACTGGCTAGGCCACAAAACCTGGCACCCGTTGTTAAGCAATATCTCGCTTGAGATTCACCCCGGTGAACTGGTAGCGCTGGTGGGTTCCAGCGGCGAAGGCAAAAGTTTGCTACTGCAAAGTGCGCTGGGCTTGTTGCCTGAAAACATGCGTTGTCGTGGTAACACATGGCTGGATGGGGATGTGCTGGGTGAGGCCGATAAAGTTCATCAGCGCGGTAAAGTGCTGTGCTATGTGCCGCAGGGCGTTAGTGCCTTGAACCCGCTTATAAAAGTGGGCCCGCAGTTGCAACGTGCGGCGTTGTTGAGTGGGACCGCGCTAAGCCTGGAAGAGGTTTTGCAACAACTTCAGCATTACAACTTGCAACCCGAACTGGTTAACGAGTACCCGCGCAGGCTCTCAGGCGGAATGGCCAAGCGGGTCTTGGCCAGCTGCGCTGCGCTTACCCACGCACGCTATCTCTTGGCAGATGAAATCACGGCTTGGCTGGATGACGAACACGCCTGTCAATTGTTGGCCCACCTCAAAAGCTTTTGCCAGCAGGGCCGCGGGATTTTATGGGTGACTCACGATCTGGCGCTGGCGGCCCGTTTTGCCGACAAAATAGCGGTGCTGCATCAAGGCGAACTGCATGAAACCTTAAGCGCACAAGACTTGCGCGAGCATGGCGGTAGCCCGTGGTTACAGTCACTGTGGGCAGCTTTGCCCGAGCAACAGTTCATTGCTGGCCGCGTACCGGCGCTTGAGCGCCAGCCTTATGCTTGAGGTGGAGCAATTAACGATTGTGCAAAACGGCCAACGATTGTGGGACTCGGTGTCGTTTCAGGTCAGTGCAGGCGAACGTAAAGGTATTTCTGCCCCCAGTGGCTATGGCAAAACCACCTTGGGCCGTGTTCTGGCGCAATGGCAAAACGCAACCTCTGGCCGGGTGACCGTGGGCGCCAAACCGCTGTTGAAAAAGGGCTATTGCCCGATTCAACTAGTGCCTCAGCACCCGGAGCTGACCTTTAATCCTTACCGCACCACGGGCGATAGCCTGCGCGATGCCTGGTCTCCCAATGCGGCGTGGCTTGATCGTATGGCGATCAGTCCAGTCTGGCTGACTCGCCGCCCGGATGAGCTGTCGGGTGGCGAGTTGGCCCGTATCGCGCTGCTCAGGGCACTGGACCCGCGCACCCGTTACTTGATTGCCGATGAGGTGACGGCGCAGTTGGATGCGCATATTCAGGCGCAGGTGTGGCAGATCCTGCTCGAAGAGGTCAAGCGCCGTGAACTGGGGCTGATTGTGTTCAGTCACAACAAGGTGTTGCTTGCGAAGGTGTGTTCAAGTATCTGGACGCCATCGCTCGACACGTGAGCACCCCAGGCCACTTTTGGGTGCGCAGCCTCGTGTGACGCGTCAAAGGCTACCGTTACGGTGTGACCAACCCATGAAATTTACAATATTCAGCCCATGGCATGCGTGCCATTTGTGCGACTTCGCGATGCACCTCCAGACGCTGGGCTTGAAAGGCGTCATCGCTTTCGCTGGTGAGTTTCAATGTCAGCTCCCAGGCAAAAAAGTCTAAACGCTCGGCCTCGGCTTCAAAGGCCTCATTCAGCCGTTCCTGGCGGTACTCCTGCATCGTTTGACCCACAGCGCGGGCTTCTAGCGGGTTAAGCGTGTCAAGTTGTTGTTTAAGATCCGGGTGTTCAGCAAGGAACCGATCAAGGGCTTTTTGATGTTGGGGGCCGGGTTCTGTCACGTGATTCTCCTGTGTTCAGCGGTGTTCATGCTGCTTGCGGTAGGCGCCCGGTTGCACGCCAATGGCTTTGTTGAACGCCCGGGTGAAGGCGGCGATCGATTGATACCCCACGGCGGCACACACGTGTTCAACGGTGTGCCCGGTTTGCAATAACTGGCAGGCATGACGCATGCGCAGCGCCAGCAAGACATGGCCGGGGGATTGCCCGGCATGTTCGCTAAACCGCTTGAAAAACGCCGAGCGTGATAATCCGGTACAGGCCGCCATGCTCTCCAGTGTCCACGGCTGCTCGGGGTGCTCAATCAATTGTTGCAGCAAGCCCGAAAGCGCCGGTTGCCGCGCCAATGCCACAAGGCCGCCGAGGTTCGGGTTATTGCTCACTTGCTGACGCAGCACATACAGAAACAGCAAATGGCTTAAACGCTCCAGCAGGGCATCGGAAGGCGCCGGAGTGCGTTGGCATTCTTGCAGGATCAACTCAAAGACGCTGCGCGCTGCGCTGGCGCCCGCATCACATGCTCGCAGGATCAGCCAACCGGGCATGGCCTCGATGATCAGGGCGGACAGGCCCGGCTGAAAATGAAAAAAGCCGCACACCAGTCCTGTGCCATCTTCGGCCAGGGGGTCGAGGGCCTGCATTGTTTGACGGGGCAACTGGCCCGCAAGCGCGCTTTCGTTCGCACTGGACAGCCGGTAATTCAAGTCTTGCAGCAAAAATAACGCATCGCCGGTATCGAGCCTGATGCCTTGCTCATGACCCTCAATGTGCAGCCAGCAATGCCCTTGCACCACCACATGAAAACTGGCGCGGGCCAAGCCCTGTGTGCTGCTGTGCCAACCGCCGCAGTAGCGGCCAACATGGAACAGGCTGGCATCCAGCTCAAGGCTCTCTAATAACCAATCGATCAGTGGACTGGACGAATTCATCTAATGGAAACACTCAGAAGCAAGTAATCGCTACTTTAGAATATGGAATCAAATTTTTATAACCAACAGACTGATCAGACACCCTTTGCAGGAGTCACTTCATGTCCCGTGTAACGCTTCATACCCTTGAAACTGCCCCTGAAGCCGCCAAGCCATTTTTGCAAACCGCTCAGAAGAACTCCGGGTTCATCCCCAACCTGCTGGGCATTCTAGCCAATGCGCCAGCGGCACTGGAGACTTATGTCACGGTTTCGGGAATCAATGGCAAGGCTGAGCTAACCCTGCAAGAAAGGGAAGTGGTGCAGTTGATTGCGGCGACCCGCCATGGTTGCGATTTTTGTGTCGCAGGTCATACCGCTGTGGCGCAGAACAAGGCCAAACTGCCCGACGACGTGGTGACGGCGCTGCGTGGGCAAACTGAGCTGCCGATTGAGCGCCTGGAAGCGCTGGCCGCGTTCACCCGCGAAGTGATTGCCAAGCGCGGCGATGTCAGCGACGACACCTTCACCGCCTTCAAAGCTGCCGGGTTCACCGAGGGGCAGGCGCTGGAGGTGATTCTGGGCGTTAGCCTGGCGACCTTGTGCAACTTTGCCAACGTGTTTGCCCGCACCCCGTTGAACCCTGAATTGGCGCGCTATAGCTGGACCCAACCGGCGTAATCTGGCGGTCCCGATTTAAAGGAGAAATCGACATGCTTGACCCTGTATTGAGTCATTGGCTGGATGCCGAAGCTGAGGCGCTAGACCTCGGGCACAGTGATCCGCAACACGTTCTGTCGCAGTTGGCATCGGCCAATGTGTTACGGGTCGGGATCAATACGCAACTGGGCGGTACGGGTGGCAACCTGGCTGACGCGCTGGAGGTCATGGCCAATGTGGCCAGCCATTCGCTGGCCTCGGCGTTCGTGTTTTGGGGCCAGCGTGCCTTTATCGAGTACTTGCTGCACAGCCCGAACAGCGGCTTGCGTGAGCGCTTGTTGCCCCCATTGCTGAGTGGCCAATTGGCTGGTGCCACCGGGCTGTCCAATGCGATGAAATTCCTTTCGGGGATCGAGTCTTTGCAAGTGCGGTCGCGTGCCGAGGCTAATGGCTGGGCGCTTAATGGTCGTTTGCACTGGGTCACCAATTTACGCAAAAGCGGGTTCGTGGTCGCCGCCGCCATTGAGCGTGAAGAGGGCGGTGCGCCGTTTGTGCTGGCGATTGCTGATGCATTGCCCGGTTTGCAGCGTTCGGATGATCTGGAGCTGATGGGGTTGCAGTCGAGCAACACTGCGGCGCTCGATTTCAAGGATGTGCAGGTCAATGAGCAGTGGTTGTTGCACGACAACGCCAAGCAGTTTTTACCGGCTGTACGCCCGGCGTTTTTAGGGTTGCAGTGCGGCTTGTCGATTGGTTTGGCCAGGCGTTCGTTGCAAGAAGCCGAGTCTCACCTGCAAGGCCCGCGTTCTGCGTTGCTCGGGTTGCTGCACGAGCAGCAAGCACAATTAGAGGCGCAGGTGCAGGCGCTGAAAGCAGGGCTGCTGGACGGGCGTTTTCTGGCCGACCCTGCCGCCCTGTTCAACATCCGCATTGCCTTGGCTGAAGCCACGGCCAGCGCGGTGCAATTCGAGCTGCAAGCCAGCGGTGGCAAAGCCTATTTGTGTGCCCACGGCAGCGCGTTTGCGCGGCGCTGGCGCGAGTCGGCCTTCGTCCCGATTGTGACCCCAAGCCTGGTGCAGTTACGCGCCGAGCTGTTACGCCAGGCTCAGGTCAGTGCGCAATGAGTACGCTGCTGCTTGAGGCGCGCAACATCACCGTGGGCTATGCCGGCGAGCACGGCTGGCAATCGGTGCTCGAAGGGTTTGACGTGCAACTGGTGCCGGGTGAAGTGGTGTCGGTACTGGGGCCGAGCGGGGTGGGCAAGTCCAGTCTGTTGCGGGTATTGGCGGGTTTGCAAACCCCGTACTCGGGCAGTGTCAGCCTGCTGGGAGAGGCTGTCACTTCGCCGCACCCGCGCGTAGCCGTGGCCTTCCAGGATCCCAGTTTATTGCCGTGGTTGAACCTCGAAAGCAATGTCGCGTTCGGTCTGGATTTTGCACGCCAGCCAAAAGTGGCGGCGGCTGAACGTAAGGCGCGGGTCGAACAGGCGATTGCTGAAGTGGGGCTGCAACACGCGACGGGCCACTACCCGGCGCAATTGTCGGGCGGCATGGCGCAGCGTGTTGCATTGGCGCGCTGTCTGGCGCGTCAACCGCAAGTACTGTTACTCGACGAGCCGTTTGGCGCGCTAGACGAGATCACCCGTGCCGACATGCAGCAATTGTTGTTGAGCGTGATTGCGCGGCACAACACCGCGGCCTTGTTGATCACTCACGATATTGATGAAGCCTTGTTGCTCAGCGACCGGATACTGCTACTGGGCCACAGCCCGGCGCACACGGTAGGTGAGTGGCGCATCGATTTGGCGCAGCCGCGCACAGACCGGATTGATGAGCTGGGCGCGTTGCGCATTGAGATCCTTAAAACCCTTCGGCGGGCGAGCCGCACCCCTGACCCTGTTACTGAACCTTTGCCCGATTCGCTGGAGCTTGCACATGTGCCTGGACGATTTCACTCACACACGGCGTGACATTTTAAAACTCAGCGCCATGCTGACGGCTGCCGGTGCATTGCCGCTGCTCGCCAGCTTGCAAGCCCGTGCCGCGGCAGAGCCCGATGCCCCGGTGCGCATTGGCTATCTGCCGATTACCGACGCCACGCCATTGCTGGTGGCCCACAACAACGGGCTGTTCGAGGAGCAAGGGATCAAGGCCGAGCGCCCGGTGCTGCTGCGCAGCTGGGCGCAGGTAATCGAAGCGTTCATCTCAGGGCAAGTCAACGTGATCCATTTGCTGTCGCCGATGACGGTATGGGCACGCTATGGCAGCAAAGTGCCAGCCAAAGTGGTGGCCTGGAACCACGTCGGTGGCTCGGGTCTGACCGTGGCGCCGCACATTAGCGACGTCAAGCAACTGGGCGGGCAGTCCATCGCTATCCCGTTTTGGTATTCGATTCACAACGTTGTGGTGCAGCAGCTGTTTCGTGACAACGGTTTGCAGCCGGTCACGCGTGCGGTGGGCAGGCCCTTAGCGGCCAATGAAGTGAACCTGGTGGTGATGCCGCCCTCCGACATGCCGCCCGCACTGGCGACCCAACGAATAGCCGGTTATATCGTGGCCGAGCCGTTCAATGCCTTGGCCGAGGACTTGAAGGTGGGCCGTGTGCAGCGTTTTACCGGCGACCTGTGGCGCAACCACGCATGCTGCGTGGTGTTCATGCACGAGCACGATTTGAATAATCGCCCCGAGTGGTCGCAAAAAGTGGTCAACGCGATCGTCAAGGCGCAGCTGTGGACGCGTGATCACCGCGCTGAGGCCGCCCAGTTGCTGGCTAAGGACGGCCATAACCGCTACACCCCGCACAGCAGCAGTGTGTTGCAGCGCGTGCTGGCACCTGCGATCAGCGAGCGCGCAGGCTATGAGGCCGATGGCGCCATCCAGCAGGTGAGCTGGGATGAGCAGCGCATTGATTTCCAGCCTTATCCGTTCCCCAGCTACACCGAAGAACTGGTCACGCGGCTCAAGAGCACCTTGATCCAGGGCGACAATCAATTTTTGGCAGCGCTCGATCCCAAGCACGTGGCCGCTGATCTGGTGGACGATCGCTTCGTCAAAAACAGTATTGGCGCAGTGGGCGGCCTGAAGGCGTTTGGTTTGCCAGACAGCTTTGAGCGCACCGAGGAGTTTGGCTTTTGAAGGCGTTGATTCCCTCACGTAAACGTCAGTGGTGGCTCGGCAGTGCAGGGCTGCTGAGCCTGTTATTGGCTTGGTGGCTGGGCGTCGAGGTGCTGGGCAGTGGGCAAGCCTTGGCCGCGCGTTTCTCACCGCAAGCCACCTTTGCCAGTCTGTTTGAGCTGTTGGGCAGCGCGCAGTTGTACGAAAACGTATGGGTGAGTCTGAAACGGATTGTCATCAGTCTGCTGATGGCATTGCTGATGGGTGTGCCATTGGGGCTGTTGATCGGTGGCTCACGCAACCTGGAAGCCGCCACCACACCTGCTTTTCAGTTTTTGCGCATGATTTCGCCGTTGTCATGGATGCCGGTGGTGGTGATGTTGATGGGCGTGGGCGATCAGCCGATCTACTTCTTGCTGACCTTTGCGGCCGTGTGGCCGATTGTGCTCAACACCGTTGCCGGTGTGCGTGCGCTTGATCCGCGCTGGCTGCAACTGAGCCGCAGCTTGAGCGCCACGCGCTGGGAAACCTTACGTCGGGTCATCCTGCCCGGTGTGGTGGGCCACGTGTTGACCGGAGTGCGGCTTTCAATCGGCATTTTGTGGATCGTGCTGGTGCCGTGCGAAATGCTCGGTGTCAGTGCCGGATTGGGCTATTTCATCCTCGACACGCGCGACCGCCTGGCCTATTCGGAACTGATGGCCATGGTGGTGTTGATCGGGGTATTGGGGTTTGCACTGGATGCATTTGCCCGAGGCCTGCATCGGCGTTGGGCGCATGCGGGGTGATGGTCACTTTTCGCTGAGCTGTCCGTTCCCGCAGGCTAAGGTGGGCGCTGGAGCCAAGTGCTCGGTGTGGCGCTTGGTCAGGATGTACAGCACGTCAATCCCCACCAGGGTGATCGCCGCCAGATAATGTGCCCTGGGCAGGCGCTGGTCGCGTTCATAAAAACTTTGAGCGTGGCGACCCACCCCACCGGCCAGCGCCAGCTGCTTTTGTGTCAGGCCCAGTCGTAAGCGTTCTTCTTGCAGGCGTTTACCGTAGGTACTCATGTCGTAGCCTGTGCGAGGCATTCAGCGATGCTGAAAGAGTAATCCAAGTCGCAACCAGGGAAAAGGCTGATGTGACGATGGGCGCGCAGCTCAGTATCAACGGTTACAGGCCGCGGCAGGATCTGGCTGGCCGATCCTGCCGCGGGTCTTGGCTCACGCCCCGGTTTTTTTCTCGGTTTCAGGCAAAAACCAGTTCAGCAACAAAGCGCAGATACCGCCTGTGGCCACGCCCGATTCAAGCACGTTGCGCAATGCCGCCGGCATGTGTGCCAGGAACTCGGGCACTTGCGACACGCCAAGGCCCAGGGCCAGCGACACCGCAATAATCAGCAACGCGCGTCGGTCCAGCATGGTGCTGGCCAGAATGTTGATGCCTGAGGCGGCCACCGCGCCAAACATCACCATTGCCGCACCGCCAAGCACGGGTTCAGGCACCGCCTGAATGGCCCCGGCCACGCAGGGGAACAGTCCCAGCAAAATCAACATGGCGGCAATCCACACGCCAATGTGGCGACTGGCAATACCGGTCAGCTGAATCACCCCGTTGTTTTGCGCAAAGATCGAGCTGGGGAAGGTATTGAAAATACCGGCCAGTAGCGAGTTGGCACCGTTGACCAACACGCCGCCCTTGATCCGCTGCATCCACACCGGACCTTCTACGGGCTGGCGCGACACTTTACTGGTCGCCGTCACATCGCCAATCGCTTCAAGCGAGGTGACGAGGTAAATCACCAGCATCGGAATGAACAAGGCCCACGAGAAGCCCAAACCAAAATGCAGCGGCACCGGGACCTGAAACAGTTCGGCCTGGTGCATGCCGGTGAAGTCCAGTCGCCCCAGATAGCCTGCCAGTGCGTAGCCGACCGCCAGCGCAATGACAATGGCGCAACTGCGCATCCACACCAGCGGGATGCGGTTGAGGATGACGATAATCGCCAGCACCACGCCCGACAGCATCAAGTTTTCGCCATTGGCGAAAGTGCCGTTGCCCATCGCCGTAAAGCCGCCGCCCATGCTGATCAGGCCGACTTTAATCAGGGTCAGGCCAATCATCAGCACCACGATGCCGGTAACCAGGGGGGTGATCATGCGTTTCACAAAAGGCAGCACGCGCGAGATCCCCATCTCGACGAACGAGCCGGCAATCACCACACCAAAGATCGCCGCCATCACGCTTTCAACCGGCGTGCCTTGCTGAACCATCAGCGCACCACCCGCAATTAGCGGGCCGACAAAGTTGAAACTGGTGCCTTGCACGATCAGCAATCCGGCGCCAAACGGGCCGAAACGCTTGCACTGTACAAACGTCGCGATGCCGGAAATCACCAGCGACATCGACACAATCAGGTTGGTGTCACGGCTCGACACGCCCAGCGCCTGACAGATCAGCAGGCCGGGGGTGACGATGGGCACGATGATAGCGAGCAGGTGTTGCAGGGCCGCCAGAAAGCCGATCCACGGCTTGGGGCGGTCTTCAAGACCAAAGACCAGATCGCTGTTCTGGGACTCGGCTTCAAGCGGCGTTTTGGGAGAGGTCATGGCGAGCGCCCTGGAAAAAAGAGCGCGATTCTACTGGTCTTGGGCCATCACGCACAGCGTTTGCTTGCGCGGGCTTGGCATTGAGCCAAGTGCGGACTTTAATCATGCGAATGTTTTGCGCCCTGCGCGGTCGGAGAAAGCGCCGCCCCGGCTCTTTCAATCCCTGACCCAAGGACGTGTGCCCATGCTTGAACCCACCTGGACCGCCTTGAAGCATCACCGCCGTATTCATCAGATCGTGGCCACGCTGGTGCGCTTTGGCGCGCAGGACGTGCTGCTGCGTTTGGGGCTGGGGCGCTTGCTCAATGACGTCGTCGCGGCCGAGCCGGGTGACGGGCTGCCCGCCAGCACGGCGCAACGGCTGCGCATGGCGCTCGAGGCGTTGGGACCAACGTTTATCAAGTGCGGGCAGATTTTGGCCACTCGCAGCGACATCTTGCCGCCTGAGTGGGTATCAGAGCTGCAAGCGTTGCACAGCAACGCTGCGACCTTGCCCTGGGCCGAATTGGAGGCCCAGGTGCTGGACGACTTGGGTTGCGACCTTGACCGCGTATTTGCCGAATTTGAGACCCAGCCGCTGGCGGCCGCTTCGATGGCGCAGGTGTACCGCGCACGTTTGTTGAACGGCGATCAGGTGGTGGTCAAAGTGCAGCGGCCGGGGCTGCGCGCCACGATGACGGCCGATCTGCAATTGCTGGAAAGCGTCGCACAGTTGCTTGAGCAAAATGAAGCGCTGGCCGTCTACCAGCCTCGACAGCTGGTGCGCCAATTGGCGCGGGCGATGCTGGAGGAGCTGGACTTCACTCAGGAAGGCCAGCATGGCGACAGCGTGGCGCATAACTTTGCGGGTGACCCGAATATCGTCATCCCGCGCATCTACTGGGCCTACAGCAGCCAGCGATTGTTGGTGCAGCAGTTCTTGCCCAGCTTCATGCCGCTGGAGCGCGAAGCGTTGATAGCCCAAGGGCTTGATCCAGCGCTGCTGGCGCAACGCGGCGCGCGCGCGTTTATCAAAATGGTGCTCGAAGATGGCTTGTTTCATGGCGACCCGCACCCCGGCAATTTACGGGCGATGAGCGATAACCGTGTGGGTTTCATCGATTTGGGCATGGTTGGGCGCCTCGATGAGCGTCGACGTTTTGAGGTCATGACCTTTATGCGCGCCCTGACCGAGGGCAGCACCGAGGCGCTGATCGGGGTCTTGATCGACTGGAGCGGTGAGCGGGTGCAGGACCTGACTCACATTGAACGCGCTGCGCGTCACTACATGGCGCGCCACTGCGGGCGGGCGTTGAAAATGAGCGCGCTGATCACGGACTTTCTCGACTTGATGCGTGAACATCGCCTCATGTTGCCCCCCGATCTTTTGGTGTTGTTCAAAGCCTTGATCACCGCTGACGGCGTATTGACCCGGCTCGACCCTGAACTGGACCTGGTAGCGGCGGCCAAGCCTGCGGTCGAGAAAATGCTGCGTGAGCAAGTGAGCTGGAAGGTCGCCAAACGCATTGGCATTGAAGGGTTGGAGCTTGGGCGCGGGGTGTTGGGCGACTTGCCTAAACTGACCCGGTTGCTGGTGCATCGCCTTAAGCACGGCGTGCTGGATCTGAAAGTCGACATGCCAGGCATTGAAAAGCTGGAGCGCTCGTTACGTCTGGCTTCTACGCGGCTCTCGCTGGCGCTGCTGATCAGCGCGCTATTAATCGCCTTTGGCCCCCAAATCGCGGCGGCAGGGCCAGTGTGGCATGGCTTGTCGGCCATTGGCTGGTTGGCCGGGCTTGCCACGCTGGGCGGCCTGCTGGCGTTTTTGTGGAGCCTCTTCAAAGGCTGACAAGCTCGGCAGGCTGCGCGTTTTTCAACCTTTAAAAGCGCGCAGTCTGCGAGTGTGTGGCGTTTACACGTGCAACGCATGCCCCAGCGCACGCAAGGCTGCTTCTTGCACCGCCTCGCCCAAGGTGGGGTGCGCGTGAATGGTGCCCGCGATGTCTTCCAGGCAGGCCCCCATTTCCAGCGACTGGCCAAACGCCGTCGACAATTCCGAGACCCCAACCCCCACGGCTTGCCAGCCCACAATCAGGTGATTGTCACGCCGCGCGACAACCCGCACGAAGCCGGTTTTGGATTCCAGCGACATGGCCCGGCCATTGGCGGCAAACGGAAAGCTGGCGCTCAAACAATCCAGCCCGGCTGCTTGGGCCTCGGTCGGAGTTTTGCCCACCACCACGATTTCAGGGTCGGTAAAGCACACCGCTGCAATCGCCACAGGGCTGAATTCGCGGTGTTTGCCCGCGATGATTTCAGCGACCATTTCGCCTTGCGCCATCGCACGGTGAGCCAGCATCGGCTCCCCGGTTACATCACCAATCGCCCATACGTTGCGCATGCTGGTCTGGCAGCGATTGTCGACGCCAATGGCCGTACCGTTCATGGTCAACGCCAACCTTTCAAGGTTAAAACCCCGGGTACGCGGACGGCGCCCGACGGCCACCAGCACTTGATCGGTTTCCAGTGTCTGGCTTACGCCCTGGCGATTGCGCATCGACAAGGTACGCGTGCTGGCCTGGAAGCCTTCGACGCTGTGTTCCAGGTACACGGTGATGCCCAGCGCTTTGAGGGACTCAGCGACAGGTTGTGTCAGCTCCATGTCATAAGTCGGCAGGATGCGCTCGCGCGCTTCCACCACAGTGACGTCGGCGCCCAACTTACGATATGCAATGCCCAGTTCCAGGCCGATGTAGCCCGCCCCCACCACGGTCAGGCGTTTGGGGATCGCGTCAGGGTTCAGGGCCTCGGTGGACGAAATGATCGCGCCGCCAATGGGCAGCATCGCCAGCTCGACAGAGGTTGAGCCGGTGGCCAGCAACAAGTGCTCGCACTCAATGCGCTGGCCGTCCACCTCGACTGCTTTGCCATCCAGAATATTGGCCCAGCCATGAATGACCTTGACCCCATGCTTTTTCAGCAAGGCGCCGACTCCCGTGGTCAGGCGGTCAACGATGCCGTTTTTCCACTGCACGCTCTGCGCGATGTCCAGGCTTGGCGCAGCGGTTTTAATGCCCAGTGGCGAACTGTTGCCGCTGTAGCGCTGAGTGGTGTGGAACTGTTCGGCGACGTGAATCAGCGCCTTGGACGGAATGCACCCGACGTTCAGGCAGGTGCCGCCCAGCGACTGGCCTTCGATCAGCACCGTCGGGATGCCCAACTGGCCAGCGCGAATCGCCGCTACATAGCCGCCGGGGCCGCCGCCGATAATCAGCAGCGTGGTGTGTTGAGTTGGCAGCATGGTCACTCCACAAACAAGGTGGCAGGTTGTTCGAGCAAGCCACGCATGGCCTGAATAAATTGCGCCGCGTCCATGCCGTCGACTACGCGATGGTCGAAGGAGCTGGAGAGGTTCATCATTTTGCGTATCACGATCTGGCCTTTAACCACCACCGGGCGCTCGACGATACGGTTAACGCCAATGATTGCGACTTCAGGCAAGTTGACCACCGGGGTGCTGACAATACCGCCCAATGCACCGAGGCTGGTCAGGGTGATGGTCGAACCCGACAGCTCTTCGCGGCTCGCTTTGCCGGTGCGCACGGCGCTGGCCAGACGCGTGATTTCATCCGCGGCGCCCCACAGCGTCAGGCTTTCGGCGTGGCGCACCACGGGCACCATCAAACCGTTGTCGCTCTGCGCCGCGACGCCCAGGTGCACCGCGCCAAAGCGGGTGATGACCTGCGCTTCGTCGTCGTAGCGCACGTTGATCTGCGGGAAATCGCGCAGCGCCACGACAATGGCGCGGGCCAGAAACGGCAGCAGGGTCAGTTTGCCGCGCGTGTCACCCCATTTCTGATTGAGCTGGGCGCGCAGTTCTTCAAGGGCCGTGACGTCGACTTCCTCGACGTAACTGAAATGCGCGGCGCGGCGCTTGGCGTCTTGCATGCGCTGGGCAATTTTACGCCGCAGGCCGATAACCGGGATCTGCTGTTCATCATTGCGCTTGGCGTAACCGCTGGCCGGTGTCTGGCCGGGGCTGGCGTCCTGCGCCAAATACGCCTCAAGGTCATCGTGCAAGACCCGACCTGCGGGGCCGCTGCCGATCACAAAACGCAGCTCAATGCCTGCATCCCAAGCGCGTTTACGCACCGCAGGCGAGGCGAGCGGGCGTTCGTTGGCTTCGCGTGCCACCGGCGCCGGGCGAGCAGCCGGGGCGCAGGCTGGCGCGGCTTTGGCGGCCGCAGCGGCCACACTGGCCACTTCCACGCGGGCTTGTGGCGCCGCTTTTGGTGCGCCAGCCGGGGCCGGTTCAGCCGCCGGGTGCGCGGGTTCACGCAGGTTGCCCGCGCCTTCAACCTCGATGCGGATCAACTCGCTGCCCACGGCCATCACTTCGCCGGGCTGACCGCCCAGCGCCAGTACCTTGCCTGCCACAGGGGAGGGGATGTCTACCGTGGCCTTGTCGGTCATGACATCGGCAACCACTTGGTCTTCGCTGACCATGTCCCCGACTTTGACAAACCATTCCACCAATTCAACTTGCGCAATGCCTTCGCCAATGTCCGGCATCTTGATAACGTGCGTACCCATTCAGACCTCCATAACCCGTTGCAAAGCCGCACCCACTCGCGCCGGGCCAGGGAAATAGGCCCACTCTTGTGCGTGCGGGTAGGGTGTGTCCCAACCCGTCACACGTTCGATTGGCGCTTCCAGGTAGTGGAAGCAGTGCTCTTGAACCAGTGCGATCAGCTCGGCGCCAAAGCCGCAGGTGCGGGTGGCCTCGTGCACGACGACGCAACGGCGGGTCTTTTTCACGGAGCTGACGATGGCGTCCAGGTCCAGCGGCCACAGGCTGCGCAGGTCGATGACTTCAGCGTCAATGCCGGTTTCTTCGGCGGCCACTTGCGCCACATACACCGTGGTGCCGTAGGTCAGGATGGTGACTTCAGTGCCGGGGCGCACAATCGCGGCGCAGTCCAGTGGCACCGTGTAGTAGCCGTCGGGCACCAGGCTGGCGGCGTGTTTGGACCACGGCGTGACCGGGCGTTCGTGGTGGCCATCGAACGGGCCGTTGTAGAGGCGTTTGGGTTCGAGAAAGATCACCGGGTCATCGTTTTCGATAGAGGCGATCAACAGGCCCTTGGCGTCATAAGGGTTGGACGGCATTACGGTGCGCAGGCCGCACACCTGGGTGAACATCGCTTCCGGGCTTTGGCTGTGGGTCTGACCGCCGTAGATGCCGCCGCCGCAGGGCATGCGCAGGGTCATCGGGGCAATGAACTCACCGGCCGAGCGGTAACGCAGGCGGGCGGCTTCAGACACGATCTGGTCAGAGGCGGGGTAGAAGTAGTCGGCAAACTGGATCTCGGCCACCGGGCGCAAACCATAGGCCCCCATGCCGACCGCTGCGCCGACAATGCCGCTTTCGGAGATCGGCGCATCGAACACCCGTGAGCTGCCGTATTTGGCTTGCAGGCCTTCGGTGCAACGAAATACGCCGCCGAAGTAGCCCACGTCCTGGCCAAACACCACCACGTTGTCGTCGCGCTCAAGCATCACATCCATCGCCGAGCGCAGGGCCTGGATCATCGTCATGGTGCTGGTGCTCACGGCGTTCTCCATCTGAATTTTATTGTTGTCGTTCATCTGGTTATAACCCCAATTGCTGACGTTGGCGGCGCAGGTGCTCGGGCATGTCTTTGTACACGTCCTCAAAGATGGTCGCCGCGCTGGGCATTTGCCCGCCCGCCAACGTGCCGAAACGCTCGGCTTCTTTTTGTGCACCGATGATTTCGGCTTCCAGTTCTGCGCTGACGGCCAGGTGCTCCTCCTCAGACCAGTTGCCTGTGGCAATCAGGTGCTGTTTGAGGCGAACAATCGGATCACCCAGCGGGAAGTGGCTCCAGTCATCGGCTGGCCTGTACTTCGATGGATCGTCAGAGGTGGAGTGCGGGCCAGCGCGATAGGTGACCCATTCGATCAGCGTCGGGCCCAGATTGCGGCGTGCGCGCTCTGCGGCCCACACCGATGCCGCATAGACGGCGATGAAGTCGTTGCCGTCCACGCGCAATGACGCAATGCCACAGCCCACGCCACGCCCGGCAAAGGTCGTGGACTCGCCACCGGCAATGGCCTGAAAGGTCGAGATCGCCCACTGGTTGTTCACCACGTTGAGGATGACCGGGGCACGGTAAACGTGGGCGAACGTGAGGGCGGTGTGAAAGTCGGACTCGGCGGTGGCGCCGTCACCGATCCAGGCCGAAGCAATTTTGGTATCGCCCTTGATGGCCGACGCCATGCCCCAGCCCACGGCCTGCATGAATTGGGTGGCCAGGTTGCCGGAAATACTGAAAAAACCGTAATCGCGGACCGAATACATGATGGGCAACTGGCGGCCCTTGAGCGGGTCGCGTTCGTTGGACAGCAGTTGGCAGATCAGGTCCACCAGCGGCACGTCGCGGGCCATCAAGATGCTTTGCTGGCGGTAGGTGGGGAAGCACATGTCGTCGATGTTCAAGGCCAGGGCCTGCGCGCTACCGATGGCTTCTTCGCCAAGGCTTTGCATATAAAACGACATTTTTTTCTGCCGCTGGGCGACCACCATGCGCGTGTCGAAAATTCGCGTTTTGAGCATGGCGCGCATCCCGGCCCGCAGCACCTCGCTGCTCACGCCTTCGGCCCACGGCCCAAGGGCTTGGCCCTGATCGTCAAGCACACGGATCAAGCCTTTGGCCAGGTCAGCGGTGTCAGCCGGTTCTACGTCGATAGGGGGCTTGCGCACCAGACCGGCGTCGGTCAGGCGAAGGTAGCTGAAGTCGGTTTTGCAGCCTGGACGGCCAGAGGGTTCGGGAACGTGCAGGCGCAGTGGTGCATAGTCTTGATTCATGGCTTTCTCTACGCTCGATCTTGTCGTGATTATTAGGGCGCGGGAGCTAGGTAATGCATGCAAGAACTTTGCGGGAAACCCGCAGATCTTGTCCTACAACAATCATATTCCGGACAGTGAAGATTATTTATCTGTAGTTCGTTGTGCTTTGCAGTGATTAAGGATAAGAATTCTGCATAAACATAAAAAACAGGTGGTTTTGTCTCATGCGTAAGCTAGATCGAACGGATATCGGGATTCTCAATCGCCTTCAGGAGAACGCGCGCATCACCAATGCGGACCTTGCGCGCTCGGTCAACTTGTCGCCCACCCCGTGCTTTAACCGGGTCAAGGCGATGGAAGAACGTGGCTTGATTCGCGAACAAGTCACCTTGCTTGACGCCGACATGCTGGGCTTGCACGTCAATGTGTTTATCCATGTGAGCCTGGAAAAACAGGTCGAGGAAGCGCTCCAGCATTTCGAAGCGGCGATCTCGGACCGTCCCGAAGTGATGGAGTGCTATTTGATGGCGGGCGACCCCGACTATCTGATCCGGGTATTGGTGCCGAGCATTCAGGCGCTGGAGCGCTTCATGATGGACTTTCTGACCAAAGTGCCGGGCGTGGCCAACATCCGCTCCAGCTTCGCCCTTAAGCAAGTGCGCTATAAAACGGCATTGCCCTTACCGGCGGGCGGGTTGGTGCTGGAGGAGTAGGGCGGCTCAGAACCGCAGTCGCCAGCGCCCGTTAAAACGCAGGTCGACGATGGCCAGCGGCTCAATGTCGATCAGGTTGAAGGACGCGGTGCTGGCGGCCAAGGCATGCAGGAGGGCGGCGCGTATCACGAACGGGTGAGTGACCACGGCAAAATGGCCGTCTTCGCCAAACGTGTCGAGCCAGTTGCCCACGCGCAGGCACAAATCCTGTACCGATTCGCCATTGTGCGGCGCAGCATTGGGGTTGCTGAGCCAGTCAGCCAGCACGTGCGGGATGCTCTCTTGCAGGTCTGCAAGGCTCTGGCCTTTCCAATCGCCGAAATCGTACTCCTCCAGCGCGGGCACGATTTCAATCTCGCCGCCCAACGCGTGTGCTGTTTGCAATGCACGGGTTTCCGGCGCGCACAGGATACGCACGGGCTTCTTCAAAACAGCGGCCATTTGCGTGGCTTTTTCCAGGCTTTTGGCTTCTGCCGGTTCATCCAGCGCAAAGCGTCCCAGGCGCTGGGCCTGGGTGCGGGCGTGGCATACAAAGCTGAGACGAATGGGCATGGGTAAAAACCTCCGGATCATGATCAGGCGATCAGTGTGGGCAGCGCAGCGCCTCAATCGAGCTTAGGCGCGTATTATGACCGCGTATTTCCAATCAAAGGACATTGTCATGCCGGTCACTCTGCTGAAAAACCTTTTCAATGCCACGGCCCTGCTGGCGCTGATGGCCAGTGCGGGGACTGCGTTTGCCCATGCTCATCTCGAACAGTCGACGCCCGCCGCGGACAGCACCGTTGCCAGCCCTGCGCAGCTGCGCCTGCAATTCACCGAAGGGGTCGAGCAGGCGTTTACCAAGGTTGTGATCAGTCGCGATGCAGCACCCGTTCCCGTGAGCAGCGTCAAGACCGAACCCACGGACAAAAAAGTATTGATCGTCACGCCTGCCGCGCCGTTAGCCCCCGGTGACTATCAAGTGAAGTGGCATGCCGTGTCGGTTGATACCCACAAAAGCGAGGGGCAGTACCGTTTCACCGTGAGTCAGTGAGTTGATGCCTGACCCGATGGTGGTGTGCCGTTTTGTGCATTTTGCCGCGGTACTGCTGATGTTTGGCGCCAGTGCCTTTCGGTGTCTGCTGCCAGGCCGTGAGGTGAGCAGGGCGGTTGATCAGGCGTTACTCACGGTCTGCCGCGTACTGGCCTGTGCGGCGCTGGCCAGCGCAGTCTGTTGGTTATTGCTGACCACGCAAGCAATGGCAGGCAGTTGGTCAGACACCTTGCAACCTTCGACCTTGTGGTTGGTACTGGGTAGCACCTTTTTCGGTCAGGTGTGGGCCGCGCATTTACTGTTCAGTGGCCTGTTAGTCACGGCTATGTACGCTCGCGTTCAGCTGCGGATTCGTTGCCTGCTCAGTTTTTTGTTGCTCATCACCCTGGCACCGGTTGGGCATGGCGCCATGCTCGACGGTTGGCAGGGGCAATTGCTCATGCTCAATCAAGCGATACACCTGACGGGCGTGGGCGCTTGGTTGGGCGGTTTGCTGGTGTTATGGCTGGTCCTCAAACACCCCGGCGAGGTGAATGTGCAGCGGCTGCTGTGGCGCTTTAGCCAAATGGGTGGTGTGCTGGTGGCTGCGATCGTGTTCACAGGCCTGGTCAATACCCGTGTGCTCACGGGGCAGTTTTGGCCGACGCCGTTGTTTAACGGTTTCGCCTTGATCTTGTTGATCAAGGTGCTGGTGGTGGTGGCGATGCTGGGGCTGGCGCTGTTCAACCTGTTGATGAGCCGTGCAGGTCATACCAGGGTCTTGCGCCGCAGCGTGCTGGTGGAAGGGTTGCTTGGGCTGGCGGGTGTGGCTGCCGTGTCGTTGCTGGGGACGTTGCCGCCGCTGGTGATCTGAAGCATTAGATCGCAGCCTGCGGCAGCTCCTGCACGGTGACTCAACTGCTGCGCCTGCATCAGATCAACAGGAACAACGCCAGCAAACCGGCGAAAATGGCCCATTTTTCCAGGTAGTAACGCGTGCGATTGCGTTTTTTCAGTTCTTTGCCGCGTAGACGAATTTTGTACAGCTTGGTAAAGGCGCGATTAAGCCCGCCGACTTTGTCGTTCGCGTCATTCGGTGAGCTGGCGGACGCCATCACCGTGCGGCTGAACCACTGGTTAAATGCTGCCGCCCAGCGGTACTGCATCGGGCGTTCAATGTCGCAGAACAAAATGATGCGGTTTTTGTCGGTTTTGTTCTCGGCGTAATGGATGAACGTTTCGTCGAACATCACCCCTTCGCCATCACGCCAGTAATAGTTCTGGCCGTCCACATTGATGTAGCAGCCAGGATCGTTGGGCGTATCCAGACCCAAGTGGTAGCGCAAGGAACCTGCATACGGGTCGCGGTGGCGCACCAGCTTTGAACCCGGAGGCAGCTCGGCAAACATCGCAGCCTTGATGGTGCCGATGCCGTTGAGCAGTTCGATGGTGCGGGGGCATAACTCGACGGCAGAAGGGTGATTGTCGCCATACCATTTGAGGTAGAAACGCTTCCAGCCAGTTTTGAAGAACGAGTTGAAGCCGACGTCGTTGGGGGTTTCGGAGCGCTTTATCTCGCCCGCGTGCATCAGTTGGCGCGCTTCCTCGCGAATCTCTTGCCAATGTGCTTGCAACACGTTCAGTTCGGGAAAGTCCGCCGGTTTGAAGTACGGCTGGCTGGGCACTTTGGAGAACAGGTACAGGAAGCAGTTGATGGGCGCCAGAAAGGTGGAGTGGTCGCTTAATTGACGGCCCAGCTTATGCCGAACCTTGCCCCGCAGGTGGACATACGCGATGGACAAAACGTAAACAGCAATAATGATGAGTTTCAAAAGTATCGTCACAAGTCGAGAGAAAACGCCGTCCCGCGTGCACGCAATTGGCCCGAAATCTTGAAGATTTACCGGGCACAGGTGTCGCAGGAGGTAAGCCAATGGGTAAGGTTAAAACAGCCCTTTGGGCATTTTCCAGCTTTTATGAAGATTTTTATACATTTTTGCTTACAGTCTTTGGTCGGGTTGCTTGTAGGATTTTTACTGAATGCTCTTGTGCTAAATCTATTTTTAAAGATTGAAATCCGCATGTCGGGCCATGAAAGCGTCGATTTCATGGTCGTGTGGCGCAGTCGCCGGGCCTCTGCGTGTGACCGCAATGGCGGCGCCAGCGTTGGCTCGACGTGCAGCAACAACCGGTGATTGACCGGCCATCAATGCGGCGATCAATACCCCGGTGTGAGCGTCGCCAGCACCATTGCTGTCGACGGCCTGCACGCTGAACCCGGCAAGGGCGTGTTGGCCGTGCGGGTCGCTGATCCAGCAGCCCTGCGCACCATCGCGGATCACCTTCAAGCAGTCGCGCGCCAAGCGCTCTTGCAGCGCGAGTAACGCCTGGGCAAGGGTTTGAGTGCCCGTCAGGATCTGCGCCTCAAGGCGGTTGCTGGTCCACAGGTTGAGGCGCGGTAGCAACGCGTGCATCAGCTCGGCGGGGATGTCCCCAAGCAAAGGTCCAGGGTCAAAGCTGACGTGCACGCTGTGCGCCAATCCCAGTAACCAGTGCAGTAACGGCTTGGCCTTGGCGCCGTGCAGCAGGCTGTAACCGCTGACATACACCGCGTCGTGTGGCTCAACCCGAACCCGCGCCAGATCATCGGACGTCAACACACCTTCCGCGCCAATATAGGAAATGAACGTGCGCTCCGCGCTGGCCTCAGTCAGTGCCACGCACAGCCCGGTGTCTTGGTCCGGATCTGGCGCCAGGGTGGGGGTAATGCCTTCTGCGAGCATCGCCTGACGCGCCAGGTCGCCGAACGGGCCTTGGCCATGTCGGCCCAGATACCAAGTGGACAGGCCGTTGCGTTGCGCCGCCGCCATCACATTAAAGCCGCCGCCTGCCTCAAAACGGGCACTTTTTGCCAAGGCATCGCCCCCGCTGACCGGCAGGGTGTCGAGTGCCATTACCAGGTCGATGATGATTTGGCCGGTGTGCAGCAATCTAGACATTGGCAAATCGCTCTACAGCCCGTCGCCGGTCTTTGGCGCCACCCATCACGGCATACAAGCCGCCCGCCACCACCAAGGTGACGACCCAGCCCAATCCGTGATGGCCCAGCCAGGAGTTCGCCAATGGGCCGACGAACCAGTCCGTGTCGTTGCTGCCCACGCGGGTAAAACAGAACCCCAGCACCAGCGCAACGGCCCAGGCACTCAGGGCGCGCCATTCGATACCGCCGCTGTACCAGTAGGCGCTGCTCGCACTGACGTCCAGTAAGTCGTTGGCGCTGTAGTAATGACGATGGATCAAGTCCACGACAAAGATGGCTACCCACGCAGTAATTGGAATTGCCGTCAGGGAAATAAAGGTAATGAACGGCCCGTAAAAGCTGTCGGCGTAGAGCATGAAGTAAATCGAGCCACAAAAAATAGCGACGATATCAACCACGACTGCCTGCACCCGTTTGATCTTTACCCCGAGGGTCAACGTGGTCAGGCCAGCGGAATAGACCGACAGGTGATTGGACAGCAACAAGCCGCCAAACGCACTGAGCAGATAAGGCACGGCCATCCACGCCGGGAGCATGTTGCGGATCGCGGCAACGGGGTCGGTGGCGGAGGCTAATGTCTGATTGCCCACTGACAGTAAGCCGCCGAGCGTGATCAACAGCACCAGCGGTATACCCGCGCCCCACGCAGCGGACGCCACCAGTTGCGTTGCGCTGACGGTGTGCTTTTGGTAGCGCGACATGTCTGCGCCCGCGTTGGCCCAGCCGATCCCGGTACCTGCCGCCATGATGCCAATTCCGATAACCACTGCGCTCATGGGGGCAGGGCTGGCGCTAAACACGGCCTGCCAATTGATGGTGGCGCACAGGAATCCACCCACCAGCAGGTTGAGCGCGCCGAACACATAAGTGGCCCACTTCTGGATTAGCAGCAAGGTGGCATGGCCCAAGCCCGACACTGCCAGCGTGAGCAGGGCAAAAATACCGATGAAGGTCAGCGTCAGCAGGGGGGCGCTTTTAGCTTCGGTCGGGGTGCCAAACACGATGCTGCTCAGTGCCAGTAATACAAAGGCTGCCGTCGTGGTGTTGACGGTTTCCCAGCCGACCCGTGAAATCAGCGAGACCAGCGTGGGACCGATGTTGCCCCGCACGCCGAAAATAGCCCTCGACAGAGTCAGGCTGGGCGCACGCCCACGGCGGCCAGCAATAGAGATCACCCCGACCACGGCGAACGAACCGGCAGCGCCAATCAAGGCAACGATGATGACTTGCCAGATAGCCAGTTGGTGAAAGGCGACCAGTGTGGCGCCCAGTGGCAGGCCGAGGATGCTGATGTTGGCGGCAAACCACACCCAGAACAGTTGCAGCGGGTTGCCGTTGCATTCGTTTTCGGGGACTGGCTCGATGCCGCGGGTTTCCAGTTGTCCGGCACTGTGCCCGACGCGAAGGTGACTCATGGGATGCAGCTCCTGAGGCTGTTTTTATGGTTGTAAGCAGCGTGTCGCGCAGGCTTCAGTGTTCAAGCCTGTGTGCATTCCATTGCGCGGGAGATTAAGCGTTGCGCAGGTTCAGTAGCGCCTTGACCAAAGGTTCAAGTTGCAACTGATTGACCTCTATTACGTGGGCTATCAGCGGTACAGGCCAGCGATCCAGCCCTTCGCACGCGCCGAGCATGGCCCCGAGTACGGCGCCAATGGTATCGGTATCACCACCAATGCTGGCGGCCATGCACAGCGCGTCGAAACTGTTCATGGCGCCACTGGCCACACGTTGCGCCAGCGCAAAAGCGGCGACTACTGACTCTTGCGAGGCGACAGAGGTGCCAATCACGTCATACAGCAAGTCGCCCAGGTTATCGTTATTGCACCGCGTGCTGGCTTCGCGCGCCCAACGTATACGCGGCCCGATGCGAGCACCTGCCACCCAATGCCCATGATGCTCGGCTCTAAAGGCCATTTCAGTGCCAGCATTGAGCGCGTGTTCCAGTGTTTTGCCATTGATGCCGCTTGATACCACGGCTGCCACGGCGGCTGCACTGGCGATGCCCAGGCTGGTGTTATGGGTCACTTGGCAGGCTTGAACGACTGCGTTGATGAAGTGGTCGGGGCGGGCGATATCGCAGGCGATCCCCACCGGGGTGATGCGCATGGCCGCGCCGTTGGTGGTGCCGAAGCGTCCCGCCTCTGCCACACTGTGGCCGGCCAGGATCAGGCTGAGTGCGTGCTTGGTTGAAGGGCCCAGCAAGTCTTGTGAGCCTTTGGCTTGCATGCGGGCTTCCCAGTCGATCAACCGACGCGCCAGTTGTGCGGGATCTATGCGGGCATCCCCTTCGACCAGCAACTGTGCGACCAGAATGGCTTGCTCGGTGTCGTCGGTGATGGATCCCTTGGGCATGTTGGGCGCAATGGGTTGATCGGCGGGGGCGTCTTGCAGATCGGTGATGGCGCCGAAACGCTCGAGGATCTGGGCTCGGCTAAACGATTGGGTGGGCATACCCAAGGCGTCGCCCAATGCCAGCCCGTAAAAGGCCCCCAGGGCGCGATCCAGTTGACTCATGTTGGCGCTCCAAACGATTGGTGCATCCGAAAGTGTAGGGGATCAAGCCAGCTTTCGACCTGTTCCATAAAACGCCCCTGCCGGTCGTAGGTGGTGCGCAAGGCTTTGAGGAAAACCGTGCCGGGCGCACGACCCAACAGCAGCGCTTCTTCCTCGCTCAAAGGTTCGGCCCCGATCCATTGATCACCCCGCTCGCCCACGAAGCCATAGGCGGCGAGGGTAATGGTCAGCGAATCATCGATCAGTCCCACACGCGGCAAACTTTCAAGACCGTGGGTGGCAGGCATCAGTGAGCGCTCCAGCGAAACGGCGGTGCCATCAGCCCGTCGTCGCCGACGGTCGAGCGCAATGAAATGGCTCACGCCAAATTGATGGAGCAACTCAGGCCGTTCGATGGTTTCAAATCGCAGCAACTCAGTGTGGATACGTGCGCCGGTGTCGGCCAGTGCCTGAGTCCAGCCGTTGTTTTGGTCCAGCGTCATGCCGTCATAGGTGACAACAGAGCCGCCGCCGGTTTGCATCGCGATGTAACGCCGGTGCTCCAGTTCAGTCAAGGCCTGACGCAACGTGCTACGACTGACGCCCAACTCTTGAGCCAGCTGGTCTTCTTCAGGGAGGGGTAAACCATCGGCTAACAGCCCGCTTTCTATCCGGTGAACGAGTTCATCAACCACGCGTTGTTTCTTGTTGGAACGAGCTTGTCTAATCATGTGCAGAGTAATAGCTCAGTAATGGCACTTGGGCAATAAATGGACCTCTTTGATGAGGGTAAAACGCCAAGGCACCCCAACCGGTCTACTCATGTGTGGACACCTTGAATCCTGCATTGGGTGCAGGACCCAAGGCTAAGTAAAGCCGACTTTTAATTCAGCCGCAGGCCTTGAGATTAACGGGGCCGACAAATTCATTTCCGCGGCCCATGACACAGGCAACCGCCTGGTTACGTTGACGTTCCCACGCCTGCACCGGGTAGGTTTTATCCCAAGCCTGGTACAGCTGAAGGTCTTGTTTGGACAGGCGTAAATTGTAGCGCTTGCTCATATAAAAGTAGGTGCGTGCAATCATCCCGCGAATGGAGGGGCGTGGCATGACCTTTTTGGCTTTGAAGTCGACCTGGGTCAAACACGAACCGTACTGGGCGGGTTGTGCCGGGAGCCAGCCAAAGCTGAAATTGTTACGGTCGCCATTGACCTCGCCAATGCTTGGCACCAGGTTGTGCAAGTCGGCCTCAGCCACCTTGTACACCGGGTCGTTGCGGGTGCAGTTTTTGCGTCCACCTTTTTGCCAGCATTGACGTTGATGACCAATTTGCCACGCCGGAACAATATGTTCCCATTCAATGCGTGCCGCGCGATTGGCATTTTTTCGCGGCACGTAACCACAGGCTTGCAAGTTGACGCGGTTGCCAGTGTATTTACAGCCACAGTAAAACTCGGTGGACTGTGGCGCGTAGAGCTTCCAGGCAACCTTTTTTGCTTCGCTAAAGGTTTGCGGCGCAGCCGCCTGTACGCTTAAAGCAGTGAAGAGGCTGGCGAGTGCCAGTAAACGAACCCTCATTAACTCAGTCTTCCTCGATCACGGTCCAGAAAACGTTGACCCCACCACAATCCCGGTGGGCAATGGTGACGTTATCGTTTTCGGAGATTTCTTCTATCAGGCGTTCCCACCACTCCGGGTTGTCACCTTCCTGACGCAAAAGGACAGCCATTTTGGCTTTTTGTGCCTTGGGAGAGCTGATTTCTTTTTGAATGCGAAGTCCGAAAAGTTCGTAGGGGGTCGGAGGGGTTGGCGCTTTCGCTGCTTTTTTAGCCATGATGCGATCCTTGGTTAGCTGTATGCGCATACAGTATTTAACTGCGCGTCATTTCGCAACCGTTTGTGCATCGGCGATGTTTTTACGCGGTGTGCGGTTATCCATTGCTGACATGAGCGGCTCCGTTTGCGGCCCTGTATACAGGGCCGCAAACGAGTTTGCAGCGATGTGAAAATGCCTTAGCTCTTGGTCAACCCCTTAACAATCGCCTCGATATTGCGTTGCAATTCGGCGACCGGGTCAGCGCCGTCCGTGCTGATCACCAGCAGTTCACTGCCACCTTGCGTCACCGCTGTTTTTAATGCGTCGGACGGTGCGCGATGGTCCAGCACCAATGCAACGTCATTGTCTTTCAGGGTTTGGGTCAGGGCCTTGAGGGTGTCGGGTGTCCACGTCTGGTCGCGAGTGTGCTCGAAGTTCACGCGCTCCAGATTCAAGCCGCCCAGCAGGTAGTCCAGTCGATCGGACAAGCTCACCACGCTCAGGTTATCGGCCTTGGCCAGTTGCGCTTCGCTGTCGGCGTTGAGTTTGAGCAGGCGTTGCTTGAGGGCTGCCAGGTTGGCTTCGATCTGCGGTTTGGCGGCGGGCGCCAGGCGCACCAAGTCGGCTGCGATAACGTCGGCCATACGCCCCATGTTGTTGCTCGCCAGCCACGGTTGACTGTTGAGACCGTCGTGCGGGGTGCCCGGTTGCAAGGCGATGCCCGGCAAGCTGCCGTCGACCGGGCGTGCGGCATCGACTTCGACGATGCGGATGTTGCTGCGCCGTGCCATTGGGTAGAGCGGGTCATCGTTCCACACGGAGCGCAGCCCGATCACCGCGTCGGCGTGTTCAGCCAGTTTGTGCAGGGCAGGGGCGCCGCGACCGCTGAAGTAGGCGCTCTGTCGACTGCCGGGCAAGTTGGCGGCAGCGGCGCGTTCCAGGCTCACGCCGCTGTCGTTGAGCAACCATTGGCCCAAGCCATAGGTGATGGGCAGGCTGGCCAGAATGCGCACCGGTGGTGAGGGCGCATCGGCGGCCTGAAGCGGTGAACTGAACAGGCCGGTGAGGGCCAGCGCGAGGGTGAGGGTGCGCAAAGTGTGCATTTATCCAATATTCCCTTTCAAGCTGGGGACCACCCCGCGCGCAATGGCAGCGAGGGCGAAGGCGATACCGGCCACCAGAATGATCGCAGCGCCGGAGGGGATGGGCAGGTCGAACACAATCGGTAGCAGGATCCCGCAGAGCGTGCTGACAGTGGCAATCAGGACCGAGATCCAGAAGAAGCCTCTGAGCGACTGGCTGAGCAAGCGCGCAGCCGCTGCGGGTATGACCAGCAAGGCGCCGACCAGAATCGCACCGATGACTTTCACGGCGGCCACGGTGATGAGCGTCACCAGAATCACGAACAAGTAGTCCAGCGACTTCACGGCGACCCCGCGCACGGCGGCCAGTTGCGGGTTGAAGCTGGCGAGCATGATGCGGTTGTACAGCGGCAGGCTCAGCCCCAGCACCAACGCGCCGACAATGGCCAATACCAGCAGATCGTTGCCGTTGACGGTCAGAACGGAGCCAAACAGTACGTTTTCGAGGATATGCACGTTGATCTTGCCCGCCAGAATCAGCAGCAGGCTGGCGCCCAGTGCCAACGAGACGGAGAGGAATACGCCGATCAAGGTGTCCGGGGCCAACCCGGTGCGATTACGCAAGTAATTCAGGGAAATGCCGAACAGCAAGCAATAGCCGAACAGGCTGCCATACGGGCCGGTGTAGGGTTCGCCGAGCAAGATACCAATGGCCACGCCGGTCAGCGCCGCGTGCCCGACCGCTTCGGAAAAGAACGCGAAGCGTTTTACGACCACCAGCGTGCCCAGGCCGCCGAGCACGGGGCCGATCAGCAGCCCGGCGAGCAGGGCGTTGACGACAAAACCATAGGCCAGAACTTCGGGCAGGTAACCCGCTGTGGCCCAGCCCTGCACCATCAGGCGAAATGCTTCGTAACTCATGAGTGAGCACTCCCCTGAGCGGTGGGGTGGGTTGAGAACAGGCTCAGCAAGCGATCGGGGCTGAGGGTGTGCTCGGGAGGCCCGTCAAACAGCACGCGGCGATTGAGGCCGGTTACGCGCTCTGCCAAGCGTTTGACCGCTGCCAAGTCATGCTCGATCCACACCACGGTGACACCGCTCTGCCGCCAGTCGGCGAGCAGGCGCTCAAAGACTTGAGCACCGGCTTCGTCCAGCGCAGACATCGGTTCATCCAGTACCAGCAACTGCGGGGAGGGAATCAGCCCTTGCGCGAGCAATACGCGCTGGCGCTCGCCACCGGACAGAGCGCCCATGCGCCGTTTGCGTTTGTCTTGCATGCCCACCCGCTCCAGCGCGTCACCAATCGCTGGCGCCACCTTGCGTGACAGCCCCATGAATGCAGGCAGGCGCTGACACATGGCGGCCATGAAATCGTCGACGGTCATGGGCAAGCCGCGGTCGAATTCCAGTGCTTGTGGCACGTAGCCGATCAGGCCAGGTTCGGCAGGCCAGCTCAGGCACAGACGGCCCTGATGGGGCATTTGCCCCAGCAGGGTCTTGATCAGTGAGCTTTTGCCGCCGCCGTTGGGTCCGACCAGTGCGTGCACACTGCCGGGGCGAATGTTGAAGCTGACATGATCCAGAATCAGGGTGCGTCCCAGAGTCAGCGAGACCTGATCAAACGCCACGCCCGGGCCTACAGTGACGGTGCCCAAAGGCTCAGCTGCGCTCATGCGCCTGCCTCCTGTATCGCCTTGACCACGGTATTGAGGTTGCCGGTCATTTCTTTTTCGTATTTATCGGCGCTGTAATCGCCATACGAAATGTGCGACAGCGGGTACAGCTTGACCCCGGACTCACGCTGAATGGTCTCGACATAGGTGGACGGGAAGTCCATCTCCGAGAAAATCACTTTCACATCCAGCGCGCGCAATTGGTCGATGGTTTTTTTCAGTTGGCTGGGGCTTGGTTCGATGCCGTGTGCAGGCTCGACCACGGCGGTGACCTCCAGGCCGAATTCGCGCAGCAGATAGTCGTAAGCCGCGTGTACGGTGGCCACGCGCAGGTCGGCATTGGGTGCTTCGGTCAGTTTCGCCAGCGCTGCGGCGCGCATCTGGCGCAGGCGTTTGCCATAGGCGCGCGCATTGGCGGTGTAGGTTTTGGCGTTGGCCGGGTCAAGCTTGCCCAGCTCGCGGGCAATGTTGTTGACCTGAGCAATCGAGGCGCTGATCGACAGAAAGGTGTGCGGGTTGACCACCTTGCCAGCACCGCGAGCCGCATTGCCGGTGGCTGCCAGCAACGGTACGTTTTGGTTGGCCTCGATCACCGGGATGTCGGGGCGTTCACTGGCTTCGATCATGCGGTCGGCGAAGTCGTCATGGCCAACGCCGTTGAGCACGATCACGTCCAACGTGCCGATGCGTTTGATGTCCTCGGCACGGGGTTCGTAGGCATGGGGGTTAAAGCCTGCCGGAATCAACGGCACGACCTCGGCCTTGTCGCCAACGATATTGCTCACGTAGCTGTAATACGGGTGCAGGGTGATGCCAATGCGCAACGGTTTGGCCAGCGGTGCAGGGGTGTCGGCAAAGGCTTGCGGCGCAAGGCAAAAGGCAAACAGGCCGGCCAGCAACAAGGTGCGGCGACGCAGAACAGATGAAATGGACATGGCGAGCAGTCTTCTCTCAGGTCAAGCGGTGGGTTCAGTGCCGATGCTGGCGAGTCACCCCGGCATCGAATTGCGCGATCACTTGCTGCCAGCCACTCTGGTTCAGGGCTGCATCGCTAAAATCGGTCGGAGCGCTGACAGCGCTGTTGCGGTTAAGCCACACGTCAGGCTGCGCGCCAATGCGCAGTAAAAACGAGCCGGCAACGCTTGGGTTCGGGCTGATGCCCAGATACGCCTGCTCGCCGAGCAACTGCCATTGATGGCCGCCGCGACTCACTGAGCTGGCATCGGTGGCAAACGGTGCAAAACCTTCAGCGGCCAGTTCGGCGGGTTCGGGAAGGGCGTTTGAGTCTTCGCCTAACAGTTGGATTTCGTCGAGGGTGACGCGCAGGTCGGCATAGATCCCTTGTTCGGCGGCGTTCAGATCGCGTCGTGCATCCAGTTGATGGGACGCCACCGAGGTGACGGCTTGCGTTTCGTGACGCCAGGCCACCACCGAACCTGCGACCGTCAGGATCAACAGGCATAACAGCAGCACATAAAGGGTTTCATGCCCGGCTCCGGCCGGGCGCACGACGTAAGTGTTCATGGGGCCTCGATGTCGGCTTGGTCAATTTCGACGATGTGGCCGGGACCTGCGTCGAACAGCACATAAAACTCAGCATCGGGCTTTTTGAAGGTGAGGGTCGAATCGGTCCCCAGCTTGCCGGGTACCAGAATGGTCTCGTCGTAGCCGATGACGTCCAGGGTGACGCCCGGCGCACCGCTGCCATCCGAGAACCCACCTGTGCAGCGTATTTGCGCCCCTTCGATTTCTTTGCATTCGCACATGGGGTTGTGGGCCAACGCCTGATGGCTGACCCCCAGCAATACCACCAAACCTGCGGTCATTAGCCGTCGTTTTTGGCGGTTGGACAAACGTGCGCTCATGATTTGCCTCCTCGTTGTTTGAGCCAGGCCACCGTGGCCGGTGAGGCTTGCTTCAGGGGAATGGATGCCTGATGCACCGAACCGTCCCAGCCTTCCAGGGTGATCCACAGGTCGGCCTCCTCTTGGGTGCGCAGGGGGATCGGCACGGTGGCTCCCAGGCGATAAGGCGTGCCGAAGAAAATCACCCCGGCGGTGCGCAAGCTGCGCGGCTTGCCAACACGCAGGTAAACGGCCTTGACCGGTTCGATGCAGGCGTCGCACAAGGCCGCGTTAAAGCTTTTCATGTAGCCTGCGGGGCCATCGGGGCGCGGGGCTTCATCGCGCAGTTCGGCCAGTTGCAGACTCCAGGGGCCGACCTCTACGGTGCCGATTTCGCGCTCGCCCAAGCCGCTGTCGCCGCGAAACAGCGACGCATCGGCAAAGTATTTGGGCATGAAGCCCAACGGCACCAGCAACAGCAGGAGGTTGATGTGAAAGCGCCATTTATGCCAAAACCGGCTTAGGCTGCTGGAAGTCGGCTGTGCAGCCGCTGCCTTGCTCATGCGTTGGCCTCCGAGGTGGCGTCAGTGCGGGCGGTGGCCGCTTGGGCGGGTACTGAGCGTGCGGGCTTATGGCTGCGCTTGAGCGCATTGGCGGTGGCCAGCGCGGTGCGTTTGGTCCAGATCAATAGCCCGCTCAACACCATCATGCTCAGGATCAGGCCGAAGAAGAACCAGATCAGCTTGACCCACAGGCCGCCGAAGTCACCGGTGTGCAAAGGGCGCATGGACTCTGTGACCAGCTCCAGGCCGGAGCGGTCGGCGATCATCCGTGAGCCTTCGATCAGGCCGTTATACGGGTTGATGTCGGCGGTTTGGAACAGCAGGGGATACCAGCCCGGCCCACCGACTTCGATGTGGCCGAAGGCATTGCTGGGCAAACTGATGAAGCTGGCTTCAAGCCCCGGGATTTTCTCTGCAGCAATGGCCACGGCCTTGTCCAGGCTGATCTGCGGGGCCGGTTTGCCGTCTGGCATGATCGGCACATCCTGACGCGCCACCACCGGCGGGTTGCCTTCCGTGGAAATGGAAATCTGGTTATCGAACATGAACGCCTGGATCAGAAACCACAGGCCGCTGATGGAGATCACCGCGATAAACCAGATGGACCAGATGCCGCACAGGCGATGAAAGTCGCCCCAGAAAATCCGTGCGCCGTGCTTGAAGCGCAGGTTGGGCTTGAAGAAGCCTTTCCAGAATTTTTTGTACACCACCAGCCCCGTGACCAACGAGGCCAGCAGCGGCAAGCCGAGGAAGGACACCAAATACCAGCCCCAGCTGTAGCCGTTGGTGAACGGCACCAGCCACCAACCGTGCAGGGCGCGGGTAAAGGCCTTGAAGTCGAAAGCAGGGCTCTCGCCCTGAATCGCCCCGGTGTACGGGTTGATATAGAGCGACGGTGAACGCCCGTCCGGGTACACCACATCGGCCACCAGCGCGAAATGCGATTCGTCCGGTCGGCTGATCGACTGCACGGCAAGCTTGGGTTCTGCCTGATGAATGGCGTTGAGCACTTGCTCATAGGTGAGCAGCGGTGCGTCGTCCGAGGGTTGGCTGGCGCGGGCTTCAGGGGTGGCGAGCCACACAATCTCCTGGCTGACCACTGCCAGGGTGCCGGTGACGCACACAATCAGCACAAAGAACCAGATCGGCAGGGTGAGCCAACTGTGAACCAGAAACCAGAGCTTGGAGCGGGACTTTTTGGACATGGGAAACGGCAAACTCGCGGTTGAGCGGGTGTTAATCGCCATTGAGAAGCGATTGCTTATCCATGTAGGACGGATGAGAAAGGCAAAACCCTAACCTTGAGATGTAAAGAATTGTTTCTACGGGCGTCTGGGGCGCAGAAACACCTGCGCCCGGCGGCCTTTGCAGGCCAGAGAATGAAGAGCGCTCACGGGTAACGAATGAGGGAATGGAAAATTAGCCGTGGACGGGCACTTGATGTTCAGCACAGACATGCTGGAAGTGTTTGACGAAGGCCGTCACCAAAGATGGGCCGCGTTCGCGATACGCCAGCGCGACAGTGCTCTCACAGCCGTCATCAGCCAACTCAATGCCGTGCAAAGAACACGCCCGCACTGTGGAGGCAGGCAGCAATGCGATCCCGAATCCGGCCTGAATCAGCATCGACTGCGTACTTTTGAGTGAATAAACCTGCGCTGATTTTGGCGAAAACCCGGCGCGCGCGCACAGATCGTAAGAAAGGGAACTCAGGCCGCCACGTTTGGCGTGGGTGATCGTTACAAAGTGTTCGTCCTGCAACTCGACCAGTGTCATGCGCTGCCGGGAGGCCAGCGGGTGACTGGGGCTCACGGCCACCACCACCTTCTCGGTAAAGAGCGGGACAAGCGTGATGTCATTCAATTGATGCAGCACCGGGAGTCGGAGCAAGCCCACATCGGTACGGCCCTCCACCAGGTTCAATAGTTGTGTTTCTGAGGATTCTTCTGACACTTCAATGCAGACATCAGGGGATGCTTCCAGGTACAGCCCCATCACCTCTTTTAACCTGCCGATCAGTGGCACGGTGCTGGCGTGGCCCAAGCGGAGTGTGCCGCTTTGCCCCAGACCCGTTGAGGTGGCCAGGCGGCTGGCACTTTCAACGTCAATCAAAATAGCTTTGGCTCTGGGTAAGAAGGCTAAACCGGCGTGGGTCAGCTCCGGTTGGCGCGCGGTGCGCTCAAATAACAGAATGCCCAAGTGTTTTTCTAATGCCTGGATTTGTCGGCTGAGTGCCGATTGAGCAATAAACAGCGTTTGTGCCGCTGCCATGAAACTGCCGTTTTCTGCGATGGCTACAAAATAGCGTAACTGTTTCATCGAAATCATAAGAGCTATGCCGAAATGAGATAGGTGGCTTGTTTTTTTGATATTAGTCGAGCTTTTCAGGGTTGGGTAGGCTGTCTCAAATACCAGGGAAGTTCTGGCAATGCTCGATTTTATTCTTCATACCCCGTATGCGCAGGCACAGTTTTTAATCATCTTTGCGACAGTCAGTGTGGCGTATGTCATTTTTGGTATTGCGGGGTTTGGAACGGCGCTGGTGGCCGGACCTGTGCTGCTTCATTACATGCCGCTGTCGCAAGTCATTCCCTTGTTGGTGTTATTGGACTGTGTGGCAGCTTTTGGCCGATTGGCGCGCTCATATAAAAATGTGGTGCATGCAGAGTTGTTCAGGTTAGTGCCCTTTATGGCGCTCGGCAGTGTGGCGGGCATCGTAATACTGCTGAGCACTCAGGCGGATGCACTGCTGTTGATGATGGGCTGTTTTGTCACGTTGTATGCCGTCTATGCGTTACTCACGCCGCGACCAAAGACGGTATTACCGACTGCATGGGCAATGCCCTTGGGGGTCAGTGGCGGATTAGTGGGCGCGTTGTTTGGCAGTGGCGGATTTTTCTACGCCATTTATTTAAATGGCCGTCTCCAGACGAAAGAAAAAGCCGGTGCCACACAAAGTACCTTGATCGGGATCAGTACCTTGGTACGGCTGACGATGTTAACCCTGGCGGGCACCTATACCGACCTTTCATTGTTGGTGATGGCGCTCTATTTATTACCGGCCTTGATCGTGGGGCTTTGGGCGGGCAACCACATTACGCTCAGAGTGTCGCGTGAAACCTTCATACGGGTAGTGAATGTGATCCTATTGGCCAGCGGTGCGATGCTGATCTATCGCGCTTATATGAACGGGTTTTAGTCCAGGTTCAAACAGGGCTGTTTTGCCTCGCAAGGTGGCGTTAAATGGGCAGGCATTCAGGGGCATATTCCAAGACCTAAGATGAAGCTTGCCGTGAGCCACGTTAATAGCTTTATGGCGCTTGATGGGTTACAAGTGCCGCCTGAAAAAATGGACTAAGAGGTCGCAATGGACGCCGCACGCACAAAAATATTACCGGCAGTTGTCTTGGGTGTGTGTCTTACGCTGCTGTCAGGGTGTGGGACGATATTAAGTCATCGAACAGGCACGTTTGATGGTGTTAACGAAGATATAAAAATAGTTAGTGAGCCTTTATTTTGGGTAGTTAGCTTGGGTTTAGTGCCACTGATGGCAATAGTCTCCATGCCAGTGGATCTGGGAGTGGATATTGTTTTATACCCTTACGATGCCTATCAAAAAAGTAAGCCGGCGGTGGTGTACATGCCCCCTCCGGTGGGCTATTCAGCACCGCTTTACAGCATAAATTTAACCGGTGCCAGCGACTTCGATTACATGGCTTGGCCTCCTTATTCGGCGCCGACCGGCAATACGGATTTTATTGAAAACGCGCCCTTCAGATTAGAGAGAGCCCTTATTGCAAAAGCTGTAGCAGCACCCGACCCCAAGAGCGGTGTTGAACCCGTCGCGGGGACGATTAATCCGGCGCAATTGTTTGCGGCTGATCCGCGCAGTTCGGGCAAAGCCATGAGCTTTCACAAAGTAGGGCCGGTGTATCAAGCGCGTGATGGGGTCAACTATAGAAATACAATAAAAATAAAAGAAACCCTTCTGGACAGTGCTGAGAACGTGGCAGACAAGTCGATCATCATTTACTTCATGCCGTGCAATGAACTGGTCTTTGTTCGATCAAATACGGCGGTGTATGACCCGGGCGCGTTGAATCAACCTGAGGTGCAGGCTGTCTTTAAATCGTTGAAACAGCAGGCTGCGCAGGGTAAGTGCCCTTTGCCTGCGCCGCATAACAAGGCTGTTTTGAACCCTCGCAAAGTGGTTTGAACAATCGCATGCACGCACGGGTGTGCCTTACTCCAGCGACCGCCCCAATTTCCAATAACCCATGAGCGTCAGTTGCTGGCGCTCCAGGCCTTGTTCGTTGATCAAGAACCTGCGAATGGCCATGACCGCAGCCGATTCCCCCGCGACCCACGCATAAAAATCGCCCCGTTTGGCACTGGCCCGTTCCCATGGGCGTTGTGTGTTCAGGTCCAGTTCTTCAATGGGCGATGTGCTGTCCAAATTGCCGCGCACCGGCGGCAAACGCGCCAGTTCGCGGGCGGCCAGGGTCATGCCTTCGCCATGTTGCTTGCCCAGGCTGGCACGGGGCAACCAGTGCACCTTGGCGTTCAAGCCGCACAGCAGCGCCAGGCAATCTGACTCTTCAGGCACTTCAATAAAGGCCTGTACGTGCGGTGCATCCGGGTGCTCGGTGAGTTGTTCGAGAATACCGGCGATGGCAGGCAAGGCGGTTTCGTCGCCAATCAGCAGCACCTGACGCACGCCTTCAGGCGGTTGCCATTCGTAGCCGCCGGGGTCGCTGCGGTACGTGGCATTGGGCGCGACGATTTGTAGCCCGTCGCCCGGCACACTGCGTGCGGCCCAACGCGAGGCAGGCCCTGTTTCGCCGTGCAGCACAAAGTCGATGTCCAGCTCGTTTGCTTCGGGGCGCAGGTTGCGCAGGGTGTAAGTGCGCATGGGCGGTGTTTGGTTGGCGCTCATGGCGCGGCGCGCAGCCTGCCAGTCGCCGGTTTTTGGCAGATCGGGGGCGCTGCCATCGGCAGCCGGAAAGAACAGTTTGACCCGCTGGTCTGGCGCGAGCGTGCGCATCAGGGCCACGTCTTTGCCGCTGAATACACAGCGCAGCAGTGAGGGGCTCAAGGCAACGCGTTGCTTGAGCTGGATATCGAACAGTTCATAACCGCTGGGTTTGCTCAGGCGTTTGCGCAGGGTTTGCACCAGCGTGGCGGCGACAGACATAAACAGCACCATGTTAAACAGGAGTCGTTCTCTATAACGTTGCCGGGGCGCTTCAATTTAAGACCGCTGGTGAATGGGCTCAGCGCGTTAATTTTTCGCGCTGTTCATCCGTTCCGTAGTGATAGCCGAGCCAACGCTCGATAGCCAATACGTACGGAAGAAGCCAGATGAATGCTGAGAAGTCCCTCAAACTTGCCCGCCGGTTCATCGAGTTACCGCTGGAAAAGCGCCGGTTATTTCTCGACGGCTTGCGCGCAGAAGGGATCGACTTTTCGCAGTTCCCGATTCCGGCAGACGTGGCGCAGGACGACCGCCATGCACTGTCTTATGCGCAGCGGCGCATGTGGTTTTTGTGGCAGCTTGATCCGCACAGCGGTGCCTATAACCTGCCGGGTGCTGTGCGCCTCACCGGAGCCCTGAATATCGCGGCCCTGGAGCAGGCCTTCGCCCATGTGGTGCAGCGTCACGAGACCCTGCGCACGGTGTTTCACCAACAGGCAGATGACAGCCTTGAGCAGGCGGCCCTGAGTCAGCCGCTGGTGGTTGAACACATGGATTTCACCCTGTTGCCCGCCCTTGAGCGTGAGCAGGCGATCGCTCGCGAGGCACAGCGCCAATCACTATTGCCCTTCGATCTGGCCAGTGGCCCGCTGTTGCGCATCAAGCTGATCAAGCTGGGCGATGACGAGCACGTCCTGCTGCTGACCCTGCATCACATCGTGTCTGATGGCTGGTCCATGAACGTGCTGATTGACGAGTTCATTCAGGGTTACGACGCCTTTGAGCGCGGCCAGCAGCCTCAGCTCCCCGACCTGCCCATTCAATACAGTGACTATGCATTGTGGCAGCGCCGCTGGCTGGAAGCCGGGGAGCAGGCGCGCCAGCTCGAATACTGGCAGGCCAAGCTCGGGGACGAGCACCCGGTCATTGCATTGCCCACCGATTACCCGCGCCCGGCCATGCCCAGCTACCGCGGCACGCGTCATGAGTTTGCGGTCGATCCGGCGCTGGTCGAGCAACTGCGCGCGCTGGCACAACGGCACAATGTCACGTTGTTCATGTTGCTGCTGGCGGCGTTCAACATCTTGCTGCATCGCTACAGCGGCCAGACCGACGTGCGGGTTGGCGTGCCCATTGCCAACCGCAACCGCCGAGAAGTCGAAGGGCTGATCGGCTTTTTTGTGAACACGCAGGTGCTGCGCAGCGAGCTGAATGCGCAAACCCGTGTGACGGATTTGCTGGCCGCCGTGAAGGAAACCGCGCTCGGCGCACAGGCGCACCAGGAGTTGCCGTTCGAGCAGTTGGTTGAAGCCTTCAAGCTGGAGCGCAACCTGAGCCATAACCCGCTGTTTCAAGTGATGTACAACCACCAGCCGCAGGTGGCCGACATAGAAACAGTCAGCACCGCCTCGGGGTTGGCGCTGGGCGTGATCGAGTGGGAAGGGCGCACCACGCAGTTCGACCTGAGCCTCGATACCTGGGAAAAAGGCGGGCGCCTCAATGCTGCGCTGACCTATGCCAACGATCTGTTCGACGCCTCGACTGTCACCCGTATGGCGCGGCACTGGGGCAATCTGCTGCGGGCCCTGGTCGACAACGCCGACTGCCGGATTGGCGAGCTGGCGATGCTGGATGCCAGCGAGCTGCACACCCAGGTACGCGACTGGAACAACACGGGCGCCGTGTACCCCGTCCATGTGTGCCTGCACCCGTTGATTGAAGCGCAAGTGCTGCGCACACCGCAGGCCACCGCCCTGGTGTTTGGCAATCAGTCCCTCACCTATGCGCAACTCAATGCGCGGGCCAACCAGTTGGCGCGCCGCTTGCGCGAACAGGGGGTGGGGCCGGATGTGCTGGTTGGCATTGCACTTGAGCGTTCGGTCGAGATGGTGGTCGGCCTGCTGGCCATCCTCAAGGCCGGCGGTGCGTATGTGCCGTTGGACCCGGAGTACCCGCAGGAACGCCTGACTTACATGATTGAGGACAGCGGCATCGGGTTGTTGCTGACGCAGCAAGCGCTGCTGACCCACTTGCCGGTGGCGGGTATTCAGGTCATCGCTCTCGATCAGGCTGTCGAGACGCTGCAAGACGATGACGACAGCAACCTGAACCTGGCGCAGGATGCCCGGCACCTGGCCTACGTGATTTACACCTCAGGTTCTACCGGTCGCCCCAAGGGCGCGGGCAACACCCATGCCGCACTGGTTAACCGCCTATGCTGGATGCAGCAAGCCTACGGTTTGAACGAGCACGACACGGTGCTGCAAAAAACCCCGTTCAGTTTTGACGTGTCCGTGTGGGAATTCTTTTGGCCGCTGCTCACCGGCGCGCGGCTGGTAGTGGCGCAACCGGGCGAGCATCGCGAGCCGCTGCGCCTGATTGAGACCCTGCGCCAGCATCAGGTCAGCACCGTGCATTTCGTGCCGTCGATGCTGCAAGCCTTTATCCACGAGACAGGGGTTGAGCAGTGCACCAGCCTGCGCCGCATCGTGTGCAGCGGTGAGGCGCTGGCGGTCGACGCGCAACAACAGGTGTTCGCCAAACTGCCGGGCACCGAGCTGTACAACCTGTACGGCCCGACCGAAGCCGCCATCGACGTGACCCACTGGACCTGTGTCGATGAAGGCGCCGCCAGTGTGCCGATTGGCCTGCCCATCGCCAACCTGCGCACGCTGGTGCTGGATGCCGACCTGTCCCCCGTGGCACTGGGGGTGGCGGGCGAGCTGTACCTGGGCGGTGCCGGTCTGGCACGCAATTATCATCGCCGCCCGGGCCTGACCGCCGAGCGTTTTGTGCCATGCCCGTTCAATCAGGGCGAACGCCTGTACCGCACCGGCGACCTTGTGCGCCAGCGGGTGGACGGGGTGATTGAGTACCTGGGCCGCCTCGACCATCAGGTCAAGCTGCGCGGCCTGCGGATCGAAATGGGCGAAATCGAAGCGCGTCTGGCTGAGCACGCGGCGGTGCGCGAAGCCGTGGCGCTGGTGCTCGATGGCAAGCAACTGGTGGCTTACGTGGTGCTCCAAGACCCGGCCACGGCAGGGGACTGGCAGGCCGCGCTGGCGGCGCATCTGCTGCGCGGGTTGCCAGAATACATGGTGCCCGGCCACTGGATCAGCCTGGAGCAACTGCCACTCTCGCCCAATGGCAAACTGGAGCGCCGCGCTCTGCCGCGCCCCGACCTGTCGTCTGCGCAGCAGGATTACACCGCGCCCGCCACTGAACTGGAGCAACGACTGGCCGACATTTGGCAGACGGTGCTGGGTGTCTCGCCCCTTGGCGTTGACGACAACTTTTTCGCACTTGGCGGCGATTCGATCATCTCGATTCAAGTGGTCAGCCGCGCGCGTCAGGCCGGTATCGCCTTCAGTCCGCGTGACCTGTTCCAGCACCAGACCATTCGCAGCCTGGCGCGGGTCGCCGAACTGAGCACGCACACCGCCATTGACCAAGGCATCGCCCACGGTGCCGTGGCGTTGGCCCCGGTGCAGCAATGGTTTTTCGAGCAGGCGATGCCCGCCCCTCATCACTGGAACCAGGCGTTGCTGTTGCAGCCGCGCCAACCGCTAGAGGCGGCGCCGCTGGAACAGGCGTTGCGCCAACTGTTGCGCCATCACGATGCTCTGCGCCTGCGTTTCGAGCAGCACGATGGCCGTTGGCAGCAAGCCTATGCCGACCTGTCAGCCGACAGCCTGCTGTGGCACAAAGCGGCGGCTGGCACCGATGAACTCAACGCCTTGTGCGAGCACGCCCAGCGCAGCCTCGATCTGCAACAGGGGCCATTGTTGCGTGCGCTGCTGGTTGACATGCCCGACCACACGCAACGCCTGCTGCTGGTGATCCACCACTTGGCGGTAGACGGTGTTTCATGGCGGGTATTGCTTGAAGACTTGCAGCAGTTTTATGCCCAGCCGTCCCACGCGCCTCAGCCCAAGACCAGCGCCTATCAGGCCTGGACCGCGCGGCTTGCCGAGGAGGCGCATGCACGACTACCGGAGCTGGCGCTGTGGCAAGCCCAGTTGGCGGCTGCGCCCCACGAACTGCCCCGCGATCACCTCGAGGCGGGGCTGCGCACGCGACACGCACAAAAGGTCGAGCTGACCCTGGACGCTGAACGCACCCGTCAGTTGCTGCAAGTGGCCCCGGCCACGTACCGCACTCAGGTCAACGACCTGTTACTGACGGCATTGGCACGGGTGATCTGCCGCTGGAGCGGTCACGCCAGCAGCCTGATTCAGCTCGAAGGTCATGGCCGCGAAGAGCTGTTTGCTGACGTGGACCTGTCGCGCACGGTGGGCTGGTTCACCAGCCTGTTCCCGGTGCAACTCACCCCCGCGGCCGGGCTGGGCGAGTCGATCAAAGCCATCAAGGAGCAACTGCGCAGCGTGCCGGACAAAGGCGTCGGTTACGGCCTGTTGCGTTATCTGGCAGGCGAGGCGGCGGGGGCGCAACTGGCGGCGCTGCCTACCCCGCGCATCACGTTCAACTACTTGGGGCAGTTCGACCGCCAGTTTGATGAACAGGCCCTGTTTGTCCCGGCTGCCGAAAGCGCGGGCCAGGCTCAAGACCAAGACGCACCGTTGGCCAACTGGCTGAGCATCGAGGGCCAGGTGTACGGCGGCGAGTTGAACCTGCAATGGACCTACAGCCGCGAGATGTTCGACGCGCACACCCTTGAAGCGCTGGTTGAGGACTACCAGCAGGAGCTGTGTGCGCTGATCGAGCATTGCGTGACCCATGAAACGGGCGGCATGACCCCCTCCGACTTCCCGCTGGCGCGTCTCACCCAGCAGCAGCTGGACAGCCTCAAAGTGCCTGCCAGCGCCATTGAAGACATCTACCCGTTGTCGCCGATGCAACAGGGTTTGCTGGTGCACACCTTGCTTGAGCCGGGTTCGGGCATCTACTTCATGCAAGACCGCTACATCATTGACAGTGACATCGACCTGCCGCGCTTCACGGCGGCCTGGCACGCCGTGGCCCAGCGTCACGATGCCTTGCGCGCGTCCTTCAGCCTGGACGATGACGGGCAGATGCTGCAAATCATTCACCGCGATGCCGCGCCCAAGGTTCAAGTCCACGACTGGACCGGGCGCCCCGAAGCCGAGCACGAAACCGCGCTGCAAGCGCTGTTGGCCCAGGACCGCGCCGAAGGATTCGACCTGCTCAACACGCCGCCCTTCAACCTGCGTCTGATTCGCCGCAGCGCCGGTCATTACTGGTTCATCCTCAGCAACCACCACATCCTGATTGACGCCTGGTGCCGTTCGCTGCTGCTGCAAGATTTCTTCGCGCTCTACAGCGGCCAGCGCAGCCTGCCGCCTGCGGCGCGATACCGCGATTTTATTCAATGGCTGCAAGAGCAGGGCGAGCGCGAAGCCCTTCAAGCATGGACGCAGGAATTGGCGGGGTTCGAGCAACCCACACCGCTGCCGTTCGATCGGGCTTTGCGCCGTCAGGGTGGTTTCTCGCAGATCGGCGACGTGTATGCCGACCTCACGGTCTGTCAAGGGCGTGCCTTGCGTGAGCTGGCGCAACGTTATCAATTGACCGTCAACACCTTGACCCAAGCTGCCTGGGCACTGGTGTTGCAGCGCTACAGCGGGCTGGATGAAGTGCTGTTCGGCGTGACCGTGGCGGGGCGACCGATCAACCGCCCCGAAATGCAGGACACCGTGGGCCTGTTCATCAACAGCATCCCGCTGCGCATGCGTCTGCCGCGTGCGGGCCAGCAGGTCAGCGTGCGTGAGTGGCTGCAAGGCTTGTTCGAGCACAACCTGGCGTTGCGTGAGCATGAACATTTGCCGTTGTTGCAGATTCAGGCGTGCAGCGCGCTGGACAAAGGCCAATCGATTTTCGACAGCCTGTTTGTCTATGAAAATGCACCGGTCGAGAGTGCCGTGGTCAGCGGCGCGGAGCAAATCAGCGCCAAGTCCGACAGCGCCCGTACCCACACCAACTACCCGATGACCGTGGTGGTGTACCCCGGCGATGCGCTGGGCCTGCACCTGTCATACGACAAGCGCTTCTTCGACGACGCCACCGTCGAGCGCTTGCTGGCTGACTTCAAGCGGTTGCTGCTGGCCATCGGCGAACATGCCGATGGGCTGTTTGCCGACTTGCCGGTGGTGGACGCCGGCGAACGCGAGCACGTGTTGCAGGCCGGCAATCAAACCGCGCGCGATTACCCGTTGGCGCACGGCTATGTACGCCTGTTTGAAGCGCAATGTGCGGCGCACCCGCAACAGGTGGTTGCGACCTGCCTGGATCAGCGCTGGACCTATCGCGATCTGGACACCCGCGCCAACCGCCTCGGCCATGCCCTGATTGAGGCCGGTGTGCGTGTTGATCAGCCGGTGGCGCTGCTGGCAGAGCGCAGCCTTGAGCTGCTGGGCATGATGCTTGGCAGCTTCAAGGCAGGCGCCGCTTACTTGCCGCTCGACCCGCAACTGCCCGCGCGGCGCTTGCTCGACTTGCTGCACTTGGGGCAAGTACCGCTGCTGGTGGCCAGTGCCGCCTGCCGCGAACAGGCGCATCAGATACTGGCGCAGTTAGCCCCGGCGCAACGCCCGCAATTACGGGTCTGGGAGGAGGTGCAAGGCGCGCGTTTCTCCAGCGCACAGCCGGGCATCTACACCGCGCCCAACAACCTTGCTTACGTGATCTTCACCTCGGGTTCCACCGGCACGCCCAAAGGGGTGATGGTGGAGCAGGCGGGCATGCTGAATAACCAGCTGAGCAAAAAACCGTATCTGGATCTGGGCAGTGCCGACGTGATTGCACAGACCGCGTCCCAGAGTTTCGATATTTCAGTTTGGCAATTTCTCGCCGCGCCGTTGTTTGGCGCGCAGGTCGACATCGTGCCCAACGCCATCGCCCACGACCCGGCCGCGCTGCTGGCGCACGTGGCGGCGCGAGGTATCAGCGTGCTGGAAAGCGTACCGTCGCTGATCCACAGCCTGCTCGACGAACCACAAGGCAGCCTGGCGCCGTTGCGCTGGATGCTGCCGACCGGCGAAGCCATGCCGCCTGAACTGGCACGCCGCTGGTTGCAGCGTTACCCGCGCATCGGGCTGGTCAACGCCTACGGCCCGGCTGAATGCTCCGATGACGTGGCGCTGTTCCGGGTGGACGCAGCGTCAGCCGAGGGTGCCTACCTGCCGATTGGCCTGGCCACTGACAACAACCGTTTGTACGTGCTCGACGGCGGTTTGCAACCGGTGCCGACCGGGGTGGTGGGTGAGTTGTACGTCGCGGGCACGGGCGTGGGGCGCGGCTATTTTGGCGACCCGTTGCGCAGCGCCAGTGTGTTTTTGCCCAACCCTTACGCGCAGCAGCCGGGTGAGCGTCTGTACCGCACCGGTGACTTGGCGCGGCGCCGTGCGGATGGCCAGTTAGAGTACGTGGGCCGCATCGACCAGCAAGTCAAAGTGCGCGGTTTTCGCATTGAACTGGGTGAAATCGAATCGCGCCTGCGTGACCTCGAGGGCGTGCGCGAAGCCGCCGTGGTGGTGCAGGAAGGCCCGATCGGCAAGGCATTGGTGGCCTTTGTCGTGGCCGACGATGACGCGCCGCACTGGAACACCCTGCGTGAACACCTCAAAGCCGGACTCAAGGCGCAACTGCCGGACTACATGGTGCCGTTGCAGTGGCTGCACCTCGATCAGTTGCCGCTCAATGCCAATGGCAAGGTGGACCGCAAGGCGCTGCCGCAGGCGCAAGCCGCCGACTGGCAGCGTGAAGTGGTGCAACCCCGGGCCGGGATTGAGACGCTCATGGCCTCGATCTGGCAAGACGTGCTCAAACTGGACGCCGTGGGCCGGGACGATAACTTCTTTGAACTGGGCGGGCATTCGCTGCTGGTGGCGCAGGTGGTGTCGCGCGTGCGTCAGCAATTGAGCATCGAACTGCCCCTCAGCAGCCTGTTTGAATACAGCGTGCTCAGTGACTTCTCTGCCCGCTGCGCGGCGCAACCACAAAGCGTCAGCCAACCGCTGCTGCGTGCACTGCCAGCAGGGCAAGCGGGCGTGCTGTCGTTTGCCCAGCAACGGCAGTGGATTCTCTGGCAACTGGACCCTGACAGCGCCGCCTACAACCTCCCGGCAGCCTTGCGCCTCAAGGGTGTGTTGAACCGCGAAGCCCTGCTGCGCAGCTTCAGCGACCTGCAAACGCGTCACGCCACCTTGCGCACCACGTTCACCCAGGACGGTGAACAGGCGCGCGGCGTGCTGCACGCCAGCCTGCCACTGGCAGTGCGCGAACTGGCAGTGTCAGCGCCTGGCGCCGCTGAAATTGAAGCGCTGGTGGCCCAGGAAATGCGTCAACCGTTCGACCTGCGCAATGGTCCGTTGTTGCGGGTGCTATTGCTCAACGTCGCAGCCGAGGAGCATGTGCTGGTGCTGACCGTGCACCACATTGCTGCCGATGGCTGGTCGATGCAGGTCATGGTGGATGAGTTCTGCGCCTTGTACCTGGCCCATGTTCAGGGGCAAGCCCCGCAGCTGCCAACGTTGAACATTCACTATGGCGATTACGCCGCCTGGCAACGCGACTGGTTGCAGGCGGGTGAGGGCGAGCGCCAACTGAGCGCCTGGAAAGCCCACCTGGGCACGCACCCTGCGCCGCTTGAGCTGCCTAGCGAATTGACCCGTCCGGCGATTCGTAGCGAACGCGGCGCGCGCCTTGAACTGTTGATTGAACCCGAATTGGCCGCCGGTCTGCGCCAGTTGGCCCAGCAACAGAGCGTGACCCTGTTCATGCTGCTGCTGGCCAGTTACCAGACCGTGCTGCATCGCTACAGCGGCCAATCGACAATCAACGTCGGGGTGCCAAACGCGGGGCGTAGCCGTCTCGAAACCGAAGGCTTGATCGGCTTCTTTATCAACACTCAGGTGCTGCGCGCCGAGATCGACGGCCAGCAGACTTTCGCCAGCCTGCTGCAACAGGTCAAAAAAGCCGCCCTGTGGGCACAAGCGCATCAGGAGCTGCCGTTCGAGCAGCTGGTCGAAGCGCTGCAACCGGAACGCAGCCTGAGCCACAGCCCGCTGTTTCAGGTGCTGTTCAACCATCAGCGCCAGCTCGGCGAAAGTGTCGAGCGCAGCCTGCCGGGGCTGAGTGTCGAGCGCATGGACTGGCAGCAACACACGGCCCAGTTTGATCTGGCGCTGGACACCGAAGAGCAGGGCGAGCAGTTACACGCCAGCCTGACCTACGCCAGCGACGTGTATGACGCCGCCACCATGACGCAGCTGGGCGGGCACTGGCTCAACCTGCTGCGCGCCGTGGTGCGTGAGCCGCAACAACGGATTGCCGCACTTGAGCTGCTGGAGCCGTGCGAGCAGCAAGCGCTGATTGAGCAATGGAACCCGAACGTTCAGCGCCAGCCGGTGGCTGCGGCCTTGCACCAGCTGTTCGAAGCGCAAGCCGCCGTGCAGCCGCACGCCGTGGCGCTGCGGTGGGGCGACGAGGGGCTCAGCTATGCCGACCTTAACGCCCGGTCCAATCGGCTGGCGCGCAAACTGCGCGAGCTGGGCGTTGGCCCGGAAGTGCGCGTGGGCATTGCCACCGAGCGGGCGATACCGCTGGTGGTCGGCGTGTTGGCGATTCTCAAGGCCGGGGGTGCCTATGTGCCGCTGGACCCGCAATACCCGGCCGAACGCTTGAGCTTCATGATCGAAGACAGCGGCATTGCCTTGCTGCTGACCCAGGAGCACCTGCTGGAGCATTTGCCGCCCCGCGTTGGGGTGCAGACGCTGTGCCTGGAGCATCTGGCGCTGGACGCGTTCAGTGCTGACAACCTGGCCAACCAGACCCTGCCGGACACTCTGGCGTACGTGATCTACACCTCCGGCTCCACCGGGCGACCCAAGGGCGCGCTGCTCAGCCATGCCAACGTCACCCGCTTGCTGAGTGCCACGCAGCAGCCGTTTGGCTTCGGCGCGCAGGACGTGTGGACGCTGTTCCATTCCTACGCGTTCGACTTCTCGGTCTGGGAACTGTTTGGTGCCCTGTGCACCGGCGGTCGCCTGGTGATCGTGCCGTATTTCATCAGCCGCGAGCCGCAGGCGTTCCATCAATTGTTGTGTGACGAAGGCGTCACGGTGCTCAACCAGACGCCGACGGCGTTCCGTCAATTACTGCCCATTGCCTGCCAGAGCACACTACCACTGGCACTGCGGTGGGTGATCTTCGGGGGTGAGGCGCTGGACGTGTCGAGCCTGCGCCCGTGGTACGAGCGCTTCGGTGATCAAAGCACCACGCTGGTGAACATGTACGGCATCACCGAAACCACGGTTCACGTGACGTTCCGTGCGCTGAGCCCGGCGGACCTGGACGCCAAGGTGCAAAGCCCGATTGGCCGCCCGCTCAGCGACCTGAGCTGGTATTTGCTCGACAGCCAGTTGCAGCCGGTTGCAGCGGGCTGCGCGGGCGAGCTGTATATCGCCGGGGCGGGGTTGGCGCGGGGGTATCACGGCCGCACGGGGCTGACAGCGGAGCGTTTTGTACCCAGCCCGTTTGCGCCGGGCGAACGCCTGTATCGCAGCGGCGACCTGGCACGCCAGCGTGCGGACGGCAATATCGACTATCTGGGCCGTATCGACCAGCAGGTGAAAATCCGTGGTTTCCGTATCGAGCTGGGTGAGATCGAAGCCTGCCTCAAACAGCAGGTTGGCGTGGCGCAAGCGGTACTGAGCGTGCATCCAGGCACTCACGGGCCGCAGTTGTGTGCCTATGTGGTGGCCGATCAAGCGCCCGCCGACCCACTGGCGTGGCGTGAACATTTGCGTGAGGCGCTTAAGGTCGACTTGCCGGACTACATGGTGCCGACCCATTGGCGGCTGCTTGACGCCCTGCCATTGACCGGCAACGGCAAGCTCGATCGCAAGGCCTTGCCACCGCCCGACGTCGAAGACTGGCAGCGTCCCTACAGCGCACCGGTCGGCGAGCTGGAGCAACAGCTCGCGGCAATCTGGGCCAGCGTGCTGAACGTGGAGCGCGTCGGGCGCCACGACAACTTCTTTGAATTGGGCGGGCACTCGTTGCTCGCGGCCCAGGCCAGCGCCCGGGTTGAACTTGAATTGGGCATCGAGCTGGCGCTGCGCGCGCTGTTCGAGGCCGCCGACCTGCAAGCCTATGCCGCGGTGGCACAGGCACAAACGCCTGCGGATAACGATGGTCGTCTGAGCGCGCTCGAATCGCTGCTCGACGAGATGGAGATCAACTGATGGAACACTCGACCGCGTGGCGCATTGCCAACCGTTTTGCCAGCCTGGCGCCTGAACAGCGCCGTGAGTTCCTGCAAAAAATGCAGGCGCAGGGCGTCAGCTTCGGCCAGTTGCCGATCCCGGCCACGGCCCCTGCCGATGGTCTGTGCGAACTGTCGTATGCACAGCAACGCCAATGGTTCCTTTGGCAGTTAGACCCTGAGGGCGCCGCGTATCACATCCCGGCGGCCCTGCGCCTGCGGGGCGGGTTGAATGTCGACGCCTTGCAACACAGCTTCGACGCGTTGCTCAGGCGCCATCACAGCTTGCGCAGCGTTTTTGTCGAGCACGACGGCCAGGTTCAATGCAGTAGCCCGCTCGCGCCTACAGGTATGCAGTTGACGCGCCATGACCTGCGTGATCTGGCCACGGCCGAACGCATGCCACGTGCATTGGCTTTGCTTGAACACGACATCGCCCAGCCGTTCGACCTGCAAAACGGCCCGCTGCTGCGGGTCAGCCTGCTGCAACTGGACACCGACGACTACGTGCTGGTGCTGACCCTGCACCACATCGTGGCCGATGGTTGGTCGATGGGGGTGTTGGTTGACGAATTCTCGCAGCTGTATGCGGCCCATGTGCAAGGCAAAACCCTGACGCTGCCCGAGCTGCCCATTCAATACGCCGACTACGCACTGTGGCAGCGGCGCTGGATGGAGGCCGGTGAGCTGGAGCGCCAACTGGACTGGTGGCGCGGGCAACTGGGTGACGAGCAGCCGGTGCTGGAACTGCCGGGTGATCGCCCGCGCCCTGCGCAACCCACGCAGCAGGGTGCGCGCCTGGACTTCACCCTTGAGCCGGTATTGGCCAAAAACCTGATGGCGCTGGCCCGACAGCGCGGCGTGACCCCGTTCATGCTGTTGCTGGCCAGTTTTCAGACCTTGTTGCACCGCTACAGCGGTCAGCAGGATCTGCGTATCGGCGTCCCTGTAGCCAACCGCAATCGGGCTGAGAGCCGTGGCCTGATCGGTTTTTTCGTGAACACGCAAGTGCTGCGCGCCGAGCTTGACGGGCACCTGCCGTTTACCCGCCTGCTGGAACAAACCCGTGACCGTTCGCTGGACGCGCAAGGCTATCAGGACCTGCCCTTCGAGCGGCTGGTGCAGGCGCTGCAAGGCGAGCGCAGCCTGAGTCACAGCCCGTTGTTCCAGGTCATGTTCAATCACCAGCAAAGCCGTCCCGGCGCGCTGAGTGCAATGTTGGCCGGTTTGCAGATCGACAGTGTGGAGTGGCAGAGCCGCACCACCCAGTTTGACCTGCAACTGGACACCCATGAGGAAGGCGAGCGCCTGATGGCCAGCCTGACCTACGCCACCGACCTGTTTGACGCCGCGCGTATCGAGCAGATGGCGGCGCATTGGCGCAACCTGCTGGCGGCCATTGTGGCCGACCCGAACTGCGCAATTGGCGCATTGCCGATGCTGTCGGCCTCCGAGGTTCAAGCCACGCTTTACCAGCTCAATGCCACCGCACATCCCTATCCGGGCCCGGAATGCGTGCACCTGCACATCGAGGCGCAAGCGGCGGCAACGCCCCAGGCCTGCGCGCTGGTGTTTGCCGGCCAACGCCTGAGTTATGCCGAGTTGAACCAGCGGGCCAACCGTCTGGCCCGCTGCTTGCGTGAGCAGGGTGTTGGCCCGGAAGTTCGCGTGGGCGTGGCGTGCGAACGCTCGCTGGAATTGGTCATTGGGCTGCTGGCGATTCTCAAGGCCGGTGGCGCTTATGTGCCGTTAGACCCCGAATACCCGGCCGAGCGTCTGGCCTACCTGTTTGAAGACAGCGGTATCAGCCTGTTGCTGACCCAGGCCCATGTGCAGGCTGACTTGCCGTTGCCTGAAGGCTTGCCCGTGCTCTGCCTGCAAACCAGCGCCGCTTGGCTGGCCGAGTACGCCAACGAGGATGTGCCTAACCTGGCCAGCGCGCAGAACCTGGCATACGTGATTTACACCTCGGGTTCCACGGGCCGCCCTAAAGGTGCGGGCAACAGTCATGGGGCGTTGTACAACCGTCTGGCGTGGATGCAACAGGCCTATGCACTGAGCGCGACCGATCGGGTGTTGCAAAAAACCCCTTTCAGTTTTGACGTGTCGGTGTGGGAGTTTTTTTGGCCGCTGATGCACGGCGCCACCCTGGTGGTGGCGGCACCGGGCGCGCACCGCGACCCGCAACAGCTGGCGGCGTTGATCGTCGAACAGGCGATCACCACGCTGCACTTCGTGCCCTCGATGCTTCAGGCCTTTATCGGCGCCGAGGAAGCCGCGCAGTGCACCTCGTTACAACGCATCGTGTGCAGTGGCGAGGCGCTGGCGGTCGAGTTGCAGCGCCAGACGTTGCGCAGCCTGCCGCAAGCGTCGTTATACAACCTGTACGGCCCGACCGAGGCGGCCATCGACGTCACCCACTGGACGTGCGTCGAAGAGGGCCGCGACAGCGTGCCTATCGGGCGCCCGATTGCCAACCTGCGTACGTACATCCTCAGCCCTGAACTGCTGGCGTTGCCGAACGGCGCGATTGGCGAGTTGTACCTGGCGGGCAGCGGTTTGGCCCGGGGTTATCACGCACGTCCGGGGTTGACCGCCGAGCGCTTTGTGGTCGACCCGTTTGGCACCGGTGAGCGCCTCTATCGCACCGGTGATCTGGCCCGCTACCGCGCCGATGGCGCCATTGAATACTGCGGGCGCATCGACCATCAGGTGAAAATTCGCGGGTTGCGCATCGAGCTGGGCGAAATCGAAGCGCGCCTGCAAGAACACCCGCAGGTGCAGGACGCCGTGGTACTGGCGCTTGAGAACCAGTTGGTGGCGTATCTGGTGCCCGCCGATGCCGCGGTGCTCAGCCGCCCAGAGGCGCAAGCGCCGTGGCGCGAAGCGCTCAAGGCGCACCTGTTGCAGAGCCTGCCGGACTACATGGTGCCCACGCACCTGATGCTGATCGAGCGCATGCCGCTCAGCCCTAACGGCAAGCTGGAACGCAAGTTGCTGCCAGCGCCGCACGTCAGTGTCAGCCAGCGCGTGTTTGAAGCACCCCGCAGCGAGCACGAACGCCAATTGGCGGCCATCTGGCAAGAAGTGCTGGGGGTCGAGCAGGTCGGGCGTCACGATAATTTCTTTGAGCTGGGCGGTGACTCGATCATCTCGATTCAAGTGGTCAGCCGCGCCCGCCGTGCAGGTTTGGGGTTGAAACCACGGGATCTGTTTCAACAGCCGACCTTGCACGCGCTGGCTGCTGTGGTGAGCCAGCAGGCCGCGCCGCACATTGCCCAAGGCCCGGTGCTCGGCGTGCAACCCCTGACCCCGGTGCAGCACGGGTTCTTTGAACACCAGCGGGTGCAGCCGCAGCACTGGAACCAGTCGGTGTTGCTTGATGTGCGCGAACCGCTGGACTTGTTACGCCTGCAAACCGCTGTGCAGCAGGTGCTGGCCCAACACGATGCGCTGCGCTTGCAGTTCCGTGAAATCGAGGGGCAATGGACGGCGCGTTATGTGCCGCTCGACAGCGCGGCCGCCACCGATTTGCTGTGGACCGCACAGGTGCAAAGCGATGAGGCACTGCAAGCCTTGTGTGACGAAGCCCAGCGCAGCTTGTCGCTGCATGACGGCCCGCTGTTGCGCGCGGTGTTGATCGACCACGAGGACGCAGGCCAACGCTTGCTGTTGGTGATTCATCACTTGGTGGTCGATGGCGTGTCGTGGCGTGTCCTGCTTGAAGACCTGCAAGCGGCGTACGCCGGGCAGGCGCTGCCGGAAAAAACCAGTGCCCTGCAAGACTGGGCCACCCGACTCAGCGCCTACGCCAACAGCGACGCTCTGCTGGCTGAATCGGCGTGGTGGCAGGCCCAGTTGCAGGGTGTCAGCGCGCAGTTGCCCAAGGCCCGCCCCGGCGGCAGCCAGGCCCTGCGTCATCGTCAGGTGGTCAGCCTGGGGTTGAACCGCGAACACACCCGTCAACTGTTGCAACAGGCGCCCGCGGCGTATCGCACTCAGGTCAATGACCTGTTGCTGACCGCATTGGCCCGCGCGTTGTGTGACTGGACCGGTGATTCGACAGCGTTGATTCAACTCGAAGGCCACGGCCGCGAAGACCTGTTCGACACGCTTGACCTGACCCGCACGGTGGGCTGGTTCACCAGCCTGTTCCCGGTCAAATTGACCCCGGCCGCCGATCTGGCGACCTCGATCAAGGCCATCAAGCAGCAACTGCGTGACATCCCCGGCAAAGGGCTGGGCTTTGGTGTGTTGCGCTACCACGGCCCGACCGAGGTGCAAGCCCGCCTTGCGGCGTTGCCGACCGCCAGGGTCACGTTCAACTATCTGGGCCAGTTCGACCAGAGCTTCAGTGACGATGCGTTATTTGTGCCCTCCCGCCACAGCAGCGGTGCGGCGCAGAGCCTGGACTCGCCGCTGGCCAACTGGTTGTCAGTGGACGGTCAGGTGTTTGGCGGTGAACTGAAACTGGACCTGAGCTTCAGTCAGGAGTGCTTCGACAAGGCTGATATTCAAGCATTGGCGGCGGCCATCGAAACCAACCTGCGGGCGCTGGTGGCGCACTGCGTCAACCCGCAACACGGCGGTGTGACCCCGGCAGACTTCCCGCTGGCGCCACTGAGCCAAAGCCAACTGGATGAACTGCCGGTGGCTGCGCGGCAGATCGAAGACCTGTACCCGTTATCGCCAATGCAGAGCGGGTTGCTGTTTCACAGCCTCTACGAACCGCAGGCCGGGGCTTACGTCAACCAGCTCAGCGTCGAAGCCAAAGGGCTGGACGCGGCGCGATTGGGCCAGGCGTGGCAAGCGACACTGGATGCGCACCCGATTTTGCGCAGCGGGTTCCACTGGCCGCAGGGCGCCACAGAACCGGTGCAAGTGGTGCAACGCACACTGGAGCTGCCGCTCACCGTGCTCGACTGGCGCGGCCGTGACGATCAGGACGCGGAGCTGCAATTGCTGGCCCGCAGCGAACGCTTGGCGTTCGATCCGGCCCAGCCGCCGTTGTTGCGTCTGGCGTTGGTGCGCCTCGACGAGCAGCGTCAGCAACTGATTTACACCCATCACCACGTGTTGCTCGATGGTTGGAGCAATGCCCTGCTGCTGGGCGAGGTGTTGCAGCGTTATGCCGGGGTCGAGGTGGCGAACCATCAAGGCCGTTTTGCCGATTACATTGGCTGGTTGCAGGGGCAGGACGCGGTGGCGGACGAAGCCTTTTGGCGCGAGCAACTGCTCGCTTTGCAAAATCCGACCCTGCTCGCCCAGAGCGTGGCGCACGCCACCACGGCTCCCGCCGATGCCTACGCCGACCATCGGCAGGTGTTCGACGCGCCGAGCAGTGCGGCCTTTGCCGCGTTTGCCCGTCGGCACAGCATTACCCTCAACACCTTGGTGCAAGGCGCGTGGGCGGTATTGTTGCAGCGCTACAGCGGTCAACAGACGGTGGCGTTTGGCGCCACGGTGGCGGGGCGACCGGTGGACTTGCCGGGTGCCGAGCAGCAGTTGGGTCTGTTTATCAATACCTTGGCGGTGATCAGCCAGCCACAAGCCGCTGAAAGCGTGGCGCAGTGGTTAGGGCGTTTGCAGGCGCACAACCTTGAGCTGCGCGAGCATGAATTCACCGCGTTGAGCGACGTGCAGCGCTGGGCCGGTCGCGCAGGCGAACCGTTGTTTGACAGCCTGCTGGTGTTCGAAAACTTCCCCATTGCCCAGGCCCTGCAACAGGGCGCGCCGGATGGCCTGAGCTTCTCGTTGCCCGACAACCATGAACGCACCAACTACCCGCTGACACTGGCGGCGGTCAGCGAAGGGCAATTGAGCCTGACCTGGAGCTATTTGCTCAGCCACTTCAGCCCCACAGCCGTGGCGCGCATGAGCCAGCATCTGGCGTGTCTGCTGGAGGCTATGGTCGCGGCGCCGCAAGCCCGTCTCGGTGACTTGCCGTTACTGAGTGCCGCCGAGCGCCAACAGCTGCTGTATGACTGGAACCCGGCGCCGCAGCCGCTGACCGAGCACTGCGTGCATCAGTTGATTGAAACGCAGGCGGCGATGCGTCCCGAGGCGCCCGCGCTGATCTTTGCCGACACCACCTTCAGCTATGCCGACCTCAATCAGCGCGCCAACCGCTTGGCCCATCGCTTGCGCGAGTTGGGGGTTGGCCCTGAAGTGCGGGTGGGGCTGGCAGTGGAGCGTTCGCCACAGATGATCATTGGCTTGCTGGCGATCCTCAAGGCGGGCGGGGCGTATGTGCCGCTCGACCCGGCCTACCCGGCCGAGCGCTTGAGTTATTTGATGCAGGACAGCGGCATTGCCCTGTTGTTGAGCCAGTCGTGGCTGGGCAATCAATTGCCCCGGATCGACGGCCTGCCGGTCCTGGAACTGGACCGCGAAACCGTCGCGCATTTGCCGGGCACCAACCTGCCTAACCTGACCTGCGCGCACAACCTCGCTTACCTGATTTACACCTCGGGTTCGACCGGTCGCCCCAAAGGCGTCAGTGTGGCCCACGGCCCGCTGGCCATGCACTGCCAATCGATTGGCGAGCTGTACGGCATGACCCCGCAGGACCGCGAGTTGCAATTTGCCTCTATCAGTTTTGACGGTGCCCATGAGCGCTGGCTGACGCCGCTGGTGTTCGGCTCGGCGCTGATGCCGCGGGACGATGAAGTCTGGAGCGCTCAACGCACCTGCGAAGAGATCGAGCGCCACGGCATAACCATCGCCTGTTTCACCCCCAGCTACCTGCTGCAAATGGCCGATTACATCGGCGAAGCAGGGCGCCAGTTGCCGATTCGTTCCTACACCGTGGGCGGTGAGGGCATGCCCAAGCACGCGTTCGATGAAGTGCAGCGGGTGTTGCAGCCGCCACGCATCATCAACGGTTATGGCCCGACCGAAACCGTCATCACGCCGCTGATCTGGTGCGCGTATCCGGGCACGCAATTTGATTCGGCGTTCCTGCCGATCGGCCGCCCGGTGGGGCAACGCAGTGCGTATGTGCTCGACAGTCATCTGCAACCGCTGCCGGTGGGCGTGGCGGGTGAGCTGTACTTGGGCGGCGAGGGCATTGCTCGCGGTTATCATCAGCGTCCTGACCTGACTGCTGAGCGCTTTGTACCGGACCCGTTCGTGGCCGGTGCACGCCTGTATCGCAGCGGCGACCTGGCGCGGCTGCGCGAAGATGGCGTGGTCGAGTACCTGGGGCGTATTGACCAGCAAGTGAAGATTCGCGGTTTCCGCATTGAACTGGGGGAAATCGAAGCCTGCCTGCTGGAACACGAGGGCGTACGCGAAGCCTTTGTGGTGGACCGTGAAGGGCCGGTCAGCCGTCAATTGGTCGGTTATGTGGTAGCGCGTGACCCGCTGGCCGATGAGGGCGCGTTGCGCGAAGCGCTGAATGCACACCTGCGCAGCCGTTTGCCGGCGCACATGATGCCCGCGCACATGATGTGCCTGGCGGCGCTGCCATTGACCCCCAACGGCAAACTTGACCGTCAGGCACTGCCTGCGCCCCACGCCAGCCGTGAGGTGCTGGACCGGGTGCTGCCGGGCACACCGGCAGAGTCACTGCTGGCCGACATCTGGCAAGAATTGCTGGGGTTGGAGGCGATTGGCGTCACCGAAAACTTCTTCGAGTTGGGCGGCGATTCGATCATCTCTTTGCAGGCCGTGAGCCGGGCGGGCGCGCAAGGTCTGGCGTTCACTCCCAAACAACTGTTCGAGGCCCAAACCATTCGTGCGTTGGCGCAGCTGGCGGTGGATGCCGCACCGCAGTCCGCGCAGGTACTCCACAGCGTGCCCTTTGCTCAAGTGAGCGCAGCCGTGCAGGTTGATCGCAGCTCACTGGACGACCTTTACCCGCTGTCGCCGATGCAGCAGGGCATGTTGTTCCACTGCATCGAATCGCCGGAGCTGAACCTGTACGTCAACCAGCTCAGCGTGGCGGTCGAAGGGTTGCAGGTCGAACGCTTTTGCGCGGCGTGGGAGGCCCTGCTTGAGCGTCACGAGGTGCTGCGCGCCGCTTTCCTTTGGCGCGACGGTCTGGCTGACCCGCTGCAAGCGGTGTATCAGCAGGCGCGCGTGCCCATTGTCGAACTGGACTGGCGTGAACATGCCGAGCCAGACGCGGCTTTGCAGGCCTTGGCGGCGCAGGACCAGGCGCGCGGGTTTGATCTGAGCTGCCCACCGTTGATGCGCTTTACGCTGGTGCGCCTGGAGGAGCACCGGTACCAGATGATCTGGACTTACCATCACTTGCTGCTCGATGGCTGGAGCGCGTCACGTTTGCTCGGCGAAATGCTGCGTTTGTACGCTCATCAGAGCCTGCCGCAACTGAGTGGGCGTTATGCCGATTACATCCAGTGGCTGGCGCAGCAGGACGTCAGTGTGGCCGAAGGCTTCTGGCGCGAGCAGCTTGCTGCAGTGCAAGCGCCGACCATTCTGGCGAATGCGGCCAACACCGACGGTCGCGGGCATGGCGTGCTCTACACCTATCTGGACAGCGACGCGACACGCCGCTTGCATGCCTTTGCCAATCGTCAGCGGGTGACGCTCAACACCGTGGTGCAAGCCGCCTGGTTACTGTTGTTGCAACGCCATACCGGGCAACGCAGCGTGGCGTTTGGTGCCACGGTGGCGGGGCGCCCGACCGGGTTGGCGGGTGCGCAAGACATGCTGGGCCTGTTCATCAACACTTTGCCGGTGATCCAGACCCTTGACCCGCAGCAAGCGCTGGGTGACTGGTTGCGTCAATTACAGGCTTACAACCTTTCGATCCGTGACTTTGAGCACACCCCTCTGGCGGATATTCAGCGTTGGGCCGGACAGGGCGGGCAAGGGCTGTTCGACAGCATTATCGTGTTTGAAAACCACCCGGTGGACCGTGCCCTGCGCGGTGAGCAAGACGGCGAGCTGAAATTTGCCGAAGTCGGCAGCGGCGGGGTGACCAACTTCCCGATGGACTTGATGGTCAGCGCCACCGATCAGGGCCTGGAGGTGGAATACCTGTACTTGCGCGAACGCTTCAGCGCGCCTGAGGTGGAACACATTCGCGCGCAGTTCGAAGGTTTGCTGGCGCAATTGCCGCTGGATGCGCAGTGCCTGATCGGCAACATTGGGCTGCCACAGGCGCAGATTGAAATGCCACAGCCGCCTATGCCGACGCAAGACGTGGTGCAGGGCTTTATGGCTCAGGTGCTGCGTCAGCCTCAGGCGGTGGCCTTGATCTGCGACGGTCGTGAGTTGACCTATGCCGCACTGGATCGTCAGGCCGACGCCTTGGCCGCGCAGCTGCAAGCGCGGGGCATTGGTCCGGAATCGTTGGTGGCCGTGGCGTTGCCGCGTTCAGAAGAGACGATTGTGGCGTTTGTGGCGGTGCTCAAGGCCGGTGCTGCGTATTTGCCGCTGGACCTCGACTACCCGGCCGAGCGGCTGGCGTTCATGCTGGCCGACTCTGCGGCCAGCCTGTTGCTGTGCCACAGCGATGTGGACGAACGCGTGGCCTTCACGGCTGCCACCCCGCGGTTGCTGCTTGATCAACTGAGTGATCAGCCGCTGTTGCCGCGCGCGGTTGAATCGTTGGGCGGGCACCTGGCGTACCTGATTTACACCTCCGGCTCCACTGGCCAGCCCAAGGGCGTGGCCGTGGCGCGGCAACCGATCGCGCGGCACTGTCAGGGCATCATCGAGCGGTATGAACTGACCCCCCGCAGCCGCGAATTGCACTTTATGTCCTTCTCCTTTGACGGCGCGCAAGAGCGTTGGCTCAGTGTGTTGCTGGCCGGTGGCAGCCTGGTGATTCGCGACGATCAGCTGTGGACGGCGGAGCAGACCTTAGCGGTGCTGCATGCCTACAACGTGAGCGTGGCGTGCTTCCCGCCGGCGTACCTGCAACAACTGGCCGATGTGGCGCTGACGCAGGGCAATCCACCGCCCGTTCACACCTACTGCTTTGGCGGTGATGCGGTGCCGCATGCCAGTTTTGAACGGGTCAAACAGGCGCTGCGCCCGCAACGACTGGTCAACGGCTATGGCCCGACCGAAACCGTGGTCACGCCGCTGCTGTGGCGGGCCGAGGTGAGCGAGCGCTGTGAGGCGGCGTACGCGCCGATTGGCCGCAGCGTGGCCGGCCGCGGGGTGTATGTGCTGGACGCAGACATGAACCCGTTGCCGGTGGGTGTCAGCGGTGAACTGTACTTGGGTGGCGAATGTCTGGCGCGGGGTTATCACCGTCAGCCGGGGTTGAGCGCCGAACGCTTTGTGCCGGACCCGTTCGAGGCCAAGGGCGGGCGCATGTACCGCACTGGCGACTTGGTACGCCAGCGCGAGTGCGGCTTGATCGACTATCTGGGGCGACTGGACCAGCAGGTAAAAATTCGCGGGTTCCGTATTGAACTGGGTGAAATCGAAGCGCGCCTGCGTCAGTGCGACGGTGTGCAAGACGCGGCCGTCAAGGTGATCGAAGGCACGAGTGGCAAACAATTGGTGGGCTACGTGGTGGCTGCCGCCCGCGCCACACTGGAGCGTGAAATCAAGGAGCAACTGCAAGCGCAACTGCCGGATTACATGGTGCCGACGTACATTGTGCCGTTGGCGTGCTTCCCGCTGTCGGCCAACGGCAAACTGGACCGGCGCGCATTACCCGAACCGCAACTGACCCAGGGCACGTACCGCGCGCCGCGTAATGCGCTGGAACAGGCGCTGGCGTTGATCTGGCAAGAGGTCCTGGGGCTGGCGTCAGTAGGCATCGACGACAACTTCTTCGAGCTGGGTGGCGATTCGCTGCAAGTGCTCAAAGTGATTTCGCGGGTGCGCAATCAGCCTGAGCTGGGTTTGAGTTTGAAACTGCGCGACTTGATGCAAAAACCGTGTATTGCCGAACTCAGCGGGTTTGAACCCGTGGTTGCGGATCAGGCGCCGGACCCGTTGCTGGCGCTCAACAGCCGGGTCAAGGACGTACCGCCGCTGTTCTGCTTGCACGCAGGTTTCGGCACCGTGTTCGACTACGAGCCATTGGCCCGTAAATTGGACGGGCGCCGCAGCGTCTATGGAGTGCAGTGCCGCATGTTGCTCGACCCCCAGTGGCAGGACGCGTCGTTACACAGCATGGCACTCGCTTATGCCGAACGTATTCGTCAGCAGCAGGCCAATGGTCCGTATCACCTGCTTGGCTGGTCGTTGGGCGGGGCATTGGCCTTGCTGGTGGCGCAAGCGCTTGAGGCGCAAGGTCAGCAGGTGGCATTTGCCGGTTTGGTCGATACCTACGTGGCGGGAACGGCTGAGGCCAGTGACGGGCGCGAAGACTTGCAGGACTTTTTGCGCTTTGTGCTGGGTGTGTCCGAGGCCGAGGCGAACGTGTTGCTGGATGAGCAAGGGCCAAGTGCCGAGCAGGTGATTGGTGCCGCGATGGCCGAACCGCGCAGCGGGCTGGGTGAGCATGGGCTGCTCGGGGCGGCGGAGCTGAGCCACATCTTTGCAGTGGGTGCGCGCCTCAAGCAATTGGCGCTGGCGCAGGCTGCGTTGCCTGCAACCCGGGTTCAGGCGCACCACTGGTGGGTGACGGGACGTGACGAGGAGCGCCGCGAGCATGCGACACAAATCGGTGCGGGTGCCAGTCATGCAGTTTTGGCGGGTGGACACTACGAACTGCTGCGCCAGGCCGCGTTACTGACCCGACTGGAGCACTTGCTGGCGGGGCAGCCTGAGCGGGCGTGAGCACTTTTATTGCGTAGAAGCTGTCGCAGGCGGCGATCTTTAAATCTTAAAAGCGCGCCGCCTGCGCACCTCAAGAAGCCTGTTTATGGATAAGGAAACACGCATGTCGGTAGTACCTGAGCTGGAAGCGTTTTTGGAATTGGCCGAATACAGCCGCATGACCGGCAAAAGCAAAGCGATGCATGACATGACACCGGCCGATGCGCGGGTGGAGTTCGAAATGAGTTCGGGGGTGTTTGATGTGCCGCTAGCGGACATCGACTGCTATGACCTGCGCATCAGTGCCCGAGACGGTTTCAGCCTGCCCGCACGGCTGTATCGCTGCCCGCAGTTGCCAGAGGGACCGCTGCCGGTGGTGGTGTATTTTCATGGTGGGGGTTATGTGATCGGCAGCCTGGATAGCCATGATGCTTTGTGCCGCCGTTTGGCGGATGCCGGGCATTTCGCCGTGCTGGCTGTGGATTATCGGTTGGCGCCCGAGTGGAAATTCCCCACGGCGGTGCATGACGCGTGCGACGCCGTTAACTGGTTGCTGCGCGAGGGCGCGCGGCACGGGTTGGACGCCACGCGTGTGGCGTTTACCGGTGACAGCGCGGGTGGCACTTTGAGCACTGTGTTGTCGATTCTGGCGGTTCGCGACCCACAAGAAGTGGCCATTGTGCCGCGTGCGCAGGTGCTGCTGTACCCCGTCACCGATGGCAGTTGCAAGCGTGATTCGCATACGCGCTACGCGCAAGGTTATCTGCTTGAGGCCGCCACGATGGACTGGTTTTACCGGCACTACACGCGCACGGCAGATGACGTGCAGGATTGGCGGATTTCGCCGCTGCTGGCGCAAGATGTTAGCGGCCTGGCGCCGACACTGGTCTATCTGGCCGGTTACGACCCGCTGTATGACGAAGGGCTGGCTTATGCCCAAAAACTCCAGCGGGCGGGCAATGAGGTGGCGCTGTGGCAAGAGCCGGGCATGACCCACGATTTCATGCGCATGAGCGGCTTGCTGGAGGAGGTGGCAGGGATTCATCAGCGCGTGGCGCAGTGGCTGGACACAAACTTGAATTGATTCGTAACAGCTGCCGCAGGCTGCGCGCGCTCAAGATCAAAAGCGCGCAGCCTGCGGCAAGGCGAGGGATCAGTCGCCAAAAGTGATCTGTACAATCAGCCAAATGTTGGCCGCGCTGATAACGGCAAACAGAAACCAGGCCAGCAACCGGGTCGGCAAGCGGTTGGCAAAAGGCCCCATCAACGTCTCGTCGCTGGTCATGCGGATTAGCGGGTACAGCGCAAATGGCAACTGCAAACTCAGCACCACCTGGCTGAGGATCAGTAATTTGCCGACGGCGTTATCGCCCATCAACCACACCCCGACAAACGCCGGAATCAAGGCCAGGCCACGGGTAATCAAGCGCCGTTGCCAGCACGGGATGCGCAGCTCCAGGTAGCCTTCCATGATCACCTGGCCCGCAATGGTGCCGGTGAATGTCGAGCTTTGCCCGGAGGCCAGCAGTGCCACGCCAAACAATACGCTGGCCATCGCGCCGCCCACCAAGGGGTCGAGCAGGCGGTAGGCGTCCTGGATCTCTACCACCTCGGTGTGGCCCGTGGTGTGAAAGGCCGCTGCGGCGAGGATCAGAATCGCGGCGTTCACCATCAACGCCAAGGCCAAGGAGCCGATGGTATCAATGCGCGCCAGGCGCACGGCGTCGAGTTTGCTGGCGTAGTCGTTGCCCATTCGCCGGGTTTGCACCACTGAACTGTGCAGGTACAGGTTGTGGGGCATCACTGTCGCGCCGAGGATGCCGATGGCCAGGTACAGCGGCGCCGCTTCGCTGATGGCGGACAAGGACGGTTTGAACCCTTCAAATACGTCAGGCCAGTACGGTTTGATCAGCACCAGTTCGACGAAGAAACACGCGCCAATGGTCAACACCAGCACCAGCATGATGGCTTCGAGGCGGCGGAAGCCTTTGCCCTGCAAGGCGAGGATCAACACGGTGTCGAAGGCGGTCAGGGCGATGCCGAAAGTCAGCGAACAACCCAGCAGCAAGTGGAAGGCCAGCGCGCAGCCCAGTACCTCGGCAAGATCGGTGGCAATAATCGAGACTTCAGCCAACAGCCACTGCACGCGGGCCGAGCGCTTGCTGTAGCGCGCCCGGCACAGTTGCGCCAGATCACGCCCGGTGGCGATGCCCAGGCGCGAACACAGGCATTGCACGGCCATGCCCGCGAGGCTGGCCAGCAACACCACGAACAACAGGCTATAGCCATAACGCGAACCGGCTTCGATGGCGGTGGCCCAGTTGCCGGGGTCCATGTAACCGATGCTGATCAGCAAGCCGGGGCCAGCAAAACGCAGGGCGCGTTTCCAGAAGGGGGCGCGTGCGTCCACCGGCACGCTGCCACTGACTTCAGGCGGGCAGAACGGCGCTGTGGCGATTTTCGGCAGACGGAATTTCAAACGCTGGCTCCGGGTATCCAGGGGGGAGGGTTTGGCCAGGCGCACCGGCATGAGAATGGAGCGAGGTTACACCTGTGTCGGGCTTTTTGCCGCTGATCAGGTTGATACACCGGCTCTATTTCCGGCTTTTGCACGGGTTTAGGTGGGGATCTGGCCCACCGGTCAGTCCTGTGCTGGAGCCAAGCGGGGTCGGCCTGTTACCATTCGCCCCTTTGTTTCATCTCCACTTCGAGACCGCCCATGACCACCGTTCGCACGCGCATCGCGCCATCGCCTACCGGCGACCCTCACGTAGGCACCGCTTACATCGCTTTGTTCAACTACTGCTTCGCCAAGCAGCATGGCGGCGAGTTCATCCTGCGGATCGAAGACACTGACCAACTGCGTTCGACCCGTGAGTCTGAGCAGCAGATCTACGATGCCTTGCGCTGGTTGGGCATCACCTGGAGCGAAGGCCCGGATGTCGGTGGCCCGCACGGTCCGTATCGTCAAAGCGAACGCAGCGACATTTACAAGCAGTACACCCAGCAACTGGTCGACATGGGGTATGCGTTCCCGTGCTTCTGTACTGGCGAAGAACTCGACCAGATGCGCGCCGAGCAAATGGCCAAGGGTGAAACCCCGCGCTACGACGGCCGCGCGCTGTTGCTGTCCAAAGAGGAAGTGGCGCAGCGCCTGGCCGCTGGCGAACCGCACGTGATCCGCATGAAAGTACCGAGCGAAGGTGTGTGCGTGGTGCCGGACCTGCTGCGTGGCGACGTCGAGATCCCGTGGGATCGTATGGACATGCAAGTGCTGATGAAGACCGACGGCTTGCCGACGTACTTCCTGGCCAACGTGGTCGATGACCACTTGATGGGCATCACCCACGTACTGCGTGGCGAAGAATGGCTGCCGTCAGCGCCGAAACTGATTCTGCTGTACGAATACTTTGGTTGGGAGCAGCCGCAGCTGTGCTACATGCCGCTGCTGCGTAACCCGGACAAGAGCAAGCTGTCCAAGCGTAAAAACCCGACGTCGGTGACGTTCTACGAGCGCATGGGCTTCATGCCTGAAGCGATGCTCAACTACTTGGGGCGCATGGGTTGGTCGATGCCGGATGAGCGCGAGAAGTTCTCGCTGCAAGAAATGGTCGACAACTTTGATCTGTCCCGTGTATCGCTGGGCGGGCCGATCTTTGACGTCGAGAAACTGTCCTGGCTCAATGGCCAGTGGCTGCGCGACCTGCCACTCGAAGAATTCGCCAGCCGTGTGCAGCAATGGGCGTTGAACCCTGAGTACATGATGAAAATCGCGCCGCTGGTTCAGGGCCGGGTTGAAACTTTCAGCCAGATCGCACCGTTGGCCGAGTTCTTCTTCTCGGGCGGCGTGCAGCTGGATGCCAAGCTGTTTGAGCACAAGAAGTTGTCCGGCGATCAAGTGCGTCAGCTGATGCAACTGATTCTGTGGAAGCTTGAAAGCCTGCGTCAGTGGGAAAAAGAGGCGATCACCGGCTGCATTCAAACAGTGGTCGAGTCCCTTGAGTTGAAGCTGCGCGATGCGATGCCGCTGATGTTTGCCTCGATCACCGGCCAAGCCAGCTCGGTGTCGGTGCTCGATGCAATGGAAATTCTGGGGCCGGACCTGACCCGTTTCCGTCTGCGTCAGGCGCTGGACTTGCTGGGCGGCGTGTCGAAGAAAGAAAACAAAGAGTGGGAAAAACTGTTCAACGCAATCGGTTGATCAGAATGTAAGGCGTGTAGCAGCTGCTGAAGGCGGTGTTTGGCGGTAGTTGCTACGCGCTTGTACTGAAGGTTTGGCCTGTATTTGCGGGCCGGGAAGGGTAAGTGGTTGTTCTCTCGACCATTTTTTTTAAAAAACTTTGAAAATAAGTTTGACAGCCTCCCGATCCAGTCTTAATATGCGCCCCGTCCACACAGCAACAAGCAACACTGACTGTTTGGGGCTATAGCTCAGCTGGGAGAGCGCCTGCATGGCATGCAGGAGGTCAACGGTTCGATCCCGTTTAGCTCCACCAAATTTACAGTTCAATGCCTGGCCACACCGGCATTGAATCGATCAGCACTCAGCGCTGATCAGTTAGAAGGTTTGTGTCCCCTTCGTCTAGTGGCCTAGGACACCGCCCTTTCACGGCGGTAACAGGGGTTCGAGTCCCCTAGGGGACGCCAGTTTTACAGAAGCAGCACTTCGGTGTTGCTCCGCCGCCAGGCGATAAATCGGGGCTATAGCTCAGCTGGGAGAGCGCCTGCATGGCATGCAGGAGGTCAACGGTTCGATCCCGTTTAGCTCCACCAATTTACAGTTCAACGTCGGGCCACACTGGCGTTGAATCGATCAAGCTTAAGCTTGATCACTGTTAGAAGGGTTTGTGTCCCCTTCGTCTAGTGGCCTAGGACACCGCCCTTTCACGGCGGTAACAGGGGTTCGAGTCCCCTAGGGGACGCCACGATTACCCGCTCTGCGGGATTTTTAAGGGTCATTCAATTATTGAATGGCCCTTTTGTTTGTCTGCGTTTTAAGCCTGTCGCTGCACCTCCTTCTAACCCTGCGTTACACTGCGCCCTTTATTGGAGCGTGGAGCTGGGCATGACGTGGGATTTGGCAACGCCATTCATCATTGACCTACAGGTGCAGGCTGAAGACATTGACGGGTTTGGGCATGCCAACAACGCAGCCTATGTCGTGTGGCTTGAGCGGTGCGCTTGGCGGCACTCACAGCGCCTGGGTCTGGACCTGACCGAATACCGGCGTCTGGACCGTGCCATGGCGGTGGCCCGGCATGAAATCGACTATCTGGCCAGCGCCTATGAAGGCGACGAATTACAGCTGGCCACCTGGATTGTTGACTGTGACCAGCGCCTGCGCATGACTCGCCGCTTCCAACTGGTAAGGCCCTGCGATGGCAAGACCTTGCTGCGCGCGCGCACCACCTTTGTGTGTATCGAGCTGTCCAGTGGCAAAGCCAAGCGCTTGCCGCCTGAGTTCCTGGAAGGCTATGGCCCGGCGGTCGTTACCGGATGACAAAGGCTCACGGCTTGATACCGATTCCCCACGGAACACCGTAAACTGTGGCACGTTTTTTATGAGAGTCACCCATGCAAATTGCTTTGGCGCCGATGGAGGGGTTGGTCGACAACATCCTGCGTGATGTCCTGACCCGCACCGGCGGTATTGATTGGTGCGTGACCGAATTTATTCGGGTTACTGAGCGCCTGCTACCAGAAGCCTACTTCCACAAGTTTGCCCCTGAACTCCAGCACGGCGCCAAAACCCGTGCCGGGGTGCCGCTGCGTGTGCAGTTGCTGGGTTCGGACCCGGCGTGCCTGGCGGATAACGCGGCACTGGCTTGCCAGCTGGGTTCTGAGGTCATCGACCTGAATTTCGGTTGCCCGGCCAAAACGGTGAACAAGTCGCGCGGCGGCGCCGTACTGCTCAAAGAGCCTGAGTTGCTGCACGCGATCTTGTTGCAGGTGCGGCGCACCGTGCCCGCGCATATCCCGGTCACGGCCAAAATGCGTCTGGGTTTCGATACTCCCGACAGCGCCAATGAATGTGCCATCGCGCTGGCTGAGGGCGGTGCGAGTCAGATCGTGGTGCATGCCCGAACCAAGATGGACGGCTATAAACCACCTGCGCATTGGGAGTACATCGCGCAAGTGCAAGAGGCCGTCAACGTGCCGGTCTTTGCCAATGGCGATATCTGGTCGGTTGATGACTGGCGGCGTTGCCGGGAAATCAGCGGTGCTGAAGACATCATGCTGGGGCGCGGCCTGGTCTCGCGCCCCGACCTGGCACGCCAGATCGCCGCCGCCCGTGCGGGCGAGGAGATCGTTGAAATGACCTGGGCCGATTTGCAGCCCATGATTCGCGATTTCTGGGCGCAGGCGCAGGCCCAGTTGACCCCGCGTTCAGCGCCGGGCCGGCTCAAGCAATGGCTGGCCATGTTGACGCGTAATTACCCTGAGGCGATGGTGCTGTTCAACGCCATGCGCCGCGAAACCGACTGTGAAAAGGTGCGGTATCTGGTGAATAACCCGCCTGAGGGCGCGATTTGATCGGCCCAAAAAAAATTTGAAAAAGCCCCTTGAAATGATTTTTCCGGTCCTTATTTAGTGGGTACGCGATGCCGAAACCGGGTCGCGAATAAAAAACTCGCTGAAATCAGGAGGCATAAATTATGAGCACTGCATTTTCTCTGGCGCCACTGTTCCGTAATTCTGTCGGCTTTGACCGTTTTAGTGATTTGTTCGAAACAGCGCTGCGTAATGACACCAGTGGGGGCTACCCACCTTACAACGTAGAAAAACGTGGCGAAGACAGCTATCGCATCGTCGTCGCGGCGGCAGGCTTCCAGCAAGATGACCTGGACCTGCAAGTTGAAAAAGGTGTGCTGAGCGTCAGTGGTAGCAAACGTGAAGCCAGCAATGATGAAGGCTTGACCTATTTGCACCAGGGTATTGCGCAACGGGCATTCAAATTGTCCTTCCGTCTCGACGACCATATCGAGATCAAAGGCGCCAACTTGAGCAATGGCCTGCTAAGTATTGATCTGCAACGGGTCGTGCCTGAAGAGGCGAAAGCCAAACGCATCCCTATCAATGGGGAGCAGCCAGCGCTGCAACACTGATCCACAGCAGGTGCTAGCCATGAACCCCGTCTCATCAGGCGGGGTTCTTTGTTTCAGGGGGGTGTGAGCCGCGCGCACAGATCTGCAAGCGTTTGTTTCTGTGGGCGATAAAGCGTTTTTTCTTCAACTAGCCTGTAGAGCACTGGCCGAACACATACGGTGTTTGGCACCACCCGCAGGTGAAGTAGATGAAGAACAAACGCGCGCGAGATGCAGTCACCGGGCTATTCATTCCTTTGGAAGAAGCCAAGCGTCGACCGCGGGAGAGCACCCTCGAAACCATCAAAAAACCCAAAAAGCCGGACGCAAAAAGCTGATGAGCAGCACGCAGGCATTTGTCTTCGACCTCTCCCCGAGGCAAGTGCCTGCACTTTTACCTGGCGCGCTTGCACGAGAGCGCACAAGCGTCAAATGCGCACCCTCTATGGGGCTGTGAGAAGCGTCTCAGCACCGGGCAGGTTGAATATGACCCTGAACAGTTCGGCGCGCTCGCAAGCCTGTTGCTCGACAACGAATGCGCCTTGCATACCCGTCAGCAAGCAATTAAGCGACGTTGATCCAGGCCCGGCATTGCGGGCCTGGGTAACGGGTTTTACTTTGGGGTGTGAGGCTGGGCGGTTGGACGTGCTTTAAGGTTTTTGTCCGCTTTGTAGCGCAGGGCTACATCCGGCACGCTGCCGCTTTTGCCGGTTTCTATCCAGTTGCGGATACGGCTGGCGTCGGCAAAATGCGTGTATTTGCCGAACGCATCCAGAATCACCAGCGATACCGGCCGGTTGCCCATTTCAGTCACCAGCACCAGGCAGTGCCCAGCCTGATTGGTGAACCCGGTCTTGGTGATTTTGATGTTCCACTTGTCCTTGTTCACCAAGTGATCGGTGTTGTGAAAACCCAGGGTGTAATTCGGTTTTCTGAACGCCACGGTTTTTTCTTTGGTGGTGCTCAACTGGCTCAGCATCGGGTATTTACGCGCGGCGGCCAGCAGTTTGCTGAGGTCGCGGGCGGTGGACACGTTGTGAATCGACAGGCCGGTCGGCTCGACGTAATGGGTGTGCATCATGCCCAGGCTTTTGGCCTTGGCGTTCATGGCGGCAATAAACGCCACGTAGCCGCCAGGGTAATGGTGGGCGAGGGTGGCAGCGGCACGGTTTTCAGAGGACATCAATGTAATCAGCATCATGTCGTGGCGGGTCAGCTCACTGCCAAGCTTGACCCGTGAAAACACGCCTTTCATTTCCGGCGTGTCGTTGATGTTGACCGCGATGTACTCATTCATTGGCAGTTTGGCATCGAGCACCACCATAGCGGTCATCAGCTTGGAGACCGAAGCAATCGGCACCACCACGTCGGGGTTGCTGGCGTAGATGATCTTGTTGGTTTGCAGATCAACCAACATCGCGCTGCCTGAAGCGATGTGCAGTTGTGATGTGTCGCGCGGTGCTGAGGTGCTCTCATTCGCTGCGGCGACTGAGCAAGCAGCGGTGCCTGTAAGAACTAAAAATAGGCCAAGAATCGAAAGATGAATTTTCACGCAGATTGACTCAATAAAGGTTAGGAAGTGCCTGGCTGTCAGTGCTGTTATACACATCACGTTACACTTAGAGAGTATGTATCAATAATCGCGCAAATGCGTGAGTAAACGGGCCTTTAGAGCACCTTTTTCGCGTAAATCATACGTTTCGGGTTTGCCTGATGTGCACTGGCAGTCAGCAAGATCGCCTGCCCGCCAAGAGGGTAGCAGTACAACGCTGAGCGCACGCTGAACAGACACTTCATCGTCTGCGCCAAGCCATCGCATCGCGTGGCAATTGTGTAAAATGCTCGCCCTTTGAAATGACCGGCTCACACGATGACCCCTCAAGCGCTGTCCACCCTCCATCTGCATCTTCTGTCTGCGCTTGAAAACGTGCCCGACGAAACCCGACGTCTGTTTCACGGGCGCGGTCGTTGCTGGCCGGGATTGGAGCAGCTCACGGTGGACTGGCTGCAAGGCGTGGTGCTGGTTTCGCTGTTCAAGGAGCCTGAAGCACCGTCACTGGTTGCGCTGAAGGCGCTGCTGCTGGACCTTGCGCATACCCCGGTGTGGCAAGCGTGTGGTGCGCACACATTGGTCGTGCAGCATCGCTACACGTTGCAAAGCGACAGTGAATGGCTGGTGGGTGAGCCCATTGATGAATGCACGCTGACCGAAGGCGGGTTGCGCTATCGGGTGGACCTGGGGCGCAAACAGAACAATGGGCTGTTTCTCGACATGCGGTATGGCCGTGATTGGGTCAAAGCGCAGGCCGAAGGCAAGCGGGTGTTGAATCTGTTTGCCTACACCTGCGGGTTCTCGGTGGCTGCGATTGCCGGTGGGGCACAGCATGTGGTTAACCTCGACATGTCCCGCGCGGCCTTGAGCCGTGGCCGCGACAATCATCGTCTCAATGGCCATGACATGAGCAAGGTGACGTTTCTGGGGCACGAGCTGTTCAAGTCATGGGGCAAGGTAAAAAGTACCGGTCCCTATGATCTTGTCATCATCGACCCGCCGTCCTTTCAGAAAGGCAGCTTTCTGTTGACCAAGGATTACCAGCGGGTAGTGCGACGCCTGCCGGAACTGTTGAGTGAAAACGGTCTGGTTCTGGCGTGCATGAATGATCCTTCGCTGGGATCAGACTTTTTGATCGATGGCGTGACCGAGCATGCGCCGGGTTTGCGTTTTGAGCAGCGCCTTGACAATCCCCCGGAGTTCCCGGACGCAGACGCCGAATGCGGTTTGAAAGCGCTGGTGTTCAAACAAGGTATTTGAGGGGCAAAAAAAAGCCCGCGGGGGAGGGTGCGGGCGAAGGGTTCATTGAATGAGCAGGGGCAATATACCGCCTGACATTCACTGGCTGGGTGAAACAAAATTCATCTAAAACGGCGGATTGATCACGATCAATCCGCCGTTTTGGTTTATTTGGTACGCGACGATTCAAACAGGAACCAGACGCGGCGCTCAGCTTCATCAATCCAGTTTTCCAGCAGGCTGGTGGTGGCCACGTCGCCCAGCTCGGAACACATGTCGTGGGTTTCGCGCATGTAGGCCGCCAGTTGAATGTTGTCTTCGCGCAGTTCGGCCAGCATGTCTTCCGGGGTCACGAAATCGGCATCATTATCTAGCAGGCGTTGCAGCTTTTTGATGTGACCTATAGAGCGAATGGTGGTGCGCCCCAGCTTGCGCACGCGTTCGGCGATGGCGTCTGTGGTGGCGAAAATTTGATCGGATTGCTCGTCCAGCAGCAGATGGAAGTCGCGAAAGTGCGGGCCGGACATGTGCCAGTGAAAGTTTTTGGTCTTCATGTAAATGGCGAACGTATCAGCCAGCAGCGCATTCACTTCGGCTGCAATGTTGATGCAGGCTTCATCGCTCAGCGCCGAAGGTGTCCGCAGATCGGCCTTTCTGTTTTCCTTGGCGGATTTCAGGTCTTTCATGATGGTTCCTCGTGGAAGCTGTGGATGGGAGTTAACAGCTATTGATTCGGGCTGACTTAAGACCAGGATTGGTCTTTCGTCAAACGAGCCAAGCCGCGCCAGTGAGGTATCTCAAGGGTTTGAAGGCCCGCTGAGCAAGATTGTTCAAGACTTTGCCCGCGTTTGTTGCGACGCTTTGACGCTGCCCACTGCCCGGAAGTTTTAAATGCCTGATTCGATCCCCCGCGTCGCGTTCATGCGTGGCGTGATTGCTTGTCTTCCCTTGACGCTGGCGTGTGCGCCCTGGGGGCTTCTGGCCGGGTCGACGGCCATTGATGCGCAATTGACCCCCGCTCAAAGCCAGGGTTTGTCGGTACTGGTGTTTGCCGGTGCGGCTCAGTTGGTGGCAATTGGCATGATCAAAGGTGGCGCCAGTGCGCTGTCTATCCTGTTGACGACCTTGCTCCTGACTTCACAGCATCTGCTGTATGCCATGCACCTGCGCCCTGTGGTTTCGCCTTTGCCTGCCAAGTGGCGGTTTGGTCTGGGTTTTTTACTGACGGATGAGTTTTTTGCGTTGGTGAGCAGCCATGACCGCCAGTCGTTTAACCGCTGGTACGCACTGGGCGTGGGCTTGTGCATGTACATCGGCTGGAACCTGTTCACGCTGCTCGGCGTGGTGCTGGGCAAGAGTATTCCGGGGCTGGATCAGCTTGGGCTGGAGTTTTCGATTGCCGCGACTTTTATCGCGTTGATCACGCCCGTGGTGCGCAATATGCCGACTGTCATTTGTGTGGCGGTTTCACTGCTCAGTGTGGTGCTGTTCAGTTACTGGCAGTGGGAGTCGGCCATTGTGCTGGCGGGGCTGGCCGGGATGGCCGCAGGGTATTTGAGCAAACGGGCGGGGGTGTTTTTCGAATGATGTGGGTGATTATTGTCGGGATGGCGTTGATTCTTTTTTTCAACCGTTATCTGTTTCTTGAGCCGCGCTTGCCGATCCGTTTGAATCGCGGGGTCAAGGAATTTTTGGGCTTTGCGGTACCGGGCATGCTGACCGCAATTTGCGGGCCGATTATTTTCGTCAAGGAACAGACGCTGGATCTAAGCCCCGGCAACCCATACCTGCTGGCCGGGTTGTGTGCCATTGGCCTGATGCTCTGGCGCCGCAACGTGTTGCTCAGTGTCGTGTGCAGTGTGGCGCTGTTTTATCTGTTTCGCAGGTGGCTTTGACTTGGGCGGCGGCGCGAGAAGTAAACGGGCCGCTGACAGGCACGCCGTCGATCACCACGTACCAGCACGCTAACAGCCCATCGGCGCGAAGCGGGGCGGGTACTGCACTGCCCACCACGGACATGACATGAATCTTGGACATACACACCTCCATCTATCAATGAGAGCACCTTACGGCGTGCGCCGCGGCACAAAAAATCATTGCGCTTGATAGTCGCCATCGACAGTGATGAGGGTAGTGCGTGTGGCAGGTTAATCCACCACCAGGTCCAGCATGTGCATGACTTCGTGATCGCTGATCAACCCTTTGTTGACCAAATGCTGCGCCAGCAGTGAGACCAGCTTGGCAGAGCGATGCCCTTCGAGTTGTTTGAGTTCGGTGAGTGCGTTGTAAACCTTGCTGGAGGTGCACAAGCCAGCGGTGTGGTGAGGGTTCTGTGTTGGCATGGAGCCTTCCTTGTTTTTATAGGTATTGAGATGTGTAAGCAGGTGGTGTCAGCCATGAGTGGCAAGCCAGCGGGTACGCACAGCATTAATCATGCCGCAGGTAAGTTACATTTTGTGTCTCACCTGCGACATTCACATCATCTATCCAGACCATCTGCCGTTACCAGCGCGGCGGGCCGTAGTGACCGCGTGGTGGGCCGTAATACACCGGTTGTGGCCGGCCATAGTAACCCTGGTAATAAACGGGTTGGGGGGGCGGCACATACACCGGTTGTGGCTGGTAATACACCGGTGGCGCCTGTACATACACCGGCGGGGGCTGAGCATAGACCGGTTGTTGCACGTAGACCGGGCGTTGATCGTGGCTCGAAATGACCGAGCCGATGATCGCACCGCCCACCACTGCACCAAACAGGGCCGGGCCAGGGCCCCAGCGACCGTGGGCAGAGGCTTGGCCGGCGACAGCCAATGCGCCGATCAGCAAAGCGACTTTTGGGATACTGCGCAACATGACGAATCCTCGAATTCCAGCCCCGGCAATGTGGCCTGTACCAGGCCACAAAATGAGTGCGGGGATAACACTCAGACTGCATTTCTTGAAAAACATGCGGCGCATGTCGGTAAATGTTGTGTAAGGTCTGCGCCAGCTGACACGTTTCAGCGTGATCTGCCCGTCCATGATTAACCAAAACACTCGAAACGGCTCTGGCCGTTTATCTGAAAGCGTTCTGCCTGGAGATGAGCATGCAAATGAATCCGAACAAAGACACCCGGCTGTGCATATCGCTGTCGGGCCGGCCGGGGAATTTCGGGTTGCGTTTTCATAATCATCTGTATGGCCAACTGGACCTGAACTACTACTACAAGGCGTTTAGCAGCCAGGATCTGGCAGGCGCAATCACCGGTATTCGGGCGCTAGGTATTCGCGGTTGCGGTGTGTCCATGCCCTTCAAGGAAGCGTGCATTGCTTTGGTCGACGAGCTGGATGCGTCGGCCAAGGCCATTGATTCGATCAACACCATCGTCAATACCGACGGTCACCTCAAAGCGTACAACACCGACTACATCGCCATTGCGCAGTTGCTTGAAACCCATCAAGTGGATAAAGACACCACGTTTTCCTTGCGTGGCAGTGGCGGCATGGCCAAGGCGGTTGCCTCGGCGCTGCGGGACGGGGGCTATCGCAATGGTTTGATCGTGGCGCGAAATGAAGCGAGTGGCAGGGCATTGGCCGCCAACTGTGGTTATCAATGGCAACCTGAGCTGGGTGCACAGCGCCCGCAAATGCTGATCAATGTCACGCCAGTGGGTATGAGTGGCGGGGCAGAGGCCGATCAATTGGCGTTCGAGGCCGGGGCGATTGATCAGGCGTCAATCATCTTCGATGTGGTGGCGATTCCCTCTGAAACCCCTTTGATCGTTCGTGGGCGCGCGCAAGGCAAGCAGGTAATTACCGGGCTTGAGGTCATTGCGATTCAGGCCGTAGAGCAATTTGTGCTGTACACCGGCGTGCGCCCGACCCCTGAGCAATTTCAGGCGGCTGTCGAGTTCGCACGCCGTTGAGGTGGTGGCCGGGTGAACCAGCGCATCCGGCCAACTGTTTACTCAAGTTCGGCCAGGCGAGCTTCGAGCGCGGTGATCCGAGCCTCCAGTGCTTCGAAACGCTCCAGCGAGATGCCAGCGCTGGCCCCGCGCTCGGCAGGTTGCTGGCGAGCGGCCATGATCGTTTCGATGTCAGCCGGATCGCCTAGCGCGTGCATGTAGCGGTCTTCACGCTGACCATTCTGGCGAGGCAGTAGCAGGGCCAGGTCGCGCGCAATCAATCGTTCCAACGGGTGCTGTACTTGCTCGGTGTCTTCAAAGTCGTGCAAGCGTGCGCTGCGGGTCAGCAGCTCATTCAGGGTTTGCGGACCGCGCAGAAAGAGCAGCCCGATCAACACCATCTGGGCGGGCACAAGCTCCAGTACCTTATCGATCCGGTGCTCCCAGCGGTCTGCACGGCTGCCCATCACCAAACGAGTGAAGCCTCGTCCTTCAAGCGCGCGCAAGCTTTGTCCGACCTGGCCCTGACTTAGATTCATCACCGGTTCGCGGCTGGTTTTTTGATTGCAAGCCAGCACCAGTGCGTTGAGGGTCAGCGGGTAGGTCTCGGGGTGGGTGGCCTGTTTCTCGATCAAGGAGCCGAGGATGCGAATTTCCGTGCTATTGAGCCGGGGTTCGACGTCGGTATCGTGTTCTGTGCTCATCACGCTTTCCTTGTGCGTTGGAAGGCGGCTAGCCTAGAACCAATGCTGGCTAAAAGACAAGCCGCTTGCGCGCTGCTACAGGGCTATAATTCGCCGCACATTAATTCCCGCCCACAGACTGTCGAGACTTACATGACTATCTCTCTGTATGACGCATCCATTCCCGTGTTCAAACAAATGCTTAACGCCATGAGCGGTGTGCTGAGCAAAGCTGAGGCGCACGCGACGGCCAAGAACATCGACCCGAGTGTGTTGCTGCAAGCACGTCTGGCCCCGGACATGTTCGCGCTGGTGCGTCAGGTGCAAATTGCGGTCGATTTCGCCAAGGGTGTTTCGGCACGTCTGGCGCAAATCGAACTGCCAAAATACGACGACACCGAAACAACCTTTGCAGAGCTGCAAGCATTGATCAGCAAAGTGCTGGCCTTTGTAGACACCATCAAGCCCGAGCAGGTTGATGGCAAGGAAGGGATTGAAATCATCACCCGTCAGGGCACGCCCAAAGAAAAGCGCTTCACGGGTCAGGCTTACTTGTTGACCTATGGTCTGCCCCAGTTTTTCTTCCACGTGACCACCACCTACGCGATCCTTCGCCACAATGGCGTTGAAGTCGGCAAGCGCGATTACATGGGTGCGTTCTGAGTGTGAGATGGCGTTGCGCTGAGTAGCGCACGGTCAGCATTCAAGCGCAGCCCTGGGCTGCGCTTGAATATCGGGAGGTTTAGCGTTGTACGGCTTTGTCTTCAGCCATGCAGGCTGCCGCTGTAAACAACACGTCGGTGGAGGAGTTGAGCGCGGTTTCTGCCGAATCCTGCAGAATGCCGATGATGAAACCCACCGCCACGACTTGCATCGCAATCTCGCTCGGGATGCCAAACAGGCTGCACGCCAGCGGGATCAGCAGTAACGAGCCACCCGCCACGCCCGATGCGCCACAGGCGCAAACAGCCGCCACGACACTGAGCAAGATGGCTGTCGGCACATCGACTTCAATACCTAGCGTGTGCACCGCTGCCAGGCTCAGCACGGTAATGGTAATCGCCGCACCTGCCATGTTGATGGTGGCGCCCAGCGGGATCGACACAGAGTAGGTGTCTTCATGCAGCCCTAAACGTTCACTCAGTGCCATGTTCACCGGGATGTTGGCGGCCGAGCTGCGGGTGAAAAACGCGGTGATGCCACTTTCACGCAAGCACATAAAGACCAGCGGGAACGGGTTGCGACGCAGCTTCCAGAATACGATCAGCGGGTTGACCACTAACGCCACAAACAGCATGCAGCCGATCAGTACGGCGAGCAGGTGCAAGTAGCCCAGCAGTGCGTTGAAACCCGAAGAGGCGAGGGTCGAAGCCACCAGCCCGAAAATACCCAGGGGGGCAAAGCGGATTACGACGCGCACGATCAAGGTCACGCCGTTCGACAAGTCATTGAGCACGGTGCGCGTGGTCTCTCCGGCATGGCGAATCGCAATGCCCATACCAATAGCCCACGCCAGAATGCCAATGAAGTTGGCGTTCATCAGAGCGTTCACCGGGTTGTCGACCACGCTCAGCAGCAGGCTTTGCAACACTTCACCGATACCACCGGGGGCCGACACGGCAATGTCTTGCGTGGAAAGCACCAGGTTGGAAGGAAAGAGCATGCTTGCAACAACAGCCACAACGGCGGCGGCAAAGGTGCCGAACAGGTAGAGGACCAGGATGGGCCGGATGTGGGTTTCCTGCCCGTGCTTATGGTTGGCAATCGAGGCCATGACCAGTACGAACACCAAAATCGGTGCGACGGCTTTCAATGCACTGACAAACAGCTTGCCAATAAAAGCCACGGACAGTGCAGCTGATGGCGCGAGCCAGGCCAGCAGAATCCCGGCAATCAACCCGATCACAATCTGGGTCACCAGGCTGGTGCGTTTGAGCCGGTGCAACAGGGAAGGTGAAGCGTCAGTCATAGGGGACTCTCTAGTTGTTGTGGGCATTGCATTCAGTGATCTTGCGCCGAACAGCAAACGGGCAGGCTGCTCAGCAAAAATCGCAGGACGGGACCTGCGCGGCTGATGATAGCCGGGCGTGTTAAACACGTCTGTGTGACTAAAACCATGGCGCAGGGGCGGACTTTATCATAGCGGTGTAGGAACTTTCCCGTACAAGGGCAATCTGTCACACGCGCAGGGCTTGGCCTGCATGGATTCAACGCACGCTACGCTCGAAACATTCTGTTAATATTGCCCTCCCCACACTTCTTCAAATCAGCGGACTCGTTGCTTCGCTGGCGTTGCTGTCTCTGGAGTTTTTCATGCTGTTGCCTATCTTGCTGCTGTCTGCGGCCGGTTTTACCGTGCTTACGACTGAATTCATCATTGTTGGCCTGTTGCCATCAATCGCGCGCGACCTAGAGGTAAGCGTGCCTCAGGCCGGCTTATTGGTGACCTTGTTTGCCTTCACCGTTGCAGCGTTGGGGCCATTTTTGACTGCTTATTTCGCCCGCTTTGAGCGCAAGCGTCTGTTCATAAACATCTTGCTGATGTTTGCTTTTGCCAACACGGTGGCGGCGCTGGCGCCCAACATTTGGGTGATGGCATTTGCCCGGTTATTACCGGCCCTTGGATTGCCGGTGTTCTGGGCATTGGCCAGTGAAACCGCAGTGGATATCGTGGGTCCTGATTTTGCTGGGCGAGCCATTGCCAAGATCGGCTTCGGGATTGTCTGCGCTACGGTATTCGGTATTCCAGTGGGCACACTGATATCGGATGCGTGGGGCTGGCGCAGTGCGTTCGCCATTTTGGCGGTAGTGGCTTTGGCCAAGGCCTTACTGCTGTGGATCTACCTGCCGGCCACTCGCGTGGCCAAAGAGACCGTCACGCTACGCTCGCAATTGGGCATGCTGCGCAATCCGCTGTTGATCGGCCATATTGTGCTGTCCGTGCTGGTATTCAGCGGCATGTTTACGGCATACACCTATCTGGCAGACATTTTGGAGCGGTTGGCAGGCTTTAACGGCACATTGGTCGGTTGGTGCCTGATGGGGTTCGGTGCTGTTGGTCTGATCGGTAACTCGTTGGGCGGGCGGATGGTGGATCGTCATCCGCTGATTGCCTCGATGGTGTTTTGCGCCTTTATGATCGGCGGGATGGTCGCCTTGGTGCCCAGCATTCACTCAACGCTCGGGCTGGCGGCGGCGATGGGTGTATGGGGGGTGACGCAGGCGGCGCTGTTCCTGGTGAGCCATGTGCGCTTGATGAAAGTGGCGCCTCACGCGCCCGCATTTGCAGCATCGCTCAACATTGCCGGAGCTAATTTGGGTATCGGTTTAGGGGCAATGGTGGGTGGTCGGGTGATTGATCATTACGGCTTGGGCAGCCTGGGTTTTGCGGCCGCCGGGTTCATTGTGCTGTCGATCTTGCTGGCTTTGTTGCTGATGACATCTAAAACCCGCGCGGTCTGTGCTTAAGTTTCCAGGTCAGTAAACAGTTCGCGCCGCGCACCTTCGGTAATCGCAACGATGCCGGGGTGCTTGATCTTGCGCTCCACGGTGATGGCGTAAAACGATTCGGTGACCGCCTCGGTGTGGCCTATCAGCTCAACGTCAAACTGGCGCATGACTTCTTTGGCGATCACGCTGGGTGCAATAAAAACGCCAATGCCCGACTGCCCGAAAGCCTGCATGAGGGCGCTGTCATCGAACTCACCGACGATGCGTGGCTGAATTTGCAGCTCGGCCAGCCAGCGCAACAAGCGGCTGCGCAACACTGTTTCCGGGCCGGGTATGAGCAACGGAGCGCCTTGCAAGCACTGCGGAAAGTTTTCTGAGTAGTGTTTCGCCAACGCATGAGTGGCAAAAAAACTGATCCCGCATTCCCCCAGTTTTTGGCTCAGGCCTTTTATGTCCAGGTGAGAGGGCATTGGGCTGTCGGAAATCACCAAATCCAGGCGTTGAATGGCCAGGTCCGCGAGCAGGCGATCGAGCTTGTCCTCGCGGCAGGTGATGCGAATCGGCTCATCCAGCTCCATCGTCGGCGCAATCAAGCGATACACGATCGATTTTGGGACCACATCGGCCACCCCGACCCGGAATAAAATCTGCTGCTCCTTGGGCGACATGCGCAACATGCTCTGGAGTTCGCTGCCCACTTGAAAAATGTGTTCAGCGTAGGGCAGCACCTGGCGTCCGGTCTCGGTGAGTTCCAGTTGCCGGCCCACGCGTTGAAACAGTGGCAGGCCGTAGGTCTGCTCAAACAGGCTGATTTGCCCACTGATGGTCTGTGGCGTGAGGTTCAATTGTTCACAGGCGCGGACGATGCTGCCGGTCTTGGCAACAACCCAAAAATAGTGGAGCTGACGGTAGTTGAGCATTTGATACGTAACACTTCGTAAAAAGCGAAGTATAGCGCTTAAAAATACGAATTTTCCTGAACTGTTTGTCTCTTTAGAATCCCGCGTTATTCGCGTGTGCAGGCCGCGACCCCGATGACAGAGGAAAAACACGATGACAATCAAGAATGTGGGCGTGGCGACCTTGTTGGCGGCAGCGCTATTGATGATGGGCGGATGTGATCAAGCGGAAAAAGCCGCGCAGCAGATGCTCAGTAAAACCGCAGAAAGCGCCAAGCAGGCAATTGATGACACGCATAAAGCTGCCGAACAGGCGCTCAATGATGTCACCGGGGCTAAACCCGAGGACAAAGACGCGCCCGAGCAAGCGCGTAAAGAGTCGTCGCACACTATTTAACACGTCTTACTACTGAGTCAGATCGCACCTATGGAATACCTTTTACAACTGGCCGCCAGCCCTACAGCCTGGGTGGCGTTGGCCACATTGATCGTGATGGAGATCGTGCTGGGGATCGATAACCTGATCTTCATCTCGATCCTGACTAACAAGTTGCCGGAGAAATTTCGTACCCAGGCGCGCCGCATTGGTATCGGCATGGCGCTGATTTTGCGCCTGGGTTTGCTCAGCACCATCGCTTATATCGTGCAGTTGACCACGCCGGTGTTTGAAGTGCTGGGGCAAGCTTTCTCATGGAAGGACATGATCCTGATTGCCGGTGGTTTGTTCCTGGTATGGAAGGCTACCAGTGAAATTCACCACAGCATGAGTCCGCAGGCAGAAGGTGAGAGTGAAGGTCAGTCGTCTGCAATTTCTTTAGGCTTTGCGGCCGCGATTGGTCAGATTCTGATGCTGGACCTGGTGTTTTCGATCGACAGCATCATTACCGCAGTCGGTATGACTGAGCACTTGCCGATTATGGTGATTGCAGTAGTGGTGGCGGTGTTGGTGATGCTGCTGGCATCGGAGCCATTGGCCAAGTTCATCAATGAAAACCCGACCGTGGTGATGTTGGCGCTGGCCTTCCTGATCATGATTGGCATGACCTTGATTGCCGAAGGTTTTGGTGCTCACGTGCCTAAAGGCTACGTGTATGCCGCGATGGCGTTCTCGGCGACGGTTGAAACACTTAACATTTTGGCGCGACGGGTTCGTGAAAAACGCCAGGCTGCTTTGGTGAAGTAACGTCGCAGTGATGCAGCAGGCCGTTCCTCCCTTAAGGGGTGGGGCGGCTTTTTTATTTAATGAGCATTAGCGGTGTTGATCTTGGGTGTGTCAGCGGGTTTTTTTTGAGCGGGCACCGTTTGCGGATGATGGCGTCGACTGATACGCATCACGCCCCAGAGCATGGCAGCCGCAACGGCCAGCCAGCCGCTGAACAGTAGGAAAATGGTTAAGGCCGGGCTCATCAGTGCCTCCTTGCCCTAAATGGGCATGCACACATAACAAGTGACAGTCTAGCCGCTGGTGTGTTTCAAGCTATTGACCAAAGGTCGAGAGTCATCGACTGATTCGCTCTATATGGCGGGGCAAACTGCGGGTTAAGGCTATACCTCGACAGGCGTGCGCCCTATGATCGGCGACCATGCTGGGTATTGAACATCCAGCCTCTATTCAAGGCGAGGGAGCATGCGTGCAGTGATGGGCTTGAAATTGACGCGAGTGTGGTGGGCCGGTGTTTTAGTGTTGCTTATGACGGGTTGTGCCAGTGTTGAGCGGCCCGACCTGCGTCAGTTGCCTGAGCGGGTTGAACTCAATGGGGTGCCGTTCTTTCGTGGCAATGCCAACCAGAGTGGCCCACAAGTGCTGGCGAGTATGTTCAGCGAACAACGGATTCGTACTACACCCGGACTGTTGACCAAGCCATTAAAGTTGCCGGGTGCTGAAGACGCGTTGCAAAGCAATATGGAAAAACTGGCATCCGAATATGGATTGTTGGTTTATCCCCTGGATAAATCGCTCTCGGCGCTGCTGACACAAGTGGCCGCAGGTTATCCGGTGATGCTGCGGTTCACTGACGGCACTGTTTGGTCTACGCCGCGTTACGCGATGTTGGTGGGCTTCAACCGCACCAAGCAGACCGTGTTATTGCGCGCAGGTATGGAGCGGCGCAGGTTAATGGACTTTGATAAGTTTGAGTCGGCCTGGAAGGATGCCGGAGGCTGGGCTGTGCTGGTGGTGTCGCCGGGGCAATTACCGGCCCATGTTGATCGGGCACGCTGGCTAAAAGCCGCTAATGACCTTTCTCGCGCCGGGCAGGAGCAGGCAAGTGCCAAGGCGATTCAAGCGCTAGAGTTGCACAAGTAGGCAAACGCCTCCAAAACAGCGCCCTTGGCGCCGTTTGAAGGTGCAGTTTGTCAGAATCCGTATTTGTCTCGCAGGCTGTAGTACCAGGCACCTAACGCTGTCAGTGGTGTGCGCAGCAGTTGGCCACCGGGAAACGGGTAGTGTGGCAGATCGGCAAAGGCGTCAAAACGTTCAGCTTGGCCTCGTAGCGCTTCGGCCAGAACCTTGCCCGCCAGGTGGGTGTACGTCACGCCGTGGCCGCTGCACCCTTGGGAGTAATAGATGTTGTCACCGATACGTCCCACCTGCGGCAGGCGTGACAGCGTCAGCAGAAAATTACCGGTCCACGCGTAGTCAATCTTCACGTCCTTGAGTTGCGGAAAAGCCTTGAGCATTTTTGGCCGAATAATCGCTTCAATATTGGCCGGATCGCGTGCGCCATACACCACGCCACCGCCGAAGATCAGGCGCTTATCGCCGGACAAACGATAGTAGTCAAGCAGGTAGTTACAATCCTCAACACAGTAATCCTGCGGCAACAGCGTCTTCGCCAGCTCATCACTCAACGGTTCGGTGGTGATGACTTGGGTGCCGCATGGCATTGATTTGGACGCCAGCTCAGGGACAAGGTTGCCCAGATACGCATTGCCCGCCACGATGATGAACTTGGCCCTGACCTTGCCCTGTGGCGTGTGCACTACCGGGCTGGCACCGCGCTCGATGCGCACGGCGGGCGACTGTTCATAAACAGTGCCGCCCAATGACTCAACCGCAGCCGCTTCACCCAGCGCTAAATTGAGCGGGTGAATATGGCCGCCGCTCATGTCCAGCAATCCTCCCTGGTATTGATCGCAGGCCACCACTTCACGGATTCGGCGCTGGTCCAGCAACTCCAGTTTCGAGTTGCCATAGCGCTCCCAGAGTCTTTTCTGCGCCTCAAGGTGACCCATTTGTTTGCTGGTGATTGCTGCGAAGACGCCGCCGTCTTTCAAGTCGCACTGGATTTGGTATTTAGCGACGCGGTCACGGATGATCTGGCCGCCTTCGAATGCCATTTGCCCTAACAGTTGTGCTTGCTTTGTACCGACCGTGCGTTCAATCACATCAATATCGCGACTGTAACTGTTAACGATCTGGCCACCGTTACGGCCCGAAGCGCCAAATCCCACCTTGGCCGCCTCAAGCACCGTGACCTTGAAACCGTGCTCAAGCAGGAATAGCGCACTCGATAGCCCCGTGTACCCGGCGCCAATCACACACACATCCGTCTCAACCTCACCTTGCAGGGCAGGGCGATCAGGCGTCGGATTTGCTGAAGCCGCATAGTAAGACTGGGGGTAAGGAGTGTTCGCCATTCTGCAACCTCTGTTTTATATTTTTTACGAGTGCGGCCGATGCTACCTGAGTTGAAATCTGCCCGCCAGCGGCTCACAGCCGGCTATTTTTGCGCTTCAAATAAATAATTCGACAATTCATAGGGTTACCTGCAAAAAAGGTGTTGACACACCTCTGCAAATCTATAGAATGCGACCCCACAGCAGGCACGTAGCTCAGTTGGTTAGAGCACCACCTTGACATGGTGGGGGTCGTTGGTTCGAGTCCAATCGCGCCTACCAAACAAAATCCGCTCTGCTGGGCGGTCTAGAAGGGCCCACCGAAAGGTGGGCCCTTTTTTGTTGTTCTCGTTTGGGAAAACTTTGGGCAAACCACCACCGCGCTACAGTTTCTGGTCGGCTTTGACCTTTTGATAAATCACCGCCCCCGGCCCATGCCCGGACTGATAATGCTCAGTCATTTTCACATCCGCATGCCCCATCAAACCAACACAACCTCGCGCAGGTCTTGTCCCATGACGATTTCAAGGTGAATTGGCGTGCCATAGTTCTGCGTCCTCCCGGGGGATACCTTGAGGGTGTTTCGTTCTAGGTCCACCGCTGTTTTCGGCCACGTCACAATATCCTCCCGCCGTTGCAGGCTCAGCAGCCCGAGGCGGATGGCACGTTTGAGCCAGGGCAGGGTGCCGCTGTAGTTCAGAATCGTGCTCAGCCCATCCAGCGTAGGGCGTTGACGCTTCTTCTCGGCCTCCTTCTTTACCAGCGTCAGCTCTGCCGAATTGCGCTCGCACAAATCTTTGGCCACCGCGAAGGCAAAATCTGCACCAGTAGCCCGCCCATGTCTTCGCGGTAACGTGCGAGCTTGAACTGGATTTCTCGCAGAGTGTGATCGGCATAGCCGCGAGAGGGCACCCATTCCTTATCAAAGCGCTCCAGCAGGTTGTCAAAGCGCGAGGCGGTGTCGCCGGTGAGTAGTAGGGCCAGCAAGACACCGTCATCGGTCAGTAGCCACGAACCTGATGCACCGGGTGATCAGGGTTATTCTTACAACTGCGATGTGTAGCACCGCAGAACCGGGCTAGGTTTTCGTCTTGACCGAAGAGTCGACCGTCCTCATAAACCCAGCCGTCACGGTTTTAAGGCTGGCCGCTTCCGGCGAGTCGTACATGATGATTGGCTTTTGTTCAGGCATGACTTCTTCCTTGCCGCTATAGCGGCTTACTTTGGAGGTGGTGGTGCGGGGGTTATTTCTAATTGCTCTTGAAAACTGTCATTTCTTACAGTTTCAGAAAAAATAAAAACCTTTAAGAATATTTGAATAGACGACTTCATTATCGGGTGAAAGTAATGACTATAAATCTGACTATTCTAACGTTGACTGGTAAAAGATTGAATTTTGATTTTGAAGGTCAAGAAACAACAATTGATACCGTTAAAGAAGCAATTTTATCTCGGGAAGGTATTCCGCTGGAAATACAGCGCTTAATTTATAAAGGCAAACAGTTAGGGGATGGTCGTACACTAGGCGACTATAATATCGATAATGGGATGGAGCTGCATCTTATCCTACGAATGTAGGATGGCTAGTGCTAATTATGATCGGAAGTTTCTAGCAAGTTATTTGTTTGTAAGCCCAAATATATACTCCGTGCGCGCCGCTCCGCCGCTCCGCCGCTCCGGCTTGGCGCAACTTGCTGCATTTGGTGTGGTTGCCGTGGGCGCGCGACTTATTGCATTGGTTGCAGACTGTTTGCAGATCCAGCGGCTGCATGGGGCCACCGTTTAAACGGGCTGTTCGGCGTAGCGCAGTCATGCTGCAACCGCCTGCCGTTCGATTGCGCGCCATGGATCATTCGCCCGGGCAAGTGCAGCCATCGGCAGTGGGCTGACGCTGTTCCCGCACATGTGCACTTGCTGTGTCTTAGTGAAGGGCTTGCCGTCGGCGCCGTGGGCGATGATGTAGTCGCTTGGAAAGCCTTGGGTCTTGTACAGTTCGGCCGGTTGCAACATCCGCAGGCAGATGTCGACGATCACGTAAGGTGTACGCTTTATGGTCACGGTGACCAGTGCCAGGCGGTCGCGGGTGGTGATGGTCGGTGCTGGCTCGTTGGCTTCGCTCACATTCTCGGTGCCGTAATAGCTGATCAATAAGGCCGCAACCCTCAGCGCACCAGCCTCAACCTCCGGCGAGCGCTGCAACTCAATCAGCGAACTTTTTCCGCCTCCGCCTCGTGTCGATGATGCGGGAAGATGGCTAGCACTTCGGTCGTTTCAAGGTGCGTGGTTTGATGCGGGAACTGGGGTTAATCAGTAAGCAGCCGGGCTCGCACGTCTACAAAAAAGCGACAGTCGAACGGCCTGATATTCCGAACACGTTGAATCGAGAGTTCGACGTTCCCGAGCCTAATAAGGTCTGGTGTGGTGATATCACCTACATCTAGGTGCAAGGAAGATGGCATTACCTCGCGGTGGTTATGGATCTCTATGCACGCCGAGTAATGGGCTGGCTCTATCACTAAAACCGGATGCAGACTTGGTTATCAAGGCGCTGGATATGGCCTTTGAGCAACGAGGGAAACCTCAAGGTCTGCTGTTTCATTCCGACCAGGGGTCGCAATAGGGTAGTCGTCAGTTTCGCCAGCGCCTTTAGCGGTACCGCATACGCCAGAGCATGAGTCGACGAGGTAATTGTTACGACAACTCGCCGATGGAACGCGTCTTTCGGCGTTTGAAAACCGAGTGGATACCCTCGGTGGGCTACATGTCAGTTCAGTAGGCTCAACGGGACATCAGCCATGACTTGATGCATCGCTACCACTGGATACGGCTTCATCAATTCAATGGCGGGCTAACGCCCGCTCAGGCCGAGACAAAGCTTAACGTCGTGTCCGTGATTAGTTGACCACTACATAGAGATGGAACTGATAGCAGTTTACAGGGAAGACTGCTTTCGACCCAAAGCGGACCGTCGCGACAATCAAGTCTTGGCTTGCTGCCAGTTGACGGAGTTGGAGGTTGACGTAGAATCGCCCCCCCCAAAAAATAGCGCGTATGGCGAGAAGGAGCTTAGATGCAGCGGGTGATGATTATTGGTCAACCTGGGTCGGGCAAAAGCACTTTGGCGCGTGAGCTTGGTCTGCGCACGGGCTTACCTGTCGTTCATATAGACACTATCCACTGGCAGCCAGGGTGGGTTGAACGAAGCCGGGACGAGAAAACACGCCTTTGTTCCGAGGTCGAGGCTCGTGATCGCTGGATATTCGAAGGCGGCCATTCCGTTACTTGGGAGAATCGGGTAGGGCGCGCAGATCTTTTGATATGGATTGATCGTTCGGCGACGCTTCGATTTTGGCGCGTGCTGCTAAGAACACTGCTCCAGCGCGGCAGCTCTCGGCCCGATTTACCGGACAACTGCCCCGAACTGCTGGCGAATCTGCCAGAGTTCTTGAAATTTATGTGGCGGACGAAAAAAACAGCGCGTGTGAATATGCAGCAGCTGGTGGCGACGGCGCCATCAACATGCCGCGTCGTTCGTCTGCGCTCAAATCGAGATACCAACGTGTTTCTTTCGAGCATTGGCTATTTGAGCGGTCAGATTCCTCGACATTGATCGACGGCTGACGGCTGACGGCTGACGGCTGCGGTATGGAAACTACCGATTGCGACCGGCTGAACACGTCCTGCAGCGGCCTTTGGTAAACACTGACACCACGGTCGTCACACCGCCCATTTTCGCTTATGCACTGCTCAACGTCAGAAGTTCTCGAGACTGACTTTAATGCCCGCACGGCTGGCCAACTCAATGGTCTCTTCCACCCGGTCAGCGTCAACAATAAAACCATCGTAATTATCACCACCGGTGTCCAAGTGAAGATAACGTTTACCAAACCGAACCAACCATCGGTCGAATTCATCAAGCACCTCTGGCATTGATGAGGCACCGTTTCGCACGTAGACGTAGGGCTCTTTCAATTGGTTGGCGCTAACCAGATAAGGAACCTGATATTCAAACACATCAAAACCTTTCCAATCCAGGCTCATTAAAACGAGGTGTTCAAGTTTTTGCGCCTTTGAACCCTCCAACAATCCATCTGTGAAAGCACTGCATGCGTCATCTCCCATCGCGTATCTGCGCATGACGCGCCTGACAAGTCTGGCGCCTTCTTTTTCTGGAACCACCGCCAACAGCGCCAGGGCAAAAGTCTCGAGTGCCTTTTTCTGTGCGGGATCGGGTGGGCCGGGCCGTAATTCTTTCATGATCGCTGAAGCGCTGAGGTTAGTTTCCTCGGGTGGAGGCATGGTAAAGCGCCCACCAAACAACCGATCCAAAATGCCCATACCACTCCTTGGAATACCTTGGGGCAAGCGACTTTTCTTTTACCGGCGACAGTCGCTGCTTGTTTTAAGATTTGTGTTGTAGTTGAGCCTAAGGCTCCAGGTGAGGTTTGTCGATCAACCGCTTTTTTTACGGCCAAACTGGACCTGATCCGACCGACCGCTTTTGGCCGGTTAGCGACCGTCGCTCTGATTAGCCCTCCTTGTCTTTCCACACGCGGAGGACTTGTCATGAACATCATCGCTACCTGCGGCCGTCAGCCCTGGAACAAAGGAAAACTAGTCGGGCAGAAAGCCCCACGCCGACTGAGAGATATCTGGGCCATCCAAGTAAGGCTTCAAATTGCGGAAAGAACCCGGGATCTGCTCTCTTCGATCTGGCCATCGACAGTAAGCTTCGAGCCTGCGACTTAACCAAGCTCCGCGTGCGCGATGTCGCCCATGGCGAGCACGTATCATCACGAGCCATGGTGATGCAGCAAAAAACGCAGCGAGGACTGCCTTTTTTCTAGTCGGCTACCTACCTCAGACCATCTATCCACTCGTCAATACGCTCGTATCGTCAAAGGCTGGGTGAAAGCTGTAGGCCTTGATCCAGCCATGTATGGCACTCACACAATGAGACGTACGAAGGCATCACTAATCTATTGCTGAACGAAGAACCTACGGGCGGTTCAGTTGCTGCTCGGCCATACGAAGCTGGAGAGCACTGTTCGATATATGGGGATTGAGGTCGATGACGCCCTGGAGATGGCGGAACAGACTGAGGTTTGATCATGCATAGCGACGGTCGAAGTCAGGCCGTCGCTAACCGGCTATAAGCAGCCTCTCGAAGGTATCCACAAAACCTGGGGCTATTCAGGTAGGGCTGTTCGAGGCAAAAATACTCAACGCCGGCTGACAGCTCGATTTTTTCTAAATCATCCTGAAGGCTGCCTGAATCGTGAGGAGAAGCGCCACAAAACAGGCAGGCTCTACGCTTAGCAATTACTCAAAGGCTTGGGTGCCATTGGCTGCAATATCAGTAAAGTTTTTCAACGGAATAGACTTCTTCACCGTCAAGTTCTGCAGTTGGGCTAGATCAAAGTCAACGTAGTTAATAGAGCCATAGCTGCGAATGTAGAACTTGAGTTGTTTCAAGTCAGACAACGCCGTCCACGAGGTATATTCAGTGGTGTAGAGCTCATCGCCGGTCACCCCGGGCGCGGCAATGTTCTCGACGCTTTCCGTGAAGCGATCATCAATGCTAATGCCGCGAGGGCGGTCAAAATTATTCATGATGTGGGCCAATGTCAGCACTGCTTCAGCGGGTGTTTTGGATTTTTCAGCAAACTGTGAGTAGTACACCGCACGTACAAAACGCCCTACTGAAGTGTTTGATGCCGGTAATGCTACCGTGGCAATGCCTGAGTCAGGCTGCTGTAAGCGAACACCATTCAAGGTCAACGTTGAGTGATCTTTGTTACTTAAGAAGGTGTAGTTATTCAGGTTAGTTTGGTGCCACTGGAACTCAGGCCCATTGGTCATCACCCCTAACGGGTTGTCGATGATGTTTTGTTTGCCGTTTGCAAACTCAATCACGATGGATGCACCGGTTGCATCATGCAAAGTGTAGTGGAAAGGGGTTTTCATCAACCCCAAAGGCAGAAGCGCTGTGACCAACACAGGCTGTTTGCTCAGCGCAGCTTTCACCTCTGCCACTGATTTAAAGTTGGACAACGTCCATGCTCCCAAGTCGATGGCAGCCAACACAGCCTGGGTTTTATCTAGCATGTCACGTGGCCCTTCTGTGCTGGCAAATGCCAACAAGCTAAAGCTCATGCCAGCTTCGTTAAGGCCCTCCACGACTTTTAAATCGGCGCTGATAGGATCAGGTACCGTCAGCGAGATAAACGCGTATTTCGACTGATACTTTAACTCCGGCTGCTTTTTCACCATCGAATTAAAAGAACTGCCTGATGGGTAATAGCTCACCTCATAAGGCAGCGGCATCGGCAACTCCATCGTGCGCCCAGCGTACGAGGCGCCATTGTCATCTTGATACAGCAACGACGTACAAGCTTGCGCGACGTTGGGCGTAATAAGTAAGCCGATCATGGCGGCAACGCCATATTTCTTCCATAGAATGGCGGATTTGTTCATTGTGTAGTCCTTTACGAAGAGTTCAGTTAAAAGTAGCACAAGGCTACGGTTATTTGTCTGACAAGTCGGTTTGGAGAAAATTTTCACAGCAGACCGGAGTAACCATGGCCTTGAAAGTACTGTCAGCTTGTCATATCCCTTACAGAGCCGACGTTTTTACTTGAGCTAGCTGAGTGTACGACGAGTTGACGTCAGCGATCAGCCGGTCCTCTGTCCAGCGCGTCGGCGAGCGATATGCTTCCATCGAGGTAACTTGCTCTATACCAGCGATAAGGACGATTATTCTTGGCAGAGAGAGATCAATTCAGGACGATGTTTTTCATTGAATCCTGCCGTTTAGATCTGCTCACAGCTATCGATGACAGGACTCATCATTTCTCCAATTTGTTGCCAATCAGTTTTCATGCGAACTCCTTTTCAATGCTCACTTTCAGCAGGATACGTTGAGCGTCTTCTCTGGACAGATGAAAGGCAGCTTCTGGCCGATTTCAGACCTTCGTGAGAGGCAGCTTTCGGCCAAAAGCAGACTTAAAATCGCGCACCTAAGTGAAATCTAAATCTGCTACCTGTCGATAAATATCAGATTTTGCGTAGCGACGCGGACTTCAAGTTTAGCGAAGCGTTTTTACCCACTCTGGGCCGGAAGGTGACCGGTACCACCCAACCGGGGCGGTCGGTCGCAATAGGCAGCCACCTACCAAAAATGGACGTTCACTCTGGGTCGTCTTCGGTTCGAGTCGATAAAATTTAGGGTGGAACTTCTATTAGGTAAACTCCACCAGAAAGAAAAGCCGCATTACAAGGCGAGTGCGTAGAGCTCATCTTTATAGGATATTTTTGGAGAGTATAGGTTGTGAAATGCCCTACCTATAGCACCGGAAAATATTACAAGCTCTGGATTCCGACTTCCTCCCATCAATATATGACTCATCGCAATACCTGGATAGGGATCGATATAGTAAATTTCCTTTATGCCCAACTGATAAGCTTTTTTTGAGCACAATTCGCACGGGCTGGCCGTTGTAAACAACTTCCCATTTTCAACCCCTCTAGAACCATACTTTGCAATTTGCAGAAAGGCATTTTCCTCCGCATGAAGAGATCTTGTATGAACTTGGTTTTCCTTTCCGGTAAGGCTGTTGTATTCATCTTTAAAGCAATATGATATGTTTCTACCGGTCTTAGCGACTTTTACAAACTTTTCATTTCCACTTTTAATGGTATCAATGAATTTTACGTCAAGTTTTTCATACTGAGAGTAAGCGTTTTGATCGTAGCCGTTAGTTAGGTCAAACCGATTCCGCAGGCTGCAAGGAACTTGCCCAAATGGAGTATCGTTCCAACCGATAGACTGTACTGAAAAATTAACGTCGGTAACAACAGCGCCAACTTGTCGAGAAATACATCCTGAATTAAGCTTGGCCGTGAATGCTATTTGCATGCAACGTTCTAATGGGGTTGGCGTGACCAAGCCAGGCCTAATCATAAGAGCAACAAAAGTTAATAGCTGATCAGCTAGTGAGTTGAAATTAGAAACCATATTTCCTGAGTCTGGATTGCTCACATGCAAGTCTGCTCGTTGCAAACAAGCTTTGATATCCTGCTTGACGTAGGCCTTTTGATTGGTCGCGTCTAATTTACCGTACTCTTCGCTATCAACTACTTTAATTTGAGTGTCTGTATACCCAAGACCACGCAGTCGGCGCCTTCTTTCGTCATCATTGCAAGAAACGGCCATGAGATAAAATGAAGAGTATCTATCTTGAAAATATATAGCTTCAAATGGATTCCTTATCGCATCGATGACTATAAAGGTTTTATCACCTTCAACTCTTGCCTTGCGAATTTCTTTAATTATTTTATTTATTCGCTCGGCTAACGAAAAGGACTTCCCGCTAACCACTTCATCAGAAGTAACGCAGCCGGAATTCCGTAGATTGCTGCCAATTAGTTGAAACAACTTAACGTAAGCAGCTCCAGTCATTACATCTTTTAGCTCTTTGTTTTTAGCTGGTAAAAACTCCGTATAGAATTTCCGTAAAGAGCTAATGTCTTCCACAACCACTAACTTATTGCTAATACTTTTAAGTATGTCAGTTGTTTTTGTAGCGATATTGTGCTCCAAGTCACCTGATTTTCCGATAAAAATTCCTGCCTTTTCAATGCTTACTTCAGAAAGCATTAGTAGCAAAACGGTGCTGGCTTGGATTGTTATAAAAGGCTCCCAGTTATTTTCAAAGCAACTAAATATAACTTTCTGCTTTCTTTGATTATTGTCTTTTGGGTTGTGACCTGTAAATAGAGAGTGCCTTATGTCTTTCTGCTGGCTTGATAGGATATTCGCCACAGTGGAGCAGCCACTGCCAGTGCGACCGGTCAGACCTATGACAACAAAGTCGTCATCATCGCCATAAATTTTTGAGATAGTATCTTGAAAGTAATTATCCATTTTATATTTCTCATCTCCAGCTCTATTTTTATTGGATGTGACGGTACATCATGGGAGGTCAAAACGCCACTATGCCATAGTATATATAGGGATTCAAAGGTGTGGTTTTTTATCTATTAATAGGGACACTCTTAAAATCGCGGTTTTGAACTGCTAAACGTCTTTTGCAGACACTCTGGATGACCGCTTTTGGCCGGTAGTAGCCTGTCACGAAGGGCAGCTATCGGCCAAAAGCAGCCAGTCAAAAGCGTCTAGGAAATCAGGGACTATTCCTATACACCAGAAGTCCGTCCCCTCTACCCAGCTTTGCGCAATGCATTGGCAACCAGTGTAAAGGCGGGTGATGGTTGTCGACGGCTGGGGTAATACAAATAGTAGCCAGAGAACGGTGGGCACCAATCTTCCAGTACCCGCTCCAGCCTCCCTTCGCGCAGGTGCGGCTCAAACTCCTCTTCTGGCAGGTACGCAATGCCTAGCCCGGTCAAGGCCGCATCCACGATATGGCTCGAGGTGTTGAAAATGAGTTGGCCGTCTACGCGCACGTTTACCTGCTTGCCTCGCTGCTCAAAGTCCCACACATAGAGCCCGCCAGATGTCTGCATACGCTGGTTGATACAGCGATGGTTCATCAGGTCGCGCGGGTTTTCGGGAATACCACGGCTGGCAAAGTAGCCTGGCACAGCGACAGCAGCCATCCGCAATGGCGGGCCTATCGGGACTGCGATCATGTCTTTGTCGATCGTGTCACCCAGGCGCACGCCTGCATCAAAACGATCCGCCACAATGTCCCTGAATCCGTAACTCACGTCGAACTCAACGTTGATGTCCGGGTATTCGTGGAGCAGGGCAGTGAGCTTGGGCAGTAACGTGGTGCGCAGAACATGATCGCCGCAGGTGATACGTACGGTGCCCGCAGGCTTGTCGCGCATTTGCGTCAGGTTTTCCAGTTCCGCCTCGATCTCATCGAAGCGATTACCGATCGCTTGTAACAGCCGCTCGCCCGCGACAGTCGGCGAGACGCTGCGGGTGGTGCGCGTCAGCAGCCTGATTTGCAGGCGCGCTTCCAGACCACTGATGGCTTGGCTCAGTGCCGGCTGGGTAACGCCCAGTACCCCGGCGGCACGGGTGAAGCTGCCTTCGCGCGCCACTGTCACGAATGAAAGCAGATCGTTGAGGTTTCCTCTGACCATGGTATGCAGCACCTTTCACAGCTATTAATTAGCTGAGCTTATAGCCCTGTTAAGTATTCATTAGCTAGTCGCGTGAGTATTCGTTCGTCACCATTGCCGGTATGAATACGATTAACCGCAAGGTCCCGATGGCCACTGTTTCAACCAACAACGAGGCTCCTGCCTACTGGAGCGGTGTCTTTGCAATGACACTGTGTGTTTTCGCCCTGATCGCTTCTGAATTCATGCCTGTCAGCCTGCTGACACCGATGGCCGTTGATCTTCAGGTTAGCGAAGGGATGGCCGGCCAAGGCATTACGATTTCCGGGGCATTTGCCGTACTGACCAGCCTGTCGATCTCGTGGCTTGCCAGAACCCTCGATCGCAAGCTGCTGTTGTTGGCACTGGCCGGGTTGATGGCTGTCTCGGGCTTGATCGTCGGGCTGGCCCCCGACTATCAAACGTACATGGTCGGCCGTGCGCTCATCGGTGTGGTCATTGGCGGTTTCTGGACGATGTCCGCGGCGACGGCCATGCGCTTGGTACCCGCCCCGCAGGTGCCGAAGGCGTTGGCCATCTTCAACGGCGGTAACGCGCTGGCTATCGTAATTGCCGCACCGCTGGGCAGTTATCTGGGCTCCATTATTGGCTGGCGCGGGGCTTTTTTCTGTGTGGTACCCGTCGCGGCGATTGCTCTCGTCTGGATGCTCATCAGCCTGCCGCCCATGCCGGTGGAACCGCGCAAACCAGGCGCCGGAAATGTGTTCAAACTGTTCAAGAATCGATCAGTGGCGCTGGGCATGGTCGGTTGCGGAGCCTTCTTCATGGGGCAGTTTGCGCTATTTACCTACCTGCGGCCCTTCCTTGAAACGGTAACGCGCGTCGATGTATCCACGTTGTCGTTGATCTTGCTGGTGATCGGTGCGGCAGGCTTTATCGGTACCCTGATCATCGGACGCGTTCTGAGGCGCAGCCTGTTCCAGACATTGATAGTCATTCCGGTCTTGATGGCCTTGATCGCTCTGGCACTGATCCCTTTTGGCCATTCGATCATCGTTGTTGCTGCGCTGCTGGGCTTTTGGGGGCTGTTGGCGACTGCGGCCCCGGTGGGCTGGTGGAGTTGGATCGCACAGGCCATGCCAAATAATGCCGAGGCTGGCGGCGGCCTGATGGTCGCCGTGATTCAACTGTCCATTGCTCTGGGTTCAACCGTGGGTGGAATGCTGTTCGATAGTCACGGCTATCAGAGCGCGTTTGTCGCTAGTGCAATCGTGCTGCTGCTGGGTGCAGCGGTGACCGTACTAACGTCACACGCGACCCCCTCTCGAACCGCTTGAACCACGCAACGATCCAGGAGACGGGTTATGACCGGGAGCATTCACTCCGCCGCAAATGCCGAGCAGCGCGAAGGCAGGGGCATGCGGCCATTTCGTTGGCCTGGCGTGCTGTATTCAGCACTCGTGCTTGGCAGTTACATCCTAATGAATGATGCCGCGTCGGCGTCATCGATCACGGAGAAATCTCCCATGTGGATGACCGTCGGCGAACAACGCTTCGCCATCACCTTGGCCGACAACGCAGCCGCTCGTGCGTTTGCCATGCTCCTGCCACTGACGCTGGAGATGAGCGACCTCAACAGTAATGAAAAATACGCCAGCCTGCCTGAAGCCCTGCCCACTAATGCGACCAAACCGGGGAAAATCCATACGGGTGATCTGATGCTGTATGGCGCGGACACCCTAGTTGTTTTCTATTCGACCTTTAAATCGACTTACCCATACACCCGCCTTGGACGTGTGGAAGACAACACGAACCTGGCACAAGTGGTAGGCCGACATACCGTGAAAGTGACGTTCTCTCAAAACTGACTACTCTGCATCGATAAGGATTCCAATGAAAAAGCTTATTGTTTTATTAACGCTTTTTGTCAGTTCACTCTCAGCAATAGGAGCCGATATGTCCAACGACGCAGATAACTTCTATACCAGCGACAAAGTGACCGTGCAAAAGGTCAATTTCAAAAACCAGTACCAAATGAACGTGTCAGGTAATCTCTTTATCCCCAAAAACCTCGACGCCAACACCAAAAGCCCTGCGATTGTTGTTGGCCACCCGATGGGTGCAGTCAAGGAGCAAAGCGCTAATTTGTACGCCACGAAAATGGCAGAAAACGGCTTCGTAACACTATCCCTGGATCTTTCATTCTGGGGCGAAAGCGAGGGGCTGCCACGCAATGCAGTATCGCCGGATATTTATGCCGAGGACTTCAGCGCAGCGATGGACTTTCTCGGCACCCGGCCTTTTATCGATAAAGAGCGGATAGGCGCACTCGGAATTTGCGGGAGCGGCAGCTTTGTTATCAGCGCGGCTAAGATCGATCCACGTATGAAAGCCATCGCAACGGTCAGCATGTACGACATGGGCGCAGCCAATCGTAATGGCTTGAAGCATGGACAGACGCTTGAGCAACGCAAAGAGATCATCACGCAGGCCGCACAGCAGCGGTATGTAGAATTCACGGGCGGTGAAACCCTCTACACCAGTGGCACGGTGCACCAACTGGACGAAAATACTCACCCGATCCAGCGAGAGTTCTATGATTTCTATCGCACGCCACGAGGCGAATACACGCCAGCGAGCTCGTCCAAAGCGTTGACCACACACCCGACGTTGACCAGCAACATCAAATTCATGAACTTCTACCCGTTCAATGACATTGAGACGATTTCACCTCGTCCGATGCTATTCATTGTCGGAGCCGATGCCCACTCCAGAGAGTTCAGCGAAGAAGCTTACAAACTTGCGGGTCAACCCAAGGAGCTCGTCATCATTCCTGGCGCTGGCCATGTTGACCTTTATGATCGCGTAGACCTCATTCCTTTTGACAAACTGGCGAGCTTTTTTCAGAGTAATTTGAAGTGATGATAGTGAGATCGAATTAACAACTTCGGCTTAAACAGTGTTTGTTTCGCGTCCACTTCTGGCCGACTGCGGCCTGCCGTGATCGGCGGAAAACGGTCAGAAGCTGCCCCAGAGTCATATTCAACACATCAGCCATTTACCGTGGATCTAAACGAAAGACCGCAATCAGCAAGTCTATGCGAGCACTTGATAACGACTTTGTACAAATCCGTTATCACACGCTGATGAGTCAATCAGACATAAATTACGCTCCTCACCCAACTGGCTGAACAATGGAATTCCTTGGCCCAACAAAACTGGAATACGCGTGACAGTGATCTCGTTGATCAATCCCGCAGCGAGGAAAGACTGGATGGTCTGACCTCCGTCTATATAGAGATGCTTCAGACCTTGAGGCGCAAGCTGCGCCACGATAAGTACCGGATCGCCCGCTAACACATCGACATTGCCTCGCAGTTTTGGTGGTAGCGTGACCTCCCCCTGTGAGAGCACCACGACTCGTGTGTTCTCATAGGGCCATTCAGGGCAGGCGTGTGCCGACAACATTCAGATGATTTTGTGATACAGATGGGATGAATTTGTCGGCAGGACGCCGGAAGAAGAGCTACAGGCCACGGCCCGCTTGAATTTCATATCGGAATGCAAATCCGCCTCTTACCTGCAGCCGTGATACCTCAGAGTTAAGCCTGACGACTGTATGAAAATACAACGCTAGGTTATTGATTTATATAGGCGGATTCAGCGAATTTAGGCTGTGATTGAATCGAAAAAAGCCTATAGAAATCATGCGTTTAGCGACCGTATTTGATCACCTTGACATGGTAGGGGTCGTTGGTTCGAGTCCAATCGCGCCTACCAAACAAAATCCGCTCTGCTGGGCGGTCTAGAAGGGCTCACCGAAAGGTGGGCCCTTTTTTGTTGTCTGTGTTTGGGAAAACTTTCACCTTAAAGCGCCAAGTCAGCTCCCACCTCAAAGTGTCCAATCCTTTTTTCGACAGTGCTTCGTCATCATCAGGCGATAGGCTGCTTTACAGGTTCAGGAAGTGGGCTGAGAGGGTTGTCGGAGGGTGTTTAGTTGGCGGCGCGCAGCGTACTTGTGCTTGCTTTTTGCAGGCCGGGATTGGTTGAATGCGCGCCTACCCGCCACGGATACGCCGCGCATGAGCGTTAAAAAATTTGAAAGTCCTGCAAGCAGATTAGGTTTTGTCGTTTTTTGTTTTTCTTCGGCGCTCTGTTTAGTCGCATTTGTAGTCACTTATGAATCATTTCATGACGTGAGTTTTTACAGGCTCGCCTATTTGATTTTCGACCGATCTGTTCATTGGCAGCAAACGGCATTCAAAATAGGCCTTGCCGGGGTTGTGGTGGGTGCTGCGTTGGCATGGGATTTCTTGTCGTTTGCGAAGCGCGTTTATGACTGGATTAAAAAAGGCTAGCCGCCATGAGTGATTGGTTTTGTGCAAGCTGAATTTAAATAACCCCGCGAGGCTAGATACCCTGACTGCACCATGCAGTCAGGGTGGTATGCAGCACGGCTTCAGGTGTATGTAATTTAAGCCGCTGATAAATGAGACAGCTTTTTGATTTGCGCGGTGATGTGTGTTGAAACCTCAGCGTCAAACCCGTATTCAATCAGGCAGTGCTTGAGGAACTTGATCTGATCTGCATAGACCGTTTGCGTTCTGTCTGAGGCGCGTTCTCTTTGATTGAGCACTTTTATTTTTTCAATGATTTCGATTGTCATTTCTTCAATAAAGTCCGCCGTCTCCTTGTATTGGCGCAGGTCGATTTCTTTTTTTACAAAGCTGTTGTAGTTGTCCTTGGCTGCAATATTAAGTGCATTGAGTGTCATTTCGTACTGTGCAACCAGCGTTTGTTCGGCTTGCTGAAGAAATTCATCCAATGAATAGCTCACTACGTAGCCGTAACGATAACTGCTCATGACCTGGTTATTGAAAAAGCCTCGCTCTTGGGTAACGTTACATGACACTGAGGCAAATATTCTTAATCCTTGACCAATCGGTATCGAACTAGTGGCTGTGCTGACTTGTACTTTACTTGATTTGCCGAACGAGTTAACGATGCCGGTCAGCAGGTTCAGGCAATTGGATGCAACCAATAAGCGCATATCATCCGTGATGCCACCCTCCTTGTTGATGCTTTCCACGTCAGGGGATGTTTCGACACCTTCTGGCAGCTTGCCCACAGGACCCAGGATGCCTACGACGGCACTGGTAATCTGTTGGATGATAGCGTTGAGATTATCAAGGCTCCACGTGGCTGACGTTTGAAAGTCAGAGTTTGCACCGTACACATAATCTGAAAACTTCCACTCTCTCTGGTTGTTGACGTAAAAACTTTTTTGCTCTTCTCTCAGAGTTTTTCCGGCTTCAGCTTGTTGAGTTTCGAGTTCTTTTTTTATTTCTTCAAGACGTTTTTCATTCTGCTTGCTCTGTTCCAAGAGCTTTTTAACACTGTTATTCATTCCCATGTCATAGCATCCTTGTTAGTAGGCTTGAGTGCCAAGGCCCAATAGCGAGCCGCACGCCATTCCTTGGCAAACAATAACGTAGCTCGTTTTTTTAGCCTGTAAAGGTGATATGTCTTTTTTTTGAAATAGTTAGGATTCGATAGGCGGTATTGATTTTTAAAGGGGGGTGGCTAGAATCCAAGCTTGTTCGCGGGTTGATAATGTCGCCTAAGTACCTTGGGAGGCGCTTTGCGCATTAATTTAGCTGAGAGGACAGATTTTAGTTATTTTGCAGGTCGAAATAACCGATGTGTTTAATGGTCGAAACAAATGGTATTACTATTACGGCGTCGCTTTTTTTATAGTGTCGTCATTCAGGGTCAGTTCGAATTTGACCATCGTGTGGGCCAAGCCGGGTTCGGTTGTGGCGCTGACAAATCGATATTTGTATGGCTAAGGAATTCAACGGAATGAAACTATTGCGCACGACTCAAGGACTTGTTTTGATGTTGGCCGGTTTCTGCTCAGCACTGCCGGTAGCTCATGCTTGCACACGTTTGGTGTACCTGGGGGACAACCAACAGGTAATAACCGCACGCTCGATGGACTGGGCAAATGATGTGGAAACCAATCTGTGGGTCTTCCCCAAGGGCATGCAGCGTCATGGTGCAGCGGGGGCTAACTCAGTCACATGGACGTCCAAATACGGCAGCGTTATAGCGTCGGGCTATGACATTTCTACGACGGACGGGGTCAATGAAGCGGGCCTGTCGGCCAACCTGTTATGGTTGGTCGAATCGCAATATCCCGCTTTCGATAAAAATAAAGCCAGGCTGAGTGTCTCTGCGTGGGCTCAATACGTGTTGGATAATTTCAAAACGGTTGCAGAAGCGGTAACGGCACTCAAAAGTGAACCCTTCAATGTGATGCCTATCAACGTGCCTAACGAGGAGCGTTTGGCAACCTTGCATCTTTCAATGTCTGATGCCTCAGGCGACAGTGCGATTATCGAGTACATAGAGGGTAAGCAAGTGATCCACCATGACCGTGCTTATCAGGTCATGACCAACTCGCCTGCGTTTGAAAAACAATTGGAGATGAATGCTTATTGGCAGGGGATTAATGGTACAGAAATGCTCCCTGGCACGAATCGCTCGCCTGATCGTTTCGCTCGCGCCTCTTTTTATGTCAATGCCGTGCCTAAATCCCAAACCCCGCAATTATCCCTGGCCAGTGTATTTAGCGTGATACGCAACGTATCGGTACCCTATGGCCTGACAACGCCCGGCGAGCCCAACATTTCGTCCACACGCTGGCGGTCTGTCATTGACCATAAGCAGAGCCTGTATTTTTTTGAGTCTGCCATCACGCCGAATACATTTTGGGTAGACCTTAAAAAGCTGGATTTGAGCCAGGCAACAGGCAAAGTGAAAAAGCTTGATCTTGGGCCTAATCAGAGCACGGTTTATTCCGGTGAAGTGTCCAGCCACTTTGAGCCGGCGGCGCCTTTCATATTTTCAGGCGAAGAATCACGACGGGTTGCCTTGATTCGTTGATGAGTCTTGGTCTGCCATCCGCGTGGGCTTTCAGTCAGCACAGTTGGCCGCCTGTTTCTCGCACATCGTGCAGAGTATTCAGTGCGGCTGATACCGCCACGCGCAGGGCTTTTACCAAGGTGTCCAGGCTCATTGAAGATTGCGCTGATGCCGCCAAGGCAACTTGCTCAGTGAGCAGCGGGACATGCATGAAACCACTTCGCACCGTTGAACCTGCCAGCGAATGTTGCAGGCTGTAAAACACCTGATTGCAGACGAATGTACCGGCTGTATGCGAAACCGTGGCTGGAATGCCGGCTACCCTGAGTGCAGCGACCATCGCTTTGATCGGCAGGGTGCTGAAGTAGGCTGTGGGACCTTCAGCCGCGACGGGGATATCGATTGGCTGCTCACCCAGGTTGTCGGGGATTCTGGCGTCGATCAGGTTAATGGCCACCCGCTCCAGAGCAATATCAGAGCGCCCCGGCCCCAGCCCCACGGCAAGGACCATATGCGGAGTAAACCTCTCAATCAATGCGTGCAAGTGTGCAGGTGCCTGCGAAAACACGCAGGGCAACTGACGGGCAATAATACGGACGTCCTCGTTTATCAGCGTCTCATCCAGCAGGCGTACGGCTTCCCAGGAGGGATTGAGGGTGTCTTGATCGAACGGTTCAAAACCTGTCAGCAGCACGGTACGCATAAACGCCTCACATCAGCAGATAAAGCAGGACGATATTAACCACCAGCATCAGCAAAGCCGTAGGCATTTGCGCCTTGATCACGGCGTATTTGTCCGGTAGCTCAAGCAGGGCCACCGGCACGACATTGAAGTTAGCCGCCATCGGCGTCATCAGTGTGCCGCAGTAGCCAGAGAACATACCGATCGCAGCCATGACAGCGGGGTTGGCATCGTAGATGCCGACTAATACCGGTACGCCGACGCCGCCGGTCATCACCGGGAATGCTGCAAAACCATTACCCATGATGACAGTGAACAGCGCCATGCCCAGGACGTACACCATCACGGCAATCAGACGGTAATCCATATTGATGTAGGAAGTTGCGACATGTGCGACGGCCGTGCCCACACCCGCGTCGTTAAATAACAGGCCCAACATGGCCAACATTTGCGGCAGCACCATGGTCCAGCCGAGCGCTTCGGTCAGACGACGGGATTCGCGCAGGCTTTGCAGGGGCGTATCGCGGGTCAGGAGGCAAGCGAGAATCAGCGCGACGATGCAACCGAGGCCCAAGGAAACGAACGTCGTGTTTTTTGGGTCCAGCAGAGGAACGCCCGCAATTTGTATGTTTTTGAGCAGTACTGAGCCGATCACTGTGACCAATGGAATCGACAAGGCCGGGATGAACAATTTGTGGCCTAAGCGGCCTGCGCTCGCCCGGGCTGCCTTGACGTGCAGTTCCGCGTGGGTGCCGCGACCTACGCCGCCAATACCTGCGATGACCGCCATGACCAGTACGCCAACCCCGATCACAAACGGCGACAAGCGATCACCCATCAAAAAAGCGATGGCAAATAGCAACCAAAAAAGACTGCTGGTCCAGCGTTTTGGGTGGGTTCGGTCAGAGGCAATCATGCCAGCAGTAATCAGCAGCAGTAAGCCTGCCAGCCAGTAGAAATACTCAATGGAAATGATCATTGCGCGGCCTCCTGCGACACAGGCTCGGGGAGCGTTTGGAGGTCAGTCATCTTGCGCGTGAGTATTAAATCGAAACGATAAAGGCGCAGGGCATGCACTATAAACGCGCAAATGGCAGTGGGAATTCCCCAGAAGGCGATGTGCAAGGGTTCTACGTCCAGCCCTGCACCCAGTAGGAAGGTGTGCATCAACGCAATTGCGCCAAACGCTACAAATACGTCTTCGCCAAAGAACAGACCCACGTTATCGGTGGCAGCACACATCGCCAGCACTTTATGGCGTAACGCTTCTGGCAGTTTGCCGAATGTGTTTTCTGCAGCGCCTTCTGCCATAGGCGCCAACAGCGGGCGCACCATTTGCGGGTGGCCGCCCAGGCTGGTGAGGCCCACGGCTGCCGTCGTCTCGCGTACGAACAGGTACATGATCAGCAAGCGGCCAACGGTGGCCCGTTGAAATTTGGCGATCCAGTTTTGTGCGTGCAAGCGCAGTCCATGACGCTCCAGCAAGCCAATCACAGCCAAGGGGAGTAGCAGAATCAATTGCAGGGCGCGGGTCTCAAGAAAACCTTCGCCCATCAGGGAGATGATTTTTTCAAGAGGGAAATTTGCAGCCAGGCCGGTCACTATCGCCGCCAAGCTTACGACTAATAATGGATTGAAGCGCAGTACGAAGCCTACGACGATGACAAGCACGCCCAATAAGGGCCAGAGATTGACGACGGTTTGCATGGGGGGTGAATCCCTTGACTGGTTGCCGCAGCGCCAGGGCAGGCTGGACGCGAGCAAGTCGAAAGCGGTCTGGCTCACTTTCGCAACATTGATACGCTGCCGGACTCAGCGTTTTTTTTATTGTTGACGCTCGGTATCAGAACGTCATTGGGCGATATCTTTGGTTGCTTTAAATACGGCGTCCAGTCAAAAAAAGTTGTCACCACTGAACAATAAAGTTTGCTGAAACACTCACTTCTTCACGCTGGCTTGAGCTTGTTACAAGGGTTTACAGTGGCGGCCTTGTTTAGAGTGAACGGATAAGCCTGCATGAATATGCGATTTCTTCTGACATTTGTGTGGGTGGCGCGGCTAGGCAGTTTTCGACTGACAGCGGAGAAGCTTTCAAGCACTCAGGCGGCTATCTCCAGCCGGATATCAGTGCTTGAAAGCGAACTGGGGGTGCAGTTGTTCCAGCGTGATTCGCGAGGCGTAAGCCTGACGCGCGAGGGACATAACGTGCTGGGTTATGCCGAAGAAATGCTCGCGACCCAACAGCGCCTGCTTCAGTCATTAGGTAAAGCGGATACGTATTCGGGGCGATTACGCATCGGTGTGATGGACACGGTAATTCACAGTTGGTTGAGTGAACTCATCAATGCCCTGAGTCAGGACTATCCGCTCGTTGAAGTGGAGTTAACCGCTGATACGGCTCTGAATCTGAGTGAGCAGCTGCTCAAAGGACAGTTGGATCTGATTTTCCAGACTGACTTATTACGCGCGGATGGCGTGCGTAATGTGCACCTTGCCAGCTACCCCTTGAGTTGGGTGGTGGCAAAGGGCACTGCGTTGGACCGTCCTTATGAAGGTTTGGGGGATCTCTGCCAAGAGCGATTGTTGACATTTTCCCGGCTGTCACGGCCGCATCAGGATGTGCTCAATTATTTGCATCAGCAGGGCATCTCGGCACCACGTATCAGTTGCATCAACTCGGTGGCAGCCATCATCAAGCTGGTTGCCGATGGCTTCGGGATAGGCGTGTTGCCCCCTGTGTTGGTAAGTCGGGAACTGCAAAGTGCAGCTATGATCGCCTTACCGATAAAGCCAGCGCCCGGCTTTGCGGTGTATGTCAGTTGGCGCGCGGGGGCGGGTCTGGAGTTAAACGAAGCGGTGGTTAACTTGGCCAGAAGCGTGGTGGCGGAGTATCAACGTACGGCCTCAGCGGGCCATTTTTTACTCCCAGACGCGGCCGAGTAGTACAGAGATCCATCTGATCCGTATTTTTATGGCTTACCTGCGCCTGTATTGCAGCTCACAATCGGCAGAAAATTACACCCAGTTCTGATAGGTCAAATGAGCTTTGGACCTTGAACGATGCAGGCAGGTCGTCAGTTCTGGCTCGGTTTCTGGTTTACGACACACTTACGGTAGGCACTGATATGGCTAAGATGGGTTGGTTTTTGGGCGGTTTTCTGGTGTTAACCATTGGTATCGGTATTCTCGCGACCATTCCCCCGGGTTGATGACCAGAAGACAAGAGGCCAGCTGTTTACACAGCGGCCTTTTCTGTTTTAAGACCTGAGCCGCTTTATGTACAACGCTCCATGGCCTGATCAATATCAGCCAGTAAGTCCTCAACATCCTCCAGACCGATTGCCAATCGCACCAAGCCTTCAGAAATGTCGTGCCGGGCGCGTTCTTCTTGCGTGTAAGCCGAGTGCGTCATGCTCGCGGGGTGCTGCGCCAGCGATTCAGCACCGCCCAAGCTGACAGCGCGGCTGATCAGCTGTAGCGCATTCATGAAGCGGCGGCCAGCCTCTAACCCCCCCTTGAGTTCGAAAGCAATCATCCCGCCGGGTTTTTTCATTTGGCGCGAGGCCAATGCATATTGCGCGAATGAAGGTAGCCCGGGGTAAAACACTGACTCGACAGCCGGGTGGTTCTCCAGATACTGCGCAATCAGTTGAGCACTGCTGCAATGGCGATCCATGCGCAATGCCAGGGTCTTGAGTCCGCGCATCAGTAGATAAGCATCGTGGGGTGACAGCACCGCACCGGTCAGGTCCTTTAACCCTTGCAGGTGAATGCGATTAGCCAGCTCTTGGCGTGCGACGACAATGCCGGCGGTGATGTCGCTGTGCCCGCTCAGGTATTTGGTGGCCGAGTGCACGACAATATCGGCCCCCATTTCCAGCGGGCGCTGCAAGTACGGCGTGCAGTATGTATTGTCGATGACGACGGTGATGTCGGGATGGCTGTGTGCAAGGCTTGATACCGCAGCGATATCCACCAGTTGCATATTCGGATTGGCGGGTGTTTCAAAATAGATCATGCGGGTTGATGGGGTGATTGCAGCTTCAAGTTCCACCAGGTTTGCCATATCGACGTGTTTGACGTTGATCCCGAACTCACCAATGCCGTGATGCAGCAGGGCGAACGTGCAGCCATACAGTGTGCGGCTCACGATCAGTTCGTCACCGGGCCTGAGTAATGTCCAGAACGTAGTGGCAATAGCGCCCATCCCTGAGCTGAACGCTACGCCTGCCTCGCCATTTTCCAGTGTGGCCAACCGCGATTCGAGCAGGGCCAGCGTAGGGTTGGAGATGCGCGTATAAAAATGCCCGCTTTCTTGCCCGGCAAAACAGGCGGCACCATATTCGGTGGACGCAAAGGCGAAGGTGGAAGTGAGATAAATGGGAGGTATCAGGGCACCGTTATTCTCAAGCGCGTTGTAACCGTGATGGATCGCTCTTGTAGAAAAGCCGAACTCATTTTTTTTGTCGTTCATGCTGGACTCTCCGATATTTCCTACAATGCTATGCTCAAATTCAACGGTATAAATTCCAAATTGACGTAACGATTTGAGCATTATTGGAACAAAAGCCAGCCACGATGATGTTTAGAGGCAAAGCATGCCCAGCGCCCTGGATAGAACCGACAAGGCCTTACTCGCCGCCCTGCAAAGTAATGCACGCTTAACCGTGGCGGAGCTGGCAGAGAGGGTTTCACTGACGACATCACCTTGCTGGAGACGCGTGAAGCATCTTGAAGAGCAAGGCCTGATTACGGGTTATCAAGCGATTCTTTCACCCAAGGAATTGGGCTACGGTGTCACGGCGTTTGTCAGTGTGATGATGGCTTCGCATTCGCAGGACATGGCCAGAAATTTTGAACAGTGCTTATTGGGTATTCCGGAAATTATTGCGTGTCACAACGTCTCGGGCCGTTATGATTTTTTATTGGAAGTAGTGGCCAAGGACCTTGAGTCATTCGGGGAGTTTACTCGGGAAGTGTTGCAAGCATTACCCGCAGTCAAAGAGATTTATTCAAGTTTTTCATTCAAGTCTGTAAAGCCCCTGCGTGTTATACCTATTGCCCGCTGAGGCCAACGGTATGTATTCGATCAAGAAGTCGACCTTGTAACTGTATGGGTTGTTCGGTGTGCGCCGGGTGATGCTTGAACTGCATCGCCTGTTCGATGATGGGGGGCACTTAATACTGGGGTCCCAGTATTAATTTATTTTGGGTGATTGGTCGTACAGCCGTTTTCATAGGCGTAAGAAAAGCGCGTTTCGAAATGGATGATGTGTTCATTCAGGGCGTAAGAAAAGCGGGCTCGAAAATTGATTTCTTGACGTCATCGTCGATTAATATGTCGCCTCGCAAGTGCGGGGCTGCCTGAAATTGGACGGCATCTACGCGAACCTCAAGGTCGCTGTCACTTAGCCTGGGTGTAAATGAACCTGCAAAAGCATTGTGTGGAGATGAAATAAAGTCAAGGGACTGGCCTGACGTATTAATGAAGTGCACGTCGATACACATCTTATCAAGCTGTGGACTGGCCATTATCCAGTTCCTTCTTGGGGATGGCTGCGTTTAATTGACCCACGCTGAGTGGGCACGCGAGGCATGTTAAGGCTTAAGTTTTTATACGTCTGGAAGGAACTTTGTCCAGGGGCGTTAGGGGCGACTGTCAGTAATGTCCAAGAAGTAAGTAGGGGATGTCTAATAAGGGTTCATGTGCGCCTGCTAAAAGGCATAGAGTGCTTCACTTTTAATTTAAATAATTAAGAGGTGGTCTTATGTTGACCCGTGAAGTCATGTTGCAGTTGTTCCCGAAAAGTATGCCGTTCATAGATGAATATTTACCCGCTGTACAAGCAGTGACGGCTCAGCGCTTGATCAGTACTCCTCGTCGTTTAGCGGCTTTTCTAGCGCAGGTGGGTCATGAAAGTGCCGGTTTTACACTGCTTCTAGAGAATCTCAACTACAGTGCGGCAGGTCTCGCCGCTACATGGGGCTCGCGATTCGCTGAAAAGAATTCAGCCGGTCAGTACATCACTGTCATGGAGGGTGGTCGTGCACGTCGAGTCCCCAACAGTGAAGCGCAAAAGCTGCACCGCAGGCCTGAAGCCATTGCCAACAGGGTTTACAGCGACCGTCTGGGTAATGGCACCGAAGCCTCAGGAGAGGGCTGGCTGTATCGCGGCAGAGGGCTGATTCAAATGACCGGCAAACTGAATTATCGACAGTGCAGCCTGGGTTTGTTTTGCGATGAGCGACTGATCGCAACGCCACACTTATTGGAGCAATGGCGCTGGGCCGTTGAGTCGGCGGGGTGGTATTGGCATTCGCGCAATATAAACGTTCTGGCAGACGGTGATGATTTCGAGCAGGTGACCAAAGCGGTTAATGGCGGGCTCAATGGTCACGCGCAGCGCGTCGCGTTGTATCAGCAGGCGCTGGGCTTGTTAGGCACTGCTTAGCAGGCGTTATCGGGCGAAGACGGAGCAAATTGAGACATTGGCGCGGATACGTGCGAGAGGTTGAAGGCAAAGTGCCTTTATCAGGCCATAATGCCGGGCATCTCACTCACTTTGCAGGAGCCATATAGCCGTGATGTTTGAAATAAAACCGATGAGCCCGGACGTTTATCGTCAGCAAACCCGACGCAGTACGCTGTATATCGCGCTGATTTTTGCGTTGCTGGCGCTGTTGGTGTCCGGTGTGGCGGTGATGGTGGCGGGTGAGCCTGGAGGGGATAATTTTCGCTTGAACCTGGCGGGGGTGATTGCGGCATTGATCGTGACCATCGTGCTGGTGCGCTATGTGTTTTGGTCACAGCCGTGGATGGCGCAGGCGGTGTACGGCTGGCAGCTCAAGCGCAGCTTGATGCGGGTAACCAATGTCATGCATTACGTGACGGCCGGCGTAATGGCAGGGGATGTCAGCGCCCTGAAGCTGTTACGGTTTTATCACTTGGGAATTACCCAAATGTACCAACTGGACGCTAATTCCAGTGCGTTGAGCCAGATGGTCAAGGAGATCGATTTGCATAAAACGCGGTTGCAAGCGTTGGGCATTGAAACCGAACAGACTCGTCTGGACCCTGCCTGGCTTGAGGCGGTAAAAAACTTCACCCCCATGAAGTGAGTGTGAATGGCCAGCCAGGCAGTGGAGGCGCTGTATGTAGTACGCCTCTTACCTGGCAAGCCCGCAGGGGCTGAGGGTTAGCTCACCACCCGATAACACGGTACATACGCTGCGCCACCTGGCAGCTTCATGCGGTGTTGTTCGACAAACGCTTGTAGCAGTTTATCCAGCGGTTTCATCACGGCGGCGTCGCCGTGGATCTCGTAGGGACCGTGCTGCTCGATCAGATGAATGCCTTTCTCTTTTACGTTACCGGCCACAATCCCGGAGAACGCTTGACGCAAATTAATCGCCAGTTCGTGGGGCGGCAAGTCGCGGCGCAGTTGCAGGCTGGCCATGTTGGCGTGCGTGGGATCGAACGGGCGCTGAAAACCTTCGTCAATTTTCAACAGCCAATTGAAGTGGAAGGCGTCATTGCGTTCGCGACGGAACTGTTTGACGGCCTTGAGCCCTGTGGTCATATGGCGGGCCACTTCGGCCGGATTGTCGATGATGATCTGGTAATGCGTCTGTGCGGTTGCCCCCAGCGTAGCGCCGACAAATTCATGCAGTTGTTGCAGGTACGGCTCGGCTTCTTTAGGGCCGGTCAAAATCACCGGGAACGGTATGTCGCGGTTGTCCGGATGCATCAAGATTCCGAGCAAATACAGAAACTCTTCGGCCGTACCTGCGCCGCCAGGAAAGATGATGATGCCGTGACCGACCCGTACAAACGCTTCAAGGCGTTTTTCGATGTCAGGCAAAATCACCAGCTCGTTGACGATAGGGTTTGGGGCTTCAGCGGCAATGATGCCAGGCTCGGTCAGCCCCAAGTAGCGCCCGCCAGTTAAGCGTTGCTTGGCGTGGGAAATCGTTGCGCCTTTCATCGGCCCCTTCATGACGCCTGGCCCGCAACCGGTGCAGATGTCGAGAAGGCGCAACCCCAGCTCGTGTCCGACCTTTTTGGTGTACTTGTACTCTTCGGTGTTGATCGAGTGGCCACCCCAGCACACCACGATTTTGGGCTCGACCCCAGGGCGTAAGGTGCGCGCATTGCGCAGCAGGTGGAACACGTAGTCGGTGATGCCGGCTGAGTGGCTCAGGTCCATGCGCGGGCTGTCCAGCCCACTTTGGGTGTAAACAATGTCGCGCAAGGCGCTGAACAGCATTTCACGTGTGCTGGCGATCATTTCACCATCAACAAACGCATCGGCGGGCGCATTGAGCAACTCAAGGCGTACTCCCCGGTCTTGTTGATGGATGCGTACGTCGAAGTCTTTGTAGGCTTCAAGGATGGTTTTGGCATTGTCGACGTGGGCCCCGGTATTGAGGATGGCCAGCACGCATTGACGGAACAGTGTGTAACTGCTGCCTGAGCCGACTTCACTCAGTTGTTGCACTTCACGTTGCGATAAAGTCTCCAGGCTGCCTTTGGGGCTGACCGAAGCATTGATGACGTGTCTTTGGACCATGGATGACTTCCTTGAGCGGGTCGAAAAATTACCTGATGCAGCGAGAACATTCATATCAGCCGGGTGCATCTTAAGTGCAAGAGGTTTGAATTCTTGCGGCGATGGGTGGAGATCCTGACTTAAAGGTCGCTAATCACCGGCCGGGCACTACAGTAACATCGCAGACTCATAAGAGCAGAGCGGTGCAATTGGACACAGGTGAACTCAATCGCCGCGGCTCTGTCTGAGGTAACCTGCCGCTCAGTGAGGGCAGGTGTTTGACCTCGAGTGTCATAAGGAAGTTTTAATGATTATTACCACGACCAACCGTATTGAAGGTCGCCAGATTACTGACTATCTGGGTGTGGTCAGTGCCGAGTCGGTTCACGGCATTAATTTTGTGCGGGATTTTTTCACCGGCATGCGCGACTTTTTTGGTGGGCGCTCGCAAACACTGGAGCGCGCGCTTAAAGAGGCACGTGCCGAGGTGACGGCTGAAATTCGTGAGCGGGCGGGTGCGTTGCGCGCGGATGCCGTCGTTGGGGTGAATTTTGAAATCAGCATGCCGTCAGGGCGTGGTGGCATGTTGGTGGTATTTGCAACGGGTACTGCCGTGCGATTGAACTGAGGCTCGGCTGAGCCGATCGCAATCATCAAGAAGTGGTGTTTTTTATCAAAAGGAGCGTTCTCGATGAGTCAATTATTAAGCCGCGTGGTGTTGGGTTTGGCGCTGGCGGGTTTCGTGGCTGGTGTGTCTGCTGAAAGCCGGTTACCGGACTTGACGACCCAGGCGCCTTACAAAAAAGCTTATGCAGGCATGTTGGCATATCCCGATTGGGTGAGCACGGGGCAGGGTACGGCGGCACCGGTTGAAAAGGTGGTGGTGGACGGTAAAACCTACACGGTTGGCCAGATGTGCAAACCTCATGACTGCGCAGACAACCAACTCAATGTGGTGTTCAGCCCTGACGCAAAACACGCGTGGGGTCTATTGTCAGTCCGCGCAGAGAATGCCGAGGCGTTTGACCAGCAATACCTTGGCATGCCGGATGAAACGATCAAAAAGCTGCTGAAAAAATCTTTTGCAGACAACAATCCAACGGATTGAGGTGTTGTTAAAAAGCTCGACCGCCCCGAAGGCGGTCGACTGTCGTGTGCTCTGCAAGCCCTTACAGGGCAGGCTTAAACCGATTTGTTCAGGTCAGTTTTGGACAGTGCATCCTGAAGCTTTTGTTCTTGCTCGGGCGACAAGGAGGTGCGCAATACTTTGCCTTTGAAGTTTGAGTCTTCAAGTTCTTTCAAGACTTTTTCTGGCTGAAATTTACGCAATAACACGAACAAAGCCGAGGAGTTGTTCGGGATGGTTTCGCTCAGCGACTTGATGAAGTCGTCGTCAATCCCGTAATCGCTCAACGATCCTGACAGTGCGCCGGTGCCAGCACCCAAGGCACCGCCGATGGCAAAGCCTGCCAGCGGGTTGAGAAACAACAGTCCCACCAGCGCCCCCCAAAGCCCCCCTGTAACCAGGCCCGAGGTCGCGCCCAGTGCGGTCAAATTGACGCTCTGCTTGATATGAACCTTGCCTTCTTCGTTACGTACAACAATGACGGCGTCTTCCAGTTCGACCAAATGCTCTTTGCTCAGTGACACCATCTTGGTCAAGGCGCGGTCAGCTTTCTCGGTATCGTCAAATCCCACTACGATCAAATCAGACATGTCTTTCATCCCTTGACTGTACAGTTCAAGCCCGCAAAGGGCTGAACACAAAAGTTGGCCTCAAGGCGTGACTGCATAATTAACACCTTGTTACACAGCGAGTCAGGTTGAGTACAGACGCTGCGAGCAATGAGCGTGGTCGCAGACATTGAAACCGTCAAGTCGATCGGCGGTTCAGTTTGTCGCAGGGGAGGGGGAACTGGGGGGTTAGGGTGTTTGCCAGCAAGCACAATCAATAAGAGGAGGGCTGGCTGAGCAGCCCTTACGCTCACTCCAAGGGCTGATACCTCGGAGTTTTATTACTGGTCGTTCTTGTCTGATGCTGTCAAACCGGCCTGAATGCGCTGGTAGATTTCTTCACGGTGGACGGCGACATCTTTCGGTGCATTGATGCCGATCCGGACCTGTTGGCCGCTGACACCTAAAATAGTGATCGTAATATCGTCACCGATGTTTATGCTTTCACCAACTTTGCGGGTGAGTATCAGCATTTTTTTCTCCTTGATGGCTTTGTAAGGCACGTCTCTGAGACGGTGCGGCTTCGGTCATGGCTACAGAATACTGCTAAGTGCATATAAATGCGCCGCTCATTACAGACGTCATAGCCACAGGGTTAATTCCCTGTGCGAGGGAAACTCTCGTGTATGAGCCTTAGATAAGGGCGGATTGGATTTGTTCAAGGAGAGCAAAGGCCGCTGCCCCAGTGATAAAATCGACCCACTCAAACAGATAGGGGAAACGCAGTGCGTAAAGTCATCGTGATGACAGCAATATTGGCCTTGACGGCTTGCGGTCAGGAGTCTAACGATAAAATTCAACGGGCTAAAGCTGCTTCTGAAACATCGACGGTTCAAGCGCCCATTGCCCAATGGGCGGTTGAAGTGAAATTGGGTAAAACTCAGGCGCTCAGTGACCTGACGGCAAGACTGCTTGAGCATGGTTTCAGCTCTTATATTTATGTGGATGAAGGTGTTCAGCATGTGCTGTTGGGCCCGTTCAACACGCAAGAACAGGCCCAAGAGAAGCTGACGCGGCTAACCACCAAGCTCGATAATCTTGAAGCCGCAGTGATTGAACTGCCCCCTGGCAAACCGGCCCATTAAGCAGTCAAAGCGGCGTTAGCTGCCTAAGCGTAGCGCCAACCGGCGCTATTGGAGGGGTTTGGAGCATTATTTTTGCGTGCAAGCGCTGGGAGCAGCCTCCACTGTCACAGGGTTCCCCACCCACCGCCCAGCGATGTCAGCAACTGCACGCTGGCCTGCAATTGCCGGGTACGCAGTGTTTGTACCTGGCGTTGTGCCTGCAATGCAGCCGTTTGTGCGGTCACTACATCCAGATAATTCACGGCGCCAGCCTCGTAACTGTGGGTGGCCAAGCTTTGAGTCTGTTGAGCGGCATGGGCAGCGGCTTGTTCGTCAAGGCTTTGCAGATGCAAGTCGCGCAACTGGGCCAGGCTGTCTTCGACTTCACGCACGGCGCGCAACACCTGGCTGCGGTAATGAGCGCTGGCCTCCTCAAATTCAGCTTTGGCCTGTCGTTCCTGTGCATCCAGTCGGCCGCCGTCAAAAATGGGCAGATTCATCAAAGGCCCCAACGCCCAAAAGCGATTGCTCGCCGCCAACATATTGCCGCTGCCTTGGGTTTGCCCGCCGATCAGCCCGCTCAAGCTGAAATCCGGGTACCAGGCCGCTTTCGCCACGCCAATCGCGGCATTGGCCGCAAACACCCGGCGCTCAGCTGCCGCAATATCAGGTCGGCGCTGTAACAACGTACTGGGCAGAGTGGCAGGTTGCGTGGGCATATTGAGGCTGCCTTCGCTGGCGGCCAGGTGGAAGTCGCTTGCGGCTTGGCCCACCAGTTCGCCGATCGCATGTTCGGCCAGATTACGCTGCCCACGTACATCGTCCAGTTGCGCCCGCGCCTGCGCCAGTTGGCTTTGGGCGCGCGTCAGATCAAGTTCAGACGCTATCTGGCCCTGATAGCGGTCGCGGGTCAGCTGTAAGGCCTGGCGGTAATCGTCCAGAGAGCAGGTCAGAATCTGCTGTTGCGCATCCAACCCGTCGAGCTGGACGTAGAGGATGGCCAATTGGCGCTGGAGACTCAGGCGCGCCACCGCCAGATCATCAGCCGAGGCCTGCGCCTGAGCATCGCCTGCTGCCACCTGATTGCGGATTTTGCCCCACAGATCGAGATCAACATTGAGTGCAAACCCGGCCGTCATGCTGTTGTACACCGAGGGTTGAGTCGTCCCGCGTAGTGGGCGGTTGTCTGATTGACGCTGACGAAGGGGTTGAGCGCTGGCGGTTAATTGCGGGAACAACCCGGCATGCAACTGGCTGGCGTAAGCCTGTGAGGCCTCCACGTGCGCCAGCGCCGCTGCAAGGTCCGGGTTGGCCGTGAGTAGTTGCTGTTGCAGTGTGTTCAACCGCGGGTCCTGGTACGCCTGCCACCATTGCTCGGGCACATGATCGGCGGGCTGCGCGCTGTGCCACGGGCCGTCGCTGTTGTGTTCGCGGTAATGCGCGGGCAGGTCGATTAAGGGGGCTGTATAAGCCGGTGCCAACGAGCAGCCCTGTAGCGCCGTAACCAGCAGCAATAACGCACATTTAAGCCTTGGCTGCATGGGAGGCTCCTGTGTCCGCGAGTTTCACCGCATCACCCTCGCGCAGGGCGTCAGGCGGGTTGTCGATGACGGTGTCAGCAGGTTTGAGCCCTTGATCAATGACCAGCCGATCGCCTAAATCCAGGCCAATGTGGATGCTTTGCAAATGCACATGGTGGGCGCTGTCGAGGAGGGCGACCTGAGTGCCTTGGGCGCGAAAGATCAGGGCGCTGGCCGCAATACTGACGCCGTGGGTATCGGCCGGGATCGATAACACGGCTTCGGCGTAATCGCCGGGCATCAGCGCATCATCAGGATTGAGCACGACAAACTGTGCCATCAGCGTGCCCGAACGCCGATCAATCGAGGTTGAGTTACCGATCAACCTGGCGCTGAAGGTTTGGCCCGGGTGCTCCGGGACACTGAGCTGCACATGCATCCCCTGGCGGACCACACTGGCGTAGTTTTGCGGCACCGGCACGTAAAGGCGCAGTTGGTGGGTGTCGGCGATGTCAAACAGCTGCGTGTCGCTGTCGGTGTCAGCTTTGATCAACTGGCCAATGTCGGTATTGCGCGCGGTGATGGTGCCAGCGAAAGGCGCACGGATGGTTTTGTAGGCTTCCAGTGTCAAAAGACGTGCGTAATCGGCCTGGGCTGCCTGCGCATTGGCTTTGGCCGCGGCGGCATTCGATAGTTTCTCGTCGGCCTCCTGACGCGACACCGAGTGCGAAGCCAACAGGTTTTGCCAGCGTGTGGCGGTGGTCGCCGCCAGTGAGGCGTTGGCTTGCTCCTGCGCCTTATGGGCGCGGGCCTGCGCCAGTTGCTGGTCCAGATCAGGGCTGTCGATCAGGGCCAATACCTGACCGGCTTTCACCTTGCTGCCAATGTCGGTTTGCCAGCTTTGCAGATAGCCGCTCACCCGTGCATGAATCGGCGCCTTGCTCCACGCCTCCAAATGAGCGGGCAAACGCAGCGTGTCGCCGTGCGCGTTTTGCAGCGGTTCAAACACACTTACCACGGGCAACGCGGCCGCTTCAGTCCAGTGAACCACCGCCTGTTCATGGCGGCTGCGAGCAGCCAGCCCGTTAGCCACCAGCAAGGCGGCCAGCGAGAGGCCGCCGATACCCAGTACCATTAAGCGCTTGCGTGACGGTGTTTGATTAGACATGGGGTGTTTCTCCAGCAGCGCGGGGTTCGTTGCGCCCGTGCACCAGGCTGAACACCACGGGCACGAACAGCAGGGTGGCGACGGTGGCCAGCATCAGACCGCCAATCACGGCGCGTCCCAGCGGGGCGTTTTGTTCTTCGGAGAGGGCCAGCGGCAACATCCCGATCATCATTGCCAATGCGGTCATGCACACCGGCCGAAAGCGTGTGTAGCCCGCTTCAAGCGCGGCCTTGAGCGCGTCGCCATGCTCGGCCAGACGTTCGCGACAGAAGCTCACCACCAGAATCGAGTTGGCCGTGGCCACCCCCATGCACAAGATGGCACCGGTCAAGGCCGGGACCGACAGCGAGGTGCCACTCAAGAACAGCATCCACACAATCCCGGCCAGGGCGGCAGGCAGCGCCGTGATGATCACAAACGGGTCGACCCAGGACTGGAAGTTGACCACGATCAGCAGGTAAATCAGCACCACGGCGCCAAGCAAACCAAAGCTCAGGCCGCTGAACGCCTCGTGCAAGGCATCGATTTGTCCATGCAAACTGATGATCGCGCCTTTGGGGCGCAGGTCGGCGGCGCCATCAATGACCTTTTGCACATCAGCGGCCACTGATCCCAGGTCGCGGCCCTGAATGTTGGCGTACAGGTCCAGCGTCGGCTGAATGTTGTAGTGGGTGATCACCGCCGGGCTTTGCACGCGGCTGATCGTGGCCAGCCCGCCGAGAACTTGTGACTGGCCATTACTGCCCGTCACTGGCAGCGCTTCCAGGGCAGGCATGCTGTCCAGACGATATTGCGGCGTGGCTGCCACTACGCCGTAAGACACGCCGTTTTGCGGGTTGAGCCAGAAGGTTGGCGCAACTTGAGAGCTGCCGGCCAGCGACGCGACCATGCTATTGGTTACATCACGCTCGGTAATGCCCAGGCCATTGGCGCGCTGACGATCCACATTGACCTGCAACGACGGGTAACCCACCGACTGTTGGATACGCAGGTCGGCAATTCCCGGCACATGTTGCAAGCGGCGCTGCAACGCCAGCGCATACGCCCGGTTGGCGGCGGCGTCGCGCCCGGAGATTTTCACGTCAAGCGGGGCGGGTGAGCCAAAGTTAAGAATCTGGCTACTGATATCCGCAGGCATAAAGGCGAACTGGCTGCCGGGGAAGCTTTCGGGCAGGGCTTCACGCAAGCGCTTCACGTAATCGGCTGTCGGGCTGTGATCGGCCTTGAGGGTGACCTGAATATCGCCATCCTGCGGGCCGATGGTGCCGCTGCTGCTGTAGGCCATGTCGATACCGCTCAACGGAATCCCGATGTTATCGATGATGCTGTCCAGTTGATCAGCCGGGATGATTTCGCGAATCCGCGATTCGATCCGGTCGAAGGCGGCAGCGCTTTCTTCGATGCGCGTACCCAGCGGCAAGCGCACATGCAAGGCCAATGCGCCCGCATCGGTGGCGGGGAAAAAGTCCTGACCCAAGCTTGGCAGCAGCGCAAACGAGGACAGCACACAAGCCATGAACCCCAGCAAAAAGCGTTTGCGATGGGCCAGTGTCAGCTCCAGCACAGCGTAATAAGCATCACGCACCGCCGAAAAACGGCGCTCGAAACCTTGCTGGAAATTCAACAGCGCCTGCACCGGTGCCGAATGCTTTTTGCTGTGCTGATCGCCCTCGTGATGGTTGATGTAGCCATCTTCCGGATGCTGCCCAGCGCCTTGTTCCGGCACGTGGGGTTTGAGCAGAAACATCGCCAGGGTCGGCACCAGCGTGCGCGACAGAATAAAAGAGCTGCCCATCGCGAAAATGACCGCCAGGGCCATTGGACGGAACAAGTATCCGGCAATGCCTTGCAGCATGAACATCGGCACAAACACGATGCAGATGCACAGCAACGAGACAAAGGCGGGCCCGACGATTTGTTTGGCACCATCGAGAATCGCCTCGCGCACCGACTTGCCTTGCTCCAGATGCCAGTTGATGTTCTCGATAGTCACCGTCGCATCATCGACCAAAATCCCCACCGCCAATGCCAGCCCGCCGAGGGTCATGACGTTCAGGGTCTGGCCACTGAGGGCCAGCAGGGCAATCGCCGAGAGCACCGCCAACGGGATCGACACCGCAATAATCAGCGTCGAACGCCAACTGCCGAGAAACAGCAGAATCATTGCGCTGGTCAATAACGCGGCAATGATGCCTTCTTGCGCCACGCTGCCCACCGACTGTTTAACGAACACCGAAGCGTCGCCCAACAGCGTGGTCTTGAGCGAGGGCGGCAGGGTTTCATTGATGCGCGGCAACATCGCGCGAATGCCATCGACAATGGAAAGTGTCGAAATGTTGCCGTTTTTCAAGGCCGGCATCAGCACGGCGCGATGACCATCCACGCGCACGATATTGGTTTGTGGCGGCGAACCATCACGCACGTGCGCCACTTGGCCAATGGTGATCAGTGCGCCATTTACCGTTTTGATCGGCAACGCGTTGAGTTCGTCGATGGCTTTGGGGCTGTTGTTGAGCATCACCGTGTATTCATAGGTGCCCAGCTTGACGGTCCCTACCGGGATGATCTGGTTTTGCGCCGCCAGCGCATTGCCCACATCTTGTGCCGACAGCCCTTTGGCTGCCAGCGCTTGCGGATCAAGGTCAAGGGTGATCTGGCGCTGCTTACCCCCCATCGGCGTCGGCATGGCGAGGCCGGGCAGGGCGCTCAGGGGCAGGCGGATGTTGTTCTGTACCAAGTCGCGAATATGCGCTTCGGAGAGCGTAGGGCTGGAGAAGGCCAACTGTAATATCGGGACGGTCGAGGCGCTGTAATTGAGAATCAGCGGGGGCGTAATGCCGGGCGGCATTTGTTTGAGTACGGTTTGTGACACGGCTGTCACTTGCGCGTTGGCGGTACGAATATCGACCCCAGGCTGAAAGAAAATTTTCACGATGCCCATGCCGGGCAACGACTGCGACTCGATGTGCTCGATGTCATTGACCGTGGTGCTGAGCGAGCGCTCATAGGTGTAAATGACCCGGCCCGCCATGTCGGCGGGCGCCAGGCCGGTGTACTGCCACACCACAGCGACCACGGGAATGCCAATGTCCGGGAACACATCCGTGGGCGTACGCACGGCGGCCAACGGCCCAATGATGCAGATGAAAATCGCCAACACGATAAACGTGTAGGGCTTGTGCAGTGCGGTCTTTACCAGCCCGAGCATGCCTGAACCTCCGAGGAGTGGAATTGCAAACCCCGGCAGTCTTGCTGTTGGCACCTAACGATCAGCTTTCAGTAACGTGAAGGATCCTTTAGGTAAGGGCTGAAAATCCCTTCACTTTCATTCATTTGGCGCGGTACGCGATGGCCGCCAAGCTTACGACCTATTCGACGGGTCGGGGTTGAGCCTGTCGCACTTTTTGAATGCTCTTTGCGAGGCTCGTCTGCGATGACTGTTAAACCGCTGCTTTTGATTCCCTCCCTGAGTCTGGTTCTGTTGCTATCGGCCTGCGCGGGGCCGATGCCCAAGCAAGACCCGGCTCAAGCCTGGATCGGCCTGAAAGAAGAAGGCACCAGCGACCTGATGGCCGAACGGGTGGACGGGAAAAACACCCGTGACGGCCGTTATTTTGAAGTCACGCCAGGCGCCCATCGGCTGGACGTGACCCTGTACGAAGGCGCGACCGGCGACCAGAATCAGGTGGATTGCCAAGGCGATGTGAAATACCCGGCGTTCAAGGCGGGGGAGCATTACCAACTGATCGAATCGAGCCTGGGGCCTGAAATCAGTGCGACGCTGATGGACTCATCCGGCAAGGAAGTCGCCCATACAGCCGACTTCACCTGCATGCCGGGGTAATACACAGCCTCGGCGGCTGCTACGGCGTGTCTGGCGTATGGGATTAAAACGAGCGCACGATTTTGCCCAAGGTTTCCATGGCTTTTTCGCTCACTTCATCCCACGGGCTGCCGTAGTTGAGGCGGATGCAGTTTCGAAAGCGCTGGGTGGCCGAGAAAATCGGCCCTGGCGCGATGCTGATACCTTGCGCCAAGGCCATTTGAAACAGCTTGAGCGAGTCCATTTGCTCAGGCAGCTCCAGCCACAGAAAGTAGCCGCCGCTGGGATGGCTGACCCGGGTTTGGGCCGGGAAGTAGCGTGCAATCGCGGCCAGCATGGCGTTTTGCTGGCCTTCCAGTGCATCACGCAATTTGCGCAGGTGACGGTCATAACCGCCGTGTTGCAGGTAATCGGCGATGGCGGCTTGCGCGGGCATTGAGGCGCACAGTGACGTCATCAGTTTCAGGCGCTCCACTTTTTGCGCGTACCGGCCCGCCGCCACCCAACCCACGCGATAACCCGGTGCCAGGCTTTTGGCAAACGAGCCGCAGTGCATCACCAGACCTTCGGTATCAAAGGCTTTAGCCGGTTTCGGCGCGTGTTGGCCGTAATACAGTTCGGCGTACACGTCGTCTTCAATCAGCGGCACTTGATGGGTGCGCAGCAGTTCGACCAATGCCTGCTTTTTAGCTTCGGGCATGCTGGCGCCAATCGGGTTCTGGAAGTTGGTCATGCACCACACGGCTTTGATCGGGTGCCGCTCAAGGGTTTGCGCCAGCACCCCCAGATCAATGCCATCACGCGGGTGCACAGGGATTTCCACCGCTTTGAGTTTGAGCCGCTCAAGCACTTGCAAGCAGGCATAAAACGCCGGGGCTTCAATGGCCACCAGGTCCCCTGGCTCGGTGACAGCTTGCAAGCACAGGTTCAAGGCTTCCAGCGCGCCATTGGTGATCAGCAGTTCTTCCATTGGCAACATCAGCCCGCCGACCATATAGCGCAGGGCTATTTGGCGCCGGAGTTGCGGGTTGCCCGGCGACATGTCGGTCACCACCATGCGTGGGTCCATCTCGCGGCTGGCGGTGGCCATCGAGCGGGCCAGACGTTGCAACGGAAAGAGTGTCGGGCTGGGGAACGCTGAGCCGAAGGGCACCGTGTGCGGGTCTTTGATCGAGTCCAGCACGGAGAACACCAGCGCGCTGACATCGACCTCGGTGGACTCGGTGACGTGGCTGCTAAAGACCGGTTCGCTGAACGGGCTGGGCGTGTGTGCGTTGACGAAATACCCCGAACGCGGTTTGGCACGGATCAGGCCCCGGCGTTCGAGCAGGTAATAGGCTTGAAAAACCGTCGAAGGGCTGACGCCGTAGGTTTGGCTGGCATAGCGCACTGAGGGGACGCGTTGTCCGGGGCCGAGCACCCCGCAGCGGATCAGCTCAGCAATATCGTCGGCAAATTTTTCGTAGCGTTTCATGTAGGCAATGCTCGGTCCGGCGTTATTCAGGGAAATTCAGAAGGGGCACTGTACCCGTAGCGGCTGGCGAAGGCTGCGTCCGATTGCGCAACCCTGCGCGAGCGGACACACCCTCGGCACTCGGGTCAACGATTGAGCGGTGCCACAAAGCGGCTATCGGCTACCGCGCGGATGCCAGGTTCGTCCGTATCCGTGATCACAAACGTGATGGTTTGCGAACTGCTGGTCGGGCGATCTGCCAGCAATGCGACGGACACGGGTACGTCAGTCATTTCACCGGGGGCCAGCGTCAGTTCGGTTTTACCTTGCAACTGATAGCCTTCGCCGTCTTTGAGTGACACCCGATAGTGCTGCGCCTGCTGAGTCTTGTTGATGATTTTAAGGCTGTAGATGTTTTCGATCTGGCCCTGGCTGTTTTCGCGAAACAGGCCCCGGTCCTTGATCACATCCATTGAGACCATGCTGCGCTGATTCAGTGCAAAGACCAGTGCGCCGATCATCACCACCAGGACGATGGCGTAGCCGATCAGGCGTGGACGCAGCAGATGCGTCTTACCACCTTGCAATTCATGCTCGGAGGTATAGCGCACCAGCCCACGGGCATAGCCCATTTTGTCCATCACCGAATCACAGGCGTCGATACACGCCGCGCAGCCGATGCACTCCATCTGCAAGCCGTCGCGGATGTCGATGCCGGTTGGGCACACTTGCACGCACATATGGCAATCGATGCAGTCACCCAGCCCTGCCTGTTTTGGCTCAATCCCGCGTTTACGCGGCCCACGGCTTTCGCCACGCGCCACGTCATAGGAGATGGCGAGGGTGTCTTTATCAAACATCACGCTCTGGAACCGCGCATAAGGGCACATGTGCATGCACACGGCTTCGCGCAGCCACCCGGCATTAATGTATGTGGCACCGGTGAAAAACAGCACCCAGAACAAACTGACGCCAGCCATCTCCAAGGTCAGCAGCTCCGTTGCCAGGGGCCGGATCGGGGTAAAGTAGCCGACAAAAGTCAGCGCGGTCATGACACTGATGGCCATCCACAGCGCATGTTTAGCGGTGCGACGCGCAATTTTGTTCAAGCGCCACGGGGCTGCTTGCAGCTTGATTCGCTGATTTCTGTCGCCTTCTGTTATTTTTTCGCACCACATAAACAGCCAAGTCCATGTGCTTTGTGGGCACGTATAACCGCACCACACCCGCCCCGCAAACACCGTGATTGCGAACAGGCCGAAGGCTGCGATGATCAACAAGGCCGAAAGCAGGATGAAATCCTGTGGCCAGAATGTGGCACCAAAAATATGGAACTTACTTTCAGACAAGTCCCATAAAACTGCTTGGCGACCGTCCCAGTTAAGCCAGACTGTGCCGAAGAACAGCAAGAACAGAAAGCCTGCGCCGACTAATCGAAGCGTGCGGAACAGCCCGGTAAAACTGCGGGTGTGGATTAGGTTGTCGCTGGACTTGTTTTTATGTTTTGCGGCTCTAGGTCGAGAAGCCTCAAAGGATTCAAGTATCTGGACAGGTATTTGTTCGCTCATGGTCTTTCGCTCATCAGCCTCCATCAGGCCTGTGCACTATGACCAGCGAACTGTTTGCATAACAGACTCAGCTATCCGATTAAAAACCGTATCAGATGCTTTTTTGAGAGGCCTGCGACAACTTGCTGCACCCCGTGATGACCAAGGAATTGTTGGGGCTTGGCTTGTAACTTATCCAGGCATAGAAGATCCTGATCGGGATCAAGGAAATAAGCGACTCACTTGAGAATGGAGCTCCAGTTTTAAAACAAGTGTGTACGCATTCAAATAAGTTGGTTGGGAGAGGGGTTTAATGGCTGCTGGAGCGAGGTTTGAGCCAGATTCAGATGCAGGAAAGCCAGCATTAAGTCATGAGCTGCCTTTGATTGTGATTGAAGGCACGATGCCGGTGATTGGCCAGGGCCATAAGCCGGTCAAGGTGGTTACAGGACAGTTGCTCAATATCAGCAGTCGCGTTTTTTGCCTGACTAGCGGGCCCTTGGCGGTGATTGTTCGTTGGCGGCATGTGGACAGCAGTGACGGCGAAAGTCTCTACATGCACACGCTGGGAGACCGGGTCTGGAATGGGCAAATCCGTATAGAAAAACCGGGTTTGCACGTCTTTTGCATTGATGCCTGGATTGATCGATACGCAGGACTGTGCCTGGCCCTGGAAAGGGCCATGCACAGAGGCGATTCACCCGAGGGCCTGATCGAGGACGCGTTATCACAGATTTTGCAGACCCTGGAATTTTGTGACATTGAGCGCCAGCAGCCTTTGATCCAGCTTTATGAGCAACTGGCCGGTCTGGCTGGGCACGAGCAAATCGCGCTGTTGATGGATGAAAGCACCCAGGTGCAGATGCGTGACGTTCAGCAACGAACGTGCCTGGTATTAAGTCCTGAATACCCGTTGTACGTGACCAACTGAGCATCGCCGTGAGCACCCCTGGCCGGGTGCTCACGGACTCAGGCAAAGGTCTGATTCAAATCGGTGAGCCGTCCGTGGTGGCATGCAACATGTCTCTTTGGTCGATGGCGCCCGCACTCACCAGCGCTTGGGCCTCTTCTTCGGTTATGGCTATGCGCCTGCCTGCGACTAACGCTTGGGACAGGTGCGACGGGTCATCGTTAAACACTTCAATGCGACTCAGTGGCGCCTGGTGTGAGCCTTCAGCAGAGGTGAGCGTACAGGTCTGGTGCTGCGTGTCGATTTCAATGCTCATGGGCGGTTTCCTTGTGTGAGGGTCACGGCGGAGTGGGGCCGCTGCGGGCTAAATTGACCGATTTGCTTTGATCGGCGGTGTTTCGCTGGGTGGATCACCCTGAGGAACCGGGGGTTTGAGTGGCGGGTCTTCTTCGGGGACCGGTTGCGGCTCGCCGGGCGGTAAAACCGGGTCGTCGATGTTCGGGTCGGGAGTTTCGGCAGGGATAGGGATGCTCATCGCCAAGACCTCGTAGTTGTTATGAACAAGGCGCAATAAGCGCCAGGCTTCTTGAGGTTGACCTTCACACCGGCCAAAAAAATCCCGCGCCGCGACCAACGGAGTGGTGCAAATCAGTCTGAACTTTTAAACCGTCGTTGCCTCCCAACCTAGGTGACCGGTGCCACCGCCGGAATGTGCTGTGAAACGACACACGTGAGCGTCCAAGGGCGTGAGGAGTGATGCTCGATGACTGCTGATTTACCGGATTCTGATTCCACGGCTGTTTTGCCGTTGACCCATGCGCTGTTACTGCCGCGCATCGCTATTGAGAGCACATCCCCGGTGCTGGAGGGCGGTCAGTTTGCGGTCAAGGCGACCGTCGGCCAGCAGGTCAACGTCAGCAGTACCGTGTTTGTCGATGGTCACGATCAACTGGCCGTGAGGCTGCACTGGCGCAAAGCCGCTCACGACACATGGCGGACCGCGACCATGCAGTGTCTGGGCAACGACAGCTGGGCCGGGCATTTCGAGGTGCCCGAGCCTGGCCGCTATGTGTTTTGTATTGAAGCCTGGGTCGATCGCTTCGCCAGTTTTTGCCATGAGCTGGATAAAAAACATCAAGCGGGCGTGCCGATGAGTCTTGAGCTTCAACACGGGCGGGTGCTGGTGCAGCATGCGATCGAGCGCAGCACGGACGAGCTTCAGCAACAGTTGCAGGTAATGCTGCGCGAACTCTCAGGGTTGCTTGAGACCGAACAAGTGGCCTTGTTCCTTCATGAAAGCAGCGCTCAGTTGATGGCGCAGGCGCAATATCACGCCTATGTCAGCCTCAGCCCTGAGTACCCGGTAGAGGTGGAACGGCACTTGGCTGCGTTTGCCAGTTGGTACGAACTGTTTGCGTGCTCAGTCACCGATGACCCGGCCGGTCACGGCACGTTCAATGATGTGCATGCCCGCTTGCCCATGATTCACGACATGGGTTTTGACGTTGTGGTTTTGCCGGCCATTCATCGCATTGATCAGCACCACCCCGCAGGGCCGAACAATACGCTGCAAGCAGGTCCTGATGAACCGGGCAGCCCGTCTGCCAATGGCAGCGAGGAGGGCAGGCAGGCGGCGATTCACCCGCAATGGGGTACGCGGGATGATTTTCGCCGCATGGTCGCGGCCGCTGCGGCTCAGGGGCTTGAAGTTGCCTTGGACTTCGCCGTGCAATGCTCCCCAGACCACCCCTGGCTCACGCAGCACCCTGGCTGGTTCAACTGGCGCCCCGACGGCACGATCCGTGATGCCCAGAACCCGTCGCGAAAATATCCGGACAGCGTCAACGTTGATTTCTATGCTCCGCACGCGATCCCCGGGCTCTGGCTTGAATTGCGCGCAAGGGTGCTGGGCTGGGTCGATGAGGGGGTCACGCTGTTTCGGGTGGCCAACCCGCACACCCAGCCCCTGCCGTTCTGGCAGTGGTTGATTGCCGAGGTCAGAGGGCTGCATAACAACGTGATCTTTTTAGCGCAGGCGTGCACCACCCCCGCGATGATGGCGCGGCTGGGCAAGGTCGGCTATTCGCAGAGCGACACTTATTTGTGCTGGCGTCATACCAAGGCCGAGCTGTGCGAGTACTTCATCGAACTCAACCAAAGCCCGTGGCGTGAATGCTTTCGCCCGCATTTTTTCGTTAATACCCCGGATATCCATCCGCAGTGTGCTCAGGGGGCTGGCCGAGCGGGGTTCCTTATTCGCGCCGCGCTGGCAACGATGGGGTCTGGCCTGTGGGGCATGTACTCGGGGTTTGAACGGTGCGAAGCCCAAGCCTTATCGGGCAAGAACGAGTGTCCGGGCAGCGGGAAGTCCCCGACCGAGCCTTGCGACCTCAACGCGCCGGGCGACATCGTGGCTGAAATTGCCCAGCTCAACCGGATTCGTCGGCAAAACCCGGCCTTGCATAGCCACTTGGGCTTGAGGCTGTACAACGCCTGGAATGATCACCTGCTGTATTTCGGCAAACGCACTGCCGATGGCAGCAATTTTGTGTTGGTTGTGATCAATCTCGATCCGCATAACGCCCAAGAGGCGCACTTTGAATTGCCCCTGTGGGAGATGGACCTGGCCGATGACGCCCCCACCGCTGGCGAAGACCTGATGACGGGGCATCGCTGGACCTGGTACGGCAAACATCAGTGGACGCGGCTTGATCCCTCGCAGCAGCCGTTCGGTATCTGGCGCATTAAACCTCTTTAACCCGGCCTTCAATGCCGCTCCCGTGGCCACAGGCGTATGAATCAACAGGTAGTTCCAATGGCAAACAAGCGTGCATCGTCGAACCTGATCAATGACCCGCTCTGGTACAAGGATGCGGTGATTTACCAGGTGCACATCAAGTCGTTTTTCGATGCCAACAACGACGGTATTGGCGACTTTCCCGGCCTGATCAGCAAACTCGATTACATTGCCGATTTGGGTGCCAACACCGTGTGGCTATTGCCGTTTTACCCTTCGCCGCGCCGTGACGACGGTTATGACATCGCTGATTACCGCGGTGTGCACCCCGATTACGGGACCCTGGCTGACGTCAAACGCTTTATCAGTGAAGCTCATCAGCGCGGCCTGCGGGTGATCACCGAACTGGTCATCAACCACACCTCAGACCAGCACCCCTGGTTTCAGAAGGCCCGCCACGCCAAGGCAGGCTCAACAGCGCGCGACTATTACGTGTGGTCCGACAGCGATCAGAAATACGCAGGCACGCGCATCATCTTCCTTGATACCGAAACCTCGAACTGGACGTGGGACCCGGTGGCGGGGCAATACTTTTGGCACCGTTTTTACGCCCATCAGCCCGACCTGAACTTCGACAACCCGCAGGTGATAAATGAAGTGCTGTCGGTCATGCGCTACTGGCTGGACATGGGCATTGATGGCCTGCGACTGGATGCCGTTCCCTATTTGATTGAGCGCGATGGCACCAACAATGAAAATTTGCCCGAAACTCACCAGATTCTGAAACAGATCCGCGCCGAAATTGACGCGAACTACCCCGATCGCATGTTGCTCGCTGAAGCCAATCAATGGCCCGAAGACACTCGGCCATATTTTGGCGACAGCGACGGTATCAAGGGCGACGAATGTCACATGGCCTTTCACTTCCCCTTGATGCCTCGTCTGTACTTGGCGCTGGCGCAGGAAGACCGCTTGCCGATCACCGACATTTTGCGGCGAACGCCACCTATACCTGCCCATTGCCAGTGGGCGATTTTTTTGCGTAACCACGATGAGTTGACCCTGGAAATGGTCACCGACAAGGAGCGTGAGGCGCTGTGGAATTACTACGCGCCAGACCGGCGCGCGCGCATCAATCTGGGGATTCGTCGGCGTTTGGCCCCGCTGATGGAGGGCGACCGTCGGCGCATTGAGTTACTCAACAGTTTGCTGCTGTCGATGCCCGGCACGCCGACCTTGTATTACGGCGACGAAATAGGCATGGGCGACAACATTGACCTGAATGACCGCGATGGTGTGCGCACGCCCATGCAATGGTCCATCGACCTCAATGGCGGGTTCTCGCGCGCGAACCCGGCCAGCCTGGTGCTGGCGCCGATCACGGACCCGCTGTATGGCTATCAGGCCGTAAACGTTGAGGCGCAAGCCCTGGACCCGCACTCCTTGCTCAACTGGACGCGGCGCTTGTTGGCCGTGCGCAAGCAGCAAAAGGCCTTTGGCCGCGGTAGCCTGAACATGCTCTCGCCCCGCAACCGCCGGGTTCTGGCCTATGTGCGTGAATTCACCGACGCTTTAGGTAACACCCAAACCATTGTGTGTGTGGCGAACGTCTCGCGCAGTGCCCAGACCGTGGAGCTGGACTTGTCCACGTGGGCGGGCCGGGTGCCGGTCGAGATGCTGAGCACCCATCCCTTCCCGCCGATTGGGCCATTGCCTTACAGCCTGACCCTAGCCCCCTATGGCTTCTATTGGTTTTTGCTGGTCAGTGAAAACGCCATGCCCGATCACCCGCCCCAGGCGGATAGGCTGCCACAACAGGAGTGAGCGTTATCTCATAGAGGCACGTAGTGCATTGATTTAAGCGTATTCGCAGGCAACAGCTAGTCTTGCTCAGGGCTGGCAGGTGTTAGGTGGCCATGAGGCTGCACTGGCCTTGTTCAGTCTGGAAAAGGCGGCCTACGAAGTGATGTACCAAGCGGCCAACCGACCTGCCTGGTCTGGGGTTCCATTGCAGGGGCTGAGTGCATTGCTCAGCCATTTGCCAGGCATGTCCAAGCCTTTACCAAACGGAGATAAAAGATGAATGCTGGCAAGGATCTGGGTAAGGGATATGTTGCTTTATTGCCCGATCGTCAAGACATCGAGGCGCTGATTAAGGCTGAGCACCGCGATCCCTTTTCGATTTTGGGTCCTCATGCCGATGGGCAGGGTGGGCAGGTTATACGGGCGTTTTTGCCTCAGGCGTTGAGCGTCAATGTCATAGACCGGGCGTGCGGCCAGGTGCTTGGCCCGTTGTCGATCACCGAGGTCCCGGGGTTGTTTGTCGGCCAGTTTACGCAGCTGCAACCCTATGCCTTGCGCATCAACTGGGCCGCAGGCGAGCAAACCAGTGAAGACCCGTATAGTTTTGGCCCGTTACTGGGCGAAATGGATTTGTATCTGTTTGCCGAAGGCAATCACCGCGACCTGAGTACGTGCCTGGGTGCGCAAGTGATGAGTGTCGATGGGGTGCCCGGCGTGCGCTTTGCGGTCTGGGCGCCAAACGCGCGACGGGTCTCAGTGGTGGGCGATTTCAATATCTGGGACGGTCGCCGTCATCCCATGCGCCTGCGCCACCCCAGTGGGGTGTGGGAGTTGTTCATTCCGCGGCTTGAGGCCGGGGAGGCCTATAAATACGAAATTCTAGGGGCCGAGGGGATCTTGCCGCTTAAGGCCGACCCTATGGCGTTGGCCACCCAATTGCCGCCCGAAACCGCGTCGAAAGTGGCCTCGCCCCTCTCGGTCGACTGGCAAGACGCGGACTGGATGCACGCCCGGGGCGAGTTGCAGCGTCCCGACGCGCCGCTGGCGATTTATGAGCTGCACGTGGGCTCATGGCAGTGTGAAGTGGATGAAGTGGGCGAAGTCGCGCGCCAATACACCTGGCATGAGCTGGCTGAGCGCCTGATCCCGTATGTGCAGCACATGGGTTTCACCCATATCGAACTGATGCCGATCATGGAACATCCGTTTGGTGGCTCGTGGGGCTATCAACCGCTGTCGCAGTTCGCCCCGAGTGCACGCTTTGGCTCGCCCGATGACTTTGGTGCATTCGTCAACGCCTGCCATGTGGCGGGTATCGGCGTGATTCTGGATTGGGTGCCCGCGCACTTTCCCAATGACACGCATGGCTTGGCGCAATTCGACGGCACGGCGCTGTACGAATACGCCAACCCGCTGGAAGGCTTTCACAAGGACTGGAACACGCTGATCTACAACTTGGGCCGCACTGAAGTGCACGGTTTCATGCTGGCCTCAGCGCTGCATTGGCTCAAACACTTCCACATCGACGGGCTGCGGGTCGATGCCGTGGCGTCGATGTTGTATCGCGACTATTCGCGTCAGCCGGGCGAATGGATTCCTAATCGCCATGGCGGGCGTGAAAATCTGGAAGCCATCGACTTTCTGCGTCACCTCAACGACGTCGTTGCGCTTGAGGCGCCTGGTGCGTTGATGATTGCCGAAGAGTCCACTGCCTGGCCAGGTGTGAGTCAAAGCACCGAACAGGGCGGCCTGGGATTCTCGTACAAGTGGAACATGGGCTGGATGCATGACTCGCTGCACTACATTCAGCAAGACCCGGTTTACCGCGCGCATCATCACAACGAACTGAGTTTTGGCCTGGTGTATGCGTGGACCGAGCGTTTCATCCTGCCCATCTCCCACGACGAAGTGGTGCATGGCAAGCATTCGCTGATCGACAAAATGCCCGGTGACCGCTGGCAAAAGTTTGCTAATTTGCGCGCTTATCTGAGCTTCATGTGGGCGCATCCGGGTAAAAAGCTGCTGTTCATGGGCTGTGAATTCGGGCAGTGGCGCGAATGGAATCACGATCAGCAGCTGGACTGGTATTTGCTGCAATACCCCGAGCACAAAGGCGTGCAACAGTTAGTCGGCGACTTGAATCGTCTGTACCGCGACGTACCGGCCTTGCACGACCAGGATGACGTGGCTCAGGGCTTTGAGTGGTTGATTGGCGACGATGCGACCAACAGCGTCTATGCCTGGCTGCGCTGGAGCAAGGCCGGCAAGCCGCTGTTGGTGGTTGCCAACTTCACCCCGGTGCCGCGCGAGGCGTATCGCATCGGTGTGCCGTTTGCGGGCACCTGGCGCGAAGTGCTCAACAGCGATGCGGCGCTGTATGCCGGTTCCAATTATGGGAATGGCGGCGGGGTGCATACCCAAACCGATGCCAGTCACGGGCAATCGTTCAGTGTGGCCTTGAACCTGCCACCGCTGGGGGTGTTGATCCTGGAACCGCAGTAAGGCGAGCAACCCGGCGTGCGTGGCCGCACGTAACCTGCGCCCATTCGTCTTGTAGTCGTTGACGAGTTGCGCGAGGTTGCGTGCGGGCACGTAGCGGTCGCAAGGCCGTTCAATGCGGTGCCTCAGGGTTCGCACGTTGACGATTGTTGCGCAACCGGGCACCGCTTGCGCCAATGGCTACAAATGAACGTCCACCGCCAACGGCAAGTGGTCCGACAAATGTGTCCAGGGTTTGTTGCTCAGGATGGTCGGGCTATGGCTGGTGGCGTTGCGCAGGTAGATGCGGTCCAGCCGCAGCAACGGCCAGCGCGCGGGGTAGGTTTTGGCCAACTGCCCATGATGGCGCTCAAACACTTCGTGCAAGTCGTCACGTTGCGACAGGGCAGCGTTGCCTTGCAGCTTCCAGTCGTTGAAGTCCCCGGCAATGATCACCGGATCGTCGGGCGGCAATGATTTGAGCAGTTGGTTAAGCAGCACGATTTGCAACTGGCGATGGCTTTCGAGCAGGCTCAGATGGACGCAAATCGCGTGCACTTGCTCATGCCCCGGCACATCCAGCACGCAATGCAACAGCCCGCGCCGCTCGGGGCCGGTGATCGACACATCCAGGTTGCGGTACGACTTGATCGGGTATTTGGACAGCACCGCATTGCCATGATGCCCGTCGGGATACACCGCGTTGCGCCCATAGGCGAAGTCACTCCACATGCTGTCGGCCAAAAACTCGTACTGCGACACGGCGGGCCAGTGGTCATAGCGTGAGGCATGCTTTTCGTGCTCGCCCAGCACCTCCTGCAAAAACACCAGATCGGCGCCGGTGCTACGCACCGCTTCGCGCAGCTCGGGCAAGATGAAGCGTCGATTAAAAGCGGTGAACCCCTTGTGGGTATTAACCGTCAACACCTTCATCCGGTGTACAGCAGGGGTTGCGACAGGTGCAGGGGGTTCAAGGTTGTTACCGGCAATATCGAAGGTCATGGTTTCTCCTGTGCGATAGGGCGTTTATAGCGCGTCGGCCCTTGGACCCGCTTGATGGGGGTCATGTTCGGCCGCACCCAGCAGCGACTTCAGATAATCACCAAAGCCGCCCGCCGCGCGGCAGTCCAGTCGCGCGCTGGTGGTGACCTGCGGGCGGTGGCTCCAGGCGATTGAAGCCCCGCACGCCTCCAGTTGTTGCACCAAGTGCACGTCTTCATGGCAGGCCAGCGGCTGAAAACCGCCAGCACGCCGATAGGCTGTGGCACTGACGCCAAGGTTGGCGCCGTGGATATGCCGATGCCCGTCGCGGGCCTGATAGGCGGCCAGGTAGCGTGACTGAGCGCGTTCATCGATTTCAGTGCCCCAGTCATCGACGGTCACGGTGCCGCACACGGCGTCCTTGCCCAAGGCCAATTGCGCCACCAACCAGTCCTCAGCCACGCGGCTGTCGGCATCGGTGCATGAAATCCAGCGCGCGCCTTGTTCCAATAACCATTGCGCACCGGTCGCGCGGGCTACGCCGACATTGCGTGCATTGATCGACAGCACGTTGACGTCGTATTGCGCTGCGATGTCAGCCGACAGGTCGTCACAGCTGTCGAGCACCAGCAGCACGCGCACCGGCTCGCCGTTGAGCTGTGGGTGAGCGCTGGCTGACAGCACCGCATGCAGGCAGTGGGCGAGCAGGGCCTGCTCGTTGTGCGCAGGTATCAACACACCAATCATCGCAAACCCTCCCGGCAGGCGACTGAAATAGGGTCGCGGCCCCACACTTCAAGGATGAAATCGTCTTCCAGGTGTTGCACTAAACGCGGCCATTTCAAGGTGTCGTGTACCAGGGCGTGCACCTCATCGCCCGTCAGCACGCAGCCCTCGATGGGCGGGCGCCAATGGCAGGCCAGCAGATGGCCGTCGGGGGCGAGGCTGTTGATCGCCCGCTCAAGCACGTCTTTGAGTGCCTGGGCATCCAGGTAATACGCCACTTCGCTGATCACTATCAGATCGAATCGATGTTCGGGCCATTGCTCTGGCACACGGCTCTGGCGCACTTGAACGTGGGCGCAGTGGCTCAAGCGCTGGCGTGCCAGATCAACAGCTCTGGCGGCTGCGTCGCAGGCCAGTAGCGCGCCGGTGCGTTGCGCCAGCCCGGCACTTAACTCGCCGTTGGCGCAGCCTATTTCGAAAATGGCCGGGTAGTGCTGGCGGGGCAGGCTGGCCAGCGTCACGGCCCGTTTGCGCTGTTCGTACCAGCGCTCGCGAAAGGCCCACGGATCGCTGTTGTCGGCATACAACTGATCAAAAAAAGCCGTTGAGACACTCATGGCTTCTCCCTGTCCTGTACAAAAACCAGTTCAAAAGGTTGCAGCAAGCGTTCGAGCGCCAGCGGGCTGAGCACGGCTGGCGCCCCAGTGCTCGGGTCTGCGTGTAATTGGCTGGTGAAGGCCTGGGCTGCGTCACGTTTGCGCGCAACCTGCTGCTCACTGAGTTCAATACGGCGGGCGCGGTGCCACGGCACACGCGGGTCATCATCGTGCGCCCAATGCCAAGTCCAGATCGGCAGCTCATGCACGGGTGCGCCGACGTTTTTAGCCGCCAGAGCGCTGGCGCGGCCCACCGCATCGTGATCGCAATGCCCGTCCTCGCGCCAGGTGCTGAACACCACGTCGGTGGGGCGCAAGAACTGCTGAATGAAGGTGCCGAGTGCCGCCTCGCGGGCCTGCACCTGGCTGTCGGCAAATCCGCCCCTGACCCATTGCAAGCGTGGCGATGCCAACCCCAAGCGCCCCAGCGCCTGTTCAGACTCCGAGGCTCGCTGGTGCGCCAGATCGTGGGTGGGCCAGCGGCTTGAACCCGGATGGCTGGCAGTGCCGTCCGTGACGGAAATCAGCAGTATCGAGCGCCCCAGCGTATTGGCCATTTGCAGCAGACCGCCGCTGCCCAGCACTTCATCGTCCGGGTGCGGCGCCACAATCACCGCCCGCGAACCGTGGGGTAACAGGTGTGCAAGCTCAATCGACGGTAAGTTGGCCAAGCGCTCAGATTGGCGCCAGTGTGCCAACGCAGTGCCGCTGCCCACGATCAGGTTGGCTTTCATAGTGGCCAGTGCCTTGCGGGTGACTGCGCGGCCAGTTCACCCAGCGCTTGGAGGTCGCGTTCGGCATGGCTTTGACGCAGGAAAACCGGCAAGTCGGCGCTTAGGCGGGCAAACTGCGGGTTTTTACAAAAAGGCCCGGCCCCCAGCGCCCGACCGACATGGGCGATGACGTGCTCGGCGCAGGCTTCAATCTGCGCCCGCGCCTGCCGGGCCAGGAGTTGACTGTCGGCGGCCGGGTTTTGATCCAGATACGTGGCGCAGGTGTGCAGCGTGTTACGTGCCCCGAACAGCGCGGCCTGCACCGCGCCCAAATGCGCCAGCGCGTGTGGCTCTGCGCGTTTGGCACACGGCTGTTGCAGATGATGCGCCAGTGAGTACGCCGCACCCAACCAACACGCCGCGATGCCAATAGCGCCTTGCCAAAAACCGGGGCGGCGCAGGTAATCACCCGGCTGGCCGACGCGGGTGCAGGACACCTGATCAAACACAATGTCGACGCTGGCAGTGGTGGCCATGCCCACGGCGGCCCAGCCGTCATCGGTGATGCTGATGCCCGACTGTTGCATGTCCACGGCCACTAATTGTTGGCCGCCGTGCTCATCCCAAGCGGTGAGCAAACCGTGGCTGAGTACCCCTGCGCCCGAGCACCAGGCTTTACGGCCCATGAGCAGCGTTTGACCGTGAACTTCGCGCATTTGGACGCGGGCATTGGGCGGTTCGGCCGCCCACATGCCCCATGTGCTGCCCGCTGGCACGGGGCGGGCGCCCAACTCGCGCAGGGTCGCCAGCGCATCGGTGTGCCCTTCGAACAGTTTGCACAAGCCCAAATCGTGGCCCGCGACTAACGCCAAATGTTGCCAGCGTTGCAAGGTCAAGCCGCTGCCCGGCAACGGCAGTTGATCCAGTCCGGCGTGCACCATGCCCTGCAAGCACTGACCCAGCGCCTGCGGGGTGTCGAGTGGCCAGGCGTGGTCCTCAAGGAAGTCGTGCAGGTTCATGAGCCGTTGGGTTCCTTTTGATGCTCCAGTTCAAACAGCGCGAGCGAGCGGCCGTTAAGCGTGTAAGTGCTGCCAAACGCCAAGGGGGCAGGGCTTTTGAAGTCGGGGTCGAAGGTGTCGAACTTGCAGATCCAGGCGGAGCCTTCAGGCACCTGCGGCAAGATGAAATCCACCCCGTCATGGTGGGCATTGAAGGTGATCAGCAAGGTGGCGTCGGCGCCGGCGCGCTGGACCCCGGACACTTGCGCCCGGCCATCGAGCAACATGGCGAAGCTGCGGCCTTGGGCGTCCTGCCATTGTTCGATGGACATTTCGTTACCGTCGGGCGCTAGCCAGGTGACGTCTTTAACGCCCAGTTCTTCGTTGTAGTGGCCGACCAGAAAGCGCCCGCGTCGCAGGATCGGGTAGCTGTTACGCAGCTTGATCAGGCGTTTGACGAACTTGAGCAACGATTTGCCGTCGTCATCCAGGTCCCAGTTGATCCAGCCGATTTCACTGTCCTGACAATAGGCGTTGTTGTTGCCGTGCTGGGTGCGGGCAAATTCATCACCGGCCACGATCATCGGCGTGCCCTGCGCGAGCAGCAGCGTGGCGAAGAAATTGCGCATCTGGCGCAGGCGCAATGCATTGATTTCAGGGTCGTCGGTCGGGCCTTCGACGCCGTGGTTCCAGGACAGGTTGTTGTTGCTGCCGTCCTGATTGTTCTCGTCGTTGGCTTCGTTGTGCTTGTCGTTGTACGACACCAGATCGTGCAACGTGAAGCCGTCATGGGCGGTAATGAAGTTGACCGAGGTGTAAGGGCGGCGGCCGCGCTGGTTGTACAGCTCGCCCGAAGCGGTCATGCGTGCGGCAAAGTCGGCCAGCTGGCCGTCGTCGCCTTTCCAGAACCCACGCACGGTGTCACGGAAGCGATCGTTCCATTCGGCCCATCCCGGCGGGAAGCCGCCAACCTGATAGCCACCGGGGCCGCAGTCCCACGGTTCGGCAATCATCTTTACCTGGCGCAACAGCGGGTCCTGACGGCAGGCGACAAGAAAGCTGTGCCGTTCGTTAAAGCCATCGTGGTAACGCCCCAGAATGGTGGCCAGGTCGAAACGGAAGCCATCCACATGCATCTCGTGCGCCCAATAGCGCAGCGAGTCAGTGACCATTTGCAGCACGCAGGGGTGGCTCAGGTCCAAGGTATTGCCGGTGCCCGAGTCGTTGATGTAATAGCGTTTGTCATCAGGCATCAGACGGTAATACGAGGCGTTGTCGATGCCGCGCATCGACAGGGTGGGGCCTTGCTCGTTGCCTTCGGCGGTGTGGTTGTAGACCACGTCCAGAATCACCTCCAGCCCGGCCTCGTGCAGGTGTGCAACCATTTCCTTGAACTCGGCAATCTTGCCGCTGGCCAGGTAGCGCGGGTCCGGGGCGAAGAAAGCGATGCTGTTATAGCCCCAGTAGTTGGTCATGCCTTTTTGCAGCAGATGCTGATCGTTGACGAACGCATGCACCGGCAGTAACTCGACACTGGTGACGCCCAGTTTGCGAATGTGCTCGATGACTTCATCCACCATCAGCCCGGCAAACGTGCCGCGTACCGCTTGCGGCACATCAGGGTGGCGCATGCTGATGCCACGCACGTGGGTTTCATAAAAGAGGGTCTTGTCCCATGGCACGATCAGGCGATGGTCGTGCCCCCAGGTGTGCGCCGGGTCAATGACTTTGCACTTGGGCACAAAGGGCGCGCTGTCGCGTTCATCGAAGCTTAAATCGCCATCCGGGTGGCCAATGGTGTAGCCAAACAACGCCTCGGACCATTTCAGCTCGCCGACCAGTTGTTTGGCGTAGGGGTCGATCAGCAATTTGTTGTGATTGAAGCGATGGCCATTTTGCGGGTCATACGCGCCATATACCCGGTAACCGTAGATCTGCCCCGGATGTGCATCAGGCAGGTAGCCGTGATAGGTCTCGTCGGTGTACTCGGGCAGTTCGATGCGTTCAAGCTCCACCTCGCCTGCTTCATCGAACAGGCACAGTTCAACCTTGGTGGCATTGGCCGAAAAAATCGCGAAGTTAACACCTAGCCCGTCCCAAGTAGCGCCCAACGGGAAGGGCAGGCCCTCCCTGAGGCGTGAGGGTTCAACGTCCGGTGTCACGGGTGGGGCTGACTTACGCTTGGTCATGTTGACTCCTGGCTGGATCAAAGGCCTTCACAAACGGCAGGCAAAACGTGCCCGTCAGGCATTACGGGCCTGTTCAAATCGGCGTGAAACGTCGGTGCGTCAGGGTTCTGCGCACTCAGAGGCCAAGCGTCAGGAAGCGGGTGGTTTGCGTGCAGCGCGGGGTTTTTTCGCTGCCGGTTCTTTCACCGAGGCTTTGCTGCTGGCAGAGGGCGCTTTAGGTTTGGCCTTGCGCGGTTCAGCGTTGCCTGGTGCCAGCGCTTCGGCTTGGGCCAGCGTGCGCGCCATGTCCCAATGACGGGCTTGCTGGCCATCAGGTTTGCCTTCGGATTCCCAGATTTGGTAAGCGAATTCACGAATGCGTTTGTCATCATTATTCATCGCAAAGCTCCTGAACTAGGTGGTGGGTATGAGGTTGACAGGGAAAGAACCTAGTACGTCGCTGACCCGTATCGTCTTACTGTTAATGACTGCTGGCTGTGTAAAAAATCCATTTAATTTGCGCGATGTTCCGTCGAACGGTCATTTGATGCAGGTATGTACTCATATGGATGCCTATAGGGTTGATTGGCATCCACATGGATTCCTTTAGGCCCCTCGATCATCGTCTGCACTCATCGCGTTCTTGTGCCTGTAGGCGTGCGCAGGCCAGCAGTTCCAGACGTTTGGCAACCTGCGGGCGGTCAAGCAGGGCTGAGCATTCAACGGGTAAGCGGCGGCGCCAATTGGGATGAGTGCCCACGTTACCCGGCAAGTTGGCTTGCTCCACCACGCCCAGCGCATCCTCGATGGGGAGCAGCACCAGCGGTGCCCGGGTGTGCCCCAAGAACCGTGCGCTGGCGTTGAGTACCTGATCGGCGCCGCTGGCTTCCTCCTGAAAATTTTGCGGGTCCTGGCTCAACGCATGATGCAGACCGTTGCGCTCATGGGCACGGTTGTCGCGCCAATGGTCTTCGGTCTCGGCATTCACCAGACCCAATTGCGCGTTCCAGTCGATGTCGCGTTCCAGCCACCAACCATTGAGCGTGGGCAAGTCGTGGGTGCTGGTGGTGGCCAGTGCGGTGTCGGGCCATTCGAGGACCGGGCGAAAGCGCGCCCCATAATCCTGTTCAAACAGCAAAATGCGCATGCCCAGAATGGCGCGTTCGCTGAGCTTTTCACGCAGGCCATCCGGCACCGTGCCCAGGTCTTCGCCCAACACAATGGCGCGATGACGTAACGATTCGAGGGCCAGCAGGCGCAGCAAATCTTCGACCGGGTAATACAAATAAGCGCCGTCGCCGGGCGGGGCTCCCAAGGGAATCACCCACAGCCGTTGCAGGCCCATGACGTGGTCGATGCGTAAACCCCCGGCATGGGCAAAATTGGCGCGCAGCATTTCAATGAAGGCCCGAAAACCGTTGCGTTTGAGACCGTCGGGTGAAAACGCCGAAATACCCCAGCCCTGGCCCTGACGGTTAAGCAGGTCAGGTGGCGCGCCGACGGTGAGTTGCGAGAGTAATTCGTCCTGACGGCACCATGCCTGACTGCCAGCGCCGTCAGCCCCCACCGCCAGGTCCGCGATCAGGCCAATCGCCATGCCGCTGTCACGGGCCGCCTTGTGTGCCTGGGCCAGGCAGCGGGCAATGAGCCATTGGCAAAACGCGTAATAGCCAATGTCGTGGTGGTGTTCTTCGGCAAACAGTAACAGTGCAGGGCTATTGGGGTCGCGCCACTGTTCGGGCCAGTCGCGCCAGTCCTGGCTCAGTTGCTCGCTGCGCCGTTGAACTTGCACCGCTTCGAAACGGCAGTGGTTTTCAAGGGCTTCGCCCCCGGCGTCGCGAAAGGCATAGAAGTCGTCGTGCAGCGGCTGTTCAGTGCTTATGAAGTCGTCGTAGAGCCTGCGCAGCAACGTTTGGCGGGCCAGGGTTGCCGCGGGCCAGTCGATCAGCGGCAGGTGTTCAAGGCGTTGCCACTCCTCGCGTAACCCACAGTCATCAATGGCCTGTTGCACCACGCTTTCGCCCAATACGCTAGCCGGGGCTGCGTAGAGGTAATTGAGGAATAAACGGCTGGAGGGGGAGTAGGGGCTGTAACGCTCTGGATCGCAGCTGAACATGGCGTGCATGGGGCTGATCGCCAGCGCGTCGGCGCCTCGTTCCCCGGCGGCCTTGGCAAACGTTTCAAGCGCCTGCGTGTTCCCCAGCCCACCGTCGCCGGGGCGCCACAGGCTGTAAAGCTGCGTGCTCAGCCCCCAGCTGCGCGGGGTATCGCTGTGCTCGGCATCGTTGATGCTGTAGCAGCGGGCGGGCGCCACCGCGAGGGTGAAGTGCTGCTCGCCGATCTGCGCCCGGTGATAACCCACTGGCACCATGCCGGGCAGGTAGGCGTCGGCGTCCAGTTCAATGTCCAGCGAGCCGCCGGTCTCCAGATGGATCACGCACTGGCTGTGGGGTTGAAAGTAGCGGGTCAGGTCCAGGCTTCGGCCTACGTCTGCCGTCAACAAAGGCGGTAGACGTTTGTTTTGCTGTTCCAGTTGCAGGTTCAACAAACTGGTTTCGATGGCTTCGTCGCTGTCGGCCGGCAGACCCAGCCCGGCAAGCACGGCACGGAGCACGCAGGAGGACACCCGTTGCGGGTTGCCATTGGCATCCACCCAGTCCACGGCCAGCCCGGCACGGCTCGCCAGTATTTCCAGTTGCGCGTCGCTCATAGGCGTTCTCCATCAGGGGCGAGGGGTTCGCTTGGCGGCACCCGGCTGAGCAGGGCGCTCTAAGGCGTTAATTCAGTGCTCAAGCCGTTCACAGGTCAGGTACAGCAGATACCCGCCGTTAATGCCTGTCACTTAACTGGCCGGTTTGAATGCAGCTCATTTTTTGTCAGGGTTTGCCCACGCGGGTCAGCGATTTGAGCACCAGTTGTTCATAGAGCTGCGCGTAGGGTTCTACCGCCTGGCACCAGTTAAACGGGGCTGACATGGCGCGGCAACGCATGGCGTTCAGTAGGCCGGGAAAGGCGAACACTTTGAACGCCCGGCCCAAGGCCTGTTCGTAGCTCTGCACGCTGGATTCGTTAAACAGAAACCCGGTGATCCCGTCTTCGATGGTGTCTGCCAGCCCGCCGGTATTGCGTGCGACTGGCAAAGAGGCATAGCGCTGCGCGTACATTTGGCTCAGGCCGCAGGGTTCGTAGCGTGAAGGCATCAACAGGAAATCGCTGCCGGCAAACATGCGCCGTGCATCGGTCTCATTAAACCCGATGCGCACGCCGATCTGGCCGGGAAAACGCAACGCCAGTTCGCGCATGGCCTGTTCTTCTTCTGGCTCGCCGCGGCCAATGATTGCGATTTGCCCGCCGTTGGCCACGATGTACGCGGCCACACCTTGCGTCAGGTCCAGGCCTTTTTGATACACCAGGCGCGAGACTACAGCGAACAGAGGGCCTTTGGATGGTTTGAGGCCGAACAACGTGCGCACATGATTGGCGTTGATGGCTTTGCCTTGCCATTCACCGATTGAAAAGGGTGCCACCAGATGCGGATCGCTCGCGGCCTCCCATGTCTCGTCTATCCCGTTGGGGATGCCGCTGAGCAGGCCTTGCTGGGTCTTGCTGTGCAAAAAGCCATCCAGTCCGCAGCCAAAGGCCGGGGTGGTGATTTCTTGCGCATACGTGGCGCTGACGGTGGTGATGTGGCTGGCATACGCCATGCCTGCCTTGAGGAACGACAGTTTGCCGTAGAACTCCATGCCTTCCTGTTGCAGGGCGTGGGAGGGGATGCCCAGCTCCGGGCAGCAGGCCAGGCTGACCACGCCCTGATAGGCGAGGTTGTGAATCGTGAACAGAGTGGGGGTGCGTTGACCACGCCAATGCATGTAGGCGGGGGCCAGCCCGGCTGGCCAGTCGTGGGCGTGCACCAGATCGGGCTGCCAATGGATTTGCGCCAGGTTGGCGGCAATGTCGGCGGCGGCCAGGCCCAGTCGCGCAAAACGGATGTGATTGTCGGGCCAGTCGCGACCGTTATTGGCGCCATACGGCGTGCCTTCGCGCTCATACAGTTCGGGGCAGATCAGTACATAAATCACCAGCCCGTCTTTCAAGTCCATGCGCCCGATCTTGCACGCTGGCAGTGCGGCATGCCCGCCCAGCTCACCAATAATATGGATCGGGTTATCGCTGTTGATCACCTGCGGGTAGCCCGGAATCAGCACCCGCACATCATGCAAATGGCGCATGGCACGCGGCAGGGCGGCGGACACATCGCCCAAGCCGCCGGTTTTAACCAGATCGGCCAGCTCGGAGGTCACAAACAGGACTTTCTTTTTGTTGGGGTTGTTGGGGATTTCAGGCGCTATGGGCACTGCTGCTTTACCTGCCGGGGTTTGGCCCGCAGCGGCGATCACCTCATTAACCAGGGTAGTGAGGCAATTGTGTGGGTGTGGTGCAGCAGCACTGATCATGATGTTCCCCCTTGTATTTATTGATCGGCCTCGACCTGTGGCCGGGCTATTACTCACATCCTGTGGGCAGGCACTACATGCCTAAACTGGGTAAAGCGCTTGATGGCATCCCACATACGTCGTGGGTGAGGACGGCGCTGCAAGAATTGCACCCGATAACGCAGACCCTCTTTTTAAGCTGACCCGACGCAGACGCAGAAGGTTCGTTTTAAATGACTCGGCTTTGAAGTCAGATTTCAAGCTGCTTGAGTGTAGGAGAGAAGCTACTCAGCGGCGTTTAAACAGACAAAATGTGTGGGAATTTTTTCTCTGATTGTTTTGGATGCGCCAACGAGGTGCAGTCAGAGAGGAAACGGTGCGATTCAGGGCCTATCGCGGGGCGATGACGTGAGTTCTACCAAGGAAACGGTGAGAGATCCAAGCAAGGCTTAGAACGATTTGGACTTATACAGAACGTTTGGTTGTTCGCGCGTCAATCGGGACTGTAGGAGCGAGCTAACTCGCCCCTACGCAGGGGGGTGATCAATGACCGGGGTATTGAGCAACCACCACATCGTGGCCATCGTTGCTCAGGCCAATCACTTGATAGGCATCCTTGCGATCACCCATCTCCATGCCCGGTGAGCCCATCGGCATGCCCGGCACGGCAATGCCTTTTAAATCGTTGCGCTTAGTCAGGGCCACCACTTGGTCAGCAGGCACGTGACCTTCTACAAACTTGCCATTGATCACCCCGGTATGGCACGAAGCCAGTCGAGGCTCGACGCCAAGGCGCTGCTTAACACTGCTCATGTCGGTTTCTACGTGGTCATTGACCTTGAAACCGTTCGTTTCCAGGTGTGAAATCCAGGCCTTGCAGCACCCGCAGTTGGCGTCGCGGTGAACATCAATACTCAATTGCTCGGCGGCTTGCGCCGTGGCGCTGAGCAGCAAGGCGGTGAGTGCAGCAATACGTAATGGGGTGTTCATTGAGGTCCTCTGTCCGTAAAAAGGCGTACATGCAGCCTTGGGAAATTGCCAGTTTGGCTGACGATGGCTGTCAGTCAACTGAGGGCTGGATGACAGTTTTGTCAGGTTGGGGGGGTTGTTTTGTTATCGGGCTCAATGGCGCGAGCGGTTAGAACGCGTTGACAGCCCGTCAGCGGCTGTCGTGGATTCACAATCGACCCGCAGTTCTCCCCAAGGCGGTGACAACAGCTACGGTGCAGGCAAAAAAGTGAAGGGGCGTAAACGGAGGTTGATCGTCGAACCTGCCTACACCTATGAATGTTCACTAAGCAAAACCGAACTCAAGTATCTGTAGCTACGATGTGGCTCGCTCCTGCGACAGCCACTTCTAACCTGACATCGGCTGGCGGAAAAGTGAGCATCATGCAGCGGTTTTGGGCCCAAGGCCTTGAGTCACTCGATTTAGACGACATGAACACGGTCATTTGTGGGGGAACCGGGGCGTTGGGCAATAACGGCTGTTACGAGTCAGAACGGGCCGCTGAGATTAATGCAAATATTAATAACTTCACGTGGACCCCTTGGACGAGCGCTTTTACGAAATCATGAATGCAAGGGCCGTCCGCAGCGGTCCCACGCGTGAATGGTATTGACCTCGAACACCCCAAGACGGTTAAACCCTGTTGGGGTGTTTGTCTTTAGGCTCTGTACGAAATCAGCTGAAACCCATTTGAATGCCACCGGCGTTGAGATTCAGTAAAGTCCGCGACCATCAAAAGCAGGAGCCCACGATGCCCAAGCGGCCTCACATCAAGCTCAACGAGGGCTGCCAGTCCCTCAGCAGCTGAAAACGGTTGCCCTTGACCAGGGGCTGCTCAGCTATGCCGACGTCAATCAAGGGGTGAGTGCCAAGTGGTGCGGGTGCCCTGAGGGTCAGGGCGCGAAACGCAAACTGGCTCGAATGCCCTGAACTTCAGGCTTAACGGCTTTGTAACCGTCCGCCGGGCCTGCGTAGGACAGCGCATAAGCGTGGCTGCCCCGGGTGGCGGCTACCAGGGTCTGGGTCATCAGATGATTGCCGTTCTGCGTGATTTTGCAGGTGGTCTCCAGCGCATCCAGACCGCCCAGCGTGCTGGCGTGGATTTTATTGCACACGCTCTGATAGCCGCCTTTGGCGAAGTTTTGCTGCAAGGTTTTACGCATTTGCAGCAACACAGCGTTCATGTTGACCTGATGCTCGGGTGCCAAGGTGGTCTGGGTCAGCTCCATGACCATCAAAGGGTCGCCGTTGGCGTCATTTTTCACCGCGCGCTGGCGCTGGCCATTGTCGTCTGGTGCAGGCGGTACCGCTTGTACCTCCCAGCCCCCGGGCCAGGTGATTTGGGTCGAATCGGCCCAAGCCGGCGTTAACCCGAACGTACAGAGGAGTCCGATCAATGCACTACAGCGCTGTAAAACAGTCATGGGGAGCGAGCCTTATGGGCGTTTTTTGACTGGCAGATTGTATCAATAGGTGTCCATGTATTGCTTTGCTCTGCCAGATGTTTTTCACCTTTGCTCAGCTAGGCCTTTGCTTCTTATGTCTAATCCCGGACAATCGCGCCCTTCTTATGGCTGGGGCGTTGTCTGTAAGGTGTGTTTTGTCCGCCCCGGCCGCGTGGTAACGACCGGCTAGCGGAGATTCGACCGGATGAATGACCAGGCTAATAGCGTCGACGAACGTTTCGACGAGACACCCGCGACACTCACTCGCTGGAACCGCCAAGACACCACCTGGATGCTGGGCCTGTTTGGCACAGCCATTGGCGCAGGTACCTTGTTTTTGCCGATCAACGCCGGGCTTGGCGGCTTTTGGCCGCTATTGATTCTGGCGCTGTTGGCGTTCCCCATGACCTTTTATGCGCACCGTGGCTTGACCCGCTTCGTGCTCTCCGGGCGTGAGGGTTCTGACATCACGGACGTGGTAGAAGAACACTTCGGCCTCAAGGCTGGCGCAGTCATTACGCTGCTGTACTTTCTGGCCATCTTTCCCATCCTGCTCATTTACAGCGTGGCGCTGACCAATACGGTGAGCAGTTTCATGCTCAACCAACTGTCGATCACGCCCCCGCCACGGGCACTCTTGTCGCTGGTATTGATCCTCGGTCTGTTGATTGTGGTGCGCTGCGGCGAGCAAGTGATCGTCAAGGCCATGAGCATGATGGTCTACCCGTTTATCGTGGCGTTGCTGTTTTTGGCGGTGTTTCTCATTCCTCACTGGAACGGCGGCATTCTGAGCACGGCCAGCACGTTGCCAGAGCCTTCGACGTTCCTGCACACGCTGTGGCTGGCGATTCCGGTGATGGTGTTTTCGTTTAACCATTCGCCGATTATCTCGGCCTTTGCTGTCGATCAAAAGCGCCGCTACGGTGAAAACGCCGACGAGCGCAGCTCACAGATCCTGTCCCGCGCCCACCTGCTGATGGTGGCGATGGTGTTGTTCTTTGTATTTAGTTGCGTGCTGACCCTGTCGCCTGCACAGCTGGCCGAAGCCAAGGCTCAGAACCTGTCGATCCTGTCCTACCTGGCCAACCACTTCAGTAACCCGACCATTGCGTTTGCTGCGCCGCTGATTGCCTTTGTCGCGATTGCCAAATCGTTCCTGGGTCATTACATCGGTGCCAGCGAAGGGCTTAAAGGTCTGGTACTCAAAACCGGCAAGCGTCCGGCAGCCAAAAACCTGGACCGCATGACCGCCGCGTTCATGCTGATCGTGTGCTGGGCGGTGGCGACGCTGAACCCAAGCATTCTGGTGATGATCGAAACCCTCGGCGGCCCGGTGATTGCGGCCATCCTGTTCCTGATGCCGATGTACGCCATCCGCCGGGTGCCGTCCATGCGCAAGTATTCGGGCAAAATTTCCAACGTCTTCGTGACGCTGGTGGGGCTAATCGCGATTTCGTCGCTGGTTTACTCGCTGATTCCTTGATCCCTGTAGCGGTCGTCGCCTGACTGTGCGGCGACCGCCTGTGAACCCCCGCAATCCTCTCCCTTCGCCATCCGTACCGGCCTTGAGCTGTGCCAGCGCGGTCAACGTGCCGTACGTCACTTCAGCGTTTGCCCGCGTCAAAGAGCATTGATCCGCATCAAGAGTGCGCCCCCACACAGGCATAGGCTTAAACCTTCCATGCAGCAGCAGGAGGTCCTGGATGAGCATCATCGTGACCGGTGCGGCCGGGTTTATCGGCAGCAACCTGGTAAAAGCCCTCAATCTGCGCGGTGAGCGCGACATCATTGCGGTGGATGATCTGACCGATGGCGACAAGTGCCGCAACCTGGCGGACTGTGACATCGCGCACTACTTCGACAAACGTGACTTTGTGCAACGCTTTGCCGATCGCCAGCTCGGAGACGTGCGCGCGGTGCTGCATCAGGGCGCGTGCTCCAGCACGGTTGAGCATGACGGTCGCTTGATGATGGACAACAACTACCGTTACAGCTGTGACCTGCTGCAAGCCTGTCAGGATCAGTCCGTCCCGTTGGTGTATGCCTCGTCGGCGGCGGTGTATGGCTCTGGTACGGACTTTCGCGAAGTGCGTGAGTGTGAACGCGCGCTCAATGTGTACGGTTGGTCCAAGAGCCTGTTTGACCAACAGGTACGCCAGTTACTGCCCAGGGCGCGCAGTCAGATTGTCGGTGTGCGCTACTTCAACGTGTACGGCCCGCGCGAACAGCACAAAGGGCGCATGGCGTCGATGGTGTGGCACTGCGTCAACCAGTATCGCGAGCGCGGGTTTGTTGAGTTGTTTGGCGAATACGGCAACTACCCGGCGGGGGGGCATTTGCGCGACTTTGTGTCGGTGCAGGATGTGGTCAAGGTCAATCTGCACTGGCTGGACCATCCGCACACCGGCGGTATTTTCAATGTGGGCACAGGGCGCGCGCGCTCATTCAATGATCTGGCCTTGGCAACGATTAACAGCCTGCGTGCGGCTGAGGATCGGCCACCCTTGACCCTGGAAACTGCGTTGCTCGAAGGGGTGCTGCGCTACTGCGAATTTCCCGACAGTTTGAAGGGCAAATACCAGGTGTACACCTGTGCCGATCTCACTCAACTGCGTGAAGCGGGGTATCGCGAGCCGATGTTGACGCTAGAGGAGGGGGTGCAGCGCTATATCGGCACGATAAACCGGTAGAAGCCCTGTGACCGGCCAACGATCGCGCATGTAAAACGTGTAGCCGTTGAGGCGAAGCGCTCGCTAATTCCTTGACACGGTGCCTCTGAGACACCGCGTCAGGGGTTTGCCAGCGCTTCGCAATCGAACGTCGCCTTCGGCAACTGCTGCGTAACATGCAGCCGCAGCCTGTGGGCGTTGTGGGTTATTTACCCGACAACAGCGCTTCCAGCTTCTCTTGGTCACGGGCGAACTGGCGGATGCCTTCTGCCAGTTTTTCAGTGGCCATCGCGTCTTCGTTGGAGGCCCAACGGAACTGCGCTTCGTTGAGGATCAGGCGCGGCTCGCCGCCATTGCCTGGGCTCAGTTTACGCGCCAGCGTGCCTTGCTCTTGCGCCAGTTTTTCGATCAGGTCCGGGCTGATGGTCAGGCGGTCGCAACCGGCCAACTGCTCGATCTGGTTGAGGTTGCGAAAGCTCGCGCCCATGACCACGGTGTTGTAGTCATTGGCTTTGTAGTAGTTGTAGATGCGGGTCACGGACTGCACGCCCGGATCATCGGAACCGGTGTAGTCAATCCCGGTGGATTTTTTGTACCAGTCGTAAATACGGCCTACGAAGGGGGAGATCAAAAACACTCCGGCGTCAGCGCAGGCGGCCGCTTGGGCAAACGAGAACAGCAGGGTCAGGTTGGTTTGAATCCCGGCTTTTTCCAGCTTTTCAGCTGCGCGGATACCTTCCCAGGTCGAGGCCAGTTTGATCAGCACGCGATCGCGGCCTACACCGGCTTTGTCGTACAGCTCGATCAGTTGATTGGCTTTTTGCAGCAGGGCAGGTTCATCAAACGACAGGCGTGCATCGACTTCTGTCGAAATACGGCCCGGAATCACGTTCAAGATACCGCTACCCACAGACACCGCGAAGTGGTCGCAGGCCAGGCCGACATCACCCTTCGCGTGGCTTATGGCACTTTGCAGCAGTTCGGCATAGCCGGGCATGGCCGCAGCCTTGAGCAGCAGGGAAGGGTTGGTGGTGGCGTCTACGGGTTTAAGACGGGTAATCGCGTCGAGGTCGCCGGTGTCTGCGACCACGGTGGTGAACTGCTTGAGTTGTTCCAGCTTGGAAGTCATGAGCGTGCTCTGTCCGAAAAGTATTAATGGCTGTGAAGATTGAGTGCGTCGTCGATCAAAAGTTCGCTAAACATCAGGTCTGGCAGCATGCCGCTCAAGACGTGGGTTATGCAACCAGTGTGTGCGCGCACGCGCCATTAGATCCCTTTCGAACAGGCTTTTTAGAACTTCAGCGTGCCCTGACCCGATGTGCGCACAGGCTCTTCGCTCATCTGTACGGCATTGATGGTTTTGCCCGTGGCCTCTTCAACCCGGCGTGCCACTTGCGGGTCGTCCGCGAAGGGGATCAGGCTGGCTTCGTCGATGTCGCGCTCGGTTTGATGCTTCAAACACCAACTGATCGCGAAATAGAGGCTGGTCACGGCCGCCATGTTCAAGGCGATATCAATCATCTCTGAAACTCCTTGTTAAGCACCGCGCAAGCCGTAGGGTTTGCGCGGTGTGTGGGTCAGGCGATTTGCGCTGACAACTCGGCTTTTTTGAAGTCAGGAACGCGCACAGTGCGCCACACGTTGTAGGACATCAGCAGCATGCCGGTGAGGAAGAACACGCCTCCCACCAGTCGCACCACGAAGCCCGGGTGGCTGGCTTGCAACGATTCCACAAACGAGTAGGTCAACGTGCCGTCATCGTTGATGGCGCGCCACATCAAGCCCTGGGTGATGCCGTTGACCCACATCGAGGCGATGTACAGCACGGTGCCGATGGTGGCCAGCCAGAAATGCAGGTTAATCAGCGCCACGCTGTACATCTGCTCGCGGCCATACAGTTTGGGGATCATGTGATACACCGCGCCAAAGGTGATCATCGCCACCCAGCCCAAGGCCCCGGCATGCACGTGGCCGATGGTCCAGTCGGTGTAGTGGGACAAGGCATTCACCGTTTTGATGGCCATCATCGGGCCTTCAAAGGTCGACATGCCGTAGAACGCCAGTGACAGCACCAGAAAGCGCAGGATCGGGTCGGTGCGCAACTTATGCCAGGCGCCCGACAAGGTCATCATGCCGTTGATCATGCCGCCCCAGCTGGGGGCCAGCAGGATGATCGACATGGCCATGCCCAGCGATTGCGCCCAGTCAGGCAGGGCGGTGTAGTGCAGGTGGTGCGGACCGGCCCAGATGTAGAGGGTAATCAAGGCCCAGAAATGCACGATGGACAAGCGATAGGAGTAAATCGGGCGGCCGACTTGTTTGGGCACGAAGTAGTACATCATGCCCAGGAAGCCGGTAGTCAGGAAGAAGCCCACGGCGTTGTGCCCGTACCACCACTGCACCATGGCATCCGTCGCGCCCGCGTACACCGGGTATGACTTGAACCAGTCCACTGGAATCGCCAAGTGGTTGACCACGTGCAGCATGGCAATGACCAGAATGAAGGCACCGAAGAACCAGTTGCCGACATAGATATGCTTGGTCTTGCGTTTGACCACGGTGGTAAAAAATACGATGGCGTAGGCCACCCACACCACGGTTAACCACACCGCGCCGGTGAACTCGATTTCGGCGTACTCCTTGGTGGTGGTGTAACCCAGTGGCAGGGTGACCAACATGATCACAATCACCGATTGCCAGCCCCAAAACGTAAACGCGGCCAGTTTGTCGGAGAACAGCCGTACCTGGCAGGTGCGCTGCACGGCGTAGTAGCTGGCGGCAAATTGTGCGCTGCCGGCAAAACCGAAAATCACCAGGCTGGTGTGCAGCGGCCGTAAGCGGCCGAATGTGGTCCAGGGCAGGTCGAGGTTCATGGCGGGCCAAGCCAGTTGAGAGGCAATCCACACCCCCATGGCCATGCCGATAACGCCCCACACCACCGTCATGATGGTGAATTGGCGCACGACCTTATAGTTATAGGCCTGCCCGTTTAGTGCTGTGCTCATGCTCAAGTCTTCCACGGTTCAAAGTCATGCCAGACCTCGTGGTCTGGCGCAGGTTGAACTTTAGAAACCCTGCGCATAACAAAACAGATCCAGAAAAAGTTAAATTATACGGATCAGATATAAAGGCTGTTTTAAAGCTTTGAATCGCTATCTGATCTGCTTTTTGGATATTTACTGATTTTTTGAATGCTCTGCGCCGTATTGACGCAGGCTCAGAGCGTGCGCGTGATAAATGGGCGCTGGATCACACCTGCTACGACGTGCACGGCGAATCAGCGACGGCTGCTCAGGGCTTGTCTATACCTTAAATACCGTGTGCATGCGGTTGCGCTTTCTACAGGAGTTTCATCATGAAGTTGGGCTTAATGATTGGTGCGCTATGCCTCGCCTCGCTTGGGCTGGGCGGTTGTTCAAGCAATGTTGCGCAACCGGATGAATACTCCGGTTTTTTGAAGGACTACAGCCGTCTCAAAGAAGCAAAATCGCCCTCTGGCGCTGATGTCATGCGCTGGGTTGACCCCAAGCTCAACGTTAACCAGTTCACCAGCGTCTATATCGAACCCAGCCAGTTCTATCCAGCGCCACAACCCACCGCAAAAATTCCGCAAAGCACCCTCACGGCCATCACCCATTACTACGATCAGGCACTCAAGCGTGAGCTGAGCAAATCGTTACCCTTGGCCAGCGCACCGGGGCCCGGCGTGATAGTGGTTCGCCCGGCAATCACGGCGGTCAGCAGCAAGACTGAAAGTCTCAAGCCGTACGAGTTGATCCCGGTGGCGTTGGTGGCGGCCGCCGTGAGCACCGCTTCGGGTATTCGTGATCAGGAAACCGACTTGGCGACAGAGGCCGTGTTTATCGACGGCAGAACCCAGGATGTGGTGGCGCAAGTGGTGCGCAAAGGCACGGGCAAACCGCTGGAAAACGACAGCCAGGTCATGAAGGCCGATGATGTGAAGAATGTGATCGATGGCTGGGCCTGCGACCTGCATCAGTCGTATTTGAAACTGAAGAAGTAAAGCGTTGCACCATCCACCCTTTACAGGGGCGAGGTGCGCTCGCCTCTTTCCATGACGCCAGTAGCAATCCTTTGGCCGTTTTTTGCGCGATGGCCCCTAGATAACGCGTCAATGAGGCTGTGTGTGCCTGTAAGAATTTGTCTGAATAATGTTAAGAATCGTCTTAATGTGATGTTCAGCATGACATTTTGCAGGTAGGGCATAGGTCAGCAGAATGTTTCGTGTTTAACTTCGGCCTCTTCAAAAACTGTTAAGAAGGACATCGTTCATGGCTCAAGTGACGCTTAAAGGCAACCCTGTTCAAGTCAACGGCGACCTGCCAGCAGTAGGCGCCAAGGCACCTGCGTTCTCGTTGGTTGCGGGTGATTTGTCCGATGTAACGCTGGCCAGCTTTGCCGGTAAACGCAAAGTGCTGAACATTTTTCCAAGCGTTGATACCCCGACGTGCGCGACGTCGGTGCGTAAGTTCAACGAGCAGGCCAGCAACCTGGCCAATACCGTTGTGCTGTGCATCTCGGCCGACCTGCCATTCGCTCAAGCGCGTTTCTGTGGCGCTGAAGGTCTGGAAAACGTTAAAAACCTGTCCACCCTGCGTGGTGCAGAGTTCATCAAAAACTACGGCGTGGCCATTGCTGACGGTCCGTTGAAAGGCCTGACAGCCCGTGCTGTTGTGGTGCTGGATGAAAACGACAACGTGCTGCACAGCGAGCTGGTTGAAGAGATCGCTGAAGAGCCGAACTACGAAGCCGTATTGGCTGTTTTGAAGTAAGCCTCGGCGCTTCACCTAAAACGGCCCGGCATTGATTGCCGGGCCGTTTTTTTTCGCATGCGCTGACCGGCGACGCGAGACAACCCAGCCGTCGTAAACCCTTGTGTCCGGTGTTTCAGACCCATCACGCTCTCAGTATTTACATCTGCTTAGCCCTCGATCGCAGCCTCGCCACTCGACAGTGGCTACACGTCTTGGGCTTATTTAGCCCTTAAACCCGCTCCAGACACCCCGTTAACGTAAATACCCGGTAAAGAGCCTTTTCTTAACGGCCCACACTGCTTATCGTTCAGCCTTCTCGAATTCAAGCCCTCGTGCCTAATGGTTGATCACTCCATGCAATCCTCTGTTTCACACAAACCCCGTCGCTGGCTGGTTGGCCTTTTGCTCCTGTTGATTGTCATTGGCCTGTGCTGGTGGCTGTGGCCTTCAGCCTCGAAAAACCAGCAGGCGGCCCAGCCTGCCGGGCATACCGGTAAGTCGGGGATGATGCGCCCAGGTTTTGGCGGCTCCACGCAGGCCGTGCCGGTCAGGGTCTCTGAAGTGAAGCGCGGGGACTTCCCGGTGTTCTACAAGGCACTGGGCACCGTGACGGCGCTGAACACGATCAATGTGCGCAGTCGGGTGGGGGGAGAGTTGGTCAAGGTGTACTTCAAAGAAGGGCAGATGGTCAAAGCGGGGGAGTTGCTGGCTGAAATCGACCCGCGCAGCTATCAGAACGCATTGCTGCAAGCAGAAGGTACGTTGTTGCAGAACCAGGCCCAATTGAAAAACGCTCAGGTCGATGTGCAGCGCTACCGCGGCCTGTACGCCGAAGACAGCATCGCCAAGCAAACCCTGGACACCGCTGAAGCGTTGGTCAGCCAATATCAGGGCACGGTCAAAACCAATCAGGCAGCGGTCAACGACGCCAAGCTCAACCTTGAATTCACCAAGATTCGCGCCCCGATCAGTGGTCGTGTGGGTCTGCGCCAACTGGATGTCGGCAACCTGGTCGCGGCCAATGACACCACAGCCTTGGTGGTCATCACCCAGACCGAGCCTATCGTGGTGAGTTTTACCTTGCCCGAAACCGATCTGGCACGGGTGCTTGCCCGCTATCGCTCAGGCGCAAAACTGCCGGTGCAGGCGTGGGATCGAGGCGATCGCAAAGAGCTGGCGGTCGGGGTGTTGAGCAGCATCGATAACCAGATTGATATCACCACCGGCACCCTGAAATTCAAGGCGCTGTTCGAGAACCGTGATCAAGTCCTGTTCCCCAATCAGTTTGTCAGCGTGCGCTTGCTGGCCGACACCTTGAAGGATGTAGTGCTGGCCCCGTCGGCGGCCATTCAGTTCGGCACGGATGGCTCGTTTGTGTACGCGCTGGAGGGCGACGACAAAGTCAAGATTCGCCACATTAAAGTGGGGGCCACTGACGGTGACGTGAGCGTCATTGAAGAGGGCCTGGCGGCAGGTGATCGCGTGGTGCTCGAAGGCACCGACCGTCTGCGTGATGGCGGGGCGGTCGAAGTGGTCAATGACAGCGCTCAAGTGCCTGCCACGCCTGCTTCGCACCTGCAAGGCGGGGCCGATGCCGATGCCGGTACTGCGCAGGCTACAGACACTGCCAAGACCAAGGCCCACGAATGAATCTGTCGCGGCTGTTTATCCTGCGTCCGGTCGCTACCACGCTGTGCATGCTGGCCATCGTGCTGTCCGGGATCATCGCCTACCGCTTGTTGCCGGTATCGGCTCTGCCTCAGGTGGACTACCCGACTATCCGCGTGATGACGCTGTACCCCGGTGCCAGCCCGGACGTCATGACCAGCGCCGTAACGGCGCCATTGGAGCGTCAGTTCGGGCAAATGCCGGGGCTGACGCAAATGGCCTCCACCAGTTCCGGCGGCGCGTCGGTGTTGACCTTGCGCTTCAACCTGGACATCAACATGGATGTCGCCGAGCAACAGGTGCAGGCCGCGATCAACGCTGCCAGCAACTTGCTGCCGAGCGATCTGCCAGCACCACCGGTGTACAACAAGGTCAACCCGGCGGACACGCCGGTACTGACCTTGGCCATCAGTTCCAAAACCATGCCGTTGCCCAAGCTCAACGACCTGGTCGACACGCGCATGGCGCAGAAAATCGCACAGATCAGCGGCGTCGGCATGGTCAGCATTGCGGGCGGGCAACGCCAGGCGGTGCGGATCAAGGTCAACCCGCAGGCGCTGGCGGCCAATGGTTTGAACCTGGCCGATGTGCGCACCTTGATCGGCGCCTCTAACGTCAACCAGCCCAAGGGTAACTTTGACGGTCCGACCCGGGTCTCGATGCTCGATGCCAACGATCAGCTCAAAACCCCGCAGGAATACGCCGAGCTGATTCTCGCCTACAACAATGGCGCGCCATTGCGCCTCAAGGATGTGGCCGAAATAGTCGACGGTGCCGAGAACGAACGTCTCGCCGCGTGGGCCAATGAGAACCAGGCGGTGTTGCTCAATATTCAGCGCCAGCCGGGCGCCAACGTGATTGAGGTGGTGGACCGCATTAAAGCGCTGCTGCCGAGCATCACCGACAACCTGCCCGCCGGTATCGATGTGACCGTGCTGACCGACCGCACGCAAACCATCCGCGCCTCGGTGCGCGATGTGCAGCATGAACTGCTGATTGCCATTGCGCTGGTGGTGATGGTGACGTTCCTGTTCCTGCGGCGCGCCAGTGCCACGATCATTCCTTCGATTGCCGTGCCGCTGTCATTGGTCGGTACGTTTGGCGTGATGTACCTGGCCGGTTTCTCGATCAACAACCTGACCTTGATGGCGCTCACCATTGCCACCGGCTTCGTGGTGGATGACGCCATCGTCATGCTGGAAAACATCTCGCGCTATATCGAGGAAGGCGACAGCCCGATGCAGGCAGCGCTCAAGGGCGCCAAACAAATTGGCTTCACCCTGATTTCGTTGACGCTGTCACTGATTGCTGTGCTGATCCCGCTGCTGTTTATGGCGGACGTGGTCGGGCGTTTGTTCCGCGAGTTCGCCATCACCCTGGCGGTGGCGATTCTGATCTCGCTGGTGGTCTCGCTGACCCTGACGCCGATGATGTGCGCGCGTCTGCTCAAGCCTGAGCCCAAAGAAGCCGAGCAGGGTCGGTTCTACCGCGCCAGCGGTGCCTGTATTGACTGGATGATTGCCGAATACGGGCGCATGTTGCGCTGGGTACTCAAGCATCAGCCTTTAACCCTGCTGGTCGCCATCGCCACCTTGGCCCTCACGGTGTTCCTGTACCTGGTGGTGCCCAAGGGCTTCTTTCCGGTGCAGGACACCGGGGTGATCCAAGGTATTTCTGAAGCGCCGCAGTCCATCTCGTTCAGTGCCATGAGCCAGCGTCAGCAAGCGTTGGGCAAAATCATTCTGCAAGACCCGGACGTTGAGAGCCTGTCGTCCTACATCGGCATCGATGGCGACAACGCGACGCTTAACAGTGGGCGCATGCTGATCAACCTCAAGCCGCACAGCGAGCGCAGTGAAACCGCGACCGAGGTGATTGCGCGGTTGCAACCGCAGCTCGACAAATTGGTGGGTATTCGCTTGTTCATGCAGCCGGTACAGGACTTGACCATCGAAGACCGTGTGAGCCGCACTCAATACCAGTTCAGCCTGTCGTCCCCGGATGCCGAGCTGCTCAGCACCTGGAGCCAGAAGCTGGTCAGTGCATTGGCCAATCAGCCTGAACTCAAAGATGTCGCCAGCGACCTGCAAGACAAAGGTTTGCAGGTGTACCTGGTGATTGATCGCGATGCTGCGTCCCGCCTGGGCGTTTCGGTGGCCAATATCACGGATGCGCTGTATGACGCGTTCGGGCAGCGGCAGATTTCGACCATCTACACGCAGGCCAGCCAATACCGTGTGGTGTTGCAGGCGCAGGACGGCGAGAAAATCGGCCCGCAGGCGCTGGACCAGATCCACGTCAAAACCACCGACGGCGGACAGGTTCGGTTGTCGAACCTGGCCAGGATTGAAGAGCGCCAGGCGCAACTGGCCGTGTCGCACATCGGCCAATTCCCCTCGGTGATGGTCTCGTTCAACCTGGCGCCCGGCGTGGCGCTGGGGCAGGCCGTTGAATTGATCGATCAGGTGCGCAAAGACATCGGCATGCCGGTCGGTGTGCAGACCCAGTTCCAGGGTGCGGCGCAAGCGTTTCAGGCCTCGCTGTCGAGCACCTTGTTGCTGATTCTGGCAGCGGTGGTGACCATGTACATCGTGCTGGGCGTGTTGTACGAGAGCTACATTCACCCGATTACCATCCTCTCGACCTTACCGTCCGCGGCGGTCGGGGCTTTGTTGGCGCTGATCCTCAGTGGCAACGATCTGGGCATGATCGCCATCATCGGCATCATCCTGCTGATCGGTATCGTGAAAAAGAACGCGATCATGATGATCGACTTCGCCCTCGATGCTGAGCGCAATCAGGGCATGGCCCCCGAGCAGGCGATTTACCAGGCGGCGCTGCTGCGCTTCCGACCGATTCTGATGACCACGCTGGCGGCCCTGTTTGGTGCCGTGCCGCTGATGCTGGCCACCGGTTCCGGGGCCGAATTGCGTCAGCCTTTGGGCCTGGTGATGGTCGGCGGTCTGTTGGTCAGCCAAGTGCTGACCCTGTTCACTACCCCGGTGATTTACCTGTATTTCGACCGACTCGGCCGCCGCTGGCGGGGTGATGTGGCCCAGCCTGAGCAGGCGTCGGTATGAACCTGTCCGGGCCTTTTATTCGGCGGCCGGTCGCCACGATGCTGCTGAGCCTGGCAATCATGTTGCTGGGTGGGGTGAGTTTTGGTCTGTTGCCGGTGTCGCCGTTGCCGCAGATGGATTTTCCGGTGATTGTGGTGTCGGCCAACTTGCCGGGTGCCAGCCCCGAGGTCATGGCGTCGACCGTGGCCACGCCGCTGGAGCGGGCCTTCGGTGCGATTGCCGGGGTCAACACCATGAGCAGCAACTCAAGCCAGGGTTCAACCCGGGTGATTTTGCAGTTCGATCAGGACCGCGACATCAACGGCGCCGCGCGCGAAGTGCAGGCGGCCATCAACGCCTCGCGCAACCTGCTGCCCAGTGGCATGAAAAGCATGCCAACCTACAAGAAAATCAACCCCTCGCAAGCGCCCATCATGGTGCTGTCTCTGACCAGTCAAGTGCTGTCCAAGGGCCAGTTGTACGACTTGGCCTCGACCATCCTGTCGCAAAGTTTGTCGCAGGTGCCGGGGGTTGGAGAGGTGCAGATTGGCGGCAGTTCGCTGCCTGCCGTGCGTATCGAGTTAGAGCCGCAACTGCTCAACCAGTACGGCGTCGCGCTGGATGACGTGCGTCGCACCATCGCCAACGCAAACGTGCGCCGGCCCAAGGGGGCGGTGTCCGACGATGACCATAACTGGCAGATCCAGGCCAACGATCAACTGGAAAAGGCCAAAGATTACGAACCGCTGATCATCCGCTACCAAGATGGCGCCGCGTTGCGCCTCAGCCATGTGGCCACGGTCAAAGACAGCGTTGAGGACCGCTACAACAGTGGTTTTTTCAACAATGATGCGGCGGTGTTGCTGGTGGTCAACCGGCAGGCCGGGGCCAACATCATTGAAACCGTGAACGCGATCAAGGCGCAGTTGCCAGCGCTGCAAGCGGTGTTGCCGGCCAGTGTGCAACTGAACGTGGCGATGGACCGTTCACCGGTGATCAAAGCCACCTTGCACGAAGCCGAAATGACCTTGCTGATTGCTGTGGCGCTGGTGATTTTGGTGGTGTTTCTGTTTTTGGGTAATTTTCGCGCCTCGCTGATCCCGACGCTGGCGGTGCCGGTGTCGTTGGTGGGCACCTTTGCCATCATGTACCTGTACGGTTTTTCGCTGAACAACCTGTCGCTGATGGCGCTGATCCTGGCCACCGGACTGGTGGTCGACGATGCGATTGTGGTGCTGGAGAACATCTCGCGCCATATCGACGCCGGGATCGCGCCGATGAAAGCCGCGTACCTGGGGGCCAAGGAAGTCGGTTTTACCTTGCTCTCGATGAACGTCTCGCTGGTGGCGGTGTTCCTGTCGATTCTATTTATGGGCGGGATTGTAGAAAGCCTGTTCCGCGAGTTCTCCATTACTCTGGCGGCCTCGATTGTGGTGTCGCTGGTGGTCTCCTTGACCCTCACCCCGATGCTCTGCGCACGCTGGCTCAAGCCTCACGTGCCGGGCACTGAAAACGCCATGCAGCGCTGGAGCATACGCCTCAACGAGCGCATGGTCAGCGGCTATGCGCGCAGCCTGGATTGGGTGTTGCGGCACAAACGCCTGACGCTGTTGAGCCTGCTGCTGACCATTGGCGTCAACGTGGCGTTGTATGTGGTGGTGCCTAAAACGTTTATGCCGCAGCAGGACACCGGGCAGTTGATCGGTTTTGTACGCGGTGACGATGGCCTGTCGTTCAGCGTGATGCAGCCCAAGATGGAAATCTTTCGCAAGGCGGTGTTGGCAGACCCTGCGGTAGAAAGCGTGGCGGGCTTTATTGGCGGTAACGGCGGCACCAACAATGCGTTCATGATCGTGCGCCTCAAGCCGGTGTCTGAGCGCAAGGTGTCGGCGCAAAAAGTCATCGAACGCTTGCGTGAAAACATGCCCAAGGTGCCGGGCGGGCGCCTGATGCTGATGGCCGATCAGGACCTGCAATTTGGCGGCGGACGTGATCAAACCAGTTCGCAATACGCCTACATCCTGCAAAGTGGCGACCTCGCCGAACTGCGCACCTGGTATCCCAAAGTCGTGGCCGCGTTCAAGGCGCTGCCGGAGTTGACCGCCATTGATGCGCGCGAAGGCCGTGGCGCGCAGCAAGTCACGCTGGTGGTCGACCGTGATCAGGCCAAGCGCCTGGGGGTGGACATGGACATGGTCACTGCCGTGCTCAACAACGCCTACAGTCAGCGCCAGATTTCTACCATTTACGACAGCCTGAACCAGTATCAAGTCGTCATGGAGGTCAACCCCAAATACGCCCAAGACCCCGAAACCTTGAATCAGGTGCAGGTGATTACGGCCGAGGGCCAGCGCATCCCGTTGTCGGCGATTGCGCACTATGAAAACAGCTTGCAGAACGATCGCGTCTCGCACGAAGGTCAGTTTGCGTCAGAGTCCATCGCGTTTGACATGGCGCCCGGCGTCACGCTGGAGCAGGGCACTGCGGCCATTGAACGGGCGATTGCCAAGCTTGGGCTGCCCGAAGAAGTGATTGCAAAAATGGCCGGGACGGGCGACGCCTTTGCCGACACGCAAAAAAGTCAGCCGTTCATGATTCTTGGCGCGCTGGTGGCGGTGTACCTGGTACTGGGGATTCTTTACGAAAGCTACATTCACCCCTTAACCATCCTTTCGACCTTACCGTCGGCGGGGGTCGGGGCGTTGTTGAGCATCTACCTCACGGGCGGAGAGTTCAGCCTGATCTCGCTGCTCGGTTTGTTCTTGCTGATCGGGGTGGTGAAGAAAAACGCGATTCTGATGATCGACCTGGCGCTGCAACTCGAACGTCACTCAGGCATGAACCCGCTGGAGTCGATCCGTAGCGCCTGTTTGCAACGTTTGCGCCCGATTTTGATGACCACGCTGGCCGCCATTCTCGGCGCACTGCCGCTGATGCTCAGTACCGCCGAGGGCGCCGAAATGCGTCAACCGCTGGGCCTGACCATCATCGGCGGTTTGATCTTCAGCCAGATCCTGACCCTTTACACCACCCCGGTGGTTTACCTCTATCTCGACCGCACGCGCCATCGTTTCAATAAATGGCGCGGCGTGCGCACTGATGCTGCTCTGGAAACTGCGCTATGACCCATCGTTTGCTTACCCTTGCACCGGCTCTGTCGTCCCAACCGTGGGCGCTGGCACGCGGTTCGCGCCTGTTGGCACTGGTGCTGTCCACCCTGTTGCTCAACGCCTGCGCGATTGGCCCGGATTATCAGCGCCCTGACACCACCACGCCGGTGGCGTTCAAGGAAGCGGCGGGCTGGCGCCAAGCCAACCCAAGCGACGCTTTGGCGCGGGGTGCGTGGTGGGAGCTGTATGGCGACGCGCAGCTCAATGACCTGGTCCAGACCCTCAACCGCTCCAACCAGACCGTTGCGCAGGCCGAAGCCCAGTTTCGTCAGGCGCAGGCCCTGGTGCGCAGTGCGCGTGGGGCTTTTTTTCCGAGTGCCGACTTGAGCGTGGGTAAAACCCGTTCCAGCCAGGGCACCGGCAGCTCCAACTCCAGTCTGACCAGTTCCAGCAGCGGCATTCGGGACACGCTGAACGCGCAGGTCGGCGTGAGCTGGGAGGCCGATGTGTGGGGCAAGTTGCGCCGGGGCCTGGAAGCCAATGAAGCCAGCGCCGAGGCCAGTCTCGCCGATCTGGCGGCCATGCGTTTGAGTCAACAGTCGGAACTGGTGCAGAACTACCTGCAATTGCGTGTGATCGACCAACAAAAACGCTTGCTGCAAGACACCGTCGTGGCCTATGAGCGTTCGCTGAAAATGAGCGAAAACCAGTACCGTGCGGGCATCTCCGGCAAAGATGCCGTGGCTCAGGCACAAACCCAGCTGCGCAACACCCAGGCCAACCTGATCGACCTGATCTGGCAGCGCGCCCAGTTTGAAAACGCCATCGCCGTGCTCACCGGGCAACCGCCCGCAGGTTTCGCGCTGGCCGAAACCCAGGCGGTGCCTGCCTTGCCGCAAATTCCTGTGAGCTTGCCGTCGCAATTGCTGGAGCGGCGCCCGGATATCGCTTCGGCGGAACGCTCAATCATTGCGGCAAACGCCAATATAGGGGTCGCCAAAGCGGCGTACTACCCTGATTTGAGCTTGAGCCTGTCCGGCGGTTACAGCAGCAGTACCTATGAAGACTGGATCAGCGTGCCGAACCGTTTTTGGTCAGTGGGGCCCAAAATCGCCTTGCCGCTGTTTGATGGTGGTCAGCGTTCGGCCGAAGTGGATCGCAATGAAGCGCTGTATGACCAGACCGTCGCCAAATACCGGCAGACCGTGCTCGATGGTTTTCGCGAAGTTGAAAACTACCTGGTGCAGTTGAAGGTGCTCGAAGACGAGGCTGTGGTGCAGCAGCAGGCGCTGGACTCGGCGCGTGAGTCGTTGCGCTTGACCAGCAACCAGTACAAGGCGGGCTTGATTGCCTATCTGGACGTGGTCGTGGTGCAAGCCACGGCGTTGAGTGCAGAGCGCACCGTGCTCAACCTGCAACAAAGCCGGTTGATTGCCAGCGTTAATCTGATTACCGCGCTGGGCGGCGGTTGGGATGGCAACACCGACTTGAGTGCGAACGAGAAGGCCGCTCAATAGTCATGAGCCTCGTGCGTAGCGGTTGGCGCAGGCCACGCACGGGCGCCTCATCTTCGACTTGTTCTGCGTCACTCATCCGAGCAAACTGCGCGCATTCGCCCGCACCGTTCTCTTCAGGATGTTCAATGTTCAAGTCATTCCCCCTGCGTACTGCTTTTGCCGCCTTTGTGCTGACAAGCCTCGCAGGTTGCTCGACGCAGAAAACCGCGATTTACGAGCATGAAAATTTCGATGACTCCGGCACGTTCTCGCGCAACTACCCGGTGGCCGACAAAGCCGCGTGCGAAGCGGCGCGCCGTGCCTTGCTCAGTCAGGGCTACATCATCGGCAGTCGCGACCCAAAAATGATCAGTGGCCACAAAAGCTTTCAACAAACCGGTGAAAGCCATCTGGAAATCAGCTTTAGCGTGGTCTGTGCCGATGACGGCGCAGCCAGCCATCACTCCACCATGTTTGCCAACGCCTTGCAGGACCGCTATGCGCTGAAGAAGGTGAATAATTCGGCCAGCCTGGGGGTGGGCGTGTTGGGATCGGTGTCGATGCCGATTGGCTCGACCGATGACTCGATGGTCAAAGTCGCCAGCGAAACCGTGTCGTCGGCGCAGTTTTATGATCGCTTCTTCTCCTTGGTCGAAGTGTATTTGCCCAAAGATGTGAAACACGCTGCGCACATCGAAGAGACACCCAAGGCTGAACTGGGGGTGCCTGACCCGGTGCCTGCCAAGGTGGATGACGTCCCGGGCGCGCTTGCACCGGTGGCGCCGGCCGTTATCGCCCCGGTTGTGGTTGTGCCCGCAACACCGCTGGCTGAGCCGCTGGTGGCCGAGCCGGTCGGCTCACAGCCGGTGGTGCCGCCAGCTGAAGCGGCACCCATTACCCCGATCGAGGTGCCTGTAACACCTCAAGTGCCAGTGCCTGCAGCACCGCAGGCGTCTGATGCCCCGGCACCTGAAACGTCCCAACCGGCTCAAGCGCCTGTGCCCGTGACGGCACCCGCAACCCTTGAAGCGATGCCGATGCAATAAAGGCGCGGTAAATCCGAAACGTTCTGCTACGTTTAATGCTGAGCGCCGGGTCTGCCCGCGAAGGTGTCATTTTTCCTTCATGCGGGCACCTTATGCTGGCTCGAACACGACCCCAGACACCCAAGGATGCCGACATGGATGACTATCAGGAAGAGCTGCTTGAATATCAGGCATCTGAACTGGACCCGCAGGACCCCGCTGATGACGCCACCGAGTTGTGATCGCAGCGTTGCCCTGTCAAGCCGACTGGCGCTGGCGACGTCGAAACTCTCCCGGGGTTTCGGCGTTCCAGCGTTTGAAGGCGCGTTGAAACGCCTCGGCTGAGGCAAATCCCAACAAATACGCAATTTCACCAAACGCCAACTCTGTATCGCGGATGTAGGTCATGGCGAGGTCGCGGCGCGTGTCGTTGAGAATGGCGCGAAACTGCGTGCCTTCTTCGGTGAGCTTGCGCCGCAGGGTCCAGGTCGGCAGCTTGAGGCGCGCAGCCACTTCTTCCAGGTCGGGTTCACGGCCGCCATTGAGCAACGGTCCCAGCAGTTGAGTGATGCGTTCACGCAGGCTGCGGGTGCGGGTCAGTTGCTCCAGTTCGCGTTCACACATCAGCAGCAAACAAGACCAGGTGCTGGGGCAATGCTGCGCATTGCGCAGGTCCAGCGCGTCATGGTTCAAGCGCAACTGATTGGTGTCGGCGCGAAAGTGCAGCGGGTGATGGCTGAGGTGGCGGTATTGCTCGGCGTAATCGGGCTCACTGAACTCGATGTCGATGTGTTCACTGATCAGCGTCGTGCCCGCCACCGACGATAACTGGTGCAGCCAGCCGGAAATGATCGAGTCCACGACAAAGCGGTTATAGGCGTTATACGGGCTGATGGAATAAAAGCGCAGCCAGGCGCCCCGGGCATCTTCGTGCAGGCTCGACTGACCGCGGTAATTGGAGCCATACAGCGCTTCGAAACGAATCAATGTGCGTGCCGCTTCACGCACCGTGGGCGCTTGGGCGGCTGTCACGCCGGCCAGCCCGGCCTGGCTCAGGCGGCTCAGTTGGCCCATGCGCAAACCCAGCGCCGGTTGCTGGGTCAGCGCAATGGCGGCATGCCCCAGGCGCATGTAGCGCGGGATCGACAACCGCGCCAGCGGCTGGCTCAAGCGGGCGGCATCCAGCCCGTACTGGTTGAGCAAAGGCTGCGGGTCGTGGCCATAACTGCGCACCGCATCGGCCAGTTGCTGCACGAAGCCGACCGATAAATCCCCCAGGCGCATCGGCAACGGTTTCATGGTTTACAACCAGAGATTGAGCAGGCGTGCGCTGGTCACCGGCATGTCATGGCTGGTCAAACCGTTACGGCTGATAAAGCTTTGCCCGCCACTGTGCTTGTTCCAGAACTTGCCTTGTGAGAACACCGTGATTCCGGCTTCGGCGGTGCTGGTGGGCACGCTGCTGATGAGCGTTAAACGGTGCCAGGCTGCGCCCTCGCTGACTTCACCGGGCTTGAGGCTGATTTCGCTGGGTGTCGAAACGCTCTTATAGCCGCCCCACGGTTTTTGCCAGGTGTCTTTACCCGTGATAAACGCAGGCACCGCGATGAACTGCGCCTGCTGCTCGTTGAGTGAGCGATAGTTTTCGGGGTACCAGCTGTCGCTGCCGAGCAAAATGCCCAGGCGCCCGGCCGGGGTGTCAATCACATTCAGCTGGTGGTCGGGGCTGGGCTGGATGTAGGTTTGTTCTTCATAGGTGGGCAGCAATTGCCGCTGCGGTTTGCCCTGCGCGGCGCCATTGCGGTCAAACACCACACTGCTGTTGTACAGCGGCCCCGTGCCTGCCCGCAGCGTGCCGTTTTCGATGCGCGGGTCGGGCAGCGCAATGCTCCCGGCCACCAGCGTCACGCCGAACTCCTTGGCCAGCCCGCCAAACAAGGTTTGGTAATCAGCGGCCATGCTCGCGGCTTTCATGCGCAAATGCGCATCGTTGAGGCGGCTTTCACCGACGGCGCCCAGCCACGCACGGGTAAACGTCAACGGGTTGCTGATGGCCAGCCAGTGCATGGCTTCGTTCAAATCGCGGGCTTGGTACAGTTCGTTTTTTTCACCGCGAAACATTAGCCAGGTGCCAATGTGCTCGGGCAATACGACGATGGTTTTGTCGTTGAGCAAACCGGCATCACGCGCTTTGCTCATATAGGCGGCCAGCTTGAGGTGAAGCAGCGCCAGGCTTTGATAGTCACGCGGCGACAGTTGGGCTTCGATGCCTAACAAGTTGCCACGTCCGCTATCGACGCCATCGTTGATCGCCAGTTCAACCCGCAGGTCAGACAGGTAGTGGCCGACCTCTCGTTGCTCGGTCCAGTACGCATAACCGCCACCCGCGGCGGCAAGAGCAATCAGTAGGGTGCAGCCAATTAAAGTACGCATGGGAAATAGAGCAGGCAGCCATTTGCAGGATTCGGCGTCTAGGGTAGGTGGCGTATGCACACTTGCCAAGGGGCGCTGCGCAATTGGGTTAATAATTTGTCACTTTGGGTCATTGAGCGGGGTCGGGCATGCCATTACTGTGCCTTACCTTCAACGACGGGAGCCGCAGAGCATCCCGCGTTCCGTGAATTAGCCTGTTGTGGAGCAACCTGATGACTGCCACTCACTACCCGCATTTGATGGCCCCGCTGGACCTGGGTTTTACCACGCTGCGCAACCGCAGTTTGATGGGCTCGATGCACACCGGCCTTGAAGAAAAACCCGGCGGTTTCGAGCGCATGGCCGTCTACTTTGCCGAACGCGCCCAAGGCGGCGTGGGATTGATGGTCACAGGTGGCATCGCGCCCAACGACGAAGGCGGTGTGTACAGCGGTGCAGCCAAACTCAGTACCGCTGAAGAAGCCGAGAAGCATGTGGTGGTGACGCAAGCGGTGCACGCAGCGGGGGGCAAAATCTGTTTGCAGATCCTTCACGCCGGGCGTTATGCCTACAGCCCTCGCCAAGTGGCGCCGAGTGCGATTCAGGCACCGATTAACCCGTTCAAGCCCAAAGAACTGGACGAGGCGGGTATCGAGAAGCAAATCAGCGATTTCGTGACCTGCGCCAAACTGGCGCAAAGCGCTGGCTATGATGGCGTCGAGATCATGGGCTCTGAAGGCTACTTCATTAACCAGTTCCTGGCGGCTCACACCAACCATCGCACTGACCGTTGGGGCGGCAGCTATGAAAATCGCATGCGCCTGCCGGTCGAGATCGTGCGCCGCGTGCGTGAAGCGGTGGGTGCGAACTTCATCATCATTTATCGCCTGTCGATGCTTGATCTGGTGGAGGGCGGCAGCGTCTGGGATGAAATCGTGCAACTGGCCCAAGCGGTCGAGCAGGCCGGTGCAACCCTGATTAACACCGGTATTGGCTGGCATGAAGCGCGTATTCCGACCATTGCCACCAAAGTTCCGCGTGGCGCATTCAGCAAAGTCACCGCCAAGTTGCGCGGCTCGGTCAGCGTGCCGCTGATTACCACCAACCGCATCAACACCCCTGAGATCGCCGAGCAGATTCTGGCTGAGGGCGATGCCGACATGGTGTCGATGGCGCGGCCGTTTTTGGCTGACCCTGAATTCGTCAACAAGGCCGCTGCCGGGCGCAGCGATGAAATCAACACCTGTATTGGCTGTAATCAGGCGTGCCTGGATCACACCTTTGGCGGCAAACTCACCAGTTGCCTGGTCAACCCGCGCGCCTGTCATGAAACCGAACTCAACTACTTGCCGACCATCGACGTGAAAAAAATTGCCGTGGTCGGTGCCGGTCCAGCGGGCCTCTCGGCGGCCACTGTGGCGGCCGAACGGGGGCATCAGGTCACGTTGCTTGATTCGGGCAGTGAAATTGGCGGCCAGTTCAACGTGGCCAAACGTGTACCGGGCAAAGAGGAGTTCTTCGAGACCCTGCGTTACTTCAAGCGCAAGCTGCAAACCACCGGGGTCGAGGTGTGTCTCAATACCCGCGTGGACGTTGAGCACCTGCTGGCGGGCCACTTCGACGAAATCATTCTGGCCACCGGCATTGCACCGCGCACCCCGGCGATCCCGGGTATCGATCACCCCAAAGTGCTGAGTTATCTGGATGTGATCCTGCAACGCAAGCCGGTGGGCGCCAAGGTGGCTGTGATTGGCGCGGGCGGTATCGGTTTTGATGTGTCGGAGTTTTTGGTGCACAAGGGCGCATCCACCAGTCAGGACCGCGACGCGTTCTGGAAGGAGTGGGGCATTGACACCCGGCTTGAAGCCCGTGGCGGGGTGGCAGGTATCCAGCCTGAGGTTGAATCGCCCGCGCGTCAGGTGTTCCTGTTGCAGCGCAAAAAAACCAAAGTGGGTGAAGGTTTAGGTAAAACCACCGGCTGGATTCACCGCACCGGCTTGAAAAACAAACACGTGCAGATGCTCAACAGCGTCGAATACCTGAGCATTGACGATCAAGGTCTGCACATCCGCATCGGCGAGGGCGAGCCGCAACTGCTGGCGGTCGACAACATCGTGATCTGCGCAGGCCAGGACCCGCTGCGTGAATTGCAACAAGGTCTGGAAGCCGCCGGGCAGCGCGTGCATTTGATCGGTGGCGCCGATGTTGCCGCTGAGTTGGACGCCAAGCGTGCGATCAATCAGGGGTCGCGGCTGGCGGCCGAGCTATAAGCGATTGAGGTGCGCTAAACTCCGCTCATTTTTGAGCGGAGTCTGCCGTGACCGTGCCTTTGATTGACTGGCAGCCTTATGCGCCTTTGCAGCGCTTGCACGTTGACTGGCTGACAAACGCCGGGGTAGAGGTGGCGGTGCTGCGCCTGGACCTGATTGACCCGCTGATCAGTGGTAACAAATGGTTCAAGCTGCATCATCACTTAAGGGCCGCTCAGGCCGCTGGCGCGCAGGGCCTGATCAGCCTCGGCGGGGCACACTCCAATCATTTGCATGCGCTGGCCGCGGCGGGTAAACGCTTCGGCTTTACCACCGTGGGCCTGCTGCGCGGGCACCCTCAAGCAACACCGACCACCCGCGACCTGCAAGACTTTGGCATGCATCTGCATTGGCTGGGGTTTGCCGGGTATCGCGCCCGGCATGAGCCGGGTTTCTGGCTGCCCTGGCACGAGATGTATCCGCAGTTACACGCCGTGCCCGAAGGCGGAGGTGGGCTGGCGGGCGCTTTAGGGTGCGCGCCGCTGGTGACGCAGGTGCGCGAGCAACTGGGTGCTGTCGGCTGGGCGGATTATGACGCGTGGTGGTTGGCGGCGGGCACCGGGACTACGCTGGCAGGCTTGGTGCTTGCAGACCCGCGCGAGGTGTTTGGCGCGCTGGCGGTGCCGCAGGATCATGGGGTGGCACCTAATGTGCAGGCCATCTTGCAACAGGCCGGGCTGGCCTCGCGGCCTTATCAGTTGATCGAGGCCAGCCGTGGCGGGTTTGCCAAGGTCGATGATCAGTTGCTGGAATTTATGCGCGCCAGCGAACAGTCGAGTGGGTTGCCGCTGGAACCGCTGTACACCGCCAAGGCCTTGTTGGCGCTCAAAGAGGCGGTGCAATCGGGGCATATTGCACGCGGTCGGCGAGTGGTTTTTGTGCACACCGGCGGCTTGCAGGGCCGCCGGGGATTTGCCTCAACGGTTTAGCTGCGCTTGGGCAGCATGCGCAGCAAGGTGTTGTCTTTGATCACGTAGTGATGCGCCAGGCCGGCCAGTGCATGCAGACCGATCAGCCAGTAACCAAGGGTGCCGCCCAGTTCGTGCCAGCCCTTGATCTGTTTGGCAGTGTCGATGTCTTTGAGGGTTAACGGCGGCAGGTCAAAGCCGTAGAAAAATATCGACTTGTCGTTGTAGCTCAGCACCAGAAACCCCATGACCGGCATGGCGATCATGAACACATACAACGCCCAGTGCATGAGGGTCGCGAGTGCGGTTTGCCAGGCGGGCGGTGTTGGCGTGATGGTGGGCGCCACGCCAAGGGTGCGTGCCAGCAGGCGCAGCCAAACCAGCGCAAACACGGTTAAACCGAGCATGAAATGTGCATCTTTCATCAGCGTGCGGCCGTCGCTGTCTTTGGGGAAGATCCCGCGAAACTCAATGGCGGCGTAGATCAATACAAATAACAGCACCATCAGCCAGTGCAGGGCGATGGACATACGACTGTAACGGTCAGTCGAGCTTTTCCAGGACATGGTGTTTCCTCACGGTTCAGGTCTTAAGCCTGCGTTCTTTTCTGACGCAGTGCGTTCACTTTAATACGGTTGCACACGATTGCATGGATTCGCTGTTCCCCGGCAGGTTTGGCCACACGTCGGACACCAGAAACAAACGCTCGGCTTCCTCCCAGTCACCGTCGTTATTTTGAGTCAGGCGCACCAATAATTGCGCGGGTGCCTGGGGATGTAATTGGCTCAGCCAGCCCTTGAGCTGGGATGCACTCCAGCAGTCTTGCGGGCCGTAGTGGGCGGGCGCCAGCCACGCATGGCGTGGCAGCGGCTGCCAGCAGCCTTGGGCGCTCTGACGGACAAACGCAGGCCAGTCGCGCTGATGCAGCCACCGCCCGCGCAAGTGTTGAGGGTGAGCGCCCGCCGGCGGCTGCGCATGGCCGGGCCACGGGTACAGCAGGTAGCCGCCCAGCCACAGGTGCGCGCTGAACTGTTGGATATCCAGCCCGGCCAGAATCTCGCGGCTTTGCGCCCGGCTGGACATCGGCAACTGATGCTGGGCGAAGTGGTTGAGTTTGCGGTCCAGTCGGTCATTGCTGCCGGGGCCAAGCCATTGCGCGGGGTCGCGGCCGTCGCCCTGTTGCGGCCCCAGATAGAGCTTGATCGCCAGTTCGAGGTGATGCACGCCGTCGCGATCACGCAACAGCATGTCCAGTTCGCCCAGCGTGTGGCCACCCACGCGAATGGGCAGGTTGGCTGCAATCAACGCCACACCGGGTGCGCGCTGGATAGCAAACTGCCACAGTCGCTCGTAGTAACGGCCGAGCCTGCGCGTGGTGGCCTGCGCGAGCCAGTCCTCCAGGGGTTGGCTGTGCTGATCCAGTGCCCGCAGCCAGTGCTCGAGCGCATCCGGGGCCTGTACCCAGTCGCTGCCAGCCAGCGGGTGACGTTGTGGCCACGGGGTTTGGCTGAGCATAGGGGGCGCGAGGATCACCCACGCCAAATCCCGCACCTGGGGGTGACGTAGCTGGCGGGGCAGGTTGAGCAAGTCGGGGAAGAGGATCATGCTGCGAGCATAGCGTGCTGAAGGGCTGAAAGGGTTTTGTCTATCGTGTGCTTTCGCCCATAATCGTCGTTTTCGCCCGTCACGTATCCCGCAGGAGCCTCATGGAGCAATTTCGTAATATCGGCATCATTGGTCGTTTGGGCAGTTCGCAAGTGCTCGACACGGTTCGCCGACTGAAAAAATTCCTGCTCGAGCGGCACATGCACGTGATCCTCGAAGACACCATTGCCGAAGTGTTGCCCGGTCATGGCTTGCAAACTTCGTCGCGCAAAATGCTCGGTGAAGTGTGCGACATGGTGATTGTGGTCGGCGGCGATGGCAGCTTGCTGGGCGCCGCTCGCGCACTGGCGCGGCACAATGTCCCGGTGCTGGGCATCAACCGGGGCAGCCTGGGGTTTTTGACCGACATTCGTCCGGATGAACTCGAAGTCAAAGTGGCCGAGGTGCTCGACGGCCATTACCTGGTTGAAAACCGCTTTCTGTTGCAAGCCGAAGTGCGCCGTCACGGCGAAGCCATTGGCCAGGGCGACGCGCTGAACGACGTGGTGCTGCACCCCGGTAAATCCACGCGCATGATTGAATTCGAATTGCACATCGACGGTCAGTTCGTGTGCAGCCAGAAAGCCGACGGCCTGATCGTGGCCACGCCGACGGGCTCCACGGCCTACGCCATGTCGGCCGGCGGCCCGATCATGCACCCCAAGCTGGATGCCATTGTCATTGTGCCCATGTACCCGCACACCCTCAGCAGCCGGCCGATTGTGGTGGATGGCAACAGCGAGCTGAAAATCGTGGTGGCCAAGGACATGCAGATCTACCCACAAGTGTCGTGCGACGGTCAGAACCATTTCACCTGCGCGCCCGGCGACACCATCACCGTCAGCAAAAAAGCGCAAAAGCTGCGCCTGATTCACCCGTTGGACCACAACTACTATGAAGTGTGTCGGACCAAGCTCGGTTGGGGTAGCCGACTGGGCGGTAGGAGCGACTGATGCTCGATCCCGCGCGCAGTTACGATCTGATCGGTGACGTGCATGGCTGTGCTCATACCCTTGAGCATCTGTTGGAGCGTCTGGGCTATCGCAAACGTGGCGGTGTGTGGCAACACGCGCAACGCATGGCGGTGTTTCTGGGTGACATCATCGACCGCGGTCCGCGGATCCGCGAGGCGCTGCATATCGTGCGCGACATGGTTGTGGCGCAGCACGCGCTGTGCCTGATGGGTAACCATGAGTTCAACGCGCTGGGTTGGTGCACACCGGCGCCTGCGGGCAGTGGCAAGCAGTATGTGCGTGAGCACACCCCGCGCCACACCCGGCTGATCCACGAAACCCTGGAGCAATTTGCCCAGTACCCCGGCGAGTGGCGCGACTTTGTGCAGTGGTTTTACGACATGCCGCTGTTTGTCGATGCCGGTCGCTTTCGGGTGGTGCATGCCTGCTGGGATGCGGATGTGATTGCCACCCTGCGCGCGCAATACCCCGATGGCTGCATCGACGAACCGTTCCTGCAAGCGGCGGCGCAGCCTGAAAGCTTTGCCACTATGAGCTTCAATCGCCTGCTGCGCGGCACCGACATGCGCTTGCCGAACGGCATGACGTTGACCGGTGGCGACGGTCTGACGCGAGCGTTTTTTCGCACCAAATTCTGGGAAGACGACCCCAAGACCTACGGCGATATTGTGTTTCAGCCGGATGCACTGCCCGCAGGCGTGGCACAAAAGCCCCTATCGCCTACTGAAAAAGGCGCCTTGCTGCGCTACGGCATTGAAGAGCCAATGTTGTTTGTCGGTCACTACTGGCGCAGTGGCAAGCCTGCACCGATCCGGCCAAACCTGGCCTGCCTGGATTACAGTGCCGTGTTGTACGGCAAGTTGGTGGCCTATCGTCTGGATCAGGAAACACGCCTCGATCCGCACAAATTTGTATGGGTGGATGTTGAGCGCCCGGAGGCTATTCAATGAGTGCTGTTGCTGTATTACGTTTGCCGCTGTCGACTGATTTAAGTGGCTTTGTCAGCTTGCTCAAGCGCTTGCAAGTGCCGCATCGCGTCAGTGAAGAGGCGGGCGAGCAAGTGGTGTGGGCGCCTGACGGCATCGCTGACGATGTGCGTAGCCTGTATCAGCGTTTCCCTCAGGGTGATCCCGAGCATCAATTACCGGTTGTTGAGCGCCCGCCAGCGATGGCGCGCCCCGGCTTTGTCCAGCAACTGCGCGACAGTCCGGCCACTGCCGCGATTTTGCTGTTGTGCATCATCGTCGCGGTGGTGACGCAACTGGGTGAAAACCTCTCGACCCTCAGCGGGCTGACATTTCTCGACTTCAGCATTCGCGGGCAGTACATCCAGTTCACACCTTTGTCGGATAGCTTGGCCGCCGGGCAATGGTGGAGATTGTTCACCCCGATGCTGATTCACTTCGGTTTCTTGCACATCGCCATGAACGGCCTGTGGTACTGGGAATTGGGGCGACGCATCGAAATGCGTCAGGGCAGCATCAATCTCATTGGGTTGAGCCTGTTGTTCAGCTTGGTGTCCAACTTTGCCCAGTACCTGTTTGGCGGCCCGAGCCTGTTTGGCGGCTTGTCCGGCGTGCTGTACGGCCTGTTGGGGCATGTGTGGATTTACCAGTTGATGGCGCCAAACCCGCTGTATCGCCTGCCTCGCGGGGTTTTGGTGATGATGTTGGTGTGGCTGGCCGTGTGCTTGTCCGGCCTGGTGTCACTGATCGGTTTTGGACAGATTGCCAACGCCGCCCACGTGGGCGGGCTGTTGATCGGTTGCCTCACCGGCTTGCTCGGCGGCCTGTGGGCCCGAAGAAAGCAGACTCATGCCCTGTAAGTCGATGCCCAAGGCTGCAATGTATACGTGGCGAGCCTTCCTGAAATGAGCGAAGGTTTTTCGGCCCTTATCGCAGACTGCGGCAGCGACGACGCGATTAATTACTGTTTAGTGGAAAAAAGAACCATGTCCTCTTTCAACGAAATGATCCAAAACATTACCCCCGAGATCTACCAGAGCCTGAAACTGGCCGTGGAAATCGGCAAATGGGCGGACGGTAACAAGCTGACCGCCGAACAGCGCGAGCTGTCGTTGCAGGCCATGATTGCCTGGGAACTGCACAACCTGCCGGAAGACCAGCGCACCGGTTACATGGGCCCGCAGGAGTGCAGCTCCAAGTCCATCTCGGTACCTAACATCCTGTTCAAATCGGATGCCATCCATTGATTGAAATTGGTCGTGGTGCAATCAGCAAAATGTCGGCACGCCTTGAATCGCCGACTGTTCAATATGCGTTTCGTTTGGGTGACACCGAGGTGCCGGTCAACCCGTTGATCGGCACTAAACTGCGCCTGGAGTTTTTGGGGGCGATCAACTGCACCCACTGCGGGCGCAAAACCAAAAAAAGCTTCAGCCAAGGTTATTGCTACCCCTGCATGACCAAACTGGCCCAATGCGATGTGTGCATCATGAGCCCGGAGCGTTGCCACTACGCCGCAGGCACGTGCCGTGATCCGTCGTGGGGTGAGCAGTTCTGCATGACCGATCACGTGGTGTACCTGGCCAACTCGTCAGGGATCAAAGTCGGCATCACCCGCGCCACGCAGTTGCCCACGCGCTGGCTCGATCAGGGCGCCAGCCAGGCAATACCGATTGTGCGTGTGGCCACGCGACAGCAATCGGGGTTTGTCGAAGACCTGTTTCGCTCGCAAGTGGGGGACCGCACCAACTGGCGTGCACTGCTCAAGGGCGACGCCGCGCCGGTGGACCTCGTTGCAGTGCGTGAGCAATTGTTTGAGAGCTGTGCCGAAGGCTTGCAACAGTTGCAGGAGCGTTTTGGCCTGCAAGCGGTCCAACCATTGCATGACGTTGCGCCCATCGAGATCCGTTACCCGGTCGAGCAATACCCGAGCAAGATCGTCAGCTTCAATCTGGACAAAGATCCGATCGTCGAAGGCACGCTGATGGGGATCAAGGGCCAGTACCTGATCTTTGACACCGGCGTTATCAACATTCGCAAATACACGGCCTACGAGCTGGCCGTGCATCAGTAAAAGGACTCCAGCATGCGCACCGAACAACCGAAAATGATTTACCTCAAGGACTATCAGGCGCCCGAGTATCTGATCGACGAAACGCACCTGACCTTTGAATTGTTCGAGGACCACACGCTGGTTCATGCGCAGCTGGTGATGCGTCGTAACCCAGCACGGGGTGCAGGCTTGCCGTCATTGGCGCTCGATGGCCAGCAGTTGGAGTTGCTGTCGGTCAAGCTCAATGACCTGGAGCTGACGGCGCAGGACTATCAGCTCACGGACAGCCACTTGACCCTGCACCCGCAAACCGAACAGTTTGTACTGGACACCAGCGTCAAGATCCACCCTGAATCCAACACCGCGCTTGAGGGCCTGTACAAGTCCGGCGGCATGTTTTGCACCCAGTGCGAGGCTGAAGGCTTTCGCAAGATCACCTACTACCTCGACCGCCCTGACGTGATGAGCACGTTCACCACCACGGTGATCGGCGATAAAAATCGCTACCCGATCCTGCTGTCCAACGGCAACCCGGTGGGCAGCGGCCCGCAGGACGAAGGTCGGCACTGGGCGACGTGGGAAGACCCGTTCAAAAAACCGGCTTACCTGTTTGCGCTGGTGGCCGGTGATCTGTGGTGTGTCGAAGACACCTTCACCACGATGAGCCAGCGCGAGGTGGCGCTGCGTATTTATGTCGAACCTGAAAACATCGACAAGTGCCAGCACGCCATGAACAGCCTGAAAAAGTCCATGCGTTGGGACGAAGAAACCTACGGCCGTGAATACGATCTGGACATCTTCATGATCGTGGCCGTCAACGACTTCAACATGGGCGCGATGGAGAACAAGGGCCTTAACATCTTCAACTCCAGCGCCGTGCTGGCGCGTGCCGAGACCGCGACCGACGCCGCCCACCAGCGCGTTGAAGCCATCGTTGCGCATGAATACTTCCACAACTGGTCGGGCAACCGCGTGACTTGCCGCGACTGGTTCCAGTTGTCGCTCAAGGAAGGCTTCACCGTGTTTCGCGATGCAGGTTTCTCGGCAGACATGAACTCGGCGACGGTCAAGCGTATCCAGGACGTGGCCTACCTGCGCACTCATCAGTTTGCTGAAGACGCAGGCCCGATGGCTCACGCGGTACGCCCGGACAGCTTCATCGAAATCTCCAACTTCTACACCCTGACGGTGTACGAGAAAGGCTCGGAAGTGGTGGGCATGCTTTACACCTTGCTCGGTGCCGAAGGTTTCCGCAAAGGCAGCGACGTGTACTTTGATCGCCACGACGGCCAGGCCGTGACCTGCGACGATTTCATCAGTGCCATGGAAGACGCCAACGGCGTGGACTTGACCCAGTTCAAGCGCTGGTACAGCCAGGCCGGGACGCCGCGCCTGAGCGTCAGCGAGCAGTACGATGGCGCGAGCCAGACCTACAGCCTGACGTTCACCCAAAGCTGCCCGGCCACACCGGGGCAGACTGAAAAACTGCCGTTTGTGATCCCGGTGGCACTGGGCCTGCTGGACGCCAGGGGCAAAGAACTGCCACTGCAATTGGCGGATGAATCGTCGCCTGCGGGCACCAGCCGAGTGTTGTCGGTGACTGAAAGCCAGCAGACGTTCACTTTTACCGGTCTCACTGAACAGCCGCTGCCGTCGTTGCTGCGTGGTTTCTCGGCCCCGGTCAAACTGCACTTTGCGTACAGCCGTGACCAATTGATGTTCCTCATGCAACACGACAGCGATGGCTTCAACCGTTGGGAAGCAGGTCAGCAGTTAGCGGTGCAGGTGTTGCAGGACTTGATCGGGCAGCATCAGCGCGGCGAGGCGCTGGTCATGGATCAACGCCTGGTTCAAGCCCTGCGCAGTGTGCTGGGCAATGAGCAACTGGATCAGGCGATGGTGGCAGAAATGTTGTCGCTGCCGGGTGAAGCCTACCTGACTGAAATCAGTGACGTTGCGGATGTGGAGGCGATTCATGCCGCCCGCGAATTCGCTCGCAAACAGCTCGCTGACAGCCTTTACGATGCCTTGTGGGCGCGTTATCAGGTCAACCGTGAAGTGTCCAAAACCACGCCGTATGTGCCTCAAGCGTCGCACTTTGCGCGCCGTGCGCTGCAAAACATCGCGTTGTCGTACCTGATGCTCACAGGCAAACCCGAAGTGCTGGCCGCAGCCCTGGAGCAATTCGAGCACAGCGACAACATGACTGAGCGCCTGACCGCGCTGGCGGTGTTGGTCAATTCGCCGTTCGAGGCTGAAAAGGCCCAGGCACTGGCCAGTTTTGCCGAGCACTTCAAGGACAATCCGTTGGTCATGGATCAGTGGTTCAGCGTGCAGGCGGGTAGCACTTTGCCTGGCGGCTTGCAGCGGGTACGCGAGTTGATGGAACACCCGGCCTTCAACATCAAGAACCCGAACAAGGTACGCGCGTTGATGGGTGCGTTCGCCGGCCAAAACCTGATCAACTTCCATGCGGCGGACGGTTCGGGTTACCGCTTCCTTGCGGATATAGTCATCCAGCTCAACGGCTTAAACCCACAGATCGCTTCGCGCCAGTTGGCGCCGTTGACGCGCTGGCGCAAATACGACAGCGCCCGTCAGGCGCTGATGAAGGCTGAACTGGAGCGCATCCGTCATTCGGGTGAGCTGTCCAGCGATGTGTTTGAGGTGGTGAGCAAAAGCCTGGCGTAAACCACAGGGGTAAACAAAGGCGCTTACCGAGTGATCGGTGAGCGCCTTTTTTCATGGATCGCTGAACGCAACATCAAGGTGTCTCATCGCGTCATAAAGGTGTACCGCAGTCGCAGGGCTTTTTTGTTTTTAGATGACCGTCAATGGTGGGTGACCCGCCAATGTGAACCTTCTGGAAGCCAATACCCTATGACAACCCCCACCGATACGCCGCTAGCCCTGAACCCTACTGATGTACTGCAACAGGCCATTGCTCATCAATTTAGCGCACGGCCGACATTACGCAGTGTTGTCAGTGAGTTGCTTGAGAAGAGCCTGAAAAGCAAACTGGGCCCCTGGGGAACCTTGCCGCCGCTTGATCAACTGAATGTTGTCTGGACCGTTGATCAGCGAGAACACGTCCTGAGCGTACCGCGTCAACACGTGCTACTTGAGGCGGTGCTTGGACATATCGCCTGCGCAACGCCCCTTTACTACACGTATTACGAACCTCAGCAATGTTTTCTGGCACAGGTGCCCGTTGGCGGGGTTGTGTCAGTGGGCGCTGCACCCTTGTTGCCGATGACAACGGTAGAGCAGGTCATACGCGTCGTTTTGCGCGAGTGGAGAAGAGCCTTTCAAGCGGCACTGGTTGACTATTGGAACCAGCCGACGGGAATCTTTCGCAGCCGTCAGCATTGGTTGGTGACGTTGCTGCGTGGCAGGTTGCTGTCTTCGGTCAATACCCGTGGATGGCTCAGTGATGAGCAGATTGCGGTGGTGCGCCAGGTACTCAAGTACCCGGTGATTGAGGACCGTTTGCGGGTGTTTAACGCCAGTGATAGGCCCACGGTGTATTTCGCTCAGTTTCAAGTATCCCAAGCGGGGGCAGCGTACACGCAGTTATCCCCCGATCTTCTGATTGCGCATCAGGTCGACGGCCGTGAGCAGGTGATGCAATGCAAGCCTTCTGGAGCTATCGAGCCTTTTGCAACGTGGAGTGCTTATGGCCGCGTTATGGGCAGGGTGCTGGGCAGCAGTTACCTGATTGATTCGCTGACTTGGAAGCGCTACGAACCCAGTGGGGATTGCCTTCACACGCAAACGATGATTTTGCTCAACAATCAACTTGAAGAGGTGGCAGCGATCAAACCGCCTTCAGGGGCGAATCAATGCACAGTTGAACTGCTTGAGCGTCAACTCGCTGACATCACTGACCTGAGCGCGGTGTTCAATGAAGAAAGTGAATCCGACTCCGTGTATGACGCTGCGGCGTTGGGGCGTGTGTTTACGGCTCTGCCTCAATGGTTACAACAGGCAAGCGCCGCTGATCGCTTTGCATATCGCTCTCACGTTATTGACCTGGCCAATGTCCTGCGTAACGCCAAGGGACGTGCGTTTAACGACGGTATCGAGGACCTGCACACGTACGCGTCCAAAGTCCTTCGTGAACAAATGCTCAAGGACCAACCCTTGGCGCCAGGTTATTACTCGGATGATATCGAGCTCGATTTCCTCGTGGCTAGCGGTGCGTTTGGTACGGCGGGCAGCGTGCGAACGGTGACGTTCACGCTGACCGAGTTGGCGTTGCAAAATTTGGCTGCGATACCCAGCGGGCATATGACGATTCGTCATCGGCACAATCAACTGATTCAGGACTGGTGGATGACACCGGCTTACGTGCGGTCACTGATTCAGCGAGTGGATGTGGGGGCCAGATACCCGGCATTGATCAAGCGTTTGCTGCTTGATGAGGCTGATGAGTCTGTGCGTCGAGAAGTACTGTTTGTTGATCAGTTGCGGGTGACACTGCCGATGCTGGCCTTGGAAAGTGTGCTGAAAGGGGCCGCAGGGCTGACTGTTTGGGGGTATCGCTGTATTGGCGCATTGATGCAGGAAGACGCCATGTCCAGAGTGCTTGATGGCAAGGGCGTTTGCATCAGTCCATTGGCATGGTTGAGCAGGCCCAAGGCGGTGCCTGATTATGTGCGCAATATGTTTGTGATCGGCCTGACCGATAATCCCGGTGGGCGTTGCGTCTTGTATAGGCCCTTGTACAAGGCCGTGTTACTCGAATTCACGAGTGCGCAAGCCCTGCTAGAGGCGATACGCGAAACGGGACCCTTGCGCAGCAGCGTCCTTGACTGGATGTCTGAGACGTCGCGCGCAACGATGGAGTCCGGCGTATTGAGCCTGGTTAACGTGGGTATAAACGCAACCGAGACGTTTTATCTACGGCCTTTAAGAAGTCAGTTTTTGCATGATTTGTACATGGAAAACACACGGGCGCTGATTGAGCTGGCTGACCGCCAATCCGTATCCAACACAGAGAGTCGATGGGCGACTCTAAAAGAAGGAGGCTGGTTACTGTTTAATACAGTGTTGCCATTTTTAAGAGGCCCGGTAGCTGTATTCAGTTGGATAGTGTTGACCTTTTCAGCGCTACAGAACGATATCAAGGCGCTGGGCAATGACCAGGAAGGCAGCAAGGCACCGGCGATTATTGACCTGCTTTTCAATATTGGGCTGGTCTTACTGCATGTCACTCAATCAGTGCCGCCCAAGGTTGTGCCCGTGAGTGAGGAGGAGTCCCTTGCGGCGCAGTTTATCGGACCACAGCCACGGCCGGCTGAAGCTGCCTTCGAACCTGATTCAGTCAAGGTTGAACAGGGACCGGTTTATTTCTCTAGCGTCGCGGTGGGCAATCAGCACAGTACGCTGGATTTTTCCTGGTTCAATAATCCGCGTATCCACTTTAATGAAACGCAGTTGACTTGGCTGGACAGTAACCGCGGGCGCGACCCGGGGGGACGTGCACCTGTCGCGCAGGGTCAGTACAAGGGGTTGTATGTCATTGATGGCAGATGGCATGCCGTGATCAGGGGGCACAGTTATGAGGTGTACCTGGCCGATGAAGGGGTGGTCTTGATCAACCCGCGAGACCCTACTCAAACCGGACCATGGATTCGGCAAGACGCCACCGGTAAGTGGGACTTTGACACGGGCATGCGCTTGCGTGGCGGCGGCCCGAAGACCCGTCGCGAACTGGCTGCGCAGCAAGCACTGCGCAACAAGCGTATCAATGAGTTGAACAACCAAGAGTATGCGTTCTATACCAAGGAACAGCAGATCCATGATGAACTCGATGAAGCGCGCAAAAAGGCAATAGAAACGCAAGACAACGATTTAAGTAAGGGCTTGACCTATCTTGAAAAAACCTTGCGCGTCAAAAACCTGCGATCACTGGCAGAGAAAGGTCGGGCGGAGTTTGCGGTGCAATACGCGAATTTCAAGGAGCGACACGCGTTAATGAGCGACGTTAAGGACCATATACACGAAGGTAATTTCAACGAAGCTTTTTTCGATTTTGCGACAGATATCGTGTATGCCCAGCATCTTTACCTCATCCATCTCATTGCGCTGTATCCCGAATTTGCGGGCAGGGCCGAAGAAATCATGGCCAGAAATGAGGGGGCTCGATATGCCAACTTTCGACGCGAGTTATTCAAGGCTCAGCAACAGCACTTGAACGATTTTCGCGAACAAGTACGGCTTCTTGACGTGTTACGTGAGTCACCCCGCGTGGGTTATGCGAAAGCCGAGACCCGAACCCGGTGCATGGCGCGCGTGGCGCGTCCAGATGGCACCTTGCAACAAGCCACGGAGCTGGATTTCATGTCCATTTATATGGGGATATTGACCGATATTGTCCCCAAAGAGATATTTGGTGCAGAGTGGCAAGCGCTGAGAGAAATCATCTGGCCTTTGACGTTTTCCCTGCAAACCCATGCGCAATTGTCCGATACCAGCCTATTTACACATCACGAACGTGTAGAGATCTTGACCGACCTGCATGAGCGCTATGCCAGGGCTCAGGATTCGTTGGCTATTTTGCACCTTGAAGTGGGAGACAAGTTCAACCTGACCGACTACAACCGGCTAACCGAACTCATCGAAGAATTCAGCCTTAAAGTTGAACAGCAGTTGGCCGACGAGAATCGCCGAGAAACAGAATGGCTGCCTTCGCAGCCTAATCCTTCACGACACGTGCGGCTGCTCTCCAGAATTATCAAGACCCGTAAAAACGGTGTATTGATCGGTGTTGTGCAGCCTCGCACGTCAGATCAGGAGCCGTTGGTCGTTAAGGTCGGGGAATCACGTCTAAGCGAGCCCGCCGATAGACCGATGAGTCCTGGCGCGACATTGCCCAAGATGGACTTTCGTGAATCATCCCCCAATTACTGGGAGGCCATAGAACCCAAAGCTGCCCCGGCCCCGGTCAGAGCGCTTGGTGCTATCCGCACCCAATGCAATGAGCTGTTGAGCAACGTTGACCCTAAGATCAACCGGGTCAAGGTTTACGCAAAAAACTCCAAATTTCCTCTGGAGCTTGAAGAGATTCTAGAGCGTGAAGCGCTCAAGCTTGATGCGCTGATTGGCGAACTTGAGCGTGGATTTCCTGATGAGCCGGTGCAAGACAAGCCCAAGTCCGGCACCCCGCAGTCATTGCTCAAACGCTTGCGCGAGGGTGCGCAGAAGCTGCGTGAACAGGCGTTGTGGATCCTCAAGTCACTGCCGCCGACTGAGGCCACCGTTGATTTCTTACTGCACAAGGGCGATGTGCATCTGCACAAAGAAGGCGGTCGGATCAAGATGTTTGGGCCTCGAAACGACTTCGTGCAGGAGTATCAGGTACTCAACAAGAAAAACCAGGTGGTGTGGTATGCCCACTTGCACTATGCAACCTTGGAGGCGCCGGATAACACGCCGACGTCGGCGCATTTCAAACTCAAGGATCAACGTAAAGCCAGCAAGCAAAGCCTTGAAGCCAAAGCTAAACCCGGTGAAAAAGTACCTGAGGTGTATTACGGCAAAATTAGTCAGCGGATGATTGTTGAGCGCTTTTTACTTTGAATGCACAAAGCAATCACTGTTTTGCGTGGGTAACTGCGACGGATTGACCTATCATTGCGCCTTTCTTACAGGTGATTGATGAATGAGCGATTCAAACCAGACCTTGCGCACAGCCCTTGAAACCAGCGACATGCTGGTCATCGACGGGCTGCATGCCTGGGAATTCTCTCTGGACGATGTGCAATTGCTCATCAAGTGCATGGACGGTCGCGCCGAAAAGCGCTGGAGTTTCAAGCTGGCGCAGCTCGACGCGGCGGTGTTTGACGAGACCTTGCAAAGCTGGACCCTGATCGGTGACTCCGGGGAACACCGTCTGGTTTGCCTCTGCGCGCTGAAAGCCACTAACGATGACGATGATTGCGAGGTCGCTGATGAAGCTTAAATGGTTGCCCTTGTTGATGGCCTCAAGTGTCGGCGCGATGTCGGCGCAGGCGGAATCTGAAAGCGAAGTCGAGCTGCTGGTCGGCTCCTATACCCAGGGCAAAAGCCAGGGCATTTACCGCCTGCAATTTGACAGCGATAAAGGGCGTATCACGCCCCAACCGCTGCAAGTGTTCAAGACGGATAACCCGTCCTGGCTGACCCTGTCCAAGGACCAGCAACGGCTGTTTGTGGTCAATGAGAACGGGCAAGGGCAGGCAGACATCGTGGGGCGCGTGAGCAGCTTGGCGATTGACCCAAAAACCAACCGTTTAAGCGCGATTAACCAGGTTAAAACCCTGGGTAAAGAACCGACCCACTCCAGCTTGAGCAGCGACGAGCGTTACCTGTTTGTGGCCAACTATGGCGTGCATGCTGACCCCGGCGGCAGCCTGGCGGTGTTGCCGATCAGCGCGCAAGGTGAGTTGCAACCCGTGACGCAGATGAGCAGCCATCCAGCCAGCCGGGTAAACCCCGAGCGCCAGATGTCAGCCCATGTGCACTCGGTGGTGTCTTCCCCCGATGGTCAGTTTGTCTATGCCAGTGATTTGGGCGCGGACAAGGTGTTTGTCTACCGTTACGATCCGGCCGCCAACGCCGAGCACCCGTTGGTCGCGGCAGAGCCGGCCGCCATCGAGTTGCCAGCGGGCAGCGGTCCGCGTCACCTGTTGTTCTCCAAAGATGGCAAGCACGCGTACCTGACCACTGAGATGAGTGCGCAGGTGTTTGTGTTTGATTACGACAAGGGTCAACTCAAGCAGCGCCAGGCCATTGAAATGGCCCAGGGTAAACCTGCGCAAAACCGTGCGGCTGGCGGCTTGCATGCGTCACCTGATGGCAAGTTCCTGTATGTCAGCAACCGGGGCAAGGCCAACGAAATGCTGGTGTTCAGCATTGACCCGGCCACTGGCGAGTTGACCGAAATTCAGCGGCGTTCGGTTGAAGGTGATCACCCGCGTGAGTTTGCCTTGAGTCCGAACGGCAAATTTTTGCTGATCGCCAATCAGATGAGCAACGCCATTGTGGTGCTTGAGCGTGACCCGCAAACCGGCCTGCTGGGCAAGGCAGTGCAGACGCTTGAAATGGATGCTCCCTCTGACTTGAAGTTCATCAATCGCCCGTAAAGCGGGGCGTGCAGCGCGGTATCAATCACGCTGATACCCGCTAGTGCTGCAATGAATTTTTGCCGGATGACCCCCGGCGTTAAGTTGGCTCCACGGCCTGAAAAGGCAGCAAGCCAACTGAATCGTCGAGGGTTAACCATGAACTTCAATCTTTTCTCTGTGATTGCCGCGTCCGCCATCTCTGCCACCGTAGCTCTCCCCGCCAGCGCCACACCGCTAGCCAGTGATAAAAAATCGATGGCCTACACGCAAAAATACCTTCAACAAAGTGCGAACTTCTATGCCGCGCTGGATCACAAAACCCAACCCTGAGAGCACGTCAGGGTGATCGTTCGACAGGGGATGTGTTCGCACCATGAGCGATCAAATAACGGCATGAAGCCTGCACGGTGTTGGTCGGTTAATCGGGTCGTCGCCCTGAAGACGTCTAGCATTAATAGTGATTCCCGGGGGCGTCAAAATAATTCGCAGAAAATAATCGTCCTGCCACGGGAATAAGCCTGCATGGCCTGTGTCTCATAGGCCATCCCAACTGTCGGCCCCGTGGCCGTGGAGTGCATTATGGTCGATCAGTTGCCGCCCCCGCGGCTTGGCAAATCCCCCTTGAGTTCAAGTGCAGTAGGGGTGCGTTTAGCCGGTATTGGTGCGGTCGTGGCCGTGATAGGTGCCGCGTTTTATTACGTTAATGGGACGTTCGACCCGCAACGGCTGCAACCCAAGAGTTTCGTCAACGCCCTGGAGCACAATAACGGCCTGCACCCCGGTTTCAGGCGCAACCATGCCAAAGGCATCTGTGTGGTGGGCTATTTCGAGAGCAACGGCGATGCGCAGGGCGTGTCCAGTGCGCAGGTCTTTCACCCAGGGCGTACGCCCGTGGTCGGGCGCTTTGCACTGCCCAGCGGTAACCCGTATGCGCCCGACAGCAGCGTGCCGCTGCGCAGCCTGGCGCTGCGTTTTACGCAAGCCAATGGCCAACAATGGCGCACCGGGATGAACAGCATGCCGGTATTTCCGGTGGGCACCCCCCAAGCCTTCTATCAAATGCTTCAAGCGGGCAGCCCTGAGCCTTCCACCGGTAAGCCCAAACCCACCGCCATGCCCGCCTTTTTTGCCTCGCACCCGGAAACCACCGCGTTTTTGCAATGGGTGAAAACAGCCAAACCTTCTGCCAGTTTTGCCACTGAGCGCTACAACGCGATTAATGCCTTTTACCTGGTGAATTCGGCGGGCGAGCGCCAGGCGGTGCGTTGGGGCGTCGTGCCGATGGATCAGGATGCCCCCGGCGTCACTGCCCCGAACGAAGCCGATTATCTGCAGCAGGACTTGGTGCAGCGCATAGCCAACGGGCCTTTGAAGTGGCAGTTCAACCTGACCCTGGCCGAGGCCGGCGACCCGATTGACGACGCCAGCAAAGCCTGGCCCGCTGCACGCAAAGTGATCACGGCGGGCACGTTGGTGCTCACCAGCACACAGGCGCAGAACAGCGGGGAATGCCGCGACATCAACTACGACCCCTTGATCCTGCCTGCGGGTATCCAGGCTTCCGCAGACCCGTTGCTGGCCGCGCGGTCTGCCGCCTACGCCAGCTCGTATCACCGGCGCACCGGTGAAGTTGATCAACTCCCTCAGGAGCCACGCCCATGAGCGCGCCTGTCTCTCACTTCGCGCCGTTGGCGCGCCTGCTGCACTGGCTGATGGCCTTGATGATCGTGAGCATGCTGTTTATTGGCGCGGGTATGGCCGCGTCGGTTTCAGCACGGCACGTATGGCTGCTCAATCTGCATAAACCGTTGGGCATTGCGATTTTGCTGTTGGTGGTGGTCCGTCTGTTTGTGCGGTTTTCGACCCGGCAACCGCCACTGCCGGCCGATTTGCCTGCGGTGCAAGTGCTCGCGGCCAAAATGTCCCATGTGTTGTTGTATGCGCTGATGTTCACCTTGCCCCTTGTGGGCTGGGCAATGATCTCGGCAGCGGGTGATCCGGTGATGCTAAGCCAATCGCTGCAACTGCCCGCCTTATTGCCCGCGAACGCCAAGACCTTCGCCTTCTTGCGCACCGCGCATACGTACTTGGCGTATTTATTGTTCATCACCGTCTTGCTGCATGTGGCGGCAGCCCTGTTTCACGCGTGGGTACGACGTGACGGGGTGCTGAACAGCATGCTGCGTGGTAAAGACTGAGTTGTATGCCAGCAGCACTGCGCGCAGGCGTTGGCGCAGGCTGCGATCTTTTGATCCTGAAAAGCTCGCAGCCTTCGGCGGCGCCTAGAGGCTGTGGGGACGTGTTTCAGGTTTTAGCCATCACGCCGGTAAACAGCGCTGACGCTATAAAACGTTCCAGCCAGTCCTTAAGTTTTGGATAGGGTGCATGCGCAAACCACTCGCGGTCCACATGGGCGAACTGGCGTATGAACGGCGCCAGCGCCACATCGGCCAACGACAGGGTGGGGCCTGCCAGGTAGTCGTTGTGCTCAAGCAGTGCCTCCAGGTGCTGCAAAAATGCAGCGCCTTGTGCCCGGTAATGTTCCATCGAGTGTTCTGGATAGCGGATGGCGTATTTGTAACGGTCCAGCCACACCTTGAACTGTGTGTCGTTGGCTTCGATCAGTTGGCTGACCAAGGGCTGCGCGGGTTGCAACCACTGGTCCGGGTCATGCTGGGCCAGCGCCCAATGCATGATGTCCAGGCTTTGCTCAATCACGCGTCCGTCGGCGCACACCAATACCGGCACGGTGCCTTTGGGCGAGAGGGCGAGCATCTGCGCAGGCTTGGCTTTTAAGCTCACTTCAACGATCGTCAGCGGTACACCGCTGTAGCGCATGGCCATGCGTGCGCGCATGGCGTAGGGGCAGCGCCGGAAGGAATACAGCAGGTTTTCGGTCATTTGACCTGCACCGTGCTTAACCCATTGCCTTGGCGCAGCACTTGGATCTGCACCGGAATACGTTCGTGCATTTCCTGAACGTGGGAAATAACCCCCACTTTGCGGCCTTGGGCTTGCAAACCATCCAGCGCGTCCATCGCCAATTGCAGTGATTCGGGGTCGAGACTGCCAAACCCTTCGTCGATAAACAGCGATTCAATTTTCAGTGTGCTCGATGCCATCGAGGCTAACCCTAATGCCAGCGCCAAAGACACGAGGAAGGTCTCGCCCCCCGATAACGAATGCACTGAGCGCAGTTCGTCGCCCATCTCTGTGTCCATCACCAGCAGGCCGAGCATGCTCCCCCCGCGCTTAAGGCGATAGCGGCGCACCAGTTGGCGCAGTTGCGCGTTGGCGTGATGCACCAACAGGTCGAGGTTGTAGGCTTGGGCAATTTTGCGGAACTTGTCGCCGGTGCTTGAACCAATCAGGTCGTTGAGGCGTGCCCAGCGCTGCCATTGCACATAGGCCTGAGCGGTACGTTGCGTCAGCGCCTGATTGGCGAGCTGACGACGTTCATCCTCTGCCTGTTGCGCGCGTAATTGCGCGCTCAGTTGTTCGCTGGCAGCCAGTTGCGTATTCAATTCGTTCAATGCCACGTTCAGGGCGTCAGCGTCCAGGTTGCCATTGGCCTGGGCTTGATGCTGATTGAGACGCTGCTCGCGTTCTTGTATCAGTACACGGGCTTGTTCCAGTGCTTTTTCGCTGTGTTGTATGGCTTGACGCAGCGCGCGAACCCGAGGGTCGTCATACGCCAGTAACTGGTCCAGGCGTGCGTCGTCGACGTCGCTGTGCGCCGCACGCCATTGCGTGACCTGCGCGCTCAACGTGGCGTGCTCGTGTTGCAGCGCGTGCAAGCGCTCGTGTTGCGCCTTGATTTGCGCCGCCAGCTGGATGAGTTGGCGGTTTGTGTCATGCAGCGCCTCACTGGCGTGCGTGTGGCTGGCGCGAGCCTGCTCGACGGCGTGATCAAGCTGCTCTTGCCAGAGGTGGACACTGGCGTGCTCACCCAGCAGGTTTTGCAGGGTATGTGCGCTGGCGTGTTGCTGCGCCGTGACTTCAGCCACGTTGTGTTGCAGAGCGTCCCGTTGTTTGAGGCGATTGGCCTGCTGGTCGGTTTCGCGTTCGATCTTCTGGTTGCGGTCCGTGTTTTCTGCCTGTTCTTCGCGCAGTTGCTCGCATTGGGCAAGGCGTTCGGCAATCTGTTGATCGAGGCGCATAAAGCAGGCGGCGCTGTCGTCGCGCAGAGCAGCAAACACCTGTGCAGGCAGCAGGCTGCTAAACGCCGTCAGTTCCTCGTCAAGGCGCTGGGCGTCCGCCTTGAGGTGTAATTGCTGTTCGGCCAATTGTTGCGCCGCCTGTTGGCTGGCTTCGCTATGGCGCTGGATCTCGTGTTGCAGTTGAGCGGCGTCTTTTTGCAAGGTGAGCAGGGCGTTTTGGCGCTGCTCGTCTTGGGTGATGCGGTACTGCAACTGTTCAAGACGCTGGGTCAGCCAAGGTTCGCGCCTGGCTGGCAGTTGCGCCTGCCATTGCGGGTAGTGCGGGTGCTGTTCAAGGCTGGGCGCGAGGGCCTGCTGGTCGTCAACCAGCTGTTGATGTTGCAGGCGCAATTCGCGCAATTGGGCATTCAAACCACTGACGTTGTCGCGCAGTTGATCAAGGGTTTTTTTGAGTACCTCCACAGCTTCACGGGCTTTGGCTTCTTCCTCTTCATCGTGACGTGTCAGGCTCTGCAACAGCGCTTGGGGCTGGTGATAGGGGTGTTCGTGGCTGCCACATACCGGGCACGGCTGATCATCTTGCAACTGTTCGCGCAGTTCTTCGACGCTGGCAGTGCGGGCCAGGCGCTGGCGCTCAAGCAGTTGGCGGGTGATATGCAGCGCCTGCTCGGCGCTCTCGTAGTGTTTTTTGGTCTCCGTGCCTTGTTCGATCCGTTGCTCGCGTTCGGTTTGCAAGGCTTGCAACTTGGTCTGAAGTGCCTGCAAACGGGCATCCAACGCCTGCTGGCTGTGGCACAAGCGCTGTAAGTCTTCGACGTCGCGCTGTTGCTGGCGATTGTCTTTGAGCAGGCTGCCCAGTGTGTGGATTTGTTCGTTGAGCGCCTGCGGCTCGGCCACGGCTTCCTGGAACAGAATCTCCAGGCTGTCACGCCGTTGCGTGAGCTGTTGCGCGGCCTGCAAGGCGCGTTGCTCAAGGGCGGGCAGCTCCTGGCGGCCGGTGCTCAGGGTATTGCTTAAACGCACTAACTGTTGCAAACGGGGGCGATACGCATCCCACGCATTGGCCAGAGGCGCCAGCTCAGCGCTGTGCTCAAGCTGTTGCGCAATCAGGGCCAGCTGTTCGGTGCTGTGCTGATGGCGCTCGAGCAGCGTATTCAAGGCCTGTTGGCCGGTTTCACAGGCTTGTTCGGCTTGTTGTGCAAGGGTGCGCTGTTTGTCCAGTTCTGCGTTGAGTCGCTGAAGGTTGGCCTGTTCCACATGCGCCTGTTTGAGTCGCGGCGCGCTGTCCTGTTGCTGGGTTTGCGCCTGGCTGGCCGCCAGGCGTGCGCTGTCTAGGGTCTGTTCAAGCTGCAACTGCTGTGTGTGAAGCGTCGCGTGCAGGTGTTCCTGCGCGGCCATGTGCTCAGCCATTGGGCCGAGTTGTGTGTCCAGCGCTGCCAACCGCGCGAACTGATGGCGTTGCGGCGCCAATTGCTCCAGCAGGTCAAGGGTCTGGCGCGGCTCGTCTTGGGCCGCCCATTGGGTTTGTGCCTGTTGCAGTTGCTCGGCTGCGCTCTGTTGCTGATCGCGCAGCTCGCGCAAGGTGGCCAGCCACGCGTGCTGCTGCTCCAGTTGCTTGAGCTGTTGTTGCCGGGCCTTGAGCTGTTGTTGCGAGTGATTGAACTGTTTATCCAGTTCGGCGCGCGCCTCAGGCGCCAGCGGGGTGATCCCGACCGCCTGATCCTCAAGCTGCTTATGCACCTCTTTGGCCTCTTTGGCCTTGTCGAAAGCACGTTTGCCCAGGCGGGTGTAGAGCGCGGTATCAGTGAGTTTTTCCAGCAGTTCACTGCGTTCGTTGTCGTCCGCTTTAAGGAAGGCGCTGAACTCGCTCTGCGCCAGCATCACGGCGCGTGTGAACTGCTCGAAGTTCAAGCCCAGTCGCGCTTCGAGCTGAACTTTGTAATCGCCTTTTTGACTGGCCAGCAACTGGTCGCTGTCCAGGTCACGCAAGCTTTGACGACTGGCTTGCAGTTTGCCCGTGGCCTTTTCGCGGGCGCGGTTGGCCTCCCAGCGGGCGCGATAGCGACGCCCGTCGATGCCGATAAAATCCACTTCGGCATACCCTTCGCCCGTGCCCCGGCGCAGTAAGGTACGCGGGTCGCCAGTGGCGATTTCGCCATCGAGATCGGGCACTTTGGCATCGCGGCCGGTGTTGTTCAGGCGCGGTACGGCACCAAACAAGGCCAGGCACAGCGCGTCGAGCAAGGTGCTTTTACCAGCGCCCGTGGGGCCGGTGATGGCGAACAGGCCTGCACTGGCCAAAGGTTCGGCGGTGAAGTCCAGCTCAAAGGGACCGGCCAGCGAGGCCAGGTTTTTCAGGCGGATGGCGAGGATTTTCATGGTTGTTCGCCCTCCAGCTGGACTTCTTGCAAGAGCACGGCAAAGTCCTTGAGCGTTTGTTCGCAGGCCTGGCTGGCGTAATGGTCTTGCCAGGCGCGGCTGAACAGCTCTTGTGGGGTCAGTTGGTCAAGCTCGACCAGACGCGTACTGTCGTCATCGTTGGCGCGGCTGCCGCTGCCTGCGTATTCGGCACTGATGCGAACCAGACGCACGGCTTTGCCTTGCAGCGCGGTTTCGATTTGCTGGCGCAGATCGGGCTGCGGTTCATCAAGCACCACGCGCACTTCAAGCCACGGCTGACGCTGTGTGTCGGCCAGCAGGTCAACTTCAGGCAATTGGCTTGCATGGGTAAGAATCTCGGCCAGCGCTGCCGGACCGATGCGTTGCAGGTTAACGGCGCGCGGGATCAGCCGTGGTTCGACGCTGACCAGTGTTTCGCCGTCCAGTGTCACGTCAAGAATCTGATGCGCGTAGCTGATTTCCGAAAAGGACAGGGGGATGGGTGAGCCGCAGTAGCGAATGCGTTCTTCAGCGTTGACCCGTTGCGGCTTGTGCAAATGGCCAAGCGCCACGTAACTGATGCTCGGGCCGAACAGGCTGGCGGGCAAGGCTTCGGCATTGCCGATAATCAGGCTGCGCTCTGAATCTTCAGACACCGACCCCCCGGCCATGTGAGCGTGGCTAATGGCGATCAGCGCTTGGCCAGGGACGCGTTTGGCGTTGGCCGCCTCGATCAGCCATTCATGGACTTGGCCAATGCCCCGCAGATAATCGTCGCCCAAGTGTGCGCCCGTGACTTCGGCGGGCCTCAAAAAGGGCAATGCCAGGCACCACGCGGCGATTTTGCCGCTCGCATCGGGCAAAGGAATCAGCAGGCGCTCAGCGTCGAGTTGACCCTCATCGAGCCAGAGCACCCGGCCAAGCGCGTGAGTGCGCAGGCGCCGCATCAAGGGCGCGGGCAGCTCGATGCGCGAGCCGGAGTCGTGATTGCCGGCGATCATCACGATGGTCAGCTTGGGTTGTTGTTCGTGGGCGCTGACAATGAAGTCGTAGAGGCGCTCTTGCGCTTTGACCGGCGGGTTGACGGTGTCGAAGATGTCGCCGGCAATCAGCAGCACATCGGGCTGCTCGCTGGCCAGTTGGGCCAATAGCCAATTGAGAAAGCAGGCGTGTTCGAAGTCGCGTTCCTGGCCGTGGAGGTTTTGCCCCAGGTGCCAGTCGGAAGTGTGAAACAGGCGCATAACAGAATCCGGTTAGAAAAGGGGGTCAGCGGTATTGACCACACCTTGAAATTATTTGGGGTAAAGCGGCGGCAGGCTGCTCGGCTCGCTGGCCAGGTCCTGTTCGCGTTCGGTCGCAGGAATGCTGCGAATCGCTTTCCACAGTTCTTCGCCTTGCCAGTGCTGGCCGGTTTCGCTGTAGAGCGCGCCATTGAGGCCGTCCAGCGCATCACTCAACAGCACAAAACGCGCGGCCATGTCGGCCAGTGTCTCGGGTTGTTGGCGTGCCCAGGCATCCAATGCCTGACGGGTTGCCTGCGGGTCATTGGCCAGGCACGCGCGTTTGAGGTCATCCAGTAACGTGCGCGGGCTTGGCCCGGTTTGCGCCGCGCGCAAAATGGCCGGTTGCCGGCGGGCACGCCACCAAAGCCCAAAGCCGATCAACGTGGTGCTGGCCAACACCAGGGTGCTGAGCTGCCATAGCCACAACGGAGAGTCATCGCTCAAGGTCTGCGGGGTGTTATGGCTGGGGGTATCGACGGCAAGCTCCGGGTTTGCCGCGACTTGCAAGGTGCGCGCCGGTAGATAGCTGCGCTCTAGCCGGTCTTCGTGGGTGTTCCACCACACCACTTCGACGGCGGGCAATTCAACCTGGCCCACGCGGGTGGGCACCAGTGCTTCGCGCTCTTCGCGGCTGCCGATCAGGCCGTTTTCAGTGACTTGATTGCTCAGTTGTGGCAGGTCGGGGTAGCGCCGTAAGCCGTTGACGTCGGTGGTGGTCAGCGCAGGCAATTGTGCACTGGACAGACCTTCGGCTTTTAGCGTCAAGGTGCGCGTCAGCGAGTCACCGACCCTGCAATGGTCTGGCTCGGGGTTCCAGGTTTCGCTGACGCTGAGGCTGCGCGCCGGCAACCAGGCCGCGTTGGTCGGGTAGTCCTCTGGCTTGGGCTTGACGTTCAGCGGAATGTCGGAAGAGGTGACGTGCACCAGTTTTCCGGGCTTTGGCCCAAGCGGGGCGGGAGCGGTCGATTGTTGGCTGTCGACTTGCGTGGCGCTGAAGGTTTGGGCCGGGATATTTAGCTCACCGCTGTGCTGCGGGTAGATACCGTATCGGGTTTCGATCACGCCATGGCGCACGCCATTGATGAGTTTTTCGTAGGTGCGCGACTCGCCCAGTTGCTCGACAAGGGCATCGCTCAGGTGCAAGGGCGTGAGGCTGCTGTCGTCATACAGCGCCACCGAGTGATAAATGCGCAAGGTCAAAATGGCTTGCGCCTGGACGTATACGCTCGGCTGGTCGAGGCTGGACTCGATAAAAACCGGGGCCAGTTGCGCTTCACTGGTCTCACTTTGCGTGACATTCAGGCTGATGGGCTGGCTGCGGTAATCGCCCACTTGCAGCGGGGGAATGATCACCGTGCCGGTTTGCTTGGGCTGCAGGGTGATGATCCAGCGGGTATTGGCTTTGTTGGTGTCACTGAGGTGGGTCAGTTGATTGACTTGCCGCGTACCACGCACCTCAAACAGCGCGTTGAGGGGGGAAAGGTCGGGTTTGCCAAACAGCGTGGCGTCGGTGGACTCCAGTGTCAGCTCGACGGTTTCACCCGAATTGAGTTGGTCGCGATCAACACGGGCGACCAGCCCCGCGGCGTAGGCAGGCAGGGCCGAACAACACAGCAAAAGTAAAAGGGCGCAAAGGCGGTTCATTGGGGCGTGTCCTGATGTTGCTGCTGTTCGTACCAAAATTTGCGTCGCAACAGTTCACCGGGGTTGTCGGGGATCTGTTTAAGCCATTGCTCAAGCGCCTGACGGTGTTCTTCGTCTATTGACGGCGTCACAGCCGGGGCTGGCCCGGTGTCGGGTTCGGTGCCGGGCGGGCCAGACGCGGCCGGTGTGCCCTCAGAGGGGGTGACCTCGTGCAGGTTGGCCTCACCGGCAGGCACGTCCTCTTGCTGGTTTTTCACCGCCGCCCCGGCGTTGCTTGCGGTGTTGCTGCTGACCGCGGTGTCGGATGCGGGTGGCTCGACGCCGGGTTCGGGTTCTTTTTCGGGCGTGACGGGAGGCACGTCGTGTTTTTGTGCCAGCAATGATTCGATCAACGCCTTGTTTTGCGCGGCGGCTGACACATCGGGTTGTAACTCCAGCGCTTGTTCGTAGGCGTCGATGGCGGCTTCCAGCTCGCCACTCATGGCCAGTGCGTTGCCACGATTGTAGTGGGCGCTGGCACTGTTGACTTCAGCAAAGCGTAAGGCAGCCGCAGCGTAGTCACCTGCCTGATACAACGCTAACCCTTGCCACATAGGGTCTTTGAAGTGTTCGACGGCTTGCAGGGGTTTTTTCTGCTCCAGCAGGCGCTGGCCCTGTTGGTCTGCGCGCAACCACAGGTCGGTGAAACTGAAGGCATAGCCGGGCTGCGGCAGCATAAACAACAACGGCAGACAGAACAGCCAGCCGCGGCGACCGGCACAGGCAGCCAGCAGCAACAGGGGCAGGAGTAGCCAGTAACCTTGGTCGGCCCACGTATCCAGGCGTTGGGTCTGGCCGTTGTCGCGCAGGTGCTGCGGGCCGTCCAGCAGGCCAAGCCCGCGCAGGTCGTTGTCATCCAGCCGGACCTGGCGGTAGCGCCCGCCGACATCCATCGCAAACGCGCGCAGGCCGGGACTGTCGAGGCGCGGCAGGAGGATCGCGCCCTGATTGTCCTTGAGCAACTGCCCGTTTTCGTCGACCACTGGCGCGCCTTCGCGGCTGCCGACGCCGAGCATCAGTAGTTGCGCGGTGTGGCTGCCCAGTGCCTGGCGGATGCCTTCACGTTCCTGCTCGCTGAGGGATGAGCCAATCAGCAATAAGCGGCCCTGACCCAGCGCACCCTGATTGAGTAATTCAAGCGCTTTGACCACCGCGAGATCGGCGCGATGACCCGGTTGCGGCATGATCGAGGGTTTCAGGGCTTCGAGCAGATTGCGGCTGGTGGCCAGGTCGTCCGACAAGGGCACCAGCGTGTGGGCGCTACCGGCGTAGACAATGACCGCGGTTTGCGCGTCGTTGCGGCTTTGCAGCAGGTCGTAGAGCTTGCGCCGCGCTTGTTCCAGACGATTGGGCGAGCTGTCGGTCGCCAGCATGTCGGGGGTCAGTTCGAGCATCACCACCAGCGGGTCGGCGGGTTTCTGCGTGGATTGCTCCACCCGCTGCCAACTGGGCCCGAGCAAAGCCAGCAGGGCCAGCAGCCAGGCCAGACCGAGGGCGATCCAGGGCAGTTTGCTGTCGCGGCCATTGCCGCCGCTCAGCAGCACGCGTTGGAACGCTGCGGGCAGAATCATCTGCCAGCGGCCCGCGCGTTTTTGACGGTGCCACAGCTTCCACAGCAGCCAGCCGAGCAGCGGCAGGGCCAGTAGCCATTCGGGGCGAAACCAGTGCGGCCAGAGCGCGCTCATCGACGCCTCCGCAAGCGCAGTCGCTTGAGACGTTCACGCCAGTCAGGAGGGGGTTGCAGAAAGTGCTCCTTGCTCAGCCAGCGTTGCATCAAGGTATTGGGCCACAGCTCGCGGATGACCAGCAGCGCGCTGAGCAGCAGGGCGCCAGCCAGTGGCCAGCTGTAGAGCGCCTGCGCGGGGCGCGCTTGTGTGGGTTGTTGGGCGACGGGTTCAAGTTGGTCGAGGGTGTCTTTGATCGCCGCCAGTTCTTTGCCATCGCGGGCGCGAAAGTATTGGCCACCGGTCAAGGTGGCGATTTCTTGCAGTGCTGGCTCATCCAGGTCGACCCCCGGATTGATCCCGAACAGGCCCTGGGCGCTGTTTTCTTCAGGGTCGGCGCCGATGCCGATCGGGTAGATTTTGACCCCTTCTTCCCCCGCCAGTCGCGCGGCGGTGAGCGGGTCGATTTGCCCGCCATTGTTGGCGCCATCGGTCACCAGAATCAGCACGCGGCTTTGCGCCGGGCGCTGACGCAGGCGTTTTAAGGCCAAGCCAATCGCGTCGCCGATCGCCGTGTTTTTACCGGCAATGCCGATTCGCGCCTCGTCGAGCCATGTACGCACGGTGTGTCGATCGAACGTCAGAGGCGCTTGAAGATACGCCTGACTGCCAAACAGGATCAGACCTACGCGATCACCTTCACGGTTTTCCAGGAAGTCCCCAAGCAGGCTTTTCACCAGGTCAAGGCGTGTCACGTCTTCGTCGTTCCATTGCATGTCCGGGAAATCCATTGAGCCGGACACATCCACGGCGACCAATAAATCACGACCACTGGCCGCAATGGGTAAGGGCTCGCCCAACCATTGCGGGCGCGCTGCTGCGCTCAGCAGCAGTAACCACAACACGATAAACGGGGTTTGTTGACGCCAGGAAGGCAAGTTGGGGCGCGCTTTGCGTCGTGCCAGTTCTTCAAGATCACTGAGGAAGCTGACCTTGAGCGCCGCCTCGCCACTGTCAGCAGCCGGCAGCAAAACCCGCATCAGCCAAGGTAACGGGAGCAAGGCGAACAGCCACGGCCAGGCGAACTCAAACATGTTTGCGAATCCAGGTTTCAACGGCCTGATTGAGCCCGGCGATGGCTTTGTCATCGAGCTTGCATTCGGGTTTGTAAGCGCCTTCTACCAGCACCATCCAGCGCGTCAGCCCGGCAGCGGGGCAGCGGTTGTCTAGAAATGCCAGCCATTTACGGCCGTTGAGCGTATGGCTTTGGCTGTAAGGATAGTGATTGCGGCACAGACGTTTGAGCAGGCCGTTGAGCTGTTGCAGCCAGGCGCCTGCGGGTGCGCCATCGTATGGCTTGGGCAAGCGTGCCAGTTCCTCAAGGGCTGCCAGGCGCACCGGGTCCAGAGGCTGCTCGGCGCGGCTTGACGGGCGTTTGGCAGGCAAGTAGCGACGCAACCACCACACGGTCCAGCACAGCGCGGGCGCCACAATGAGCAGCAGCCACCAGCCGGGGGCGGGAGGCCAAAAGCCAATCGCAGGAGGCAGGATCAGAGGCTGTAGCTGTTCGAGTTCTTTCATAGGGTTTTGCCGGGGCGCTTGGCATTCAGGTACTCGCGCAGTTGCTCGATCATTTCGCTTTGCGTGCTCAGGGGCATGAGCATGACCCTAAGCTTTTGCGCGAGCAGTTCCCAGCGCGCAATTCGGGCTTCGGCCTGAGCACGGTACGCTTGACGTAAATCGTAGTTGAGGGTGTCCAGTTCAAGTTGTGCACCGCGCTCGGCAAAGCGCAGCAGTCCGGCGGCGGGCAGGGCATGGTCCAGCGGGTCGGACAACGGCAACAGCATCAGGTCGCAATGGCGAGCCAACAGGCTCAGTTGTTGTTCGGCTGCATCGGTGAGTGCCCGCTCGTCACAGATCACAATCACCAGACTGCCGGGGCGCAGCACTTCGCGGGCGCGGATCAACGCCATGCCCAGTGCATCGCGGTCTGATTGAACTTCGGTGTGCAATGACTGGTTGACCCGTACCAGGCGATTCAGCAGTTGCAGCAAGCTCTGCTTGTTGCGCCGGGGTTTGATTTCATAGTGCTCGTGGTCGCCAAATACCAGCCCGCCCACACGGTCGTTATGGCCCAATGCAGCCCAGCCGATCAAGCTGGCGGCTTGTGCGGCCAGCACTGATTTGAACATCAGGCCGGAGCCAAAAAATAATCGCCGGCTTTGTTCGGCCAGGATGAAGATCGGGCGTTCTCGCTCTTCATGGAACATTTTGGTGTGGGGTTCTTGGGTGCGGGCTGTCACGCGCCAGTCGATGGTGCGCACATCGTCCCCGGCCTGATACACCCGCACTTGATCGAAGTCGACGCCGCGACCGCGCAGTTTTGAGTGGTGCAACCCCACCAGCGGGCTGCGCTGGCTGGGGGAGGCAAACAGTTGCACTTCGCGCACCCGGTGGCGCATCTCGATCAATTCGGCGAGGGTGACGCGAATGCCGGGTTCGGCGGGCAGGGGGTTGTTCATCAGTCAGGCAACGGCAACGACGTCGAGGATGCGCTGTACCACGCGGTCTTGGTCAATACCGGCCGCCTCGGCTTCAAACGACAGGATGATGCGGTGGCGCAGTACGTCGAACAGTACGGCCTGGATGTCTTCAGGGCTGACGAAGTCACGCCCGGCCAGCCAGGCGTGGGCACGCGCGCAGCGATCCAGCGCAATGGAGCCGCGCGGGCTGGCGCCGTAAGCGATCCAGTCGGCCATTTCAGGGTCAAACTTACCGGGGGTGCGAGTGGCCATGATCAACTGCACCAGGTATTCCTCCACCGCATCCGCCATGTACAGGCCGAGGATTTCCTTGCGCGCAGCAAAAATGGCTTGCTGACTGACCCGGCGCTCGGGTTTGGTTTCGCCGTTCAAGGCTTCGCCCCGCGCCTGCTGCAAGATGCGCCGCTCGACAGCGGCGTCCGGGAAGCCGATTTTGACGTGCATCAGGAACCGGTCGAGCTGCGCTTCTGGCAGTGGGTAGGTGCCTTCCTGCTCAATCGGGTTTTGCGTGGCCATCACCAAAAACAACGGTGACAGCTCGTAGGTGCTGCGCCCGACGCTGACCTGACGTTCAGCCATGGCCTCCAGCAGGGCCGACTGCACCTTGGCCGGGGCACGGTTGATTTCGTCCGCCAGCACCAGGTTGTGGAAGATGGGGCCTTGCTGAAATACGAAGCTGCCGGTTTCGGGACGATAGATCTCGGTGCCCGTGATGTCGGCAGGCAACAGGTCAGGGGTGAACTGGATGCGATGGAACTGTGCTTCGATGCCTTCTGCCAGCTCTTTGATGGCCTTGGTTTTGGCCAGGCCGGGCGCGCCTTCGACCAGCATGTGGCCGTCAGCCAGCAAGGCGATCAGCAGCCGGTCGATCAGTTTTTCCTGACCGAGAATCTGCGTGGAAAGAAAGGTTCGCAGCGCAAGCAGCGCTTCACGATGTTCCATCGATGACTGTTCCTGAAAAGGACACCGACGGCGTAAACGTTACGCCGGGGCTGGGGGCGTTACTTTAATCCATTGCAGGGCTTTGGGACTAATGGGAGTGGGGCTTTTTATGGAAAAAGCCCAAAACAAGCGGGTTGTTGAGAATGCTGCTTATTTGGAACGGTCCGCTGGTCGTTATTGGGTCTGCGCGAAGTGCTCGGCCAGCAGTGCGGCGAAAGCGTCCCGTGCCGTGTGGCAGCCGGTTTCGTTATGCCAGACCAATACGTTTTGCACCGCGGGCAGCTCAGTGAAGCGGTAGGCACTGAGCGCAGCCCCTGCGCCAAATCGCTCAAGGACGCCCTCGGGGACGATCGCCAGCCCGGCGCCTGCGCCCACACACCCGATAATGCTGCCCCAGTTGGCGTAGTCAACGCGGTTGATGTGCAAGCCGTTATCGTTGAGCCAGTGCTCCAGCGTTGCGCGATAGGGGCAGCCTGGTGGCCACATGAACACCGTTTGCTGGCTGATAGCTTGCAAGTCAGGCAAGGGGGGGTGGTTGGGGCCGGTTATCAGTACCAAGGGTTCGCGGTACAGCGCACAGGTGTGGAGTTTTGGATGTTGAACGTCGATGGCCACAATCGCGGCATCAAGGCGGTGATGCTGAATGTCATCAAGCAATTGCGGCCATTGCCCGGTGATCAGTTCCAGCGTGACGTCGGCGTATCGTTGATGGTATTCGGCCAGTAGGGGCGGCAGGCGGCCTGTCGCGCAAGATTCAATGGCGCCAATGCGTAGCTTGCCATTGGGAATGGCATCGGGCTTGACCGCACGTTTGGCTTGATCAACCAGCGACAAAATGCGTTCGCAATAGCCAAGGAATAACTCGCCGGCGGGGCTGATGCATAAACCGCGTCCGGCACGGGTAAACAGCGCCGTGCCCAGTTCACTTTCCAGCTGTTTGATGCGCGTGGTGATGTTGGACGGAACGCAGTGCAGTTGCTGGGCGGCCAGCGCAATACTGCCGCACTCTGCCACGGCCTTGATCATCCTGAGCTGGTTTAATTCCAAGGTTCACTCCTGAAGAATTCAGAACTCGCTATCTATCACTTGTGGGTCAACGCATGCCTGACAGAATTTGAGTTCTGCACACACTGGCGCTGACGACACTGTGCGTTGGCGCGTTAAAAGATAACGGCTGTGTAAGCGAGGACAATATGAACATCACCACAACAAAAGTCGAGGCGTTGGCGCGCACCGTGTTTACCCATGGCGCACTGAATAATGCGTTTTATCAACGCTGGCTCAATGAACGCATGGGCTTTGATGAGGTTGAAATATTTGCCTGTAACTTCTGGGCCAGAACTCGCCGCACCGCCACGATGGTGGCGCTGTCACTGTTGCGCGCCAACACCTTGCCCGCGAGGGTCGAGATTGTTAAAAACCTCTATTCGGAACTGGGCGGGGGTGACGTGCACAAGGTGCACAGCGTGCTGTTACGCAGTTACTTGCTGGACGTGTTGAGCCGTTTGGCCAAGCGCCCTTATTCATTGGCCGAACTTGAAGCCGTGCCGGTATTGCCCTCCACACAGTTATTTATTGAAGAGCAGGAGGCGTTATATGCGCCGCACGGGCTGGGGCGTCCCGACAGTTATGTATTGGGTGCCTTGTTGGCGCAAGAGTGGTTGGCGTATTCCATGTTGACGCGCTTGTACGAGGGCGCGCGTAATTATCAGCACTTGTATAAACACAATGATGAGTTTCATGAACAGTGCGAATACTTTCATGTTCATATTGGCGAGGCTGAAAAAGAGCACAAAGTTCAAGCCGTTAAAGCCGCCGCCCTTGAATGTTGCACTGAACAAGACCTGGAAGGTTTGACCGTTGGTTTTAATCGTTTTCTGTCGATCACCGAAAATTATTGGAATGGCATGGCACTTGCCATGTCTGCCTCATCGATGACGGCGGCCCGCGCTTGAGGTGTTCGCCGTCGATCAGGATTGCCGCCGCCGCGGGGGCAGTGGTGCTGTGTTGGGCCTATTCACCGATAGGTATCCATATCGGTTTACAAAGTTACAGCCCCGGGCATCTGGCTTTGCTGAGGTTTTTGGTCGCTTCGTTGTTCATGGGCGTTGTCGCGTTGTTTATAGGCATCAGGCTGCCGCGGTGGGTGGACATTCCCTGGCTATTGCTGCTGGGGTTGTTCGCCATTGTTTTTCATCATGTGGCGTTAAACATGGGGCAGCGCTGGGTCAGCCCCGGAGCATCCAGTGTGCTGGCGCAGTCAACGCCCATTTTCAGCACCCTGATTGCCGCGCTCTGGCTCAAAGAGTCTGTCAGCGCGTGGCGTTGGTGTTGGGTGGGCGTGGGGCTTGTGGGCGCTCTGGTGGTCATTTGGGGGGACAAGGGGCTGGGTAGCTTTAAGCCTCAAGGGTTGCTGATCTTGCTCGCGGCGCTGTCGTGGAGTGTGTATTTCACCCTGCAAAAACACTACTCCAGCCGCTACAGTCCCTTGACTATCGTGTGCTACACCATTTGGGCCGGGACCTTGCTGCTGGGTGTGTATTGGCCGGGGCTTGGCCAGGCAGTGATTAATGCACCGTTACGCGTCAATGCAGCCGTGTTGGTGCTGGGGGTATTTCCCAGTGCGTTGGCTTATCTGTTTTGGGCCTATGTGCTGGCGCATACCGACGTCAGCCGTGCGGTGGGCGTGATGTACCTCGTACCGCCGGTCGCCATGCTGATGGCGGCCTTGTTGCTGGGCAGCACGGTCACGGCCGGGGTTCTGCTGGGCGCCGCGATTGTATTGACCAGCGTGTTTGCAATGCGCAAAGAGCGCTGACGGCGCCTGTTCATCACGCTGAACGATAGAAGCCCTGAGCGTTCTGCCACAGGGCTTTACGTGCCCCCTGTGCCTGACCTGCCGGTTGAAGGCTGATCAGCTCAACTCGCTGACGTAGGTGCCGGTGCCGTTGAGGATGTTGATCAGGGTTTGCTCGACGTCGGCCAGGCACGAAACATCGGTGTTGTGAGTGATTTCCAGATGATCATCGCCATTGAACACATCCGTGTCATCGGCGGCGACTTCGATCAGCAGGCGAGTAGGGCTTAGTGTCACTTTCACCCCGTCGAGCGACGAAAACTCGTCATTGAGGGTGATATCCAGTTCATCTTCGTCCGGGTAGCGACTCATCACGAACATGTCGTTCACCCCGTCGAGCGACGAAAACTCGTCATTGAGGGTGATATCCAGTTCATCTTCGTCCGGGTAGCGACTCATCACGAACATGTCGTTTGGCGCGCTGGTACAACAGAGCATTGCCATGTTGTCTTCTTCTTCATCGCATGGGTTGGCCAGCAAGTGGTCGGTGGTCATTTTCATGGGGCATTCCTGGCGCTGCGCGCGTGTAAAGCAATCAAACCGCGATTTTGCCAGCCTGCGCACTTTTGTGCTGATCTGAATGTCAAAGCAGGGCGTGCGGACGGCCGTGGCCGATCAGTCATTTCGCAGCCTGACAACAGATAAGCAGATTTTTCTGTGGGGATTTATCGTTTCGCAGTGCTAGGGTTGTTCATTCACCGTGCATGAGGTTGCATCCCGATGACCGAATATGTCGCAGCACCGCAAGCAGTGCGCATAGCTCACTCGTTAAGCTGCATCCGGGATAGCTATCTCTAAAGGCACAGTCGGCCAGTCCGGCAGTCGTTTTTGTAGATACCCTTCCTGGAGCGTGAATGTGACCCCTGGGTCGCGGCCAGCTTCACCTCCCTGTCACGCTGATGATTCACGGTCCATTGCCAATCGAAGGCCGTGCGCAGCACTGGCAGCTCCCCATGCGGGAATAGCACGCGACGCGTCTCTCAATAACAAGCCCAAGCGGAGTACCACAGATGGCGTTCTTCACCGCAGCCAGCAAGGCCGACTTCCAGCATCAACTGCAAGCGGCACTGGCCCAGCACATCAGTGAACAGGCACTGCCACAAGTGGCGCTGTTTGCTGAACAATTCTTCGGCATCATTTCTCTGGATGAACTCACGCAACGTCGCATGTCCGACCTCGCCGGCTGTACGCTGTCGGCCTGGCGCCTGCTTGAACGTTTCGATCCGACCCAGCCCCAAGTGCGGGTCTACAACCCCGATTATGAGCGCCATGGCTGGCAGTCGACCCACACGGCAGTTGAAGTGCTGCACCACGATTTGCCCTTTCTGGTGGACTCGGTGCGCACCGAGCTTAACCGTCGCGGCTACAGCATCCATACCTTGCAAACCACGGTGTTGAGCGTTCGCCGTGGCAGCAAGGGCGAATTGCTGGAAATACTGCCCAAGGGCACGCAGGGCGAAGGCATCTCGCAAGAGTCGCTGATGTATCTGGAGATTGATCGCTGCTCCAATACTGCTGAATTGAATGTCTTGAGCAAAGAACTGGAACAGGTTCTGGGTGAAGTGCGCATCGCGGTGGCCGATTTTGAGCCGATGAAAGCCAAAGTCCAAGCGCTGCTGTCGAGCATTGATAGCTGCCAGTACGCCGTGGCCGAAGATGAAAAAGCCGAGATCAAGAGTTTCCTGCAATGGTTGGTCGGCAACCATTTCACTTTTCTCGGTTATGAAGAATTTGTAGTACGCGACGAAGCGGATGGCGGGCATATCGAATATGACCCGAATTCGTTCCTCGGCCTGACCAAGCTGCTGCGCGCCGGGCTGACCCCTGAAGACCTGCGCATTGAAGATTATGCGGTGAGCTACCTGCGCGAACCGACGTTGCTGTCGTTTGCCAAAGCCGCGCACCCCAGTCGTGTACATCGCCCGGCGTACCCGGATTATGTGTCGATCCGCCAGATCGATGCTGACGGCAACGTCGTGAAGGAATGTCGCTTCATGGGCCTCTACACCTCTTCGGTGTACGGCGAAAGCGTGCGTGAAATCCCGTATATCCGTCGCAAAGTGGCTGAAATAGAGCGTCGTTCGGGTTTTCAGCCCAAGGCACACTTGGGCAAAGAACTGGCGCAGGTAGTCGAAGTCCTGCCGCGCGACGACCTGTTCCAGACCCCGGTCGACGAGCTGTTCAGCACGGTGATGTCAATTGTGCAGATCCAGGAACGCAACAAGATTCGCGTGTTCCTGCGCAAAGATCCGTATGGCCGTTTCTGCTACTGCCTGGCCTATGTGCCGCGGGATGTCTACTCCACTGAAGTACGGCAGAAAATCCAGCAAGTGCTGATGGACCGCCTGCAAGCATCGGACTGCGAATTCTGGACCTTCTTCTCGGAGTCGGTACTGGCGCGCGTGCAACTGATTCTGCGGGTCGATCCTAAAAACCGGATCGACATTGATCCGCTGTTGCTGGAAAAAGAAGTGATTCAAGCCTGCCGCAGCTGGCAGGACGATTACGCCAGCCTGGTGGTCGAAAGTTTCGGTGAAGCCAATGGCACCAAGGTGCTGACTGATTTCCCGAAAGGTTTCCCGGCAGGTTACCGCGAGCGCTTTGCCGCGCACTCGGCCGTGGTCGACATGCAACACCTGATGAGCCTCAGCGACAAGAACCCGCTGGTCATGAGCTTCTATCAGCCGCTGGGCCAGAGCGCCGGGCAAGAGCTGCACTGCAAGCTGTATCACGCCGATACGCCGTTGGCGCTGTCCGACGTGTTGCCGATTCTGGAAAACCTCGGTTTGCGCGTTCTGGGCGAGTTCCCGTACCGCCTACGCCACGTCAATGGCCGTGAATTCTGGATCCATGATTTCGCCTTTACCGCGGGCGAAGGCTTGAATCTGGACATTCAGCAACTCAACGACACGCTGCAAGACGCGTTCGTGCACATCGTGAGTGGCGACGCGGAAAACGATGCGTTCAACCGTCTGGTGCTGACGGCCGGCCTGCCTTGGCGCGATGTCGCGTTGCTGCGAGCCTACGCGCGTTACCTCAAGCAAATCCGTCTGGGTTTCGATCTGGGCTATATCGCCAGCACGTTGAACAACCACACCGACATCGCTCGCGAGCTGACGCGGCTGTTCAAGACGCGCTTCTATCTGGCGCGCAAGCTCACGGGTGAAGACCTCGAAGACAAGCAGCAGCGTCTGGAACAGGCGATTCTGACGGCGCTCGACGACGTTCAAGTGCTCAACGAAGACCGCATCCTGCGTCGCTACCTGGACCTGATCAAGGCCACGTTGCGCACCAACTTCTACCAGCCGGATGCCAACGGTCAAAACCGTTCGTACTTCAGCTTCAAGTTCAATCCGCATTTGATTCCTGAACTGCCCAAGCCGGTGCCGAAGTTCGAAATCTTCGTTTATTCGCCACGGGTTGAAGGTGTGCACCTGCGCTTCGGTAACGTAGCGCGTGGCGGTTTACGCTGGTCGGACCGTGAAGAAGACTTCCGTACGGAAGTGTTGGGCCTGGTTAAAGCCCAGCAGGTGAAGAACTCGGTCATTGTGCCCGTGGGCGCCAAAGGCGGGTTCGTACCGCGTCGCCTGCCTCTGGGCGGCGGTCGGGATGAGATTCAGGCTGAGGCGATTGCCTGCTACCGGATCTTTATTTCCGGTCTGCTGGACATCACCGACAACTTGAAAGACGGCGCGTTGGTGCCGCCTTTGAACGTGGTTCGCCATGATGACGATGACCCGTACCTGGTGGTAGCAGCCGACAAAGGCACTGCTACGTTCTCCGACATCGCCAACGGCATCGCGATCGACTACGGCTTCTGGCTGGGCGATGCGTTCGCCTCGGGCGGCTCGGCCGGTTATGACCACAAGAAAATGGGCATTACCGCCAAAGGTGCCTGGGTGGGCGTTCAGCGCCACTTTAAAGAGCGCGGGATTAACGTTCAGCAAGACAGCATCAGTGTGGTCGGCGTGGGCGACATGGCCGGTGACGTGTTTGGTAACGGTTTGTTGATGTCCGACACGCTGCAACTGGTCGCCGCCTTTAACCACCTGCACATCTTTATCGACCCTAACCCGCAGCCGGCCAACAGTTTTGCCGAGCGTCAACGCCTGTTCGACTTGCCGCGTTCGGCCTGGTCAGATTACGACACCAGCATCATGTCGGCAGGCGGCGGGATCTTCTCGCGTAGCGCGAAAAGCATCGCCATCTCGCCTGAGATGAAAGAGCGCTTTGCAATCACTGCCGACAAGTTAACCCCCACCGAATTGCTCAATGCCTTGCTTAAGGCGCCAGTCGACCTGTTGTGGAACGGCGGCATTGGCACATACGTCAAGGCCAGCAGCGAAAGCCATGCCGATGTAGGCGACAAGGCCAACGATGCGTTGCGCGTCAACGGTAACGAGCTGCGCTGCAAAGTGGTGGGCGAGGGTGGCAACCTGGGCATGACCCAGCTGGGGCGTGTTGAGTTCAACCTCAACGGCGGCGGTTCTAACACCGACTTTATCGACAACGCGGGCGGCGTGGACTGCTCTGACCACGAAGTGAATATCAAAATCCTGCTCAATGAAGTGGTGCAGGCGGGCGATATGACCGAGAAGCAGCGCAACCAGCTGCTGGGCAGCATGACTGACGAAGTCGGCGGCCTGGTCTTGGGCAACAACTATAAGCAGACGCAAGCCATCTCATTGGCGGCGCGACGTGCTTATGAGCGGATCGCTGAATACAAGCGTCTGATGAACGATCTGGAAGCCCGTGGCAAGCTTGACCGTGCCATTGAGTTCCTGCCATCTGAAGAACAGCTCAACGAGCGCGTTGCGGCGGGCCACGGCCTGACCCGTGCCGAGTTGTCGGTGCTGATCTCGTACAGCAAGATTGATCTCAAGGAGGCGCTGCTCAACTCGCAGGTGCCCGATGATGATTACCTGACCCGTGACATGGAAACGGCGTTCCCGCCGATGCTGGTGAGCAAGTTCGCCGATGCCATGCGCCGTCACCGTTTGAAGCGCGAAATCGTCAGCACCCAGATCGCCAACGATCTGGTCAATCACATGGGCATCACCTTTGTCGAGCGGCTTAAAGAGTCGACCGGCATGAGTGCAGCCAATGTGGCGGGTGCTTATGTGATCGTGCGCGACATTTTCCATCTCCCGCACTGGTTCCGTCAGATCGAAGCGCTGGACTATCAAGTACCGGCTGAGATTCAGATGGCGCTGATGGATGAGCTGATGCGTTTGGGCCGCCGTGCAACCCGCTGGTTCTTGCGCAGCCGTCGTAATGAGCTGGATGCCGCGCGCGATGTAGCGCATTTCGGGCCGCACCTGGCTGCGCTAGGCCTAAAACTCGATGAATTGCTGGAAGGCCCGACGCGCGAGGGCTGGCAGACCCGTTACCAGGCTTACGTTGAAGCAGGCGTGCCAGAGCTGTTGGCGCGCATGGTGGCGGGCACTACGCACCTCTACACCCTGCTGCCGATTATCGAGGCATCAGACGTGACCGGGCAAAATGCGGCGGACGTGGCCAAGGCGTATTTCGCCGTGGGCAGTGCACTGGATTTGACCTGGTACTTGCAGCAGATCAGCAATCTGCCGGTCGAAAACAACTGGCAGGCGCTGGCTCGTGAAGCCTTCCGGGACGATATTGACTGGCAGCAGCGTGCGATTACTGTTTCGGTCTTGCAGATGACGGATGCTGGCGACAGCATCGAAGCGCGGCTGGCGCTGTGGCTTGAGCAGAATCAGTCGATGGTGGAGCGCTGGCGTTCCATGTTGGTGGACTTGCGTGCCGCCACAGGCAATGACTACGCGATGTATGCAGTCGCCAACCGTGAATTGCTGGACCTTGCAATGAGCGGCCAAACCGGTCTTTGATCGCCTGAGTGACAAAATAAAGCCCCGGCTCGGATGAGTCGGGGCTTTATTGTTTGCGAGGTGCGGTGAACTTAGATGCCCATGTTGCCCAAGGTCTGGACGATGTTACGCAGGATGCCGGCCACGGTTGGATGGTTAAGTTCGAAGCGCTCTACCTCCAGGTTGACGCTGTCGGCAAGGTTGGTGTCGTTGGTTGCAGGCTCGAGGTTGAGCTGAGCCTCAATTTTCTGCGCCAGTTCGTTAAGGTGGACGCGTTCTTCTTGAGAAAGGGGCGGGTTCTGATCGATTTGCTCGCGCAGGGCGTCGAGTTGTTCTTGCAGTTCGCGGGCAGGCATAGCGTTCATCCTTTATTGAGAGGCTGTGAGATAGACCGTTGTAACGAACAAAAGGTCGATCAAGCGGGTCTTTAGATTAATCCACTGATGCCCGATTGGCATGATCTCCATCACATTCACAGGAAAACACTGTGTTCAGCGCGCTTTGCCCTTAGATATCTGGCAGTGAGCAGGGCATTTATCGGTGCACAAGTCGGTGCTGAACTCAGGATGTTTATTTTAGGGGGCTGTCTGTCTGGCAATTGCCGTTATACTACCGCCCAGAACCAGGGCATAGCGCCCGAGTATTAGTGCTACCAAGGAGTTTTTTGCTATGCGCTGGAATGATCGTCTCGCTCAACTGTGCCTCTTTGCCGGTGTGGCCATGTTGCCATTTGCCGCGAATGCAGCGACTGAAGATGACCCGTGGGAAGGGGTAAATCGTGTCATTTTCAAGTTCAACGACACGCTGGATACCTATGCCTTGAAGCCAATTGCCCAAGGCTATCAATTCATCACCCCGCAATTTCTTGAAGATGGCATTCACAACATGTACCGAAATATCGGTGACGTGCGCAACCTGGCCAACGACGTGTTGCAGGTCAAGCCACATGCTGCCGGTGTAGACACAGCGCGCGTGTTGATGAACACCATTATCGGTGTGGGCGGCTTCTTTGATGTTGGCACCAAGATGGGCCTGCAACGCAACGATGAAGACTTCGGCCAGACCCTGGGTCATTGGGGTGTACCAAGCGGTCCATATGTCGTGCTGCCGTTGCTGGGCCCAAGCACCGTGCGTGACGCGGTCGCCATTTACCCGGACACCTACGCCGAACCGTACCGTTACATGAATGACATCCCTGCGCGCAACATGGCGATCGGTATGGACGTGATCGATACGCGCGCCAGCTTGCTGTCGGCAGAAAAACTGATCACCGGTGACAAGTACGTGTTCATTCGCAACGCGTATCTGCAAAACCGTGAATTCAAAGTTAAAGACGGGCAGGTTGAAGACGACTTTTAAGCCGTTTTCACCGTCATTCTAAAAGGCCCTTCGGGGCCTTTTTCAGCTTCTTGACGTCGGTTTTAGTCGCCGTTGGCAGGGTTCTTATAACCTTGGGGAATTTAACCTGTTGAGCGTTGCAGACCGCTATCGGGCTGAGCTTGAAACCCCCCGCGGATGGGAGTACCGTCTGCGCCTTACACACGCACCTTTGTAGGATTGAGCAATGCTCATTTTGAGTTTAGGGTGTTCAAACCTACATTCAGTCGTTAAGCCTTTTTTATCCGGGCTTATACGCCAACCTCATTCTGGCGCCGTTTGCCCACATGCCAAAAACCAGTGCCACGCTGCTGATCATTGATGACGACGAAGTCGTGCGCGCCAGTTTGGCGGCCTATCTGGAAGACAGCGGATTCAGCATCCTCCAGGCCAGCAACGGCTTGCAGGGCCTTCAGGTGTTTGAGCAAGAGCAGCCAGACCTGATCATCTGTGATCTGCGAATGCCGCAAATGGGTGGCCTGGAACTGATACGCCAGGTGACTCAGCAATCGGCCATGACGCCAGTGATCGTAATTTCTGGCGCGGGCGTCATGAGTGATGTGGTTGAAGCGCTGCGCTTGGGCGCGGCGGATTATTTGATCAAGCCACTCGAAGACCTGGCCGTGCTTGAACATTCCGTTCATCGGGCATTGGACCGGGCCAGATTGCTGCTTGAAAACCAGCGTTATCGCGACACGCTTGAGTCGACCAATCGCGAACTCGAAGCCAGCTTGCACTTGTTACAAGAAGATCAGAACGCCGGTCGCCAAGTTCAGATGAACATGCTGCCGCCCAGCCCCTGGTCGATCGATGCGTTCGACTTTGCGCATCAGATCATTCCTTCCTTGTATTTATCAGGCGATTTTGTCGATTACTTCCGGGTTGACGAGCGGCGTGTTGCCTTTTACCTGGCAGACGTTTCGGGTCATGGTGCTTCTTCTGCCTTTGTCACCGTGCTGCTCAAGTTCATGACCACGCGTTTGTTGTTTGAGTCCAAGCGCAACGGCACATTGCCGGAGTTCAAGCCGTCAGAGGTGCTGGGGCATATCAATCGTGGGCTAATCAACTGCAAGCTCGGCAAGCATGTGACCATGGTGGGCGGCGTCATTGACGAAGAGGCCGGCACGCTCACCTATAGCATTGGCGGGCACCTGCCGTTGCCGGTGCTCTACACGCCCGACAGCGTTGCCTACTTGCAAGGTCGCGGATTGCCAGTAGGCTTGTTCAATGAGGCTACGTATGAAGATCATGTAATGACATTGCCGCACGTTTTCAGCCTTACGCTGATGTCGGACGGTATTTTGGATCTTTTGACCGAGCAGACGCTCAAAGAGAAAGAAGCCGCTTTGCCTCAATTGGTAAAAGCAGCGGGTGGCAGCCTGGACGGCCTGCGCCAAGTGTTTGGTTTAGCTACGCTCGGGGAGATGCCGGATGATATCGCCTTGTTAGTGTTAAGCAGGAATCTTAAATGAGTACCGGTAGAATTCAGTTCGCCGAACAGGATGGCACCTTCGTCCTGAAGTTTGTGGGTGAAGTGCGCCTGACCTTGTGTTCAGCACTGGACGCAACCATCGAGAGGATCTTCACGGCGCTGAATTTTTCGGCCATCGTGATCGACCTGACCGAGACGCGCAGCATAGACAGCACCACGCTGGGTTTATTGGCGAAACTGTCCATTTTGTCTCGCCAGAAAGTGGGCTTGTTGCCGACAGTGGTGACCACTCACGAAGACATCACGCGGCTGTTGCAATCAATGGGTTTCGATCAGGTTTTCAATATCATTGAAACGCCTTTGCCGTGCCCAGACTGCCTGACAGATCTGCCTTCACAGGACCAGTCTGAAGAGATTGTGAAAGTCAAAGTGCTCGAAGCCCACAAAATATTGATGAGCCTTAACGATACCAATCGCGAAGCGTTCCATGATTTGGTCAATGCCCTCGAGCGACATTGATGCAAGTGCGCAAAAAAAGGAGCCATCCTGTGCAGGAACGGCTCCTTTTTTGTATCTAATCGTTTATCGGCCTTCCAGCAACTCACCTGCTTGATCAAGCAGCGCCAGTGGGTCTTGGGCTCTGTGAATATCCACAGACAACAACTGACGGAAACGACGGGCGCCAGGAAAGCCTTGGCCCAATCCTAAAATGTGTCGAGTGATGTGATGCATCGCACCACCTGCGCCGATATGCTCGGCGATGTAGGGTCGCAGCAAGGCTAATGCTTGAGCGCGGGTCACGACGGGCTGCGTGCAACCGAACAGTCTTTGATCGACTTCGGCCAGAATGTACGGGTTGTGATAAGCCTCGCGTCCAAGCATCACGCCGTCAAAGACCTGCAAATGATCGATGCACTGATCAAGTGTCTTTATCCCGCCGTTGAGAATGATCTCCAGATCAGGGAAGTCGGTCTTCAACTGCGCCGCCACGTCGTAGCGCAAGGGTGGAATATCGCGATTCTCTTTAGGCGAAAGTCCTTCAAGAATGGCGATGCGGGCATGCACTGTAAAACTGTTGCAGCCAGCTTCGCGCACAGTTCCGACGAAATCACACAGCTGGGCATAACTATCGCGTCCGTTAATCCCGATACGGTGTTTAACCGTTACAGGGATAGACACAGCGTCGCGCATCGCCTTCACGCAATCGGCCACCAGCGCAGGATGAGCCATCAAACATGCGCCAATCATATTGTTTTGCACCCGATCACTCGGGCATCCGACGTTAAGATTGACCTCGTCATAACCTGCTTCCTGCGCCAAACGTGCACACGCCGCCAAATCGGTGGCAGTACTGCCGCCGAGTTGCAAAGCCAGTGGATGCTCAGACACGTCGTGACGTAAAAACCGCTCCGCATCGCCATGCAGGAGTGCGCCAGTGGTCACCATTTCGGTGTAAAGAAGAGCGTTTTTGGACAGAAGACGCAAGAAGAAGCGACAGTGACGATCTGTCCAATCCATCATAGGTGCCACGCTAAAGCGTCTGGACACCGTAGAGCCTGTGTTTACATGGGGTGTAGCTGAATTCTGTACCATTTTGCTCTACGTGTTTTAAGCGTGTTTTAGGGGGTTTTAGGGCGTTTTTCGAAGGTCGCTGGTACAATGTACCATCTCATTTTCGAATTGTACCAGTTGACTATGGCCACGATCAGAGTACGCAAACGCACCAACGGCAGCAGCAGTTACACGGCACAAATTCGCCTGATCCGTGATGGGGCGCAAGTTTACCAAGAGAGCCAGACATTCACCCGCAAACAGACGGCTCAAGCGTGGATTCGAAAGCGTGAAGCTGAACTTGACCAACCCGGCGCGATTGAGCGGGCAAACCGCGAAGGCGCTACGGTCAAGGAAATGATCGAGCGCTACGTGCTCGAAATGGAAAAAGCCCGTGCACTGGGAAAAACCAAGCTGGCCACGCTCAAAGCGATCAGCGAATCCTACTTGGGCCAGATAAATGACCAGGACTTGAACTGCCAGATACTGGTCGAGTATGCGGTCTGGCGAATGGGGCCAGAAGGCGGCGGTGTGCTGCCGCAGACAGCCGGTAATGATTTGGCGCATTTGGGCGCCGTTTTATCCATCGCCCGCCCCGCATGGGGCTATCAGGTTGATCCTCACGCGATGGGTGATGCGCGCAAGGTATTGCGCAAGCTGGGTTACAACATGCGCAGCCGTGAACGCGACAGACGCCCGACACTCGATGAGCTGGACAAGCTGCTGACACACTTCCAAGGCATCCTTGCCTACCGCCCCAGTTCAATCAACATGCTCAAGATGACCGCCTTCGCGATGTTCTCCACGCGCCGCCAAGAAGAGATCACCCGTATCAAGTGGTCTGACCTGGACGAAGAGGGCAACCGTGTCCTGGTGCGGGACATGAAAAATCCCGGGCAGAAACTTGGCAACGACGTTTGGTGCCATTTGCCACCCGAAGCAATGGCCATCATTAAGACAATGCCCAAGGCAGTAGAGGAAATATTCCCCTACAACGCTGAGTCCATATCCGCTTCCTGGACACGCGCCTGCAAGTTTTTTGGGATCGAGGACCTGCATTTTCACGACCTGAGGCACGAAGGCGTCAGCCGACTGTTTGAAATGGACTGGGACATTCCCAGGGTCGCCAGCGTATCGGGGCACCGGGACTGGAATTCAATGCGCCGTTACACGCATTTGCGGGGAAGAGGTGACGCCTATGCAGGCTGGCAGTGGCTGGATGTTGTCCTGAAGGCGCCCGTAAATTTGGGCGCCCGGACATTGAAGTAAATTAACTGCTACGCGGTGCGCTGTTGAGCTGGTGACTCTCTTTCATCGCGGCAGCGCGCTGGCCGTCCAGATACTCGGACAAATCCGAGATGTGTACGCCCTTGGCACTTTTCTGGCTGGCTTCCATCCGTGTGATCGGGATTTTTATCAAACCTGCCATTACCTTGCGTTCAAACATACTGGTGGTCAGGTGGGTGAAGTAGTCCTTGCACAACCTGTCCAGGGGGATCACCACCTGCCCGTTGTATTGGGCCATCAGGACAAAGAGAGTTTTCAATGCTTGGCTTCCAATTCAGTAATTCGGTCTAGCAGTTGGGCAATGACCCTGTTTTTTTGGTCGAGAACTAACTCCAAGGCGAGTGAGCGCTCCAGTCGATTGATTATTTCGCCATTCATGCTGCGTTGGTTCCTCGACGCTACAGCAGCGATTTCCGGGCGTAAGCCATCGGGCAAGCGGATCACAAACTTGTCCTGTACGCGAGAGTCATTCATTGGTTCGCTCCTGTGACGATAGATCTGGCCAGCAACTGTGCAACCACTGCGGCATCGCGCTCTGATAACTCACCCAAGGTTTGGGCCATAGTGCTCAAGCTCTCCAGCCGCACCCGTGCCTCAGGCGATTTGTGCACCAGGTAACCGATCATCGCGGCTCCGATAATGGCGGTGGCCACAAGGTGCCTGGCTGGTGTGGTAGCCTTCACTTCGCTGCTGCTTTGGTTTTTCACTTTCATGGTGTGCTCCTTAGTAGTGGTTGGTGTCGGGGAGGGCCAACTCCTCGACACCTCTTCATTTTCTGGCTTATGCCAGCCTCACTTGCTTAATACGGTACAAATTCAGCACAAACGCTGTACTTCACCGCTCTCAACGCACTGGTGTGTTGTGTATTGCTGAGGCCGAGTATCAGGTTGAGCACGTCAATTAAAGCCATGAGTTGCCCGCCGTTTTTGGCGGTTCGCGCACTCAACTGATCTGCGTGCTCCTTAAGCAAGGCGGCGGTGTAGGTAGGGGCGAGCTTGTTGATGTCGTTGAGCAACTTGGTTGTGTTGCGGGTGATAGCCAGACCGAAAATGCCCGCTTGCTCGGCGCTCATTTGAAGCAGGCTTTCGGCCTGTCGGGGGTTGGCGTGATGTGATTTATTCAAAACGATGCGGGCGAGCCTGGTTTCTACTGCCTCGCTGTATTCGACGGGTTGGTTCGCGCAGATCACCAGCGCGCCTTTGAACGTGTGTTCAACACTTTCAGCGGTGTTCCCGGAATGGATGTAAAAACTAGCGGTGTTGTAAAGCGCCTTTAGTTCATCCCAGTCGAACTCGCTTTCTGTTGGCTCTGTGGGTTCATAGATAACCACTCTGTTGGCTGGATTTGTGATGGTTCTGATGCGTGCTGTGCGTGTAGTTCGTACTGGGTCGTGATGCGATACCGACTGCGGGCCAGTCAGTTTCGACAAGTACTCCAGCAAAAACGTCTTGCCGCTTCCTGCTTCACCGCAGATATGCAGAAAAGGGAAGCTCCACTGTTCTTCACGGATGGACTCAGCCAATTGCCCGCCGAGCCACCAAGCCATTGCGACAACCCCTCTGTCACCAAAAAGCGCGTAAAAGTCGTCAAAGCGGATTGCCTGTTTCAGTTCGTTTTGCATGGTGTTGCTCCTATAGGTACAGCGGTTTAAGCGCTCTGGAAAATCCAGCAGCGCACGGTTTTAGGTTTGTCGAACAATGGGTTTACCGCCGACTGGGCTGCACGGATAACGCTGTAGGTCGGTTTGTTGGTTTCCAGCAGCTTGCGGCTGCGGCAGTCACCCAGCAGGGCGCGTAAGGTTTTGAGGTCAGCCAGGTTCTGGCGGTGCTCGCTGGCCTTTTCGGCAAATTCGTTGAGGTTGATCGCAATCAGCTTTGTATCGTTGCTGTGGTTGACCTGCGGGCCTTCGCCCAGGCTTTCGAGGTAGTCGTAGACTTCCCAGAACTCGGCCACTAGCGGGTGATCGGCGCTGATAGCCGATTGGCGCTCAAGGGCCATCGTCACCAGTTGCTGTTGAGTGGTTGCCAGTTGGTTTTCATCCAGCGGACAGACCAAGCGCAGGCAGTCGAGCAGGGCCAGCATCTGGCTGTGGTTTTTGATGATTCGCTCAACGCGGATTTCTTTGAGTTTGCGCAGGCGTTCTTCGTGCACGATCACGCGCTCGGCAAACTTGGCCATCACCTGTGGCTCGGCACGCACGGCTTTCAGCAAAAAGTGGCTCAGCAGCTCGACCGGGATCTGGTTCAAGTTGTCAGCGGCAATGCGGCTCTCTGTGGTCACCGCAGGGCGTGCAAAGTGCAGTTTGACGATACGGGTCAAGATCGCTTCGGAGGCGCTGACAGCAGCGTTTTGGCTGATGGCAATGGTGGCGCGAAACGGTGGTTCATAAGTCTCGTTGCCACTGGTTTTCATGCCTTTCGTGCCCAAGGTGCCGCCGCCGAAAAATTCCTTCAGTTCGTCCCAATCAAAACCCTTGGCGTGCAGCTTGTCAGGCTCGTTGCGGTCACCTTCGATCAGCACCACCGGCATGTTGGACACTTGGCCCATCGCCCGTTGCCGGCCTGCTCGGGTGGATTTGGACGGGTCGAAACCTTCCTTTTCCTGTCCCAGCAGCTTCCACAGGAACGTGAGCAGCGTGGTTTTACCGGCGCCGGCTTCACCGGTGGCTTCCAGAAATGGAAAGGATTTGTACTGCGCCCGGATTTGCTCTGCGAACAGTGAGCCAAACCAGAAGGTCAGCGCGACCACACCATTTGCCCCGAAACACGTCCAGAGCATGGGGAGCCAGTCTTCGCGGTATTCCTTGGCGTCCCGCTGGATGTGCATCGGGTTGGATTTTTGCAGCGTCTTCAAACGCAGCTTGCCGAACTCAAAGTAGTCCTCTTTGTTGACCTCGCTGAGCACGCCGTTGCGCACGGCGATGTCGCCGAACACATAGCTGCCGTGCTGTTTGCTGTAACCGATAAAATCGATGGTTTCGACAGTTTTCAGGCCAAACAGCTGGTCTTTCATGATCTTGTCGAGGTGTTGGCCACTGCCGGTGAAGACTGCGCCGGCAGCCATCCCCAGCAGGCGCTTTTTAAACTCGCTGGCTGCTGCGACCTGACCACCTGTGAAGGTATTTTTGACGCTGCCGCCGTCATGCGGGAAGTCGATGCGGAAGTAGTACCAGGACTCGTCCGTCACTTCGTTGCGCTGGAAATACAACGCTTGTGGGTAGCAGTTGGCGATTTCCACCACACCGCCACATTGGCGCAAGGCCTTGTCGCGGCGCTGTTTATCGGTGAGTACTTGGTCTTCTTGGCGCTCAGAAGAGTCGAGGGTCTGCATGGCCTTATCGAATTTCAATAAATCCATCTTGAACCAATACAGGCGGCTGTCGAATCCGAAGTGGAACTCGTGCCGTTCGCGCCATTCGTACATCAGCACGCCTTTCTCAGCAGCGCTTTGCGCAATCAATAGAGCACCGTGATACCGGGCTGCTTTCAGGTCTTGGGCTATGCGGTCTGCGCGTTTATCAAGGTCGTCGATCACGATCCAGCGCTGGTGCAGGTCATTCCAGTCGTGCTTGCGGCTGTCCTGCTGCGGGATTTGCGCGGCTTCGCACACATAGCCAAGATCGCGGGCCATACGTACCCAGCGCTTGGTGTAGCGGTGCGCGCCTGGTTCGTTGTCCAGTGCCCAAATCAGCTTGGGCAACTTGCGGCCGCGTTGCCGTGACAACTCTTTCAGGGACGCTTCGGGGAAGGCGTTAGATGACATGGCAGAAACCGCAGCGATGTCGTGGTGTACCAGGGCAATGGCATCGAAAATGCCTTCGACAATCCACAGTTCTTTGACTTCAAGCAGATCGATGCACGGCGGGCACCACCACACACCCTTGTAGCTTTCGCCTTGTTTAAAGCGGGCTTTCTGCTTGCCGAAGCGGTGAGGGCGGTCGATCAGGCGTTCCCAGTAGCCCCCTTTTTCAAGGGCGAAACGGACCGTCGCGCTGCCCGCGTTGTGTTGGGCCGAGTAAAAGGAGTCCTGGGTAAACCAGCCCTGAATCAGCTCAAAACGAAAGCCGCGGGCAAACTCCAGATAGGCGCGGGCAGTTGCATTGGGATGCTGGTCGGTTGAAGGCGCACGGTTAGTCCAGTCGTCAAACAAGTCCTCATACAGTTCTTTGACGTGCCAGCTTTGCGCGCATTTGCCTTCCCTGCCGCAAATGATCAACCACGGGTTTTTGTGGTGGGTGTACAACTCTTTTTTGCCGCATGCCGGGCAGCGACCGCCACGCATAAAGTGGGTGCCTGAGCGGTGTTTAAGATCGTAGTCGCTCTCAAGTCGCTTGAGCACTTCGACGCGCAGTTCATGTTCCATATTCATCGGGATTACTTCACTGCTCTGAGGCTGTGTGTGAGCGCGCCCAGCAGGCGCTTTTGGGCGGCCATCACCGGCATGGCGTTGAGAATGGAGCCATGACGCATGCCTTCGGGTATCAGGCGGAACTGATCGGCGTACCAGGCTTCGTTCAGTGCCTGGCTATAGCGTCCACGCAGTTCAGCAAGCAGCAGCTCAGCCTCTTGCTGGGTCAGTTCGGCGCTGATTTCGACCGGCTGTTTCATGGTCCACCTCAAATTTTGGGCGTAGCTCACCCAAACCCATTGCAAACAGGTCTGGAGAAGGGTGGTTAAGGGTTAGTGTGTAACGAGGCGCAGCCGACGATTGCCCGCTACGTTGATGATGCGTTCGTAAATCAGATTGACCGGAACCGCCCACGTCAGGCCGCTGGATGGGTCAGTCACCACGGCGACAGTGGTAGAGCTGGCCTTAACATCCAGTTGGTGGCGGTTAATGCTGCACTTCAACTCGCCATAAGCTCGCGTAACCAGCTTTTCAGCCATGTGCAGTGGTACCTCAAGACTGCCGGTCAAGTGCTGCACGGCACGGCTAAATAGCAACTGATCATTGCCCAGGTGCTCGGCTTGATGGCGTTGCAAAAAGAACAGTGCTGCCAACTGCATGCTGGTCTCATATTCCTGATGCTCGGTGTGGGTTGCCGTATTCATATCGCACGCTCCATTTCCAGTTGGTCCAGCAGGTCGGGGTGATCGGTTGAAGTCGTCATAGCTGCACGGCGTAGAGCGACATTGGCAATCGGCAGCTTGACCGAGGGATTCGCCATGCCGCTGGGGCTCATCTCGTGGGTCATTTCAAATTCAGCGCGCACTGACCAACCACAGGCTTCGTTAGTGCATTGCAGGTATGCGACGCGCAGAAAAATGTGCGTGCCTTCGCTGGTGCGGATTCGCATGCGGGACAGGCAGTGAGGGCAAACCAGCTTGTAGGTGCTCATGACGCGGCTCCTGCCCTGTAGAGCTGGATAGTCGCGAGCACTTCGGCGTAACGGGCGGACATATAAAGGCTCAAGGCGTTGATGATGGCTTCAGCTTCATGCTTTTCGATCACGCCATCGTCTAACGCCTGCGCAATGATTTGATCGACACAACCGCGCTTGGCGGCGGCTTTAACTGAACGGCTGAATAAATCGACGTTATCCAGCGTGCCCGGTGCAGCCAACGGCACAAACATGCCTCCGTACATCGTGGCTACATAGCTGGGCAGGAAGGTCGTACCCGCTTGCTGCTCAAGCCTGAAAATGTGCTCATCCGTTAACGGACGGCTGCCGGCGTTTTCGTAAGCCTGGTTATCAAACTTTTTGAGATTCATGCCGAGGTTGGCAGCGGCATACGCTCGGCCACCGGGATAACTACAAATCACTGCACTGACCACGTCTTTTCGGGTGCCTAGAACTGGGCGTTTCATCTTCTGGTTTCTCCTTGGAGCCAGAGGCCCTAGTTTGTGATCACACCGTCTTTAATGCCGAGTAAAACGGCAGCCCGGTGTGCTTCGCCGCGGCGTCCTTTCTTTCGGCCATTTAATAGGTCGCTGACCATGTGACGGTTCAGTCCATGCTGGCGGCAGAACTCGGCAATGCTGATGCCATTGCGATCAAAGTTCTCGCGGGCTTGCTCGGTTGTCAGGATGGCGGGCATAGTGTTCATTCGTGTTCTTTCGTGTTCGTGTGCTGCCAATTATGCCCAAATATTTGGGCCTGTAAAGGTGAATGTTTGAAAAGTTGTGCATCTGGAGAATTCCAGGGTGTTAGCGCGGGCGAACGCTTGCGTGAAGAACGGATGCTTCTCGGCCTTAAACAAGACGAGTTTGCCCAGTTGGGTGGCGTCAATCGCAACACCCAAGGCAGCTATGAAAAAGGGGAACGAAACCCCGATACTGCTTATCTTTCGGCCGTGGCTGCGGCAGGGGTAGACGTCCTTTACGTATTGACCGGGGTTCGAGCAACGCGTGCCGTAGAAGGTCTGAGTTCGTCAGAAGAGCGACTGGTTAGTCTCTACAGGCAGCTAACCGAAGATGACCAAAAAGCTGTGCATCGAATTGTGGGGGCAATGGCTGAGGTGCCAGCGGGGCTTAGTCAGAAATAAAGGCCAATCTCGAAATTTGGGTTTTTTCCAACCCCCAGTAATGTCGATTCAGCAATGCACTTTTGGAGTTGAAGCATGCTGAATCGAACAGAAATGGAAACTGGTACAGGGGAGGATGGCGTCAACAGGGAATTAATGACCAAGGATGAACGGTTCTTGCTGATGGCATACCGAAGAATGTCAGTGCAGGATCAGCAAAAGATAATGCGCTTTGCTGAGGCGTTAGCGCTAAGCCATGATCCATATGAAGATGGATAAATAGCAATGTGGCCCTGCTGACGTGGCAGCTGTCAATTCGCCGACCAAGAAGGTCGGCGAATAAGCCGTAAGAATGATTGATTTGAAAGTGTGGACTGAGAACGTTATGGGCAAACATTTTGTAGCAAGGATTGTGGGTGGCGGGATCTTCTTAGTGGTGGCCAGTACTGCCTATGCCGATTCCTGCAACACTATTCTGTCTGCGCTCAAACAAGAGACTACACTCACCCAGACCAAACAGACCGAAGGTAAACAGACCACTGAGTTCGCCAGCGGCCCAAACGCTTCGTTGTCTGTTAGTTGCACCTTGAGCGCGCCTAACATCGCAGTCACATGGGACGGCCCAGATCCTGATGTTGCCTTCTACGATCTGGTCGGCGCTGCCGGCAACCTGGTAACACATCGTCCAGCAGCCGAAGTCGTGAAGTTTTCAAAGCAATGCCGCCAGGAAGCCCTGAAAGACAACACCGAGATCGCGACGATTGAGCGAAAGGGCATGGCCATCGAGTGTCAGGCATTCGAGCGTGATGGCGGCGGTACGACCATCACAGTCTTTGCTGAGTAACCCCGTCTGCCATTAACCCCCGGTCACCGTGGGGTTCTCCGTTTGCTCTTTCGCGGCCTGCATCCGCGCCCACTCCCGGTCCACCGCCCGCTTTGCTGTGTTTTTGTTGGCGTACAGCCACAGCAGCCGTCTTGGTTTGCTTTGGTCGCCGGCAGTCCTGGTCTTTTCAGTACCCGTTTTTTCATCCCGGTAGTAGGCGATGACCCCGGTATAGGTTTTCTGATTTTCCTCCGCCAAGTCCTCCACCGCGTCTTCCGGCAATTTGCTTTCCAGCTCCAGGCTCATGGTGTAGCCATTGTCAGCGCTGAGGCTGTGGTGCACGTTGCCGCCGTACCAGATGATTTCATCGATTTCGTCTTTGACGCCGATCAGCGTGTACGTCAGTTCCGGGATTAAGTCTGGCCGCGCCCGAGCCAAGGTGTAGCTGAGGGTCGCGCTGCCACGTTGCAGGCGGTTGAATTCGGCACGGGCCGCGCGTAATGCGGACTGGCGGTCGCTGTAGGTGTGACGCAGGTCTTTGAGGTTTTCGCCGCCGCCGGCAATGGCCTGCTGCTTTTTGGCGCTGTTGATGTCGTAGAAGTAGGCCCGCACGCCGTCGTAGCTGTCGCGGTCGGCTTGTAGGTAGCGATGCTGGTCGCCGTCTTCGCGGGTAAGGGTGATGTGGGGCAGGGCGATGCCAGTGACTGACCTTCCGCCGCCCGCAGGCAGGCACAGCAGACAACCGGCTTTGACGCTGGCCACCGCGTCGAATTCTTCACCGAGTCGGCTGATCAGGTTGGCGTCGGATTCGTTGGCCTGGTCGAGTTGCAATAGCGGCAGCCCTGCCAGTTTCTCTGCGATGGCAGATTTCAGACCATTGCCGAGCGCAATGTCGCGGATCACGTCGCCCAGGGTTTTGTTGCTCCAGCTGCGCTCGCGTTTGATTTTGAAACTCTTGCGCAAGTCTGCCGATCGGGCACGCAGGCTGAGTATGTCAGGAGCGCCGCTGTGTTCGATTTCGTCGAAGGTGTAGCTGCCTTTATCCACCAGCCCGGTGTCGCTCCAGCCAATCCAAAGTCGCAACAACGCGCCTTTGGCAGGCATGGCCAGCAAGCCGTCGTGGTCGCTCAGAGTAAGGCTCAGTTGATCGGCTTCCAGCCCACGGTTGTCGGTCAGTTCAAGGCTGATCAGGCGCGGGCTGATGATGTGGGCAATGTCTTTGCCATCTACGGTGATACGGAAAGCCGGGATCGGGTACACCGCGTCACGCAGGATGCGATCAGCAGTGTTTTGCACGTAACCCACGACGTCTGATAGTGCCGAGTCGATCATAACAAGGCTCGCAATACACTCACGCCAGCGCTGCTAGCAGCGCCGATCAGGTCGAGCTGATCGTCGTCTATACGTTTCAGCGTGAGGGTGAACTCAATGCGACGCGGTGTGCCGTCGCGGAAAAACACAGTTTTGGTTTCGCTCAGGCTTTCGATCACCCACAGGCCGTAAATGCGCCCGCTGCCTTCGATCATCGGCCATGCCTTGCCAGTGTTGGCCATCAGCCGTAACGCGTCGAGGCTCAGCGTTGTGCCAGCCAGTTCAGGGAAGATGATGCCGGGTAGGGTGATGATGTCGTCACCTCGGCCAACAAATTGTCGTGCAGGCGCAGCGCCTACCCGGCTGTTGCTGGGGTGGCGCCATTCGGTTTGGCGTTGCAGCTCCTGATAAGCCAGCGTCGAGAGGCTGAACACGAACATGCCCAAGGCAAGCATCATAGCGATTACTCCAGATCACCCAGCTTGCTGCGCATGCGCACAGCTTTTTCGCTCTTGATGCGGCTCAGTTCGGCGCGCACGGCTCGGGCGATGGCTTGGGCATCCATGTTGGGCGTGGGATGGATGTTGATTTCGTAGTGGTCGTTGCTGTCGTAGGTGGTCGGCGCGGGCGGGGTGATCGGTGGACGCATATCAACGGCCAGCGCCGGGGTGCTGAGTGTGCCGAGGGCGAGTACACCGGTTGCCGCTAGTTGTTTGCCGAGCTGGCTGATGGCGTTCAGTGGGCCTTTGCCACCCTCGACCAGACCTTGCGTCAGGCCCGCCATCGTGAAGCTGCCCAACTGCGCGAACACCCGCGAGGGGCTATGGATATCGAGCTTTTCCTTGAACCAGCCAATGGTCGAGTCGCCGATGTTGTTGATGGCGTCTTTGACCTTGCTCAAGCCTGCATAAAGCCCGTTGATCAGACCGTTGACGATCATGCTGCCGAACTCGGTAAAACGGTTGGGTAGATCGATTCCCAAATAGCTCAGTACACCGGCAAAGGCCTGGTAGATCAGCCCGATAGGGCTGAAGTTGGCCAGCACCGTCAGGATGCCGCCAATGCCGCCGTCAAATCCCGCTTTGATTTCTTTCCAGGAACTGTCGAAGTAGCCTTTAACCGCATCCCAATTTTTGTAGATCAGGTAGGCGCCGCCGGCGAGCAGCGCGATGATCACACCAATGGCCAGCACAATCGGGTTGGCAGCCAGTGCCCACAGTGCAATGCCTACCGAGCGCAATGCGGTGATCAAGGCTCCGCCCATTAAGCTGACCAGGATACGTAAACCTTGGGCCAGCATCGGCAAGGCATTTCGGGCTAAACCGGTAATTATTGGGAAAAGATTGCGGAACAATTTAAAGATGCCGCCGCCCTTTATCCCAAACATCGTCATGCCATAGCGCAGTACTACAAATGGGCCGATCAAGCTGGCAAGGGTCAGTGCCAATGCGCCAAATGTAGCGGCCATAACGCCTACGACCATCACCGTTTTCAATACAGCGGCTGCTGCGGCCGGGTTTTCCTTCATCCAGGCCGTGAGTTCTTTGATAACGACGGTGATTTGTTTTAACGCAGCTACATAGGTTGGAAGGATGGCGTCGCTCATCTCGCGATAGGCGTTGGCCTTTTGTGCGAGCAGTTCCAGCTCATTGCCCTGGGTGCTATCGACGGCTTTGACGTACAACTGATCAATGCCATCAGCACCCTCGTTGAGCCTGGCGTTTTTGTGGATCTGATGGCGTTGCAAATACATCTGTGCAAACAGGTTAGAGGCGGTGCGGTTGGAAAAAATACTGCCGATGGTGTCCAGCACCTTGTTCTTATCGGTGATGCCCTTGGCAGCCAGCTGCGGTAACAGGATTTTCTCCATCCATTCGAATTGGTTCTCGCGGAACAGCTCGCTGCCCTTGATCGCGCCCACATCGAGAAAGGCGATCTGCCCCGCCTTATCATGTTTAACCTTCTTAGGGTCGACCAAGCCGAGTTGCTCCATGTTATTGGCCGCGCGCTTGGTGGTTTTGCCCTGATAGATGTTGGAGTAAGCGCTCATCATCGCGGTACCGACGCGATGGCCGCCCATTTCCTGCACCAGAGGCTCCATCTGGTAGTAGAAGGCTTCGTCCTTGATACCTTTGGCCGCAACGCCGCCGGTCTTGATCACGTTGAGCCATTCGTTCGGACCGACCCGGCCACCGGTGGCGGTGAGGATGCGCTGCACAATGTCGGCCTGGCTGATGAATGCCTCTTTGCTGGCCAGCCCGCCACGCATTTCGATGACTTTGAGCATGTCCATGAACTTGCGTTCGTTGTCCGCGCCTTGCTCTTCGCCGAACATCGCGTGGTTGGCGAATTTCATCTTGGCCAGCGTAGGGGAAACCATTTCCGCTTCGTGTTCATCCGCAAATACGGTCATGGCATCGCGAACCAACGTCAGGTTTTCAGTGACACTGGTGCCATAGGTTTTCATTTGTTTGGCGAAGTTGATCGCCTTGCTGGTGTCCTCTTTGCCGAGGCCCAGCGCGGCCACCCGTTGTTCTTCCAGCGCGAAGTGCTTGCCTTCCTTCAAAGGTGCATACAGCCCGCGACCGATGCCATAGGCCACACCCATGCTGGCGGCACCTTGAGCGGCGGAGGTGCCCGCCAGTTGTTGACCCTTTTGATAGGTTTTTCCTGCTCGGGTCATACGCTGCTGCTGTTTGGTCAGGGCTTCTAACCGTTTGCGCTGGGTGTCTATCTGACGGTTCGCATCGGCCATCTGCTGTTTGAGCCGACGTTCATGCTCGCTCAAATTACGTGTATCGACACCGGTGGCTTTGAGGCGTTGGCGTAGTTGATTGAGCTGTTGGTTTTGACTGATTTCTTGCTGCTTTAATTGCTGCAGCGAGCGTCTGGCTTTGTCAAATTCACGCTGCATGGCGCGGGTCGGTGTGGTGGTTGAGGCCATTTGCCGGCCCAACTCGCGGGCTTTGTTGCGGGCAGCCACCAACTCGGCGCTGGTGTTGGCTAACCCCTGTTTGAGCTGGCGGAATTCGCCCACTTGCTTCTGCGCGTCGCCTAAGCCTTTGAGGCTGTCGCGAGCGGCTTTGAGCGCTTGCGCCGCTTTGACAGATTGCCCCTGAATGCTGCGTAGCGGCGCGGTGGCCTTGTCGATGGCGGTAAGCAGTACCCTAAGTCTTAAATCATTCGCCATCAGTGAAACTCCGCACCCTTGCGCGCTCGCGCCAGTCCATCAGTTCTTGCAGGCCCAACTGATCCATATCAGTCGGTGCCCAGTGAAAAACCACAGCCAGATCAGCCATAGCGTCTTCTACGCAACGAGGTACACATCCGCCTTCGCCGACTTCTGCAACAAAAAACTGGCGATCTTGCTGCCGATGGCCAATAGGTCGGCCGGGTCCATGCCTGCGGCTTCAGGGGCGGTGATGCCGGGGTTGCTGATGCGCGGAATCACTTTGATCAGGCTCGACACGTCCATGTTCAGCAGGTCGATCAGCAATACGCCGCGCAGCTCACCTGACGAAGGTTTACGCAGGGTGATGTTGGCAATTTCGGTGTTTCCGCGTTTGATCGGCTGGTCAAGGGTGACGCAGTTGTCGTCGGCAGCGGGCAGGGTTTCAGCGGTGTCAGAGGTGTTCATGTGTGGCTCCAGGTGATGACGTTAACGAGGATGGGTGACGGAACTCGGATCAAATGCCCAAGGCGCTACGTTGTTTTTCCAGCATGTCCACGCCGTTGACCTTTTCGATAAAGTTGAGCAGGTCGATTTCGATGATTTCCTCGTTATCGACGGTCAGCTTGTAGTAAGTGCAGGTGGTTTTGATGCTGTGCTCAGTGTCCTCGCCGGGTTTGGCATCGCCCATTTCGATGGACTCGTGACGACCGCGCACGACGATTTCTACGGTGCTGATTTCGCCTGTGTCGTCTTGCTGGAACGGGCCGGAAAAACGCAGGGCGACGGCGGACGCATTGACGGCGCCGAACTGTTTGAGTGAGATCAGATCAAGGCCACCGGTTTTCCAGTCAAACTGGATGCCGTCGTCGGACATGCCCAGGTCGGCCTTGACCGCGCCGTTCATGCCGCCGCCGCGATAGCCTTCCATCTTGCGGGCCAGGGGCGGCAAGGTGACGGACTTGGTCACACCGAGGTAACTGTTGCCGTCGTTGAACAGGTTTATGTTTTTGAGCTTGCGAGGTAAGGCCATGACGCGGTTCTCCGGTGAGCAGGCGCGGGGTTGGCTCCCCTTGCGGGGAGGCCCGGTTTAACGGTTGATCTTGCTGGCGAAGTCGATCAGGTAACGGTCGGTGATGCGTTGGCGCAGGGTCAGGTCTTCCAGAGGCGGCACCGGGGTGTAGTCGTAGTCGAGGTAGAGCTTGCCGGCCTTAAGCGTGTCTTTTTCGTTGATGTCGTCCGGGAACCAGCAACTGCCGCCGATCAAATACCCTTGCGAGATCAGTTCGCGGAACTTGGCGTTGATCCCTTCAACAATGTCGCGCACCAGTGAAGCGTGCATCGGCTTGTCTACCGCCCACATGACGCCTTCGGCGATGGTGTCGGCGAGGATTTGCGCGGTGCGGGTGTAGTTTTCAAAGGCGAACAACGGGTCATCGGAACTGGTGCGACTCCCCCAGAAGCGATAGCCGCCTTCGTTGATCAGCGTGGTGACATCGTTGCTGTTGAGGTAGTTGGCATCGGTGGCCGGGTTTTGTAGATCCCAGAATACGTCAGCACTGATGCCGGTCACGCCGTTGACGGGAACGTTGGAGAGGGTTTTGTGCCAGCCAATTTCCTGATCGATCTTGGCGCGTAAACCCAGGGCGCGGGCGACGGCTGACGCGACGGCGGTTTTGCTGGTGCTGATATCGAAGTTCAGGAAGTCCGGCCAGATCACCATCACTTCGCGGGCGCCGAAGTTCTCGCGGTAGGCAACCACTTCCTCTTTGGTTTTGCAGTCCCAAGCGCTGACGTAGGCGAAAGCACGTAGCTGCTGGGCAATGCTCGCCAGTGCGGTGGCCACCGGTAGGCTGTCCAGCCCCGGCACGCCGAGAATGCGTGGCACCATGCCCAAGCGTGCCTTGGCTGCGAGCAGGGCTTTCATGCCGGTGTATTTGCCGTCGGCTGTGGTGGTGCCGATCAGCGCGCTTGTGGTTTCGGCTTCGTCGGCGCCTTCCTTGACCCGCACAACGATGGTGTAGGGCTTGGTCTGGTCAGCGATGGCCTGCAAGCTGGCGGCGAGGGTGCCTTTGACCCCGGCTTTGACGATAGCGGTTTGCACGTTGGTGATGAGTACCGGCGTGTCCAAAGGAAAGAACGCCGCGTCCGCGTCTTCGGCTGTGCAAACCATGCCGATGACAGCGGTGGGGATAGTGCGAATGGGGCGGGTGCCGTCGTTGAGTTCGATGACCCGCACGCCGTGGAGATAATCGGACATGGGTGGTGCCTGCGCAGTGGATTGACACTGCACAGGCTGCCGCGCGCGTGGCGGTTGGGCGAGGAGCTGGGCTTGTAGGGTGAAGGGCTACAGGGTTTCGACGCTCAGGTTCTGGTTATTGGGTTTGGGCGGTGATCCAGTCCGGGGCAGCAGGTCGCTGTTCGGGGGCTGGAAAACCGGGTGATTGCGGCCAATCACGCAAGGCTTGCAGGTAGGTCAACACGCTTTTGAACTGATCAGCGTTCAGCGTGGGATCAAGTGCCAGATCCATTTCATCGCGATGCCGCTCACGCAGCCACTTGATCGATTCGACTTCTGAATCACGCCACATACGCTCATTGAGGGCAGCCCGCTCTTCAGTGCTGAGAACGTCGATGGAGCGAAATTCGACCTTACCCGTGGGGGGCAAATAGGCCGTCCCAGGTTGCCTGGCCAGTGTTTGCTCAAAGACTTTACGCGTGACCAGCTTTGCGTGCGCCGGGATGTCCTTGCTATTGATCACCGCATCGAAGCGGCCCACGATCCGGCCGTCTTCGGCCACGTCCAGGTAATAACGATTCACCATGTTCAGCTCCCCCATGCCAAGTAAAACCCATAACCGCCGCCCGACAGGCTGCCGCCCACCGACCAGATGAACTTCGTGCGGTCGATGATCTGCGTAACGAAGCCGTAACCACTGCCGTGCCCGCCTTGCGTAGCGGCCTCTATGCTCATGACCATGCCAAAGCAGGCGCTGGGAAACGGCACGTTAAACCCCCGGTAATCGGTAGCTCCTTGGGACTCATAGACATAACCCCATTGCAGCAAAAAACCGCCCAGCCAACTGGGAAAACAAAAGTAGCCGTTTTGGGTCGGGCTGAATGAAAACCCCCATTTGAGTTTTTTCGGGGTGACGATGGTTTCATCATCTGTCCCCGCATTGACTTGGTTGATCGACGCAATCCCGGCAATGCCGGCGACGTACTCAGTGGCTTGCACCACTTTTTTAGCCACATAGCGCGCCACGGCAAACGGGTTCATCCAGCGCGCGATATTGCTCCCTGACTCGGCTTCGGCGACAGACGCTGACATGGATGTGTCGAGCAGCTCCGGTGCTGATCCCCACACGATGGGGTTCGCTCCCGCAGCAGCTTTACGGATAATCACGCGTCCAGCGGCGACCGAGATACACGCCGCTGCGGCCGAGGTGTCATGGCGGAGCCAACTGGTGCCATCCCAGTAGCAGTTTTGCCCGACCGAAGATTCTGAAAACGCCGTGACAAACGCAAATTGCCCGCCGTGCAGATCTAGGCTGCCGCCTCCCAATGGGTTGCGAATAGGGACGCCGTCAGTGATGTTGTAGCCCGCCAGCGTCGTGGCTTTAGGTGCCTTACCGGCCAGTGCGTTGATGATGGTGTTGGCAAAGTTGGGATCACCGCCCAAGGCGTCCGCCAACTCTTTGAGCGTGTCCAGCGCACCTGGGGCACCACTGACAACGCCGGCAATGGCGGTTTGTATCGCGGTCGCTGTTTCCAGTTTGGTAAAAACGTCCGTGATGTTGTAGCCGGCGACGGTATTCGGCTTGTTGAGCAACGCGGCGAAGGTCAGGTTGCTGGTATCAATCACCTGACTGGTTTTCCAGGCAATAGGATTTGCGCCCTCAGGGGCCTTGCGCACCACGACCGCCCCACGCTCAAGCGCCATGCACACCGCAGGCCGTGAGGTGTCGTGGCGTAACCAGCGGGTGCCATCCCACCAACAGTTTTGGCAGACCGAGGACTCTTGGTTGGCGGACAGAAACGCGAACGAGCCGCCGTGGATATCCAGGCTGTCGCCCCCTAAAGGGTTACGGATGGGCACGCCGTCAGTGATGTTGTAACCGGCCAGTGTTGTGGCTTTTGGCGCTTTGTCGGCCAGTGCGTTGATGATGGTGTTGGCAAAGTTCGGGTCGCCGCCCAGGGCATCAGCCAGTTCCTTGAGCGTGTCCAGTGCGCCCGGTGCGCCGCTGATGACCCCCGCAATCGCTGCCTGCACCGCCGCGTCCACTTCGACCTTGGTGTACGCATCTTTGATGCCGTTACCGGCCAGTGTGCTCGGGTTAAACCCTTCGACCACTACGCCGCGCTCGTTGATCCGCACCTGCTGATAAATACCCGCAGGGCGCGTTGCCGGCAGCACTTCAATGATACGGTCGTCCACGTACTGCCGGGTCGCAAGCACCACGCTTGGATCGATTTTCAGCGTGACGTTGGCCGCACTGGTGACGATGAAGTTCATCCGCACCACTTGGGTCTTGCCGCTGCCTTGAGCCAGCAACGGCTTGAAGCTCGGTGCGCAGTTGGCCACGGCCACCAGATCACCGTCAGCGTCGTACAGACCGATTTCCCGTATCCACCAACCGCCGACGTTTTCCGGGATTACCTGTTCGGCGATCACCACGTTGGTGTTTTTCGGATCGACCTTGACCTGATTCAACGGGGCACGGTTTCGCTCGTTGATGAGCCGGGTCTGCAAACGGTTAGGGATCGGGTCGGTGCCATTGGCATCGCCCACGCCCATTTTTGAGAACGTCCAGGGGATGCCGAGGGCATCGGCGTTGGCTTGCTTGGCTTCCCCGATGGCCGTGAGGATCGCCATGAACTGGCTGTTTTGATCAATCATAAGTAAACGTCCAGGGTTTCGATGTGGTGTTCGCGGCCAGCGGGGCCAAAGTGCCCCATGACCTCGATGTCACGCGGTGCCGGGGGGTAAACGTCGATTTCATCGCCCTCGTAGAGCGCGGCAAATACGTTGATGAGTCCGGTGCTTTCAAGGCTGATGGCCAGACCGGTCAAGTGACGGCTGACGGGTTTGGCGTCGTCGATCAGGAAGGTGAGTTCCTGATACATCTCCTCGGTGATGCCGGTGTCGAGCACACCGACCTTGAGCGCGAAAGTGCCGGGTACGCCCTCGGGCACGGTTTGCCACCACTCGACAATTTCGATCAAGTAGCCCAGTGGCTCCACCACGCGCCGCAGCGCGCCAATGGTGCCCTTGCGCGAGTGGATGACGTACGACGCGCGTATTGCCGCGCGCTTGGTGCTTTCCAGCCATTTGCTGTCCCAGCGGTCGACCGACAACGACCACGCCAGATACGGCAGCAACTCGGCGGGGCAGGTGTCGGGGTTCCACAGCTGACGCAATGGCACCGGCACCCGCTGGATCTGTGTTAACGCCTGCGCTGCCTGACGCTCCAGGTCGCTGGCATTACGTGGCAGCAACGACGGGCTGGTCACGGCTCAACGCCCAGCGTGAGCGCAACCGAGGTGCAAAAAGGCGCTTGATACGGCGTGGCGCGAATGTCATGCCAGTTATCCAGCGCGACCCTGCGCACGCCTTCCACATGCAGCGCGGCGTGGACGGCTGACTCGGACACTTCCATGCCCAAACGACGGCGCTGATGCACGTACGCCATCAGGCGTTTTTCTGCGACGACAAGGATCGGTTCAGACTCGGGGCCGCTGGTGGTTAGGTACAGCGTGGCATTGACTTGGTAGCGGATGACCTGTGCGGTTTGCACTGTCAGGCGATCCGCCACTGGGCGTCGGTCATCATCACTGAGATATGCCAGCACAGTTGCCAGCAACGCGGCGCTCGCCGTGCCGTCCCCGAGCAACGCTTGCACCGTCACCACCACGGCGGCGGGCGTGGGGCTTTCAGCGGTGGCGTCGCCCACCTGACCATCGGCGGCACGGGCGTGAATGATGTAGCTATTACGCGGGCCTGCGGTGCTCAAACCTTCCCACGCCATCTGCGCTCGCTCGCGCAGGCTGTCGTCGCTCTCCATTACACGGGCGGCAGGCGGGTTCGCGTTGGGCTTGCCTTCCTGAATCACCAGCCGCTTGACGTTGAAATTGGCCGCTAGGTTGTCCAGGTCATTGTTGGTGGCCAGCGACAGCATGTTCGCCACCGCCGCTTCATTCACCCGTTGCCGCCAGAGGGTTTCGCGGTAGGCATTCTCTTCCAGCAGCTTGGTCAGCGGTTCGGACTCCAGATTCAATCGGGCGGCGATTTCCGCCTGCTGCTCCACCGGCCACAGACTGATGGCATACGCTTTACGCTCGGCGAGGATGTGCTCGTAGTCGATCTGCTGCACGATCTGCGGCGTGGGCAACAGGCTGAGGTCGATGGCAGCGAAGGTGTTCATGCAGCACCCCCCAGCTGTAAAGGCAGGCTCATACTCAGAGCCTGATTACGGTCGAGGATGCGGCCTTCAATATCAATCACCACCTGGCCTTGCAGCGTTGCACCATGCAGTTGCACGCGTGTGACGCTGACCCGTGGCTCCCAACGCATGATCGCCATCACACTGGCGGCATACACACGCAAGCGCGTGGCGTCGTTGAACGGTTGGTCCACCAGCTCGGGCAGCAAACTGCCGTATTCGCGGCGCATCACTCGGGTGCCGAGGCGGGTGGTCAAGATGTCGCTGATGGATTGGCCGATATGCTCGACTGTGCTGATCGGGGCGCCGGTATCGCGGTTCATTGCGGCACTCCCGTTTGCGAACCGCCCGGCAACACGCCGCCGTGGGTGTGTTTGACCAAGCTGATGCCTGCGGCCAGCACATCGACGGATACGGTGACTGTGCCGGTTATGGTTTGATTGCCGGTTTGGGTGTAATCGCCCTGGTGCGTGATCGGTCCGACAATGGTGATGCCGCCCGAACTGACCAGATTGGTCGTACCGCCGTCGGCCAACACCGCATTTAAATGGTGGGCGACGCTGTCGTACTCGATCACCGTGCCGTCGCGGTAGGTGCGGCGGTGCAAGCCCTCACAGTCGCCGTTGGCCGGGTGCGCGGTGCTGTAGATGCCGGTCAGGGCCATGCCGTTGGCGAGCTGCCCGGATGGGCTGAAAATGATGACCTGCTCATCGACAGTGGGCGGGTCCCAGTCCACATCGGCCCCAGCCCGTATCGTGATCCACGGCAGCCAGCCAGTAAGAAGGTCACCGGTTATCACGCGCACACGGGGTGGTTTCATTTGGACTTCGGCGATGGTGCCGAAGCGGATGAGGTTTTCGAGCATACGGGCGAGGGCGGGGAGATCGTTCATGGCGCCGATGGTGGCGCTATGAGGGTTTGGACGCAGCTTCAGCGGGTTGTATAAGTGTGCTTTACATTAAAGTTTTTTCAGATTTTAATACTGGTGGGAGGCTAAGCTGACCATAAAGCTCAACTAATCTAAGGAATTTAGCAGTGACAGGGAATTTAGAAGTTTATGATTTTGGTCAGGTATGGCGAGGTACTGAAAATTTTAAAATTATTGCGGGTGGTAATTTTTTATTCTGTGCTCGGGTTACCTATACGTCTAAAAAGCGTGGGGTTGAAGTTGAAAATTGCACAGTAATGATGGTTAGGAATGGTATGCAAGATGGAGAAATTAATATTTATGAGAAGGGAGTGCTTAAAGCAGAAACGCATCATCTTGGATTGAAAGAGGAATATCAGGATTATAAGTTTGATGAGGGAACTGGATCTTTTGTTATTTTAGGTAAGTCCCCAAAAATGGATGGTGACTATTCCATACGTATTTTTCCAAATGGAATGCCTCCCAGCTTTTCCTAATGAATGAGTTCTAAATCTTACTTGTGAAGTATTGACAGATAGTTTGAAAGTTCGTCTTTGATCAGCTCATGATCAATGTCTGTTAGTCCCAGTAACTCTCGCTGCTCATACCTGACCTTCGGGGCACTAGCCTCGGCACGGTCTTTCAACCCGTACTGATGCACCCGCGCAATTCGCGCCACTCGTCCGGTGAATCCCACAGTGATCGACTGCCCATCGCCTTTGGCCTTTAGATAACTGGCCTTTGGTAGTTTTTGGAACATTATCGCCTGACGCTTGATCCGTCCTTTCTTACCTTTCAGATCACGTGGCTTTCGCGCCGCGTAGGCACTGCCATCAGGGTTACGCTGCTGTTTAACCCGCTGTTGTTGGCTACGGCGTAGTTTCTGCGCCAATGACCGCGCTAGTTTGCTGCGGGCAGCGGGTTCCAGTTTGTTGAGTAACACACCGGCCCAGTCTTCCAGCGCTTCCAGGTCATTGGCCACTTTGAATCATCCATTCGCCGTCGAGGCCCAGGCTGCCAGGGCGCCATGCGGGGTCGAGATAGTTGGCGACTCGCTGCGGTTCGCCGGGGTGTTTGACGGTGGTGTTACCGTCCGCATCCTGGCCAACGACCACGCGCTCAGTCAGCGGCAGTCGAATGCTCAGATCGACCTTGCTGTTATCCAGCACGTCCGCCTCAAACTTGATGCCTTCGGCCGACCTGTCGAGGTTTTCCAGCAGTTCGGACTGGTTGACGCTGAGCCAGCCCAGCAGCGGCAGCATGACGCTGTCGGGATGCCCAGCGTAGTCAGTGAGGATGATTTGCAGGTCGAAGCTGTATTCAAAGGACAGGCTCGCGGCAGCGGTGCAGCGTACTTTGCCATTGTCGATAAAGATCAGCATCCGGTCGGGGTTGTGCTTGAGTTCGGCAATGGTGGCGAGCAGGTGAGCGCGCAGGCTGTCGGGTTTGTTCATGGCGTGACCTGCTGCTGTTGAAAAATCATATCGACCTGCGCAGCGCACTCGGCCCACGCGGCTTCGGTGCGCTCCTGATCGGTGAGCAAGTCTCCGTTATGGTTTGGGCCGGTCGCTGGCAGTTGGCATGGCACTACGGCCGGACAGCCACTGACGATAAGCGTCGGCGCCGGTGAGGGCGGGGCGCTCACGCAACCGGCGAGCAACGTCAGGCAAAGGCTGGGCAGCCCAATCGCGCAATGCAGTGTTTTCACGTTTCAGTCCCTCTATCTGAAGCTCGCGCTGGGCCACGCCTTGGCGCAGTTGGTCGTGCAGGCCACGCAGTTGGCTTTGTGCCTGACGCTCCAGGTTCAGCGTGCGGTTCAGGGTGGTGGCGGTGGTCAAATTGCGGGCGGCGTCTTCGCGTGCTGCTTTCGCATCGTGTTGCGCCAGTTCCGTCGCTTGCCGTGCAACGCTGATGCGTTGCTGCTGACCCCAGATAAACAGCGCCAAGGCGCCAAGCAGGGCAAGCCCATACAGTGCTTGGCGCAGGGCGCTCATGCGCGGTACCAGCCCAGTTGGTTCATAGCGTCGATGTCAAGGTGTTCGACTGGACCCCGTATGACGATGACTTTGGCGTCGGGCTGAATATGGCGCAGCGCCGTGACCAACTGCTGCATGCCTTCGATTTCGGTGTTGTGTGGCACCACAAGCAGGTCGCCGTCCTGTACGCGCAGGGCGCGGACTTCGTCGAGATCGATCATGCCGCCACCTCCTGACCACAACCGCAGTCCGCATGCCGCTCAAAGGCCCGTTGCAGTTTGATGTCGTACAAATTGCGCTGGTAATCCGGGCCGTTGTAGAGCTTGGCGAACTCGGCCCATTTACGCGCTTTGAGGGCTTTGTGCAGCGCTGGGTCGGTCTCGATAAAACGCACGAATGCGTCGAACTGCTGCGACTCGCTGGCACTCATGGCCGCAACAAACGCTTGAACGCTGGCATAGCCCAAGCGCTGCCAGTGAAAGCCCATGATCTGGAACGTACCCCAGGAGGCGGACTCAAGGGCCGCGTTGTCGTCGATCAGGCGCGCATGAGTCAAGCGTTGGTGTTCGGCGCTGCCCCCGGCATAACCACCGGGCTTGGGGTTGACGATGGCCGGGTTTAGGGCTGCCAGTTCGTCGGCGTGCTGTTTGAGTTGGGCCGGGTTATCCCCCTCGTGACGAGGGGTGGCTAACTGGCGATACATGATATGCCGCTCAAACAGAATCACTGGCTTGCCGTTGTCGAGAAAACCTTTGCCGTTGGATTCCACTTCATTGACCGCGTAAACACTGGCCAGTGGCACGTCGAGGCGTTGGGCTGCGTTGACCAGGTCATGGTTTTTCAGCAACTGCTGACAATCGCCCCCAGACAGGCTCGCGAGGGTTTTAGTGCCAGCAATACCATCGGCCACCAGTCCGGCTTTCAACTGATAAGCACGCACGGCGGCTTCGGTCAGGTCGCCGTAATGGCCGTCGGCGTTGAGATTGGCCCCGTTACTGTTGAGGTTGGTTTGCAGGATGCGCACCGCTTGCGAGCGGTCGCCGTGGCGCAGGGTGGTCATGACTGTTCTGCCTTACGGATGAAAAACTTTTTGGCCGCCGCGCGGGTGCCCTCTACGCCCAGCAAACCGATCACGCCCCCAAAGAACGGGGCGGTGGTGATGGGCACACCGATCAGGGCCAGCCCGTGGCTGGCAGTGAGGGCCAAGGCGCCGCACAACGGTGCCTCGATCAATACGCGGCGCAGCGTGCCGCCGCCGTACATCACCCGCAGGCCGGCAATGACCAGGGCTAAAACCCCGGCATACAGGGTTGGCCAGTTCTGTTCGAGCCAAGTGGCCAGCCAGGCCCAAGTGTCGGGACGTTCAGGCATGTGATGTTTTCCAGTGTCCAGGGGTCGTGGGTTCAAGGTTTTTCTGCGGTTCAGTCCCATAGGTTCACCACTTGCCGCTGAGGCGCGGCGGGTTGGGCATCGGGCATGCTCACGGGGGTGCCATGTGGCAGAAACGGGCCGTGTTCGGCCAGACCGGGGTTGGCTTCTAATACGGCCTCGGTCACGCTCGCCGTACGGCCGTAATGGCGCCAACACAAGGCGTCAACCGTGTCGTTTTGTTGGGCGCGCACCGAGGTCGTCATCAGATCAACTCCACAGTGCTGCGATTGATGCCAAGAAAATCACGCACTGCCCAGCGCAGATCGCGACGGTAGTCGTCGATATTCGGGGTGAGTTCTTCGGCGTTTTTATTGCCGCTGTTGGTGCTGTCGTAGGAGCGATAGCGTTCACAGACTTCGGCGCCTGTCCCGGCCTCAATAGCGCGACGATAGAGGTGGACCAGTGCAGAAACGTCCTGCACCTGCTCGGCAGGGACTTGGGCCAGTTCGTTGTAGCCCGCTGCTTGCTGGATGGCGCGCCATGCCTTCAGCTCGCGGTTGAGGTTGATGGCAGCCGAGATGCACGCAGTTTCCAGGCGAGCCGGGGTGACACTGGCATCGACGCGCAAGGTGCCGCGCAGCACATCCAGATCGATGGACGGCCAGAAAGGGTCGGTGTTGATATGGCCGCTGGGCGTGCTGCCGCTGGCTACGAATCCGCTCATGCGTAAGCTCTAAATAGGTCGCCGGTGGTCGGGGTGTTACAGGGCAGCGCTAAAGACACTGCCTGTTCAACCCCGAGCCGGCGGGGTGCGTGGGGACGCTCGGTTAACCGTGGAAGCTTATTCAGCTGAAACAGTGTGTTTTTTCAGAAGGCGTTCGGCGCCATCCAGGTCTTTTTTGCCGCCGCATCCGTCGTGCAGCTCAATCGCTCGTTTGAGCAGGTCAATGCCTGCTTCCATCTGACCCGCTTGCCCGCGTGTCTCAGCATTAAGGCCGACCAGCGTGGCGCGTCCGGCAGCCAGATAGAGCTTGGCGCGAGCCTGATCGGGCATGTCCTGGTCTTCGGTCATTTCGAGGGTGCGATACAGCACGCCAATGTCGAAGCTGTCGTCGCCGGCCTTTTGCGCTTTGAGCGCGGCTGAGGCGATTTCCTCGGCCACTAAACAGCCGGTTGTGCGCTCGAAACGGTCCGGCATCACCAGTTTGTGTTTGAGCACATAGGCCGCCACATCCAGTGCGCCTTTGTAATCGCCGGCATCGATCCGCCAGACCATGACGGTGGTCATGACTTCGTCTTGCGCGCCGTTGCCGGCTTCAAACACGCCTTCGACGTAAGGGATGTATTCGGGCAGCAGTTGGAGCTTCAGCGCGGCCTTGCCTTCGTTGGACTGGATTGACTTCAGGCGCAGCCGATCCTGAAGCAGTTGGTTGAGCTGATGCTCGTACGCCGTCGCGCCCGCCATTGACTGCATGGGCGCGGTTTTAGCGGACTCCATCGCCGCGCGGGCGCGGCGTTGGTGGGCTTGAGCAAGGCTGAGCGCCATGAGTTAACCCTCGCTGACCGGATCAGGTTCAACCGCATCGACCGGGGTGATGTTCTCCAGCAGGCACCCAAGGCCGTAGTCCTCGACCACGTAAGCGTCGTTCGACGACTCGTAGTTGCTGATGCGGTTCCACTCAGGTTCTTCTTTCAGGTAGCGACGGCGGGCCATGAGCTGCCAGTAAACCGACAGGTTGGCGAAGGTGGTGATCAGCACGGCGCCTTCGGGCATGTAAGGCACCTCGTACAGTGGCAGTCCGCCGACGCGACGTTGCGAGATGATCAGGTCGCTGGCCAGGGTGTTGGTGGCGTCCTGATCTTTGTTGACCAGGGCCAGGAATTTGTCGTGTACCAGTTCGCGGCCGGTCAGCACCACAAGGCCCGGATTGCGGCGATACCACGGGTCGAGCAACTGGATGGCGTCATACACCAGGGCGTCGATGTTTTTGAAATCACCGTTTTTACCGATGCGAATTTTGCCTTTCTCGGCACCTTCTTTGAGTACGCGGTCTGGGGCGTGCAGGCGGTACTGCTCAAGCCAGCCGATGTTGACGTCTTCCAGCAGCGGGTTTTCGACGCGGTCAGTTTGCTCGGCAGCCTTGATGCCGTAGAAACCGATTTGAATCCGGTCCAGGGCTTGGCGTTGGGCAATGGCGCTCGACAGACGTGTCTGGAAGTCCGGGAACTTGGCCCAGGCATCGAGCTGGCGATAAGTGACAAAGGTGTCGAAGTCGGTTTTTTCGGCTTTGTACTTGTCGCTCGACAAGGCGCCGATGCTGCGTGGCTCGCGGGCTTTGACGTTGGTGTTAGTGCGGCCGGCAATGGTGCTGCCAACGCCCAGACCGACCTTTTCGCCTTCCTGCTCATCGACCCCGATGATGTTGATCTTGCCGAGAAATTCGCTGGATTCCTGAATCTTGGTTTCCAGTTTTTGCTGGATACTCGGGTCTACATTGAACGTGGCGTTGGCAGACTCGACGCCGTTGAGTTTGGCCACTTGGCTGAGGTAGCCAGTAAAGAGTTTTCGTGTGTCGTTACGCATGGGTGTCTCCGGTCGTGGGCGTGCAGGTGTGGGCCGTCAGGTCAGAATTCAGCCAGTGCCTGGCTGCCTCCACCGGTCACCGGGGGGCGAGAGAGTTGGGAGTGATCCTGAGTGTTGCCAAGAGCGGTTTTCAACGTGTTCAAGTCCGCGCTGAGTTGCTGCACTTGGGTGCGCAGTTCGCTGTTACTGGTCTGGGCGGCTGAGAACTGTTCTTCCAGGCTTTTGCCGTGCTCAGCAATGGCCTCGACGGCTTGGCCAATCGCACCGAACTCACTGTCGTCCCTGGCTTCTTTGCGTTTGAGCAGGTCTTGAACCTTGCTGAACAGTTGGGCGCCGATGCCGGGTTTCTCTTCGTATTCCTCAAACACCAACTCGGTTTCTTCGGCCACGGTGAACAGGTTGTCTGGCGATTGTTTACGCGATTTGAGCGGGCTGGCATCTGGATGCTGTGCCGAGAAGGCCAGCATTTCCGTGCCAAGGCTGGCCGGGGTGTCAGTGACGCCGAGGCCCATCAGATAAGCCTTGCCGGTGTCGGCAAATTTCTCGCGCACTTCGATGCTGGTGAAAATCTTCTGCTTCAGTTTGTTGACCATGCTGACCAAATCGTCGGTCGGCTCGATCTGGGCAAACAGTGCCCGCACTTTCTTACCGTTGATTTCGACGTCGTCAGCCTTGACCGCGAGGATGTCGCCGTACGCGCGGAAAGGGGAGTCCGGCAGCGTGCCGCGAATATGTTCCATCCACACGCGGGCACCGTATTTGCTGCGGTCGTAACTGTTGGCCATCTGGTCGATCCAGTCGCCTTCGATGCGGCGCCCGTCGGTGGTCGCGCCTTCAACGGCGACCCGGAACCATTTGCTGCGAAATTTTTTCATGCCGTAGATCCTCGATGCGTGGGGCGCGTTCCTCTCGGAAAAGACGCGTTGCAATGAGGGGCATGGTCGGGACGCGCGCGTGTTGCGGCAACGAGGCGCCCTTGTAGGGCTGGAGGTTACAAGGGGGGCAGCTATTGAGTAACGGGCGCGGACGGCAGCATCGCGGCCATGACTACGACCGCTTTGTTACCGATGGATGCGCGCCGCCAATCCAAATTTCTGTATTGGATGGGTTGGCGCATCTGTGAGATCGCCGAGGCTACGGGCGAAAAAGAGAAAACGCTACACAGCTGGAAGACCCGCGACGAGTGGGATCGGGCGGACAACGTCGAGCGCATCGGCGGCGCACTGGAAGCGCGCCTGGTGCAGTTGATCCTCAAAGAGGGCAAGACCAGCGGCGACTTCAAGGAAATTGATCTGCTGCACCGCCAACTGGAGCGGCAGGCGCGGATTGTGCGCTATCAGGACGGCGGCACTGAGACTGACCTCAACCCGAACCTGGCCAAGCGCAACAGCGAGCCGAAGAAAAAAGCGGTCAAAAACGAGATCAACGAAGACCAGATCGAGTTGCTGCGCGAGGCGTTTATCGATGGCTGTTTTGACTACCAGAAAGACTGGTACCGGGCAGGTAATCAACGCACACGTGTGATCCTCAAAAGCCGCCAGATCGGCGCCACGTACTACTTTGCCCGTGAGGCGTTTATCGATGCCCTGGACACTGGGCGTAATCAGATTTTCCTTTCGGCCTCGAAAAACCAGGCTTACCTGTTCCGGGGCTACATTTTGGCGTTCGTACGCGAGGTGTGCGGGGTCGAGCTGACGGGTGATCCGATTGTGTTGCCCAATGGTGCCGAGTTGCATTTTCTAGGCACCAACGCGCGAACGGCTCAGGGCTACCACGGCAATTTCTACTTCGATGAATTCTTCTGGACGTTCAAATTCGAAGAGCTAAACAAAGTCGCGTCGGGCATGGCGTTGCACAAAAAGTGGCGCAAAACTTACTTTTCCACGCCATCGAGCATGGCCCACGAGGCGTACACCTTCTGGACGGGCGAGCGCTTCAATAAGGGTTTACCCGCCGCGCAACATATCAAAATCGATACCTCCCACGGCAGCCTGCAACACGGGCGCCGGTGTGAGGATCGACTGTGGCGGCAGATCGTCACTATCCTCGACGCGGAGCGCGGAGGTTGCGATCTGTTCGATATTGAGGAGATACGCCACGAATACAGCCCCGAGGCTTACACCAACCTGCTGATGTGCGAGTTCATCGACGACGGGGCCAGCATTTTCCCGCTCGCGCTATTGCAGACGTGCATGGTTGATAGCTGGGTCGAGTGGGCTGAAGACTACAAGCCGTTTGCTTCACGCCCGTTCGGCGACCGACAGGTGTGGATCGGTTACGACCCGGCCGAAACCGGCGACTGTTCAGGTCTGGTGGTGTGTGCACCGCCGCTGGTACCGGGTGGCAAATTCCGTGTACTGGAACGGCACCAGTTCCGGGGCATGGACTTCGCAGCACAGGCGGCGTTTATCAAAAGTGTTTGCGACCGCTACTGGGTGACCTACATCGGCATCGATGTCACCGGCTTGGGCAGCGGCGTGGCGCAACTGGTGCGCCAGTTCTTCCCCAATGTCACCACCTTCAGCTACTCGCCCGAAGTCAAAACCCGCTTGGTGCTCAAAGCCTATGACGTGATCCACAACGGCCGGCTGGAGTTCGACGCCGGCTGGACGGACATGGCTCAGTCGCTGATGGCCATCCGCAAAACCGTCACCGCAGGCGGTCGCCAATACACCTACACCGCAGGGCGCAACGATACCACCGGCCACGCCGATCTGGCCTGGGCGCTCTTTCACGCATTGCACAACGAACCGCTGGAGGGGCAAACCGCCTCGAATACCGGGCGGATGGAGATTTTTTAATGAACGATCAATCGGTCGCCGCACCTCACGTGGCAGACGGCAAAGTGAATCAGTCGATTCAGGCCTTCAGTTTTGGCGATCCGACCCCGGTGCTAGGCGGTCGTGCGGTGTTTGATTATCTGGAATGCTGGTTTAACGGGCGCTGGTACGAACCGCCGTTGTCGCTCGACGGGCTGTCGCGCTCGGTGGGTTCCAGCGTACATCTGCATTCGGGCCTGACCTTCAAGCGCAACCTGCTGAGCAAAACCTTTATCCCGCACCGACTGCTGTCGCGGGCCGCGTTTGAACAGTTCGCGTTGGATTTTCTCAGTCTCGGCAACGGCTACATCGAAGCGCGCCGCTCGATGCTGGGTTCGACTTTTCAACTTAAACCGGCGTTGGCCAAGTACATGCGGGCAGGGCAGGACGGGCGTTATTTTCTGGTGCAGGGCTGGAAAGAAGAACACGAATTCGACGCGGGCAGCATCTTCCACCTGCGCGAAGCCGATCTGCACCAGGAGGTGTACGGACTGCCGGAATGGATCAGCGCTTTACAGTCCGCGTTGCTCAACGAATCCGCGACGTTGTTTCGCCGCAAGTACTACGAAAACGGCAGCCATGCCGGTTTCATCCTCTACATGACCGACCCGGCGCAGAACGAATCAGACGTCGATGCTCTGCGCAAAGCGCTGAAGGATTCAAAAGGACCGGGTAACTTTCGCAACCTTTTCGTGTACTCGCCAAACGGTAAAAAAGACGGCATTCAACTGATCCCAGTCAGTGAAGTCGCGGCCAAAGACGAATTCAGCTCAATCAAAAACCAGACCCGTGATGACGTGCTCGCCAGCCTGCGCATACCGCCGCAGTTGATGGGCATCGTGCCGCAGAACGCTGGTGGGTTTGGTTCGATTCGGGAGGCGGCGCAGATCTACGTGGCGAACGAGCTGGAGCCGATTCAATCGCGCATGACGCAGTTGAATGACTGGCTGGGGGAAGAGGTCGTGAGGTTTAAACCGTATGAAATCGCCGGGGGCGAATAAAGCCCCCGCGCAGTAAACGAGGCGACGATCCGGTGCGCTAACACCGGGCTCGACGCTGAAACACTCGATCTAGCCGAGTGCTCCAACCAAGGCCTCGCCCCACTGCGCAGGGGGTGCGAAGCCTAAGCGAATCCACTTATTGAAACAAGGATCACTTATGAGCACCCCAATAATCCCGTGGATGGGCGGTAAGCGCCGCTTGGCAGACCGCCTGATTCCACTGTTCCCACCGCACGAATGTTATGTCGAAGTCTTTGCCGGGGGAGCCGCGCTGTACTTCATGCGGCCTCAGGCTGCGCCTGTTGAAGTCCTCAATGATATCAACGGCGATCTGGTGACGCTTTACCGCGTGGTGCAGAACCACCTGGAAGAGTTTGTGCGCCAATTCAAATGGGCGCTCAGCTCACGGCAGATATTCGAATGGCAGAAAATGACCCGGCCTGAAACCCTGACGGATATTCAGCGGGCAGCCCGGTTTTTCTATCTGCAGCACCATGCCTTTGCCGGCAAGGTCAGTGGACAGTCGTTTGGTACAGCCACGACTGGGCCAGCGATCAACCTGCTGCGGATTGAAGAAAACCTGTCAGCAGCGTGGCAGCGGATGTCCGGCACTTACGTGGAAAACCTGCCCTGGCTTGAATGCGCTGAGCGCTACGACCGGCCACATACTTTCCACTACATGGACCCGCCGTATTGGCAGACGGCTGGCTATGGAGTGGACTTTCCATTTGAAAACTATGAACGTATGGCCGATTTCATGCGCCGCTGCAAAGGGAAGGTCATGGTCAGTATCAACGACCACCCGGATATCAGACGGGTGTTTGAGGGGTTTCACTTTGAGACGGTGGATATTCGCTACAGCACTGCGAATCAGCGGCAGGGGATGGCAGATGTCAGTGGGGAGTTGGTGATTATGAATTGGGCACCGGAGGCGTTGGGGATGTTGTTTTGATTTGAGTAAGTATGACTGTTTGCCCGTTACTATCAGAACTAGTAACGGGCATTTTTGTATTCAATTCTTTTTCATGTGTGACAGCTTTGCGTGTGACTCAGGAACGAAATACAAATTCCCTTTGGCTCGTGAGCAAGCTACATACAGTTTGTTTTTTGTTTTTGACGGTAGATCACTAAGTTTTCCTTGCTCGAATAGCTTTAAAGTTGTTGGGTTTAGGACCACGCATACATCTAAATAATGGTCTTCGCCTTTTGTAGCTCCCCAGTTATTTGAGTTGCAGTCGTACTTTTGATGTGATTGGTAGAATAATTTTACTGTGTCGGGATTGTTGAGTATTTCTCTGACGGCTTCTTTGTCTGAAATGAACTCAACTTTTGTTGTGTCGCTTCTATGGGAGCTTATGTGTATTCCCAAATGATTAGTTATAAAATCACAAACGGACGGGCTGCAGCGATGGCTCTTTTCAAGAGAATTTGTGTCGATTGTTGCGCCATTATTTTCAAATGTTTTTTTGTATTTTTTGAAGTCGTCATGTAGTGAGCTATTAGTTTTCCCATCTCTACTGGTATCAAAAGTATATTGATAAAAATCCCCAACTAAAAGTATTTTTAAGTCTGCTTTTAATATGTTGGTTAGTAGTGTGAAGTCATGGCCGCCAAAGTCTTGTATTTCATCGATGTAAAGGCGAGTGAAATATTTGGAAAGTCTGTTGTTTACATCGCCTAAAACGTTTGCTGCTTCTAATAGTTTTGCGATTCTGTTGTGGTAAAGGTATTGCTGCTTATCTACGTAGAATGCGCGGTCTGTCCGTTTGAAACGTAATGTCATGCTTGGAGGAGGATTAAAGTTTATCCCCTTTGTTTTCATTAGGTCAGACAGGAATGGTTTGTAACAAAAAGAATGTAGAAAAGTAAAGTACGTAAGTATGGTGATGTTTTCTGGTATATGACCAAATTTAAAGCGTATTCTGTTCTTTAAGTTGGTGGTATTATTCTCGGTGTATGTAAGTATTAAAGACTTCTCCGTCACGTCAAGATCGTTGATTATTTTAGAGGTTTTTCCTGAGCCGGCAACGGCGAATAATACTACTTTATCCATAGCACTGCATCCTTGATGTATTGAGGTGACTCTAGTTTTCCTGCGCAATTATCAAGTAAAGAGAAGGCTGCATCGGCCTTGTTCTTTAACATATATTCTTGCACTGTTAGAGTCTTTCTTCCCCCAAATATCTCATCGCAAATGGCTTTGTTGTCTTGATAGAAGCATATTTCAAATGTGCTTCTATTTTTGTCGGTATCGCTAAATATTTTAATGTGTTTGTCCGTGTAATCTGTATAAGAGTTCACGCAGTTGGCTATGTAGTCCTTGTCGTTGTCCCGGATGACTGCTGTTTGTATTTTTAATATTTTTGCTAGGTCTAAGTATCTTTTGAAACTGGTGCCACCTACAGAAATAATATGTACGTTTGCTTCTTCTGGTGTAAGTCCGGCTATCGTTTTAAAAAGGTCCTCTATTAGTATGTATTCTGCGTCACCCTCGACTAATATTACTTTTTTTGAAAGTATGAACTCAAGAATGTTGTTATCCGGTGCTTTCATAAAGAAACTGGCTGTATCTTTTGGGATGTCTTTTAACGTCAGGGGGGCCGTAAAGCCACTGTTGAGCAGTATTGCTTTTCTAAGATCTAGCCTGGTTGCTACTAAGCTAGAGTGAGTTGCAATGAAAAGCTGTTTTTGGTCAGAATCTTTTATTTTTGTAATGAGTCTTCTCATATTCAAATGGCTTAGATGATTTTCAGGCTCTTCTAAGAAAAGGGCGTCGAGTTCTTTTGTTCTATTGTTTTTTTTAAGCGCAAACTCAGTTTTTATAAAGCACTGCCTGCCTTTCCCTTTTTGCTCAATGGCGATATTGTCTTCTGTTATTGTTAAATCAGTTTCCAGATTGGATTTTGAGTTGGTCTTGATGGCGAACTCATAGTCAGTGAGCCCTTTGTTTACGTCTGAAAGTATCCCGTCTTTGAATGCGGATTTATGACGTCTGTATTCATTTTGATATTTGTTGCGCTCTACAGATTCTGTAGACGTGTTATAGATTGTTCGGATGTATTCTCGAGTCGCATATTCATTATTTATAAGTGAGCTGTCTATTAGCAGGTGTTTTACGTAGCGACGGAAGCCGGTGTATGGGGAGTCAGCAAATGTAGAAAATCTAATCGAATAATATTCGAATGGAAAGTTGGCGTCAGCTTGGTCAAGTATTTCTTGTATTTCTTTGTTTAATTCTTCTATGGGCTCAATTATAAGCCGTATGCCGTCGCAAACTATCTTGTCTGAGTTGTTTTTGCCGTTCAGGTCTGGTGTAAGTTGATCTGCTAGATAAACTTCAATTTGAAGCTTTGGCAAGTTGATGTATTTTTTGTCTCCTTCAAGGAAAATATGTATTGCTTCTGTGTTAAACAGAGCCTCCAGTCCGAAGGTTTCAACTTTGCTTTTGCTTGCAGAAATTGCGAGATCTAATCCTAAAAGTATTGAGCTTTTACCTGCTTCGTTATCCCCAATTAATAAATTTAATTTATCGTCAAAAAGGATTTCGAAATTTTTGAATTTTTTAAAGTTTACTAATTTTAGTTTTATTATTGTGCTCATTAGGTCTTCTTAATAATTTGGTTAGCTAGATAGGTGAGAAATATTAATTATTTCTCTTGTCTTGCATTTTTGTATGCCTACATGGATATATTTTATACACGATGGCAAAAGGCTATGTCACGTTATTGTTCGCTACTCCGTTTGCGTCCGCCATTGATCACACCTTGCCCGTGGACTAAACAGTCGTTTCGTGCGCAGGGCTGCATTTAGGTGGTGCCACAAAAGCATCCTTTATTTAGTCTATCATGTGGGCTAAGCTAGCCATGTTAACCAACCATTGGGGGATATCAGCATGCAGACCCACAACATTCATGCAGCGAAAACGCACTTCTCGCAGCTTGTTGATGCGGCAGCGGGTGGGGAGACCATCATCATCGCCAAGGCAGGCGTGCCAGTGGCCAAGCTGGTTCCGATTACCGCCCCCAAGCGTCGCGGGATGCTCGCTGGTGTGACATTCAACTCCGAGGCATCGGACGCTCTGGATGCTGAAATAGCGAATCTGTTTGAGGGCAAGGCATGAGGTTATTGCTCGACACGCATATCCTGATTTGGGCAGCTATCGGCGACGACAAACTGTCCAAGGCAGCGGCTCAGCTTATCGACGATGAGGCCAACACCCTTTATTTCAGCGCAGCCAGTATCTGGGAGCTGACCGTCAAAGGCGCCGAGCGCACTGGCGTTATTCCTGCTGTGCTACGCAAAGTGCTGTTAGATGCGGGCTACCTTGAATTGCCGATCACTTCTGATCACGGGCTAACTGTAGGTAATCTGCCGAACCATCACCGAGATCCATTTGACCGCATCATGGTGGCCCAAGCGCTTGCAGAAGGTATCAGCCTGGTAACACACGACAGCGCCATGCACGCATACCCTCACACGATTATCGTTTGACCTGTGCGTTTCAGTATTACCAAGCCGCCTATCGAGGCGGTTTTTTTCGGTCTGTCATAAATAGACCTCTAAACGCACCTTGTGAGGTTGCCAGTACGAGCGCACAGCATTTCTCGTTAAAGTGCTGAAGGAAGTCGGTTGCACTTTGGCGCCACCCATACAGGCTATAGGGCTCTCAGGTGAAGGCTATTGGATTGTTATGTTGAAGGGATTTGGGTAGTGACGTGCTTCAACCCCGGCGCGCGCCGTCGTCCCCCCACCTCGCCTGCGGGCTAAATAGGTCTTTTTTTCCGCACTTCTGCACCAGGCTGACAGCGGGCTGGGCTGTGGTCTGGCTTGAGGTTGCTGTGGTGTGAAAAGCCTGCGAATCCCTGCACGGAGAGTGCTTTTATGGCAAAGGTCTTTTGGAGCGGCTGTGAGGGAGTATTCAAGACTTTTTGGCACGAACTCTCAGGGACGTCGACGGAAACAGGTAATTCGTTAAGCCATTGCCTCTATACGGTATTGGAGGCCCCGTGTTTGTTGGCTTTGGCGTATTACACAGAGAAGTTATTTTGAGTGATATGTAAGGTAATTTAATCGTAAGTAGTTGATTTATAAGGCCTTGATCTAATAGAAAATCACTTAATGAAAGAGTAATTAGATTACTTATAGGTTACTCAGATATTACCTGCATCGTATCGGCTGTAGCCCTTTAAATCCGGGCGTTCCAGACGTTTTACCCAGGCACTTACCATTCTTACCTTTTTCCGATGGCGCTCCCCAAAAAACACACATGGCTTATCAGGCGGCAGATTCACAGGTTGGCGCACAAACTCATGGGAACGTCATGGGAACGCTTTTGCGCACACCGCTCCTTTACAGTCCCTATAAACCGGTGGCCTTGTTGAAAAAGTTGAGGCTGCTGGTTTCGAATCTCTCGTTCAACGTCCCGATAGCTTGAGGGTGCATAGGATGGGATAGATGTATTGGATCGATATTGTTTGCTGCACTGGATGTGCCGTGAGCGACGAGAAGGCTCAAGACTGGGGATTAAAGGGGAGGGCAGTGAAAGTTGGCTGGTACGAAAATGGTACAGAGATAAATTAAGTAGGTCGTAAACCCTTATTTTAAAGGGGCTAGCGGCTCAGTCCGTATCATCCATCATAGGTGCCACGCTAAAGCGTCTGGACACCGCAGAGCCTGTGTTTACGTGGGGTGTAGCTGAATTCTGTACCATTTTGCTCTACGTGTTTTAGGGGGGGTTAGGGCGTTTTTCAGGACTCGCGGGTACGAGGTACCACTTTTCCAAGGCAACTATTGATGGCAAGAAAACGGGCGAGTGGGGTTGTTACCACGACCGCGCAGATCCGCATTTGACGCAACGCAATGCAAGTCTACCAAGGCAGGCAGCTCATGCGAGGGTTAGCAAGTGTGAAGATGAGCCGGCAACGTCCATCAGATCAGTATCCAGCGGGTTTGAGCTTACTCAGTGGTATCAAACGCATCATGGTATTTGACTGTTCCTACAGAGAGTTCACCTTCAAAGGTGATCGCTGTGTTGCTCTGTATGGCTGGAGTGTTCTTCGTTTAAAAAAGCGGCCTCAGTCAACTCGGTTGATGGTGTCGATGTCGTCGCCTTGTTCACTGCGGATTGCAATACTCATTTTGATCCCTTTGCGCCTTTTAGAGCCGGTACATCACGTTTGTAAGCATGTTGGCAGAACAGGCTTATTGCGCTTGGGCACGGTTGCGGCCGACCCGCAGATTATGTCTGGTATTTGGCCTTTAGCCTGGGATGAACTTTTAAGGGGTCGTCTGTGGGCCATTCCCACTGGCTGTCCAATTCTTCTGCGACAGCTTCGTAAGGCAAGCCGCGGTGCAGGGCGCAATAAGTTTGCTTGGGTTCGAAAAACAATGTGGGCTGTTCCAGTGCTGTATCAGCCTGGGTAATCAGTGAAAGAGCTTCTTCAATTCCTGCAACGTTGATGGCGTTGTCTTTACCTGCCTGGAGGAACTTCAACAGAAATGTCACTTCAGCGTTCCTTGTCTATTGGAACTTCACTAAGAGGTGCCATGTTAATGACAGCTCTTAGCGTAGTCTCTTAGCGGAAGGTCTGTAGTGACACTCGGTGAAAGTCGAAGGGTTTAACTGCCTTTAGCGGTCACGATAGTCGCTACCAAGCGGGGCTGACAGTTGAGGTAGGCTGAGGACTGTAGCCAGCGCTGGTCGGGATACCAGGCAAACATGAACTGACCGTCCTTGAGTTTGTCTACCACTTGGCGTGCCACTTGCGGCCGTACGGCGGGGCAGCCCTGGCTGCGGCCGATACGGCCTTGGCGCTGGCTCCAAAGCGGGTTCACGTAGCTGGCCGCGTGTATCACGATGTCACGCTCACGGGCTCGATCGTTGATACCAGGCTCCAGGCCGTCCATGCGCAAGGAGTAGCCATGCGCGCCTTTATAGCTTTCCTGGGTACGGAACAGGCCCAGGCTAGACTGAAAGCTACCTTCTTTATTGGAGAATTGAGTCGCGAAGTTTTCACCGGAGTTTTGCCCGTGAGCAACCAGATCACGCAGTACCAGCGTTTTTTTGCGCAGATCGAATATCCACAAGCGGCGTGCTGTCGAGGGCTGGGAGTAGTCGATCACGGCCAGGTGTTGAGCTTGACTGGCGCCGTTGTTGACCGCGCATTGCATCGCACTGAGGGCACTTTTTAGTGCTTGGGGATTGAGTTCTGGTGCTGCCTGGGCGAGGCTGTTGAACAATACCGGTTTAGAGGGGCTGGCGGCGAACACGGGGCTACAGAGTGTGCCCAGAGTCGCAGCGGCCAGACAAAGCCGACGCAAAAAAATCAGCATAAGTTGAATATTCTCACTGTTGAATGGGCTCCTGACGCTTCGCGGGTAACGCGCAACGACTGTATAAAAGGCTGGCCTGAGTGCGACGGGTGATACGGTGCCCCATCTACCGGATGGCCATGGATTGGAGTAAAGCAGTTGATCAAAAAACACGCATGTTACTTGAGCCTTGCCTTGCTGGTAGCGCCATTGGTCGCGCTGGCGGATGAAGTGCCGGTTGATCCCGTCACGTTGTTGCAAGTGGCGCCCACAGAACTGGCCAAGGTTTGCCCGCAGTTGGCACCGCGCCTGACTGCGTCCACTCAGCCACTGTTGCAGGGATTTTACCAGGGCCAGAGTTATCAGCCGGTGTGGTCGGTCAACGGTCGCCTTTCTGCCTTGCAGGCCGCGTTGCCCCAGCTTGCGGATGATGGCCTCGACCCCGGGCACTACGCCTTGCCCAAAAACGAGGGCATGTGTGCCGACATCGACATCAGCCTGCACTACCTGCAAGCCCTGCACGACTTGCATTACGGTCGTCTAGACCCGTCGCGCTTCGAGCCGGTGTGGCACTCCAACGACGTTATGCCGGACCGCCAGGCGGCACTTCTTGCCCTTGCAGTGCCGGGTGTGCAGGACGTCGCCGATGCATTCAATCAGGCACGTCCAGCGCTTGAGCGTTATCAAAATTTGCGCAAGGTCTATGCACGTTTGCGCCAACAACCCTTGCCGACGTGGCCGGTTGTGGGCAGTGGCCCCCTGCTTAAACCCGGCATGCAGGATGCGCGGGTGCCGGTGTTGGCGCAGCGCATGCTCAGCGAAGGCTATTTAAGCGCATTACCCAACGTGAGTAACAACACCTACTCGCCTGAGTTGGCCGCTGCAGTGAAGAGTTTTCAACTGGATCATTCGCTGCAAGCCGATGGGGTCATCGGGCCGGGCACCTTGAAAGAGATGAACGTCAGCCCACAGATGCGGCGTGATCAGTTGCGTATCAACCTAGAGCGTTTTCGCTGGATGGCGCACGATTTCGAACCCACCAGTTTGTTGGTCAATGTGCCCGCGGCGCTGCTGATGGTCTATCAGAATGGGGTGCCGGTTTGGCAGACCCGAACGCAGGTGGGCAGGGCGGATCGACAAACACCCTTGTTGAAGTCGCGCGTCACGCGGTTGACGCTGAACCCGACATGGACCATTCCGCCGACCATTTTCAAACAGGACAAACTCCCGCAAATCCGCCGCGATCAGTCGTATCTGGCCCGCCATGATTTGCAAGTGCTCGACAGCAACGGGCAAGTGCTGGCCGCTCAGGATGTCAACTGGGATCGCCCCGGCAATATCTTGTTGCGCCAGGGTGCAGGCCCGCGCAATCCGCTGGGCAAAATTGTGGTGCGCTTCCCTAACCCGTTCTCGGTGTATTTACATGACACACCGAGCCAGGCGCTGTTCAGTAAAGGCCCACGCGCCTTTAGTTCGGGTTGCGTGCGGGTTGAGTCGGCTTTTGAGTTGCGGGACTGGCTGGTCAATCCTGCGGAAAAAACCCGCACCGAAGAATTGCTCAGTACCGGTCGCACTCATGAGTTTCGACTGGCACAACCCATGCCCATCTTGATGACTTACTGGACCGCACAAGCCCACAAGGACGGTAAAGTGTCCTTCGCCCCGGACATCTATGACCACGATCCAGCGCTGATTGCGGCGCTTGTCAGCAAGTCACCAACCCCGTAGTCAGGGTTCGTGTTTGTAGCGGGGTGGCAGGCATCCCGGCTTTGAATCACTCAAGCCCCATGGCGCGCTTCAATTCACTTTTTTCTGATGATCGATTCTGGAGATACCCGCATGAACGGTTGGCCGGATTCACGCTTTATTGAATTGGCAGGTATTAGCGCGCCGATCATTCAAGCACCGATGTTGGGGGCGGGCGCAGACCTCATGATCGGCGTGGCGAAGGCGGGTGGGCTGGGGTCTCTGGCGTGTGCCACGCTGACGTTGGACTCGATTCGTGCCGAGGTTGCAGCTTTTCGCGAGGCGTGCGATCAACCACTGAACCTCAACTTCTTTTGCCACCAGCCCCCCGCCCACGATGAAGGTCGTGCCCAACAGTGGAAGTCGCTGTTCAAGGCGTACTACCAAGAGTTGGGTGTCGATTATGATGCGCCTGCTCCCGTGTCAAGCCGCGCACCGTTTGACGAGGCGACGTGTGCGCTGGTTGAAGAGTTACGCCCGCAAGTGGTGAGTTTTCATTTCGGTTTACCGGCTCCGCAGCTGTTGGCACGGGTTAAAGCCTGTGGTGCAAAAGTGCTGAGTTCGGCCACCACGGTGGAGGAGGCGATATGGTTGGAGCGCCACGGCTGCGACGCAATCATTGCGATGGGCTACGAAGCCGGTGGCCACCGGGCGATGTTCTTGAGTGATGAGCTGAGCACACAAATCGGTACGTTCGCCCTAGTGCCGCAGATCGTTGACGCGGTGGGTGTGCCTGTTATTGCAGCAGGCGGGATTGCGGATGCCAGGGGCATCGCAGCCGCGTTTGCGTTAGGCGCCAGTGCAGTACAAATCGGTACGGCGTATCTGTTTTGCCCGCAGGCCACGTTGACGCAACCGCATCGCCGCGCCCTGCGCGAAGCCAGTGGTAGCCAAACGGCGCTGACCAATCTATTTACCGGGCGCCCGGCGCGCGGGATCGTCAATCGAGTGATGCGCGAAATGGGCCCGATCAACCCTCAGGCGCCAGCCTTTCCGTTGGCCGGCGGGGTGTTGTTGGCGCTCAAAGCCAAAACCGAACCCCACGGTTCAGGCGACTTCATTAACCTGTGGGCGGGCCAGGGCTTTACGTTAAGCCCAGGGCGTACTGCCGAGCTGTCCTCTTATGAGCTGACACGCACATTGATCGATGCGTATGCCGCACGCCGCCCAGCCTAAGGCCGAGTGTTTTGTTCGCGAAGACGCCCAAGGCGCTGGCGCACTCGGCACCTGCGTCATTGGCGACTACATGGAAGATCAATTTCAGTGCTATGACCTGATCCTGTCCCCGGTCACGGCCAATGTGACACCCACAACGCGATGGGCGGCGCCAGTTTCACCGTGCTGGCCAATGTCAGCGGGGAACCGGCCCTATCACTGCCGATAGGCATGATGTTCACCCGCGGCCTTGGGCTAAATTGCCCACCGTCTCACGCGACACCATGCGCCTTAACATTGACCTGTTACAACGCACTGCGTAGCCTTGCGCGTTCGAGGTTCTTCGCCACGCGAAGCTAAGAAGGGAACGCGGTATGCCGCGGCTGCCCCCGCAACTGTAAACGGTCAATTGCCTTGCATCGCCACTGCCTGATCCGCGGGAAGGCGCAAGGAGGGGCACAGCCACTGGCTGAGGCCCAGCCGTAAGCCAGGAGACCTGCCTCGTGACTGTTTCTTACTTCAACCGGGCGGGGTGATCCGGTGGCGAAAACGACCGCACACTGCCTGCGGTCGTCGTCCCGTATGCCCGCCGCTTTGCCAAAGGGCATCCGATGAAAACACTGGCCAAAATCCCCGTCACGATCGTTACCGGCTTCCTCGGCTCGGGCAAAACCACTTTGTTGCGTCACATGCTCGACAACGCACAGGGTCGACGCATTGCGGTGATCGTCAACGAGTTCGGCGAGCTGGGCATTGATGGTGAAATCCTCAAGCAGTGCACCATCGGTTGCACCGAAGAAGAAGCCAACGGCCGTGTGTATGAACTGGCTAACGGCTGTCTGTGCTGCACCGTGCAGGAAGAATTCTTCCCGGTGATGCGCGAATTGGTGGCACGCCGTGGCGACATCGACCACATCCTGATCGAAACCTCGGGTCTGGCACTGCCAAAACCGCTGGTCCAGGCGTTCCAGTGGCCAGAAATCCGCAGTGCCTGCACCGTTGATGCGGTGATTACCGTGGTCGACAGTCCAGCCGTTGCGGCCGGTACGTTTGCCGCGTTCCCGGATCAAGTCGACGCCCAGCGCAAACTGGACCCTAACCTGGACCACGAATCACCGTTGCATGAGTTGTTTGCCGATCAACTGGCCAGCGCCGACCTGGTGATTCTCAACAAAGCCGACCTGATCAACCTGCAGGACCTGGCCAAGGTGCGCGCAGAAGTTGCCGAAGAGCTGCCGCCTGCGGTGAAAATCATCGAAGCCAGCAGCGGTCGCCTGCCGCTGGACGTGCTGTTGGGCCTGGGCAACGGCTCGGAAGAACACATCGACAGCCGCCACAGTCATCACGACCATCATCATGATGGCGATGACCATGACGACCACGACCACGATGCCTTCGACTCCATTTCCATCCAATTGCCGCAAGCCGAAGAGCGTGTACTGCTGGACGCCTTGACCCAACTGGTAATCAAGCACGGTATTTTGCGGGTTAAAGGTTTTGCTGCGATTCCTGGCAAACCGATGCGCTTGCTGATCCAGGGTGTGGGCACGCGTTTTGACAAGCATTTCGACCGCGCCTGGGGCGCTGATGAAAGCCGTGTGACCAAGCTGGTGCTGATTGGCCAGGACTTGGACGCCGCCCTGCTCGAAGCCTCCCTGCGTACAGCGTTGAGCGCCTAAACCATGCATTTGCTCAGGACCCAACCCGGCGGCTTTGTATCAGACGACAACATTGCTGACCTGGGGCAAACCCCCGCCGAGCTGGTGATCCTGTGCAGCGGCGACTCAAGCCTGGCGCTGTTGGCCGAAGCGGCCCAGCAGTTGCCGCACGACTACCCCAGCCTGCGTCTGGCCAACCCGATGCAGATACAAAATCATGCCTCGGTCGACTTATATGTCGATCAGGTGCTGCAACACGCCAAAGTCATTGTGCTGTCGCTGCACGGCGGGATTGGCTATTGGCGCTACGGCATAGAACAACTGATGCAGTTGGCCGAGCGCGGGGTCACGCTGATCCTGGTGCCCGGTGACGATCGTCCCGACCCGGAACTCAGTGCGCTGAGCACGGTTGCGCCCGAACAGGGCGAACGCTTATGGCATTTTTTGCGTCAGGGCGGGCGACACAACGCACTGCAACTGTATAACTGCCTGGCCCAGCAGTGGCTGGGCCGCGACTATGCGTGGGACGCGCCGCTCACTTTGCCGCGCACCGCGATCTATCACCCTGCGCATTCCAGCCCACAGCTCAAGGACTGGCAAGCCGACTGGCACCCGGACTACCCGGTGGCGGCGCTGCTGTTCTATCGCTCGCATTTGCAAGCGGCCAACACGGCGTTTGTCGATGTGTTTTGCCAGCGCCTGCAACAGGCCGGATTGAATCCGTTGCCCATCGCCGTGGCCAGTCTTAAGGAACCCGGTTGTCTGGCGGTGGTGCAGGACCTCCTGGATCAGGTTGAAGCCGGGGTCATTCTCAACACCACCGGGTTTGCTCAATCAAGCCCCGAAGCGCCGCACCTGCGGCCATTTCGGCGCAACATCCCGGTGATTCAAGCCATTTGCGCCCAAGACAACGAGCCAGGCTGGCGCGCCAGCGAACAGGGCCTTGGCCCGCGTGATCTGGCGATGCACATAGCCTTGCCGGAACTGGACGGGCGCATCATCAGCCGCCCCATCAGTTTCAAAGATTTGGCCTGGCGCAGTGAGCGCAGCCAGTCGGATGTGGTGTGCTACCGCGCGCAACCGGAGCGCATGGACTTTGTCGCACACCTGGCGCGGCGCTGGGTTGAGCTGGCACGGGTGCCCAATGCGCAAAAGCGCATTGCCCTGATTCTCGCCAACTACCCGACCCGTGACGGTCGTATCGGCAACGGGGTAGGGCTGGACACCCCGGCGGCCGCGTTGAATATATTGCGCGCGTTGCAGGCGCAGGGTTATCCGCTCGACGCCGACCTGCCCGACAGTGGCACCGCGCTGATTCACGCCTTGCTTGGCGGCGTCAGTAACGACCTGGACAGCCTTGACCTGCGACCTTGCCATCAAAGCATGGGGCTGGACGAATACGGCGCCATGTTCAGGGCCTTGCCTCAAGCCAATCAGCGCGCCGTGCTGGAACGGTGGGGCAGCCCTGAAAACGATCCAATGTTTCGCAGTGGGCGGCTGATGATCGCCGGCCTGCGATTTGGCCAGACCTTTGTCGGCATTCAGCCCGCCCGTGGCTACCAAGTGGACGCCAGCGCGGTCTACCACGACCCGGATTTGGTGCCGCCGCACGCGTATCTGGCGTTCTACTTTTGGCTGCGTCACACCTACGGCGCGCACGCCGTGGTCCACGTCGGCAAACACGGCAATCTGGAATGGTTGCCGGGTAAGGGCGTCGGTCTTTCAGAGCACTGCTGGCCCGACGCACTGCTCGGCCCGCTGCCCAATGTCTACCCGTTCATCGTGAATGACCCGGGCGAGGGCGCGCAGGCCAAACGGCGGACGCAGGCGGTGATCATCGACCACCTCATGCCGCCACTGACCCGTGCAGAAACCTATGGCCCGTTGCGCGATCTGGAGCTGTTGGCTGACGAGTATTACGAAGCCCAACTGCTGGACCCGCGGCGCGCGCGTGAGCTGCAACGCGACATTCTGAAGCTGGTGCGCGAAACCCATATCGACCGCGAATTACAACTGGATGAAAAGCTCGACAGCGATGCCGATGCTGCGATCTGGCTGCCGCGGCTCGACACCTACCTGTGCGACCTCAAAGAGTCGCAAATACGCGACGGGCTGCACATCTTCGGCGAATCGCCCAGCGGCCGTTTGCGCATCGACACGCTGTTGGCGTTGTTACGCATTCCGCGTGGCGACGGACGTGGGGCGCAGTCCAGCGTATTGCGTGCGCTGGCCAAGGCATTCGAACTGGGCTTTGACCCGCTCGATTGCGCCCTGGCTGAACCGTGGACAGCGCCCCGGCCGGGGGTGTTGCTGGCGGTCAGTGAGGCGCTTTGGCGCACCGCAGGTGATACCCGTGAGCGCCTTGAACTGTATGCCGCGCAATTGATCGAGCAGGCGTTAGACGGTCAATTGCACCTGCCTGACGGCGAGCAATGGTGCGAAGTGCAGAGCATTTTTGACGCCTTGATTGAGGTGGTCGCCCCGCGTCTGGATGCGTGCGGCCCGGCTGAAATGCAAGGTTTGCTCGATGCCTTGCAGGGACGCTTTGTGCCCGCAGGCCCCAGTGGCGCACCGAGCCGCGGGCGACTGGATGTATTGCCCACCGGGCGCAATTTCTTTTCGGTGGATGTGCGCAACCTGCCCACCACCACCGCGTGGCGCATCGGTTTTCAATCGGCCAACCTGATTCTCGAACGTCATTTGCAAGACCACGGCGACCATCTGCGTCAGTTGGGACTGTCGGTGTGGGGCACGGCCACCATGCGCACGGGCGGTGATGACATCGCGCAAGCCATGGCACTGATGGGCGTACGCCCGGTGTGGGCCACGGGCAGCCAGCGGGTGGATGACTTTGAAATCCTGCCGGTCAGCTTGCTCGACCGGCCGCGTGTCGATGTGACGCTGCGGGTGTCCGGGTTCTTTCGTGATGCCTTTGCCAACCTCATTCGCCTGTTTGACGCCGCCGTGCAAGCCGTGGCGGCGCTGGATGAACCGGATGAGCTGAATCCGCTGGCGGCCAAAGTGCGTGCCGAGCGCGAGCAATTGGAGCGCGAAGGCATTGCGCCGCAAGCCGCTGCACGCCAGGCGGGCTGGCGCATATTCGGGGCCAAGCCCGGTGCTTATGGCGCCGGGGTGCAAAATGCCATTGATGGGCGGGTGTGGCAGAGCCGCGAGGACCTGGCCGAGGTGTACCTGAACTGGGGCGGTTATGCGTATGGCGGTGCCGATGAAGGCACGGCCGCGCGTGACCAGTTCGCCCAGCGCCTGAGTCAGGTACAGGCCGTGGTGCAAAATCAGGACAACCGTGAGCATGATCTGCTCGACTCTAATGATTACTACCAGTTCCAGGGTGGCATGCTGGCGGCCGTGGAAAGCTTGAGCGGTCAATCGGCGGCCAGCTATCACGGCGACCACAGCCAGCCCGATTTGCCTAAAATCCGTACCCTCAAAGAAGAGCTGAACCGGGTGATCCGTTCGCGTGCCGCCAACCCCAAGTGGATCGAGGGGGTTAAGCGTCACGGTTATAAAGGCGCGTTTGAAATGGCCGCCACGCTGGACAATGTGTTTGCGTTCGATGCCACCACGCATTTGATCGACGATCATCAGTACGCGTTGCTTGCTGATGCCTACTTGCTGGATGGCGACACACGCCAGTTCGTGCAGCAACACAACCCGCACGCCCTGCGCGACATGACCGAACGCCTGCTGGAAGCCCAGCAGCGTGGATTGTGGCGTGAGCCGGGTGAGTACCGCGAGGCGTTGGAAAACCTGCTGCTCGACATTGAAGAAGACTGACTTGGAAATCTGGACATGACTGACACCCCGCACTTTCCACTCTCCGCAGTCGTGGGCGCCGAGGATTTGAAACTGGCGCTGTGCCTGACTGCAATTGACCCCAAGGTCGGTGGCGTGCTGATCGAAGGCCCGCGCGGCATGGCCAAATCGACCTTGGCCCGCGGCCTGGCAGATGTGCTGGCCAGCGGTCAGTTCGTCACGCTGCCGTTGGGGGCTACCGAAGAGCGACTGGTCGGAACCCTCGACCTGGATGCCGCGTTGGGTCAAGGCACGGCGCAGTTTTCGCCCGGCGTGTTGGCCAAGGCCGATGGCGGCGTGCTGTATGTCGATGAAGTGAACTTGCTGGCCGACCACCTGGTCGACGTGTTGCTCGACGTTGCCGCCAGCGGCACCAACGTGGTTGAGCGTGATGGCATATCCCATCGTCACCCGGCGCGTTTTGTGCTGATTGGCACCATGAACCCGGAAGAGGGCGAATTACGCCCGCAGTTGCTCGACCGTTTTGGCCTGAATGTGGTCATGAGCGGGCAGCCGCTACCGGCCGAGCGCGGCGAAATCATTCGTCGGCGTCTGGATTTTGACGCTGATCCGCAAGGCTTTTGCGCCCGCTGGGCCAGCCATCAGGATGCCTTGCGCGCACGGTGTGAGCAGGCCCGCGCATTGCTCGGCCAGATAGCGCTGGATGACCAGGCGCTGGCAACCATTACCGAGTGTTGCTTCGCCGCAGGTGTCGACGGCATGCGTGCCGACCTGGTGTGGCTGCGTGCTGCCCGTGCCCATGCGGCCTGGCGCGGCGCCAGCGCAATTGCCCAGCACGACATAGATGCCGTCGCCGAGTTTGCCTTGCGTCATCGTCGGCGAGCGCATGCGGCACAATCGCCAGCCCCGGAGTCGATGCCGCCTCAAACCACAACCGGCAACTCGACTTCCAGCGCAGGGCAAGGGCAGTGGGGCGAGTTGCCAGCCCAGCCACAGGCGGTAGGTGCGCGCCGAGAAATACCCGTCTGGCCAAAAAAGCCTTAGGCATTCGCCCCCTTTCAGCGTTGGGGGCGGGTGCCAAACCCCAAGCCGGAATGTTGAAAACGGGCAAGCAAGGTGCCAGTCGCAGGGGTGCATTGGGTTCAATTGATTGGGTTCAGACACTGCTGCGCGGGCGCCCGCGAACACGCCGGGATTTGGCCTTTAATCAGCGTCAAAGTACGCCGCAGGCCATGTGGCTGGTGATCGTTGATGCTTCGGCTTCAACCCGTCGCCATCAATCGCTGACCGATGCCAAAGGGTTATTGGCCCAGGTGTTTGAACAGGCTTACCGCGAGCGTGCGCGGGTTGCCGTCATGACCGCCAGTGGCAATGTGCCGACCTGGCACGTGAGCGGGCTAAAAGCCTCAAAGACGTTGCACGACTGGCTGACTACTTTGGGGGCGGGAGGCGGCACGCCATTACTGGAGGCGCTGGCTGAGGCGGCGTCCTGGCTGAGCACCCGGCAAAAGCGCCTTGTGAATGAACAGCAGCAGGTGTTGCTGTTCACGGACGGTCGGCTCAAAGAGTGGTCAACACTACCGCGGATCGAGTGCCCGGGGGTACTTGTCGATATAGAGCGCGGGCCGATCCGCCTGGGCCGGGCCAAGCAAATGGCGACCGGTCTGGGCATGGATTACCGGCACATCGACGAACTCAAAATCGTGTAGGCGCTGACGAGGCACGAAGCAGCGCTCGGGTGCGCAGCAGCCGTAAACCCGAGCACTGCGGTGTGTCTGAACCACCAGATTGATGCTGTTACAACTGCTGCGCGGGCAGACGTAGCCTCGCACGACTCATCAGGGCTACAGCCGTATTGATCTGCGCCTTAAGCCGGCATCACCCAAGGTTGCAGCGTGTAGCCGTCATTGCTTAACTCGGCGCGGGTTTGGGCCAGCAGGTTTTCGAGTTGGGCGGCGTCAGCGCAGGCACTGCGTGGGATCTGTTTGCTAACAATACGGGTATTGGTGCGGTCAATGACGCTCAGGCTCAGTTCGCCATGGCCTTCTTGTGCAGCCCAGGCAACGCATTGGAAAGGCTCAAAAGCGTGGCCGGCAATCAAAAGTGCTTCGTTGAAACGGAGCGGGGCGTTCATAAGGTGGTCTCTCTAATAGGCCCATCAAGTGATTAACCGTCGGCTGGGCATACCGTTCGGTTGGTTACTTGTACTGATGACCGATGCCCCCTCTCAGGTCACACATAGAATCGATTTTTTTAAACCTTTTTTCATAAACCTGATTCAGGTCAATTTTCAGCGTGCTCGAAAACATTCTTTTGAGTGACAGCTAATGCTCTTTGAGTGGGTAAAGTTCAATTTGATATTAGGCTTATAAAGAAACGGTACAAGCGCGCGTCAAAGAATGACTACCGTTACCAACAGCTTCTACAACTTACTGTTTCTAAAAACCTTTTATTATTTTGGCGCCAAGGAACAGTCATGCTCGAATTGTCCTCATCCCGCCGTCTGTTAGTGGTTGATCCTTGTGATGATTGTCATCAGATACTGCCCGGGCTGCGCACCATCGGCTGGGATGTGGACAGTTGTAATCTGGACGCCGTGTTTGATCGTTCATGTGACGTAGGCTTGCTTCGCCTGCAACCGTTTCACTTGGAGCGCCCTGAAGCCGTCAAAGACATGATCAGCCGCAGCGGCACCGAGTGGATTGCCGTGCTCAGTCCTGAGGTCTTGAAACTGAAGAAAATGGGCGATTTTGTCGGCGAGTGGTTTTTTGACTTCCACACCTTGCCCTTTGACGTATCACGGGTCCAGGTCACGTTGGGGCGAGCGTTTGGCATGGCCCGGTTACGTGGGCAGGGTTTGAGTGCGGTGGCGAGCGCCGGTCATGAGTTACTGGGTGAAAGCCGTACCATTCGTGACCTGCGCAAACTCCTGGGCAAACTGGCACCCACCGAATCCCCGGTGTTGATCCGCGGCGAAAGCGGCACCGGCAAGGAGTTGGTTGCCCGCACCCTGCACCGTCAGTCACAGCGTCACGACAAACCCTTTGTTGCGATCAATTGCGGGGCGATCCCTGAACACCTTATCCAGTCCGAGTTGTTTGGCCACGAAAAAGGTGCGTTTACCGGGGCGCATCAACGCAAGACCGGCCGTATTGAAGCCGCCAACGGCGGTACGTTATTCCTCGACGAAATTGGCGACCTGCCGCTGGAGTTGCAAGCCAATTTGCTGCGTTTTTTGCAGGAAAAACACATCGAACGGGTGGGTGGCAGTCAACCGATTGCCGTGGATGTGCGGGTGTTGGCGGCCACCCACGTCGACTTGGAGGCGGCCATTGTCAATGGGCGGTTTCGTGAAGACTTGTACTACCGCCTCAACGTATTGCAGGTGGAAACCGCGCCTTTACGTGAACGCCATGGTGATCTGGCCATGCTGGCCAATCACTTTTCACACTTCTACAGCCTTGAAACCGGCCGCCGCCCGCGCACCTTCAGTGCCCAGGCCCTGGTTGCGATGGGCAATCATCAATGGCCGGGTAACGTGCGCGAGTTGGCCAACCGGGTTCGGCGCGGTTTGGTGCTGGCGGAAGGGCGGCAGATTGAACCGCCTGACCTGGGCCTTGAAGCGCGCCAAGCGCCCTGCGTGGCAATGGGCACGCTGGAAGAATACAAAGACCGGGCCGAACGCCAGGCACTGTGTGACGTATTGCAACGCCACAGCAATAACCTCAGCGTGGCCGCACGCGTGCTCGGCGTGTCGCGGCCTACGTTTTACCGTTTGTTGCACAAGCACCAGATCCGCTAGGGCGGGGCACAACGAAAAGGCCCGCCGTGTTCACCCACGGCGGGCCTTTTCCATGGGCGTTGGGTTAGAAGTAGTACGGGAATTTCAGGCTGAAAGTGAAGTCGGGCGCGTCTTCGGTCAGGCCGATCGACAGGTTGGGTACGATGGTCAGATTGTCGGTGGCCGCAATGGTCATGCCCACATTGAAATAACCCGCGTTGGCGTCGCTGGTGGTGAGGGTTTGCCAGTCCTGACCCTTGTATTTGATTTTGCTTTTGCTTTGGATCAGGTCAGACACCGAGAACGACATGCTCATTTTCTCGTTCAGAGCAAAGGCGATACCGGCGCCGATCTGGTAGCTATCACCCAGTTTGACGCTGCCCGGTTGGGTTTGATTGGCCCTGGAGCCGATATCGCTGAAGGAGTCCTCCAGGTTATAGGTGTAGGAGAGTGAGCCGAACAGCACCGCCGGGTCGAAGGTTTTGACCAGTGAGATGCCGGGCGTGATGGACCACACGCCATTACCCGTGGGCAAACTTTCAGGGTAGGAAATGTTGTCGCCACTGCCGCTCGCCTGGACCAGTTTGATGCCGTAGGGGTCTTTACCCGTGGGCGCTTTTACACGCACAGAAAATACCGCGTCGGGGGTGTTGGCGGACTCGTCGAGAAACTTGTAGGCCACGCCGACGTTGACGTCACCCAGGGTCGGGTCGCGGGTGACCGTTTTTTCGGCGGTTTGGGTGGCGTCGCCACCTGCGCCCGCCGATTGAAAGGTCGACTCGCGATAGACCACCGGCACGTTGATGTCGAACTGCCAACGATTATCGAGGTTGTAGCGTGCGGTGAGATCAAGCGTCCAGTTATCGGCCTTGATCCGGTCCAGGTCGATGTTGCCGAGCAGGATCGAGTCGAGCAGCAGCAAGCCGTTGAGGTTTAACTGGCGTGTGTCGTAGCGCGAGTAGGTGACGCCGGTTTCAACACTGAACTTGCCGCCGCCAAAAAAACCACTGGCTTCGTCGTAGAGGTTGGTCACGCTCTGCGCTGGTGCCGAGTCGTCTTTGAGGGCTTGACCGTAAGAACTGCCGCTGCCGCCTGCACCGCCGCCGCTGGCTTGTGACACGGTCTGGCCGCGCTTGAGGTCTGCCGGAGACTTGACCAGCCGTTGCGGGGCTGGGGCTGCAGGCTGTTCTTCCACTTGACGTACTCGCTGTTCGAGTACTGCCAGGGCTTTTTGTTGCTGGTCGTAACGTTGACGCAGTTCCAGTAATTCTTGCTTTAGTGTCTCGACATCACCCTCCGGGGCTGCCTGTAGCAGCGCGCAGGGAAGCAGAGTGCTCATACATACAACGGCGCGAAAGGTAAACGATCGATGCATGAAATAAGCCGTCCGGGGAAGTCTATTTAGTAGTGCCTCAGCCTAGTTCAATATCCCGCAGCGCGAAGGGCTTTTAGTTGGCTAATGCTGGAATTAAGTCCGTCGGTATTCACCGCGTTGTTACGCAGCACCATATTTAACTGCGTCATGTTATTCACCGCATTACCGCCGCCGAGCAACGTGGTGTTCTGTAAGACCCCGCCTTGAGCGATCTGCTGCAATGTAGTGCCTTGGTTATTGTTGGCGGTAATTGCTAACTGAACCGCGCCGCCGCTTATTGAAACATTCAGGTTGCCCGCCGCATTGTTGAGCTGTACCGGGGCGTTGGCCGTGAGCAATGTACCTTGCTGATTAAGCACTGGCGCCTGATTGCCATAGCTGACATTGATATCGACAGTGTTGTTGGCCCCGTTGTTGTCGCCCGCCGCGCGCACGCTTTGGACCACGCCTTGCCCCGCACCTAGCCCGGCGCCGCCCACCACGCTGCCGGTGCCGACGGTGGGCGTGCCGGGACGGCTTTGACCTTGAGTCGAGTAGGTGGTCACGTAGAATTGCGGTGTGACCGAGTTCTGTAAGTGCAGGGAGGTGCTGGCGCCTATGCTGTTGCCCTGGGCGTTGGTCCAGGTGCTGCTCATGACCAGACCGAAACTGACAATGCGTCCGGGCATCACAAACCGCCCGCGCAACTCAGCCAACTCCTGATCCTTCAATTCAATCGGTTTAAACATCGAGTCAGCTTGCGCCTGCAAACAGACGGCAACGCAACTGATTGCCAGCCAATAGTTGATATTCATGTGCCTCTCCCGAAGCGTCCTGCCCCGTGGTCAGTGTGTGCACTTAAAAGAAATCGCTTTGGATAAAACCGAAGTCCAGCAGCTCGGCATCTTTGACTGGGCTGAACCCGTTCAGTGTGTTCTTGGCCGAGAGCGGAACAGGCGGATCACGTAATGCATTGGTTTTGTCGTAGCCGGGGCCAATCACGGCAAACACAATGCCGTTCCAGCCTTTAACAAAATCGTCTTGGGAATAACGCTTATGACCCAGTACCGGGTCGCCGATGTACACCCAGTTGTCCTGTGTGCGTTGCAGCACCACAAAGTGCTTGTAGCCACGAATGTCCAACAGGACCACCACCGGCACGTTGATGTTTTGCAGGTTTTGCGCCGGGATGCGATAACCCCGTGCCCGCATGCCGATGCTTTCGATGTAGCGCTTCATGTCGAGCATCGAAAAACCTTGGGTGCGCACCAGCTCTTCGTTTGCATTGACCAGCATGCCCTTGATCACATGGTCTTCATCGACATCCAGCCAGTACGCCTGACGCAGAATCGTCGCCAGTGCGGCGGCGCCACAACTGAAGTCGGTTTTCTGTTCCACCAGGTCAGTGAAACGACGTTCGCGAATGCTTTGCACCGGTTTGTAAATCAGGTTGGCGCCCGGCAACGCAGCCACCGCCATTTGCGCCGCTTGCGCAACACCGGTCAAACACAGCAACACAGCGAGTGCGATGCGTAACATGAGCAGGCCACCTCGAACAAAGAAAGGGCCTCTGATGCAGAGGCCCTTTGAACCGGCGTGTTACATGGCGGTTTTGCTGACGCTGCTGATAGACAGCGAGTTACTCTGCTGGTTACCCACGCCTGACGCGACGTTGGCACCCACGTTGCCGGAGGTGGATTTAAGCGCATTGGTCATGTTGGAGTTGTTGCTGACCGGTACGCGGGGGGTGGTTGAACCAAAGCTCCACGGGGTGTGGGTGCTGACCGAGCTGAGGTCGTTAACCACGGTCAGGTTGTTGGAGGTCTGCGTTGCTCCGGCACCGGCGGTTGCCAGGTTGCCACCGGACACCGCAATGGCCAGGTTGTTTTTCTGCTGGTTAAGGTCGCCCGCAGCCACGTTTACCCCAACGTTACCCGAGGTGGTGTTGACCGAGTTGTTGAGTGTTGCCCCGTTCTGAGTGCCGTGGTTGTTCACTTTGTTGTAATAGCTGGACTGGCTGGCGCTGGTCAGCGCAGCGCCGGTCCCGAGCACAAAGTTCTGGTCATTGTTGGCGATGGCTGCGGCGTTATCTTGCTGGTTACCGGCACCCGACGCGACGTTGGCACCGATGTTGCCGCTGGTGCTTTTGATCGAATCGTCAACTTTTGCGCTGTTCAGCGTGCCGTTATTGGTGATGTTGTTGTCGTGACTGACTTGCACATCCGCGATCACAGCACTGGCGCCGTTAACCACAGCGGTGGTAGGCGTGGGGGTAGGGGTGGGGTGGCGATCACTGGTGTCCGCTTGAGCGGCCACAGCCATAAGTGCAGCCAGAGCGAAAACCAGTGGTTTAAGAGCCATTGCAGGTTTCATGGTGATTCTCCGTGCTTCATTAGTTTAGTGAGTGTTGGCATTTTTCTAATTGCACTGCGCGTTACCCGAGTCATTGCGCGACCCGTACATTCAGGGTGTTAGCCATGCGGTTCCCCACCCCTGCACTCTGGTTGACTTGAAGCACTCCACGGCTGCCGGTGAAGGCCTGATCGCTGGTAACGACCTGGCGGCTGCCTGTGTTGAGTGCTCCCGTTACCGAGTTTGGTGTCAACGCCACGTTCTGTTGCGCGAGGGCGTTGTCGTCGATGCTTTGCGCCGCTGTACTGATGCTGATCCGCACGGCGTTGACCATTTGATTGTTGGCGCCCGCAGATTGGTTGATCCCCAAAATACCGCTGCCATGACTGAACGAGTCGCCGTTAATACTGACCTGGGCGTCCAGCGCGGGGTCGGCCTGCCCAGTGAGTTGCTGGTTCACCCTGGTGTTGCCCTGCACCTGACTGCCAATGGAAATAGTGCGGGCATTGACTTGTTGCTGCTGGTTTCCGGCAGCCTGGTTGATCATCATGTTGCCGGTGTAACCGGTGCCGGAATTATTGATTTGGGCCTGATTGCTGTCAGCCAGCACGGGGGGGGATGCCAGTAGGGCTAGCACCAGCACAGAGATTTTCACGTTCATTGCCCGCCGCCCAAGGTGGTGAGCGGGCGCATGCCTTGCTCGATACTGCGATTGATCTGGCCCCCGAGATTGGCGCTCGGGCCACCTGAGCCGCCGGCTCGACCACTGCTGGTCAGGCCTGGCATGCCGGTGTGGTCGATCATGCCTGGCAGGTTATGGGTACCGGTGGTGATGGTGCGGGTAATGCTCGAACCCGTGCTGATGCGGGCAAAATCGCCATCGCCCAGTTCGCCTTGGGCCGTCATCGCATTGATCTGTGCTGCAGGGTTGGCGTTGACGACGGTGGGGTTGGGGTCAGGCGGGGCCGGGATACTGCCGACGGCATGCGGGTACACCTGGCGCGTGATAACGATTTCGCCGTTGTCCGCCGCCTGGGCGCTCAGGCAAACGAGTACAGCGCTGAGGCTGCAAGCCGTAAGCGCGTAACGGGTGAGTTGAGTGCGTAAAGTCCCCATGACATCGTTCTCTCTTCAATACGCTGGCCCTGATCAGCGTTGCGAAAGAGAGAGCAGAAGCTGTGCCGCTTTTTCAATTGCGTTTAAAAGCAATGAGTTGTCAGTTGGTGCCAGGGACGCGTCGCCTCCACTGTCTCAATGCTGAGACAGCGGCTCGAGCGTGTAATGGTGGGCTGCGGGTGCTTGGTGCGGGTTTGGCGGCTCCAATAGCCTATGTAACGGCACTGTTACACAGTCGCCTGAATCGCCTGCAGGCCCTGTTAATCAAGGGGGGGTGAGGGCATGGGTGTTTCAGTAGCGGACATATCAGGCGCGGATTTGTGTCAATTGGCCAGTAGCTGGCCCACAGCGTGCAGTGCGCAAGCTTGGCGCTCATCCCAACGCCCGCGAATGATTTGCATGGGTTGACGGTGCTGTTCGAGCCACGTGCGGCTTTGTTCAAAGAATTGCAGGCGCTCGACCAGGCTCGGTTGGCAACGCAGACCGTCGGGCGTCCAGTCCACATCCTCGGGCGACAACAGCAGATGCAGGTCGTAATGACGGCTCAATAATTCAGGTTCAAGCCAGGCCGGGCAGTCGCCGAACAGGGTCTTGCTCCACAGGATATTGCTCAGCAAATGCGTGTCGAGAATCAGCAATTGCGGGCTTTGGGCGCGAGCGGCGTCCTCCCATGCCAATTGACCACGGGCGATGGCCGTAATATCGCCAAGGCAGGTATCGCGAGGGTTTTGCTCCATGAAATAGCGCACATATTCAGCGACCAACAGGCCGCCAAACTGCTGTTGCAACTGCGCCGACAACCAGCTTTTACCGCTTGACTCAGGCCCGGCCAACACCACGACCTTCATGTACGCAGCGCCGGATCAAGACGCCAGTCACGCCAGCCCTGAATCGCAATCACCGTGAACAGGGCGTACAGACCTGCCGTGAGGTACAAGCCCTTGTACACAAATAAACCGACAAATATCACATCGACCACAAACCACAGCGCCCAACACTGCAACCGTTTTTGCGCCATCCACATTTGCGCCACCAGGCTGAAAGCGGTCAGCGCAGCGTCAAGCCACGGCTGCGCGGCGTCGGTCCAGTGCGCCATGGCGGCGCCCAGAGCCAGACTGCCCACGGCGCCGATGGCCAGCCCCGTGGCGACCTGGCGCGTGTTGAGCGCCGTCACTTGACGACCTTGGTGTTGTGCGCCAGCACGTGTCCACTGCCACCAGCCATAGAGTTGCAATGCCGCATAAATGACTTGCAGCAGCATGTCGGAATAGAGCTTCACCTCGAAGAAAATCCAGCTATAGAGCAACACCATGACCAGCCCGATGGGCCAGCACCAAGGGTTTTGTTTGACTGTCAACCAGACGGCAATGACGCCGAGTGCGGCGGCAAACAGTTCAAGCCCTGACATGGGGGTTCCTTGGGGGGAGAGAGAAGGGCGAGGATTGTAACCTCAGGTGCGCTCGTTGTGGTCGTCGGCAACGACAAACATCCCGTAGGGGAGGAGGCCGATCTGCCCACGCCTCCAGGGGAGGCGGCGAGCAGGTGCCGGGCTGGCCGAACGCAGCTTAATGCACGATCTGTGCAAGAAAGGCCTTGGCGCGCGGACTTTTCGGCGCACTGAAGAAGTCGTTGGGCGGCGAGTCTTCGATGATCATGCCACCGTCCAGAAACAACACGCGCTCGGCCACCTGGCGGGCGAAGCCCATTTCGTGGGTCACGCAGAGCATGGTCATGCCGCTGCCTGCCAGGTTAACCATCACGTCGAGCACTTCGCTGACCATCTCCGGGTCCAGCGCTGAGGTGGGCTCGTCGAACAGCATGATTTTCGGCTCCATGCACAAGGCTCGGGCAATCGCCACGCGCTGTTGCTGGCCGCCGGAGAGCTGGCTGGGGTATTTATCGGCCTGGCTGGCGATGCCCACTTTGGTCAGAAAATGCTGTGCCAGCTCGGTGGCTTTTTTTCGCGACAGACCGCGCACCGACATCGGCGCGAGAATGCAGTTGTCGAGCACGCTCATGTGCGGGAACAGGTTGAAGTGTTGAAACACCATGCCGATTTGACTGCGCACGTTGGCGGCTTCGCGGGTGGTGTGCGACAGGTCGGTGTCATTGATCAGGATGCGGCCCTGTTCGGCAATTTCCAGACGGTTGATGCAGCGAATCAGGGTGGACTTGCCCGAGCCTGAAGGGCCGCACAGGACGATGCGTTCACCTTCGCGCACCTTGAGGTCGATACCTTTGAGCACATGAAAGGCGCTGTAGTACTTGTTCAGTCCAGCAATATCCACCACCACCTTGCGGGTGTCGGTAGATGGAGACACGGGCGTGTGAACGTAAGCAGGTTGTGCATGCATTGTGTGTCTCCAGTGATCAGTAAAAGCGCTCGGCGCTATAGGGCGTCGGATCGGTGAACGGGTACTCGCCGGTCATCATTTCGGCCAGCAGGCGGCCTGTCACCGGGCCGAGTGTCAAGCCGTGATGGGCATGCCCAAAGTTGAACCACAACCCTTTATGCCGGCTGGCCGGGCCAATCACCGGGCACATGTCCGGCAGGCACGGGCGCCGACCCAGCCACGGCTCGGGGTCCAGTCGTTCGCCCAGCGGGTAGAGGCGCTGCGCGCGCTCTTCGCAGCGGCGCAACTGGATCTCGTTGATCGGGTCGTCGCTGTCAGCAAACTCAATACCGGTGGTCAGGCGAATCCCGCCAACCATCGGTGCCAGCACATACCCCCCCACTGAATCCAGAATCGGGTGCTGCATGGTGTGCCCGTCCTTGGCAGCGTAGTGCATGTGGTAACCGCGCTTGATCGCCAGCGGAATGCGATAACCCAGCGGCTCAAAAATATCGCGTGCCTGCGGGCCCAGGGCTACCACGGCTTCGTTGGCCACAATCAAACCTTTGTGGCTGTCTACCTGCCATTGCCCGGCCGTAGGGCGCAGGCTGCTGGCGTCACCAATCACAAAGGTGCCGCCGCGCTTGATAAACAGCTCGGCGTAGCCGCGGGTCAGGCCGGCGGGATCGCTCACGGTTTTGGGGTCGAGCCAGTGAATGCCGCCGACCACATCCTCATGCAGCCCGGGTTCAAGCGCATGGATTTGCTGTTGGCCCAGCACGCGGTAATTGAGTGCGTATTGCACGAGCGCCACGGCATCTCGCTGGGCTTTTTCAAAGTCGGCCCGGGTGCGATAAACCTCGACCCAACCACTGTCGTGAATCAGTGCACTCATGCCTGCAGGCTCTGCCAGCAGGTCATGTTCGCTGACGCAGCGTTCAATCAGCGGCAACATGGCCCGGGTGGCTTTGGCCAGGCCTTTGTCGCTGGATTGGCGCCAATACTGCATCAGCCACGGTCCGGCTTTGGGCAGGTGCTTAAGGCTGTAGCGCACGTCCGACTGTTGGTTGAGACCATAGCGCAGCAAGCGTGAGATTTCGCGTGGGAACGAGTAGGGGATAACACTGGCGCGTTCAATCAGCCCGGCATTGCCGTGGCTGGTACCGCTGCCGGGCTGAGCACGGTCGAGCAGCACGACGTTGCGGCCTCTGGCCTGGAGTTGCAACGCGGTGCTGACGCCGACAATGCCGGCTCCCAGAACGATGGTGTCGCAATGCATAAACAAATCCTTGAGACGAGGGCCGTGTTCGCAGCCCGAACAATGGGCTTACTGCAAATGACGGCCGAGGCGGCCTTCGATCAGTTTCAAGGTGCGGCGCACCACTTCCACGATCAACAGATAGAGCACGGCGGCCCACAGGTAGACCTGAAAGTCGAAGCTGCGCGAAAACACCATCTTGGTCACGCCCATCAGGTCATAAATGGTGACCAGCGAGGCAATGGCACTGGCTTTGATCATCAGGATCAGTTCATTGCCCAGCGGACCGATGGCCACCAGCAACGACTGCGGCAGGACGATTTTGCGAAAGGTGGTCCAGCGCGACAGGTTAAGCGCCTTGCAGGCTTCACGCTGCCCTTGTGCCACGGACAGGATGGCGCCGCGCAAGATTTCGGCCTGGTACGCCGCCGTGTTGAGGGTGAACGCCAGTAAGGTGCACAGCCACGCATCGCGAAAGAACCACCACAGGCCCACGTCTTGCCACAGGCTTTTGAACGAGCCGAGGCCGTAATACAGCAAAAAAAGTTGCGCCAGCAGGGGCGAGCCGCGAAAAAAGTACACGTAGGCGCCGGTGAAACTGCGCAAGAAACGGCTGTTGGACAATCGGCCCAGCGCAATCAACAGGCCGAGCACGGCACCCAGGGTGAATGAAATGGCCACCAGTTTGCTGGTTACCAGCAATCCGTCGATAAAACGCGGGCCATAGCGTTCCAGCAAGTCGGGGCTGAGAAACATGTTTTGCAGTTCCGTCAGGCTCATGGCTGCACGCTCCGCTGATGGCGGTTGAAATGGCGCTCAAGAAAGGCAAACAGGCGCCCCGAGATGGCTGAAAAAAACAGATAGATGAAGCACGCCACGCTGTAGAAGAGCATGGGCTCTTTGGTCACGCTGACGGCCAGGTTGGTTTGACGCATCAAATCGACCAGTGCAATGGTCGACACCAGCGACGTGTCCTTGAGCAGCGACAGCCAGTTGTTCGACAGGCCGGGCAAGGCAATGCGTGCCAGTTGTGGCAACACGACTTTACGAAACGTGGTGAAGGGCGACAGGCCCAGCGCCGAGGCGGCTTCGAACTGGCCTTTAGGGACGGTTTTGAACGCTCCCAGCCAGATTTCACTGGAGAACGCGGCAAATACCAGGCTGAAGGCGATCATGGCGGCGACGAAGGTGTTGATCGTAAATTGGGTGTCGTAGCCCATCAGCGCCAGGATCTTTTGCGCAGCGATCTGGCAGCCGTAGTAAATGATCAGCAGCGTCAGCAGTTCTGGCAGCCCGCGAAACACGGTCGAAAAGGTTGTCGCCCAAGCGCGCATCCAGCGGTTTTTGGAACGTGCGGCCACCGCCACCACCAGGCCCAGAGGTAAACCAATGGGCAGGCAGCTCAAGGCCAGGGCAATGGTCACCAGCGAGCCGGCAAGCAGTGCCGAGCCCCAGCCACCACTGGCAAATGAAAGCAGAGAAAGTTGATCGAGCATGCTCGAATCCCCGGGCAAAATCGGGCCGATATTCAGCCGCTGCGCACACAGGGTGCGCAGGGCAAGGTAATGGGCGGGATGCCCTTAATACAGGGCAGGCAACTTAATAAATGTCGAAGTCGAAGTATTTGCTGGAGATCTTTTTGTAAGTGCCGTCAGCCACGATCTCGTCCAGCGCTTTGTTGAAACGCTCGCGCAGTTCGGTGTCTTGCTGGCGCACGGCAATGGCAGCATCGGCCATCGTGCCGTCGACATCGCCAATAATCTTGCAGCAATCTTTTCCGGTTTTATTGACCCACTCCAGCAGCGGGAATTTATCGGCAATCACCACGTCAACACGCTCGTTGGCCAGTTCGCTATTGGCCTCATCCAGGGTTGGATAGAGTTTGAGATCCGCGTCTTTGTAGTGCTCCTCGGCATAGATGCTTTGGGTTGCAGCGCTCTGTGCACCGACGACCTTGCCTTTGAAATCACTCTGGGCATCGGTAATCGGCGAATCTTTTGGCACCGCGATCGACAGCGGGGTGCGGTAATAGTGATTGGTGAAGGCGATTTTCTGTTTACGCTCTTCGTTCACAATCATCGAGGCCACAATGGCGTCGTACTTTTTTGCCATCAGGCCGGCGATGATGCCGTCCCAATCCTGAGCCACCAGGGTGCACTCGGCTTTCATGCGCTCGCACAGCGCCAGGGTGATGTCGACGTCAAAACCGTGCAGCGTGTTGTCTGAGTCAACGTAGTTAAACGGAGGGTAGGCGCCTTCCGTGGCGATTGTCAGTTTATCGGCCCAAGCGTTGGACGCTGCGGCCACAACCATTGCACATGCACTGGCAAAGCGAATGACATTGTTCATCTAGCACCTCGTTTTATTGTTTTGTGCCGGGTGAGGAGGTGTAGCCCACGAACTCGTTGTGCAAGGCCGCGGTTGCCTCAAGACGTTTTTCAACGTCGGGTCCCAGTTGTTTACACACTTCATTGACCAGCAAATGCACCAGCGACAGCATGGCTGCCGTGGATTCCCAGAACAGATTGAATTGGCTGGGTACGCGAAACACTTCATCGGCGTAGGCGTCGGCCCAGTCGCAAAAGGTGTCCGTCACCAGCGTTACCGCAATGCCCGCTTCACGCGCCTTGCGGCACAGGTGCTGGGCATGGCGCGAGTAGCGCCGGGCCTCAAACACCACCAGTGCGCAATCATTGGCGGGGGATAACAGCACATCGGCGTAATGCCCGGCGGCGCCATCCACCAGGTGCACGCCATCGCGCAGGTATTGCAGCAAGTGCGCCATAGAGGCGGCGATCCCGCGTTCGGTCTGAAAACCGGCAATAAACACGTTGCGCCGCGTGGCCAGGCGCTGGCTGACGGTTTGCCATTCGCGCGTCAGGCTGTGTTCGTAGACCTTGACCAGCGCGCCGACTTCCAGCTCAAAGCTGCGTGGCAGTGCCTGCGGGCTTTGGCTTGATTGCTGGCGGAACTCTTGCAGGCGATCACCGACCAGCCAGGGACCATCGCCCAAGTCGTCTCTAAGGTCGTTTTTCAGTTCTTTGAAATGGCTGTAACCCAGTGCGCGGCAGAAACGCCCGACGCTGGATTCGCTGACCCCCAGTGTGCTGGCGATGTCGGCGGCGGTTTGGAAAGGCAGCGCGTAAAGGTTGGCCAGCATGTAGCTGGCAATCGCCCGGCCCGAAGGCGCGGCGGTTGACAGACTGCTTTCCAAACGTTGTTTGATCGACTGACTCACGGCTGTTTTCCTGTTTTTATTTCAGCGCGTTGCAGAAAGTGAATGTTTTCTGTCATTAAGTCAACAATTGACAGATATCTGTCACCGCCGGATAGTTGGCCCCACAATAACAACTCGATTGGAGCGCCCGCATGTCTCAGTCCGCCTCTTCCGCGCAGGCCGTGGAATCGCTGTCTCTGGATCAACTGACCACTTTGTTGCAGCAGATTTTTGAACGCCACGGCACCTCGACGGCCGTTGCCAGGGTGTTGGCCGACAACTGCGCACGGGCACAACGCGATGGCTCCTACAGCCATGGCGTGTTTCGCATCCCGGGCTATTTGTCGTCACTGGCCAGCCATTGGGTGGATGGGCAGGCCACCCCCAAGGTGGAAGACGTGGCTTCAGGCTTTATCCGGGTAGACGCGGCCAATGGCTTCGCCCAACCTGCGCTGGCAGCCGCACGTGCGCTGTTGGTCGAAAAAGCCCGCAGTGCCGGGATTGCGGTGCTGGCCATTCGTAATTCGCACCACTTTGCCGCGCTCTGGCCCGACGTTGAGCCGTTCGCCGAAGAAGGTCTGGTGGCGCTGAGCGTGGTCAACAGCATGACCTGCGTGGTGCCGCATGGTGCGCAAAAGCCGTTGTTCGGCACCAACCCTATCGCATTCGCTGCGCCACGCGCCGATGCCGATCCCATCGTGTTCGATCTGGCCACCAGCGCCATTGCCCATGGCGATGTCCAAATTGCTGCGCGTAAAGGCCATGAGCTGCCTGCGGGCATGGGCGTGGACCGTCGCGGTGAACCGACACAAGACCCCAAAGCCATCCTTGACGGCGGCGCGCTGCTGCCGTTTGGCGGGCACAAGGGGTCGGCGCTGTCGATGATGGTGGAGTTGCTGGCCGCGGCGTTGACTGGCGGTAACTTTTCGTTCGAATTTGACTGGTCCAAGCATCCGGGGGCGCAAACACCGTGGACCGGGCAGTTGCTGATTGTGATTGATCCCGGCAAATCGGGCGGCAACAGTTTTGCGCAACGCAGCAGCGAACTGGTGCGTCAGATGCAAGCCGTGGGGCTTGAACGCCTGCCGGGTGATCGTCGCTTTAAGGAACGGGCCAAATCGCTGCTTGCGGGCATTCCGTTGGCAGCGGACGAACTGGCCAGGCTGCGCGCGCTGGCGCAATAACGGCTGGCGGCAGCTAACGCGCAGCGGACTCAACAGCCCGCAGCTGTGGCCGATGTCCGCATACCTGCCGATCAGCAAAGAAGCACCGGCCTACCCGCAACGGGCACTTGACAAAGGCATTGAAGAGGATTGCACGGTGGAATATTCGGTCACCCCACAAGGCAAGGTCGAAAACCCCAAGGTGGTCGGCAACGGCCGCCCGATGTTTATGCGTCCCTCGCTGTTGGCGGCCGCCCCCTTTCGATATCAACCGCGCGTGGTGGATGGGCAGGCCGTGAGCGTGCCGGGCGTTCGCAACACCGTCCACTACACAATTCAGTAATGCATCACGCCCCAAGCTGACAAACATCAAAGCCCGAGCCTCGATCCTGACCTATGCTGCAGGCGATTTTATGCATGAGGAGATGACCATGAATGCGCCTGCAACCACCCCGGAGCCGACGACGGCGAAATTGAAATTGCCCTTGGGTCTCGTGATTGCTGTTCTGGTCATGGTCGGCATTTTGTTGCTGCCACTGCCGGCAGATTTACCGGTCGCAGGGCACCGTATGCTGGCGATTCTGGCCTTTGCGGTGGTGGTCTGGATCACCGAAGCAGTGTCTTACGAAGCCAGTGCGATCATGATCACGTCGCTGATGGCGTTTTTGATCGGTATGGCGCCGACACTGGACGATCCATCCAAACTGTATGGCACCTCGGCCGGGATCACGATGGCCCTGACTGGCTTTTCTAATGCCGCACTGGCGCTGGTGGCGGGTGCGCTGTTTATTGCGGCGGCCATGACCCATACCGGTCTGGACCGGCGCATCGCGTTGGTGACGCTGTCCAAAATCGGTACCAGTACCCGGCGCATTCTGCTGGGAGCTATCGCCGTCACCATTTTGCTCAGCCTGGTGGTGCCCAGCGCCACGGCGCGCAGTGCCTGCGTGGTGCCGATCATGATGGGGGTGATTTTGGCGTTCGGTGTGGACAAACGTTCCAACATCGCCGCCGGGATCATGATTGTGGTCGCGCAAGGTACCAGCATCTGGAACGTAGGGATTCAAACGGCGGCGGCGCAAAACCTGCTGACCGTGGGCTTTATGGACAAGATGCTGGGCGCACGTGTGAGCTGGATCGACTGGCTGATTGCCGGGGCGCCGTGGGCGATCATCATGTCAGCGGTGTTGTTGTTTGTGGTGCTTAAAATGCTGCCGCCTGAAAGCGACAGCATTCCGGGCGGTAAGGAAGCGGTGGAGCAATCATTGCGTGAATTGGGGCCGATGACGGGCCCGCAAAAACGCTTGATGGCGGTGTCCATTGCTCTGTTGCTGGCGTGGGCGACCGAGGGCAAATTGCACAGCTTTGACACCACCTCGACCACCTATGCGGGCCTGGTTTTCTTGCTGTTGCCGCGGTATGGGGTGATGACCTGGAAAGACGTGCAATCACGTATTCCGTGGGGCACGGTGATTGTATTCGGGGTGGGCATCAGCCTGGGGACTGCGCTGCTCACTACCCAGGCCGGGCAATGGCTGGGCGTGCAGGTGGTGGCGCACACGGGGCTTGATCAGGTTGGGCCGCTGGGGATCTTTGCGATTCTGGGTGCGTTCCTGATTTTGATTCATTTGGGATTTGCCAGTGCAACCGCGCTGACCTCGGCTTTATTACCCATTTTGATTGCAGTGCTGCAAACCTTGCCGGGTGAGTTCAATCGGCTGGGCATGACCATGCTGCTGGGTTTTGTAGTCAGTTATGGCTTTATCTTGCCGATCAATGCGCCACAAAACATGGTGTGCCTGGGCACGCAGACCTTCACCGCCAAACAATTCGCCAAGGTGGGTTTGATTGTTACCGCTGTGGGGTATGTGTTGATGCTGGGCTTTGGCGCGACGTACTGGAAGTGGTTGGGGTTGATGTAAAGCCTGCGGCAGCGTCTAGCGTCTCTTGTCGCCGCTGCCGAAGGCTGTGCTCAGCGGCTGGGTGGTCGTAAAACCATGCCGCCCGCTACATCCGATACTGCGCAGCGTTCAGGTTTGTGATTGCTGCGCAATCTGGCGATGCATTGGGCAACGGCTACAAGAATGTGGGTAACCGTTTAACTGCCACCTTCGCTGCGCCCGCCGCTGCTGACTTCTGCCGGTACGTTTTCGCCTGCCATGCGTTTGCGGAACAACGAGGTACGTGCGAGCAGCAACGTAGTGACCGGAACGGTGATGGACAGCAAAATCGGGATCAGCCAGGCGTGCAGTACCGGTGTGGATTTAAGCGCCGAGAAGTACAGGATCGAGGCCAGTGCCACGCCCCAGGCACCGATGGTGGATGCCAGCGCAGGCGGGTGCATGCGCTGGAAGAAGTCCTTGAGGCGTAACAAGCCGATGGCGCCGCACAGGGCGAACAGGCTGCTCAGCACCAGCAAGACCGCTACCGGTATTTCAATCCACAGGGATAACTCGCTGATTGAATTCATTCGATCACCTCACCGCGCAGCAGGAATTTGGCCAGCGCAAACGATCCGACAAAGCCAAACAGCGCTATCAGCAGTGCACCTTCAAAGTACGTGTCACTGGCATAGCGAATGCCTAGCACCAGCATCATCAACATGGCCACGATGTACAGGTAGTCCAGTGCAAGGACCCGATCTTGTGCAGAGGGGCCTTTGAACAGCCGGATCAGTGTCAGGACCATGGCCAGGCTGAAAACGAACAGGCTCAGCAAAATCGCATTGGAGAGCAGGGCACTCATTCAAAGATCTCCATCAGTGGGCGCTCGTATGAGGACTTGAAGTGCTCAATGAAGTGCGCTTCATCGTCCAGATCGAACACGTGCAACAGCAGGATACTGCGGTCCAGTGCCAGTTCCGACCAAATAGTGCCCGGTACGACGGTGGTAATCATCGACAAGGCTGCCAGGCCGTTGGCGTCACGCAGATCCAGCGGGATTTTGATAAACCGGGATCGTGGTGGTCTTTTGCCCGCATTCAAGACACCCCACGCAACCGCGATGTTAGAGACGATAACGTCACGCCCCACGAGAAAGAACAGTTTGATGATCACGCCGGGGCGCCGAATGCGGATCGGCAGCGGGCGCAGCGGAGCCATCATCAGCGGGGCCAAAAACCCCAGGGCCGCCCCCAGCAGTAGATTGCCCGCGCTTAAGGACAAGTTCAGCAGTAACCACAGTAACCACAATGCCAGTGACAGCCACGGCGCAGGGAACAGGTGCTTCATGGTTGCACCTCTTGCATGGCCGCTTTCGATTCAGGACTGAGCACAGGGCGTGAACCCATGACCGCCATGACGTAGCGCTCGGGGTTATTCAGCGTGTCTGCCGCGGCCTGGGTATAGCGCAATAGGGGTTCAGCCTTGAAGGTCAGCACGACGCACAGCCCCAGCAGCACCACAATAGGAATGCACTCATAGCGGCGCAACAGCGGGGATGGCCGCTCAAGAGGTGTCCAGAAACGCTGAATACCCAGGCGCGAGAAGCCAATCAGCGACGCCAGCCCGGAAAGAATCAACAGTGCCAGCAGACACCACGCGGCGGTAGAAACAGGTGCGTCACTGGCATTGCCCAGTCCCATCGGGTTGAGCAGGGCGTTGAGCAGGCTCAGTTTGCCAATGAACCCGGACAGTGGCGGCATGCCGATAATCAGTAGCGCGCAGGCAATGAAGCTCAAGCCGAGGAAGGCCATGGTCCAGGGAATGATTTGCCCCACCACGGCTTTTTGTTCGTCGTCCAGGTTGGTGCCACGCGGCGGATTGAGCGATTCCATCAAACTGGGCAGTTGCCCGACGTCATCTTCAAGGAGCATTTCATTTGAAGAACGTGAACGTTCGATCAGTTCAGCCAAGAGGAACAGGGCACTGAGGGCCAGGGTGGAGCTGACCAGGTAAAACAGGGCAGCGGCCGTGAGGTTGGGCTGTGCAAAGCCCACCGCCGACAGCAGAATCCCTGCCGAGACCAGAATGCTCAAACTGGCCAGGCGTTCGAGTCGTTGTGCGGCCAGAATGGCGATGGCGGCACACACAATGGTGGCCATGCCGCCGTAGATCAGCCAGTCACTGGCAAAGTACGCCGAAGCGCCCGCCTGACCTGAAAAAAGCAGGGTCCAGAGGCGCAGAACGGTATAGATGCCGACTTTGGTCATGATGGCAAACAGCGCAGCGACTGGCGCACTCGCAGAGGAGTAAGCCGGGACCAGCCAGAAATTCAACGGCCACATGCCGGCCTTGGCTAAAAAGGCGACTGCCAAAATGGCCGCTCCGGCGTGCAGCAAACCACGGTCGGCTTCAGGCACCAGCGGGATTTTCAGCGCCAGATCGGCCATGTTCAGCGTGCCGGTGACGCCGTATATCAGGGCCGCGCCAATCAGGAACAAAGAGGAAGCCAGCAGGTTGATCGAGATGTAATGCAAGCCCGCAGACACGCGGGCTTTGCCCGAGCCATGCAGCATCAGCCCGTAAGAGGCGGCCAGCAACACTTCAAAGAACACGAAGAGATTGAACAGGTCTGCGGTCAGAAACGCACCGTATAACCCCATCAACTGGATCTGGAACAGGGCATGGAAACTGGCACCGGCCCGGTCCCATCGCGCCATCGCAAACAGCAGCGCGCAACTGGCGATCACCCCCGTCAGAACCAGCATCAAGGCGGACAGGCGATCGACCACCAGCACAATGCCAAACGGCACCTGCCAGTTACTCGGTAAATAGACCCCAATCGAAGCCGGTGCGCTTTGTTGCTGGGTCCAGAGTAACAAGGTCACAGAGATGGCCAAGCCAATCAGGGTCGACACCAGGTTGATTCGGGCCTTCATGGGGCGGTGCTTTTCACCCAGTAGCAACATGCACGCGGCGGTGAGCAGCGGTAGCAGGATGGGCGCAATAATCAGATGCGGCATCAGGTTCATTCTTTAGGCTCCCGGCCATCCACGTGGTCGGTACCGGTCAGGCCCCGAGAGGCCAGCAAGACCACCAGAAACAGCGCGGTCATGGCAAAGCTGATAACGATTGCAGTGAGCACCAATGCCTGCGGCAATGGGTCGGTGTAGTTGAGCAAGTCTTGCGGGACGCCGTCCTTGATCACCGGTTCTTTGCCGATGAACAGGCTGCCCATGCTGAAAATGAACAGGTTGACCCCGTAAGACAGCAGGCACAGGCCCATGACCACCTGAAAGGTACGAGGGCGTAGCACCAGCCAGGTGCCAGAGGCCGCGAGCACCCCGATAGCAATAGCAATGACTTCTTCCATCAAGCGGCTCCTGTCTTTGATTGTGCAGCGGCTTGCTGGCTTGGACGGTGCGCCCGTACTGACTGGTGAGCGAGCGCAGTGAGAATCAGCAACGTAGCGCCCACCACAACGGCGTAGACGCCGATGTCGAAGAACAATGCACTGGCCACGTGGATATCACCCAACACCGGCAAGCTGAAGTGCGCGGTGTGAGTCGTCAGGAACGGGTAGCCAAAACCGATCGCCCCCAAGCCGGTGACGGTGGCGAACAACAAGCCTGTACCCATCCAGCGCAGCGGTCGCAGACTCATTTGAGCTTCAACCCACTGCGTACCGGCAACCATGTATTGCAGGATAAACGCTACCGACATCACCAGCCCGGCGACGAAACCGCCGCCCGGTTGGTTGTGCCCACGCATGAACAAATACATCGACACCACGAACGCGATGGGCAGCAACAGGCGCACCAGCACCGCAGGCACCATCATGAAGCCCAGCGCAGTGTCACTGGCGCTGCGCGGGTTCACCAGGTCGGTGACCACGTCCTTGGCCAGCAGACGCTGCTGGGCGGGCAGCTCCATGCTCTCTTTGGGAGGGCGGAAGCGGCGCAGTAAGGCGAACACAGTCAGGGCAACGGCCACCAGAACGGTGATCTCTCCCAGGGTGTCAAAGCCCCGGAAGTCCACCAGCATCACATTCACCACATTGCTGCCCCCGCCTTCAGGCAGGGCGCGACTGAGGTAGAACGAGGAAATGTCGTTAGGGGTCTGGCGGGTCAGCATCGCGTAAGACAGCAGGGCCATGCCGCCACCCACAACGGCAGACAGCAGCAAGTCACGCAGGCGACGAATGCGCGCCTTACGCAATGAGCTGGGCAGTGGCGAGACTTCTTCGATCCGGCGTGGCAACCAGCGTAAACCAAGCAAAATCAGGACGGTCGTCACGACTTCGACCACCAGTTGGGTCAGGGCCAGGTCGGGCGCCGAGAACCATACGAAGGTCACGCACGTCACCAGACCACAGACGCTGACCATGGTCAGGGCCGCAAGACGGTGATACTTGGCTTGCCAGGCGGCGCCCAGTGCACAGGCAATGGCCATCAACCACAGGGTGACAAACACGATTGAGCCCGGGATTTTGGGGCGGTCGCCCCAGCTCAGGCCGCTGTAGATCAGTGGGATTAAACCGGCAATCACGGCCGCCAATACCAAGAGGAACAGCTGGCTTTGCAGGCGTTGGGTGCTGATGCGACGCTCCATACGCCGTGCCCCGCGCATGATGACGACCAGGCTGCGCTCGAAGAAACGCTTGCCACTGAAGTAGCGAATCAACGGCGGAAGGGCAAAACGATCGAGTTTGAGCTGTTTGCGCAGCAGCACGTAGAGCAGGATGCCCCCCGACATGGCAATCAGGCTCATGATCATTGGAGCATTGAGGCCATGCCAGATGGCCAGGCTGTACTCGGGCAGTTCGCCACCCACGACGGGTTGCGCGGCGGCAGCAAGCAGCGGGCCTACGGTTTGCGCCGGGAAGATGCCGACCATCAAGCAGGTGAATACCAGCAGCTCTACCGGGGCGCGCATCCAGCGCGGCGGCTCGTGCGGTGTGTGCGGCAGGTCAGTCGCGGGTGGGCCGAAGAACACATCGACCGTAAAGCGCAAGGCGTAGGCCACGCTGAACGTACCGGCAACGGTCGCGATGACAGGCAGTGCGATTTCAACCCATTTTGTGGAGTTGATGAACACGGTTTCGGCGAAGAACATTTCTTTGGACAGAAAACCGTTGAGCAGGGGGACACCCGCCATCGAGGCGCTGGCGACCATGGCCAGCGTCGCCGTATACGGCATCAGCTTGAACAGGCCACTGAGCTTGCGAATGTCTCGCGTGCCGCTTTCGTGGTCGATGATGCCTGCGGCCATGAACAATGACGCTTTGAAGGTGGCGTGATTGAGGATATGGAAGACAGCAGCGACAGCGGCCAATGGACTGTTCAGGCCCAGCAGCAAGGTGATCAGGCCCAAATGGCTGATGGTCGAGTAGGCGAGCAGACCTTTGAGATCGTTTTGGAACATGGCGCAATAAGCACCTAATACCAAGGTGCAGGCCCCCGCACCACTGACGATCCAGAACCATTGTTCACTGCCCGAGAGCGAAGGCCACAGCCTTGCCAACAGAAAAACCCCGGCCTTGACCATGGTTGCCGAATGCAAGTACGCCGAAACGGGGGTGGGTGCCGCCATTGCGTGAGGCAGCCAGAAATGAAACGGAAATTGTGCGCTTTTGCTGAGGGCGCCGATCAGTATGAGTGTGAGCAGGATTGGATAAAGGCTATGGGCGCGAATTTGATCGCCCGCTGCCAGCACGGCATCCAGATCATAGCTGCCGACGACATGGCCGAGCAGCATGACGCCTGCCAGCAGGCACAGTCCCCCCGCGCCGGTGACCATCAACGCCATGTAGGCGCCGCGTCGAGCATCTGAGCGATGGTGCCAGTAACCAATCAGCAAGAATGAAAAGAGGCTGGTGAGTTCCCAAAAGAACACGATTTGAATCAGGTTGCCTGACAACACGAGACCGAGCATCGCGCCCATGAACGCCAGGAAAAACGCGAAAAAGCGCGGTACAGGGTCTTCGGGGGACATGTAGTAGCGGGCATACAGCGACACCAGGGTGCCGATTCCCAGCACTAAAATCGAGAACAGCCAGGCAAACCCGTCCAGACGCAGAACAAAGTTCAAGCCGAGACTGGGCAGCCACATGAACTCTTCACGTATCACGCCCCCGTGGGCGATTTGCGGATAGAGCATAGCGACTTGAATGGTGCCAACGAGTGCAATCAGACCGGCTAACAGTGATTCACTGTTGCGCGCGTTGTGCGGCAAAACAGCCGCTAGACAGCTGCCGATAAAGGGCAGAAGCAGTAGAACTATCAGGGACATAGGCTTCTAATCTGCAGGAGTTTGTGAGCGATCATACGTGGCGAGCAGGGGATCACCAACAGCCATGCTGCGGCTCAATCCTACAAAATGTGTACAAACCGTTGAAGGGTTTGCCCAACTTCATCCTTGTATGAGCGCTCCCGAGTATGAGTATTTACGTTGTGTGTCAGAGAACTGGAATCAGTCGCAGGCTTTATCGCCTTGCTTCTCATCGGGTTCCTCGATTGTTTTACCCTTTGTTTTTAACTCACTCACGATCACTGCTGCAACAATCAATACTGCGCCAAGCAATGCAATACCGGGCAATCGCTCACCGGCAAGACGTCCGGCGATACCGGCCCACACCGGCTCGCCTGCATAAATGAGGGTAGCGCGTGTCGGAGAAACGCTCTTTTGTGCCCAATTCATTGCAAGCTGTATCACGGCGCTGGCGGCACCGAGGCCCACAGCACTGATTAATAATAGCCACGAAAAATCCGGAACGGCTTCTTGAGTCGGAACGGTCAGGATAAACGCCAGAATGGAGGCTGTGCTTAATTGCACCACTGTTACGCGTCTGACATCGACTTTACCGGCGTAAGCACTGATCAGAATAATCTCGGCCGCTATGGCGACAGCACTGATTAGTGTGGCGATCTCCCCGGAGCTAAAGTTTAGCGATGCGCCGCTGGGCCCAGACAGCAGCATCAACCCTGCAAATGCCAACATGATCCCCAAACTTGGCATCAGGCCAGGGCGACGTCCCAGCACCAACCATTGCAGCAGCGGTACAAAAGGGACGTAAAGCGCGGTAATAAAGGCCGACTGGCTACTTGGGATGCTTTGTAAACCAATCGTTTGCAGGCCATAACCCAGCATGATCGCCACGCCGATAAACATCCCTGCCTTGAGTTCGAACAGTGTTATGCCGCGCAAACTGCGCAATGAAAAAAGCGCGACCATGACGGCTGCCGCTGCAAAGCGCAGGCCTACAAAAAACAGGGGGCCGCTGGACGTCAGGGCGTTTTGCACCAGTAGAAAGGTCACCCCCCAAACCATGGTAATCAGGATCAGCACGCATTCAGCTTTGCTGAGGCGTGAAGTTAAAGGTTGCAGACTAAAAGCTTTCAAAGATGTCACGACCTTGCACGTTACGGGGAGGGCGACGCACAATGCGCCAACTGCTGAGCAGTATACTGCGCAGTCCCATGAGGTGAGCAATATAGTGCCCAAAGAAAATTCACAGCGTGCTTCGGTGCTCCAGCACGTCAGTCAAAACGTTCGACGCCTGAGATTGCTCGCACAGCTTAGCCAAAGCGCGCTTTCCGAATTGTCCGGCGTGAGTCGGCGCATGCTGGTTGCCATAGAGGCGGGTGAGAAAAATGTCAGCCTCAGCACTCTGGATCGAGTGGCTGAAGCCCTGAATGTCGCTTTCAGCGACTTGATTCAGGCGCCGGGCTCTCCAGACCCGAGTCGCATTAATGAAGTTGCATGGACCGGGGCTATCGCGGGCAGCAAGGCCGTCTTGCTGGCAAAGGCCGCAGCAACCAGGGAAGTGGAGTTGTGGGAGTGGCGGCTGGAGCCGGGGGAAACGTATTTCTCGGAAGCTGATGCTGAAGGCTGGAGTGAGCAGCTATATGTATTTGAGGGATGCTTGACCTTGATCATCGACGACCAGGCCTTACGCTTCAATGCGGGCGAGTTTTATATGTACGCCAGCAACCAGCCTCACGTTTATCGTAATGAAAGTGATTGCGTGGTGCGCTTTGTACGCAATGTTGTCATATAGGTGCAGATGACGGGGCTTGCGCCCCGTCCAGCCCAACTGCTCCAGGGTGACCGCTCGCAGTGGTTACAGGCCATTAGGTTAACCTGTCACGACCGGGTATGTACTGACTGGGGGATCAGCTCAAGCAGCCTCTTAAACAGCAGACAGACTAAGTGACGGTCTAACGGATGCTCTTGATCGTACCTTTATTGCCGGTCACAGTGACATTCACTGCCTTGAAGATGAAGTAATCCTCAACAGAGACCGCGTAGCGGGGGGCTACGATCAAATCCGCGCCTGAATCTTTGACGGCTTTATAAGCGGCAGCGGCCTTAATGGCCGATACGGGATCTGGCAGGCTGAAGGCTGAGGCCTGACCACCATAGGTCACCCCGTCAGCGAACTCACTGTCCCCACTGATCTTCAACACACCAAACAGGATGTTCGCAGAGGATTGGCCTTTAATTTCACCACCGACATCAATGTTTGCTTTCAAATCGGCAGTGACACTGCCCGCGATCGGGGCATTTGGTTGGCTTACGTTGTGGCTCATGCAGCCACTGGTTACCAAAACTACTGCTACAACTGCTGCAGTCATCCATATTTTTTTCATCTTGAAGCTCCAATAAATGCGTCAGTCCGTTCGTTAACGGCGGCGAGACTTTACGGGAGTGGCTCGAACGTTGAAGTCAGTCGGATCCTCATTGGTCGAGGGTAGAAATGATGCGTTCTGTAGGAGATTGCAATATGGCTGAGGGTTAGTTTCCTCTCAGCGAGGGAGGGAGGCGTCACTCCTTAATTAAACCTTGAAATGCCTATCCTCAAATGTCACGGCCTAACGTTCTTTGCATGGGCGAGCGATGGCCGGCCGGAGGATATTCCCAGTTGGCGGTCCATCCCTCACGTAACCATGAAAAATTATTAGAATTCAGGGGGTTGCCAGCTTCAGTGTTCTGGTACATAATGCGCGCCATCAGCACGGGGCACTGCCTGAACTGCTGAAGAATCAAATGCTTGAAGTAATAAGCGCGATAAAATTTCTTTTGTTTCTGATGCCTTATTGAGAGGTCAGAAGCGAATGGCCGAGTAGCAAAATGGTTATGCAGCGGATTGCAAATCCGCCCACGCCGGTTCGATTCCGGCCTCGGCCTCCATATTGAAAACCCCGTAGATTACCGTCTACGGGGTTTTTTTATGCCTGCGATTTGACGATAGCTTCCGCAATTTTTTGGGTTGCTTCCGCAAGCAGCCTCTTTAATCCGTAGCTGGAGCCTTGTGACGGAGGGTTGGGGTGTTATAGCCTAGGTAGCCTGCTTTCGGCCAATTCTGTTGAAAAAGTCGGCCATGGTTTCCATGGTTAGAAAAGTACGCGCTTGAGATTGAAATCTTTGCTTTGAGCAGAGGATGCCGGGGGTCAGATTTCGCGTGGCGGCGCGCAAAAATGGCTTTTTCAGCAGTCAGTACATGGGCAATTTGAAAGGACCGACTTTTTCAACAGAATCGGCCAAAAGCAGTCAGTCGTGATGGGCAGAGAACAGCCAGAAGCGGCCTTTCAACAAAGGCCAATTTATGCCTGTAGCCACCGTCAGCGTTGGTTCGGTAGTAATCGGTCGTGGGGGCGTACTGCAGCTAATGGGTCAGGCGACCCGGTTGCGTGAGATTTTGATCACTCCAGGTCCTTAATCATGCCAGCATTTGGCTGCGCGTGAAAGTTCAGCGCAACGGGTGTACGCCGAGCCGGTGATCGCGCCCTTGGCTCTTGGCTGTGCTGAGCCGCATCGAATGTACCGCACTGGCTCGGCAATCGGCGCGAGGTGTCCGTGGAGGCGGTTCGATGTGCGTCTGGAGTGGTCGCAAGGAGTATTCAAGGCCTTCGTCAGTGCATAGCTGTCTTTTTGCCCTCAGGTGGCCCGCTGCTTGAAAGCCACTCCGCGTCTGGACTCGACGCTTAAGATCACATCGTTACAAATCACCCGAGCAGAGGTCGAAGTGATGGCTCCAGATGCCTACGCTGCCTATTCCTGCATGAATCCCTTCAGACTCTGCTGGCCTTTTCGAATGTGAATAACCGACCTGATTGTATAAGTAGGCAGAGAAAAACTGCAACGGATACTCTTCACTTCCTTTAACAGCAGTCATTTCATTATAAAATGTCTCATATTCAATTGGATATTGCTTGCCCGACTCAAACATATCAATTTCAAAAAAGAATGTTATAAACTTTGAAAGCACACAAATTGAAATCGGAAGTTGTCGCAGATGATTAATGCCCAGCTGTTTCTGCAGGCTGCCACTGTCCAGCGCTTCGTAGATTTTTCGAGTTTCAAACGTAGAGTCGAATGCTAGGATGCTTGAAAAGTATCCCTCCGCTTTCCTGGACTCACATGCATCAGCGCAGTGCTTTATGTTTTCCAAAGCATCTACGAGGGTACCCGCCCATCGATAAGCAGTGGTATAGCCTCCACCCAACGGATAGGCATCGCTGGTCTCTATCGAACCCTCTGGATTCCGGTTCTTATAAAATGTAAGTGAGGATTTCACCTCGACACATCCCCTCAGAGATTCCGGCCTGATGACTGAAAACCCATCAACCTCCAAAAGCGGAACATATTGGTCGGTATCACAAATAAGTATGTCTACTTGCCGACTCTGGCCCTCTATAAGATTCGCATGATTTTTATTGACTGATACGAACCCCGATGTAACTTTCAATGAGCTCGGCATGAATCTCTTTATATAGTCCCTGAGAACGCCTTCTCTGTAAGCACCTATAGTAGGACCATGGTTGGTAAATAGTGATATTTTCTCGGCTTCCAAGAACAATCTTTGCTGTTCAAGCTTATAGAATTTGCTAGCGCTCATACCCACCCCACATTTCAGCTTCAAAAATTGCGAAAACGCGAGATCCAACAAGCATTTTCGGTAGCCTCTGACGCTAGCAAAGTGCCACATTTAATTCCAGCGTCTTGTTCTGTCAATGGCATTGCCATACTGAGCGACTGTGCCATCCTGGATGCACCCTTACAGCGCAGAACAAACCCACCTATTGCAGATCGACGCGTTGTCGCGTCAGAGTGGAGGTTAATGAGGACAAGGCGAAATCCGATCCAACGAACAACGACTGACCCATTAGTGACCGTAAGGGTCCGTTTTGGGTCGAAAACTGCTAAAAGCGGTCATTCACGACAAGCAGAGTTAACCCGAAAGCTTACGTCCAGCATCAATATCATCCATGAAGCGGGCGGGGTTACGGAGAACCCTCTATTATCGGTTTATGAGTGATTTCCATCTATTCGTCATGCATCAAGGAAGAACGTCTTGAAAATCTCTGATACCTCCACAGATTATGAGAAGTTGGCTCAGAAAATTTATGAGGAGATCCTTGCTCTTCAAGGTGTAGAAAATATTGACGTAAGACATAACGTGAAAATCAAGGGTAAATCTGGTGTTGAACACCAAATAGATGTTTTTTGGGAGTACAAATACGCGGGGGTAACTCACCGTGTACTCATAGAATGCAAGCACTACAGTCATGCTGTAAGTTTGTTGCACGTTAGAAACCTACATGGGCTTACAACAGACATTCCAAATAGCATAGGAATAATAGTTACAACCATAGGCTTTCAATCTGGCGCCAAAGAATACGCAGACTTTTACGAAATGGGTCTCAAGCTTATTAGGAAGCCACGCGGGGAGGACTGGGATGGCTATATTCAAATAGTCAATATTCAAATGAAATTTCTAAGAAATCATTACCTTGATTTCAAATTGTCGTTTGACGGGAAGGATCAGGCAACCAGAAATATTGTCGAACAAGACCCATCAGTCATGTCTACCAACTCAACTGAAATAGTCGTCAGAGACGAAGGTCATGAGCCCTGTGCTTTTAATTTTTGGCTTGATCGGCATGTCCTGACAGAATCTGATGAATTTGGCGTCGAATGTGAGACGACATTGTTTCCTGAGAATTCTTATCTCGTAACTTCTGACAATCGGGAATTGAAGCTAGGCAAAGTTGTGGTTGCGTACATGTCTACGCAGTTTGATCAAGATCTTGAAATTGATGCTATGAATCTTGTAGAGGCGGTATTGCAAGACTTCAGCAGTGGAGAAGTTGAGCACATGCATCATAAAAATAATTAACGATACACAGGGGCTTACCATGTACTCATGGCTTGCCCTACACGTTATGGAAAGATAATAGTGATATAGTCGCGGTATAAGGCTGCTTGCTGGCCAGAAGATGAAATTTAAAGTAAGGAAAATACACATTCTCAATGTTGCAGACGAGTTTCTACGAGTCCGGAATGGGGGTGCTACTTAAAATCATTACTCTAATTTGCAAATCCAACGTGGACTGGTTATTGAGCGCGTAACCGAAGTGAATTGCCAGGATCAGGGGGGAGGTATCCCTCCCCCCATCTGCCTAGGAAAAAAATCTGTCTAACAGACCACTAGCAATAAATGCTAGCGCCCAAAGACTGACTTCCACCTGTACCGCTTTTGTCCGCAACTTGAACATGGCAGGAGCCCTGCGAAGTGCTGACAGCGCTGCCAACTTTTAAAGGTTGGTTATTTATAAAGCGCCGTGCCGGGCGCTTGCTTTTGGCTTACCGCGAATGGCCACAAGCATCGGCTCAAGTGTTTGAGGTATCCGATCGGCTCCACCGGGAACGGACTCGTACACCATCACCTTAAGCGGCCTGACGGGGTCGCAGTCGGAGGAGTCACCCACCTAAGACGTCCTGGCTTAGCTAGGATCGCCCTAATTCAATCCTACCCCAGGAAGTCGAGTTAGACCGCGAAAATTTCACAACCCTGTAAAAAAATATGGAATCGCACGTATCCCCTCCCGCTGACAGATCGCGAGAAAGAAACGGACAGATTTGATTCTTCTGCTCTTAGCGTCCGCTTCTGGCCGGTAGCAGCCTATCCGGAATAGTCTCTTTCGGACATTTTTAACCTCTTATGAAGGCGAAACTGGTTCGAATTGTGCATCGGCTATTGCCGTCCTTGGTAACTATCATCTTGGCCGCATTTGGATCACTTTGTAGGCTTAACAATCTCCCCAACTCTCCGATACACCTTCTTCGTAATCTCCTCAGTGGAGTGCCCCAGCAAGCGGCTTGCGTGCGTTAGCTCGATCTCGCTGGCTGCTTTGGGGCGGATATCCTTGAACTGAAACTGCCTAATACTAGCAGCAAGTGCTGAATCACCATCTGCAGCAGCTTTAATAGCAGCTTTCTCCCTCGCATCGTCCCACCGGTTGCGTAGCATCTGCTGACTCATACGCAGCCCCGACGAGTTAGTTATCAGCGTCGAAGTTTTAACCCCGTTAATAGCGCGTCGTTCCAGCAAGTCATCAATGAAGGTGCTCAGTCCGGATTGGACGCCTGCATCTTCCAAACGAAGGCGTAAGCGCTTTTCAGTTTTGCCCTGTCCGATTAGCAAAAAACCATTGTTCAGATCAGTTGCCGCGATTTTGAGTACATCGGCCGGACGTTGCCCAGTCAGATACGCCATGTCCATTGCATCTTTCAGTTCCTGCACCGCCTCGGTGTATACCGCGTTCCATACGATTTCACCCGCGTAATAGTCTCGCGGTTTCTCCTTATTGCGGCGAACACCAAAGCAAGGGTTGGCCTTATCTGTGAGACCCCATTCCCGTGCAATGGTGAACGCGTGGGAGAGTAGGGCGATCTCGCGGTTAGCCCTGACTTTGGCTGTTCTTGCATCGCGATATTGGGCCACAACTTGGGGCGTAATCGATTCGATAGGAGCGTTTTCAAATGCTCGTCGCAGTTGCTTAAGTTCTTTGTGGTTATCGGACTGAGTACGGATTGATTTGCCGGGGATGATTTCTTTCTCGTACCGGTCAAACAGGTAGGCCATCAGGTGGTTGGGTTTCGGCGGTGCCTTGCGTTCAAGCCTGGCCCACTCAACTTTTGCTTGGTCGAGATCCGTGCCCAAAGGTATCTCTTTTCGCTTTCCGGCTGCGTCCCTGCCGTTGTAGTAGTACGACACCCATATTTTCCCGGTCGTGCCTTTTCTTATGCGGCGGATCATTCGCGGTGGAAGATCTAGGTTTGCCGTGTTTTTTTTACGCATGGGGGTCAACTAACCTTCGACAAGTCGAGGGTCCAGACTTCGGCCTCAACATTTCCGGCTACAGGCTTCACGCCTGCCAGCTTCATTCGGGCATATAACCGACCAACAATTGGGCGACGAGCACCAGTCAGGACAAACTCCCAGCGGTTTTCGACTAGCCACTGGATATGTTTGGATGGGATTTGATAGCCGGTAATGGTTGCCAGCTCTTCATCAGTAAGCGTTTCACTTTGAAATGCCATCATGCGGCTCTCCCGGGGCTCGTGCCTCTCGGCTCCCGATTTTCTGGCTAAAGCGTGCTGTGCATGCATGTGCTGTGTACCTCGTTAAAACCCGCCGCAGGGATCGTTGGTGAGAGGCCCGCGGCGGGATGGTGCGGGTGGTTATTTACAAAGTGGCTTCGTACAGCGGTACTTCGCTGATGGCTGCTTGGATTTTGTCGCGCACCGCGTTGTAGGCTTCTTCAAGTACCTTGTCCGGGCGCACCAGTTCGAACCACATCATCAAGCGGCCGTCCTGGATGCGATAACGGAATCGCGCAGGCACGCAGAAGGCATCGCCGCCAAGGAAGGGTTTCACTGCAATGAAGAACTGCTCAGGAATGCGCAACTGACCAGCTTCGCCAGCACGGCCGTCGATTTCTTCGTTGTACGTGAGTTGCACTTGGCCGTTGTCGAGGCGGGTGCCTTGGCGGAAGGTGATGTTTTTCTTGGCTTCAAGGGTGCGGCTGATTTCCAGCATATCCGCTGCACCTGGTGCATTCTGTTCGTTGGCAGGCTGGGTGATGTCCCACACGTTTTCTTCGATAAATTCAGCGAAGGTCGCTTGGTCCATGCGCTTGCGGTCGTATTCTTTCCAGCGGCCCCATTCAACAGTGGTCGGGCAGCGATAGGTTGCGACGTGTTCCAGCCAAGCAGGGCTCTCGGGCTGGTGGTAGTCAATGACTGCTGAGAAAGTGCGACCTTCCGGGCCGTTGCAGAACACCGCGGTCGCCGAAGTGGCGAAGCGATTCACGTAGTCGATGAACGACTCAGCATCCAGCACGGTGAGTTTTTGTTTGGCGCGGGTCGGCGCGGGTAACAAGTGCTCAAGGCTTTTGAGTGCTACATCGTTCGGGAGCAGCGCGATGGGTGCGGCCAACCCAGGGTGATCGACGGGCTTGCCGAGGGACTGAGCGTAGCTGAACAGCTGTTGTAGGGCTTGTTGCATTGGATGTGCTCCAGTGGGTAATACAAATGGTGAGAGGCGAGAGGTGTTTACTGACTGACTTGGCGCAGAACTTCGGGTTTTTCTTCGCCCACAGTTCGAAGCGCTAGGTCTTGTTGGCGTGGGTCGCGGCGAGTGAGGTTGCCCTCAGGCGTCAGGAAGAACAGCGACGTACCGCGCGACAAGGCAGGCTCTTTGGCTTTGACGTCTGCCTTGATGGTCATCTGGCCGTTGCCATCGGGTTTGTAGGTGAGCTTGATGGTCAGCTCGCCACCTTTCCCGGTCAGGCGAATGGCGTCGATCAAGCTGTGCTGGGTTTCGCTAAGTTCATCCAGTAGCCCGCCAGCTTCGATGTCGCGCAGGGTGTCGATAAATGGACGTGATTTGCTCATGTGCTGTGCCTCATTACGTTGGTTGCTATGGCCCCCGAGAGTCAGGGGAATACTTAGGCGGCTTGGTTTGGCGCTTGCGCGTCTAGATAAGCTGCCAGCATGTGCAGGTACACCACTGGCTTTGCTCGGTTTGAGCGGTGTAGGCGGGTGACCTTAAGTGCGATGCGCCCGGCTTTAATCTCGCTGAGCAAGTAACGATCTGTTCTGATGTGCGTGAAGTAGCGTTCGCGTACAGCCGTAAGGCTGGGGCAGGGAGTGGCGAACTCCCTGCGCAGTTGGTCGAGTGTGTCGCTCACGCCACATCCTCCCCGCACCCCTCTTGTTGGGGCAGCAACTTGAGACGAATCAGCTCAGCCAGACCTTCTTGGGTTTTCCCCATAGCCGCGGCGCAAATGTTGCCTTTGCTATCAGCGATAACAGCGCCGTATGGATACTCGGGGCAGCGTGTAGGCGTTACGTAAGCGGTTTGGCCCTCAAGGATTACGGCATCTACGCGGCGAAATACCTCGGCCAACTCGGCAGTGACAGCCGGAAGCGCTTCAAGCATGGCGACCGCTTCTGCTGATGCGCCAATCAGCGTGGCGCGGCTGATGATGGCCGGGTTGTTGACGAAAATCGGGACCAGTTTCAGGGCGCCGATCGCTTGAGTGATTGCGTTCTGTTTCATGCGGCAGCGTCCTTTGTCACTGGTTTTAGGGCTATGCCCAATTGCGTGCTCAGCCACTTCACGCCTGGCTCTTTCACCATCACTACTGCGTAATAGCTAAAGGTGTTGATGTTCGCGTTCCAGCGACTGCGGGTGTCTACGTAGAGATAACCCTGGTCGCGGTGCTTGCTCGCCAGTTCACCGTTTTGGGTCAAAATGCCAAGTTCACGCAGCCGGGTACGAAAGGCGCGTGGTTTTAAGCCGAGCAGGGCGGCAGTAGCGTCCAGGGTTCGGTTCATGTGGGCTCTCCTTAAGCCGCTGCGCGAGCGCACAAGGCAGTGAAGATTTCGTCCAGTTGGCCGGTCAACTCTTCAATCGATTCGTCGTTGTGAAGTACGAGGTCGTTGTCGAGGATGGCAATGCCGGACTCGCTGATGTGTGAGTTCACATCGGGGGCGTCTTCACGCAGCAGGTGAATAACCAAGCCACCTTTTTCGCGGACGAAAGCGGCTTCGTTTTCAAAGCGCAGGTCGCTAATCACAAAGCCGCTGGCTGCGTCGTTGACTTGTCCGAGCAGTTCAAGGTTTTGCTCGGCCAGCCATACCCACAAATCCGGGTGTATTTGGTCACGGCCCCACTCTGTACCCAGCGATTGCATCAACTCACGTGCTGAGTGGCCTAACCAAGCGACAGGCTGCTCTTTGTGCTCGTCGTCAAAGTCACGCTCAGTCAGGTTGAGGATAGTCATCAAGCCTTCGCGCAGAGGGTCTGCAAATGCGTAGGCTTGAAAGTTGTGGGTGCTGGCTAAGTGCATTGCTGCGGTTGTTTTACCCGAGCGGGCAAGGCCTGCCAGTCCAATCAGTACCTGTTTCATGCTGCATCACCTCCGGTTGGGCCGAAGGTTTCAGCGTGTTTAGCGGCTAAAGCGATTCGTTGCGGATTATTTGTGATGGCCAGTAGGCCTGTGCTGTGCTGTGTTGTCTGCATGGCTCGTACTCTTGGTGAGAGGGTGCGAGACAAAGTTAGCAATAGCTAACTATTTAATCAATAGCTAATGCTAACGTATTTTTCAGTGGAGCAAAAAAAAGCCGCCAATGGCGGCTCTCTTGCATCTTTGGGATCACGTTTGAACTTGGCTGGGTGGAACAATGCCACCGACGTAATGGATTGTTTCAATCTCCGTGAGTGGCACGGTAAGACGGCCGTAGGTGCCATTAATCGACATTAGGCTTACTTCCTCGGCATTTGCATAGAGGAGTTCTTTGATCGTTTTCTCGCCGTTGGACAGTGCTAAAAGTACGTACTCCCCCGGTACTGGCTCGCGTCTTGGTTCACACCATACGACCCAGCCGTTACGGATAGCAGGCGCCAATGCGTCGCCTTTGATTCGCAACGAGTATGCGGTCGGGTCTGAGGTTGGAACATCCACCCACCCTGTACCTCGTTCCAGTTCTTCCCATGCTCCGTCTTGTTTCAATTGGGCCACTCCTAAAAGGGGAGCCCGCCGGAAGGGATTGATGAGAATTGGGCCTGATTCTATGCCAAGCGCCAAACCATCCTGGGCTGAGCGCGCGGGCATTAAAAGTGTTCCGCCAGTGAGGCCGATCTTATCTTCAAGATTCTTGGCGGCCTTATCACCCATAGGTCTATGGCCGTTCAACAATTGTGAAAGGTATGAGGGGTCGAGATTGTAGCGATCTGCAAACTCTTTTGTTTTGAGATCGCCGATCAGGGCCCGAAGGGCTTCAACGCGGAGCTGGCTGATATTCATCCGGCTATCTTAAAAGTGTTTAGCATTTTGTAAATTGCAAGCCGCTATTGTTAATTCCGTTAGCAGCTGCTATATTTTGCAAAACGGAGGCGCACATGAGCTTGCATGCATACATAAAGAATCTTGATAAGGCGAAGCTAGATGGATTGGCGGCACGGTGTGAAACCACTACTGGGCAGTTGAGGCAAATTGCCTATGGTAATCGGCGTGCAAGTGTTCGGCTTGCTGTTTCGCTTGAGCGTGAAACTCAAGGGGAGGTTGCGTGTGAGCAGCTTCGCCCGGATGTTGACTGGGCATATTTGCGCGGCTCAACGGCGGCGTAAAAAGGGTGCCGGGTTTGGGCCTCTCACCAAAGATCCCCAAACCCGGCTACGACGATACACAGCACATGTACATCGGTCGTGGTCGTAGGATAGGGCGTGCCCTGCTTTATGGCTACACCGTAAAAGGGGTTTTTACGGTTATGAGTCGCATCGATCTATTACCGGACGCTGGTCCGGTGCTTTCATTGCGTCACGCGCTGTATCGCGCAGGGCGTTCCTATAAGGGTGGTGTCACCGCATTAGCTTTCGCGATGGTGATCGACAACGACGCCCTGCAAAAGAAACTCAAACTTGACGAAGAGCGCCGCTGGCTGACACCGGATGAGCTGGAAGAGGTGATTCGCCTCACCGCTGATCCTCGTTTGCTTGATGCGTTGGTGCGTCCAGCCGGGGCCGTTTGGTACAAACCAACGCCAGTGCCTGCTACCAAGGAAGCCTTGAAAGCAGTAGGGAAGTTACTGGCTGAGTCCGGTGAGTTTGTGTCGTGCATGCACGAAGGCGTGGCCGACGCAGTCTGGGAAGCACACGAAGTCGCCATTCTAGAAAAACGTGGCATGGACGTTATCCGCGAGGTATTGGGCATCATGACCGGCGCACGTCAGGCAATGGAGGATCGCGACAATGGCTGATGACGTCGATCTGGCTAACGACTATGCGGATGAGTTTTTGCAGCGTGCTCTAGCGCGGCGCGCTCTTGAAAAACGTCAACGTGAAGCAAATGCCACGTCCAATACGGGGTTTTGTGTGGATTGCGACGACGCCATTCCGCTGCTTCGGCAACAGGCAGTCGAGGGTTGTGAAACCTGCATCTCCTGCGAAGAGTTGCGGGAGCGCCGCAGATGACTGACCGCTCTCAGGCTGTACCGATGGCGACATGGGCACGACGCTACATTGATACCTTCAACTTGGCACTGGTTGCCATCGAGCCCGGCGAAAAAGCCCCAAAGGGGTTGGGCTGGAATAAACCCGGCGGTTACATCACGGATGCGAGCGCCGCTGAGGCGTTTTGGGCAGTAAACCCAGCGCATAACCTTGGCGTAGTGCTTGGCCCAAGCAGTGTGTGCTCATTGGATGTGGACGATGTTCAGTGGACGCGTCACGTCTTGTACGAGCTGTTAGGTCTGGATCTGGATGCAATGGCGCTGGTTTACCCGACGGTTGTGGGTAATCCGGCGCGTTTTCGTATCCTGTTTCAGGTGCCGGATGGAATAGACCTCACCCGTCACTCTCTGGCATGGCCCAATGAAAACGACCCTGATGGGTCGATTTTTAAAGGGCTAATCGCAAAAGCCAAAGCAGCCAAAGAGGCGGGCGATCTGGTTGGTGAAGCCGCCGCGCGCGACGAAGCTGAGCCCTACAAGCGCTTTACCGTTTTCGAATTGCGTGCGGGTTTGGTGCAAGACGTGTTGCCACCCTCCATTCATCCCGGTACCGGCAAACCATATACCTGGCGCACACCACCTTCCGCTGAGGGGTTGCCAGTGCTGACCAGCGACTTGCTGAACATTTGGCAGGGCTGGGACATTTTCAAGCGTGACGCCGAGTCTGCTTGCCCTTGGGCGCCGAAGGCAGAGAGGCCTAAACCCAAGTCGACCAAGGCACCTGTGCAGGTCTCCGGCAACCGGCCCTCGGTAATTGATGAATTCAACCGCTGCCATGATGTTGAAGAGCTGCTGCGCGCGCACGGCTACATTAAGCGCGGTAGCAAATGGCTCTATCCGCAGAGCAGTACTGGCTTGCCGGGCATCACTATTACCGATGACAAGCTCTACTCGCACCACGGCGCTGATCCGTTGGCCAATGGTCACCAGAACGATGCGTTTGAGGTGTTTTGTCTGCTTGAGCACGGCGGCGATCAATCCAAAGCGGTCAAAGATGCGGCGCGGATGTTGGGGATGCAGCAATCATCCCGGCCATCACCTGCGGATCTTCCCCTTACCCCATCTGAGGATGCCAGCGGGCCGGGCGAATTGATGCCTGCCAGCGCGGCGGCTCCTGCACCTGAGGGGGGCGGGGGGAGTGAGTGGACGGCTGACCGAGTCTTCCAACGCTTTGCCTTGATCGAGGGCAAGACCTCCGTTTTCGATATGTTCAAGCGCGTCATTATCAAAAAGCCTGCGTTTGAGTTGCTGGTCACCAAAGTGTTGGCCAAGGACTGGTTTGAGTCCGGTCAGAAAAAGGTCATTGCCGATGACATGGCTGAGCGCCAAGCCAACAAAGCCAAAGCAGAGGCCAAGTTTAAGCAGGTGTCGGGGGAGGGCATGAGTCCGACCGAGCGTTATGTCTATATAGACGGCACCAAAGACTCCTGGGACATCAAGTGTCGTCGCCGAGTCCCGGAAGGTGCCATGCGTATGGCCTTGGGCGACGCTTATGCCATGTGGTTGAACAGCCCTGATCGCCGCACTGTGGACATGGAACATATCGTGTTCGACCCACGTATGACCAAAGACCCCGAGGTGTACATCAATACCTTTGAGGGGCTGCCTTTGGTGCCCCTCAATGAGCCGAATAAATGCCGCACACTGCGCTCGCTGTTCAGCTTTCTGTGCAACCACGACGAAGCGGCAACCGACTGGCTGATTAAATGGCTGGCTTATCCGCTGCAAAACATCGGTGCCAAGATGGACACTGCTGTGTTGCTGCACTCCACGATGGAAGGCAGCGGCAAGAGTTTGTTGCTGAGCGACATCATGGGTGCTGTTTACGGTGAGTATGCGGCCACGGTAGGGCAGTCGCAGTTGGAATCAAGCTGGACGGTGTGGCAGTCAAACAAGTTGTACGGCGTGTTTGAGGAAGTTGTCAGTCGCGATCAGCGATACAACCAGGTGGGCAAGATCAAACACATGGTCACCGGCAAAACGGTACGCATGGAGTCCAAGTTTGTGAACGGTTGGGAAGAAGCCAACCACATGAATGCGGTGTTCCTTTCCAACGAGATTATGCCGTGGCCGATTGGTGAGAATGACCGGCGCATGTTGGTGGTCTGGCCCAAGGAAACTTTGGGGCCTGAGGATCAAGAGCGGGTTAAGTATGAGTTGGCCAACGAGGGTATCCCTGCGCTGTATGACTACCTGCTCAGCTATGACCTGGGTGATTTCGATCAGCGCACCCGACCGCCCAACACTGAGGCCCGTCAGCGCTTGGTGGACTTGAGTATGGCGAGCTGGCAAACCTTTCTGCGTGAATGGCGCAATGGCCTGTTGGGGGCGCCGTTCAGCGTGTGCGTCAGCAGCGATCTGTACGCGTTGTTTTTGGAATGGTGCCACCGCAACAAGGAACACACCTTAAGTCATACCAAGTTCAGTGGGTTCATCTCCACGGAAGTGGACAAGATTCAGGGTAAGCCTTGGATGGATGGCTCGCGGCGATCCTTTGGCACCTTCTTCTTCCCGTGGTCTGGCATAGATCCGGCACCTTCCCCGCCCCCATCTGTGTCAGCGGCCGGGCTAGGGGCGGCAGTTACCACTTGGCGCGAAGCGGCCAAGGCCGGTGGCTGGAGTGTCGGTAGTTGGGAGCACGTGAAGTTCGGGCAACGACAGGACAGCGCAGCATGACGGCTCATTGTGTGTGGGGTGTGTTGACGGTGTGGCGGGTTAGAACCACCAACCTGACACAGCTACAGGCCACGTCTTTAAAGGCTTTCGGGATCAGTGTGTCAGGTGTGGCGGGCTTCTCGCACATGTGGGCGTGTGTACATGTGCAATCAGTCAAAGGTTGATGTTCGTTAATTATTTCTTGTACGTGAGAAGAAACCCAGCACACCTGACACACCCAACACATAGAGCATTAAGGCTATGTTTTTAAAGGTTTTTAGTGTGTTAGGTGTGTGTCAGGTTGGTTCTTTTCTGTGTCAGGTTGGTTTTTCAGGGAGTAGATGGGGATGATTCAGCAAATCGAAGAACTGATGCAGCATTGGGGCGAGCAGCACTGCCACGTTGGCGAGGCCGGTGGCTTGGGCAGCCCAATGGCGACGATCATGCAATACGGCGGATGCGCCCCTCGGGGCACAGCAGGTTCACGGGATCTGTTGGTGGGAGCGGGCGCAGGCATGGATCACATCGCATGCGAAGTGGCAGCCGCCGTTGCCGAGTTGGGCCGCCAGTCCACCAAAGGCCAGCAATTGGCCAAGCTGGCGAAACTGCGATATCTGCATCAGCCAGCCATGCCGCGACGTGAGCAAATGCGACTGCTCGACATTACCGAGGGGGCAGACCAAACGTATCGCAACTGGGTGAAGCGGTTGCATCAACAAGTGATGTTGATCCTCACCGTTCGAAGTGGCACCACGCGGGGCTACACCCGGCGCAGCGGCAGCCAAGCAACCAACCTGACCCGCGCAACGCTGCTGGGCCAAGTTGGTTAAGCGTTGACCGCTCGTCGGGGTGACTTACCTCAAACCTGCGTCAAAGTTGCGTCAAAGTGAGTAGAGCAGAATGACCGAAAAACAGCTCTTTTCGGTTTTACCGAACAGGGGTAAAACGTCCCCACGATATGAATTCTGCGCCTAAGCGCTACCCGAGCACGTGCTGTGCACCTCGCCCTGGCATACACCAGCGCACTGAAAACCCTGCCCACCCCGGCGGGGTTTTCTTTTTCCGCGTGCCACATGGGGGTGATCTGGCAGTTACGAATTTAACGCCGCATACGGCCAGATCTGGCCCGTATCTTTAAAGTGCATCAACCTCTTTGCTCAACTGCTTGACCACGACACCAAGCAGTTCAGGAAAGGTCTCATCGTAGAACCTTGCCTCTGTTTTGAACGGATGCATCGCGGGCTTGTTGATTCCAAACTTCTCCCCAGCACTGGTGAGCTTCTTGAATGACTTCATAGCGCCACTGCCTGTGGTACTGGCGTATTCGAAGTTTTCCGCGTGTCCTGCTTTAAGCAGCGCACTCATGATGGTACTGGCGTCAAATGAAACACCGCGCTCGGCGATTAGTGCTTTCAGAGATTTTGCTTGCATAGCGTATTCCTTACGTAGCGATAATTTTTTGCCCGGCACCCTGGCCGTCTTCTTGGCTGCCCGCGACTCAGAGACTGAGATACGGTTTCGAACCCCTTCGAATTTTCAAGATTAACCCTTTTCCTCCGGACAACTAAATGACGAATGAACAACAAGCGTTAGCTGAGATGCCGCTGTGGTTACTGATTGTGCTGTCCATGATTGGTGGTGTGTCCGGCGAGATGTGGCGAGCAGACAAGGACGGGGCGCGAGGCTGGTCACTGGTGCGGCGCTTGGTATTGCGCTCCGGTGCCTGCGTGGTGTGCGGCTTGTCCACCATGATGTTGTTGCACGTCAACGGCGTTTCACTCTGGGCATCTTCGGCACTGGGCTGCCTCACGGCCATGGCCGGGGCGGATGTCGCCATCGGCCTTTATGAGCGTTGGGTTGCCAAGCGCCTTGGCGTTTGCGACGTGCCACCGCCATCGGACCGCTCGTAATAATCCCCGGATGTTCAAAACCTGCCGGGGACCCTGGGGAATATCCACGGGTACGGGGCAGGAAACCCGCGGGAAATCGTTAGCCGCAGGGCTGGCAGCTTATTGAAATTCAATCCATTGAAATTGAAAGGCTTGCATTGAAAAGCCGTTGAAAAGGAGGGCTTGTGACAGACCCCATCTTTCTGTCGAAGAGCGCCTTTGCGGCTCACATCGGCAAGGCGCCGAGTTACATCACCTGGCTTAAAGACAACAACCGGTTGGTGCTGTCGGATGACGGCAAGCGGGTGAATGTAGACGCCACCGTTGCATTGATTCGTGACACCGCCGACCCCAGCAAGGCCGCCGTCGCAGCCCGGCATCAAGCGGATCGTGTGCAGCGCGACGTCACCAGCCAGCTATCCCCGCTGGTCGAATCCACGCCGAGCATGGCTGCGCCGCAGCCCGCCATCGGTCCCGCTGGCAAGCAACCTGACTTCCAAAAGGCCCGTGCCCACCGCGAGTACTACCTGGCGCAGTTGGCCGAGGCGGAATTCCACAAAGTGCAGGGCTCGCAGGTCGAGCTGGAAGCCGTGAAAACCGGCGCCTTCAACGCGGGCCGTTTGCTACGCGATCAACTGCTGGGCATGCCGCCACAACTGGCCCCCGAGTTGGCAGTCATGACCGACCCGTGGGAAATCGAACGCCGCCTCACCGCTGCGATCCGCGCTTCGCTGGAAGACGCCGAGCGCATGTCCTCGGCTGACCTGGTTCACGCCCTCAACCACAAGAGTTAACCCATGCACACGGAAATCCCGAACGGTGCAGAGGTGTACCGCGAGGCGTATTTCCGTGGGCTACGACCTGACCCGTCGCTGTGGGTCGACCAGTGGGCCGACGAATACATGCGCATCCCGCGTGACACTGGCGCCGCCGAGCCCGGCCAGTACCGCACCTCGCGTACGCCTTATGCACGCGAGCCCATGCGCTGCCTGTCACCGGCTCACCCCTGCAAACGCGTGGTCACGATGGTGGCTTCGCAGTTGATGAAAACCCAGATCGCGCTGAACTGGATCGGCGGCCTGATCCACATGGTGCCGTCCAACATCCTGACCCTGCTGCCGAGCCTGAGCCTGGCCAAGCGGGTGTCGTCGCGTATCGGCAAGACCATCAAGGCCACACCGGTGCTGCGCGAACGCGTGGCGGCGACCCGTTCACGGGACTCGCGCAACACCATGGACACCAAGGAGTTCGAAGGCGGCTCACTGTACGTCACCACCGCCGGCTCTGCTGCCAACTTGGCCGAGCTGTCGGCGCGCTACATCTACGGCGACGAGATCGACCGCTGGGATGTCGACGTGGGCGAAGAGGGCGACCCCATCGAGCTGGCCGAAACCCGGGGCAGTACCTTCGGCCGAAACGCCAAGTTCTACTTCTCCAGCTCGCCAACGATCAAGGGCGCGTCGCGTATTGCTGATCTGTTTGAAACCAGCGACCAGCGTTACTACTACGTGCCATGCCCGCACTGCGGACACATGCAGATCCTGGAGTGGGAAAACCTGCATTACTCGGCCGACTACCGCGTGGTGCATTACCAGTGCGCCGGGCCAGACTGCGACGTACTGATCGAAGAGCACCACAAGGGCCTGATGCTGGCCCGTGGCGAATGGCGCTCCCACGCGCAGGGCGACGGCGAAACCATCGGCTTTCACCTCAACGCCCTGTATTCACCGCTCGGCTGGATGGACTGGCCGTCGCTGGCCAAGCAGTTTGAGAAGGCCAAGAAGGCGCAGAGCCGCGGCGACCTGGAGCCTATGCAGGTGTTCTACAACACCCGTTTGGCCAAGGTTTGGGACAGCGCCCAGGAACAAACCAAAGCCGAAGTTCTGATGAAGCGCGCCCGCCTTGAACCCTACGGCCTCGGCGCAATGGTCCATCGCGTGCTGATGCTCACGGCCTCGGTCGACGTGCAAGCCAATCGCCTGGAGCTGATGGTGATGGGTTGGGGCGTGGGCATGGAACGCTGGATCGTCGACTTCCAGATCATCTGGGGCGACCCGGCGGACGAACGCACCTGGGCCGTGCTCGATGACAAACTCAAGGTGCGTTACCCGCATCCATGCGGCGTCGGCTTGGGCATTCTCGCCACCGCCGTCGACTCCGGCGGCCATCATACCGACGAGGTCTACCAGTTTTGCCGCGTGCGCCGGTGGCGCAACATCTTCGCTATCAAGGGCGCGAGCAAGCCGGGGAAACCGGTGATCGCGCAACGCCCGTCGATGGTCGACGTGACCTGGAAAGGCCAGACCGAACGCAACGGCGCCGAGCTGTGGTTTGTCGGCACCGACACCGCCAAGGACTGGATCTACAACCGCTACCCGTTTGAAGACGGGCCGGGCGCCTTGCACTTTGCCAACGACTTGCCGGACGAATTCTTCGACCAGTGCGTGGCCGAGCGCAAGGTGACGCGGTACGTGCGCGGACACAAGCGCGTCGAGTGGGTGAAGGGCAAAGCCGAGCGCAACGAAGCCCTTGACCTGATGGTGTACAACCTGGCGATGGCGCATTACCTGGGCCTGAACCGCTACAAGGAACACGACTGGGAACGCATCCGCCAAGCCCTGGCACAGGCCGGTTTATTTGATGAAAAACCGGTACACGCTGAACGCCTTGCCGCGCCGGTCGCAACACCTGCACCGCCCGTGCAACCACCGGTTGAAACGGCTCCATCGGTAGCAACCCCGGTCGTACGCCCCCCACAACGTCGCAGCACCAGCAGTGGTTATCTGAAGCGTCGTTGAAATTAAAGGATCTCAACCACCGGCGTGATGAGCTTGGCGCCGACGGCGATTTCTTCGGCCAGCAAGCTTTTGAGCGTTTCCTTGCTGCCTTCTTTCATGGTTTCTGCAATCCGCTCGCGGATTGAGTGGCCGTGGGTGAGGCAGTGCGGCATGGCTTTGAGCACCTCAAACCCTTTGACCGTCAGCACTGCCCCTGTCACTTGGGCCGTGGGGATGACTTCGCCGCTCAAAAAACCGGAGCCGATCAGCCAGCGGACCGTGGCCAGAAAGAATTGCGCGTCGTGGTCCGCAAGTTCCAGCAGGCAATCATCCCCGTCTGCTGCGCACGAGGCGGGTGTCATGAGTTTGGCGGCAATCAAGTCACAGGGGATTGGAAAGTGGGTATACAGCTCATCAAAAACTTTGCCAGTCAGGTCGTTGAATTTATCGAGATTGGAAACTGACATGTCGCAAAACTCCGATCAAAAAGTGCTGAGCACGAAGAAGGTCAAAGCGCTGACTGAATCGTAGCCGGTTCAGCCAACTCGGCCCTACTGTGTCCCATATACCAGCCCGCGTCACCTCAACCCAAGAGCAGCCCCTATGTCCTTTACCCAAAAGCACCTCGACGCCGTTGAGTCGGCTATCGCGCGTGGCGAGAAAACCGTGCGCTATGCCGACCGCACCGTGGAGTACCGCACGGTCGATGAGCTGCTCAAGGCGCGCGACCAAATCCGCAGTTCGCTGGTCGCCGCCACGGGGCCGCGCTCGCGGGTGATCCGGCTGTATCACGCAGGCAAGGGGCTTTAAATGGCGCGCCAGTATCCAACCCTGACCCGCAACGGCTTCCTGTTGCCCGAGCGGATCAAAGCCAGTTACGAAGGGGCCGGTGAGGGCAGGCGCTCGGCCAGTTGGGACGCGCCGGACATCGGCATCAACAGCCTCAACACCCCGGCTTTGCGCAATTTGCGCGCCCGTTCGCGCTCGGCGGTGCGCAACGATCCCTACGCGTTCAACGTCATCGACAAACGCGTCAGCAACCTGATCGGTACCGGTATCACCCCGCGGCCTAAAACCGAAGACGACGCCCTGCGCAAACGTCAACAAGACCTGTGGGATGACTGGGTCGACGAATCAGACGCCGATGGCCTGACCGACTTCTACGGCCAGCAGGCGCTGATTGCCCGCACCGTGGAAACGGCCGGGGAGTGCTTTGTGCGCTTACGGCCACGCGGTCTGGACGAGGATCTGGCAGTGCCGTTACAGCTCCAGGTACTGGCCCCGGAGTTTGTGCCCCATGACAAATTTGAGCCGTGCAAAAACGGCAACAGCATCCGTGCCGGGATCGAGTTCAACCCGGCGCACAAGCGCGTGGCCTATCACATGTACCGCGTCCACCCGCGTGACGCCTCGTCGCTGAACGCCGGTTACAACCAACTGGTGCGCGTCCCGGCCGAACAAGTGCTGCACATCTTTGAACCGGTTGAGCCGGGCCAGTTGCGCGGGGTGCCGCGTTTGGCGCCAGTGCTTAAACGCCTGCGCAGCCTCGACAACTACGACGACGCGGTGCTGTTTCGCCAAGAGGTGGCCAACCTGTTCGCAGGCTTCATCTCGCGGCCACCGCCCGAAGCCACGCAACAACCGCGCGACCCGGTCACCGGCCTGCCGTTGACCGAGGACCGCGACGGCTTCACTCCGATGGTCGCGCTAGAGCCTGGGACCATGCAGGAACTGGGGCCGGGCGAGGAGGTGGAGTTCTCCAAGCCGCCGGATGCGGGCAACAACTACCCGGACTTTATGCGCCAACAACTGATGGCCGCAGCCGCCGGGACCGGCACGCCGTACGAAATCCTCAGCGGCGACATGCGCGAGGTCAACGACCGGGCGCTGCGCGTGGTGCTCAACGAGTTCCGCCGTCGCCTGGAGCAACTGCAATTCAGTGTGTACGTGCACCAACTGTGCCGCCCGGTGCGGGCTGCGTGGCTGGACATGGCCGTGCTCGCCGGTCGCCTGACACTGGTCGACTACGCGCAACGGCGCCGTGAATACCTGCGCACCCGTTGGGTGCCGCAAGGCTGGGCCTACATCCAGCCGGTGCAGGACATTCAGGCGCGAATGATGGAAGTCAACGCGGGCTTCAACTCCCGCAGCGAAATGGTCCTGCGTCAGGGCTACGACGCCGAAACCGTCGACGAAGAAAACGCCGCCGACCAGAAACGCGCCCGCGAGCTGGGCCTCAACTACAAAACACTGGTCGAGCTGCCCACCGAGCCGGCCGACAAGGAGACGCCATGAACAGGCTACGCATTTTCAACAAGGCGGGTGACCCACCGCTGCCGCAGGACAAACACTGGTACAGCCTCAAGGCCAGCGGCGAAGCCGAAGCCCGCAGCATTGAGGTCTACGTCTATGGCGAGATCGGCACCTGGGGCATCACCGCGAACCAGTTTGTGCGCGATCTGGCAGCGATGGACGACGGCGTGTCGCCGATTGTGGTGGCGTTCAACAGCATCGGCGGCGACCTGTTCGACGGGCTGGCCATTCACAACGCATTGTCGCGGTTGGGCGAACGTTGCACCGGGCGTGTCGATGCCCTGGCAGCCAGCGCGGCCAGCGTCGCGGTGTGTGGCGCGCACAAGGTGGTGATCGCATCCAATGCCATGCTGATGATCCACAACCCGTGGACCTACGCGGCAGGCGATGCCGAGGATCTGCGCAAGGTCGCTACGGCGCTGGATCAGGCGCTGGAAGTGATCATCGCCGCCTACAAGGCCAAGTCGCCCAATATCGACGAAGTGGAGCTGCGGCGACTGGTCAACGCTGAAACCTGGCTCACCGCGAGCGAAGCGGTGGCCTTGGGGCTGGCCGATGAAGTGGGCGAGGGCGTCACGGTCAAAGCCTGCCTCGGTCAGGGTGGGGCATTGCAGCGTTATCAGCATGCCCCGCAAGCCTTGTTGGCTCAGTTGGAGGAACCGCCAGAACAGCCGCCAGAACCGGAGCCTGAACCAGAACCCGAAAAACCGCCCATCGTTGATTCGGCCAAGCTGGCTTTATTGATCACGCAAAGTTGCAACACCGCCGGGATCAGCAACCTGATCGAACCCATCATCAACACCACCAAGCTGGCCGACGAAGCCACGGTCAATGCCGCAATCAGCAACGCGAAGGCCGTGCGCGACCTGTGTGTGGCGGCGCGGCTGCCGGAGTTCACCCAGCAGTTCGTGGCGTCCGGGCTGACCGCCGAAGCGGTGCGAGGGCGTCTGTTCGACACGCTGGTCAGTGGCGGCGGGTTTGAGATCGACAACAGCCTGCCGATCAACGACGACCCAGCGCCCAAAACCCAGGCCAAACAACCTGACACCAACGCGATCTACGCGGCCCGTCGCGCCGCCCAGACAGGGGTAAAAGCATGACCATCAAACATGAGCCGATGCACGCGGGCGAGTTCCTGCTCTCCGAAGGTGCGGGCAACATCTCGCGCGAAGCCATCAACGTGGCCGCTGGCCCTGCATTGAACCCCGGCCAAGTGCTGGGTCTGGTCACGGCCTCGGGCGAGTTCGCGCCGTACGTGCCGACCGCCGAAGACGGCAGCCAGACCGCCGTCGCCATTCTGTATGGCCCGCTGGGCGAGTCCGACATCGTGCGGCGTGGCCGTGCGGTGGTGCGCTTGGCCGAAGTCAGCGAAGCGCACCTGACCGGCCTCGATCCCGAGGGCGAAAAGTCGCTGGCTGAGCACTTTGTGATCGTGCGCTAAGTACTTGATTTATTGATCGCGACTTGTTTCAGAATGTTTCCGGTGATTCTGCGGTCATTATTCCCATATTTGAGAGATTAATGATGCCAAACGTTTTTTAACGAATGCTTATCACTGGATTTATCGGTTTATATGGTGAAAAAAGCTGGCAGACAATTCCTATACTGCGGGCGGCGTCCCTAACCTTGGGCAGCACTAAAAATCGGAGTGATTTGCGGTGCTGCCCAAGAGTGAGTAGCCCCATGGGAAGGAGAGGCCGGCACTGCATCTCTATTCCCATGCATCTAATAAGTCTAAGAATGAGAAATAGTTTAATGAATAAACAATCGATCCAGATTGCCCTTGCTTACATGTCCGTCGTTATTGGTGGTGGTTTTGCTTCCGGCCAAGAGGTACTCCAGTTTTTCACCGGCTATGGGCTTATAGGCATTGTCGGCACGCTGGTAAGCGGTCTGATGTTTGCTTTCCTCGGCATGCAGATCGCTCGGGTGAGTTCGAAGATGCAAGCGAGCTCGCACAAGGAAGTTCTCTACATTCTATTCGGTGCCCGCATCGGTCTGGTCGTTGATGTGGTGTTGTCTTTCTTCCTCTACGGTGTCGGCGTAGTGATGTTGGCCGGCAGCGGTTCGATCTTTGCTCAGCAGTACGATCTACCTCCCTTGTTCGGTGGCGTACTCATGACGGTATTGGTGATCGCTACGCTGTGCATGAACGTGAAGCGCATCATCGACCTGATCAGTGCGGTAATGCCTTTCCTGCTGGCGATGGTGCTTATCATCACCACTTACTCGATCTTCAGTTACAACGCCCCAATCGAGACCCTCGACGCAGTTGCTCGTGAGAACAACGAAACGGTTACTGGCAACTGGTTTGTGGGAGCCTTGCTGTATGCATCTTTCAACATCGCTGTAGGGTTCCCGATGCTGGCTGTCATTGGTGGCATGACCAAGCAACCCAAAGCCGCCGCAATCGGTGGCGTACTCGGTGGTCTCGGTCTGGGTGCGTTGATTCTGCTGTTGAACATTGGCCTGTTCGCCAACATCAACCAGTTGCAAGGCATCGAAATGCCCTCCCTGGCACTCGCAGAACGTATCTCGCCGATTCTTTCGGTGGTTATGTCGTTGGCATTGGTTTGCATGGTCTACAGCACGGCAGTGGGGATGTTCTTTGCTTTCAGTGCCCGCTTCGCCAAGCCTGAAACTAAACGCTTCAAGGTGATTAGCGCAGTCTCGGTATGCATAGGTCTGGCCTTGAGCCTGGGTGGCTTCAGCAAGCTGGTAGGCACTGTCTACCCACTGCTGGGCTACGTCGGTTTCGCCTTGATCCTCGCTATTTGCTTCAATTGGCTACGCAGCCGTTCCATTGCCAAGGCGCAGAAAGCTGCGTTGGAAGCTGTTTCCTAAGCCCTCAAACCTCCGAGCAGTTGTTCGGAGTTACCTACTGGGAACGGCAGTAGACCGATCGCCGCCCCTTTTATTGAACCCCGCCTCGAGCGGGGTTTTTATTGCCTGGAGATTTCTCAATGGCCGACATCGCCATCTTTGACGACGAAGCGTTTTCTGTTTCGTCGCTGACCGCTGCCATCAACGAACAACCGTACCAACCCGGGCGCCTGAGCAGTCTTGGCCTGTTTCAGGAAGAAGGCATCACTACCCTAACCGTGCAGATCGAGAAGGACGGCGACACTCTGGCCCTGGTGCCGGCCGGTGAGCGCGGCACTTCAGGTCTGATCGTCGGCGCGAGCAAACGCACGCTGATCCCGTTCAACACCGTGCACCTGCCGGAACGCTTCACCATCAAGGCCGATGAGATTCAGGGCATCCGCGCCTTCGGTACTCGCAGTGAGTTGCAGGCCGTGCAGGACGTGGTCAATGCGCGACTGTTGAAAGCGCGTCGTCAGTTGGACGTCACCCATGAATTCCAGCGAGCCGGTGCCTTGAATGGCCAGATCCTCGACGCGGACGGCAAGACCGTGCTGATTGATCTGTACAAACGATTTGGTGTTGACCGACAACGTATGTCGATGGGCATGACCAAGGCTGGCACCGACTTTCGCGTCAACTGCGGTATAGCCCTGGATCTGCAGGAGGATGCGCTTGGCAGTGTTACCAGCACCGGCGCACGGGCGTTCTGCGGCAAAAACTTTTGGAACACATTGATGGGCCTTCAGGAAATCAAGGCTACCTATCTCAGCTCGGCACAAGCGGCTGCTCTGCGCGGCGATGCCCGCGAGAGTTTCGAGTATGGCGGCATTGTCTGGGAACGCTATCGCGGCAAGATCGGAAGCGTTGCATTCGTCCACGACGACAAAGCCCTGCTCGTTCCCGAAGGCGTGCCCGATCTGTACATCTCGGCCTTCGCCCCGGCCGATTACATGGAAACGGTCAACACCCAAGGCATCCCGTACTACAGCAAGATCGAGCCGATGCCGTTCAACAAAGGCATGGCCGGCGAAGCGCAGTCCAACCCGCTGCACATCTGCACCCGACCGCGTGCGCAGATCCTGCTGGAGCTGTAAGCGTGGGCATCCGCGATCTGGTGGCCGACATCGACAGCGTGATCTTCGACGTGCTGGCCGACACTGGCCACATCGAAGGCCGCGCCGAGCCGGTGCTGGGGATGTTCTCTGCACCGTGGAAACAGCCGCAGGTCGGTCGCCTAAATACGGCCATTCGTGAGCCACACTTTGTGGTGCGGGTGGCGGATTCAGACGGGCTGAGCAAAGGGTTGAAAGTCACCATCGACCTGCCTGCGCTGGACGGTGGCGGCGATTACGACCTGTTGCAACTGGAGCCCAGCGGCGACGGGCAGGTGTCGCTGATCTTGAGGAAACGTGCATGAGCATCGGCAGTTTCAGCGAAGTCAAAAAGAACAGCGGCATGCTGCATATCCAGGCCTCGGCTGAGGATCTGAAAGCGTTTGCAGACTTGGCCATCCTGGTGCCCAAGGCTGCCGCCAAAGCCCAGCGCCGGGCGATCAACAAAACACTGCGTTGGTTGCGCGGAAAAATCGCCAGTGATGTGGGCAAGCAAGAAAAAATTGCAGTGAGAGCCGTGCGGCAGCGTTTGATCACTTACCCGGTGAAAGGCGGTGCAATGCGCGGCAAACTCTGGTTCGGCATCAACCCGCTGGAAGCCAGCCGGGCAGGGCGCGCCCGTCAGACCAAGGCGGGCGTGTCGGTGGCGGGGCGGCGTTATAAGGGGGCTTTCTATAAGAAGGTGTACGGCAATCAGGCTGACGTGTGGATTCGTACCGCGAGCAAGCACTTCAACCCGGCTGATTACCCCGATAGCCAAGTCACCTCACAGACGGGGGCCAGCTCCGGGTTTGTCGGTGAAAACAGTGACCGCTTCCCGCTGGCCAAAGCCAAAATCTCACTGGACGCCGTGCGCCCCCACTTCGACGCCTGGAGCCGCAAGGCCGACGAACGCTTGATGCACGTCCTCAAACAAGAGATGAACTTCGAACTGCAAAAATACTTAAAGGGGACGCGCCGTGTCTGAGCAGCCGTTTAGTCTCGACCTGCTGTATCAGGCTATCGAGCTGCACCTCCAGCAGCACTTGCCGGGCGTGCAACTCGTCAGCTTCTGGCCGGACATCCAGCAGCACATCCCGCTCCCGGCGGTGTTTCTCGACATTGCCGAGTTCGAACCCGGTACTGACATCGGCACCGGTGAAACCACCCTGACCCTCACCTTTGAAGCGAGGGTGATTGTCGACGTGATCCGTGCCGACCACTACCCGCAAGCCGTGCACCTGGCCACGCAACTGGCGGTGCTGTTGCGTGGCCAATCGTGGGGCTTGGCAGTTGAACCGGCCGAGTTCCAGCGGTCGAGTCAGGACTGGACGCGCCCGGAACTGGACGGCTACACCGTGTGGCTGGTGGAGTGGACGCAGACGGTATTCCTCGGTGAACAGGTATGGCCGTGGCCCGATGAGCCGCCGGGCTCGTTGCTGATCAGCGTCAACGACGAAGAGTCGGTCGCACCGGAGGATCTGCCGTGAGCTACGCCAGTGCTGAACACGACCGCATGATCGCGGCCCTGTTGATTCCTTGCTACGTGGTCGCGGTGGACTTGGCCGCGTCGCCACCCGCCTGCCGCGTATCCACCGGCGACTGGACCAGCGCCTGGGTGCGCTGGCACAGCGTGGCAGCGGGCAAGGCCCGGCACTGGCGCGCACCGAGCATTGGCGAGCAGGGCGTGCTGTTTAACCCCAGCGGGCAGGCAGGCATGGGCACCTTTGTGCCGGGCTTGTACGGCGATGCAGGCGCGCCCCCGGACAACCGCGACCACGTCGAAGTGTGGCGGTTTGATGATGGCGGCTCGTTGGTCTACGACTGGCAGGCCAAAAGCTACACCATCACCTTGCCCGGCGGCACCGTGACCATTGCGGTGGGTGGCAGCTCGGCGGTGGTCACGGACAGCGCCATTACTGGCAAGGCCGAAGCGATCAACCTGACCGGGAAAATCACCCTGAACGGCGACGTGGTGATCAACGGATCGATCTTGACCCACAACGGACTGAATGTCGGATCTACGCACACCCATAAAGGCGTAACACCCGGTGCGGGAATAACGGGCACACCGTCTTAACCCACCTCGCTACGGCGAGGTTTTTATTACCTGGAGAACACCATGAGCAAAACACCTGACGACAAAGTTACCGAACCGGCTGCACCACTCCTGCAAAAGACCGCACCGGCTCGCACTTTCCGCGACAAGGTCTACACCTCCCGCAACCTGATCCTGCCCGGCGGGGCCTCGCTCCCGGTCGCTAAAGGCCGCGCTACGGCGGTCGACGATCAGCAGTTCCAGTACCTCAACACCCACCCGGATTTTGAACGCCTGACGGAGTAACCCGCGATGATCGGAATGGATCGCCACACCGGCGCGGCCCTTTCCGGCGTCGAGCATTTGCGCCAATCCATTGGCGACATCCTCACAACCCCGGTGGGCAGTCGGCGCATGCGCCCAGCCTATGGCTGCCAGTTGCGCCGGTTCGTCGACATGCCGATCAACGCGGGCTGGAAAAGCGCGGTACAGGCCGAGGTCGCCCACGCGCTGAACCTGTGGGAGCCGCGTTTCAAGTTGCAGTCGGTGCGGGTCACGGCGGTGCTCGAGGGCGTGATCACTTTTGAACTCAAGGGCCTGTACCGGGGCGAGGGCGTAGCAATGGAGGTGAGCGCATGAGTACCGTGGATCTGTCGGCCTTGCCGACCCCGGAGGTGCTGGAGTCGCTGGACTTTGAGGGCGCTTATCAGGAAGAACTGGCGGTGTTTCGCGCCTACATGGGCGACAACTGGAACGCGGCGTTGGAGAGCGATCCGGTGGTCAAGCTGCTGGAATTGGGCGCCTACAGCCGGGTTCAACACCGGGCGCGGGTAAACGATGCATCCAAGTCGCTGCTGTTGGCCTATGCGCAGCGTACCGACCTCGATCACCTCGCCTCGAACGTGCGGCTTAAACGCTTGGTGATTCAGGAGGCGGATCTGCAAAGCGTGCCCCCGGTGCCGCAGGTCATGGAACTGGACGACGCGTTACGCGAGCGCATCCAGTTGGTGTACGAGGGCCTGACCACGGCCGGGCCGCGCAACAGCTACATCCTGCACGCGCGCAACGCCTCGGCGCTGGTGGCCGACGCGCAGGCCGAAAGCCCAAGCCCGGCGCATGTGGTGGTCACGGTGTTGCACCTGGAAGGCACGGGCGTCGCAGACCCGCCCTTGCTGGACAAGGTGCTGGAATATCTCAGCGATGAAGACATTCGCCCGGTCGGGGATCGGGTCACGGTGCAAAGCGCCGAGGTCAAGGAATACCGCATTGACGCGGTGCTGCACATGGCCGGTACCGGCTCGGAGAACGAAGCGATTCTGGCCGAAGCGACCCGGCGCCTCGCGGCCTGGATCAACCCGCGTCGGCGTCTCGGCGTGGAAATCTCGCGCTCGGCGATTGACGCGCAACTGCACATCACCGGCGTCAGCCGCGTGGACTTGCCCGGCTGGGTCGACATCCCCCGGGCCACGCACCAAGCCGCGTACTGCATCGGTTACAGCGTGATCCAAGGCGGTGCCGGGTGAGCCTGCTGCCGCTCAACAGCACCCCGCTGGAGCGGGCCATCGAAGCGGCGATTGATCACAACCCGGCGATTCCGATTCGCACCCTGTACAACGCGAAAACCTGCCCGGCGCACTTGCTGCACCAGTTGGCGTGGGCGTGGTCGGTGGACCGCTGGGACAACCGCTGGAGCGAGCAGGTCAAACGTGCGGCGATTGAATCGGCGTTTTTCATCCATGCCCACAAAGGCACCATCGGCGCGCTGCGCCGGGTGGTCGAGCCGCTGGGTTATTTGCTGGAAGTGATCGAGTGGTGGCAGACCGTACCGATGGGGGTGCCGGGCACATTCGGGCTGAAGGTCGGGGTGCTGGAAACCGGCATCACCGAGGAAATGTACCGCGAGCTGACAGCCCTGATCGATGACGCCAAACCCCTCAGCCGCACGCTGACCGAACTGGTGATCAGCCTTGAAAGCACCGGCCAGCTCAACGTCTTTGCCTGCCTGTACGAGGGCGAGGTGATCGACGTGTACCCACCGGCGCCGCGCGACATCGAGGTCACGGGGCATTACGGCCCGGCGGGCCGCGAACATCACATTGAAATCCTGGACGTGTACTCATGATTGATCAAAGCAGCCAGTTCATGGCGATCCTCACCGCCGTGGGCGAGGCCAAACAGGCCAACGCCGACGCGATGAACATCCCGTGGACGTTTTCTCAGATGGGCGTGGGCGATGCGAACGGCACCGACCCGCAGCCCAACCGGGCGCAAACCAAGCTGATTAACGAACGCCGCCGCGCGCCGCTGAATCAGGTCAAGGTTGACCCGAAAAACACCAACGTGATCATCGCCGAGCAGGTGATCCCGGAAAACGTCGGCGGCTGGTGGATTCGTGAAATCGGCCTGTACGACGCGGACGGCGATCTGGTGGCGGTGGCCAACTGTGCGCCCAGCTTCAAACCGGAACTGGCCCAAGGTTCTGGCAAGACCCAAGTGGTGCGCATTAACTTCATCGTCAGCAGCGCCGCCAACGTCACGCTCAAGATTGACCCGAGCGTGGTACTGGCGACCCGGCAGTACGTGGACGACCGCATCCTTGAAGTGTTGCCGCCGACGCGCAAGCCCGGCAGTTACACCAAGGTCGTGATCGACAAACGCGGCGTGGTGATCGAGGGCAGCAACCCCGACACACTGGCCGATAACGGGATCAAGGACGCTTACACCAAAGAGCAGGTTGATGCCGGGTTGAAACTTAAGGCGCCTCTGAGCAGCCCGGCGCTCAGCGGTTTGCCCACTGCGCCTACGGCTGCGATGGGCAGCAACAACCAGCAACTGGCCACCACCGCGTTTGTGCAAGCCACCGTCTCGGCGGTTATCTCGGGCGCCCCCGGTGCGCTGGACACCCTCAAAGAACTGGCCGACGCCTTGGGCGGCGACCCCAACTTTGCCAACACCATCATTAACGGCTTGGCAGGCAAGGCCAACAAAGGCACCACGCTGGAGGATTACAACATCACCAACGGGGTGCCGATCCGCAACCCGCTAGCCGGTGGCAGCCTGGATATTCACGGCGGCTCGTTCGCGTTTCTGTCAGCCAATCAAGAGGCGTCGGTCTGCCAGAATTGCTTTTTTAATGGCGCCAGTTGGATGCGTCATGACGTGTCGCGGCCTGCGGTGTGCATTGCGCTGGAGCGCGGTACGCTTGTGGTGCGCAAGGCCGCCGCCGGGGCTAACCCGATTGTCTGGGGTGTCAGTGACGCGGTGATCGACGCCAGTAGCCTGACCTTTGCCGCGATCCGCAACAAACCTACCACCTTGGCCGGGTATAACATCCTTGATGCCTATACCAAGGCGGAAGTGACGACTGCCATTCAAGCCGCTATTTCAGGGGTGATCGACGGCGCACCGGGTGCGCTGGACACTATCCGCGAATTGGCGGCAGCCTTGGGCGGCGATCCGAACTTTGCCAACACCATCATCAATGGGTTGGCGGGCAAGGCCAACAAAGGCACCACGCTGGAGGACTACAACATCACCAACGGGGTGCCGATTCGTAACCCGTTGGGCGGCGGCAGCCTGGACCTGCACGGTGGGCAATTCGCGTTCGTGACCTCGGTGTCTGAATCCTCAATCGGGCAAAACTGTTACTGGAATGGCACCACCTGGTTGCGTCATGACGTGGCGGCCCCTGCGGTGTGTATCACGGTGGCGTCCGGGCGGGTGGTGATCCGCAAAGCCCCGGCCGGGGCCAACCCGATTGCGTGGGTGTCGTCACCTGAACTGGTGGACATCTCAATGCAGGCCTCGGTCGAAGAGGCTGAAGGCGGCAGCAACATCGCCCGCTGGATGAACCCCTTTTCGGTGGCGCGCTACGTGGCTAAAAAGGTGGTACAGGCCACGGAGTACGTGGCAGGCATCGCCGGGATCGCGTCGATTAATCAGGTCAACGCGGGCACCGATGACACGACGATGGTCACGCCCAAAAAGCTCAAGTGGGGCTTTTCATTCAGCCCCACCCAAAACGGCTACTTCTGCTTTCCAAGTTGGCTGGGCGGTTTTTTGCTGCAATGGGGCTACGTCTACGAGTCGCAGGGTGCCACCGATTATCGGGGCTTCAACGTGCCGTTTCCTAGCGCCTGCTTCGGCATGGTCATGAGCATTGAAGCGGCAACCCAAGGCGGCCATGCCAGCGGCTTCGGCTATGTCACCCAAGTGATCGACCGCACGAAATTCATCTGGTCGGTCGGCGGCAGTCTGTCCGGCGGCGGCTATGGCTATTACTGGGCATGGGGGAGTTGAGCATGACGGATCGTTACTACCTGAATCTGGCCGAGGACAGCCGGGTGCTGATGCGCTATGACACGGTGATCAACGGGGAGGATGTGCCTGAGGGCGCCACGCCGGTGACACGTCGAATCTTTTCGCAAACACTGAGCGGAGGAAAAGGCACGGCTTACCTGACTGAAGCGGGCAAGGTTGAGTTTCGTGTCATTGACCTCATGAGTTCTGAAGACCGCGCAGCCAGTGATGAACGGGCATGGCGTGACGCCGAGGTCGAGTCGGTCAAATGGCTGCGTGAACGGCACCGGGACGAGGTCGATCTGGACCTAAAACCCACACTCACACTGGACCACTTCAAGGGGCTGCTGAGCTACCTGCAAGCGTTGCGCGACTGGCCGCAGTCGCCGGACTTCCCGACATTGAAATATCGACCTGTGCGGCCCGACTGGCTCGCCGAACAAACCTGATAACGCCCCGCACCCCGGGGCGTTTTTGTATCCACCGTTTGACCCCCATAAGCCTCGCACTGCGGGGCTTTGTTGTTTCTGGAGAGTACCTGTATGAGCACAGCCAGCCGTTTCCACGGCGTTACGGTCACGCTGGTCGACACCGGCGCGCGCACCATTGCGCTGCCGTCGACCTCGATCATCGGCCTTTGCGACACCTTCACCCCGGGCCTCAAGGCCACCGCCAAACCCAATGACCTGGTGCTGCTGACCAGCGAGCGCGAAGCGGTGGCCGCCTTCGGTGAAGACTCAGCCATCACCCGCGCCGCCAAAGCCGTTTTCTTGAAAGCCAAAGCCGTGATCGTCGCGTGCGGCGTGGCCCAGCTGGAAGATGCAGCGCTGCAAACCTCGGCCATCATCGGCGGCGTGTTGGCCTCGGGTCAGCGTACCGGCCTGCAAGCGTTGCTCGATGGCAAAAGCCGCTTCAACGCCCAGCCACGTCTGTTGATCGCGCCCAAGCATTCCGCCACGCAAGCGGTGGCCACCGCAATGGATGCACTGGCGGGCAAGTTGCGCGCCATCGCCATCGTCGACGGCCCCAACACCACCGATGAGGCAGTGCTGGCCTACGCGCAGGAGTTTGGCAGCAAGCGCATTTACATGGTCGACCCGGGCGTGCAGCAGTGGGACACCATCACCAGCAAAACCATTGACGCCCCGGCCTCGGCGTTCACCGCTGGCCTGTTCGCCTGGACCGACACCGAGTACGGCTTTTGGGCCTCGCCGTCGAACAAAGAGTTTGTCGGCATCACCGGCACCACGCGCCCGATTGAGTTCCTCGACGGCGACGAAACCTGCCGCGCCAACCTGCTCAACAACGCCAACATCACCACCATCATCCGCGACGGCGGCTACCGCCTGTGGGGCAACCGCACGCTGTCGGCCGATTCGAAATGGTCGTTTGTCACCCGCGTGCGCACCCTCGACATCGTGATGGACGCGATTCTGGCCGGGCACAAATGGGCGGTGGATCGCTCGATCACCAAGACCTACGTCAAAGACGTCACGGACGGCCTCGAAGCCTTCATGCGCGACCTGAAAAATCAGGGTGCGGTGATCAACTTTGAAGTGTTTGCAGACACCGAACTGAACACGGCCAGCCAGCTGGAGGAGGGCAAGGTGTACTGGAACATCCGTTTCACCGACGTGCCGCCTGCCGAGAACCCTATTTTCCGCGTCGAAGTCACCAACCAGTGGTTGACCGAAGTGCTGGAAACCGCCGCCTAAGGAGGCCGCTCAATGATTCCGCAACTGCTTAGCAACACCAACCTGTTCGTGGACGGGGTCAGCTTTTCCGGTGATGTGCCGTCGCTGACCCTGCCCAAGCTGACCGTGAAAACCGAGGCCCATCGCGGTGGCGGCATGGGCGGTGAAATCGAGATGGACATGGGGCTGGAGAAGCTGGAAGCGAGCTTCACCACCACCGGTGTTCGTCGCGAGTCGTTGAAGTATTTCGGGCTGTCAGACCAGACCGGCTGCAACGCCGTGTTTCGCGGTGCCTTCAAAGGCCTCAAGGGCCAGATCACCCCGGTGATCGCGACGATGCGCGGCATGCTCAAGGAAGTTGACCTCGGCGACTGGAAGCCCGGCGACAAAGCTGAGATCAAACACGCGATGGCGGTCACCTACTACAAGTTGGAGATCGACGGTCGCGTGATGTACGAAATCGACATGGTCAACGCGGTGCGCGTGATTGATGGCGTCGATCAACTGGCTGCTGAACGCAGCGCCATGGGCCTTTAAGGAATACCTGCATGACTACCAGCACTGAAAAGAAAATCCCGACCTGGCTAAAACTGACCGACGAAGGCGTCACCATCACCCTGCGTTACCCGACCGAACTCAATCATGTCAAAACCGACAAGTTGGTGATGCGCGCGCCGACCATTCGCGACGTGCGCGCCGCCAATGCGGTCTCAGGCGGTGATGCTGAAAAGCGCGAACTGCAACTGTTCTCCAGCCTCACCGAGATCCCGACCGGTGATCTTGAAGGGCTTAAGGTGGTTGATTACACCCGGGTGCAGGAAGGCTATTTTCGTCTGGTCGACGAAGGTGAACTGTAACCCCCACACCCTGAAACAGATGGCCAAGCGCTTGGCGGCGCAAACGAGCTTTTCCGCCGCCGAGATCACGGCCATGTCGTTTTCGGAAATGGTCTGGTGGCTCACGGATTGAGCCGCCTGCCGCGCAACCACAGGGTAGGGCGTACAAATGGCAAACAAACTCGCGCTCGGGCTGGTGATCGGCGGGGCGGTCAGTTCCACCGTGGGTTCAGCGTTCAAGGACGTTGAGGGCCGGATCAAGAAGCTCGAAGCGGCCGGGGCCAAAGCCCGGGTCATGCAACGCCAGATCGGTGACACCATCCGCCTGCGCAACGAATGGAAAAAGGCCCACGACAGCGGCGCGGCGGGTGCATCCACGCTGCTGACCAAACTCAATTCCAACCTCGACAGCTTGCGCAAGCAGGGGATCGAGGTCGGACGGCTCGACCGGGCCTATCAGGCGCTAGGCCGCACCGCGCGCCAAGCTGACCTCAAAGCCCAAGGGCACAAGCAAATCAACGAAGGCCGGGCCAGTGTCAAAAGCACGGTCGGCCGGGCAGCGGTAGGGGTGGCCGCACTGGCGGTACCGACCAAAGTCAGCGCCGATTACAACGCGATCATTCGTGACATCGCGATCAAGGCCGGTATCGCCAATGCCCCCGAAGAAAAGCAGATGTCGCGCAGCATTATCGACACTTCGCGTGACACCGGCATGGCTCGTAACGAGGTGGCCACCGTGGTCAACGAGCTGGTGGGCGCCGGTATGGACTTGGCCAAGGCGATGGAATACGCGCCGGTCGCAGCCAAGTTTGTAATCGGGCAGGGATCGGACGGCGGCGAAACCGCCAAGATGATCAACGCCCTCGGCCAGAACGCCAAGATCACCAGTGCCAAGGAAATGCAGCAGGCGCTGGAAGCCATCGCGTTTCAAGGGCAGGCGGGCAGCTTTGAGGCCAGCGACATGGCCAAGTGGTTTCCCGAGCTTCTGGCCAACATGGGCAAGCTGGGTATCACCGGTATGGATTCCGTGACCCAACTGGGCGCCATGCTGCAGGTGCAGATGAAAACGGCGGGTAGCTCCGATGAGGCGGCCAACAACCTCAAAAACTGGATGGACAAGATCAGTTCCTCGCAGACCGTCGATGCGTACAACAAGGCCGGGATTGATTACGAAGGCTCGATGCAAACCGGCATTCAACAGGGCATGTCGACGCTTGAGTCGAGCATGGCACTGGCCAAGAAGTACATCGAGCAAACCGATCCCAAACGCGCCGCCAAGATGGCCGAAGCGACGGCGCAAATCAGCAAGGAGTCCAACCCGGAGAAAGCCAAGGCCATGATGGCCTCGCTGGAGCAGGCATTGCGCACCGGCGACATCTTTTCCGACATGCAGGTCAAGGCCGCGCTTACGGCCTACATGCAAAACAAGGAGCTGTACGGCCAGCTAAAGCGCGAGTCGCGCGAAGCCACTGGCATTCTCGACAAGAACCTGGCCGAGCGCCGCGAAACCTCGTCGCAAAAATGGGCCGAAATGGCGCAGTCGATGGACGACGCCATGCGCTCGGTGGGCGATGCGATCCGCCCGATCACAGACGGCGTGGCCGAAGGGCTGACCACGGTGGCCAAGGGCATCACCTCACTCAGTGATCGCACCCCCGGGTTGGCAATGGGGCTTACGGTGCTGGCCGGTGGAGCGCTGACCCTGCAAGGGCTGCTGGGCTCGTTCAAGATCGGCAAGGGCCTGTTCAACCTCGCACGCGGCGCCATGGGCGGCCGCGATGCCAAGGGCGTGCAAAAGGTCTTTGTCACCAACGCCGGTGATGACGACAAGGAAGACGGCAAGGGCTCCAAAGTGCTGGCTCTCGCGGAAATCGGCCTGAAAGCCATCGGCGGTAAAAAGGACGATGACGGCGACAGCGAAGAAGGCGGCGAAAGCAAAGGCTTTGACCCGATTGATACGGGGCTAAAGCTGCTCGACGTGTTCCGTGAAGCAAAAAACGATGATGACGGCGGCGAAGAGTCCGGGCCGCAAAAGGTGTTTGTGGTCAACGCCGCAGCAATGGGCGGCGGGGGCGGTGGAGGCGGCGGTGATCGAGGTCGGCGCCGTCGCGGCGGTGGCAATCGCAACGGACGTCGCCGGGGTGGTGGTGGCGGTGGTGGTGGTGGTGGTGGGCCTCGGCCGCCGCGTCCGCCCGTGCCGCCTGTTCCACCGGTTCCGCCCGTACCACCGGGTCGCCTTGGTCGGGTGATGGGCTTTGCCAGCAAGGTGGGCAAGGTCGGTAAATTGATCCCGGGCGGGTCGCTGCTTGAGGGCGGCATGCGCGCAATGGACACCTACCAGAACGCCGAAACCAAGGAGGAAAAAGCCGAAGGCTACGGCGCCGCAGCGGGCAACATGGCCGGTGCGCTGGCAGGGGCTGCTGCCGGTGCGGCCATCGGTTCCGTGGTGCCTATTTTGGGTACGGCGGTCGGTGGCTTGATCGGCGGCATTTTGGGCAGCATGGGCGGCGAGTCGGTCGGTGCTTTTGTGGGCAAATCGTGGTTCGGCTCGGACGATGAAAAATCGGCCGAACCTGATAAGCCCGAGGCCAAGCCTGCGGGCGAGCCACCGACGCCAGTGGTCAAGCCCGTGTCGTATGACCCGAATGATCCAGACTCGAAAGACCCGTTCCTGTTGCCGCACTTTGCCAACAAACCGCGCTTCCCCGGTGCGGACTTGGTGCCTCCGAGTGCGCTGCCGACACACACGCAATCACCGGCGCCGGTGGTCAAGCCGGTGTCCTATGACCCTGATGATCCTGACTCGGCTAATCCGTTTCTGTTACCGCACTTCGCCAACAAACCGCGCTTCCCGGGCGCTGACCTGGTGCGGCCCAAGTCGCTGCCGCCTGAAGGCTCAACCGGTGCCAGCGCATCACGCGAGCTTCCCGGCGCGGTGAACATGGGCGACGTGGTGCGTTCGTTTGCCAGCACCGCGCCTGCGGGGCCGCTGGCCATGCCGCCGAAGGTGGAGCCGGTGCTCAAGGTCGAGCCGCCGAAGATCGATCAGAAGATTGATGTTAAGGCTGATCTGGTCATCAACGTGCAAGGCGACGTAAAAGACCCGGCCGCACTGGCCCGCGAGCTACAGCCGCACCTGCAACGTCAGATCGAGCAAATCAACCAGCAGATGTCGAGCCGTAACCTGTACGACCAACCGCATCTGTAAGGAGGGCACGCATGGCCTACATGGAACAATTGCAGTCGGGGTTGAAGTACCTGACTGCGGCCGGGGAAACCGGGCGCCGCAGCTTGGACGGCATGCTCGGGCCGGTGAACGGCGCCATTGGTGAAATCAGCGGCGCCGCCTCCGAACTGAGCGACTTGCCGTTTATTGGCCCTGCGGTAGGGGCCAAGGTGCAACGGCTGATGCGCGGCGTTAACGCGGCACAGGCCAAGGTCGGCGCGGTGGTGGCCACCTACAACAAAGCCACCCGGGCAGCCTCGCAGATCGAGGAGCGCCTCGGCGTGCTCAAAGAACAGGCGGGCAAGGCCGCGACCGCGATCAACAAAATCGCAGGCAAGGTCAGCCCGTCACTGGCCAACATCGTGCCCACCGGCGCGCTGGGCGCAGACGCGACCCCGGCCGCCGAAGCGGTAAAGCCGTTCCCGCATTTGCTGATCATGCAACCGCTCAAGCCCGGATCGACACCGTTCTACTTCAACCTGGACACCGCCGCGTTCGACGAACTCAAGCGCTCCAGCGAATTCCGCTGGGCATCGCAAGAGCGCCTCAGCCGCCGCCCGGCGCAACAAGCGGTGGGCATGGGCGAAGAACGCATCACCCTCACGGGCGCGATTTTTGGCGGGTTCAAAGGCGGCATCAAACAACTCGACACCCTACGCAGCATCGGCGCCCAGCTTCAACCACTGGGCCTGACCACCGGCTACGGCGAGGTACTGGGCAACTGGTGTTTAAAAAACATCGAAGAAGAACAAAGCGCCCTGCTGCAAGGCGGCATCCCGCGTAAACAGGGCTTTACCTTGGAGTTTGTGCGCTATGGCGACGACCTGCAGAACAGCTAGCGGCGACGTGCTCGACACCATCTGCCAGAACTATTACGGCCACCTCAACGGCACGGTCGAGGCCGTGCTCGATGCCAACCAAGGGCTGGCCGATGAGGTGCAGCCGTTCAAGGCCGGGCTATTGATTCACCTGCCGGATTTGACCGCGCCGAGTGATGAGGTGGTGATGCTCTGGAATTAACCGCGTTTCGTTACGCGTAACGCTCAACCACTCAGCTCGCCATCGCGCGGGCTTTCTTTTGTCGGGAATTCGCCTATGACCCCCACCTTCCGCATCGTCGCAGACGGTGCTGACATCACTGCGCTGATCAACGACCGCCTTCTGTTGCTGCGTACCACTGACAAACCCGGCATGGAGTCAGACGACTTTGAATTGCGCATTGATGACCGTGATAGCGCGGTGTCATTGCCCAGCCGTGGAGCGAGCATCGAAGTATTTCTCGGCTACAGCGGCACCGCCTTAACCCGCCTCGGGCGCTACACCGTAGACGAGGTCGAGTTGTCCGGCCCGCCCGACACACTAGTGATCCGGGGCAAAGCCAGCGACATGCGCGGGAGCGGCAAGACCACGCGCAGCGGCAGTTGGGAAGGGGTGAGCCTGGCCAGCATCGTCAAAGACGTAGCCGCACGTAACGGCTGGTCGCCGGTGTGCCCGGTCGACACGATAGTGCCGCGTGCTGACCAGCTCAGCGAATCCGACTTCAACTTTATCACCCGGCTCTCCAAGCAGTTCGACTGCACCGCCAAAGTGGCGGACGGCAAGCTACTGGTGATGCAGCGCCAAGGTGGGCAAAGCGCGAGCGGCAAAGCCTTGGGCGCTATCACCCTGACTCGCAGTGACGTCAGCCGCTGGCAGTTCCGCCTTGGTGATCGCAGCGCCCATAAGGCGGTCAGCACCAAGCACCAGGACAAGAAAACCGGCAAGTTGACCATCGTCACCTTGGACAACGACGAAGCACCTGACGGCCTACCGCCCGTTCACACAGACCGCCACATTTACCCCAATAAGTCCGCCGCCGAACAGGCCGCCAAAGCGCGGCTGGCCGCGTTCAATCGCTCGACCGCTGCTGTGCGGTTGGAAGTGCCCGGTCGTACTGACCTGTTTGCCGAACGCACCATCAATGCCCAAGGCTTCAAGGTCGGGCTCGATGGCGAGTACCTGGTGGACTCGGTGGAACAGGTTTTTACCCAAAGCGGCTGGAGCACCACCGTCGAATGCAATGGCGGTAAGAAAGGCAAAGCCAAGGCCAAAGGTAAGAAGCCTAAGGCGCCGCTAAAAGTCGTATCGCTAAAAGCAGAATAAACCCACTCCAAGCCGGCCATGAGCGGGCGTTAACGTTAGGGCAAGCCTATGTCGATAACCCAGCAACAACTCCAGCAGATCCTCCCCAACGCCGGCCAAACAGCCGGCGTTTTTGTTCCTGCGCTAAACACCGCAATGGTCCGCTTCCAGATCGTCGGCACAAAACGCGTCGCCGCCTTCATCGCCCAGATCGGTCACGAGTCCGGCCAGTTTCGCTACGTGCGCGAATTGGGCAGCGATCAGTACCTGAGCAAATACGACACCGGCTCACTCGCCAAGCGCTTGGGCAACACGCCTGAGGCGGACGGCGACGGCCAGAAGTATCGCGGCCGTGGGCTGATCCAGATCACCGGCCGCGCCAACTACATCATATGTGGCGAAGCGCTGGCCCTTGACCTTATCAACCAACCCGAGCTGCTGGAAAAGCCGCAACACGCCTGCATGTCAGCGGCATGGTTCTGGGCGAGCAGGGGACTCAACACCTTGGCCGATGCGGGTCAGTTCGACAAGATCACGCAACGCATCAACGGTGGCCAAAACGGCGCAGCAGATCGCCAAGCGCTGTACGCCCGGGCGTTGAAGGTGTTGGCGTGAAGCTCGATGCGCTGAAGTGGGGCGGGGCATTGCTGGTGATGCTCGGTCTCATGTTTGGCAGCGCCTGGACGGCATGGGTGTGGCAAGCCAACGCCTACGACAAGAAACTCGCTAAGCAAGAAGCCGCCCACCAAACAACCCTGACCCATCTGGCCAATGCCAACTCAGCGCTAATCATCGCGGAGCAGGGCAAGCGCCTCGCCCTGGAGCAATGGCTGGCTGCCAGTGACCAATCCCACTACCGAGCCCTGACTGATGCCAAAACCACTCAAACCCGCCTGCGTGATCGCCTTGCTACTGCTGACCTGCGGCTGTCAGTCCTACTCGACATCCCCGCGACACATGATCGTCACGGAATGCAAGCCACCACCAGCCCCGGCAGCGTGGTTCATGGAACTGCGAGAGCCCAACTTGACCGAGCGCATGCTCAACGAGTTATCGGAATCACCGGCGACGGCGACCAAGGACTGATCGCGCTGCAGGCCTGTCAGGCCTACGTCAAAGAAGTCTCACGCACGAAATAAAAGGAGCGGCCGGGCTGGATGCGTCAACATCCAGCCCGGCCACCAAACCCGCAGATCTGTCTTGCAAGCCCAGTCAAGGCTCCTGCTTCGTGCACAAAGCGGAGCGAGCCTAGCACCTGTCTATCCATACAGTAAAGGTCTTGCAAACAATGTCCTCACCTATCATTCCTTGGATGGGCGGCAAACGCCGCCTCGCCGACCGCCTTATCCCCCTGTTCCCACCCCACGAATGCTATGTCGAAGTCTTTGCCGGCGGCGGTGCGCTCTACTTCCTGCGGCCACAGCCTGCTCCAGTCGAAGTGCTAAACGACATCAACGGCGACCTGGTCACCCTGTACCGCGTGGTGCAGAACCACTTGGAAGAATTCGTGCGTCAATTCAAGTGGGCTCTCAGCTCACGTCAGATATTCGAGTGGCAGAAAATGACCCGCCCGGAGACCCTGACCGACATCCAGCGCGCCGCCCGATTCTTCTACCTGCAACACCATGCCTTCGGAGGCAAGGTCTCAGGTCAGAGCTTCGGTACCGCAACAACAGCTCCTGCAATCAACCTGCTACGCATTGAAGAAAACCTGTCTGCAGCCTGGCAGCGTTTGTCAGGCACCTACATTGAAAACTTGCCCTGGCTTGAATGCGCTGAACGCTACGACCGGCCGCACACCTTCCACTACATGGGCCCGCCTTACTGGCAGACCGCTGGCTACGGCGTCGACTTCCCGTTTGAAAACTACGAGCGCATGGCTGATTTTATGCGGCGCTGCAAAGGGAGGGTAATGGTCAGCATCAACGACCACCCGGATATTCGGCGGGTGTTTGAAGGCTTTCACTTTGAGACGACCGAGATTCGCTACACGACCACGAATCAGCGGCAGGGGAAGGCTGAGGTGACGGGGGAGATGATAGTGATGAATTGGGAACCGGAAGCTTTGGGAGGGTTGTTTTAGGTTGGTAGGTTTGAAACCGACAGCAGTCCGTAACGAAGGGCTGCTATCGGCCAATAGCAGCCCTTAGTGAGAGGGCAAGAAGACCCAAAGCAGACGGATACCTGAATTCAGCGGCGGGCTAGTCATCCGCCGCTTTCGTCCCATGTAATTGTTGCTATAGGGAATCGTCGCTGGTGATTTGATTAAGTGAGCCCATTGCACGAACTCGGAGAATCCTCATCCAGACGTCATCGAGTCCAACCCTTTTAGCTTGGTTGAGTATCGTTAAGGCAGCATGCGGATCAGCTTTAGTATCGAGTAGCCACTTCGCTTGGTCGTTATAGATCGCAGGATTATTGGTTCCGGCCATAATTCTTTCTTGTCGCAGGATGGATGCTTTTTCACCTTCACCGATTGCTTCGAGTGCCGTGGCATAGATGGCCTCAGTATACTCGTTACCCTCACCAGTCGAACGAATAATATCTAACAAATCCAGTGCTCCTTGAGCATCTTTTTCATTATTCATCAGCCACTTTGCTTGGTCGCTGAATATCACAGGATTTCGACTGCCTCTCAAGATTTTATCTCTTCGTAAAGCAAAGGCCTCTTCACCACGCTCAATAGCTTCTAAAGCAATACCCATTATGGAAAGAAGGTGTTCATCATCACGCACCCTAGCTGGCGCATCCTTCACCTCATTTAAAAATGACGTAATTATTTCACGTTCTTGGGTAGCTGTCGCCGAATGACCATAGCTATTCCAGTAACTAGGGAAACCAGAGTCAAGACTAACCGCCTGTCGAAATAAACTAAGAGCCACTTGGTCATTCTCACCAAATATTTTTTTCCTGCACTCTCCGAGAAATCGCATGGCCATGTGATCGTTAGGAAAAATTTTCAGTAAAAACTCTAGTACCGAAACAACTTTATAATATTCCTTACTAGAATAAAGCCGCGCTTCGATTCTCCAAAGAGCCGCGTATGTCGCCTCCGGTTGAGCACCTAGGAGGCTGGGAGCAATTTCCACGATCCGCTCTCCCTGGCCTCCCTGCTCCAAGTGGTAGATGGCCTCGATCGCGCGACGGATATTAGCCTCGACGACTATTTTCTGGCCTTGCAGTTGATCAAACCAAAAACCAGAAATAAGCTGATGCAATGCCTTTGTATGCTCTTTATCAGTCGACAGTTTTCGAGCTTGTTCCGACGCGAGGTCGTGCAAATAGAACCAGTCGTTATTCTCTATTAGCAAACTACGACGCAAAAGCCCACTGAACGCAAACTCCGACGTGTATGACTCGAGATGGCTAAAATGGCTAAAGTGTATGCCATTACGATACAAAGAGCATATGAATAGTAGAGCGCGCTCGTGCTCTCCCAAAACATTCTGATATAGATCTTGAAATAACTTATTATAAAGCTCTTCGTTATAGTCCGTGGAAAACTCACTGAGAACTTTGTCTGGCTCTACTCCTTTTGCAGCAGCTAGTTGCACTAAAAGAAATAGCCCATATGCGTGAGCCCCATTCCCGTGTCCACCCCCTAAGCGCTGGAACAAATAGCGACGCCTATCTCGACTGAGGGTCCAGCCAGCGGCTAAACCGGGAGGAGCAGCTAAATACTCGATCAATGCTGTTTCCGGCAGGCCCGTAACTTCAAAATGAGAAAGATCCGGCTCCGCTGATTTCTCTCGGGTCTCCAGGATAATAACGCAGCCTTTGTGAGCCAAAGTTAGCGCTTCGAGAAACTTTCCGATCTCTGGGTCCCGCCATTTCCCTTGCCGAAAAAGATAGTGCCCGCGTTGAATATGAAGAAAGACCGGGACTGTATTCGATACCATTAGTTTAAGCTTTTCGACAAGCTCTTTCTTGGTTCTATTGCTGGGGAATTTTGGCCGCTCTTCATGATTTCCTAAATATGGAGCAATTTGACCATATAAATCTGCAAGTCCAGAGTCCTCCCTCACCGTAACCGTAACCAATTTTGAATTAACCCAAGTAGGTAATCGGTGCAGCTCGTCGATCAATACAGACTTCCCAGCGCCAGCCAAGCCATACACTGCAAGTAACCGGACTTGCTGCAACTGAGCAGTACTCTTGTTCAAGGAAGCCGTAAGCCCAAAATTTTTACGATTATTATGAGCTGCCTCTATCTCCTGAGTTTTGATTGCTGGACACGTCTTGGGCATCTCCAGAGTGATGGGCTCTTTATTTGAAAATACATCCAGCGGAGGAATATTCCAAACACCATCAGGTGCTCTATGTGCTATGTTCTGACCAACCCATCCGCGCCCTCTAATATCGTAATGTCTAAGATGAATCTCGGCTTTCCCAGCACCAAGTTGTACAAGGTTGTATCCAAATTCCGCTTGGCTTTCAGCGGTAGCAGCGCCAGCAGCGATTACAGTGTGCATAGGATGTTGAGAAGAGTTGACCCATTGATCATGAGCATGCCCGTGCAAGAGAAAATCAAGTTGATTCTGCAAGTGGCCACGTAATTGCTGGCTTTCGACGTCATTCAGCCAATTTTGAGGATGATGGATAAGACCTATTCGCAAATCTGGTTTGTATCCAGGGACCAATAACTCAATAGCTTTTTTACTTGCATGCAACTGAGTCTCACCACCAAGCCAAAGCTGGCCTTTATCCTTGTCATCAGCGCAGCTCCATGCCGAGTTGAGACCGTAAATGGCGATGGCAATACCATTAATTTCTATCAGAGCACCGAAAGCACGATTGGCGTCAAGCTCTATGTGTGGATAGTTGTGATGTATGAACTCTCGATACTGATCGAGGCGCTCCATTGCTCTATGAGTATCTGAATTTGTTTTTTGCTCTTGTAGTTGTTGGTTGATCTGCACCGGATTACGATTCGGACTACGGAAATACTCCGTAAGGGATTCGGCAACCTTATTTCGGTCAATATCATGATTACCGGGAACGAGAAATAGTCTATCTTTGGGGAGATTGAAAATATCAAGTACCAACTCAAAAAAAGAGTTTGCGTCTGCATATTGATCTGCTAGTGGTTGTTTGCTAGTTTCGCCAAAGCCGATATCACCTGTGCAAAATATCAAATCTACATGCCGACCTTTTTGCTTAAGCTCTTTCAAGTCAACAATTATGCCCTGTAATACTTCGCTATCCGCCCATTTAGTTTTAGAATGAAAGTGTAAATCCGAGAGGTGTAGCCAACCAATTTTGCAATCCATGTCGAGTACCAAGTGTGAGGTTTTACCGTTGAGCATTACTACGCTCTACAGAATAATTTTCAACCATAAATTATGGTAAAGCACATCAATCCATACACTAGCGGTCATTTGCACGCACCAGCTTCTTGTCACATCCAGCCCTTTTGTCGTCGAGGCTATCAGATCTGCTCAAAATTATGATGCTCCGCGTGCTACCACGGAAGATATTTCGCGATTTTATGGAGTCAACCCACAAGATTTTTGAAAGGACTACCGGATGAGATTTTTCTTGAAGAATGTCAAGGTCTATCACGCAGAAGAAGTCCAGTACGATCCAGGACGCTGCAATCGGGATTGTTGCGGCTCTTTCACTCTAAATTACAACGGGAATTGAGTTTCGTCCTAGCAATTAAAAAGCCATTGACAGTCCGCTTTTGGCCGGTTAGCGACGGTCTGACGTCGACCGTCGCTATACATGGTCAAACCTCAGTCTGTTCCGCCATCTCTAGGGCATCATCGACCTCAATCCCCAGGTATCGAACAGTGCTCTCCAGCTTCGTATGGCCGAGCAGCAACTGAACCGCCCGCAGGTTCTTCGTCCTGCGATATATCAGTGATGCCTTCGTACGTCGCATTGTGTGGGTGCCATACATGGCTGGATCAAGGCCCACGGCTTTCACCCAGCCTTTGACGATACGAGCGTATTGACGAGTAGATAGATGGTCTGAAGTATGCAGCCGGCTAGGAAACAGGCAGTCCTCGCTGCGTAGTTGGGCCCGATGTATCCAGGCCGTGAGAGCAGACCGTGTTTGCTCAGTGATCTCAAACTGCACAGGCCGCTGCGTTTTCTGCTGCATCACCATGGCTCGTGATGATATGTGCTCGCCATGAGCGACATCGCGCACGCGGAGCTTGGTTAAGTCGCAGGCTCGAAGCTTACTGTCGATGGCCAGATCGAAAAGAGCCAGATCTCGGGTTCTTTCCGCAATTTGAAGCCTTACTCGGATGGCCCAGATATCTCTCAGTCGGAGTGGGGTTTTCTGCCCGACCAGTTTTCCTTTGTTCCAGGGCTGACGGCTGCAGGTAGCAATGATGTTCATGACAAGTCCTCCACGTGGGGAAGGACAAGGATGGCTAATCAGAGCAACGGTCGCTAACCGGCCAGAAGCAGCCCTTCATGCTGGCGAGTAGGGTCGTATCTCACTACGATCAAGAAATCAAACGGAAGGAAATGCTTGAATGGATTGCCTAATTCGAAACGCAATGAATGCGGATGCTCCAGCTATCAGTCGGATCATCATTGGCACCCTCCGCGTGTCAAATGCTCAGGACTATTCATCCGAAATCATCAATCAAGTGATACAAAGCTTTTCTCCACAGGCGATCCTTCGTTTGTTGACGCAGCGTCAGGTAATCGTAGCAACACTCGAAAGTCATATCGTCGCAACAGCCAGTCTTGATCAGGACGTTGTCCGAAGTGTTTTTGTCGAACCGGCCTATCAAGGGATGGGCATTGGAAGACAGCTGATGACAAAAATTCAATCAATCGCCATAACCGAAGGACTCAACCTGCTGCGCGTCCCCTCTTCAATCACCGCTGAAGGCTTTTATGCTTCACTTGGCTTTAAAAAAATCCGAGACGTATTTCACGAGTCCGAGCGCACCATCATCATGTCGAAGACATTGGATCAGTAGCTTTACCGTGTGTACTCAAATGGCTGCTAAGGGTCGATTATTGCCTGTGACGTCGTGCAGAAACCGACCCGTAATGGACATCCGGCTAATAGGGAATTCGTGAATCAGTTTCCGATCCAGAGCATCGTCTGAACCGTAATATGCGGATGACTTTCTAACGGCTCCCATTCATCCATGAAAGCATAACCTTGTTTGAGATAGAAGTTCGAGGCTCTTGCATTGTCGGGTGATACATCGAGAAAAACACGATCAAAGCCTTCCGCGGTAGCACGAGCTTTCACTACTTCTACCAACTGAGTTGCCACGCCAGAGCCCCGTGCAGCAGATTCAACCCACATTCCGATCAAGTTAAAGCGATGCGCGCTACTGACTGCGGCACCAATCATTCCGACAGGCCTGTCTTTCTCGAATGCCAGCCAAAATGCTGTTCCGGTTGATGAGGCTCTTACTTTCCACTGCTCGTCAGTGTATGCGGCGGCAGTTTGATAACTGACACCAAACGCCGTTGGCGTGTCCAAAAGCGCGGCGAGTCGGACTTGCTTTAATAGCATCCAGTCTTCTGTTTCCGTCGATCGAATTTCCATGATCTTCCTTGATGGATTAGCTTCACCTCAACTTCTCATAAGAAAGATTAGGGGGCAACCAGGCTCGCGTCACGTACGTCCGCTTTTGGCCGATTTCTGACGATCATGAACCGCTGTCCAGGCAGTCGGATAACAAACTTTGACAGGCCGTTAATTAGGGCAATCTTAGGGCAAATGTGAGGCCTCATCAGGCCGGTATAGGCTTTAGATAGTGCACCAAATACCCTGCATTCACGGTCTGTAGCGGCCCGGAATGCACGCAGAAAACGTTCGAATCCCTATCCTCTGGCATCCGGGTGATAAGGTGTAAATCAGTTCCGCATCCAAAAACGCAACCCTTGATTTATCTGAGGTGTAGGCGAATAGATCAATAGTGTTTGCGGAATCGAATGTAAGATAACTTTCTGATTTATACAGAAAAAATTGTGGATTGCAAATCCGCCCACGCCGGTTCGATTCCGGCCTCGGCCTCCATACAGAAAACCCCGTAGATCACCGTCTACGGGGTTTTTTATTGGGTGCTGGAAAGTGAAGTGTTCCATTACTTTGGGCTTGGTGTTCCATAACTAACTCACTTTGTGGGCTTGGCGATGGCTCCAACACGCCGGTAAACCCGTTCCGTAATCCCTTCTTTTGAGTGCCCAAGAAGTGCGCTCGCCTCCGAAATATCTGCAATTTCCGACGCGGCCTTTGGCCTGATGTCTCGAAATTGAAATTGCATAATCCGCTTTGCTTCCTCCTCTGATCCCGATGCTCTTGCCCTATCAGCGGCAAGCAAGCGGGTGGCGTCCCAGCGGTTGCGCATCATTTGCCAGGACACCCGTACACCGCTTTTGCTGAGAATGAAATAAGGTGAGGGGTGAGCAGCATTGCGCTGCATGATTTGGTCAAGCAACAGCCCGAGACTGCTGCGGCCGACACTGGTGTTCAAGTGAATGCGTAGGCGCTTGCCAGTCTTACCTTGGCGTACCAGCAAAAAATCCCCCACCATATCGTCGCGGCGCATCGCCAAAACATCAGCCGGGCGCTGTCCAGTCAGATAGGCCAAGTCCATCGCGTCCTGAACTTCTTGTGGAGCGCAGCCATAAACTGCTCGCCATACGTCGTCATTGGCGTAATAGTCCCTGGGCTTCTCTTTGTTCTTGCGAACACCAAGGCACGGATTCTCCTGTCGAGTTAATCCCCACTCCCGAGCGATGTTAAAAACGTGCGATAGCAACGCAAGCTCTCTATTAGCTCGAGTTTTGGCAGATCGGGCGTCACGGTATTGAGCGACCATTGACGGCGATATTGCATCAATAGGCGCGTCATCAAACACAGCTCTCAGTTGGCGAAGTTCCGCGGCATTGTCTTTTTGAGTTCTTGGCGCCTTCTTTGGAATGATGTCTCTGGCGTATCGATCAAATATCCCCCTCATAACAAGCAGGTCTAAAGGTTTCTCTTTCGACTCCAACTCGGCCCACTTCATGCGCGCCTGATTAATATCCTTCCCTAGCGGAATGTCATGGCCCGTTGCATCGCGGTAATAGTAAGCCGTCCACACTTTGCCGTTTTTACGCAGGCGCGTGCGTTGGTACATCCTTGGCGGCAGGTGTTGGTTTTCAGTTTTGCGAGGGCGCATTTCAACTTACTCGGGAAAAGTCAGGAGTCCATGTGGGAGTGGGTGGCGGCGGTTGAGTTGCCAAAGTTGGTGAAATTATTCCCAGTTTCATACGGGCGAACATCCGGCCAACGAGCGGGCGACCACCGCGACTTTCGACAAAGACCCAATTGCGGCTTTTAAGCCATTGGCGCTGATATCCACGGTGTTTGTACCCAGTTAGATCGGCCAGCTCTTCTTCAGAAAGAATTTCAGTTTCCATGGTTGCCTCCTGGTGTCCCAATCACATAAATGACAATCGAATACCCGGCCACAATCCAAAGCGCGGTACCGGCGAATGCACCAACCAGGTGAGCGTCAGAGCCGTTTTCGGTTAGCGGAGGGATAGCCAGGCAGAACCATGCAACGCTGGCGATCAGGTAAAGCGTGACGACCAGCAGGAACAGGCAGAGCTGTTTGGTGCTGAGAGCTTGAATTGAGGGCATAGAAAATCCTTGCCTGCCGAACTACGGCTGGCATGTAGGGGGATTGGGGTTAGGTTTTCGCTTCGGACTTTCGCTTCCGGGCCGCGATGACCAGCGCTTTCGATGTGCTTGCTACTCCGCCGGCAACGTCTTCGGGGAGAATCGCAGTCATGCAGTGGGGGCAGAGCGGTGCCATCTTCGTGCTGCGCCAGGCCTCGTCCATTACCTTCGCGGCGCGGCTACGTATCTGGAAAGTTTCGGCCTCTGCCAATTCACGCTGCCGCCGCTTCAGGGAATTCATGCCGCCACTGAAAACCCCGACAATGCCAACGAATGCGTCGAAGGGCTCGACCTCGGATTCGCAATCGCTGCACCAGACGCGGCGCTCTTTCTCGTCGTACACCAGTTTCTTGTGCTGGCAGGAGCTGGTCGGCCGTCGCGTCATACCCCGGGCAACACGCAAGTCTTCGATCTGCACGACCTTCACGCCGTACACGTAGTCCTGCGGCTCAATAGGTACGTCGCTCATTAATTCGACTCCCCCGCGATTGTGATGCCAGCAGCTTTAATTGCCATGAAGCAGCCATTGCGCATGCGTATCTTGGCGTGATGGGCGTCAAGGAAGCTGTCGTCGATGGCGTCGTCCGGCGGTTCCGGCGAAGGGCCAACCGTCGGCAGGTCCACCACCAGGGTTTCACGGGAGCGTTTGAACCAGTACCAGGCCCGGGCAACGCGCGGCACGCTGTAGCTGTCGCCCAGGCGCTGTAGCTTGATGAACCCCACGGGTAACTTGCCATTGTCGTCGCTGAATGCCTGCTCGAATTGATCCTGCATTGTCTGCGTCATGGCCTTGGCCCCTTGTAGATGAAGACGTAGGCGAACCAGAGGGTGGCGATCATGGCGTCACCCGCTTGAACTCGACCACCCAGACCCACGGGTTGGCGTTCCAGTCGCCGCCGACGGATGACCAGAGCAGTTCGAACGATTTGCGCGGATCAGCGCTGTATGTCTCGATCCCCTCGACGTGCCACCAATCACCCAGTTCGGCATGATCGGTGTAGAGCCGCACGCCTTCGGTCTTGGCTTGCTCTTCGGTGATGTCCTGCAACCGCTCGACGCGCACGTCGGAGATCTCCAGCAGGATGCGGCAGGCGGCGCGTGGCATATGAATGCTGGGCTTGTACTTCAAGCCGAAGTCTTTCCTTGCCTCGTCGCTGTGCGATCCGGGGCGGCAGTCTGCAGCGTAGGCGTAGCGCTGAAGCGGGCCGTCCGGGTCTGGGCGATGCTCAACACCGGTACCGCGCAGATCAATGAATGTCTCGCGCACCCACAGCCGGTCGCCGGGCTTGCCGTAGGGGCAGAGGCTGTTCGCCGGGTCTGCCACGTAATCTGGTGTGAAGTCTTCCAGCCAATTCAGTCCCGCGCCTTTCACCGGCCGCCGCGTGACGCTCTTCCGGCCTTCCAGGATGGCGCGCACCATCGGCGCCGAGAACAGGATCGGCCGTTCCTTTACTTGAGACATGAGTCGTCCTTACCGCTATAGCGGCTGAATTTGAACGGGAGATGGGGCGTTGAAATTCTTATCTGGCGGTTCGTTGTATGAGAAGATTGCCTCTGGACGTCAAGTTGACGCTGATACAGTTTTTTCAATCATCGGATTGGAGTTGCGATGGAAAGCTTTCTTCCCCAGTGGTTGGTTGATTTTTCGGTGATATGCTCGATTGTAGGTCTAATTTGGACTGCAGTTGTTTGGCTTGAGACTAGAAAAATCCGCCATGAATTTTTGGTCAGGATTCGATTGCCGGACATGATTAAAGAGTTACGTGATGAAGCAAAAAACTTGCTTGCCGCATTAGCGGAGTGGGAGCAGGGGGCCGATCACACGAAAACGCACTCTGCAATATCGACTCTAAAGGGCGTCCTAATGAACTTGAAGTATAAAGTTGCAAAGGATGACCTAAAGCAAGTGCTTCGCGTAATAGATTTGATAGATCAGCGGAGTATGATATTTGTTGTTAGGCCGGTTGCGACTATTACAAAGGAACACGCTTGGGCCTTGTCTGGTGATGTTAGTACTCTGGTTGCGCTGCTTGGTCAGCGGGTAAAAGATATTAAGTGGGGTTAATATGAATTTCGACTCTGATGTTGAAAGGTTTCTGGTGCAGTTGGTGCGTGAGACGTCAATTGGTAATTTGAGTTGGAGTATTACCCCTCCTCATTATTTTCTAGAGAATGCCACAGAAGATCTTATTCCTTTGAATATAGGTGCAAGCTATAACGGCTTGCAAGTTTCGGTCTACGAAGCACGGTATAAGTATTATCGCGACGAGGACGAGTGGTTTTGGACTTCCGAAATCAGGTTTTCAATTGTAAAAAATGATACGCTTGTAGTGGATTATCGTCGGCCATCTGCTCCGTTACAGCAACTTTTTGAGATGGCAAGAAGCCAAGCCGTTGGATTTGATTCTATATTTAGGAATGATTTTTAATATGTTTCAACTTAAGCGGCGAGTCTTTTATACAACCTGATGATGTCGGCGGCGTTTGCTCTGACCAGGGCTTCGGCTTCGTCAGGGCAAACGCTGTTGCCAATGAGCCTGACCTGGTTCGTCTTGTTGATTGGCAGCCACTGCTCGGCGCCGGTCACGGGATCTACGAACAGGCCTCGATCAATGATGTAGTCTTTGTCGAAGCCTTGGGCAGCCTTCAGTTCTGGCGGCTGCAGCATGCGCAATGTGATATCCACCAGCACATACCCGCCGAGCATGATCATCTCGGCGGGCTCCTTGAAATGCTCAGGCAGATGCTCATGCATGAAGGCGGCGCAGCGGCGGGCGCCTTCCATTTGCTCTGGCGTCAACGTATCCGGCACCTGCACCACTTCGACCAGGGCAACGCGGTCTTTTGTCGGCAGCGTGTGCATCGGCTCTGTCAGCGAAACACCGCCTTTGTCACACCCGTAGTACTTCACCAGGTATGCAGTGGCCAGTCGCTGATTGGCTCCCGACTGGCAGATGGTGGAGGCCGGCTGGTAACCGGATCGGCCGTCGCCCTTGTAGAAACCGCCGTTGGCCTGTTCGAAAAACGCCGCCGCTACAGCGTGGTGACCGGTACTGGTGGCGACTACACCCAGCGCCCCGTCGACGTCTGCACCTACTGACCCCTTTCGTAGCGTGACCAGGTTCGCCGCGACTATCCCGTGACGCGCCGCACCGGCCAGCACGGTCTGCGCAGGGTCATCTGGCGAGCCTCCCACGGCGTTCTGGCCGAAAGCTGTCATGTGCCCACAGACAATGGCCTGTTCGCCGCGATTCGCGCCGGTGACCGTGCGTGCTGACTCGTCCGGCGAGTAGCCGCTGCGCTCCCCGTGGTGTGTAAGGTGGGTGAGGTGACAGGCCGCCATCGCGAAATGACCACCTTTCACCTGGGCAACCTGAGTGCGCAGCGCCTCCTGCACGTCGAAGTTTCGCTGGGATGATCCGTTGGCGCATTCGGTTAGGAACGGCGCCGCCACGGGCTGCACCAGCGCGTGATGGGTACCGCCGGCGCTGATGGTCGAAACCGATTCATCCACGCCGTGGGTGCTGGTATGCGCTTCTGACGTCCCGCGCATCGGCACAATGAATGGCTTCTCACTGGTGATGACGTGGCGCCACATGCCTTTGGCCACCCGGCGGCGGGTATTCAGTGCCATTGGTTTATCCCGGAAGATCGTCTTGCCCAGGTTGCTCCAATCAATGCACTCGGCGGCTGTGCGCCACGGTTGCTGTTTCGCTGTAGGCTTTTTGTGTCGTACCGGCTCTGGCCAAACGATCGGTAGACCGTCGCTGCGCGCCACCAGATACAGGCGCTTGCGGATGGTTGGGGCGCCGGCGTTCGCAGCGATCCGCTCCCTCCATTCGACGTTGTAGCCGAGCCCCCTGACCAGGCTTTCCACTGGCACGAAATCGCCGATAGATTGCAGAACTTCCGGCATGTCGGGGTGATCCGCTGGCAATCCGGTGCTGAGCGCTGCAATGAATGACTTGAAGGTGCGGCCACGTTCGGCCTTGATCGGCTGGCCGTGCTCGTCGATGGGCCCCCAGTCGCAAAATTCTTCGACGTTCTCCAGAAACATCAGGCGAGGTCGGGTGGCGTGCGCCCAGCGGACAACAACCCATGCCAGCCCGCGCACGCCACGGTCACGCGGTGCACCGCCCTTCGCTTTGCTGTGGTGGCGGCAGTCAGGCGAAGCCCACAGGATGCCGACTGGCTGTCCGCCGGTGGCCATGACTGGATCAACCTCGAAGACGTCAGCGACGTAGTGCGCGGTCTGTGGGTGATTGGCGCGGTGTACGGCTAAGGCAATCGGGTTGTGGTTCACAGCCACGTCCGGCTCCCGGTAAGCCCGGGCAATACCGGTGCTTGCACCGCCACCGCCGGCGAACAGATCTACCACCAGCTCTTTCTGGAATGGCAGGCCCATGCTCGGTTGGGCATGGATGAATGGGGGCTTCTTCTGTTGTGCGGACATAGGGGATCCTCGCCGGCTGGCGTGATTGCTCAATTTGGTTTATTTGTGTTCTGCCCGGCATTTCGCCGGAAAGGAGATACTGATGGCGACAAATCGGGAAGGTGCGCTGGAGATTGCGCTGATTGGTGTTCTTGCGGCTGCCGATCAGCAGGGGCTTGATCTGAAAGCTCTCGGGGTGCGCGCGAAAGAATTGATCTCCCTATATCCGAGTGAGTCCTTAAATAGCGACGAGCGTGCGGCCGGCGCAGTTCATGAGATCGACAAAGCCCATGCCAAGGTTGCCGAGGGGAAACGGTTGTCTGGTATCTCCGAGTAAGAGATCAAGCCGCCTGACTTTCCTGCTTGGGCGGCCACTCCGAAAACCCTATGCGCGGCACCTTTGTCTTTGGATTGATGATCGGCTTGCCCTTGGCATCCACCAGCACGGCCTTCGCCCTGATCTGCATGTCTCGGCACCTCAGGGTCTTGCGGGCTAACTCAATGAACTGCTCGGCGTACTGCGGCGCGTCGAAGAGTGGCGAGAGCTGGCGAACCGTACCCCCCCCCATAATCTTCTCGGTGCGCTTGGCGACCAGCTCCAGCCATTCAGCTTCCGGGATCGGCTCAACGCCGCCAGGAGCCTTCGGGTTCTTCCGGGTGCCGGCCGTTTTCTTTCGGGCCTCGGTCTTGGCGACATCGAGGGTCATTCCAAATACTGCAAAGGTGCTCATGGGTTATCTCCAGTCGTGCGCCTGCCTCGCCGGCTGGCGTGATTCGTTGATATGAGGTATTACGGGTGACCGGCATGGAGCCGGATCAAGGAGAGGGCAGATGTCTCAAGAAGCCAAAATCATTGCGTTGGAGCACGTTGTGTTTCAACTTCTGAAAGAGCTTGAACTCAGAGGCGGGATCAGTTCTGACATGATCTTGAATAGCGCTCTAGGATCAATAAAGAACAATGCCTATCCGGGAGATCCTGAGCGTATCGACGCAGCGGTGGGAGCCCTTAAAGATGCATGGACCTTCCTGGGTAAGAAGTAGGTCCGAACAGATGTGTGAAGCTTCAAGCTCTATTCGGAAAACAGATATTTGAGGTGTTCAATGGAAGCTTGGGTGGCAGGATTGCTAGGCACACTTGTCGGTACTTTTGGCTCGGTTGCAGGTGTTTGGATCCAGAACCACTTCCAAGCCCGAAGAGAGCGAGTGAGGATGGTCATGGAGTTCGCCGTACAGGACCGCAAAAACCTGATTGATGAGGCGAAGGCGTCCGGTAAGGGGGGGCCGGTTGCGCCGGTTGCGCTTTTTGCGCACTACCATGGGGAGCTTTTTAGGTTGATTGAGCGAGGGAATTTTTCTGTTCGAGAACTAGATAAAATTTCTGAAGACAACTCGAAACTGTGGGCGTCCATCAAAAAAAATCATGCCAAACAACAGGCTGGTGAGCTGTAGCTGCGGGGATGTATCTTCGTGGCCCGGATCGCGGGTTAGCTCTACCAAGTTTTGATTGTGAAATACCCGCGCCCCGTTTTCGCTAATCACAATTTCGTGGCGCGGATACCGCAAGAACTCGATCAGCTCGTCGTTTGCCATCAAATCCATCTTCATGATGGCGATCTGCAAAACCTCGCTGATGATCGGCACCTGGCCTCGCAGTCGGATACGCTCCATCGCCTGCTCGATACCCGGCCTGACCTTGTGCCGCAATTCCTTCTCGGCGACCGACAGCCGCTTCTGCGCAGCCTTGGCCGACCGCTCCTGTACCGTTTTGGCCATGGCCTACCTCTTCTATTCCGCTGGCAGGCAGTGCGAGCCAGGTTTGACGTTTGCGTTGCTGGATGCGGGCTATGCGGCGCATGAATCGACCTTCACCTGGCACCAGGCGCCGACGGCTTCGAAGATCCGTGCGGCGTGCGCCTCATCCAGCGATATCGCTTCTGGGATGGCGATCCAACCCGAAGCCACCATCTGACTTTGATTGGCCTCGTCGCGCAGCTTCTTGTAGCAATGCTCGATTACGTCCTCCAGGTGATCGGAGAGGTAAACGCCATCGGGCGCCACCTCCACCGACTTGCTGTAGCGGTCGCCGCGGGCGTCGATGCAAAGCGCGGTCAGGTAGATCTTCCAGCGGTGGGGGATACCGCAGACGGCCTGGCCAATCTTCCCCGGTGCGATGTTCTTCAGCGACTTGTAATTGATCATGCCCTGGCGCCCGCTGGGGTCGATGTTCACTACAGCGACGTGATTCGTGTTCAGTAGCGAGCGGCAAGATCGCTCCATCCGAACGCGAACGTTATGCGGTTTGCGCTTGCTCATAATGCCTCCGCAAGCTTGCGCAGAACTTTGCGCTCAGCAAGAGTTGGTGATTTACGGCGGCGTTTCAGGATGGTGTCAGGATCAACCTTGTCAGAGCGGGTCGGAAATACTGGTTTGAATGCGAAGCTGCGCGCTTGAATTATCTGCCCGCCAGAATTGAAGAAGGCCGCTTTTGCAGCCTCCAGTTGAGCTTGGCGTTGAGTGCTTGCGAGGATTTGGTTGTCGATCATGCCGCTTTGCTCCGCAACTTTTCCTCATAGCCGTCCACTAGCAACTTGAACTGCCAAAGATCGGCTTCGAGCTTTTCGATATAATCATCGTCGCGCTTGAACTCCTGCCACCAAAGTTGGCGTCCGACCACTTTCAGGTCAGGGCAATACATCCCGATATGCCACCACTTTCGGCCAGTGATCCACATACAGCCTTGCACCTGGTCCATTATTTCGCTGGCATCGTTGTCGATGTGGAATGAGCGAAGTTTTTCGGGGGCGAGGAAGCACTTGTACTCGGCGCCGCCATCATCACCAATGAAACCGTCAGCACTTGCGCCAAACACGCCGTCGTCCGTTTTGACCAATCCAACTTGAGTCACGATTAAACCGGTTTGTATTTCATGCTCCATTCGGGCTTCAGGTTCGAGTTCGTGGCCTCGGCGCATTTGCCACGTTTCAAAACCGTTATCCAGAGGCTTGCCGCCGATACGCTCAACTGCGAGACGGAAGGCGTAATCAAGAGCCTTTGCAGTCGGCTCGCCTTTATTGGGGCCCGATTTGAGTCGGGCGCGAGCATCACCGAACATGCTTGCGGTAATGACTCCGGCCCGTTCTTGGTGCCAGGCTTCTGAGCCTTGAGTGCAATTGACGATGATCATTCGTTCACCTCTTCAAATTCGACTTCTTCTTCAGCAGGCAAGACTTCCTCTGCCGGTTCTGGATCAGCTTTCACCGCAGCGGTTTTCAACTCAGTGCCACGGGCAGTTACTGCGGCCTTAAGCGCGTCGTACGAAGCTGTGTCTTTGACCTCATTGATTGCCGCGACTCCAGCCTTCCAAACTTCAGTCAGCGCCTCTGGCGTTACTGCTGCGTTTGCTTGAGCAACCCAGTGTGCCGCCAGTTCAGCGTTGTGCGGGGCGGGGGTGGGCTTTTGGCTATTGGGGTGAAAGGATTCCAGTGGTCTTAGCTCTTCAGGCAAGTCCTCGATGTCCTGCGTGAATATGTCCGAAGCGGCAGTGACGTTGAGTGTCATTGCGATCATGGCGCGCTTGCAGGCCATTTTGAGGATGGTGTTGGCCAGGTCTGCTGGTTCGGTGCGGATCTGGTCGGCCGTATTGCCGTTTTTGTAGTATTTCTTACGGCGCAGATTCTCCGGAGTGGCGTCCAATTCCGCTTTGCAGATGACGCCGCGCCACTTGTACTTCTCTTCGCTGGACGAGCATTCGCCTACGCCTTCGCCGAGGGCGACGCCGGTCATCTGGTGACGACCAACACAAGTGACCCGGTAGCGTGCTACGGCTGGGCCGGATAGATCTTCAATTCGGTATTCCTGCGCAACCCGGAACGTCACACAGAGCACCTCTGCACCCGGCTTGTACAGGGTTGGCTTCTGGGTGCCTGGGATGGTGCCGTAGTGCGTTTCCCGCTTCATGATGCCTTGCATCACTTCCTGTACCAGGTTTACTCGCTGGCGAATTTCAACTGCCGAGAAGCGATGCACCTCTGCAGCGGTTAGGCCAGCACTTTCGCGCGTTGGCATTTGGATGATTTCGTTCATGACGACCTCAGTAAGTGATGGCGATGGCTGGAATCTTGCGCTGAGCAATCAAGGTGACTGCCTGTTTCGCGCATTCCACGGGCATACCGCCGGCGATAAATGCGTCCAGCGCGGCGCGGTTGATCTTTGCTTTGTGCGCCTTGTCCGCCTCCCGCGCGGCGGCTTGGCGGTTGATCTCGTCGGCAGCGGCATTTGCCCGAGCGATCTCTGCGAGTCTCGCTCGCTCAGCGGCTTCAGCTTGGCGGCGATCCGAGTCAATGCGCTCTTGTTCTGCACGCTGTTCAGCAGCGACTCGGTCGGCTTCGGCCTGAGCCATCGCTTGCTTATGTCGCAGCTCGTCGTCGATCTTCTGTTGCGCGGCGCGCTGCTCCGACTCGATCTTTTCGCGCGCTGCCTGGGCGGCGGCGCGCTCCGATTGCTCAGCAGCCAGCTTCAATTCCAGCTCCCGGCGATCAGCGGCGGCTTTTGCTTCGGCTTCACGCCTGGCTGCGGCATCACGTTCTGCCTGTGCACGCTGCTCGGCTTCGCGGCGGGCGCGCTCCTCAGCTTCCCGGGCGATTTGGGCGTCACGCTCGCACTGGGCCTGCGCTTCTGTTTCGGCGCGCAGCCTGACCAGTTCCGCCTGTTCGGTTTCATATTTCTGGCGGGCGGCGAGGGTGGCGCGCAGCTTGTCCAGAACCTGATCCTTGGTGCGGGCAGCTTCAGCCTCGAACTCTTCCCAGTGCTCGCCCATCTTCACCGCCTCAACCGAGGCGATAGACTCAAGCAGTACCGCGGCGGTGACGTCCGACAGATCCAGGGCAAAATCCGCAATTGCCTGTACGGCATCGACGTGCCGATCCTTGCGAGCCTGCTCTGCGGCTTCCCAGTCAGTCAGCGGCTTGCGAACTTCCTCTTGCCACGCGCTCAGCAGCTCACGAACGCGCTTGCGCTCGGCGTCGATCTTCTTCGGTACATCCTTCAGCTCTGCAACAAGTTCTTTGCCCAGGCTGTCGAGTTTCGTTTTTGATCCCGCCAGGCTGTAAGCAATCGAGCGATACGCGTCTTGGCCCTTTTTGGTTTTAACGTCAGGTGCCGAGGCGTTGAACTTGTCGATTTCTTCCCGAACGCTTTGTAGGTACGGGTCGAGGCCTTTGGGGGCGCTGAATACTGCCAGGGCTACTTCTTTAGCTGGCAGGATCGCTAATTGTTGTTCTGCGGACATGGGTGCTCCTTGCGCCATGCCGTTACCGGGGCGCTGTGCGTTTTAAGTTGTATGTGGGATATTTTGTGAATTGACGATCAGGCGGATCAGGAGGATCAGGAAGTGCGTAAAACAAAGATCATTACGGCACCAAAGCCGAGTTCAGGCAGTTACAGCGGAACAATAAAAAATACAGGACTCAGCCAGCGGGAAACTCTGGAAGAAATCATGATCAACTTGGCAACCGCACTCGGCGCTAAGGAAATCCACAAGGCCTTGACGGATCGGTTCAGCTATATCTATGAGGTCCAATATCCTGGTCTTGGCAGCTTTCAAAGCGCGTCCAACACCATTCTTGAGCTGTCCAGAGCCGTAGCGAACAAAGCCAAAAGCTAACCCGTAACTCGATCAGCGAGCGCGCTGAGCAACATCAGGAAGGTGAAGAGGGCGAGCGCAGGGAATGAGCCGCGCCACAAGAGATAGCGGCGCTGGCGTTGGCGGTTGGTCACGCGGCATCTGCCTTACCCTGCTCGAACCGATCCGCCGCAGCGTCTACCGCCAACTCTTCGGCGCGAGCTTCGCCGTATGTGTTGGCCCAAGGTCGAATCAGGGCCTCTGCAACATCGTGCAAGGCAGTTGGGTGGTGCTTGACCTTAGGTGGGCCGAGAGCAGAACAGGCCAGATCGAAGGCCTTGCCATGAACGCGGCGCCCGCCGGCAACGATTTCGCAAATCATCTGCTCAATCGGGTATTCGCGGTTGTCGGTCAGCAGTGGGGCGATCTGCTCTTGGGCGCCCAAGTGTTCCGCTAATGCCTCGTACAGCGATTGCGGTGTGACCAGAGCAACCGACTTGCCGAAAGGGCGCGGGGCGGTGACGTTATCGCCGCAGATCAGGCTGTTGATTGCATCGTGAAGCCAGTCGGGGCCTTCGACGGTATCGAGAAAATCAGGCATGGCAGCTACTCCTGCTCAAGTTTGCATGCATAAGCGCAGGCGGCGTTGTGGTCACGCCGGAAACCCTTCACCTTGTTGGTACGGGCGTCGACGATGTGGAAGAACTCGCCGCTGACAGGGATTACCCGGTAGCGTGGGGCACATTTAGGTGAAGTGGAGCCGACCAGTCCGAGGCTGATCGCTACAGACATGTTTCGGCGCTGGTGCATTGCAAGCGCTATATCACAGTAAGCGCGGTGACTTGGGTTCATGGTCGCCTCCAAGCGTAAACCGCATTAGCCAGATGCCAGGCACGGGTGACCAAGCCCAGCCGCGAGACTGGCCTGGCATCTGCTAATGCGGTCTTTGTGGTTTAAAGGGGGGAGGGTGCCGGTTACGCTGTCCGGCTCCAGCGCTGACGTCGCGATAAGCGACCTAGCCAGCTGGACGTTGGTGATGCGGGTGTGCGGTTATAGGCCGCAGTTTCGTCCGCATCGGGGTGTGATCCGGCAGGAGCCAATCCCTGCATCGACCCGAGTTCATTCCTCCGGGCCTCGCTGGATGGAAGCTGTGCTGCTTGGCGGCAGGATTCAGATCACACTCCGATACAGCCTCTTGCGAGGGATCGGGCAGTTAACGACAAGCTGTCGTGACGCTGGTTGTTCAGTTTGGAATCGGGTTCTCTGCTTCGTAGCGCAGATTGCTATCGGCGTCATACCAGCCTGCCACCCAATCGTCACAGAGACTTTCATCAAGAGCCGATCCAGAAATTCTGGATGCGTACCCTTCGTCATATGGAGACAGGTCAACGCTCTCATCAACAATTCGAATCATCGCTTAGCACTCCATTGGGTTGTTTTCCCAATGCCCACCGCTTTGGATGGGCATCAGTGAAAAGGTCAGTACGGCTTTTCAACCTTCCCTTGGTCTTGCAGGCTTTTGATGTGAAACAGGCCGTCCAGCATGGTGTCCATCTGTTTGGCCAGTTGGATGCGAAGGCCGTCTTTCAGGGCGCCCGATACGTTGCGTACGCTCTGGGTCATTTCCTTCGTGAAGTCTTCGGCGCAGACCTGAGTCATGATGTATTCGGCTCGGGTGACCGTGTTGTAGTCGCTCGTTGCGGCCTTGCCGGTGCGCGGCTCAACCTTGGCTGACCAGTAAGCGTTCACGGTCCTTTCCAGCTCTTTGCGAATGGTCGTGGCCGGACCTTCTGGCTCGCCCCAGGTGTTAACGCGGCGATATTCGCGCTCGAACGAACCGTTGATGGTTTCGTTGATTGCGGCTTCAATTTGCGCCGTCACACGCTCGTTGAAGATCTTGTCGATGCGCTTCTTCAATTCGGTAGCGACCATGCCGGAAAGGTCATCGCCGTCGCGCAGAAGCTCATCAGATACCTTGGCTACGATTGCGGTTTTCAGATCGTCTTCGTTGATGTTGAGCATTTTGTGACTCCCGTTGATTTCCAATGCGGCCTCATAGAAGCGTCATCAGCAAATCTGTGGCGCCGTGACCCGCGACAGGCTGTCGTTCGCGCTGGCTGATCATTCTTCCTCGTCTTGATCGAGCATCTTCTCGATGTCGGCGGCTACCGGCTTCTTCCAGTTTGTTATCTGGCCTGTTTCCAGATCGATGTTCATAATCAGGTAGTCGCCGTAATGCTGGCCGGGAAAGAAGTCCGGCACGTAGCCTTCATAACTGCCTACTTCTTCGCCTTGGGCGTCTTTCAGGCCAGCAGAGAAACCGTCGCGGATCTTGATGTACAGATGCAGTTCGGTAATATCGACCTGCACTGTTTTTTGTTGGTTGATTTGCATATCGCATCCTCGGTTGTCATCCCAAAGCCCGCTCAGCGAACGGGCTTCAGTGATGCTTTCCACTCAAGCCGCGCTTTTAGGTTCGCGTTCTGCCTGAATACGCTGGTAAATCTCATCCCGGTGAACCGCAACATCAGCCGGGGCGACAATTCCGATCTTCACTTGCTGCCCGCAAACGCTCAGCACCTGAATGCTGATGTCGTCGTTGATGCGGATGATTTCGCCTACGCGGCGGGTGAGTACCAGCATGGTCCTACTCCTTGTTGGTTGATTTCCCGTCAGGCCCTCTTGGGAAGGCCTGCCGGTGAAAGCTTCGGGCGACTTGCTCTAATACTTCACGGCTGAAGGCGCGGATGTTCATATGCGCCGCAACCGTCATTACTTGGCGTTGCTTGATGTAACTGCGTAGCGAAAGGTCTGCCAATCCAGCTTGGTCAGCTTCGAGCGCTGCGATTGCCTCATCGACGCCGTCGAACCACTTTTCCAGCAACTTCGCGCACGATGTGGCCGCCTCGTTCACGAGCTCATCGCTTGCTTCAAACACTGAATTGCTCATTTAGTCTCTCCGGTTGTTTTCCCAATGCACCCGGTTGCCCAGGTGCATCAGTGAAAAATTCCACCCCATTGCCGCTGGATTGAGCGGGGCGCATTGCTTGCCGGGTCGTTCACTCGGTTATGGCTTTTCGCCATCGATCAGCCGTACAGGGTTCTCCTGTCGTGGGCGGGCTATCTGACCCGTCTGATCGCCGGTCGCCGGCAGAGGCAATGCGGTCTATTGGTATTCCGTTTGTTGCGCTGGTTGTTAAAGAGCTTCGCGGCTTTCACTACTGGGCCTGTGTTGCTGGGCTTGGGATTAAATATGTACTAATGGTTCACTAAAAACAAGAACCAAAAGTACATATTTTTCTTTGGCGCTCAAAAAAGCCCGCTTTGAGCGGGCTTCGACGTGGACTTTATTTGCTATAACCGGCTTATCCTTTGTATGAGAGCTCTCCAAAAAGGGAGTTGTTTTCTCTGATTTGTCTGAGCACCGCAACCGCTTCTCTCTTTTCCTCATATGGGCCGATGACCACGACTGCACCGTCAGGTTTTTCGCAGGGCAATCCCTCGTCCTCCATGATTTTCTGGGTGGCATCAAACTCCATGCCGGGCCGGCATGGTATGCGTACTGTCCAGCCCGCAGCAGGGATCACGCGAGTCGCTTGTTCAACCTCTGCCCCGCAGTGCTTGCACTTAATAGCTGCATTCTTGATGGTTTCAGCGCAAAGGGGGCAGGGGCGGGTATCCATCTCGGCTAGCGCTGAAGGGGCAGAGGCTGACACCTTGCCACCTAAAATCAGCATCACGAGACCAGCCAGGGCAATCATCCCGCCCACAATCGCGTGCACCTGGCGGTCTGCCATTAGGCCAAGGTTGTTAACTCTTCCCATGCCCGTTGACACTGAGACGTCCATGCTTAGCGCGAAAACTACCCAGCAGATGCCCACTATCAGGGCAAATGTACCGAAGCCTTTCATTGGATCTCTCCCTAAATTAAGCCCGGACTTTACCATTCGTGGCGCACAGCCACCATTTATGGCAGGGATGGGCCGCGACAACACTTCCGCCGCCAAGGAAGACTCAGGGGAGTACTGCAATCGCCAGGGCCAGTTGCGTGTCTGACATCAGCGGCGGTGAGCTGGTCGAGCGGTAGTATCTGGAGGCCTGCTCAAACTGGGCCTCGCGAATCTCTCCGTCCGAACCAATGAACGCCAGAGCGTCGGTCTTCGCCGATTTGAAAATCTTAGGCGGCTCAGTCTTGAGGGATGTGGTCGCCCCAATTAAAATGGTTGGCGCGGAGATTGTGATAAATATCGCGGCAGCGATAGGGTTGACGTCGTCACCTGACACGGCCTGCGTGCTGACCGATATTAGTAGGGCAGCTGCCAATGTCTTCCGTGAGTCCATTCTTCGATGCGTCCATCCGAATGCCTCGAATTAGGCAAAAAACTATTCGTTGTAGAAATAATAGCTCTTTTGACCATCCTCAATCCAAGCGTTGAAAGCTCTGCCCACCAAGGCTATGGACGACCCGGGTCGGTAACTGTGTTTGGCATCATAGAAAAACACAGTGGTATGCCAAGGTACGCCATCGCGTATTAACGGCAGCAGAAAATTAATCACGCTGTAGTCGTCCACCTTGTCAGCGTCCAAAGCTTTGCTAACGAGCTCTCGCAACTCGGGAGCTCGTGTACGCATGCACCCGAGCACTGCGATCCCGCAAGATTTAAGGGCATAAATAATCTCTGGAATATCTTCCTCACCGTCCAGAAAGGTAACTGATGCCATTACTACTCCTAGATTCATCCAGCCGGCTCAGTGAAGAGTCACAACCCGCCCATTCTCACCAATCCTGATCCTATCCAGCGCTCGATTTAAAGCATCCAGCGCATCGAGCAGGGCTTTTGCCTCGGCTTCACGACCATCGCCCCAAAGGCGCTCAGCCATTTTGTTCAGCTCTTGAATAGATCCTTCAATATCGGCCGCGGTCACCGCCGCAGTCTGACCAGGTTTCTCGGTCATGATCAATTCGCCTGCCGCTCCACTACGATGACGCTCATAAATCCCCGCCGCGCCAAATCACACGCCCAAGAATCCGGTGCTCGTTGATTTCTTCGTCTGAAAGCACTTGGTCCGGGTATTTGGACTTATCAGGGTTGTCGCTACGGATAATCCAGGCACCATCCTCCGAACTCACAAGGCGCTTGACGATTTCACCATCAAGATTGCACATAACAAAGATTTGACCATCTGCAGGCTCTATACGGGACTCATCGACCAGCATCACATCGTGGTCATTGATCGTTGGCCACATGCTGCTGCCGTGGGCGTAGATCACCTTAAGGTTTTTTGCTTTGACGCCCTTGGCACGCAACCATTCGGTTTTAAAGGCAAGGGTGTTGCGCAGGACAACGTGAGGATTATCGCAGCCCGGTCCGGCTGCCGCTCTTGCGTCGTACTGATCGATGAATGTGTATTGACCTTCGAAATCGTTAGAGAAATCGTAGGGCATGGGCGGTCGCGCTAGCGTAGTTACTTGCGCTGGCGGGACGGGCTCGCATATCGCTGTGGCTGACTCGCCAGGCCCAGGTCCCGCCCCATGCTGCAACCACTCAACTTTCACGTCGAGAGCAGTTGCAAGTGCCAGCATTTTTGCCGCTCCAGGGATGGACTCCCCATTCATCCATTTGCTGGCAGCTTTCGGTGTGACCTTCGCCATTTTTGCCAGGCGAGCGCCAGCCCCCCATTGCGGAATTTCTTTTGCCTCAAGGGCTTTTTTGAGGCGAGCGACAAAGGCTGCCCTTAAATCATCTATATGAACCATAGGTTCAATATGGCATGAGCTTGCATGTACTTTCAGTTCCGACTTAATATGTACCGACAGTTCATATTTAGGGCCGGAGGGCCACGCCATGAGCGCTCTCAAAGAATCAATCACCAAGGTAGGAGGGGTTGCAAAAGCTTCGGCAATTTGCGGAGTCAGTCAGCGAGCTATCTACAAATGGATCGCTGCTGAATCTTTACCTCGCACTGAGTATTCCGGTGAAACCCGTTACGCCCATTTACTGGCAGCTGCTTCTGGTGAATTTGCCGCTGAATGGTTGCTTGCTAAAGCGATGCCCGGGCAAGCAATGAAGTTGGCTAGCTAATAGCCATTTCTATCCGCGGCTTCATTGACACCAGACTAAGAGAGAGCAGTTCACATGCAAACGTCCAGTTCCAGACACATCCTTCAAACCCGTGATCAGGTCCTGGTCGCCCACGCTGCAAACCAGATAGCACGCACCAGTCTTAGCCAGGACGATTTCGCCCAGGCGCTGAGCCGTGAGCTACATCTGTCGTGCCCTGAGAAGGCCGTCTCCAAAGAGGTGCCTGATTTCGCGGCCCTGACCACGCAGAACGACGTAGCTGAGTTCGTGAAGGCGACCGGTCGTTGGCTTAAGCGTGTTCAGCGGTGGTTGTCCGGCGATCAGGAAATGCCTTCCTGGCTGGAAGAGTCGTGGGTCAATGCCCTGGAGCCTGAATTCCGCGACCACTGCGTTAACGAACTGGCGAGCCGCCACGGCTTGACCGGGGCCCGCCAGATGATCAGCGACCAATGCGCGAACAAAAGCTTCGGCGCACTGATCCGTGCCCTTGGTGACGTGATCGATACCGGCAGCGAAGTGTTTGACGACCAGGTGATGTGCGAACTGGATCTGCCGCACTTGCCGGCTTTCGCCAAGGAGTGTCGCCAGGTAGAGGCTAAGGCTGGTGAGCTGGGGCGTCGTGCGGAACAGTTGCTCGCTTCGACCCCAAGAAATTTGAAATCTGTTTCTTAATTTTCCCGCGCATGCGCGGATCAGTGCGCTACGGCTGTGCACTAGTAGATATGCAGAACCAAATCCCAGGCACAAAAAAGCCACCGGGCATGGTGGCTCATTCATTAACACTTCGTGAGGCCGATTATATGCAAACCCAGCCACATATCAATACCCCCAACAATCTCGCGCCACGTTTTCCGCAATCTGAAAATGTGGCGCGGGGTGTTTCTATGTCCAGCCTTGAGCTGGTCGACTTCATTAACTCGAAGCGCGATAAGAACGAGCCAACTCTCACGCACAAAAACTTAATCGCAAAGGTTCCGCGTGTTCTTGGTGCCGATCAATCGGCTAAATTTTCAGCCGATTACCTTGATACTCGTAGTCGCATTCAAAAGTGCTTCGTCTTCCCTAAGCGGGAAGCTTGCCTCATTGCCATGTCGTACAGCTATGAGCTTCAAGCGCTTGTCTTTGATCGCATGACGGCTCTTGAGGATCGCGAGCGCGCACGTTCGCTACCCAGCAACCCGAAGATCGTCGGCGAGCTGGCCATCCTTGAATGCTTTGACCGTCTGCTGAAACCTGCACCCTCCAGCAAAATGATGATGTTGGCTCAGATCGCCGCAAACAACGGGCTCGACGCCAAATTTCTGCCGGGCTACGCCATTGATGCTGCCTCAGACGCAACTGGTGGCAGCTCCATGCCGACCAAGGCCGTTACCGCATTGATCAAAGAAAACGGCATCAGCAGCACCGCCGCCGCTTTCAATCGCGCATTGGCAGCTCATGGCTTCCTGAAACCACTGACACGCGTGAACTCGAAGCGCGAAACGGTGGAGTTTTGGGGTGTGACCGATAAAGGCCTCAAGTTCGGCAAGAACCTCACAAGCCCTCAGTGCCCGCGCGAGACCCATCCTCACTGGTACGTGGATCGCTTCCTTGAACTGGCCACATTGGTCGGGAAGGTCTGACATGCAGTACACGATCACCATCAACCAGCCGAAGGCATTGGAGTGGGGCTTGAATGCACAGCAAACCCTGCTGTTTGCGTTCGTCTACGAATGCCCGAGCTGGGCTAACCCGATCAAGACTGACAGCGGGATCTACTTTGCGCTGAGCAAGGCCAAGATCGTTGAAGAGTTGCCATTGCTGACCGACAAGCCGGACACCGCGTACCGCCTTCTGAAGGCCCTGCGCGATGCTGGTCTGATTGAGCTTTCCAGCACTTCCAGCATCACTCTGATTCGTTTGACTGAGAAAGCCAAAGAGTGGAATCGCAAGATTGATGGGTCGGAAAAATATCCGACCTCAGATGCTCTTGATGGTCGGAAAAAAATCCGATCCACCTCGGATAAATCTCCGAGCAAGGTCGGAAAAAAATCCGTGTCAGGGTCGGATAAATCTCCGACAAATCAGGGTACCAATAATCAGGGTACCAATCAGGTAACCAGTAATCAGGATTTGCAGGACGCTCCCGGCAAGCCGGTTCAGTCCCACGGCTTGGTTTTGGTTGTTGACCGCTTCGAGGCGCCACGGGTCGAGATTCCTGCTGACATGCCTGGCCCCAAAGACCAGACCTGCAAAACTTTCAAGGCCTGGGCCAACTACGCCATGGCCTACCGCAAGCGCTACAACACTTGGCCGGTCTGGAATGCCAAGGCTGGTGGCCAGCTGGGTCAGCTTGTGGATCGCCTCGGAGCTGATGTCGCCCACCACGTCGCTGCCCATTACCTGAAAAACAGCGATGTCGGCGTCGTGCGCAAATGCCACAGCCTCAACGAATTGCTGGTCAACGCCGAGAGTTACCACACCCAGTGGGTCACGAACCGCCAGATGAACTCAACTACCGCCCAGCAGATCGAGCGCAAGCAAGCGAATCACGCAGCCGGAATGGAAGCGGCGCAGCGGATCATGCAGCGGGCAGGGGGGCAGCCGAATGAATTCCTTTGAGCGCATGGCACCTGACCAAATTGCGCGCTTGGCCTTGGCCGTTTGTGCTACTGCAGAAGCAATGGGGCAATCGCTGAGCTCCGATGCTGCCGAGCTGATTGCTGACGATTTAGCGGATTACCCGGCGACGGCGGTGTCGGCTGCGCTCAAGTCTTGCCGTCGTGGTGGCGGAAAGCTGACAACGGACTCAATTCTCCAGCGTGTGCAGGCCGCTGATGGTCGTCCGGGCAAGGATGAGGCTTGGTCAATCGCTCTTGCATCCAGTGACGAGTTCGACACGGTGGTGATGACTGAAGAAATTCAGTTGGCTTTGAGCGCTGCCCGGCCAGTTTTGAATGCTGGCGACAAAGTGGGGGCTCGGATGGCGTTCATCAGTGCTTACGAGCGTTTGGTCGTGAAAGCTCGTACCGAAGCCAAGCCAATCCAATGGCGCGTATCTGTGGGTTTTGATCCGAACCGTCGAATCGAGGCTGTTAACGCCGCTGTTCAAATGCAGCGAGTTTCGCAAGAGCGAGGCTGCCTGCTCTTGGCTGACCTGACGCATGAACCCATAACCGAGGATGGGCGCGCCGTTGCTGGATTGCTGACGGGCACTCCTTGTCAGCCTTCTGAAAAAGTCCGCGCCAAGCTTGATGAAATACGCGTCGACTTAGCATTGAAGCGTCAACAGAAAGCTGATGCCCGAGAGGCTGAGCGCTGTAGGGTTCTGGCCGAACTTGACCTTCGTAGAACCAATTTGATCAGCCAGTCGGCTGCCATCCATTCCAAGGAGGCCGCCCGTGGCCGATGATGTCGATTTTGCAGATGAACGTATTGAAAAAGAACTGGCTTCAGCCCTTGCTGCTCGCGTGGTTTACCGCGGCGAAAGCGTTCATGAGTGCGAGTGCGGCGAAGTGATTTCAGAAGGACGTCGTGCTGCGGTACCGGGCGTTCAGGACTGCATCACCTGCGCTGAGCGGGCCGCACTGAAACTGCGAGGTGTTCGCCGTGGCTGAGGTCGCTCTTATCCGTACCGCCCAAGGCCTCGTGCCCGCCACTGAAGCTGATCGCGAGCTGACTCAGAAGTGGAAGCTGGGCCAAGTCATTCACGGCAAATTCACCAAAATGCGCAACGCCAAATTTCATGGCAAGTTCTTTTCCATGCTGGATCTGGCTTGGGAGTATTGGGAGCCGGTTGGCGGCTTGATTCCTCGGCAAGAGCTCCGCGGGATTCAAGGGTTGGCCAAGTTCTTTGAGGCGCAGAGTGGTAAGCCTGGGCAACTGTCGGATGCCGTGGCTGCTTACATTTCAGGCCTTGAGTCCTCGCGCGCAGATCGTTTTCCAGCAGTGGACAAAAGCCGTGAAGCATTTCGCGAGTGGGTGACGATTGAGGCGGGGCACTTCCACCTGGTACATACGCCTGAAGGTATTCGCAAAGAGGCCAAGTCAATCAGTTGGTCGAGCATGGACGACCTTGCATTTGAGCCGCTTTATCGCGACGTGTTCAACGCCTGCTGGCGGTTGGTGCTGTCTGCGCACTTTGAAACGGAACAGGACGCCTTGAGTGCTGCTGATCAGATCGGGAGCTATGCATGAATCTCGCAGTCAAGCAGCCTCGTCCAAAGATGTGTAAGAACCCGGCATGCGGTATTAGCTTCCAGCCGCAGCGCTTGGGGCAGGCAGTTTGCAGTCCGGCCTGTGCGTTGGCCATCAAGGACGTGAATCAGCAGAAGGCCCGTAAGTCGCTGGCTCAGGTCGAGCGCAAAGAGATCAAGGTCCGCAAGGAGAAGCTCAAGAGCCGAGCTGAACACCTGCGCGAAGCTCAGGCCGCAGTGAACGAGTATGTGCGCCTGCGTGACGCGCACCTGCCGTGCATCAGTTGCGATTCGACGCCGAACGATAACGACCTTATGACCGGCAGCCGTTGGGATGCCGGGCATTACCGATCTGTGGGTGCCTGCCCTGAGCTGCGCTTTGAGCCGCTGAACATCCATCGCCAGTGCGTGAGGTGCAACCGCAACCTGTCGGGCAATGCTGTGGAGTATCGCATTCGTCTGGTACAGCGCGTCGGTGTCGACAAGGTTAATTGGCTGGAAGTGCCTCATTCGGCCCGCAAGTACACCGTAGATGAGATCAAGGCCATCAAGGCCGATTATCGGGCAAAGACCAGAGAGCTGAAGAGGGCGGCATGACCTATCGCAACGTGGTGTCAGCAGTGGTTCGAGCGCTGGCCTCGGAAACAATCAACTCCGCAGGTGGCTGTGACTTTGAGCCGAAGGTGCAATGCGCAAAGCAGAAAGGGGAAATCGTCGGAAAAGAGGCGGCGTTTCTCACTGACTGCTGGGTGTTCGGTCGACTGCACAAGGCGCTGGCTCCGGCGCACTGGCGGGCGCTGGTGGCGAAGTTCTCGACCCACTCCGAGCGCAAGCATGCAGCCATTGCCGAATTGACGCGGGTTATGCGATCACCAGCTCCGGAGCGGTTCCTGCACTGCGCAGTGGTGACGTGGGCGCTGCCCAGGCTGCCGGGTGCGGATGGCAAGCGGTCTACTAACGTCCTGCCTGCTGGCTGGTATGAGATGGACAACTGGTCGAATGAGCCGCATCCGATCAAAACCCAAGAGCGGTGGAGGCGTGAAATTCGCAAGGCTCTGGAGCGCGAGGTTGATGAGGCTTTGGTATCCGCCCAAGCATTGTTGGATGCTGAGGGGCTCATTGGCACACAGGCTGCTTGACGGTGAGTGAGCCAATGAGCCATTATTCACACATCCTGTCATTCCTGCGTGTGTAGGAGTGAGCCGAAAAAGCCTCGCCAGAGAAATCTGCCGGGGCTTAGTCGTCTTCGGCCTAGGAGGATTTATGCCAAGGGCACAACGTCGACACGACACATCACGCGTCAAGGCTCGCTTCTACAGAAAGCAGCGACTTCATGCCTGCTGGACGACTAACCAGCGCAATGCCGGGCTATTCGCCAACCACGGCAAGGTCTGCTCCTGTTGGATGTGCGGCAATCCGCGCAAGCAGGGTGATCTAACCATGCAGGAGAAGCGCGCAAATCTGCATAGCTTTGACTGAAGCAGCCCGGCCCTCGCAAGGGTTTTATTACCAGTAATTTCTCAAGCCTCGCCAGCGTGCGGGGCTTTTCTGTTTTTGGGGTATCCCCGAACTTTTCAGTCATGCCCCACGGAGTCGAGCGCATGGAGTTCTTTCACCGCTTGCTCGACAAGCTCGACTGGGCAATAGCTGGGCTTCTCGGGTCTGTAGCTGCCGCATGGTGGCACCGAGACGATTTAATCAACCGCAAGGCTTGGGCAGTGTTCATCTTTTCGGGTGCTGTCTGCGCTCACTACCTTACCGGCCTTGTCAGTGCATACTTCGGTATCGATGAGCCTCGCAGCGTTGCCGGTGTCGGCTTCCTGCTGGGCACTTTCGGTGGATCGCTGATTGCTGCGATTACCCGAGCTATCAAAGCCGCTGATCTGTGGGCGCTCATCCGCCAACGGTTCGGGGGAGGTGGTCCATGATCCTCGAATACATCAACGCCTATTCCGCTGGCGTCATTGCGCTGTGGGCGACCTGGTGCATTTTGAGCGGGAAGGTTCGGGACGGGGTGCTGGGCAAGATCATCTACGCGGTGATTGCCTTGAGTGGTTACGCGATCCTAGCCCGCAGTGAACGGATGTTCTTTGCGCCCACGATTGCTGGAGCCACATTGTATGTGTCGCTGGCACTGGCGGGCGCCCGGCATTGGTTCATGGCCACGTACTGGCCACAGACCAAAGCATGGCTTTGCCGCACCCTGAACTGTGAGCATTGCTTGCGGTGTGACAAGGCTCCTGGTGGCGTCGATCGCCGGAGCAAGTAATCTGTGCCACGCATTAAGAATGCTCAAAAACGTGGCGCTGATCATTTGGATTAAATGCCGATGAATTTTGTTACGTGTGGGTCAGGAAAGTCGTACTCGGTGTTGGCAGTAGCGATAGAACCCCACAGATGTTGAATCGTGCTTGCATTTTTCAGGCTGGTCAGCACAGGCACCGTTGCGAACCCCATAGAGTCCAACGTCAAGGTGCGGTGCCTCCCGTCACTGAATTCAACTGTGCCGTTAAAATTCACGTGTAGCATTGGAATATAAAGCGTCCCTGTCGTTGAAAGTGTTTGGTAATTCGCGGCTAGACGTTTTGGCCTGCTCTCATTTGCGTGAAATTGATCCATCGCGACTTTCACCGCTGCTTTGGCATCCAGAATCAAAATCACTGGTACGTCATTGCTTGAAAAATGCAGAACAGTAGCGGTAGGCGGCCAACTATTGTGAGCCAGGCAGATCATCTTAGGCATCGCTTTGAAATTCCTTTTTAGAGTTCAAGGAATAGATGATGGCATATTGAGATTGTTTCAAGTGGTGACGCTTAATGTTTAGACCAAGTCCTCCATCATCACTGCTAACGAAGTCCGAGATATCTGCCTTCTATGCCCGCCTTATCCCCGCCCCCGAGGTGTGGGAATGGCTCCAAGCCGAGATCCTTGCCGACACCGGCAGCATCCACAACGAAGACCATGCCCACCTACTGGATGCAGACATCCGGGTCATGTGGGCGTCGTCGAGCTTCGAGAAGCAGGGCAGGACAGTGCTTGGTCAGGCCGAACAGGTAGCGTTCCGCGCCGGTGGATGGCAGAAAGCCCGGATGGAGCAACAGATGCGTGATTGGTTCGGCGAGGTACCGGCCTTCATCATCACGTTGGCTGCCGACTACTGCGCCCAGTGCAGCGACCTTGAGTTCTGCGCGCTCCTGGAACACGAGCTGTATCACCTGGCTCACGCGACCGACAAGTACGGTCAACCAGCATTCACACAAGACGGTGCCCCGAAGATCAAGCTGCAGGGTCATGACGTCGAGGAGTTCGTTGGGGTGGTCCGCCGCTATGGCGCTAGCGCTGATGTTCAGGCGCTGGTAGACGCTGAAAACAAACCCGCCGAGGTGGGGAAATTGAATATATCGAGGGCCTGCGGAACCTGTCTGCTCAGATCGGCCTGATTCTTGACAGGCTCTAGACGGATGAGAATTTATGGCAGTCCTGAAAAATGAGGTGAAGAGCTTCATCGTTCAGGCGCTGGCGTGCTTTGACACACCGTCCCAGGTGGTTGAAGCCGTCAAGAGCGAATACGGGGTTGTGGTAAGCCGCCAGCAGGTGGAGACGCACGACCCAACCAAGTCTGCCGGAAAGGGGCTTGCCGTGAAGTGGGCGACCCTGTTTCACGACACCCGCAAGCGATTCAGGGAAGAAACTGCCGAGATCCCTATAGCCAACCGCGCCTTCCGTTTGCGTGGCCTTGGGAGAATGGCTGAGAAGGCCGAAACCATGCGCAACTTGGCGCTGACCGCTCAGTTGTACGAGCAGGCCGCCAAAGAGGTGGGCGATGTCTACGTGAATCGCCGCATCGAACCTGAGAAACCTCTGGGCTCCCAAGCGGACCAGCAGCACGCCGTTGCTGAGTACACCTTGGAGCCTGACGAGAATGTCCCCGCTACCCCGTACCTTTGACCCGCCGGTAAAGCTGACGCCCAAGCAGGCGAACATTTATTGCTGGGGCTTCCAGCCTGAGGCGCGCTTTCGCGACGCGGTGTGTGGGCGCCGGTTCGGTAAGACGTTCTTGGGCAAGGCCGAGATGCGCCGCGCTGCACGTCTGGCTGCTGAGTGGGGCGTGAGCGTTGAGGACGAGATCTGGTATGGCGCGCCGACCTTCAAACAGGCCAAGCGGGTGTTCTGGCGGCGCCTGAAGCAGGCCATTCCCGAGGCATGGCGTGCACACCGCCCGAACGAGACCGAATGCTCGATCACCCTCAAGTCCGGGCACGTCATGCGCGTGGTGGGGCTCGACAACTATGACAACCTGCGTGGCTCCGGCCTGTTCTTCGTCCTGGTGGATGAATGGGCAGACTGCCCGTGGGCGGCGTGGGAAGAAGTGCTGCGGCCGATGCTATCGACTTGTCAGTACCAGATTCCAGGCGTTGGTATGCGTAAGGGCGGCCATGCGCTGCGCATTGGCACTCCGAAGGGCTTTAACCATTGCTACGACACTTATCTGGACGGCAAGCCAGGCGGTGAGCCGGATCACAAGAGCTGGCAGTACACCTCGTTACAAGGCGGCAACGTTCCTCCTGAAGAGCTTGAGGCGGCGCGCCGGAAGATGGACCCACGCACCTTCCGGCAAGAGTACGAAGCCGGCTTCGAGAACTACGCTGGTGTCGTCTACTACACGTTCAATCGTGAAGATTGCCGAACCAGCGAGCGAATCAAGCCGGGCGAGGCTTTGCACATTGGCATGGACTTCAACGTCATGAAAATGAGCGCCGTGGTCTACGTGGTTCGCGACGATCTGCCGTTGGCTCTGGATGAGTTCCACGCTGTGCGTGACACGCCGGAGATGATCGAAAAGATCAAGGTTCGCTTCTCGGGACACAACATTGCCGTTTACCCAGATGCTAGTGGCCAGAACACCAGTAGTAAGAACGCCAGTGAGTCAGATTTGTCGCTGCTTAAGAAGGCCGGTTTTTCAGTCATTGTTGATTCGACAAACCCGGGGGTTAAAGACCGTGTGAATGCGGTCAACGCCATGCTCCTGAACACCTACGGTGAGCGCCGCCTAAAGGTCAATATCGATCAGTGCCCACAGCTTACCTTGTGCCTGGAGCGTCAGACTTATACCGACAAGGGAGAGCCTGACAAAGACCCTAAGAAGGGCCATGACCATATGAACGACGCTGCGGGTTACTTCATCGCCAAGCGTTACCCAATCAAAACGGTTGTCACCTCAATCAAAATGGGATTCGCCCGATGAGCAACGACGTCTCCTTCAAACGTGCGGAATACACAGCAGTTCTGGATCGCTGGGCGACCGTCCGCGACGTTTGTGCCGGTCAGCACCGCATTGTCTCCCGGTTGCCGTATATCAATGCTCACGACAAGTCGCCAGAGAACACCGACCGCAACAAGGCTTACCGTGAACGAGCAGTGTTCAAGAATGCCACCGGTCACACTCGGAACGGTTTGCTTGGCCTGGCATTCCACAAAGACCCGACGCTGACTGTGCCGAAGAAGCTAGAGTACCTGCAAGACAATGCCAACGGTTCTGGCGTCAGCATCTATCAGCACTCGCAAGGCACGCTGGAAAAGGTGCTTGAGGCCGGGCGTCACGGGCTCTATGTCGACTATCATCAGGATGAAGGCGTGGGCGGGCACTCGGTGATCCTTTCCTACTGCGCGGAAGACATCATCAACTGGCGCACCGGGATGGTTAACGGCCATAACGTGCTGACGATGGTGGTTCTGCGCGAAGCGCCAGAAATTGAAGACGGCTTCGGCTTCAAGGTGGTCGAGCAATATCGGGAGTTGGCGTTGGAACTGGAGGGTTTTGTTTGCCGTGTCTGGCGCAGATCGGGGCCCAGAGGTGGCGGACCATTGGAGGTAGTCGAGGCTTTTGCACCCACAGGCACAGGTGGTCGCCTCAAAGAGATCCCGTTTACCTTTGTCGGCGCGCAGAACAACGACCCGACCATCGATGAGTCACCCCTGTACGACATCGCTATGATCAACCTTGGCCACTATCGAAACAGTGCCGATTATGAAGACAGCGTGTTCTGGTGCGGCCAGGCCCAGCCCTATATCTCAGGCCTTGATGAGCAGTGGCGCGATCACATGGAGAAGAACGGCATTTATGTCGGCTCCCGGGCGCCTATGTTGCTTCCGGCGGGCGGTTCTTTTGCTTACGCGCAGCCGTTGCCAAACACCTTGGTCAAAGAGGCCATGGCAGACAAAAACCAGATGATGATTGAGCTGGGCGCTCGTATGGTGGTGGCTTCGGTATCGTCCAAGACTGCCACCGAGGCCCGCGGCGACCAGTCAGCATCCACTTCGGTACTTGCGGGGTGTGTGGCCAACGTCAGCGAGGCGTATACCCGGGCCATCATGTGGTGCGGCGCTTATATGGGCATGGCTGACAAGGTCGCGTACCAGATCAATCAGGAATTCGTAGAGCTGACAGCTGATCCGCAGATGATCACCGCCCTTGTTGGGTTGTGGCAGAACGGCGGCTTCGCCAAGGCTGATTTGCGGGCGTACCTGCGCAAACTGGGGCTGATAGCACCAGAGCGCACTGACCAGCAGATTGATGGCGAACTGGAAGAGCAGGGCGACGGCCTGGATCTGGACGACGAGGACACACCAAATGGCGGTAAATCTAGCGGTACTTGATGCCACGATCCGGCACGCGGTCTTCCTCGAAAAGCTGAAGGCAGGGGAGGTCGGCAAATTTGCTCCTTTCCTTAAGGAGATTGACCGGTCTATACGGGAGCGGCTCACCCAGTCGGACCTGACCGAGTACAACGTCAAGCGTCTTGAAGCGCTGCTGAAGGAAGTGGATAGCCTGCTGCTGGGCATCTTCGACCGCTATAGCGCGCAACTGAACCTCGACCTGGTGGACATCGCCAATTACGAGGCCGAGTTCGAGGCGACCAGCATTGCCAGGTCGGCGCCGGTTGGTGTGTCGCTGGATGTGGTCGCGCCGACGGCCGCAGCAATTCGCACCGCAGTACTGACGAATCCGCTCAGTGTGCGCGGCACAGGCGGCGGGAAGCTGCTGAAGGCCTTCATCAAGGATTGGACTGGTGCAGAGCGTGAGCGCGTTACCGGCACCATCCGGCAGGGCTTCTTTGAAGGGCAGACGAACTTCCAGATCATTCGCAACATTCGTGGCACCAAGGCGGCAGGGTACAAAGACGGCATCCTGGCCACCACCAACCGTAATGCCAGCACGGTCGTGCACACCGCGATTCAGCATGTGTCGTCCCAGGCGCGCATGGAGGTGGCCAAGGCCAATACTGATGTGGTGCTTGAGATACAGATGATCGCCACGCTGGACAGCAAGACCAGCCAGCTATGTCGCTCGATGGACAAGCGCCGGTTTCCGCTGGACTCAGGCCCAAGGCCGCCGTTTCACCCGAACTGCCGTACGACCTTCATTCTGCTGACCAATCTCAGTGAGATGTTTGCCAAGGGCGCTACCCGGGCTTCGGTAGGTTCCAACGGAGGTCAGCAGGTCAGTGCGAATCTTGATTACTACCACTGGCTACAGCAACAACCTGCGGCATTTCAAACTGAAGCCCTCGGGCCGGTCAGGGCCAAGCTTTTCCGTGAAGGCGGGTTGAGTGTTGAGCGCTTCGCCGAGCTGCAGCTTGATCGCAGTTTCACATCGTTGACTCTAGCTCAGATGAAAAAGCTGGAGCCGCTGGCTTTTGAGCGTGCAGGGTTGCTATAACGCCTTCATCAATATGGAGGCTTCATGAAGTTTTTAATCGCGATAGGGTTACCCATTGCTTTTATATTTGGCGGATTATTTGGGCTCACAGCAGGGGTATACCTAAACCCGGATTCGACTGTCCAGTATGTTCCGAATTGGGGAAGTGTTGGGGATTGGGTATCGGGGATTGGTGCGTTTGTGGCCGTCATCGTTGCTGTATGGTTGGCTGACACGCAGCGCAAAGACAACGCTGAGAGGCTAAAGTTAAATGGGGCTATCCAGCCGTCAAATAATGGATCTGCCCTGTTTGGTGGCGTAGACCTCGTTATTGATGTTGTTTCGTCTGGAAATAGGCCTGTTAATTTGAGCGGAGCCAGAATAGGCGTAAAAAATTTCGATAGCGGTTGGAATGCTTATATGGCCGGATCGACGGGTAAGGGATTTCCGGTTTTGTTGAATTACGGTGAATCTACCCAAATCCGTTTATCTCAAGGTGATGCGAAGGCGGTATTTAGGCACTTTGATAATAATCACCAGGGTGATTTATCAAAGGCCCAGATCACGGTGTTTTCAACACTTGGTCATTGGCAGTTGGATCTTTCAGATTTATTGGCGCAGTTAAAAAACAGGTACTCAGAACCTGTCAATGCTGATTGATTAGAGGTTTAGTAACTAACAAATTTTTAAATCAAGCCTCGGCAAATGCCGGGGCTTTTTTATGTCCGCAATGTGGACAAGACATACCCAAGGGGTGCATCAACGTGGCAGAAGAAAACGAAATCGACCTGGAAAACCCGGCAATCAAGGCCGCTATCGCGACTGCCGTTGAAGCATCCGTTTCCGGTTTGAAAACCAAGAACTCGGAACTGCTGGGCAAGCTGAAGGAAACCTCCGGCAAGCAGACCCAGTTTGAAACACAGTTTGAAGGCATCGACATCGACGCAGTCAAAGGCCTGCTCAGCCGCGCCGGGCAGGATGAAGAAACCAAGCTGCTGACCGAGGGCAAGGTTGACGAGGTGTTCAATAAGCGCACCGAGCGTTTGCGTGGAGAGCATGACAAGCAGCTAAAAACGCTCGCTGGTCGCGCTGAGAAGGCTGAAGCCTTCGCCGCCAAGTTCCAGGGCAAAGTCCTGGGCGACTCGGTACGCGGTGCAGCACTGAAAGCCGGTGCATTGCCGGAAGCCACCGACGACATCATCTTGCGCGCCAAAGGCGTGTTCTCTCTGAACGAAGAGGGCGAAGCGGTCGCTGTCGATGAGCATGGCCAGACCATCCTCGGCAAAGACGGCAAGACCCCTCTGACTCCGCTCGAATGGGCCGAGTCTCTGCGCGAAAGCGCACCCCACCTGTGGCCAAGGGCTTCAGGGACACATGCCCCGGGCGGGGGCGGCGGCCAGGCTGCATCCAAGCGCTCCGAAATGACCTCCGAGCAGAAGCGCGATTTCCAGCGCAAGCACGGCCAAACCGCATATCTCGCATTGCCCAAGTAAGGGGAAATACCCATGGCTACAACTGTCAACAGCGACCTGATCATCTACAACGATGAGGCGCAAACTGCATACCTGGAGCGCATTCAGGACAACTTGGACGTGTTTAACGCTTCGTCCAACGGCGCAATCGTCCTCGACAACGAACTGATCCAAGGCGACTTCCGCAAGCGTGCGTTCTACAAGCTCGGCGGCGGCCTGGAACACCGCGATGTCAACTCCGAGGGCAAGGTCACCGCCAAGAAAATCGGCGCTGGCGAAGCTGTAGGCGTCAAAGCTCCGTGGAAATACGGCCCGTACCAGACCACCGAAGAGGCTTTCAAGCGTCGCGGTCGTGCCGTAGATGAGTTCTCCCAGATCATCGGCGCCGACGTCGCTGACGCTACCATCGAAGGCTTCATTGAGTACGCCACCGGCGCGCTCAAGGCTGCCATCGGTTCCAACGCCGCAATGGTGGTGTCTGCCAACATCGAAACCGACGGCAAGAAGACGCTGACCCGTGGCATGCGCAAATTCGGTGACAAGTTCGGTCGCATCGCGCTGTGGGTCATGCACTCGTCGGCCTACTTCGACATCGTTGATGAAGCGATTGCGAACAAAGTCTACGAAGAAGCGGGCGTCGTTATCTACGGCGGCCTGCCTGGCACCCTGGGCAAGCCGGTGCTGGTGACCGACAAGGCGGCAGTGGATGCGATCTTCGGCCTGCTGCCGAATGCCGTGGTCATCACCGAATCACAGGCCCCGGGTTTCCGCTCGTACGACGTGAACGACGAGGAAAACCTGGCTATCGGTTACCGCGCCGAGGGTACCGTCAACATCGATGTGTTGGGTTACAGCTGGAAGGAAACCACCGGCGGCACCAACCCAACCCTGGCGGCCGTCGGCTCCGCGGCGAACTGGGTCAAGCACTCGGACAGCAACAAGGTCACCGCCGGCGTGATGATCAACCTCACCACCACGCCACCAGTCGGCGGCTGATAACCACCCCAGGAAGCGGCCAGCGATGGCCGCCACGGAGATTCCGATGGAACTCGTTTATACAAACCAGCTTGACGGCTTTGAGCCTGGCAAGCGTTACCGCGTCCCGGGCCTATTCCGCAGTATTGAGCGCGATGCAACGGCAGTGACCGTGGTAGGTGACTATCCCGAAATCGTCACGGCATACGAAGATGCTGGCGTCGATGTTGAGGTGGTTGCGTTGCTAGAGCCTGTTGTTGTCGGCACGCAGGCGGTGGCATCTGGAGAGCTGTCTCAGTTGCTTGCCGCTCTGCAAGACGAGAGTGGCGCAATGGTTCTGCTGGTCGACGGCCTGGAGGCTGGCGAAATCCACCGTCCAGAGTCTGGGGAACTGGCGTTACGCCTGTTTGACGTGCTGGGCACCATTCATGCTTCGGTTGGTGAGTTGACCACTGAACGTGACGGCCTGGCCTTGACTGTCGACGCGCTGCGCGCCGAGGTTGAAGCGCTGAAGAAGTCTGCTCTCACGCCGCCAGCTGATGAGGCCGGTGAAATCTCGGCGCTGAAAGCAAAGCTCGACGAAGCCAAGATTCAGTATCGGGGCAACGCCTCCAAAGAATCCCTGGAAAAGCTCGTCGCCGAGCTGACCAAGGAGTAATACTGCTGGCTGTCGGTCACCCGGCGGCCAATCTACAAACCATTCCAGCGAGTTGACGCATGACACTCATCATCGAGGACGGCACCAGTAAGCCTGATGCAGAAAGCTATGCATCCGCTGAGGACCTGGCCATGTATGCAGTGAAGTTCGGCACGGTCATCCCTGCCGGGGTTCCTGAGCAGGAGGCGCTGCTGCGTCGGGCCGCCTTGGCGATGGATGGCATGAGCTGGAAGGGGCGCAAGAGCGCAAGTGAGCAGTCGTTGTCCTGGCCTCGCCGCGAAGTGCACCTGGATAGCGAGAACAAACCAGCCAATTACCTTCCCGCGCGTATTCAGTACGGGCAGATGGCGCTGGCTGCTGAGATCCATCAGGACGATATCGACCCGGTAGAGAAACGCAAGGGAGCGGTGCTGCTGGATCGTGTTGAAGGGGCGGTGACCCGGCAGTACGCGGCTATCCCCAACACCAGTAACCGGCTTCTGCCGGCGGCGCCGGATCGGCCCAGTGCAACGCAGTTTGCCGACTACCTACAAAAGCGTGGGCTGTTCGCCGTGCGTGCATAGAAAAAGGGCCGAAAGGCATAAAAGTACCTTGACCAGTATTCTGGCGGTGTATAAAGTAGCATCCAGCAACCACGACGGAGCTACAAAATGCTACCCAACCCTAAAAGCAGTAACTTTGCATCTGCCTTGCGTAATGCACGCAAGTCAGCAAATTTAACCTTGAGCGAGCTTGCCGAAAAGGCCGGCATTTCAGTTGTTATGCCGGGTCGGTATGAGCGCGCAGAAGCCAAGCCTACCATGGGCACCTGGCAAGAACTTAACAAAGCTCTCTACAGCGACCTCGACGATGATGAGGTAGAGGCTGAGGTGGTGAAGCAGCATATGGGCGAATCACTTACCGAGGCGACCATAGAAGATATCCTCGAAGAGTTAAAAAGTCGGGGGTTTAATAACGTCACATTGTCCTACAGCTAAAAAAAAGCCCAGCCATCGAGCTGGGCTTTTCACATCAGGAGCCAACATGGCCTTCTACGACGAAATGGCCGTGATGGCTCTGGAAATGATCACAGAGTTCGGCCAGTCTGTGACCATCAGCAAGGCCGAGACGGGCGAGTACGATCCTGAAACAGGTGGGGATTCACCGGGCGCCACTATCGAGCAGACCGCCCAAGGCATCCTGCGCGACTTCACTGGCCTGGAGTTCCAGAACAACAGCCTCATCAAGCAAGGCGACAAGAAGCTCAAGATCGCTGCCCAGGGACTTGAGTGGTTGCCTGACCTGCTGAGCAAGGTGTCAATTCAAGGCCGCACTTGGTCAATCGTTCCTCCGCTCAAAGAGATCAACCCTGCCGGGACACCGATCCTCTATGAGTTGCAGGTTCGATCATGAGCAATCCTTACGCAGGCAAGAACGGCAGTTTCTCAGCTCAAATCCGAGCCTTCGCGGATCGTACGAAAGGCGCCATTGATGTGACGATGCGCGACATCATTATCAACATAGGCAACAGCGTTATCACGATGTCGCCTGTGGGCAATCCCAGCATTTGGAAAATCAACAAAATCAGCCATGAATACAATCAGGCTGTCGCGGAACACAACGAAATCCTTCGCAAAAACCCGCAGAACTTCGACAAGCGCGGCTATCTCAAGCGCGGATTAAAGCTCAATGACGGCATGGGCATACGTACGCCGCAGGGATATATTGGCGGGCGCTTTCGCGGCAACTGGATGTTCAGTATCGGATCTCCTGACGCTTCGACGGTTGACCAGGTAGATCCCGGTGGCAGCCGCTCCATGGCACGCATTGTCAATGGCGCCCTACAGTTCAATGCGGGAGAGACGGCCTACATCACCAACTCACTGCCTTATGCCGTTCCCCTGGAATACGGGCATTCAACCCAGGCACCGAGCGGAATGGTTCGGATCACCCTGGCCAACTTTCAAAAGATTGTGGAAGAAGCCATCAGGAAGAACCAGGAATGAGCCATAAGATTGTTCGCTCACTGTTTGAGGCCCGGCTGGCTGTCTGGGCCAAGCTGCAGAAGCCCGTACTGCGCATTGCCTATCAAAATGTGACGTTCAAGCCTGCTGACGACGAAACCTACCTGCGTGCTTTCTCGATACCTGCGCGCACGGGGAGCGACGACCTCGCTGGCGAGCATCGGGTTTATACCGGTCTGTTTCAAATCACCATCGTCACACCTGCCGGAATTGGTTCCGGCGCTGGCGAAGGGTTGGTAGAGGGCTTGGCTGCTTTGTTTACCCTCAATGATCGATTAAGCCGAGGTGACTTCACGGTTCTGGTGATGACCCCCGTCGAGCCAGGTCCCGAGCAACAAGAAGACACCGGCTATGCGCTGCCTGTGTCGTTTCAGTACCGCGCGGACACCTTTTAACCCGCCCATTGGGCAAACCCCGAACCCGCCTTGAGCGGGTTTTGTCATTTCTGAGAGAGGTAAAAGCCATGGGCTACAAACTCCCCAACGGCGGTACGTTCCAGCATGCCGCCACTTATGCCGCGGCACTGGCGTTCACTGCGATCAGCAACGCTACTGAAACCGTGGCCACGGTCGCAGACGCCGATCTGGAGGTGGGCGATATCGTGCTGGTTGAGTCCGGCTGGAGCACCCTCAATGGGCGTGTTGTACGTGTTAAGGCCGCAACAGCGGTGTCGATCACTCTTGAGGATATCGATACCTCGGATACGCAAAGCTTCCCCGCAGGCTCGGGCGGCGGAACCCTGAAGAAGATCGAAACGTGGGTGCAGATTCCGCAAGTCACTGACGTGGCGTTTTCCGGCGGCGAGCAGCAGTACACGGACGTGGTTTTTCTGGAAGACAAACAAGGTCGTCAAGTGCCAACCGACAAGTCGGCAGCCAGCATGGCATTGACCATTGCCGATGACCCGGGCAAGCCATTCGTGAAAGTACTGGAGGCCGCTGACGCAGGTCGTAAGGTGGAAGCTGCGCGCCTGAACCTGCCCGGCAATGACACCATTTTCTACGGTGCCTATACCTCCTTTTCCAAGCAGCCAACGGTCTCGCGCAACAACGTGCTGACCCGCACCGTTAACCTGGCTTTGCAGGCCGAACCGACCCGTTATCTGGTGTAAGGAGCACTCATGGCCAAGTTCAAAATTCAGCAAAACCCCACGTTCAAGGTCACCGTTGAAATCCCTCGCGTTGGCGCTGAACCCGACAAGGTACCTTTCGAGTTCAAGTATCGAGACCGCAAGGCCTTGGCTGCATTGTTCCTGTCGTGGCAGGAGGCTTTCAAGGCGGATGAGGTGCGCTTCAAGGAAATGGGCGCCGAGCTGACCATTGTTGCTCTGACGCAAGCCAATATCGAGCACCAGGTGAGCCAGGTCGAAGCCTTGGTTGTTGGCTGGGGCTATGACGTCAAGCTCAGCCAGGAATCCATTCGGGCGCTGGTGGAAACGTCAGCGGGCGCTGGGGATGCAATCGTTAAAGCCTATCAGGGTGCATTCGAGGCAGCACGCCTGGGAAACTGATCGAGGTCGGTCGCGCACTGTACGAACCTTCGGCGTCATCCGAGCAGCTCAGTCTGTTCGGTCTGACCTCGACAGACTACGACGACACCGTCGAAGTCTGGCCAGATAACTGGCAGGCATTCCGGCTTTTTGAAGCCCTGTCGACGCAGTGGCGCACCGGCGCGTGCGGGGCTACCGGCCTTGATTATTCGGCGATCTACGACACCGCCAGCCTCTCGGGCTTTACCAAAAAAAACACGATCAAACTCTTCCCTGACCTTCGGGTTTTGGAAGCCGAAGCCATGCTCGTCATGTCTGAGCAAATGAATAAAGGATGACGGCATGAGTGGTGAGATTGCGAGCCTTGGGATTGCCGTCCAGACCGGCGATGTCACCAAGGCCAGTACAGAGCTTGAAAAGCTCGTTCAAGCAGGCGAAAAAGCCGAAAAAGCAGCAGAAGGCATCAGCGAGGGTTTCGGCAAGGCCTCGGCGGCGGCTTCTGGCTTGGCGGGCGCTGAAACCAAGCTGGCTGAAACCACGGAGGATGCCAAGGCTCGCCTGCTTGCAATGGCCAAGGCATCCCTGGACTCAAGCGAGTACCTGAAGAGCCTCGCTTCCAGCGTGAACTCCAGCACCTCCGCCATGGACGCGGCTCGGGCCACAACCACCGATTTCGCGGCGCTCAATCGACGGCTTAAGGCGGATGCAGATGCTTTGGTTGGGACAGTTGAGCAGCAGGCGCAATCTACCCGCCAGGCAGCGGCAGCTACCGGCGTGCAGGCTGATGGCTTGGCTAAGCTGCTGGGTCAGATCAACCCGGCTGTTGCGGCACTGGCGCGTCTTGATGAGCAGCAGGCCAAGCTGGAGCAATACCGCAAGACCGGGTTGATCGATGCGGAAACTTTCAAGGACTATTCGGCCCGTATTGATTCCACGCGCAAGAGCTTGAGTGGTTTTGATGATGGCCTGTCGAAAACGGGCATCAGTGCCAGGCAAACCGAACAAGCGCTGCGCCAACTGCCTGCGCAATTCACTGACATCTTCACCAGCCTGGCTGGCGGTCAGAACCCGCTGATGGTGCTGATTCAGCAGGGCGGCCAGATCAAAGACTCATTCGGCGGGGTTGATAACACCCTAACGGTATTGCGTGACAAGTTCCGCTCTCTGTTCTCGGGTGGAGAGGGTGTTGCTGACTTAGGGACTTCGCTGGCTGGCGCAGCGGCAAACTCCCAAGACTTGGCAGAAAGCGCAGGCGAGGCGGGCGACAGCCTTTCCGATCTGGCAGAAAGCTCGAACACCGCCGCCGAAGCGGCTGAAAATGCCCAGCGCGCGGTAGGTGCGATTCGGCCGGCGGTCAGCGGTGCATCACTTAGCATTATGGGCATGGCTGCTGCGGTAATTGCCGCCGCGGCAGGGCTTGGGGTTTTGATTTACGGCTACAACAAGGGTAGCCAGGAGGCTGACGAGTACAACAAGTCGCTGATCCTGACCGGTAATTATGCAGGCACTACTGCTGGACGACTTGCCGAGCTAGCTTTGCAGGTGAGCGCGGTCAACGGGACTACCTCCGAGGCTGCCAGCACACTCGCCAAACTTGCTGGGAGTGGCGTTATCGCGGGTGAAAGCTTCAGAACTATTGCTGATGCAGCGGCCGCAATGGAGGACGCGACCGGGAGATCGGTCGATGCAACGATTGCCGAGTTTGTAAAAATTGCCAAAGACCCGGTCGCAGCTGCTAAAGAACTCAATGACCAGTACCACTTCCTGACAGCTTCTGTTTACTCCCAAATTGTGGCGCTGAAGGAGCAGGGTGATCAAATTGGTGCAGCCAAACTGCTGACCGATACCTACGCCGATACGGTCAATTCTCGGTCTAGCCAGATAACCGAAAACCTTGGCTACATAGAGCGCGCCTGGAAGGGCATCACTGATGAGGCAAAGAAGTCACTTGATGCGATTAACAACATCGGTCGACAGACCGCTCCTTCACAAAGGATTACAGAACTAACGCAGCAGGTTGCCTATGGGCGCAGCGCAGTAAAGGCGGATCCTGATGACACGGATGCTGCTAAGAAACTCGCGTTTGCTGAGAAAGAACTCGCGACCCTTACCAAGCTACGCGATACCCAGGACAAAGAGGCGAAAGAGCAGGCGCTAGCCCAAGCTATTCAGGATAAAGCGCTTAACTCTCAAATCGCTTTCGATGTTAGAGAAAAGTCATTTCGTACAAACAAGCAAAAACGTGATGATGAGCTTAAAAAGCTGGACCAGGAACTCGCCTCTTTCCGTGCCGCTGACCCTAACGATCCACGGCTGGAACAGTCGCGTGTGGATCAGCAGATCTCCAATATCAATACACGCTACAAAGACCCGAAAGTCCCAAAAGGAGCGGTCGGCGCCGTAGACCTGACGGAGTTCAACGCCTCTCAAAACGCTATCAAAACAATCCTCGCCGAGTACACCAACGCCCAAAAGGAGTTGGATGCACTGCAAAAGGCTGGCTTGGTTTCGCAGGAAGAGTACGGCTGGAAGCGCGCAGGCCTGATCGGCAATGAGAAAGACGAAATCACCGCGGCGTATGAGGCCGAGATAGCAGCGCTTGAGTCGGCCAAGGCCAGAAAGACCACTTCAGCCGCGCAAGCGGTCGAACTGGACAAGAAGATCGCCGATGCTCGCACCGATATGGTTAAGGCCCAGCAGGACGCTGACAGCCAGTTAAAAGTATTGGCAATCAATCAAGAGGGGCGCCTTAAAAAGCAAACCTTGGCGATCAGTAACTACTCCGATGCGCTGAGTCGGCAGAATCAAGCGTTGCAGCAGGCGGGGCAGCGGGCCGCGCTCGGCGTTGGTCAGGGTGACCGTCAAAACGCCCTCAACGGTGAGCTGAATGGCATTGCTGACCAAGCCAACCAGCAGCGCCTGGATCTGGCCCGGGACAAAGCCGACGCCGCGCGCAACATGAGTGCGGACGAGTACAACCAGAAGCTCGCAGCCATCAATAAAAGCGAATCCGACCTTGCGCAGACCACGCTCAGCAATTATGAGCAGATGTCGGCCGCTCAAAGTGATTGGCGCAACGGGGCAACGGCCGCTTTCCAGAACTACATGGACAGTGCCCGGGATGTGGCGGGGCAAACAAAAAGCCTGTTCAGCAACGCGTTCAGCTCGATGGAAGATGCTGTCGTTAACTTCGCCATGACCGGGAAGCTTTCGTTTGCGGACTTCACCAAGTCGATTTTGGCGGACATGGCGCGCATTGCATCACGGCAGGCGGCCTCGGGGATTCTAAGTTCTCTGGTAGGGGTTGGTGTCTCGGCGGCTGGCGCATATTTCGGTGGTGGTACTGCATCCGCAGGATCTACGCAGGGCGGATACAGCCCTGAAATCATGGACGGTTGGTCTGGTATCCAGCAGGCCAAAGGCGGTGCTTGGGATGCGGGCGTACAGATGTTTGCTGATGGCGGCGCCTTCACTAACTCCATCGTTAGCAAACCGACCGCGTTCGGTATGGCCAACGGCAAAACCGGGGTCATGGGTGAAGCAGGGGAAGAAGCCATCATGCCGCTTACCCGCACCGCGAGTGGCAAACTCGGTGTTATGGCGGTTGGTGGCGGCAGTGGAACTTCGATCAGCCTCAATATCCCCTTAATGGTGATGACCGACGAAGAGTCAGGCCGCCCGGATGGGGCTGAACTCGATACCGAGGCTTTCCAGCGCAACATGCAAGACCGGATGCGCGTCGTTGCCAAGGAAGAAATCGCCAAGTCGTGGCGCCAAGGCGGGGTCAGCAGCCGAAACGTAAAAGGATAATTTATGGCAATCGAAACATTCACCTGGCAAACCGAAAAGGGCGAAGGCGAGATCAAGCAGCGCGTGCGCACCAAGCAATTCGGCGACGGCTACGCGCAGACGACTACGGACGGGATCAACAACAAATCCCAGTCCTGGCCGTTTATGCACACCGGCCCCAAGGACCGAATCAAGGCCATTATGGCGTTTCTGGATCGGCACCAAGGGGCGAAAGCCTTCCTCTGGACGCCGCCGCTGGGCGAGCTGGGTCTTTACAAGTGCAACGGTTACAAGCCTTCACCCCGTGGCGGGCTGACCTACTCCCTGTCGGCCACCTTCGAGCAAGTGTTTCACCCCTAAGGTAATCCTCACATGGCATTAATCACGGACATCCAGAAACTGGAACCCGGCGGCGAAATTCGCCTGTTCGAAATCGACGGGACTGAATACGGCGCGGATTACCTGCGCTTTCATGGGCATGCCATTCCACATACCCCGGATGAATTGCTGGCCTATCAAGGCTCTGACGAAGATCTGCCTGCCAAGTCGATTTTCTGGCAGGGCAACGAATACGCTGCGTGGCCCGTGAACATTGAAGGAATTGGCTCTGACAGCGACGGCACAGCCACTCGGCCTACGTTCATAGCAGGCAACATCAACGGCCGGGTGACGGCGCTGTGCCTGGTTTTTGAAGACCTGCTCAAGTTCAAACTCACCGTACGCGAGACATTGGCGCAGTACCTGGATGCCGAGAACTTCCCCGAAGGCAATCCCACGGCCGATCCGACGCAAGAAGCACTGGAAATCTGGTTCATTGACCAGAAAACCGGTGAAGACGGCGAACAGGTGCAATGGGAGTTGTCCTCGCCTGGCGAAATCGACAACCACGGCTTGCCCGGGCGCCAAATGACGACTTTCTGCCACTGGGCCATGACCGGGGGATACAGGGGCCCTGACTGTAACTACACGGGGACAGCGATGTTTGATGACGAAGACAATCCCACGGATGACCCGGCCAAGGATCAGTGCAAGGGCTGCCTGTCGTCCTGCAAGTTGCGCTTCGGCGAAAACGAAGAGCTTCCCCACGGCGGATTCCCCGCCGTGTCTCTAATTGCCCGGAGCTGACCATGCGCAAGCACATCATTGCGGCTATCCAGGCGCACGCGGCGGCCCAGTATCCGAAGGAGTGTTGCGGCCTGCTGCTGGACATCGGTCGCAAGCAGATGTATTTCCCGTGCCGAAACATCGCCACGGAGCCAAGCGAAGAGTTCCGGCTCGACCCCGAGGACTATGCCGCGGCGGAAGATGTGGGCGTAGTGATCGGCATCGTTCACTCCCACCCGGACGCAACCAGCAGGCCGTCACCGCATGACTTGGCGATGTGCGAGGCCACGGTGTTGCCCTGGCACATTTTGTCGTGGCCCGAAGGCGACATGCGCACGATCACGCCCACGGGCAGCACGCCGCTGCTCAAGCGCCCGTTTGTACATGGGGTTTGGGATTGCTGGGGCATTTGTGCCGAGTGGTACCAGCGGGAATGGGGGCTTGAATTTGAGGCCTTCCAGCGCGTCGATGGGTGGTGGGAGAGTGCGGAAAACCCCAGTCTCTACGAACAGCATTACGAGGCTGCGGGCTTCGTGCGCGTAAACAGTCCTCAGCGCGGTGACATGATCGTTATGCAGGTGGGGCGCACCGTTCACCCGAATCATGCCGGGATCTACCTTGGCGCCGATCCGGCGCTACCCGGCGAAGAATCCGGTGCATTCGGCCCCGGCCCATTCCTGCTGCACCACCTGTATGGCAGGCCGTCCGAGATAATCGTCTATGGCGGTCCTTGGCATGATAGAACGCGCCTGATCCTCAGGCACAAAGACGCTCAGTCCAGATCGCCCAATGAGTAAATGGTAAACCCTTGCTTGGTTAAATGGGTGACTTGCACCGACCCGCCTATATAAACGCGGTCTTGGGTCTTTTTTTTCTTCCTGACGTGACTGCGCTCGCATCATTTCAGGCGCGCACGCAGGGTACGAATTGAGGTCGATTCCCGCCTTGTCCATAAGCTCTGGCTTTACCCCGAGCCCATAATCTAAATGCTCGGATTTGAAGTCCGACACTGAACGGTAAGCGAAGCCATGGATTTTTCCAGAGTTGTCGGAAATCCCGAAGTGATAGATCGTTGCAGTCTGATTCTTGAGGGCGGGGGCATGTCGATTCAATTCGCTCCAGAGGGCCTGAAGCTCTTGGGTCGCATGAGCATCGATCGCATCTACATCGAGGGCAAAACCTTGGTTATTCACCAGGCCGATCCAGCGACTGAAAAGCAGGGCCGATCCGGTGCCGGCAATGATCATTCGGATGTGGGGGATCGAGATGGCTTTGCTGGCGAATCCTGGGGGCGTGTCGACGGAGTAATGTAAAAGAGTATCCGTGGCCACAATTGCTTCGTTTTCATCCGTATAGAACAACAACGATGACATATGCCCTCCTGGCCGATTATTCGAGAGTGTGGAGGCTACTACCGCGCCCGGAACGGCCGCCACTGGAATTCCATCCACGCTGGATGCCTGGCCAGTTTTTTGGTAATGACTTGCGATAGAAGCCTAGCCAGAGAGCTATCAGAACCGCTCTCCCCATGAGTAGATATCTAGGGTTGCAAGCTTACCCCGGGTGCTATCTGATCTGTCATCAGGAAAATCAACCTCAAGGAATGCGTGCATGAGTGTTTCGGTACTTGATATTCAGCTGGAGTCAGTAGACCGCGCTGTTGCAATCGATGTGGGAACCAGCTTGCTGCAAAATGACCCGGATAGTCCGTTCCACTCAGTGGTCGATGATCAGGACATGATAGACGAGCGTTGCCTTTTGATCCTGGCTGACATTGAGGGACCTGAATTGAGGACTACTGCCCGTGTTGGATTTTGTACCGTTCGAGTGTGTGATGAGTTTGTAGAACTGTATCGCTTCTATGTGGCTCCGCATTTTCGACGCCTGGGGATTGCTCGTAAAACACTGGCACTGCTTTCTGAATATGTATCGAACGAAGGATTTACCGACTTCTATATTGAGGCAACCAAAAAGGAAGCTCTTGAGTTTTGGGTCGTTGCAGCTGAGGATTTCGCTGTTTTTCCAGCGGGCCACATGAAGTGGAGGTTGAGCTTCGCCCCTGAGGATCTTCAGTCAAGGGAGCAAAGCTAAGGCGGCATTGATGCGAGTGCTGACCGTGTATGACCCGCTGTTGCATCCGATGGATTGGTACTCGGCGTTTGGCGTCGTGCGGCTGTGGTAGATTCCTGTTATTAACAAAGAGGGAACGACATGCGGATTTTGATAGGGGCAGTAGCGGTGGTGCTGCTGGCGGGCTGTATGGCGCCGACAATGAATGAGGCGCGCCAGGCGGGGCCGTATAAGGTGCTGACCTCGAAGAAAACCGACTCCGCGCTGGCTAGATGTGTCCACTATGAATGGCAAAACCAGCCGATCTTCGGAGGCACGCCTGGGGCAACTCTCCAGCCAGGTCGCGATACCGGGTATACGGTTTTCACTGAGGGCTCGCAGTACTTCGTTGATATCCAGCCAAAGGGCTCTGGATCGGAGGCAAAATATTACGTGGTGGTTGGTAACTGGATCGCCAATAAAAGACTGTCTGCGCTGCAAGGCTGTATGTAGAGATACATAAATTCATTCAAGGCTCGCTTCGGCGGGCCTTTTTATTACCTGGAGAAAACACATGGCCGCACTGGCGATCAACTATCAACCGCTGACCACGATTCTTCTCTATGGGCAGCTTCGGCAATTCGGGCGTTCTTTTAGGCTTTCTGTTCGAACCCCTGGCGAGGCCATCAAGGCGCTCTGTGTGCAGATCCCTGGTTTTGAAAGATTCCTTTCTAACGCAAAGTCGCGCGGGATCGAGTTTGCAGTTTTCCGGGGCTCGAAAAATCTCGAAGAGAAAGAGCTTGGATTTTCCGGGGAAGGGGATATTCGTATCGCGCCAGTGATCACCGGCAGTAAGCGCGGCGGGGCGCTGCAAACCATCATCGGAGCTGTACTGATTGTTGTCGGCCTAGTCATCACTGGCGGCACTTTCGGCGCTGGTGCGCCTTTCGGCTCGGCACTGATCATGATGGGCGGCTCAATGGTGCTTGGCGGCGTCATCCAGATGCTCAGCCCTCAAGCGGGCGGCCTTAAAACCAGCGCAGCGCCCGAAAACACCCCCGGCTATGCCTTCGGCGGCGCCAAAAACACCACAGCCTCCGGCAACCCCGTCTCACTGTGCTACGGACGCAGACGCTGGGGCGGTGCGATTATCAGTGCTGCGATTTACGCCGAAGATCAGATGTAGAAACCACAGAATGCCGCACCGCCAATTGGCGGTTTTTTTTCGCCTGGAGGAAACCATGGGCGCAGCACAGTTAATTGATATCCATGGCGCCAAGGGCGGGGAAGAGAAACCGAAAACCCCAACAGAGGCCCCGGACAGCTTGCGCTCTGTTGCCTTGGCAAAAATGCTGATTGCCGTGGGTGAGGGTGAATTCGACGGCACACCAACAGCTCGAAACATTTTTCTCGACAACACCCCGCTTCAAGATGAACAGGGTAACTACAACTTCCCTAACGTGAAGTGGGAGTGGCGCACCGGTTCTGTTGAGCAGCCGTACATCCGCGGCATTCCTTCGGTCGAAAACGAAACAACCTTAGGCATCGAGTTGCGCAGCGGGACCCCGTGGGTTCGGGCGATCAGCAACACTCAGCTTTCTGCTGTACGCGTGCGCTTCGCTTGGCCAGCCTTGCAGGCAGTGGATGCGAGTAACAACATTAACGGCTATCGAATCGAGTACAAGATCGAGGTGGCTACAGACGGAGGCGCTTACAAAGAGGTTTTAAGTGAGGCTGTAGATGGAAAGACCACCAGCACTTATGAGCGTACACGCCGGGTTGATCTGCCCAAGGCGGCAACGGGTTGGTTGCTGAAAATTACCCGTTTAACTGCAAACCAAGGCAACAACAAAATCGCCGATACGATGCAGATCGCGGGCTTCACCGAAGTCATTGACGCCAAACTGCGCTACCCCAACACAGCGCTGCTTTATATAGAATTCTCTGCTGAGCAGTTCCGTAACATCCCGGCAGTCACGACCGAATGTGACGCACGCAAGATATCGGTACCAAGCAATTATGACCCGCGCAATAAGTCCTATACCGGGATCTGGGACGGCACGTTCAAGCAAGCCTGGACCGATAACCCGGTTTGGATGACCTACGACATCACCGTCAATGACCGCTTCGGTCTCGGCCGCCGGATTAAGCCTTGGCAAGTCGATAAGTGGGAGTTGTACCGCATTGCTCAGTACTGCGACCAGTTGGTCCCGGACGGAAAAGGCGGTACGGAGCCGCGTTTCATCTGCAACCTCAACCTACAAGGCAAAGCCGACGCCTGGACGCTTTTGCGAGACATCTCCGCGATTTATCGCGGCATGACCTATTGGGCGCAAGGGCAAGTGTTCTCGCTGTCAGACATGCCGCGCGCCACTGACTTCGACTTCGCTTACACCCGTGCCAACGTGATCGACGGCAAATTCTCGTACGGCAGTGCCTCTGAGCGAACACGCTACAGCCGCGCACTTATCAGCTACGACAACCCGGCCAACAACTACGACACCGATGTCACGGCAGTCACCGACAGCAAACTGCAACGCCGCTATGGCGACAACCCGCTGGAGATCAGCGCCATTGGCTGCACCCGCGAGTCAGAAGCTCAACGTCGTGGTAAGTGGGCGCTGCTGACCAATGCAAAGGATCGCACCGTCTCTTTTCGAACGGGCTTGGCCGGTCGTATCCCGCTGCCCGGGTATGTGATTCCGATTGCGGATGAGTTGATCGCGGGACGGCCGGTGGGCGGGCTTGTGTCCGCGGTCAAAGGTAAGGTCATCACCCTGGACCGTGACACCTCGGCCAAACCGGGCGATCGCCTGATTGTGAATTTGCCGGACGGTAAATGCGAAGGCCGCACCATCCAACTGGTCAGCGGCAGAAAAGTCACGGTGACCACGGATTATTCCGTCGCGCCCGAGCCTGAGCTGGTGTGGTGCCTAGACGCGTCTGATTTGGCGGTACCGCTTTATCGTGTCACCAGCGTGTCACGGCCCGAGCCAGGCGTTTATGAAATTACCGCTGTGCAGTACGACCCAAGCAAGTTTGCGCACATCGACACCGGTGCGCGTTTGGAAGAACGCCCCATCAGCGTAATCCCGATTACCGTCGTGCCAGCCCCGGCGAGCGTTACGCTCACGTCCAACTCAACCGTCGCCCAGGGCTTGGCGGTGACCACTATGACCATCGCATGGGATTCGGTCCCCGGCGCTGTTGCCTATGACGTGGAGTGGCGTAAAGACAATGGCAACTGGATCAAGGTGCAGCGCACCGGCTCATCCAGTGTTGAGGTACCTGGTATTTACGCTGGCGCTTATTTGGCTCGGGTGCGTGCGGTCAGTGCGTTTGAGATTTCGTCCATCTGGAAGAACTCGCAACTGACGCAATTGAAAGGCAAGGAAGGCTTGCCGCCTGCCATCACGCACCTGACCACTGAAAGCCTGGTCTACGGCATTCGCTTGAACTGGGGCTTTCCACCGGGTGCAGAAGACACCCAGCGCACCGAGATTTGGCAGAACACGGCCAATGATCGGGAGTCTGCGACCAAACTTGGCGATTACGCTTACCCGCAAGCGCGGCATGAGCTGCAAAACATTGTGCCCGGTACCAGCGTGTTTTTCTGGGCGCGGCTGGTGGACCGCACGGGTAATGTCGGGCCGTGGTTCCCGGAAAAGTACGGGGTTAATGGCCAGTCGAGTTCGGACCAGACGGAATACGAGAAGTACTTCGCGGGGCAAATCGGCACGGGTGCACTTTATCCCGAGTTAAGAAAGGACATTGAACTCATCACCGGTGACGGGCCGGGTTCGGTCAAGGAACTGGCAGGACAGGTTAAGGAATTGGGCGACAAGGTCGAAGGCCTGGTCGACACCTTCATTTACGATCCAAAGCAGACCTACAAGGTCGGCGAAAATGCCCGCGAAGGACGGCACATCTATCAAGCGCTTCAGGACGTGCCGCTCGCTACACCGCCGCCCAACCCGGCCTACTGGAAGGACATCGGCGAGATCCTCGAAACCGCCAATGGCCTGGCCTTTCAGGTCAACCAGAACACCACCCACATCGATGATCTCGATGGCAAGGTCACGGCGTCTGCGTCATCGCTGGAAGCCTTGCGGGCAGCCGCGCGCGCCGACACGGGCGAGGGCGAGTTGGCCGACGCCCTCAAGAGCTGGCAATCCACGGCTGAGCTGGCCGTTGAAAAGCGTGTGCGGGCCACTGAAGACGAGGCCATTTCCGAGCGGGTGACCACGTTCGGTGCACAGGTCGGCCAGAATAAGGCCGGGTTGTCGAGCCTTGAAAAGGTGGTGGCCACCAACGATTCAGTCGCCGCCAAACGCATCACGGAACTGAAAGGCGAACTGGTCGACGTGGGCGAGGGCGTGTCAGGCAACACTCAGGCGCTGGAAACCCTCAGCGGTGAAGTGGCGCGCATCGATGGTGAAATTGTGGCCACGGCCAGCAGCCTGGAATCGTTGCGGGCAGAGGCGCGCAGTGACTCGGGCGAAGGTGAACTGGCCAGTGCTTTGGAGGCGTGGAATTCAACGGCCAATTTCGCGCTGGAGAAGAGGGTGCGCGCCACGGCTGAAGAAGCCTTGGCAATGAAAACCGAGCAGCTGCAAGTCAACCTAGGCCAAAACACCGCCACGATTCAGCAAGTCAGCAAAGCAGTTGCGGATGTCGACAAGTCGTTGACCCAGAGGATTGACACCGTTCAAGCGCTCACTGGCGAAAACTCAGCCGCAGTACAGCAGGTCAGCAAGGCCGTGGTCGATGTGAATGGGCGGGTGTCGGCCCAAACCACAATCAAGGCCGAAACCATTGTGGGCGGGCGCAAGGTCATGGCGGGCCTCGCGTTAGGATCTGACGGCGACACCTCGGAGATTCTGGCCTTCGCGCAACGCTTCGCCATCATCGACGAAGTGACGGGTCAGCTCCGTGCGCCATTTATAGTTTCGGGCGGTCAGGTATTCATCAATTACGCCATGATCGATACGGCGTTCATTCAGAACCTGGTGCTGGGGATGACGTTGAGGTCGAGTGCGGTGAATGCCAAAGGCTTGCCATTACTGGAAATCAATATTCCACAAGGAATGCTGACCCTGCGCAGTTCCGGGGCAGGCGGCTCTACGACACTCAACAACAACGGCCTGCTTGTACAGGATGAAAATGACAGTGTTCGTTTGCGGGCCGGGAATCTGACTCTACTGAAGGCCGGGAGCTGAAGTCATGATCTATGGGTTAGAAGTGCTCGACACGAAGGGCGTGCAGACTCTGGGGATGGAGGACTTCACCATTCAGAGACTTGCGATGATGACAATCCCTGCCAGTCGCAGGTATGGGAGCGGTTCTAGGAGGGACTATATAACAATGGATGTTGAGGGGTATGACGCCTCAACGTGCTTTGTAAGCATTACCCCTAAAGCCTACTCGCCCTATCCGCAAGGTATGGGGCAGGCGTACTGGGGTTGTGTCCCCACGTATGTTGATCTAGGGGGGACAAAAATAGGGATCATTACTTACTCTAACGCGTACGAAACCGACTTCGAAGGAAAGTGGGTATATACGTGGGCTGAAGAAATGGTGGAAAGCGTGATAGAAGTGGTGAGGGTTATTTGATGAACTATGGCCTTTCTGCAACTAACAATGGAGGCTCTGTTGTAATAAGCAGTGAATACAAGACGTTGGTTTTTTCTGAAAGAGGAACTTTCAGAATAACCTCGCGCTATATTGACGGCGAAGGATATGGCTCTGTTACTTTTGCAAAGCCAATCCTTACACAAGAGCCACCTCAAATTTTCACCTGCTGCACAGGCGCTTCCCACTCTGCATTAGCGATCTACACGAGGGTGTTAGGCGGGCCGGGCTACTGGACAGGATTTAATGTGACGAGCGCGTCAAATGGTGTGCGTCCAGTTCAGAACTTTTACATGGAATATGTTTCTTGTAAGTTTTCAGATAGCAGAAGTGTGGACGAATTTGGACTTGAGATTTATGACGGCTCAGAAGGCGTCGTTTACACGTCAAGCGATAGGGTAGTGCGGTACAGTAAATTTACGAAGGATTGGGACTGGAGGCCCCCGCTTGGCTACGGAGTTGTAGGTGTATTTCACAGCAGGGTAGCGGTAGATCCCGATGATTTTATCTGTATTTCAAGTATAGACAGGGGCAATGCTTGGTTCTGTGGAAGGGTCCATTATGCAGGATTAAGAATTGTTGATGGAGGGCTGCAATCTGTGAAAATTTTAATCAATAGAAGTAAGACTTATGAATATCTGACTCAGTTCTCGGGGCCGAGCTTTTCAATTCCGGTCTGTAAGTTTCCAATCGAAAGATATTACAACAGTTAAGGAGTTGATCTATGCCTTGGTATAAAACCGGGTCAGTTAAAGCGACGAACAACAGCAACGCCATTATCGGAACAGGAACAGCCTTCATTGCCAACGCGCGCGTGGGTGATGCGTTTCGCGGCCCGGACGGCGCGTGGTACGAAGTCTCCAATATTGCCAGCGACACCGCTCTATCTATCTCTCCCAATTATCAAGGGTCGACCGTAGCAGCAGGCGGCTACGCGCTCGCACCTATGCAAGGTTATGTCAAAGACCTGGCCGACCAAGTACGAGGGATCATCCAGCAGTGGGGCACAGCGCTGGCCAACCTGGGCACAGTCTCAATCGAGAACGTCGTGCCGGTGGCCAAGGGCGGCACGGGCGGTACCAACCAGGCGGCTGCCCGCTCGGGACTTGGGCTTAAAAGCGCGGCCGTGGCCGAGATACTGGGTGGCGTCTCCCAAGTGGGCGGTGTGCCCACGGGCGCAATCTTCCAGCGCGGCAGCAACGCCAATGGCGAGTTCTGCTTGATGGCCGATGGCACGGCCATCTGCACCTACCTGCAACTCAGCATGTCGGCCGCGGCTAATACCGACATCGCAGTCAACTGGCAATTTCCGTGCGTGTTCGCCGTAGCACCGGCCGTGCTGGTGGCGCTGCGCGGGCCAGCGTCGACCAACACCTTCACCATCAACAAGCTTCAGGCCGCGCCTTCAAGCGTCACGGCTGCCGCCATCACCGGCAACTTCAGCGCTGCGCAAAACTACTTCATCACACTGACAGCCATAGGCCGGTGGTTCTAATGATTATCAAGCTCTCGCCGAAGTTCGGCGCCGAACCACTCACGCTGATCAAGCGCAACGACACGCTGAGCATCAACGGCGAAACATTCGACTTCACCACCATTCCCGAAGGCGCGGTGTTGCCTGAGTCGGCTATCAACTGCGAATACATCATCGGCGACATCACCCGTAGCAACGGTCACTTGATCATCTGTCTGATGCTGCCGTGCGGCCCGGACTCTACGGACGCTGCCAACTTCCCCGAAGACATCGTCAACCCACGCAACGGCCACATAGGACTCCCTGAATGAACATCGACTTCAGCCAACTCAAAACTGCCGAACAGCTCCAGGCTGACAAAGAGCGCGTCGAACTCGACGGCATATTGGCCACACGCCGCGCGGCTTACCTGAGCGAGTCAGACCCGCTACGGCTGGAGGCTGACTATGACGGCCTGAGCCAGGGCAACGCGCCGGACTACACCGCGTGGCTGGGCTCCGTCGCCGATATCAAGAAACGCTTCCCGCTGCCCAAGGCGGTCGTTCCGGCCAAAGACTAAAGCCGCGCGAACCACCGAACCCCGCCGCGCGCGGGATTTTTTTTGCCTGGAGAAAGCCATGCCCGTCACCGCGCAGCAATTGCTCCTTATTCTCCCAAACGCCGGCCAAGTTGACGGCGTTTTTGCACCTGTCCTCAACACCGCCATGAACCGGTACCAAATCGTCGGCACGCAGCGTGTCGCGGCCTTCATCGCCCAGATCGGCCACGAGTCTGGCCAGCTCAAATACATGCGTGAAATCTGGGGCCCAACAGCCGCTCAAGCGCGATACGAGGGCAGGGCTGACCTCGGCAACACCCACCCGGGCGACGGCTCCAAGTTTCGCGGCCGTGGCCTGATCCAGATCACCGGCCGCGCCAACTACAAAACGTGCGGCGAAGCGCTGGGCCTCGACCTGATCACACAGCCAGAACTGCTGGAAAAGCCGCAGCATGCATGCATGTCGGCGGCTTGGTTTTGGGCCACCCGAGGCCTCAACACCCTGGCTGATGAAGGCAAGTTCGACACCATCACTCGGCGCATCAACGGTGGGCTGAATGGGCTGGCGGATCGTCAGGCGCTTTATGGTCGAGCACTGAAGGTGTTGTCTTGAAGCTTGATGCGGTGAAGTGGGGCGGGGCATTACTGCTGACGCTTGGACTTATGACTGGCAGCGCGTGGGCTGCATGGGAGTGGCAGGCCAACGCCTATGGTCGGCAGTTGGCCACCAAGGAAACGGCCCACCAAACCGAGCGCACCAATCTGGCCAATGCCACCTCAGCGCTAATCCTCGCCGAGCAGGGGAAGCGCTTCGCCCTGGAGCAATGGCTGGCAGCCAGCGACCAATCCCATTACCGAGTGCTCACAGATGAGAAAACCAAACAGGCACGTCTGCGTGATCGCCTTGCTACTGCTGACCTACGGCTGTCAGTCCTACTCGACGCAACCGGCGCAACTGATTGTGACGCAGTGCAAACCGCCACCAGCACCTGCAGCGTGGTTTATGGCGCCCATAGAGCCCAACTTGACCCAGCGCATGCTCAACGAATTATTGGAATCACCAGTGACGGAGATCAAGGATTGATCGCGTTGCAGGCTTGTCATGCCTACGTGCGCCAACTCACCAAGCAAAAATAGGCGAGCCGATCATATTCAAGTCCCTACTATCAACAGGAAATTAAGGTCTGATGGTTGAGCCTCACACGGAACTGACAAACTTGTTCTCGAGCGGGTGCCAAACCATTCCGCGAGTGTTTGCCGACCTGACAGACTTGCAGAGAGAACCGGTCAAAGGTGTCACATTCCCATGGGTAGAACTGCCGTTGTGTGTAATGATCATTAGGCAGCCGAATCCTATAAGGCTGTCAATTGCTTCTTGAACATACGCTGGCATGTCCTTACAGACAACGTCGACCCAAACTGTAGCTCCGGGGTAAATCCTCGTGAGACCCTCGACAGCATCAGCGAGTAGCTTCGCGTGATTCGGACCGTTGGGAGCGCATGGGGCCTGTATCGTTTGCAGAAATACCTCATGGTTACTGTTCCCGACAGTCTTTCCGAGAATGCAACTGATGCCTGCTGCCTTGGCTGTATTGATTGCTGCAGTATCGCGATGATCGAAGCCCATGTAATATTTTCCTTTCGTTACTGATTGTTCATTTAGAATCGGCTGTTCCAACCCAAGCTTTAGCATTCGGGTTTTCATACATTGCTGATTCGCCAGGGTAATGCAGATTTATTCGCAGCTGCCTTACTTGGTCGATGCCTGAGATGATTGCATGTCTGGATAAGTGGGTCTACTGGTAGCCTCACCTCAAAAAAAGTTGAGCTAAAAAAAGCATTAAGAATAATTGCGGTGTAGCGCCTTCATTAGTGGTTGCGGAAATCGATTCTACTCAATTGATTATGAAAAACAAAATAGGCGATCCAGCAGAACTAAATCCGCTATCTGGATTCCCAGCAATTTTTCTCCGTTATGGAAGACGGCAGCTTGTTGCCAAACCGCAGCGCCTGAACCTATGTGAGCTCATAGTGAGGGCTGCGAAAATCTGCATATGCACGCTCGATAGGCTTGCGCATAGGGCGGGTGTACCAGTGCAGCGACTGCAAACGCTGCACCGTAGTCACGTGAAGTTGGGGTCCGACAGAGCAATAGTATTTATTCAATAAGCATGCAGCTGCTTAGTGGAAGCTCATAGGGTCTTTATAATATTTATTATTAATTGTGGGTTCAGCAGCTCTTTAGAAAGCTCGCCGTTCTTTTCATAGAGTCCTTTTGTGAATATAGTGCTCAATTGATTTGCAGCTTGATCGTTAAGTAATTTTGGATATATTTGTCTGTATGTATTTAGTGTGACGTTCAATTCAGCGAGGGCGTGCTGTATTTGTGATTCCGATATTTCATGACCTACATTGAATGTAGGAATATAAATGCTGAGGATGTTATCTTTTAAATTATTCTTCATCTTTCGATTGTTAGATATTTTTGCAAATAATAAGCCCAGTAAGAAGGTTAAAAATCCGGGAAGCCAGCCGTTGATAAGACCGAGTAGCGATATTTTCCACCAGAGAATATCATTTATAATAAAGCTCACATTTTCTCCTTGATTATTTCACTTTGGTGTATTTTGAATAACATGGGTGGTAACAAATTGAACTACAAATAGACATTAAAAAATATCCGGGCAAGCTTGGAGGTTAACATCCCTAGTCCCTTTGGCTATACGTTTCTAGGCTAACACTTTCAGCGATCCCATGGGCTCTAAACCATTGAAGGTAAGCCCAATTTTCTCGCTAGTACGCGAGAAAAATTGTCTGATAAATTACTCGATTTACACGAGACGTGTCTATTGCGAGTGAGTTCAAAGATCCTTTCCATGCGACAGGTTTCACATGGAAAACGAGTGCAGAGGATTGGATACATATCACTTATCGAAGCTTAGCCCGTATCACCATCCCTCTCGTCGAATTCTCCGACAGAAGAATTGACTAGGAAACTTCTACGCAGTTGACTGTATGTTCATACAGTCAAACAAAAGGCGTGCGCATGAGCTTCACTTCTCTGGGTCCGATAGCTGAAGGCGGCGTGCGCCTGCCCCTGTGTTCTTTCAAAGTGCCCGCAGGCTTCCCGTCCCCGGCGGCGGATCACATTGAGAAGCAAATTTCTCTCGACGAGCTTCTGAGTATTCGTGCGCCGAGCGTGTACCTGGTCAAGATTGATGGCGACAGCATGCAGGGTGCCGGCATATTTGCAGGCGATCTGGCCGTGGTGGATCGTGCGATCGAACCAGTTCATGCCATGTCGTTGTAGGAATATTGAATAACGACCCACTGTGCAAGCGGCTGGTTATCCGGGATAAGTCCATAATCCTGAGGTCAGAGAACTCCAAGTTTCCCGACAGGCACATTTTGGAAGGGGATGAGTTCTCAGTCTGGGGTGTGATCACGTATACAGTGCGAAGCCATATTCGATAAGGTTTGGTTTTTGTTCGGCAGAACGCCGGAGGAAGGAGTAAATAGGCTGCGTGACTTTTGCGTGACTCTCTCACGCACCCATCTGCATCTATGGCTATTCGATTGCAGCGAGCGCCAGAGAAAGCAGCAATGTTTAAAGGAGTTGCCATGCTCCTTCGGGCATGGGGTGCTAGCGGGTAGGGGTATGCCGTTACATTTCAGATCGTGGACTGGACTCAAAACATCCCTAGCAAGCCAAGAAAGTTGAGGATGAACTAGTCTTCTACAAATCCAACTTTCAGGACGATAGTCATGCCTTCTCACTCCGAATCCAATATTGCCATGGCAGATGCTCTGACATTGTTACTGCACAATCAGCATGCGCTAGCTGCGGCGGTAGAGGAGGTCACGAAATGGCTTTCTGACAATGGCATACAGCGTGTTGCAGATAACGCACTCGTTGCCATGGAAACGCTGGACACAAATGCACAAGCGCTTACAGATACTATTACGCGCCTCCGAAACGTTTAGGGGGTATTACCCTGGAGCTTATTCACCCAGCGGAGTGCTGTTAAATTGATGGTTTTTTGGGTCCAGAACCTAAGGCCGAGTCTAGGCGGAATGAGGCTTACAAGGCGTAAGATATTTCCGAGTAATGGGACACCAAATGCCATGCAGGCCACGGTTCTAAAGGAATCAAGACACGGATTGCAAATCCGCCCACGCCGGTTCGATTCCGGCCTCGGCCTCCACCTTGAAAACCCCGTAGATCACCGTCTACGGGGTTTTTTTATGCCTGCGATTTGACGATCGCTTCCGCGATTTTTTGGGTTGCTTCCGTAAGCAGCCTTTTTAATCCGTAAGCTGGAGCCTTGTGACGGAGGGCTGGGGTGTGCCTTTTGCCCTATAGCCTGGGTAGCCTGTTTTCGGCCAGGAGGGGCGGTTACGTAATCGTGCTATGCATCGTGCAATAGCTCGACAGAGATGACGAAGCTATACGATTATTCAGATCAGTGTTGCTCGTTACGTGCGAGATGGCATGATGAGCTCATTAATGAACAACAAGGAACAGCCATGGCGAGGAAGGCGACACCACCGACTGCAATTCAACCCAAGGTATATCTGGATGAAGGGCAGCTTAGGCGTGGAATCGAGCGGCTACAGCAACGAATTGCAGATCTTGATGCATTCGACCTAAACACCATGCAAGGTAGTACCTCGCCTGAACTCAAAACTCTTGAACGTAGTATTGAGGACACGTTAGAGCGATGTTTTGGAACGAACACAACTGCCTCAATTCGATACAACGAGGCGCATAACCTCCACTATCGACCCACGATATGGGTTTCCGGCATGCCCGATCCGGACTACAAGGGTATTACGGAAAAAAAGATAAGCCATGCAAAAGCGTCGCTTGAACAGGCGATCAATGCATTAAATACGGATCTTGAGGATCTCGAAGGCGGCGTGCCCCTCAGTGTTCCCCTAAGATCAAATTCTAAAGGGGGCTTCCCCAGAGTGTTCCTCGTTCACGGACATGATGAGGCCGTTCGTGAAACTGTTGCACGTTTCATTGAAAGGTTGGATATTGAAGTTATCATCCTTCACGAGCAAGCAAATGGCGGCCGCACCATCATCGAGAAAATCGAGCACCATTCCGAGGTGGGAATGGCAGTGGTGTTACTAACACCTGATGATGTTGGAAGTAAGGTTGGAGCAAAGCTGGAGCCCCGTGTAAGACAAAATGTCCTGTTGGAGCTTGGATATTTTATAGGGGCGCTAGGTCGTAACAAAGTTTGCGCCCTAAAGTCGGGCGATATGGATATTCCAACCGACTTCGCTGGCGTAGTTTGGACGCCGATGTCAGGCGATTGGAAGGCTGCTCTCGCTCGAGAGCTTAAATCGGCTGGTTATGAGATCGATTGGAACAAAGTAATGAGCTAGCCTGAAACAATAGTATTAGAACTAAATCCACACTCGTTCAAAACCTTATCGAGCCGTCGATCTTTCCTGCGGCTCACAATGTCCCGCCTCTCGCCGATAATCGCCTTTACTTGCAATACACCGACCAGAGCTGATTGAGCCTGGTCGGCCCCGAAAACAGTCATCCAGCATGACTTAAGCGTGGATAGGGATTCGAACCCCTTCAAGCGTAGCTGAGGATCGCTCCAATCCATGAAATAGGGCGCTTTCTCTCTCTGGCAATGCCGTACTGCGGTCTATGACGGCCCTGAATCTGCCCTAATTTTGCCCTAAACCTTTCCGCTTGGCAGAGCCAGCCTTGATCGCATGGAGGGGTCACAGTGGCCGCTCGCAAGCCAATGATGGGTGATATAAAACCTTCTGACGGTCTACTATCGGTCATTAGCGGTCAATCACCAAAGACTCATTTCGACTCATTGCTGCCTTCCGAGTAAGGCATCTAACGGCAAGAAACTGTGCGTCGGGAGCGTCTAGGAAGTCCGGGGCTTTTCAATAAGTAGCACGCCGATGATCTGAGGAACTCCGTGCTATTGATCTAAAAAGATCTTCGAGGAGTATATATGTTGCCGCGATGCTTTATGTTTTTAGATCTTCCCGCGACTGATGCTCAACTCGGTTGCGCCCCATTTTTTTTGCGCTATACAGAAGACTGTCGGCCTTCTCCAGCAAATCAGCCGGCTCAATTACGCCATCCTGGTGGTTTGAAGCGACACCTGCGCTGATGGTCACAATTCCAACCGAACTGCCCCTATGTTCGATGTCTGCAGCTTCTATTGCCGACCGAACTTCCTCAGCGATATTTACTGCTCCTACCAAGTTGGTCTCTGGAAGCAGAATTACAAACTCCTCCCCACCATACCGGGCAGCTAGGTCGGCTGGGCGATTTATGTTTTTTCCTATTAACTGTGCGATTTGCTTTAAACATTCGTCGCCGAGAACATGGCCATAATAGTCGTTGTACTGCTTGAACCAATCTATATCGATAAGTATGAGCGCTACGCTACTTTCAGTGCGGGATGTTCTCGACCACTCTTGTGCTAGTTTGGCGTCGAAACACCTACGGTTAGGCAGCCCCGTAAGGCTGTCTGTTTTAGCAATATGCTCTAAATCGTGTTGCGCAATACGCAGTTCCGCTTCTGCCACCAACAAACGTTGAATTTGTCTGTAAAAGAGAAATCCCAGACTGGTTAGCACAATAATTATAAGCACCACCATAATCGATGCTTGATAGACGTACGTCCACCATGTATCAAAAACTGAGTCTAATGACAATCCTGCTGCAGTGACGATCGGGAGGCCCGGTATTCGGCTGTAGGCATAGACTCGTTCTACCCCATCCACCATAGACGTCAGGCTTGCTGTTCCGTCATCGCTGTTTATTAAATATCGACTAAACAGTTCTCCCTTTGCGATATTAGTAGTCATCAACGTGTCAATCATTGGTCGGCGGGCCAGCAAATCGCCGTTATTCAGTGCGAGCAGTATCACCCCTTGCTCGTCTACGTCTAAACGCTCAAAGAAATGTTGAAAATATGCGACAGGCAACGTCGCTAAAACCACGCCGCTGAAGCTGCCATCTGGGTATTGGGTGCGGCGGCTGACAGGGATGATCATTTCGCCGGTGGTGCGGCTCAAAATGACTTGGCCTATATGGGTTGCAGTGTCAGGGTGGTTCTTATGGTAGATAAAATAAGAGCGATCGCTATTATTCTTTGCGACCGTCTCAGAGGAAAACGAATTGACTACCCAGTCGCCATTACTGTTGTAAATGAACAATCCTTGAATTCCGTCGGTTGCCTCGACATTGCTAGCCATTACTTTGAATAAACGAGTTCTCTGTTCCGCATCAAGTTTGTCATTTTCAACACGCTCTGCAAGATTGCTTAGAATGCTTTCAGCCTGACGTAAGGTATCTTCAGCCTGCTGCCCGGAAGCCCGAACAATGTTGCTGACAGCAATTCTGGCATTCATCAATCGTTCGTTCGCCGATTGCTTTAACTGCCAAGCAATTGCGGAGGCTAGCGTGACACAGATCAAAAAGATGAAAGCTATCAGGCCCACAGAAAGAGCTTTGGGTGTTAATCGACCAGACACGAGCATTATCGTTTTCATTGAACTCATCATAGCGTGGACGTGCTGAGCCTTCCTGTGAATTTTCTATAATTAATAATTGAATAGCCCTAGGTTTTGTAGACACCTTCGAAAGGCTGCTTCTGGCCGATAGCAGTAGCTCAGCAGTCAATCTATAGGGCACGTCCGGTTCGCTAATTGATGAACGTTGTATTGTCCATGGGACGCTGGAATGGGGGGTAAAATCGGTTCCGCATCTCAACATTAAACCCTTTATAACCTTGACGTTCAGACATATAGATATGAAGCATTTGCAGAATTGAAATGATGATAAGTTACTGATTTGTATATATAAATTAGTGGATTGAAAATCCGCCCACGCCGGTTCGATTCCGGCCTCGGCCAACATACAGAAAACCCCGTAGATCAACGTCTACGGGGTTTTTTATTGGCTGCTGGAAAGTGAGGCGTTCCGAAACTTTAGGGGGTGGAGTTCCGAAAACTATTTTATTTTGAGGGTTTCGCGATCGCGCCGACACGTCGATAAACCCGCTTGGTTATCCGCGCCGATCATTGCCCGCAAGCCGTGCACCTGGCCCCGCAACTGGCGGTGCTGTTACGCGCCCAGTCGTGGGGCTTGGCGATGGAAGCCGCAGAGTTTCAGCGCTCGGCGCAAGACTGGACCCGCCCGGATCTGGATGGCTACACCGTGTGGCTGGTGGAGTGGACGCAGACGGTATTCCTCGGCGAGCAGGCATGGCCGTGGCCCGATGAGCCGCCGGGCTCGTTGCTGATCAGCGTCAACGACGAAGAGTCGGTCGCGCCGCAGGATCTGCCGTGAGCTACGCCACTGCCAAACACGACCGTATGATCGCTGCCCTGTTGATGCCTTGCTGCGTGGTTGTGGTAGATCTGGCGGCAAGCCCACCGGCCTGCCGCGTATCCACCGGCGACTGGACCAGCGCCTGGGTTTTATGGCGATGCAGGTGCACCCCCAGACAACCGTGACCACGTGGAGGTGTGGCGATTCTATGATGGCGGCTCGCTGGTCTACGACTGGCAGGCCAAAAGCTACACCATCACCTTGCCCAGCGGCACCGTGACGATTGCGGTCGGCGGTACTTCGGCGGTGGTGACTGTCAGCGCCGTGACCGTCACGGCGGTTGCCATCGACTTGATAGGCTCGGTCAAAATCGACGGCACGTTAGCAGTGACAGGTGACATCACCAGCCTCGGAAAAATCATCGATACCGGAGGTAATACATCTAATCACAAACATTAAAGTTTTATGCGTTTGCCTGATCAGTCTTAAGTTCGAGCGTTGAGTTGGAGTTTCATCTCTAAAGTTGCATTGTTGCCAATGTCGTAATCAGATAAGACTTTGCCGTCTTTGAGTTCTATTCTGGCAAGGTAAATTCGCTGATGTGAAGAAGGGACTCCTTCATGGTCTTGGCTCTTTGCTTTAACGTTTTCAATTGTATCCGAGGGCTGCAAATCAAGTGGGAATGTTTTGCCTATTATGATGCTGTGAATGAATATGTTCATGTCGATTCCTCGGAGCCTGTGGGGCGTGATGGTTCAAGGGTCTGATTTGCTGAAGTGGCTATTTGAAGTTTACCTAACAATAAAAAATCAACCTGCTTTCCGACAAGTGACATGCCAGTGCAATGCAGTAGGTTCAATGTTAGAGCGTTGTTTTTGTTAGAGTTCTGCGCCTTTTTTGACGGATTAATATAAAAATGGTGCTGTATTTTTAATCGAAAACTATCCATGCACTCGCTAAGTGCGGGTTTATTTCACTGGAGTAAAACCATGAGCAAAACACCTGACGACAAAGTTCCCGAACCGGCTGCACCAGCCCTGCAAAAGGCAGTAACGGCCCGCATCTTCCGCGACAAGGTCTACACCTCGCGCACCCTGATCCTGCACGGAGGTGCCTCGCTCCTGGTCGCCAAAGGACGCGTCACGGCGGTCGACGATCAGCAGTTCCAGTACCTCAACACCCCCCCGGATTTTGAACGCCTCACGGAGTAACCCGCGATGATCGGAATGGATCGCCACACCGGTGCGGCCCTTTCCGGCGTCGAGCATCTTCGCCAGTCCATCGCCGACATTCTCACCACCCCGGTGGGCAGTCGGCGCATGCGCCCGTCGTATGGCTGCCAAGTGCGCCGGTTCGTCGACATGCCGATCAACGCGGGCTGGAAAAGCGCGGTACAGGCCGAGGTCGCCCACGCGCTGAACCTGTGGGGGGCGCGTTTCAAGTTGTAGTCGGTGCGCGTCACGGCGGTGCTCGATGGTGTGATCAGTTTTGAGCTTAACGGTGCAAAGCGCCGAGGTGCAGGAATATCGTATTGACGCGGTGCTGCACATGGCCAGTACCGGCTCGGAAAACGAGGCGATTCAGGCCGAAGCGACCCGGCGCCTCGCAGCCTGGATCAACCTGCGTCGGCGCCTTGGTGTGGAAATCTCGCGCTCGGCGATTGATGCGCACCCGCACAGCCTCGCAGATCGAGGAGCGCCTCGGCGTGCTCAAAGAACAGGCTGGCAAGGCCGCGACCGCGATCAACAAAATCGCGGGCAAGTTCAGCCCGTCACTGGCCAACATCGTGCCCACCGGCGTGCTGGGCGCAGACGCGACCCCGGCTGCAGAAGCGGTAAAGCCATTCCCGCACCTGCTGATCATGCAACCGCTCAAGCCCGGATCGACACCGTTCTACTTCAACCTGGACACCGCTGCCTTCGACGAACTCAAGCGCTCCACACACGAGCGCCTGAGTCGCCGACCGGCCTGAACGGCATGGGCGAGGCCGTGCTCGATGCCAACCAAGGGCTGGCCGGGCTGATCATTCACCTGCCGGATTTGCCGTTGCCGAGTGATGAGGTGGTGATGTTGTGGGCTTGAATTTGAGATCGAAGCCCCTTTCTTTGCCAAATTTGAAGTCGAAGACGCTTTATGTACGCCTTTCCCCACGCTAAGCCTGTTTGATATCCAAACGTATGGCCGACAATTAACTCATGAAGAAATCGTAGACGCTGTAGAGGCGGGCGACATTTTATTGGTTAAAGATGATCCCTTCAGTCCGCTGAGCCAAGACACATTCAACGAGTATTTCCACATCCCCGGACGCGGTTGGACGGGCAGTTTCCATATGCCTGTTGAGCAGGAAAAACCGCCGTTGCCGGAAGCCGAACCGATTTTAAAACCGCAACCGCAAGCGCCTATGAGAATCTCAAATGACAGTAAATCTCGCTGATCAGGTATTTTTGGTACTCGGCCTATCAATCTTCGGTGGGGCTATTTTTTGTATAGGCACTTCTCTTTACATGGCCTATACAAAGATGGATTTGATGTTGGAGTATTTGAAGAACTGTTCGATTGTTAGAACTCACTCGCCACTAAAGTATGGTGGGCCTTGGGGTAAACTCATGCTGATTGGCTGGATTGCAGGGCTCTTCACGTTTCCTGAGTACTACCTAAAGCGTGGTGAAGCGAGCGCAGAAGATTTAAATAATTTCCCAACACATTTAAGAAAGAAATTAGTGATGCTAAAAAGGGCGTCATTTTTTTTGATTGCTGCACTGGTTACTTTATTTTTTCTTAGAGAGTCAGGAATGCTTAAATAAAACTGTTCTGATCACTTCTTAATTCTTACGCGTTGCTAGTTAGCCCGCCACTGTGTGGGCTTTTTATTCTCCGGGATTTGCCTATGACCCCCACCTTTCGCATCGTCGCAGACGGTGCTGACATCACCGCACTGATCAACGACCGCCTGCTTTTACGACGAACCACTGACAAACCCGGTCATCAGAAAGTGATGTGTCCTCGCAATGACGTTAAATGGAGCGCTGATTGACACGCTTTGAAAGCTCTTCTGCGGACTCTTTGCGCTCTGAATATCGATCAACCAGATAGTCCTGGCGATCCCTCAAGAGCAGCGTGAACTTCATCAACTCTTCCATTACGTCCACCAGACGGTCGTAGTACGAGGACGGTTTCATCCGGCCTGCCTCATCAAATTCGGTGAACGCCTTGGCCACCGAAGATTGGTTGGGGATGGTGAACATCCGCATCCACCGACCCAGTACCCGCAACTGATTGACCACGTTAAATGATTGCGAACCGCCGCAGACCTGCATCACGGCAAGGGTCTTTCCTTGGGTAGGACGTACAGCGCCAATCGCCAGCGGAACCCAGTCGATCTGGGCCTTGAAAACTGCACTCATGGAGCCATGACGCTCTGGGGAACACCATACTTGGCCTTCAGACCACTGCATTAACTCGCGCAGCTCTGCGACCTTGGGGTGAGTGTCCGGAGCATCGTCTGGCAACGGCAAGCCCGATGGGTCAAAGATCTTGGTTTCGGCGCCAAACTCATTCAGCAAGCGTGCGGCCTCTTGCGTGACTAAACGGCTGAATGAGCGCTCTCGCGTCGATCCGTACAGAAGAAGAATTCGAGGTTTATGGCGCGTGGGTGTACGAGGCGACAGTTGCTCCCACGAAGGAATGTCGATCAGGTCAGCGTCTACGTTTGGCAATGTGTCTTGCATATAAACTCCTACAGGCTTGCCAAGCAGGCAAGGCCTCGATTGTTCTTCAAAGCGAACCGATACGGTTCAGTTCAGCTTTGAGCTCGTCAGCGCTCATGGTTTGCAGCGGTAGCGCAAGAAACGCTGTAACACGCTGACGAATTTTGTTGAGGGTGGCTTCAAACGCTGCGGTAATCTCGGACTCTGACCCGTAGGCTTCGCCCGGATCGGCCAAGCCCCAGTGCGTCTTCAAGGCTGGCCCGAAAAATATTGGGCACGCTTCACCCGCAGCCCGATCACAAACGGTAATAACGATATCTGGAGGGGAACCTTCAAAAGCATCCGAAGCCTTGCTGCTTAATCCCACCGTGGAGATACCGACCGCCTCCAGCGTTTGCAATGCCCGTTGATTCACTCGACCACTGGGAAAGCTTCCCGAACTAACCGCTTCTAAGCCTTCAGGTGCTAGGTGATTGAACAGCGCCTCAGACAGAATGCTGCGGCAGCTGTTATGGGTGCACATGAATAAGACTTTCATCAAAAGATTCCTTGATTCAGAAACTAAGGCGCAATGCCAGGGCGCACAGGCTGGCGACAAGGATGGGTAAAGTCAGCACGATTCCGGTCTTGAAGTAATAGCCCCAGCTGATCTTGATATCCTTCTTAGCCAGCACGTGCAGCCATAACAGCGTTGCCAGGCTACCAATTGGCGTGATCTTCGGGCCCAGGTCGGCACCGATGACATTGGCGTACACCATTGCTTGGTGTACGACGCCATCGACTTCGGCGGCATGAATCGACAGGGCACCTACCAGGACGGTGGGCATGTTATTCATGATTGACGACAGAAATGCTGTTAGCAGCCCTGTTCCTAGGGACGCACCCCAGACGCCATAACCGGCAAATACGTTCAGGATCTGCGCGATGTGGTCAGTCAGGCCTGCGTTTTTCAGGCCATAGACGACCAGATACATACCCAAAGAAAAAATCACCACTTGCCACGGAGCTTCTTTGAGCACCTTGCCTGTGTTGATGGCATGGCCACGCGCCGCGATGACATAGAGGATGAGTGCGCAGAACGCTGCAATGGCACTGATCGGAACGCCCAATGGTTCGATGACAAAGAAACCGATCAAGAGCAGTGCTAACACCCACCAACCGGCCACAAAGGTGGCGCGGTCGTGGATTGCCTCGCTCGGATTGTCCAGTTGATTGAGGTCGTAGGTTTTGGGCAAATCCTTTCGAAAAAACCACAGCAGCATGGCTAATGTCGCCGCCACGCTGACAATGTTTACGGGCACCATAATCGAGGCGTATTCATTGAAGCTAATACCGAAGTAGTCAGCAGAAACGATATTGACCAGGTTGGAAACCACAAACGGCAAGCTCGCCGTGTCGGCGATAAAACCGGCTGCCATTACGAATGCCAATGTCGCAGCAGGAGAAAAACGCAACGCCAGCAGCATCGCAATCACGATGGGCGTGAGGATGAGTGCCGCGCCGTCATTGGCGAATAACGCCGATACCGCCGCGCCTAACAGGATGAATAGTGCGAAGAGCTTGCGGGTGCTGCCAGCGCCCCATCTCGCAACATGCAGCGCAGCCCACTTGAAAAATCCGGCCTCATCAAGCAGCAGGCTAATAATGATGACCGCGATGAACGTCCCGGTGGCGTTCCAGACGATGCTCCAAACTTCAGGTATGTCCCCGAGGGTAACGACGCCCGTCAGCAGAGCCACGACAGCACCCATCATGGCGCTCCAACCTACCCCAAGCCCTCTGGGTTGCCAGATGACAAGCGCGATGGTGGCAATAAAGATCAATACGGCAATCAACATTTCAATAACCCGGTTTGGACGTGAATCAGTTGCACACGGCCTGATTGATAGGACGATCGTTCATGCCGCATAGGCGTTTAGCCTCGGTTTCCAACCACTGCTGGTTGGCATCTACGACGTCTTTCAAAATGGCAGTCACCCAGACAGGTAAGTCAGGGTGCAGTCGGTAATACACCCACTGGCCTTGGCGACGATCCATTAGCAATCCGGCTGAGCGAAGCAGCGCTAAGTGCCGAGAAATCTTCGGCTGACTCAGATCGAGTGCCGCCGTCAGTTCGCAGACACACAGCTCACCTTCACTCACGACGAGCAACGTAATTTTGGTTCGCGTGTCATCTGCCAGGCACTTGAACAGCGTGGTGGGGTTCATGGGTTCTGTCATAGATCCTCCAGATGTTTGGTCTTTACCAAAATGAAGAGCTTGATGCGCTCGTGGATGTGATGGAGCGTATGTCGAAATGCGACAGGGTCATCGCGGATCACCGGATCAGGAAAATCCCATGCGATAACCTCATTAGCGCCGGGCATCGAATGGCACTCGCTTGCGGATTTGTCACACAGGGTAATTAGGTAGTCGAATCGTTCAGAGCGAAACTCATGGATGGACTTGCTGCGTAGACCGGTTGCATCGACTCCGACGGCCTCCAGCGCCTGAATTGTGCGCGGGTCAACGTGAGAGGGCTCATAGCTCGTGCTAAAAACATCGAAGCGCGGATCGGTGTGCCTAAGCAAAGCCTCTGCAAGCTGAGAGCGGCCAGAGTTGGCAACACAGACGAAAAGCACTTTTATAGCAACGCTCATGGTGATGTCTGCGCATATGGAAAACTGAATATACGCTTTGGCGAATATTCGGTAAAGCGAATGTGATGGGTGACTCTCGCCCGATCCGCTGGTAATCCGGGGCAAAGCCAGCGACATGCGCGGGAGCGGTAAAACCACGCGCATCGGTTCCCGGGAGTGAGTCATCACGCTGATGCAGGGGGGGCTGATGTTTGGTCAATGGGGTACGAACAATACGTCCCGCACCTGGTGGAAGCTCAAGCAATCACGATAGATCAGGTTGAGGCCCAACCATTGGACATCGAACGTTAGGTTGAGCGCATCAAAGCTCTGGAGCAGAAAGCGACCGAGGTTTAGGCTTATTACAGGAAGTTCTGGGAGATGGCTGGTTCGCCAGAACGCCGGAGACAAGGCGCCAATACCTTAGGGACTTTTGCGGGGAATCGTGAAACCTGACTAAACACTGTAGGGCATCGTTTTCAGTCTGTGCCCCCGTGAGTGCTTGCTCTGTACGGGTTTCGCCAGCCTTGACACGCATAGGGTGCTAGGGATTTGGCTACAGTTGTGATGCTCGTAATGCCGTAAATTGGCAGGGCGCCAAGGGAAGGGGTAAAAACAGAATTGCGGAGCGGTCTGAATTTTTGCGGTGCAAAAAAACAAAGGGCCTGGATGAAGAATCTCATGCAGGCCCTTGATTTGTTTGGTGCCCGAAGCCGGAATCGAACCGGCACGTCCTTTCGAACGGGGGATTTTAAGTCCCATGCGTCTACCAATTTCGCCATTCGGGCGGTAGCGCTGTGCAGCGCGTCAGGGAGGATGGGACTTTAATTGCTTAAAGTGCTCAAGAGCCTGCGTGACAGGTGGACGAATATATAGAGGCTTGTGCAATGAGGCAAGTTCGATAACGTCCATTTATGTACATTTTTTTACCCGAGTGCCTCATAAAAACGTCGAAAAATCATGAAGCTATGAACGCGCATTGTTAGTGGGCAAGGGGGCGGCTGTCTTAAGGCAGGCATCGGCCTGGTTTATCCGCCACCTCCCCCAAGCTGGTTTAGGCTAGGGTATTTGCAGGTTTGCAACTGTAGTAAGCGAAATGAATACGAGTGTGATTTATGCGCTAGCGGCTGCTGCGCTGTTTGGGGCAAGTACTCCGCTGGCCAAGCTGTTGGGCACCGATATTTCCCCTGTGTTGTTGGCCGGGTTGTTGTATGTGGGCAGTGGCGCGGGGGTGTTGCTGGTGCGTTGTCTCAGAGACCGTGGGTGGAAATCGTCAGGGTTAAGGGCTGGCGAATGGCCGTGGTTGCTGGGTGCTATTGCGTTTGGTGGGGTCATGGGCCCCGTGGCCTTGATGTTCGGTTTGACGCGCACGTCCGGCGCCACAGCGTCTTTGATGTTGAATCTGGAGCCTGTGTTGACGGCGTTGCTGGCGTGGGTGGTGTTTAAAGAAAACGCCGACCGCCGAATTGTCTTGGGCATGTTGGCGATTATTGCGGGCGGGGTGGTGTTGGGCTGGCCGTCAGCTGAGGTGGGCGTTGGGGGGGCGTCTTGGTCAGGGCCGTTAGCCGTGGCGTTTGCCTGCCTGTGTTGGGCCGTGGACAACAATTTTACCCGCAAGGTCTCGGCCTCTGATGCGCTGTATATCGCGGGCGCCAAAGGTTTGTTTGCCGGTGGCGTCAATTGCGCAATAGCCCTGTCGCTTGGCGCCCAACTGCCCGCATTGGCGGTATTAACGCCGACATTGCTAATCGGTTTTCTCGGCTATGGCGTGAGCCTGGTTCTGTTTGTGCTGGCACTGCGCGGCCTGGGGGCTGCACGCACCGGTGCGTATTTTTCCACAGCGCCTTTTTTAGGCGCTGCGCTCGCGATCCTGGTGTTGGGTGAGTCGGTGTCGCTCCCGTTCTGGTTGGCTGCTGCATTTATGTCTGTGGGGGTGTGGTTGCATTTGACTGAGTTGCACACGCACGAGCATCACCATTGGTTGATAGAGCACGCCCACCGTCACCATCATGATGAGCACCATCAACACGCACATGTCGACGAGGTGGCGATGGATAAGCCCCACAGCCATACGCATGTACATCTGCCGATCAATCATAGTCACCCGCACTTTCCGGATATTCATCATCGGCATCGGCACTGAGGTGCAAAATCGCTACCGTTTAACCCCTCAATGGAGTCATTGAACGCGCATGTTTGAACACTTGGATTTCAATTACCTGCTGGCAACCTATGGTTATCTGGCCATTTTTATTGGCTGTTTGCTGGAAGGTGAGACCATTTTGATTTTGGGCGGCATGGCGGCCCATCAGCATGTACTCAAGCTGCTGCCGGTGATTGGTTATGCCAGTTTGGCCGGGATGCTGGGTGATCAGTTGCTGTTTTGGACCGGCCGCTACTTTGGTGAACGCCTGTTACCCAGGCTGCACAAGCAGCAGGCAGCCATAGACAAGGTGACGCACTTGGTGAATCAACACCCCACGGTGTCGATTTTTACCGTGAGGTTTGTCTACGGCATGCGTTTGATGGGGCCGATGGTGATTGGCGCGTGCAAGGTGTCGCCCCTCAAGTTTGCGTGTATCAATCTGTCAGGCGCGCTGGTGTGGGCCACGCTGTTTGCCAGTGCCGGATATTGGGCTGGGGAGTTCCTGCAGCACGTATTGGGCGATCTGAAACCGTACCGTTGGCCTATCATTTTGGGGGTGATGGCGTTGGTGGTGGTTGCGGCACTTGTGCGGCATGTCAGGCCTAAGCGCAAAGCGGCTCAAGAGGGGTAAAGCGACTCGCACTTGTGTGTAGTTGCAAAAAATAAACCCGAAAAGCAAAGTTCGGGAGCGCTGGTGGCGTGATAACTCCCTTGGCCTAGACTCTTGGCAGGCAGACCGGGGAGAAGGTTTTTAACGCCTGCTCACGCCCCGGTCGGATGACAAAAAAGGAGATCTGGATGCTTATTCGCTTGATGATTCTTGCCAGCGTATTGTTGTCTGGCGCCGCACAGTCTGCTGACATTGACAGCCCCTTGAAACAGGACATCGGAAAGTCTCGCCCGCTGGTAATTTTTGCTCGCACGTCTGCTGATCCCACATTGATGAGCTTGAAAAAAAACCTCGAAGAACCGACCACGCAGCAAGCGTTCAAAGACCGCAAGATGGTGTTGTATACGGTTGAAGGTTTGAGCGGTAAACGCGACGGCAAAAACCTGGAGCAGCCGCAAACCATGGCGCTGATTCGGGGGCTCAGTTTAGGTGTCATCAACAGCACCCAAGTCGTTGTTTTTGGCAAAGACGGCCAGCGTGTGCCATTACCTGCCGACACACACGACCTCAATATCATCTTCAGCGCAATTGATAACTTGCCTGCTCAAGAGAAAGAGTACTCAAGGCCTGAGGATCTGGTGACCCCACCCGATAAAGCTAAAAAAGGCAAAGGCGAGACCGCTGTAAAAGCCTCTGGAGCGGTGAAAGCCCCTCAGCCTCTGGATGATTGACGTTGAACTATCGGCGAGCAAAAAAAGGCCCGCTGGGGGAAGCGGGCCAAGAGGGATTCACTAAAGGAGTGGGTTCAATTTAGGCGCTGGAATGTGAACGGCGCGTGAAAAACATGTGCTCAAAACAGAAAATGCTGGCCAATGTGTGCGGTACAAATACTCCTCAGCTGTAACGCAAGGCTTGCCCGGTGATCCGTTAGGGTGTGTTCAACCACCCTCCAAACACCGGACGTAAACATGCCGTTCTCTCTCGAATTAATCTCAGCGTTTGTGTTGTTCGCGTTCGTCTCCTCCATCACCCCTGGCCCCAACAACACCATGTTGCTGGCCTCGGGCGTTAACTTTGGGTTTCGCCGAACTCTTCCTCACGCATTGGGTATCAGTTTTGGCTTTATGTTTTTGGTACTGGCGGTGGGATTGGGTCTGGGCGGGGTGTTCAAGGCCGTGCCGGTGGCTTACACCGTATTGCGCTACCTGGGCGCCGCATACTTGTTGTATCTGGCGTGGAAGGTCGCCACCAGCGGGCCAGTTTCAAGTACGCAAGACGCACATGGCGCACCGTTGAGCTTTTGGGGCGCAGCCGCTTTTCAGTGGGTCAACCCCAAGGCCTGGGTGATGGCGGTCGGTGCTATTACCACGTACACCCCCTCGCAGGGATACATCGTCAATGTGTTCATCATTGCGCTGGTGTTCGCTGTAATCAATTTGCCCAGCGTCTGCGTGTGGGCAGGCTTTGGCAGCGCATTGCGCAATGTGCTGACCAAGCCCAAGTGGTTGTTGGCATTCAATCTGAGCATGGCGCTGCTGTTGGTGCTGTCGTTATACCCGATCCTGTTCGATCACTGAGCATCTCGCTCGGCATCATTGAGCCACTCCTGACTCAGGGTGTCAGTGTCGCCGAGGTACTCCAGCAACCAGCTCATGGCCGGGGAATGGTTGTTTTGCACCCAGGCAATGCAGGAGGGGCTGGCGGGGAAGGGGCGTTGCAGGTGCAGGGCCATCAACCGCCCTTGTTCGATCAGAGGTTGAGCCAGATGCGCAGGCACCATGCCAACACACAAGCCTTCGCACAGGCAGGCCAACGCCGTTGCCCAGTCAGGGACCATCATTCGCCGTTGGTTGTCGAGCGTCCAGGTGTCGCGTTTGGGCAGGTTGCGTGATGTGTCATCCATGCACAACGATGGGTAGGGCCGCAGCTGTTCATCACTGAGTAAGCCTTGGCAGGAGGCCAGCGCATGATCAGGGCTGGCAACGCATAACCAGTGTAGAAACCCCATGTCGCGAAAGGCAAAACTGCCCGCTACCGGGATGGCACGCGTCGCGCCGATGACGATGTCGGTGCGGCCATCGACCAGAGCGTCCCACACGCCGTTGTACACCTCGTAGCGAATAATCAGTTCCACGTCCGGGAAGTGTCGGTAAAAGTCGATGGCCATTTGCTGGCAGCGCGGTTGCTTGGTGATGGAGTCCACCGCGACCCGTAACTGGCCGCTCCAACCATTGGCCACTTGCTGGCACAGGCGGCGCGTGCCGAGCATTTTTTTCAGCACGTCACGGGCTTCTTTGACAAATAGCTGACCGGCCGGGGTCAGCTCCACATCCCGGTGACGGCGCACAAACAACGGCACCGCCAACCACACTTCCAGTTGACGCACCGTATAACTGATGGCCGATGGCACACGATGCAGCTCTTGGGCTGCACCGCTGAAGCTGCCATGCCGGGCCACGGCATCAATGACATCCAGAGAATATTCAGACCACACAGTTTTGCCTTCGAAATAATTGATGCCAAAGTGAAATTATTATCGCTTCACAAGCGAATGCTCAGCCGGATAATGCACGCCAGTCAACAAATTGTTTGATGGGAAGCTTTAGGTGCACATGAAAAACTCGTTTGGTTTCACCTGTTACCTCGCCGGCCTCAGCATGCTGGGCTATTTGGCGATGGATATGTATTTACCGGCATTTGGCACATTGCGCAGTGAGTTACACCTGTCAGCCGGTGCGGTGGGGGCCAGTTTAAGCATCTTTCTGGCCGGTTTTGCGTTTGGCCAATTGCTCTGGGGACCGCTGTCGGATCGGCTTGGACGCAAGCCTGTGCTCTTGGCGGGTTTGTCGATGTTTGCGTTGGGCTGTCTGGGCATGCTCTGGGTCGACAACGCGGTGTGGCTGTTGAGCCTGCGCTTTATTCAGGCCATCGGCATTTGCGCCGCAGCGGTGACGTGGCAAGCCCTGGTGATTGACCGTTACCCGGCCGACAAAGCCAATCGGGTGTTTGCAGGCATTATGCCGCTGATGGGCTTATCGCCAGCCCTGGCGCCCCTATTGGGGGCCGTGGTGCTCAACCATTTGGGGTGGCAGGCAATCTTCACGGTGTTGCTGGGGATTTCTCTGATGCTGTTGGTGCCCACGCTGCTGCTTAAAGATAAGCCGCGCGTACATAGTCAGACAGAGACTGCGCGCGTGAGTTACTTCCAGTTGCTGAGTTCGGCGACGTTCAGCGGCAATGTGATGATTTTTGCAGCGTGCTCAGCCAGTTTTTTCGCTTGGCTGACGGCTTCACCCTTCATCCTCGGCGACATGGGCTACAGCCCGAATGATATTGGCTTGAGCTATGCGTTTCCGACGCTGGCATTTTTAATTGGCGGCTACAGCTGCCGCAGTGCCTTGCAGCACATCAAAGGCCGTACGTTATTGCCCTGGTTGTTGTTGGCTTATTGCGCAAGCATGGTGGGACTCTATGTCGTGGCCACACAGACTGAACCCACGCTGCTCACCTTGTTGATTCCGTTTTGCCTGATGGCGTTGGTCAACGGGGCGAGTTACCCGATCGTGGTCGCCAACGCCTTGCTGCCATTTTCCAAAAACTCAGGCAAAGCCGCTGCACTGCAAAACACACTGCAGCTTGGTTTGTGCTTTCTGGGCAGTCTGCTGGTGTCGGCCTACATCAGTAAACCGCTAGAAATCACCGTCGAGGTCATGCTGGCTTCAGCACCCTTAGCACTGTTGGGTTACATGATTCAGCGGCGCAAAGTTGTGGCCGAAGGTCTGGCAACGCGCTGAACTTTGTCGTCATCGTGGGCATCAAAGCGTTTTCGAGTCACTGCGTGAGCGCTTTGGATGACCCAAATCATTACCCCGGATACCCCGCCACAGGTTCACACCGAACATGACGCAAAAATGTTTGGTTCGCCCAAGGACCGTCTGGACTTTTACCGCCGCGAAATCCAGTACGAAACCAGCATCTTGTCCCACCGCACGGACGCCTATCTGGCAGCCCAGTCTTTTTTGGTGATCGCATTTGCGTCGAGCATGGCCAACCTCAACCCGGAGTGGGGCAAGTTCTTCACGCTGACTGTGCCACCGATGCTGGCGGTGTTGGGGCTCATGATTTCGTTGAATGCCTGGCCGGGTATTCGGGCTGCGTACGACATCATCGATCATTGGCACTTCAAGCAGAGTGAGTTGCTAAGCAGCGAGCCACAGATGGGGCTTGCTTATGACGAGTCCCCGCTGTTTTGTGAGATGGAGTCGACGCACAAAGGCTACAAAAAATCGTTGATGTTCTCGGTACGGTCGCCTTGGCTGTTCGCCTGCTTCTGGTTGGTGCTGGGTGCGTTTTCGCTTTACATCCAGATCGATAACCCAATGACTTAAGGGTGTTTCAAACCGTGAAAAAGCCGAGCCTCATTACAGGCCCGGCTTTTTCATTGGGTGTCATGCAAGGTCGACCAGTACGATTTCACTGTCCTCCAGTGCCTGTACGCGCAGCACGCTTTCATCAGCGACGGCCACCCCGTCACGGGCATTGGCTCGCAGGCCGTTGACCTCAATCACACCGGTCGCAGGCACCAGATACGCACGTCTGCCTTTATCCAAGACGTATTCGGCTGTCTCGCCCGCCTTCAGGTTGGCGGCTACCAGGCGAGCGTCGGCGCGGATACGCAGGCTCTCTTGATCACCGTCCTTGCCGCTGGCCAACGTCACAAAGCCTTCACGCTGACCTTTAGGGAACGGTTTGGCGCCCCAAGCAGGTGCATCACCGGCCTGATTGGGCAGAATCCAGATCTGGAAAATCTTGGTCGCGGTCGATTCGAGGTTGTACTCGCTGTGCGCAATGCCAGTGCCGGCACTCATGACTTGCACATCGCCTGCTTCAGTGCGGCCTTTGTTGCCCAGGTTATCTTCATGAGTGATGGCGCCGTCTCGCACATAGGTGATGATTTCCATGTCACGGTGCGGATGTTTTGGGAAACCGGTGCCGGGAGCGATTACGTCGTCGTTCCATACGCGCAGGTTGCCCCAGTTCATGCGTTGCGGGTCGTAGTACTCGGCGAACGAAAAGTGATGATGCGCGTCCAACCAGCCGTGATTCGCGCCGCCCAGTGTGTTGAAAGGTCTGAGTTCAAGCATGATGCCGCTCCTGTTCGGGTCAGTCGGGCGAAGGATGCTGCTACCCGATCGATGATGGGAGTGAGTTTCCAATAATGATTAATCGATAAAAAGCGTAAAAAATGTTTTAAACCAATCTATATATTCGATGTTTACCCTTGGCAACAGATAATCCTTTGCCTTCAAAGCTCAAGCTAAACAGCTGACACTCAAGCAATTAGCTAGAACTCTTCGCGCAATGGGGTGACCATAGTGCCCCCGGACAGCCTCTCACCCTGGAGTCAGCGTGCCGCAACACAAATCCGATCAGCCTGATGAACTCGCTCCTATCACTCAACTGCCCTTGCTCAAACGCCTGGCTGCACGGTTGTTTGGCAGCGGTTTAACCCGTTTGCGGGCTCAACACGCAGCATCGTGGTTGCATGGCCAGGCGGACGGGTTTCGCAGCGGGCACAGCGCGGGGGTGGATTACGGCTACAAAGAGGGCCATGCCGAGGGATTGGAAGACGGGCGTCAGGTGCTGTACATCAATGACACGCGATCCCGGGAACTCCGCGGGCCGGGGGTCGACAATGACTTGTTTGATGACTGGCGCCTGCCCCTGACGGCTGAGTTGAAAAAGCAGGTCAAGGCGGATGTGGCGGCGATGTTGCCGGCGCATGCGCAACCTAGTGCAGCGCAATGGAAGATGATCTTCAGTGACACCCCTTCAACCTCGGTGGTCGCGGGTGCAGGGGCAGGGAAATCGACCTCGCTGGTGTTGCGTATTTTGCTGCTCAGCCACTACTTGGGTTTTGAGCTGAGTTCGATGACCGTCGTTACCTTTACGCGAGAGTCGCGTAAGGACTTTATTGCCAAGCTGCAAGAAGTGTTCGGTTTGTGGGGGCGAGCCCTGAGTTTCAAGCAGGCGCAGGACGTTGTACGCACTTTTCACTCGCGTATTTTGCCGATGGTGCGCAGCCTGCCGGGCTACGCCAAGTTAGAAGCCTTTGAAAACCTTAGTACGCGCAGTGCCCAGGCGGATGAAGAGGTTGAGAGCAATCCTTTTGATTTGCGCATCAACGACACCCAGCGCCAACAACTGAATGCCTGTTATCACGCGCTGTACACCCGTGACGAACGCTTTAAGACGCTTATGGCGCCGCTGCGTCGGCATGCTCTACAGCTCGGGGCGCTGGAACGTGATCATCCGGATGTGCAAAAGCGCATGGCGGTGACTGAATTAGCCGCCAAGCGCGATGAAGAACTCTGCGACACCCTCGAAGATTTATGGTTTGGCGCGGGCGCGTGGCCTATTCAGGGCATTGAGCCGAGCCGTGAAACCTTCCAGATCAATGGCTCAACCTTCCATTGCCACGGTTATATCCCGCAGCTCAACGCGTGGGTGGTGTTGGGGTTTGATCCAGGAGAAAGCCCGCAGATCAGCCGTCCCAATGCCAAGCTGACCGTGCGCGCAGAGTGGGCAGTCAAGAAGACGCTGTTTCGAGCTTTCTGCGATAAACCATTGATATGGCTAGATAGTTATAGCGCGTCAAAGCGTGTTCTATCCGCGCTGGCGGATGAGGCGAGCGCCGGGCCTGGCATTGACTACAAGCTCAAGGGGGAGCTGAGTTCAGCGCCGCTGCTGGACTGTTTTGTCAGCGCCGCCAGCTTTATCGAGAACCTGGGGCTGGATGTTGCGACGGCTGTCGGTAACATGCGCTTTGCCAAAGACGACCCCGACCGGTTTTTCTTCGAGGCGTTGAGCCTGTATTGGCGTGCACTGGAAGATCACTTGCTGGCGCAAACCCCGCCAGTCATGACCTATAACCGTATGTTCGCGCTGTTTGGCGAGAACAGCCCCGAAAATTTCAAGCTGCTCAACCATGAGCAATTGCGTCCGCTTTCGCATTTGATGATCGATGAATTTCAGGACGTTTCGCCACAGATCGTTTCCTGGTTGCGTGCCAGTTTGCGCGAGATCCGCAGCCGTGGCCCCGCCATGCACATCGGCCGGGGCGCACAACGTTCGTCGTTGCTGTGTGTTGGCGATGACTGGCAGTCGATTTACGGCTGGCGGGGCAGTTCGCCCAAATACTTTATGGATTTCAATAAAGAGTTTGTTTCACCGGCCACTACGCGGGTGATGCTCAGTGACAATTTCCGTAGCCACCAACACATTATTGATGCCGCCGAACACATCGTGCGTGCAGCGCCTGGTATTCCCGGCAAGCGTGCCAAGGCGAGTGGAGAGCCAAAAACGTTGGTGCCGGTTACCGTATTGAATCGTGACGATCAGGCGCTGGCCGCACAACTGATCGAGCATTACAACGCAGGTAACAGCGTCTTAATGTTGTATCGAAAAAGCAGCGATAAGTTATTGATAGAAAAAGAAATTCAGTCTGTAGTTAATGCGGATTCTAGATTGCAGCCAGAGGCACGCAGGCTTAAACAGTTGACCTATCACAGCTCCAAAGGGCTGCAAGCGGATGCGGTTTTCCTGCTGGGAGACTGTCAGCATTTAACGTCATCGCCCTACAAAAATCAGGTGTATCGCATGGCTGGGCTAGGTAAGGCTGGTGACCCCGAGCCGTATGATTCGGCGCAGAAGGACGAGGTGCTGCGTCTGGCCTATGTCGGTATCACGCGTGCGATCAAGCATTGTTATTGGTACGTAGAAAGCCAGGACGCTCAAGGGCCGAACATCCCCAAGGCTTCTGATCGGGTGCCTAAAGACAAAGCCTTCTTCGAAGACATGCGTGGCGTCACTGCCCAGACGCAGCGCTAGAAGAGCCTGCCTTCGCGCTTAAGTCTTAAGGCGAAGCCGCAAGGTTAGCCGCGCGCGCCCGTCGCTCAAGACGGGTGCGGCGTCACACGGTAGACGCACCGGCGATCGCCGGTGATCAAATGCTCAATGCGTTCAACGTCAGCGTCTTGCCCTAACGCCGCCTGAAACACTTGCAGCTCCGAACGACAGAAACCCTGACATTTCTGCGCGGCAATGCAAATCGGACAATGGCTCTCTATCAGCAGCCAGCTGTCACCGTCGGCCTGCATGCTGGCCATATAACCGGCCGCGTCGCGAATCCCTACCAGGACCATGACTTTTTCTTCGAGACTGGTGGCCTGTGCGCAAGCGTTGACGTAGTCGTGGGTATTGGCTTGTTCAATGCTGTTGACCACTTTATCGATGCCATCGTTGCCGTAGATCAACTTGATCGAATCAATCAGCTGCAAGGTGAGCTGCGCGTGCGTGTCGGGAAACCGCGCCTGCGCCGCAGGGGTGAGCGCCCACTTCTGCGAGGGGCGGCCTGCGCCTGCCGAAGGCACGACTTGACCGACAATCAGCTCGGCCTCCAGCAGTTTTTGAATTTGCTGGCGCGTGGCCTCAAGGGTGATGTTTAGCATCGGTCCCAGGTCGGCAGTTTTAAGCGGGCCATGGGATTTGAGCAAAAACAGAATCCGTTCAGCAGTGGCGCCGGTGTTGCGCGAGGCATTGGCGGAGTCGGTCGGGGTTGCGCACATAGGGCAGTGGTCGTCTCAAGAGGGATGGGTGAAGCCGGGCGTGATCATACCCACAACTTCAAAAAATAATTATCAAAGCTTTACCTTTTGTAATAGGCTCGATGCAACGGAATGTAACTCAGGACAGGGATATGACAACGGCAACAGGATGGGCGGCATTATTGCTGGGCAAAAACGGACTCAGGTCCTTGGCGCTGGCGGGTGGAGTCGCGTTGCATGCGATCAACGTGTACTTGGTCACCACCATTTTGCCGTCTGTGGTCAAGGACATCGGCGGGCTTGATTACTACGCCTGGAACACCACGTTGTTTGTCGTGGCTTCGATTATCGGCTCAGTGCTGTCGGCCAAGTGCCTGACCGGCCTTGGGCCAAAACTCGCGTATGCAGTAGCGGGTGTGATTTTTGCCATCGGCTGTGGCATTTGCAGCCTGGCGCCGGACATGGGCGTGTTAATCCTTGGGCGCACAGTGCAAGGGTTGGGGGGCGGATTATTGTTCGCCTTGCCGTACTCGATGATCCGCCTGGTGTTCGATGAAGGTTTGTGGCCGCGCGCAATGGCCCTGATTTCGGGCATGTGGGGCGCTGCGACGCTGATCGGACCTGCGGTGGGCGGGGTATTTGCTCAATATGACGCCTGGCGTGCGGCGTTCTGGGCGCTGATCCCCGTCACACTGGTGTTCATGTTGCTGGCTACGCTGATGCTGCCCAAGAAAAGCACCGAGCCGCGTGCCAAGGTCTCGGTGCCGATGGTGCAACTGGCGCTATTGACCGCAGTGGTGCTGGCCATCTCCCTGGGCAGCATCAAACCCTCGCCCTTGTTCAATGGCTTGGGGTTACTGGTCGGGTTGGTGCTGTTGTATGTGGTGTACCGGGTGGAGGGCAGCGACAAACATCGCATGTTGCCCAAAAACAGCCTGAGTTCCCACGGCGCATTGTTGCCGATCTATCTGTCCATGAGCTTGATGGTCATTGGCATGACCAGTGAAGTCTTCGTGCCGTACTTCTTGCAAGTGCTGCACCTGCAAACGCCGTTGGTAGCGGGGTATATCGCGGCTTTAATGGCGGCTGGCTGGACGTTGGGAGCGCTCTACAGTTCGAGCCTGGCCCGTGAGTCGGCCAATCGGGCAACGCTGTATGGCCCGGTGTTTGTCGTCGTGGGGTTGGCGCTGGCGTGCGTTTTTGTCCCGCAAACCACCGGTTCTTTACTGAGTTTGTGCGGGGTCTCGGTGGGCATGGTCTGCGTGGGTACAGGTATAGGTCTGGCGTGGCCACACCTGCTGACGCGGGTATTGGCCAATGTGCCGGATGCTGAGAAAAACATTGCCGGGGCCTCCATTACCACTGTGCAGTTGATTGCTACGGCCATTGGTGCGGCGTTGGCGGGCATGATTGCTAACCTGGCCGGATTTACCACACCGGGCGGCGTGGAGGGTGCGTCGAGCGCTGCGGCGTGGTTGTTTGGTCTGTATGCATTGCTGTCGGCGCTGCTGTTTATCACTGTGCGCCAGGTGATCCGGCGCGATGCGGTTGAGGGGCACGTTGATAGAGACGTGCTACTGGCCACTGAAAAGCCGGAGTTGCCATGACTCTGGCCAGCGCAATGAGCAGCGGTGAGAGTGACGTGATGGCAGATGCCGATGTCCTCGGGCAAATCCGGGCGCTTGATGTCCGCCTACTCGGTGGGCGGCCTATCGGCTTGTGTGAAAACCACTTCATCGACTTGACGAGCGCCATTGCCGGGCCGGGCAGTGCGCCGCGCAATGGGGAGGGGCGGGATATTCGGCGCGAAAACCTGTGCCGGTTGGTCTACACCCTTGGCGGTCATGGCGAAATCAGGCAAACCGAGGTGGACTTTCAGCGCGTACCGTTCACGTTGCCTGATTTGCCACCTGCAACTGCTGCACCTGCTGATGCAGCGGCGCAGGCGGTGCGTATTGATCCGCACAGTCAGTTTGGCTACCTGCCGTTGGACATGACGGGTGAAGTGGCCAATATCTCGCTGGACTCAACCCACAATGAGCAGACGCGTTTGACGCTGTCTCACTGGCCTGCCAACCGCACCCCGCAGCCTTACAAAGCCAACTTGTCGACGCAAAGTGCTTTGCGCTACATGGCGCAGGCCAGTACCTGGCCGCAGGCGAGCATCGTCACCAGCGATCATTTCGACCTCGACGGCTTGGCCTCTATCTATGCGTTTCTGGCCCCCGAGCAGGCGCAGCGTCATGCAGACGTGCTGATCGATGTTGCCCGGTTGGGGGACTACGCTCGCGGTACCTGCAGCCATGCTTTGCAGGTGGCTTTTACCCTCAACCATTTGGCCGAGCGCACCCGCACCTCACGTGCACCCAACGAAAGTCGGCAGTTGCTTGAAACCTTTGGCACGTTGCTGCCATTGCTCAACGATGTAATTGAGCGCACGCACACCTACAGCCCAGCCTGGCGCGAGCAATGGCAGCTGCTTGAGCACACCGAAACGCTGTTGTCAGACCCGCAGATGCAGCTTGAGGAACATGCTGATATTGACTTGGCCGTATTTCGCCTGCCCGCAGAGGCGAGCGCTCGAATCAACCTGGGCCAACCTTACTTCGGGCTTTCCAATATCGCGTTTCATAACCGCACTAAATGCGGCGTGTTGGCGATCATAAAGGGTCCTTTTATCGAGATTCGCCAACGCTACGAAAGCTGGGTGGAGCGTGTCAGCGGTGTGAGGCGAGGCCGCCGCGACCTGGCGATTTTCCAGCATGCGATACAGGATCGCGAGCGGGGTAACGCGCACTGGGGTTACGACGGTGTGCAATGGATCATGCCGGCACTGAAACTGCGTGCCGGCGGCCTGAGTGATCTTTCGCCGCAGACGGTACTGGAAGAACTCAAGCAATTCCTGCGTGTGGCCCCGGTTGCGTGGAGCAATGCCTGACCCGCTGACGTTGCCAGACAACCCGCCGTGCGACCTGCATCGTTAGCATTTACTCAATATCGAGGCCGTTGGCCCGCAATTGATTTCTCAATTGCGGGCGGTAGTTATGGGCGTAACGCTGGCTCACACTGCTCGACCAATTCTGCGGTTGCGGGCGTTGCTGACGTTGCCAGTGCGCGAGCATCGCCTGGTCGTGCTCGCCTATCGCTGAGTCAATCGCATGGGGGTCATAGCGCTCGTCATGGCGAAAGCTGCTTATCGGCAAGCGCGGTTTTTGCGCGGCAGGATGCAGCACATAGCCAAGCGCCATTCCGCACAGGGCGAAGGTTTTTTCAGGCAATTGCAGCAGTTCAATCATGGCGCTGGCATTGGCACGTATGCCGCTAACCGGCACCACGCCCAGGCCCAGTGAGCGGGCTGCCGTCATCATGGTGCTGAGAATGATCCCGGCATCGGTGGCAGCAGCCAGCATGCCTTCAAGGCAACGGTGAATATGTTGCTCGGCCCCGGCTCGGGCAACCCCTTGCGCTGTTTTGTGAAAGTCCACGATCAGCGTGATGAACACGGGTGCGGTCGCAATCCAGGGCTGACCGCCTGCCAGTTCTGCAATACGTTGGCGGGTTTCGGGGGCACGTACCACAACCGAGGAAATGTGCTGCGCATTGAAGGCGGAGGGCGCTTTGTGGGCAGTTTGAATAATGGCGCTCAGCAACTCCTCATCCACAGAACGTGTTTGAAAGCTGCGCTCGCTACGATGGCGAGTGAGTAAATGAATCGTGTCGTTCATAAAACGCCTCATTCCTTAAGGACTTATTAAATGTTGATCTTTAGTCGGTATTTCACGCTGGGCTGGAGGTGTAAACGCGTCTTTTTAGCAAAGAATAACTGATTATTAAGGTTATATGTAATGATGTTTAGATAATTAAAAAATATAAAAGACATTCCTTGTTTTTATAGAAAACGCGTCTACGCTCCTGCCGTGCCAAGCAGGGCACTCATGTTTGAGTGCCCGAGTGGCGTCTTTTTTTCTGCCCGGTCACTGGCAGAGCCGCAGTGGGGCAATGCCAAGTGCCAGGCATGGACGCAAATAACTAATAAGGAAGACAGTGGTATGAACGCGCAAAAACCGACAACCCTTTATGAACGCGCTAACGAAGTGGCGGGTTTAAACAGTGTTGTGGACTTGGTTAAGTTATCTGATCAATATCGCCAATCGGCTATTTTGCACTTTGCTGTTGACCAGCAGGTGTTTGATCATACCCAGCTTCCCGTGTCGGCCGAAGACGTTGCAACGCGTTTAGGATGGACCTCAAATAAAGGCAAGATTTTCCTCAATGGCCTGGTGGCCTTGGGGTTACTCAATAAACACGAGGACCGGTTTAGCAATCAGGTCTTGAGTGATCGTTTTTTAGTCAGCAGCAGCCCCGAATTCATTGGCCCCATCATTGCTCACCAGCGCTTGCAGTGGCAGAACTGGCCGCGGCTGGGCGAGATCCTGGCCACTGGCCAATCCATGGATTTCCAGCAGGAAAACCGTTTCAAGCACGACCAGGCCGCACGTGACGCTTTTAACGAAGCGATGGTGCGCTTTAGCCAGCCAATGGTGGATGTGGTGCGTGAACTGCCGATTTTCGATAACGCGCGCAAGGTAATCGATCTGGCAGGCGGGCATGGCACCTATATCGCCGAAATAGCCCGACGTCACCCCACGCTCAAGGGTGAAATCTGGGACTTGGCTGCCACACGCGACGCCGCCCAACACACGCTGGACACCTACAATCTGCATGACCGCTTAACGTTCAAAGAGCGCAACCTGCTCGACTTGGCCAAGTACCAGGGCGAAACCGCTGATGTGGTAATGCTTAACGATTGCCTGCACTACTTCACCCGCGAGCAAACCCGCGACCTGATTGCCTCGGCCAGCCAACTCGTAGCCAAGGGCGGGGCATTGATGATTTTGAGCATGTCGCTGGATGCTAACGAAATCACGCCGGCTCTTTCCGCTGATTTCTCGTTGCACATGATGGTCAATACCGTGAATGGCGAGTTGCACCCCACGCCATGGCTTGCTCAACAGATGAGTGATCAGGGGTTCGAGGTCATGGAAGAAAAACTGGGGCGTTACAGTTTGTTGGTAGGGCGTGGCAAGGGGGAGGTTGCTGACCGTGCTTAAGCTTCTTGCGCTTCAGTCCCCTGCCTGCGCCGCCCGGCATCGTGCCTGGGCCAATGACTTGAGCGCAATTGCCAGCCTGGCCGGGTTTGAGTTTCACCTTGAAGGTGAGGTGCCCGCGCAGATCGATGGCCTCATTTTGTTGTGTGCCTCAGCGAGTGATGAACAGTTCTTTGCCGAGCATTTGCTTAAGTCCCCTGAGCACGCCAAAAACACGGCAGCGGTGGTGATTGCACTGGATGATTATCCGCAGCATGGCTCGCTCGCATTGCTGAACAGTGCACACGCATTTGTTTATCCTCACGGCCTGAATGTGACAAGCCATCAGCCATCAGTGACAGTCAGCGACTGGTTGGCCGGTTTTTCGAAATTTGCCGCCGCCGTCAAAATGTGGCGCTCGCTGGAGGGCATAACGATTGCCTGCGCCAGGGAAGCCGCGTTGGCGCCTCAGGTCAGCCATATCAATATCCTGACCCGCGACCTCGGCGTTTCACAGGCTTTCTATGAGCAGGTGCTGTCGGCCAGATATTGCTACAACCTTGGCCCGCGCAAGATCGTAATGGAACTCAATGGTTTCGATTTCTTCATTGAGTTAAATCCCACGTTCAGCTACCCGCCGGGCTACCACATCGGTTTGCGTGCATTGCCACACGACGTACAGCGCATTGCCGACAAGGTAGCCACCTGGCCCGGGATCAACGTAGTCAAGGGCAATGGTCCAGCTCCAGGCTTTCATCATGGGCCTGACAACGTGCGCACGGCGGTGTATTTCGAAGACCCTGACGGGTTGGTGATTGAGGTGTATTCCTCTGAAATCGAAATGATTGAAACCAACCCGCGCCTGGTCCTCGACCACCTCTAATCGTTGGACAAACGCGCTGATCGGGTAGCCCCTCGCGTCCCGTTCAGCCTGTCTGTGGCTGACAGAGTGAATGTATGAAAACTAAAAAAGCAGGGCACTGGCCTCGATTTTCGAGCCCGCTGCCTAAAGAGGTGACTGACCGTTTTTTGATGGGCTATGCGCCGCATTTTGTGGAGCATCCCATCAGCCGTCAGGTGCAAGGCGCATTGATCGATATGCTGGCGCTGCCGGTCAGTCAATTGCTCAGCATCATCAGCCAGGTTGAGCAGCCTTTGGCGACGCGCATTGCGGCCGGCGAAGTGCTGGGACTCAAAGGCGATCCGCGTATCGACCCCCTCAACCCGCACATGTTGACGGTGCCCGGCGGTACCGTTCAGATCGGGTTGGCGCCTGAGCGTGTGGACCCCGTGATGAGCGCGTTCGAAGGTCTGGGGCTTGATCGCAGCTGGATCGAGAAAGAAACCCCCTGCCATCGGGTTGCACTCGATGAGTACCGGATTGCACGTTATCCGGTGACCAACAGCGAGTATCGGCATTTTTTGCTTGAAACACAGCACCCGGCACTTGCAAGCAGTTGGGCATTCGGCGCTTACCCGCATCATATGGCCAACCATCCGGTGTACAGCGTCGATGCCAGCGATGCGGATGCCTACGCGTGCTGGTTGAGCAAGCGCACCGGGCGTCTGTTCGCCTTGCCCTCTGAAGCACAGTGGGAGCATGCAGCGGCGGGGAGCCAGCGCTTGCAGTTCCCCTGGGGTGAGCACTTTGATGCCACTTTTGCCAACACGGCGGAACTGGGCTTGATGCAAACCACGCCAGTGGGGGTATTCATTGAAGGGGCTTCACCGTTCGGGGTGATGGACATGGCCGGCAACGTTGAAGAGTACGTAGCCCAGGCTTACCACCCTTACCCTGGCGGACCACAGATCCGTGATGACTTGGTGCTGGATGTCGGTGAGCATCGCGTCGCGCGGGGTGGAAGCTTCACCCGTTTCAGAGACCTGGCCCGCACCGCGCGTCGTCATGGCCGTTACCCCCGACCGCTCTATGTCATGGGTTTTCGCTTAGTTGAAAACCTACGTTGATTGTCTGTCATCTGAACTTTTAATTGGGATACCTCATGCACACGCCAGTATCGCGTCATACCAAAGTGCCTATTTCTATTTTGGGCGGCACCATTAATGCGCACTTTTATGGTTTTAAAGGTTTTGATAAGAACAATGAGCATTTTGCCGTGGGGGTTAATACCGACACCGCGGACATCCCTCTTGTTCGCGTGCACTCGGAGTGCATCACCGGTGATGTGTTCGGTTCACAACGCTGCGACTGTGGCCCGCAACTGCAAGAAGCCCTTGAAACGTTGAATGCACAAGGGGGGTATTTGATTTATCTGCGTCAGGAAGGGCGCGGCATTGGTTTGTATTCCAAGTTTGAGACCTACTTATTGCAAGACACCGGGCTGGATACCTATGAGGCCAACTTGCACCTCAATCATCCCGCGGATTCGCGCACGTTTACCCCGGCGGTGGACATGCTCAAAGCCCTTAAGGTGACGCAATGCCGCTTGTTGACCAATAACCCGGAGAAAGTCCAGCAATTGCGCGATGGCGGGATTGATGTGGTGAGTGCAGTGCCTACGGGGGTGTTCCTGACCCAACATAACCGTGGCTATTTGCAATCGAAGGTCACTAAATCCAGTCACTCCATCAAGTTGTAAGGCTTGCTTTCGAAAAGGATTTCACCATGAAACATATAGGTCCTATCAGCGGTATTTCCGCGCATGCCAGTGAGTTCATTGCGACGGCCGGCTATGACAACCAAGTGATTCTGTGGGACGCCAAAACCGGGCGTTCGATTCACCGTGTTACCCACGATCATCTGGCTAACCAATGTGCCTTCAGCGCTGATGGCAAGTACTTGGTCAGCGCCAGCAGTGATTACACCGCACGTATTTGGGAGGTGCCCAGCTTGCGTTTGAAGTCGGTGCTGTCCGGGCATGGCGATGATGTTGAAATGGCGGTTTTTTCACCCGACGGTACGCGTGTCGCCACCTGTTCGCGCGATCACGTACTGCGTATTTTCGACCTGGACGGTACGTTGCTGGGTGAACTGAAGGGGCATGACGCCGACGTGATTTCAGTGGTTTGGTCGCCAGACGGACTGCGCCTGATTTCCAGCAGCGATGACGGCACCGTGCGCCAGTGGGACACAGCCAGCCTGGCGCAGTGTGGCCTGGTAGACATTGGCGGCGTTGAAACTGACACCATCGCAATCACCCGTCAGGGCCTGGTTTTTGCGGGTGACGATGACGGCCGTATTTCATTGATCAGCAATGAGCACGTACGCACGATTCCTGCCCATGAAGCCGGGATCAAGCGCATCGTGTGGAACGACGATAAACAGTTGTTGGTGACGCTCAGTTACGACCGTTCGGCGATTGTCTGGGAACTGGACGCCCAGCAACATCTGATCAAACGCCGTACCACCGCCTTGCCAAGCATTGTCTGGCCGCGTAGCTGCGCCTTTGTCGGCGAAGACAAATTGGTGTTTGCCACCTTTGGCTCGCGCTACGCGACCTGGAATTACGCCGAGGATCAATGGCACGTCGACGGCATCGCCCCGGCCGTGAGTATCAACGCGGTGGTCAACGATGCAGGGCAGCAATACAGCATCGGCGACGCAGGGATGCTGTTCAAAGATAACCAGCCGGTCATGGGCGTGGGCAGCCTGTGCAACTTCCTGTTGCCCTTTGGACCATTGCTATTGTCAGGTGGGCAAATGGGGCAAGTCTTTGATGCGCTGACCGGGCGGCTTCTGTATCAACATCGTTCGCCGCTTAACTGCGCCACTGCGTTTCACAAGGACGGTGTGTTGCACGCCCTTATCGGCACTTACACCGGCGAAGGCCTGGTGTTTGCTCTGGACACGGCACATGGCTTGACGCTGATCGCGTCTATCCCGATGCACGACAACGCAATCAAGGGGGTGGCGGCCAACGACCGACACTTGTTCAGCGTTTGCGCCTCGGCCGCCGTGGCGTTGCACAACATTGACGACTTCAGCAGCGCGCGGCATGTCGAGCAGGCGCACACTCGGATCTCCAATGGTTGCTGCACCGTAGACGGCGGTTTTGCCAGTATCGGTCGCGACCTGAAACTGCGCCTGTGGCTGGGCTCAGGCGATGAGGTCTACGACACGCCACACGTAAACTCGATCAAGTGCATTTGTGCTTCGGCGGATGGTCGTGTCATTGCGACCGCCAACTACAGCGGCACCGTAGCGTTGTTCGATTTACCAAGCCGCACCTGGATAGATGTCGAACGTCCCACCGCCAGTGGCATCTCGTGTTTGAGCCAGGACAAGGACAGCAATGGCTTCATTGCCAGCTCCTATGACGGCAACATTTACACCATCGCCTATCGCCAAGCCTCTTAACGTCACCAGGAGCGGACAATAATGAATAAGCAGACGCAATTTCTGGATGTGCCCACGTATAGAAACGTACTCAACACTTCATTTGTTCATCGTTACGGCAACGGTGAGGACGAGTGGTCATGGGACATAGGCATGGCCAAGGCCGCGCGGGTGTTTCTTGAGCATTTGGGGGATAGAAGCGATCAACTGATTCTTGATGTCGGGGTTGGGCGGGGGCGTGATGCGTCCGAGTTGATACAGGCAGGTCATCGCGTTACCGGTCTGGATATCGTCGAAAACTCCAGTTGGCCTTTGCTGCGCAAACGTTGGGGCGAGCGGCTTGAACTGGTGCCTTGCGCACTGCAAGACTGGCAGCCGACCTTATTACGTCAATTCGATGCGGCGTTGGATAACGGCTGCTTTCACCACCAGCACCCGGAGGAGTGGCAAAGCTATCTGGATGACCTGCGCCGCCATGTTCGCCCAGGGGGCCTGATTGCAATCAACGTATTTGGCGTCGACGCCAGCAACCTGACACCGGGTTGGCGTGAAATGGACAACCGCCGTCAAGGCTACTTTTTTACCGAGCAAGGGATTCGCGACACGCTGGAAGGTTTCGGATTGACTTGGGAGCGGCTCATCACCATCGAACGCCAACATGGCGATGCGGTGTATCTGCTGGCGCTGGTGCGCACTTGATAACGCGACCGACAGTCACACACGTATGCGTTTGAGGGCTTGCCGGGCCTGAATAAGGCCGGAACCCGCACAGGGTTCCGGCTTTTTAATGACGAACGTAACGTGCTCCGAAGGGCTGAGAGTGGTAAATTCTGCGCCCATGAAACTCGTCTCCCTCTTAACGAACACCCGCTTCAAAGCCAAAACGCTGAATGTCGCCGGTTCGTGGGTTGAACTGGGGATGAGTCGTGCGCCAAAGGAACCTTCACATGAATGATTTACTGACTCGCCGCCATGTTGTTCAAGGCCTGGGCTTGCTCAGTCTGGGGTTGCTCGCTGGGTGCGATCCCGGCAGTGGGTTGTCGTACAAGTACGGTAAAGATTTGAGCAATGAGATCCTGGGGCGCAAGTTCAAGCTGCACGACACTCAGGGCAATGACGTCATGCTGGGCAGCTTTCGCGGCATGATGCCCATGATTTTCTTTGGTTTCACCCAATGCCCGGCCGTGTGCCCAACGGCGCTGGCGCGCGCCGCGCAAGTGAAAAAAATGATGGGCCCGGATGGTGACCGGTTGCAGGTGGTGTTCATCACGCTCGATCCTGAGCGCGACACGCCTGCGGTGCTGGATGCCTACGTCAAAGCCTTCGATCCGACCTTTATGGCGCTGTCTGGCACGCTGGAAGAAACCGCTGCCACGGCCAAAGAGTTCAAGGTGTTTTACGAGAAAATCCCGAGTGGCTCGACTTATACGCTTTCACACACGGCCACCAGCTTCGTATTTGATACCCGCGGTGTGCTGCGTCTTGGTTTGTCACCTTCGTTGTCTGCCAAGCAGTGCACCGAAGACTTGCTGACGGTGATGTCGGTCTGCTGATTTAACGCCCCTTTGAAAGAGCCAACCTTATGAAACCTGTTAAGTATCTGATGTTGTCGTTGCTGGGCTTGAGCCTGCACGTTTCGGCGCAAACCACCGTGGATGACGCGTGGGTACGTGCCACTGTGGCTGGCCAGCAAGCCAGTGGTGCCTTCATGCACATTACTTCGACCACGGACAGCAAACTGGTGGAGGTCAAATCCCCTGTGGCCAGGACCGTACAGATCCACGAGATGAAAATGGTCAACGATGTGATGAGCATGGGACCTGTGCCTTTCGTTGCTTTGCCGGCGGGTAAAACCGTCGACATTGAGCCAGAGGGCTATCACGTCATGCTGATTGACCTGGTCGGGCAAATCAAAGAGGGCGACAGCGTGCCACTGACGCTGGTCATTGAGGATGCCAAAGGCGCTCAGCAATCGATTGAGGTCAAGGCCCCGGCCCGCGCGCTCAACGCCGTGTCCAAGCATGATCATGGGGCCATGCACATGTCAGATCACGGCAACATGCACTGATCGTTTTACGGAGTCACGGGCGATATCGCTGAAGTTGTGGACTTCGTGACAGAGGCGCAGGCGCAGATGTTTTCTACGCGTGCGGCGTTGCATACACCTCTGTTTCTGCCCGGCGCCGTCGATTTTTGGCGTCGGCAAGGGTTTACGCTGACGGACATCGAACACGACCCGGTGTGGCATACGACCCATATGGAGCGACGGCTTTTACGCGCCACCTGAAAGATGGCCGTTGAAGGTAAAAAAAGCGGCTGTTCATGGATTTAACTGTTTGCCGGGAAGGCGGGTTTATAGATGTCAAAACCGTTGTTTTATGAAAATTTTCATACGTGGTTAGCCAAAAAAGAGAGCCGTACAGCAGACGTTTTAGGGCTGCTGGTCATTGCGCTAACGGGGGGCTTCGCTGTCTATGCCTGTTTGGTGTTCACAGATTGGTGGCAGAGCTATCTGGCGCTGATGATCTTTTATGCAGGCTTTAATATCGCGCTCTTTTCGGGGATAAAACCTGCGCCCTGGGAAGGCAGTATTGTCTTTGCTTTTTTTCTGGCCGTGGCGCTGATTTACATCTTTCTGTTTGCGGTTCTTTATCAGAGACACTGCCTGTTAGACATCCCGACTACGTGCGGAGCCTACTCAGTGCTGCAAAGTCCCTTGAAAGAGGACTATCTCTACGCGTCCACTGTCGTGTTCACAACGCTGGGTTTTGGCGACATTCTGCCCAAGGCCGGGGCGGGACGTATTGTTGTGGCGACCCAGGCCCTGGTCGGGATGACGTACAGCGCGACCGCGATATTGATCATTTTGGGACGCGCGGGCTGGTATTCAGCCAGGGGCGAGTCAGCGGCACAGCCAATCCTTAATGACCGCGAACATGCACAGGTTCAGACGGACAGGTTTGCCCACACGTCGAAAGCGCTGGAAGACATGTCGACGTTGCTGAGTGCTCTGAGTACTAAAGTGGACACCGTTAACAATCAATTGGTCAGCCTCAAGCGATACGCGCTGTGGGCAAGCTTTGCCTTGATTGTGTTGTCATTTTTTGCAGGCATGGCCCTGGGTCATAAGTTTTAAGGGGGGGGGGCGAGGAAACATCGATCCCCTCGCCTTGAATGATTCAGAGCCTGCCACTGAGCGGGTATTCAATGGCAAGCCGTATCTGGTCCGTGTCCAGTTCGGCCTGTGCGGCGTTGCCCCGGTGGACGTTGTGGCGCAGTGACAGCAGGGTGCCCTTGGCGGCGCCGCTCTGTATGACGTAACGCGCCTCCAGGTCCCGCTCCCAATGCTTGCCATGTTTGCCATAGCCCAAGTAGGCATAGCCGCCGCGCGGGTCCACATGGCTGCCGTCGATATCACTGCCACGCACATAGGCTGCGCTGAACATCAATCCGGGCAGGCCCCAGGGCGACATGTCCAGATCGTAGCGGGCTTGCCATGACTGTTCGTTGGGTGCGTTGAAGTCAGACAACTGAACGGCGTTGGTAATGAAAATGGCACCTCGGGTCACGTAGTCAAACGGTGTGCTGCCGTGTACTTTTTGGTAACCGAGGCTGACACTGTGCGGCCCTTGGGAGTAGGTAGAGAGTGCGCTCCAAGTCGTGTTGTCGATGCTACCTGACAGCGCTTTGCCTTCATCGGTTGTGCGATAAAGGTTGAAGTTGAATGTCAACGCGCGTTTAGCATCAATCGCGTGGCTAAAGATCGCACCCAGATAGTGCTGGTTCCAGGTGTTCTCATAGCGTGAGGTGTAGAGGCTGGCGCTGAAGTTTTTGCGCGGGGTATAAACCACGCCTGCCAGGTTAAAGGCATCGCGTTTGAGCGCATTGGAGTAGTTCACCACAAAGCCTTGATCGTGGCTGCTGGCGTTACGGTCGGTGCTCTCAGTGAAATGCCCGCCGACCATTTTAAGGTCTGCAAACTCATGGCTGACGGCGAAGACCCCGGTTGCTGTCTCGGGAAGCAAACGGCTGTCGGAAGAGCTGAAGACTGGCGTTTTGACCCGCTGTTCGCCGTAGGACACCGCGGTATTGGACATGCGCAGCTTAAGTGCTGCTCCGCCTCGGCTAAAGTTGTCCTTGGGGTAACCTTCGTTGTCCAGCCCCAGCAAGCGCGCCTTGCCAGCCCGTCCGCCACCGCTGTCGAGTTTGACGCCTTGGTAGGCGTGCGCATCGACCCCTACGCCAATCAACCCTTGTGTGAAACCTGATTGCAGGGTGGCCATCAAACCGTAGGCCCATTCTTCGGCATAGCCATTACGCTCGGCCTTAGGTTTGTAGGCGTTACGGGCGCCGCTGTTGCGAGCGCCATGCTGGTAGTCTCGGCGGTCGTACACTGTGCGGTTAATCACGTTCCAGGTGCTATCTTCGATCAAACCCTGGCTTTGGGATTGAATGGAGTCAGCCAGAGTGATCGGGCTGACGAACACCATCAGCATCGCGGCCCGAGTGTGCAGCGCCGTCATTGCGCAACCTGTTGTTCAAACGCGGCACTCAGGCGATCGAGCGCCAGCTTTGGCAGTGTGGGCGCAATCTGTAAGTAACTCGATTCATGCAGCATGCTTCTCGTGGCGCCACAGGTGAGCATTTTCACTTCATGGGGCTGGGCTGCAACCGACGCGCATAGCAATGCATTGGTCGGAAACAGGGGCAGGGAGCAACGTCGCATGTTCATTCATCCAAAAACAGTTCAAGAAGTTCGAAAGCGCAGGGTCTGTGCGCCATCCACGGGTATCCCTTCAAAAATACTTGAGCCAGGTGATGTCACGTCGACGGCTTTTTAACCCGGCAAACCAGCGCACCGGCCAATACAGAGCAGTGACCAGCGCAATGGCGGTGAGCCAGACAGCGCCAATGCCGTCAAAACCAAAGTAGGCGCCGTGATTCAGTCCAAACGCTGCAACGCAGAGCACATACAGCACTTTGAGCACATACAGGTGCAACAGATAGAAGAACATCGGTGCGCCACCCAATACCGCGAGTGTGCTGAGCCATTTGTGTTGCTGGGCACGTTCAAACGCCAACAGCAGCAAGAGCCCAACGCCCAGCGTAAGTGTCAGGAACAGCAACGAAGGCGGGTATTTGGTGATGTTGAAAAAGCTCATCAGCGTATGGGTGACATTCCCGTAGTTCGTCCATTGCGCCTCGCCATAACCGTTGAGCCAACGTAACGCGACAAAACCCATCAGTAGACCTGTACCCGTCAACAACAAGTAACGCTGACGGACGTGGGCTGAAATCGAGCGTGTAAACCACGGGCCTACGCAATAACCGAGCGCGATGACACCGATCCACGGCAGCACAGGGTAGGAGGTGCGCAGTCGCAAGGTGTCCGAGAACTCGATCCAGCCCCGGTCATGCAAAATTGCCCACGGCACGTGCAGATCAGAACCCACCGCAAAGTGCACTGTGTCGAGCAGGTTATGCCCGGCCACGATGACGAGGCCCACAACAAACAACGCGGGACGGGGTAACCAGACCAAGGCTGAGAGCGCAATCATGCTGATACCAATGGCCCAGATGACTTGCAGGTAAATCACGCTGGGCGGGAACTGGAAGGTCCAGGCGAAGTTGACCAGCGTGAACTCCAGCACCACCAGAAACAGGCCGCGCTTAAACAGAAAAGCGGAGACATCGCGCTTGCCCTGATATTTCTCGCCGTAGAGATACGCGGACAACCCCGTGAGCAGAACAAACACCGGGGCACACAAATGGGCGAGGGTACGGCTGACAAACAGGGCAGGTTCGGTGCTGTCAATGCTCATTGGGTCAGCGACCTGTCGGTGCAGCAAGAAGGTCTCGCGCACGTGGTCCAGCAGCATGAGCACAATCACCAGACCGCGCAGGGCGTCAATGGACAGCAGGCGTTGGTGAATGGGAGGTGCAGCAGTGGGAGCGTTATTCATTGAAGGATCGCAAGCAAGGATTGTGGGAATGAACGTGCAAGGGCGAACATGAATTAATAGTTATCTTATAACATTCCCAATTCGATTGACCATCGTTCATTCCACCGAGCCTGGACCCTGCTCATCAATGCCTCAGCACAAGAGCTTGTGCTGAGGTTGTGATGGGCTGATTCGGCGACCACCGAGGCAAGGCACAAGAACCGCAGGCTGCAGTGGGTTGGCACGTCTGCCCGAGCACGCGGTCAATGGCTGTAACGGCCCATTTTCCTTGAGGATCGCTGCCATGCCCGAGACACCGTTCCCCGATGTGTTGCCGCCCGACCTGCATTATGTCGACGACACGCAGCCTGGAATCACCCGTAAAAGGTCACGTGGGAAATTTCGTTATTTCGATCCCGAAGGCCGACGCATTGTTGATCCGGGCGAAATTAAACGTATCAATGCCCTTGCGGTGCCGCCCGCGTATATCGAGGTATGGATCTGCGCCGATCCACGCGGGCATCTTCAAGCCACGGGGCGTGATGCCCGAGGGCGCAAGCAATACCGTTATCACTCGCGCTGGCGTGAAGTGCGCGATGCCAGTAAATACTCGCGTCTGCGCGAATTCGGGCGGGCCCTGCCCAAGCTGCGCAAGCAATTGGAAGCGCGCCTCGCCACACCGGGCTTCAGTCGGGACAAGGTGATGGCCACGGTAATCACTTTGCTCGACGCGACCCTCATCCGCGTCGGTAACACCCAATACGCCAAAGACAATCGCTCTTATGGGCTAACGACCTTGCGCAGCCGCCATGTTGAGGTCAGTGGCACCACGATTAAATTTCAGTTTCGCGGCAAAAGCGGAGTCGAGCATCAAATCTCAGTCAAGGACCGCAGGCTGGCGGGGATCATCAAACGTTGCCTGGAGATTCCGGGGCAAAACCTGTTTCAGTATCTGGACGAAGAGGGGGCACGCCACAGCATCACGTCCTCTGATGTTAACGCCTATCTGCACACCTTGACCGGCGCTGATTTCACCGCCAAGGACTTTCGTACCTGGGCCGGCAGCGCATTAGCGTTGTCTGTCTTGCGAGGCCTGCAATGGGAGCCTGAGGCAGACGCCAAACGCTACGTGGTTGATATGGTGAAAAACGTCGCTAAACACTTGGGAAACACCCCGGCGGTGTGTCGCAAGTGCTATATCCACCCGGCCGTGCTAGAGGGGTTCATATCAGGCGCACTGGCTGATTTGCCCACGCCAAGGGTACGCAAAGGGCTAAAAGTGCAGGAAGTGGGACTGGCAATGTTCCTCGATACTCTGTTGCATACCCAGGCCAAAGGCGGTGATGCCTGACCATTATCGAAAGTTCGGCACTCTGGCGCGCTGTAAGGGTCTACCCCTCAAGCCTGACGCTCATTGCAGCAGCACAGGCATGAATACGGTCTATTGCGTCCTAAAGAGGTTAACCATGCGAAATACCCTTTGTGCATCACTCATTGCCGGCTTTTTATGCGCAGCCCCCTTTGTTGCGCAGGCCGCAGATGACACCGCCAGCGATTGCAAGAAAGGCTCCATATTGGCCACATCCATGGATCACCACACGTGCTACACCAGTGGGGACAAGGCGCCTGATCAATACACCCGCGAGGAAAATGCACTTAAAAACTGGAAAGCCAAAGGCCTACCAAAACCTGACGAAGACGCCCAGTGGGTCGAGTTCAGCCGTCATTACGTGCTGGTCAACCGCGTTAACGCGGTGATTATGCAAATACGCGCACTGGATGGCACGGTCGTAAGCCAGTAAGCCGACGGGGAAGGGCCGCTGAGCACAGCGGCTCTGCCGTTACTGTGGGCCGTAGCACTTTTTTTATGGTTGATTGTAAAATGCCATTATTCGCATGTGTCTGGCATGCCAAGGATTAATGGTTGAGGAAGGGAGGGCAAGATGCCGTCTTTTGCCTTACTTACAATGGATACGGCAATGATTTTGGTCCATATTTTTGTGGCGGAACATAAGGCGTTAAAGAACCTTAATATTCCTATTAATGGCAGTTTTAACTGCACTTACAGTCTGGGTTGTTTAAAGCTGTTTAAAAAAGAAGAGACGACGTGGTTTTACAGTGATCATCATTGTACGGCCGTGATTGGGCCTAATGGCGCGGGCAAGAGCAGCACACTGGAAGTACTGGAGTTGCTCAGTGGTGAGAGTGACTCCAGAGCGCTGGTGGTGTTTTTTGATCGTGTTGAGGCCCGCTATCACTTATGCAAGATCAACATGACAGTTGACGAGCTGGGGTGGGTTGAGTCAGATGCCGAGATTTTTCATGTGCCAGACAATCAGGGGTTTCTGTTCGATAACAACGTACATGTTGTAAAAATCAATACGCTTTCCGGTGAATACGGTGGGTTGAATTTCTCCAAAACCAAGACCCCGAAATTCATTCATGATTTGAGTCTGCGGGAAAATGTGAAAAGTACGCCCCGTAAAAAGCGTTATTTTGAGAAGCTGTTAAGTTATTTCAATAATGCCTCTGATCGTGATGAGTTCATGGAACAGGTCAGTTTTGAATTCACATTTTCATCGTCTTCCTTGAGTATTGTTGAGCGTGTTATTCGGCGAGACCCAGCAACGACTAAACACAGTGATGAACTGCTTTCCAAATGGGAACATATCGATTATTCACCCGTATTGAGTGAATTGGGAATCGGCGTACCTAGCGTGTTCCAACGCCTGTTGGGTATGAACGTACTCTCGATCCTCAGTGCACTCAGTAAAGTGTTGGGCGCACAAGACGATGTTTTGTCTCGCTTGCTTCATCAGTACAGTGTCGTGATAAGGGATAACGCTGACAGCTTGAGCGTCTCTAATTGTTTGAGGCGAGCGCTGCAGAAGCTGGCCTATTCAGAGTGGGTACGCTTTTCCAAAAATGGACTTCGCGTCGAACACATGAATAAGGTGCTAGAAGGCTATCTCAATATATTTGAACGGATCGCCACCCTTATAATTGACCATTGTTATGACGGAGAATATCTGAACTTGCGCAGGGTCAAGACAGATGACTATGCGACCATCGAAGAGTTGACCGAGGTCATCCAGCGACTGCCTGCAAATATCGCTGCAAACATAAAGTGGGGTTGGCGGGGTATCAGCAGTGGTGAGCTGGCACGTGCGCATGTATTCTCCGAGAGCTATCACTATTTGACGACTGCCCCACCCCAAGCCAATCATATTTTTCTGCTGGACGAGGCCGATCTCTATTTGCACCCCGAATGGCAACGGACGTTTTTGCATGAGTTTTTATCTCACCTGTGGTACTTGGAGCAGAGCCGAGGTGTCAGAAAGCCTCAGGTTATTATCTGCACCCATTCGCCGATCATGATCAGTGACTTTTTGCCTGACGATATTGTGTCGCTCGCCAAAAATGAAGACGGCGATATTGAAGTGACCCCGTCCTCAGGATTTGGTAATAGCATTGCCGATATTTATATGAATGGCATGCACCTGACATCGACCTTTGGAGAGCACGCACAGCGAAAAATTGCGCACTTGTTGCAGGCAGCCAAACAAGGGCAATTAACCTCCCAAGACCGCGCGCTGATTGAAAAACTGCCGGGCACTCCCATCAAGAACTATTTTCTCTATCATGATCAAAATCAATAAAGTCTACGCGGATGCATTCATCCAGACGTACGTTGAGTACGCCTTGGAAGATGTGCTGTATCCCAAAATAGTTAACCTGCTCAACAAGGTCCCTCTCGACGAGCAGGCCAAGGCGAGAGGGGTGTTCACTAAAGACTACTTGAAGGGGCTGCTGATTGCTCCACCCGCCCTGTTTGAAGCCAAAATTGAAGAGCTGTTTGCATTGTTCCCGATGCTTGCCGAGCGGTATTGTTACGCCTATCTGCTGACGGAATCGGACCTGGCGTTCGATGCCGTTAACCTCGATATACAGTCGGCGGCTGGGAAAGACGCTTTTGATCTGGCTGTGATTAAAGCCATTCACGAATTGCGGATTTTAACCGACCGGTACACGCTGTGCTTAACGCCTCATATTATTGAACAGCTGGAGTCCGACCTGCCGCGGCATAAAAAAAAGCGCTACCTGTGTCGATTAGAAAACGCCAAGCGCGGTCACTCGCAAGTCACCGACGCCGATAAAGAGCGCTTTCCAACCTGGATACAGGTATTCAAAGATTGTTTTGATTACGAAGCTGTCTCTGAACAATTTGGTATGGCGATCACGGGTCAACTCGCCCTGACGGTCTGTCCCTATTGCGCGCTGGAGGAGATCCAGACGTATTCCGCTATTTCGGTACGTCCTGACCTTGATCACTTTTATCCCAAGACGCGCTTCCCGTTCCTGGCGATTTCTTTGTTCAATTTGATCCCGGCGGGATCGATCTGTAATCAAAAACACAAAAGAAACAGCTCCATGCTCGGCCACATGAATCCTTATATCGACAGCCTTGAGGGCGCGAGTGTGTTCAGGGTCGGGTTTGTGCCTGACGGTAACGAGGCTCAAACGCTTACCTTTGATGTGGTGCCACAAAATGAGCCCTTCAAGGATAAAAACATTGAGCTTTTCAAAATCAAGGGCCTGTACAACGGAAATGAAAATTTACGCGCCTGGTATCTGGATACCTATAAGTTGCGAGAGTTTTTGAAGGGGCAGGGTGTAGACCTCAGTGCTGTGAACTTCAACTCGCCCCTCCATGCCGCGGTGCTCGATCTGAGCCGTCCCACTACCAAAGTGTCAGCGCAAAAATTTAAAGTCGAGGCCATCAACGACCTGTTTGAACAAGCGTTGCAAGTGGTCAGCCAGCCTGAACATTAAGCGCTACGCGTGTTGCCCTCTTGGTGCTGTAAGACCCGACAACCCATCAGCCGTGAATGATCTGAATATGTTGTAACTGCCCGTATCCCATCACAAAACGCGTACCGAATATGGCATGTCGATGGCGCTTGATATCTACACTTTTTAATCATTGTGCAGTTCAGGAATCCGATCATGACTCACCATTTGCATCACCATACCCCTTCGCTCGGCGCGTTCGATCCGCGCGGTTTAGAAGTGCGTTGCGTGGCATACCACCGTCGTTCAACAGCGCAACCTCCTGAGGCACGTATAAGCCGGCAGTCTTACACCGCTTCAGGCTTTCTATGTGAACAATGGGATGCGCGCTTGGGCGCGCTGCACGAAAAAGACCCGAGCCTCCAACCGAATCAACGCACTGTTTTCTCACTTTCGGGTTACGTGTTGTGCTGCCGTAATCTGGATCAAGGGCCGCGTATTGTCAGGGTAGGGGCGAGTAATCAGGTGCTGGAACGTTGGGATGGTGCCGGTACCCGACATCGCTATGAATACGATTCGCTTTTGCGTCTGACTGCGGTATTTGAACAACCCGCCAATGCGCCGCAGCCAAGGTGCGCAGAGCGCTTCAGCTATGCCCAAGCATCCGATGAAGAAGCGGCGGGCAATGGCTGTGGCCGTTTGAGACGTCATGATGATCCCGCAGGGACGTTGCTGTATGAGCACTACGATCTGTGGGGAAATACCACGGCGCAGTCGCGACGATTTTGCCTGGATTTGGCGGAGGAAGCGGATTGGCCGTTGTTGCCAGCGTTACGAGATCTGGCGCTTGAACACCACGCTTATGCCACTCAATGCCAGTACGGCGCCTTAGGGCAATTAGTGGCTCAGACGGATGCCAAGGGCTATCGACAAGTGCCGCGTTATGGGGTGGATGGTTTGTTGGCATCCATAGCGGTCACGTTACGCAGGGGTGTTAGCCGCACGGTGTTGCAGCAGCGCCATTACAGCGCAAGCGGCAACGTTGAGAGGGAATATGCGGGGAATGGCATGCGCAGTGTGCTGGCTTACGATGGGGCTACAGATCAATTGCTAAGGTGTACAACTTACCGTGATGGTCAGCTTGATTTGCCCTTACAGGACCTGAGTTATACCTACGACCCCGTTGGGCAAGTACTCAGCATTCGTGACACAGCACAACAGACGCAGTGGTTGGACAACACGCAAATCGAGGCATCCTGTACGTATGCGTACGACACGCTCTATCAATTGATAACGGCGACCGGACGTGAGAATGCCCAGCAAAACCACGGTCCGGGCTTGCCGGGGCGAGTGGATTTTGGTTCGAGTATCGTCGGGCGTTGCCGCCACTATCGCCAACATTACGCTTACGATGCAGGCGGAAACCTTGTTTCTCTGCAACACCTGCCCTCGCAAGGGAGCGGCTATACGCGGCACATGAGTGTCTCAAGCAAGAGCAATCACAGTTTGGCCCAGGACGCAGGCTTTTCATCGGCGCCAATGTTAGGCAGCGGGTTTGATCTCAATGGTAATCAGCAGGCCCTACAGCAAGGCCAGACCTTGCACTGGACGTTGCGCGATCAACTACAGCGCGTGACTCAAGTGGTGCGTGTGGATGGGGCAAACGATGACGAAGTCTATCGCTACGATGGAAGTGGCCAGCGAATACTCAAAGCGCGTGTGTATAACGCTCACCGCAAGGTTCACCGTTCTGAGACTCGCTATTTGCCGGGGCTGGAGATTCGACGCAACAGTGCAACAGGCGAATGGTTGAATGTTGTGACGGTAGAGGGCGATCTTTGCAGCGTGCGTGTTTTGCTGTGGGAGCAAGGTCTTCCTTCCGGTATGGAGGATGGCCAGATGCGTTACAGCCTTTCGACGCACTTAGGCAGTCGTACATTGGAGCTGGATCAAGATGCGCGTCTGCTTAGCCAGGAAGACTACTACCCGTATGGCGGCACCTCATGGCTGGCTTCTAAAAACGCCATTGAAGCCAGCTATAAAACGTTGCGCTTTTCGGGCAAGGAGCGCGATGCCAGTGGCTTGTACTACTTTGGTTATCGTTATTACGCGCCTTGGTTGTTTCGCTGGATCAGCGCAGACCCTGCCGGTGATATTGACGGTTTGAATTTGTACTGCATGGCGAACGGTAACCCGGTCAATCGCCGTGACGCCCAAGGCTTGCAAAGCAATGATGTGGCTGTTCCCAAAAGCCGAACGGTGTCCCTGCGTAGCTATATTGCACAGGTGTCGAGTGCGGTCAGGTCTCGTGTGCAAATCGGGAGTTCGGCGGCCATTCGTGACGCCTTGTCGACCTACATCAGCAACGCCTTGAGCACAGGTCTGGATGTTGCTCTTTTTGAGGGGGTACAGCCCACTGCGGCACTTAACAATGCCTTGAGAAGCACGGTGGCTTTACTTGATGCCCTCGCCATGTTGCATATGACAAGTGGCTTGTTGGGGAATGCAGTGCGCTGGAGTCCTTTCATTGGTTTTGCAGTAGCCGCTGCCTCTGATATAGGGTTTGAGCACCGCGCGGGCGTTGAAGCAGGGGACACAGACCAAGTGTGGGACCCGGTGGCGCGACAGCGGCTAGGTGGCCACCTGCGTGCTTTTTCACGCGAAATAGTGCAGCAGTCGCTGCGTGGCCTGGGTGATAACGCGCCCTGGGGGCAGACACCGCTTGGCGCGAGGGTGCCAAGAACATTGATGGCCTCTGCTGCCTATGGTTTGGCAACGGTGCCCAACGCCATTTTTGCTGGCTCTATACCTGCTCCGCTGATCCCTAATATTGCCCCCCTGATAGAAGCTTACGATGGCGCAGCAGGCGCCATTATCCGCAGTGGCCATACCTCGGTGCGGCTTGAGCGGCATCAGCAAACCCTTCAACTCCCACCTCTGACCGACACGCTGCATGGCGGAGTGAGTCGAATGTTCAATCAAACATGGACGTACTGGGCGGGTGTGGGGATTGAGGCGGTTGCCGCTTATGTCACAGGCTCACCTGCAACTGCACAAAGTGCTCGCACGCGCACTTGGGTGGGGGTTGCGCGGGGCATCGTGTCGGCAATTACTGAGGTGCGGGGGGTACTCTTGCAAACAGCCAGGGCAGGCTTCAGCAATATTGCGCGTTTGTGGCGACCCTCTCGAGCGTGATATCCGTTTGTTTGAGCGCCTGGGTGGTAATCGCTAGCGGCTGGCCGGGATACGCCGCCCCCACTGATGACCTGTAAAACTGGCTTGGCCGGCAACCGTCGTGATCATCGTTGACGGTTGCCGGGTTGGGCCATGTTGTCTAGTCAGTCGGGAGATTCTGCTCCAGGCCGTGGGTGTCGTTTTCGTCTTCTGAAATGGTGTACCACGTGCAATAGGTTTGCCGACTCAAATCGCCGCGTGCATTGAGGGTGTGCGTTTGACGACCCAGTGCATCGTAGAATAGTTGATCGCTGTAACCGCTCGTGCGCAGTGACTCATCTTTGATATAGCGATGCTGATCGGCGAAGTAGGGGCGATAGTTGCGAATGGCCAGACCTTTGTTGTTGTATTCGACCCTGCTACTTACCCGCCAGCGCCGTTCACTCTGCTCAAGCGTGGGTTTGCCCGCGGAGTCGACTTCAAGTGCTCCGTTGGTATCGACCTTGTACGCACTGCCACCAGGGGCTAGCTGCTTGGTTTGCAGGAGTCGGCCAAACCCATCACTACAGCTCAGGTTAATGCGTATAACGGGGGCTTCATCCTCTGTGTTGGAGGGGTATCGATCTGCTTGTAACACCACTGAGTGCACCGGCTCACGCTGAACTATTTGTAGCTGTTCATGAAATTGCTTATCGCTCGGGTTGGTCAGGTCCAGTGTCAGGGTGCGTGCACTTTCTCGAATGTATCCGTTAGGCAGCAGGTAGCCTTGATTCATCCAGAGCAGGCGTTGGGCAGATGGCGGTACATACCCCATCCAGCTAAACGGGTTGTAGAAGCTGGCGGTGGCAGCTTTCAAGAGCGCGTTTTCAGGGTTTTTGATTGCGTTGTCCGGGCTGTCGTCTTCAGGGGCACGGTAGTCTGACAAGGGCTGAAAACCTACGGGTTGACCGCGCTCCTGGCCGAAAAAGCTGGTAGCGCGTAATTGGCCAAAAGCGTCATACAGTGCTTGTTGTTGAGTGCCTTGTGGATCGGTGATGTTTACGGGCAGTAACAGTCGGTAGTCGTACTGGACTTTCGTCATACAGCCATCCGCCGTTTTGACAGTAGCGATCTGACAGTAGTAGCGATCGTGCTGGAAGTAGGTTACGCCATGACTTTGGGTGGGACGTACACCGTATGCCCGGTAAAAACCCTGCCCGTCGTTGTAGCGGGCATAGTTTTTTCTGATAGACCAAATACGTGTTTCGGTCGTGGTTTCAGGTAAAAACAGTGACATCCGATGATAGTGTGCTTTCGTCAGAGCGCTATCCAAGTCAAAAGGTTCGGCGCCTGGCAGGTGTGGGATGTCTTCGTAGGCTTTAAGCGAATGGTCATCAAGTTCCGCCATTTCAGTGTGATCGGCCAAGGCCTGAAAACTGGCTTGCCCGGAAGGGAGCGTTTTAGAGGCCCGAACACCTCGGTAGTATTGCGTTGATAAACTGACCAATGTTCGTTGCGCTTGAGCTCCCAGAGGCGACTCAGCGTCTTCATCAATGAAGTGCTCATAACTGATTCGTTGGGGGGTCAATGCTTGGGGTGTGCTGCCTTTGGCCAGTACCAGGGCGTTGGTACGCTGCCGGTAGGGCAGGTGCAAACGCCAGCGCTGAGGATTATCGATATGAATCAGCTGGGTTCTGGTCTCTGTCAGGTAGTACGACTGTTGCGCTGAGTCATGGGTGTCCTGCCACCACTGTGCCTGGTGGGTATTGGTGAATGGAGATGCATCGAGAGAGGTTTTACGGCGTGCGTAATAGACCGTTACGCTGTGTGTTAAATCGCCATAAGCATCCCAGCGCAAATTAATCGTGTGCTGGCACGCAGGATCAGCGGCCTCACGCTCATAGCGGTAACTGATGGTCTCAAGGTTTAGGGCCAACATGGAGGCTTGACTGTTGACCTGTCTTATCAGGTAGCGCTGCTGGCTGGCTGAGTAAGGGACAGCTGTCGTGCGTGGATCTTTGGCGGCGTATACCTCTTGGCGTAAGACCAGACCAACCAGTGCAAGGTTGATTTCGTGCACAAAGTCCGCGATACCAGAGCCCTTAATGAGTGTGTCGTGTGTGTATTCACCCGACAAGCGGCTGAATGCTGTGTATCCCAGAGGATGAGCGCTTGTATCCAGACTGAAGTAATCACTGCGCAGCATGTCCGTCGCTTTGCCGGTGTGGAACCAAGTTTTGCTCAAGAGGGGGGCAGTGTGCTGAGCCGTTGTGTTTTGAATGGCGGATACCTGCGTATCGGTATCAGTCTCCAGCAGCAAGCCGAAGCCCTGGAACTTGCGCTCGTGGCCATTGTAAAAACCTTCGCGGTACTGAAATCGCCGGGTTAAACGGTTGCCGCTTATTGCATCATGTTGTTGCTGTTGGGTCACCAGGTGTAATGGGAAGGGGACACCGCAGATTGAAGCTTTGTTTGCCTGTGAGCGTTCTTGTTTTTCGTCAAGCCACTCTTGGGCACTGCTGCGGTAAGTCAATGTGCCACTGGCGCCCATATTGTTATCGCTGGCGGTAAGTAAATAAGGTTTGCTGCTGACAAAGTCGTAACGCCAATGCGTAGGCGTTGCATGGGGGATCGACACAATCAGGCTAGAACACCCTAACCCTTGAAGGTCTGCGGTGCTGACTCGGCAACTGCTGTCATAGCGTGCGCCTTGAGGCCATGGCAGACGTGTGGGAGAGGATTCAAGCCCATTGCCGAACAGGTTCATGAAAATCAATGCGTGCTCGGGTTCAAGGTAAATTAAATCAACGGCGCCTGAGCCATCCAGATCAGCCATCACGACCCGTGAAGCATCGAACTGCGCGTAACTGAAAGGCAGTTGGGCAAAGACAAAACCCTTACCGAAACGCCCGCGACCAAGGTTTGGCCAACACTTTAGTTCGTTGTGGCGAATACGGATCAAGTGTTGTTGCCCGCTGCCCAGAATATCGCTGAAAGCCACCAGCTCAGTGGGAGAATGACTCAGTACCGGTAACGCATCATCATCATCCAGAGGGTGAGGGACTTCACGACCAGGCGTAAACCCCTGCGCCCCTTGATTAATGTAGAGTCGAACACTGCGCGTACCTATAAGGGCAAGGTCGTGAATACCATTGCCCATCAGGTCGGCCAGTTGTCCCTGAGGGTGAAAAAACTCCACTGGAAGCGCCGCGAACGTTGCGAAATCAGACCAGCGCCTGCGCGAACTCAAAGTGAAAAAGCCACTCATGTCGGGTTGGGCAAGTATCCAGTCCAACTGCCCATCGCCATTTAAGTCGGCTAACCGCTGGCGCAAGGATTCACGGTTATCGCTTACAGGCATTGTGGGCAGTGTTTGCAGCGGGCCGTACACCACCGCATCGGCGTGAGACCCATGAGTATCTCTGGCGGGTTCACGGTATTGCCACAGCCTGTCGTTGCCATAAAGCACACCCGGTAAGCCGTCACTGTACAAATCAACCATTTGATAGTGTTGCCCATCGCCTGGCCCTTGCAGGGCTTGAAAAGGCAGATACCGCGCCGGGTCAGCCGTTAGCCTGAACGGACTATAGGTCAGCTCCAGCGGCGGCCAGTACTTGGAAACACCAGCCGCATCGAATGCTTGGCTATGGAGTGCGCTCAGTAAGCTTGCCCCTAGTTCGCTGGTTTTGTATTCAAGGAGCATGCGCTTAACCAGCACAGGTTCAGGTCCCAGTGCTGTTTCCTGGGGGAAATAATGGAACGTGAGAATTTGTTTGCACAAGCGACGGTTTCCCAGCTCAAAGCCGTACGCGTAGTTAAAAAACGGATCGGGACGTATCTGCCACGGTTTTTGCTCGGTGTAGCCCGGTGCATCGCTCAAGCTTGTTAAGCGTTCCCCGTAGTCAAACCACATTTCAAAATGCCATTGTTTGTCGGCGAGCACATCAGAAGACCACAACTGTAAGTCAGATGTAGCGTTTAGGTTGCCGTAGCAAATCCGCTTCAGATAGCGCTGGCTGCGGAAGTCATGTGGCAGCGCAGCCTCTGCGCTCGGAATCTCACGCTTATAGTCGTAGTAAATCTGTTCACCGTGCGGGGACAGACTTTCTTCAAGTAACCACTCGGCCACATGTTGTACTGCATCGGGGTTAAAGCACCGTGCCCCGCGGGTTTTGCCATACAGGTGGAGGGTTCCATCTGCACTGTGTATCAGCCAGAACCCCGCAGGGTCGGCGCTGGACGACCAGTGTTCCACGCGCGCGAAGGTTGATTCAATGCGTGGAAAATAGCGTGTAACGGTAAACGATGTGTTCAGTTGCAGGGTATTGAATTGTGTCGTCGTGGTGGTTTTGACGGCGCCTGCCTCAGTTTTCTCAGGACTCAGCTCCGCCCCTCCGGGCCCGAGATACTTATTGTCTTCCTCGTAATTAGGTGTGCCGAGATGAGTGTTTCGCCGGATAGTGCCGGGGGATGCTGACCATCCAAGGCCAAAAGGTCCGTTACCTTGTTCGCTGCTGTAATTCAAACTCAAGGCAGGGGTGAACCCTCTGCCTTGAGAAATGGGTAAAGGAACGCTGAATGAAGCACCACCGCTCGTTCCTACAGCCCCCCAACCTACACCGATGCTCTGGATGGCACCTCCGCCCTTGGGCAGCGACGGCATGAAAGCCTCGACGGTGGCTTGGTGTTGTGTCATACGTGCTCTCCTGCGCTTTTGGCGGTATAGCGCACATGAATAATGACGTCGTTTAGGGAATCGAGCATCGACTGCTGGGCTGCAGGGTTAGGGAACGACAAAATCCAGCGGGATACTGCTCCGGTGTACTCAAAAGGCAAATATCGATCATCACCCTCAAAGTTGAGCGTAAACAACCCGTTGTCATTGAGCCCGGTCGATAAAGCGATTTGCTCTCTGACACGCAGGTTGGGATAAGAAAAGTCAGCGTTCTGCAAGGTTTGAATCGTGCTGTAAGTTTGAGTCAGTGTGGCGCGAATATCTTCATAAGGGCTTAGCGTTGCGGGGAGCGAGACACTGATACTTTTTATTCGGCGCAGGTAATGACCCGGGTAATCGGCATCAAACATGGCCTGGGTTAGCTCAAATTCGGCGGTGCCCTTGGTTTTCAACGACGCGCTGATTTCTGACCACGATGCATTCAACGTGGAGGTGGTGTCTTGTGCCTGCAAAAGACGCAGTGACACCGTTTTTGTAATCTCCAGCGGTCGCTGATTGTGTTGAAGGTAGGCGGTGTGCATGCTGTTCAGGCTGAGTTTCAGCGTTTCCCCTGCGGTTAACCCGCGGTGCTGATTATCCCAATTGGCCGTCTGAATGAATGTTCGATTCGATTCTGCCCGTTCGTACTCCCAGCATGCTTGTGCGTCAAGACACAGCGAAAGTGCGGAGTCATATGCCTGTAAATAAAAGGAAGACAGTTGGGCACTGAGCCATTGATACATTTGAGAGGTCGTGAACCGCTTATTGAGCAAGTTATAGGCGATTTTGGCCTGACTGAGTGCGGTGGAAGTTGACTGCAATTGTAATCGACTGCTATTGGCCTGCTCGGCGTACGCTTGAACCTGAGTCTTCACTTGCGACAGTTCAAGGCGCGACTGTTCCAGCGCCTGCTCCCACTCCTGCGCACGGCGATTAAACAGTTCATTACGGTCCAGATGATTAGCATTGGCGCGCTTTTCATTAGCCAGAAGTTGCACGCCAGCCTGAACGGCATAGAAGCCACCTTCAAGACGCCACCCACCGTTAGAGGCGCCAAAAATATTAGGCGGGATGATGGCCAGCCCTGCCGCCGCTTGCAGTCCAAAAGCCACGCTTTCTAACGAGGCGCTGGCCTGAAGCTCTTGAGTCGCCACTTGTTCCGCTGAACTGATGCGTTCTTTGAGCAGTCGCTCAAAGTGAGTAATACGTGATTCGATAATTCGCTGGCCAGCCAACAACGCTAGTTGGTTGTGTTCGTCAACGCGAATACTGTGCGCGTGTTGTTCGAGTGCATGTGAGGCAAGTTGCCACACATGCTGGTGTTGTAACTCTACTTGCGCAGCCTGCTCCTGACGCTCAATCATTGACAGCAAACTGTTGCCAAACTGTATCAGGTTGTCGACAGCGGCCAGCGCCTGTGCGTAGATCACGTGAAAACGATAATGCCCCACCTGGATAGGCTGGCGCGTACGGCTCAATGTGTTCCCCGCCATGGCTCCTTGACTATAAAGAGTAAGCAGACCACGAGGTGACAGTGGCGCAGCATACAGAGGTATGTGCAAAGGCTTACCGGTTATATCCAAATGCTGGCGCAGGTTGTACAGGCGTGCGTCAATTTTTCTCCAGCGCATTAATAGGTCTTTATTAATGGGTGTACACAAGTCAGGGGTGTCCAGAGGTGCATAGTGCTGCGGTGCCTCCAGTACGCCTCGCACGAGAGGAGGCAGACCAGAGTCAGCCTGCAACGCCAGGCGTTCAGTCTCACGCAAGTTGCTATCAGGGCGAGTAGCCAATGTGGTTAGCGTAATAGTTGACCATGGCTCAACCTTGCTGATCTCTGGCAAGGGTCCAAGCAAGCGCTTGGCACGCACATACCAGAGTTTGGCTTCAGAAAGGCTCTCGGTAGTCATCTGTCGATAAGCAGCATCACCCCGATTGACCAAGATATCGACGTACAACAAATATAAAGCCTGTCGCAAGTAGACCGGGGCGCTCAGGGCAATTTGATTTGGGTCCAGGGGGTTGTCGAGAGCATAACTGGGTTCTGAGTATTCGGGCGTCAGTGCATTTAGACCCCAATACGCCTGGGTGTGCGGTGCGGTGGGCTGGCTACGGCTTGGGTCGAATAAGTACTTAAGCCATGACTCGGCCTCAACATAGCGTTGCTCCGTATGTAAGCGATGCGTAATGAGCCAAGGTAAATACAGGAATAATTCCCATAAGTATTTGCCGTACGCGCCATGAAAATCGGCGGACTTATGGGGGGCTTCAGGGGTGAGTGATGGGTCAATCAGGGGGAGGTTTGATAAGGAAAATACATTCGCCATATCAACACTGGCTGCGCGCGTTAATTTACCAGCAAGGCCTGTATTGAGGCGTATCAAGGGCAGTTTATGGTTGTTTGACGGTTCAGACTTTGGAGTGGAGGTGGTGCTGAAATCCAGAAATTCTGCTGTGCCATTGTCTGTCGAGACAAGGCGGTTTATTTTAGGACCCAAAGGTATATCGCTACGGGCTCTGGTATTTAACGTGACTTCAAATGCTTTGAGTGCATACCCCAAAATGACCGAGCCGGTGTCTTCGACATTTTGTTCTCGAATCAACACGCCGTGAAATATATGTAAGTTGGTGCTGGGCGTTTGCATCAGTAGATTAGGATCAATGCTCAGTTGTGCTGTATGGGTTTGTCCTGCGTTTAAAGATGTTGATTCGCCCTTTAAATAGCGGCGCATCTCATTGGGGCCGCCGACAAGTTCGGTATTTGTAATATGCACATGCTTTGGATAAGAGCTGGATGGAATACCGGGATGAGGGATCATGATGATCTGTCTGTAGGTCCGATTTGAGCGCGTGATGCGAAGCTTATCAAAGTGGATCGGCGCATGAGTGTTGTCGGCACTGGAGGACAGGTTGGCTGAATACGTTGTTTCTTCCGTGACGAATAAATGGTTAAAAAAAATCGTCGGTATGGTCAGGTTTTCAAGGTCGTACGTTTCGAGGGAGTTACCGTTATATGAAAGATTTGCAACTCTGTCTTCAACCGATGACGGTTCATTTGTTTTCGCATGCATGATGACGTCGGGGAAAGAAATCTTTGTTTTGTTACACGTTATGGAAAGATTTAAGTGCTCAGTAAGTACAGCGTCAGAACCGGTATGTTGTAAAGCTAAAGAGGACGTTTTATGTAAGGCAATACTGCTCGCGCTCCCGTCCTGCGGTACCTCGACGGCCAATGTGAGAGTGACACTTGACGCTGAGCCACGGGCGTGCAGCGTGACGGTCTTAATTGAGGGAAAGGATTTGTCCAGGCGTGAGGTAATTTCGAGAGTTGATGTGGTTTTGTTGAATGTTAGGCCGATACGCTCAGGCGTATTGTTGATGTGATCCTGTGTGTTGTCATAGTTCCATCGGGATGCTGTGGGATGGGGAGAGGTAAGGTTATGTGCTTTAAAACTAACAGTGTCACTCACCGGGGCGTGGAACTGTAAGTTGTTTTCATTGTGTCTCGCAAATGTCAACAGGTAGCGATTTGCGTCAACAGCGAGATAACCTTGAAAAAATTTGACTAAACTGCTAAGCGAACCTGATGATGCGAGCTGGATAATGTTGAATTGATTATCCAATTGTGCCCCATGAGAAAAACTAAAGTTCTTATCTTTCGTCAGAGGGTTGGCGTTTAAAGGTTGGTTGTCGGTATCGAAATGGCTTACCAAACCTAAAAATAAGGTGGGGGGCGTGGTTTTTAAGTTTAATGTGGCAACCGTTCTTATGGACGACATTAATTGTTGAAGCGTTAATTCATTCAGCGACCTGTTGGTGCAATTTTCATCAATGCACACTTGGGGGCAACTCCAACTGCCGTCAAATTTTTTATACATAAAGTGCAAGCGTAAGCGGGTATAGTATCGGCCGAAACGCAATAGTTTTTCGGGGTTTTGAAAGTCAATCTCGTCTATAAGACTAGGACGTTCCAAGTGGCTAAATTGAGGCTTGGTGCATTGAGCCCAAATAACAAATAAGCGATTATTAAAACTCACAGGGCGTATACTTTGCACCGGGATGTCCTCCGATGCAGGGAGTGGAACGTCCATCCAGTCTGACCATGCAACTGGGGTTGGATAGTTTAACAATCCTTGCGTGCTTCGGTCAGTGGATTCCGAGTAGGTATGTGCACGCATGTTTAAGGATCGGTAATAAACGGTGTTAGTGCCCTTGGACTGTCCAATTAAATAATATGTGCTGTCTGCCATGCTCTCGATATTGCCATCTATATAACCATTTATGGTTTGCAGGTTAATTATTTCTTCAAGGCGTCCCAGGTAGCGTTGTACCGACGAGTCAATATGGTTTTGCTGTAGACGGGTTTGATTTATATCGTTTTCTAATTGTTGAAAGATGTCAGTTTTATTCTGGCGCAGTCCGGGGCTCAGAAAGTTAGCCGGAAAGTGGCGCAATTGCTGGCTTGCGTGCCAAACGGAATAGCTGTACAGGCTGTTATTCCATGTTGAAATCTGCTTTGGTGTCATGCCCTGAATGTCATAGCCTGGTTCAAAACCAAGGGAAATACTATTAATGTACTGCTGTAAGCTCGCTGTTGCGCAAGCCACTCGGCTGGTGGGGACGGACTGGCTAATTTGTACATCCAGTAACCAATCTGCGTACAATTCATCAGCCGTTCTTCCTGGCGTCGAGGCGTTTTCTGTTTGCTGTTTTTCACCCCTAGGATCGACTTCATGCAGATAAAAAGAAAGCTGGGCATCACGCAGTTTTTCATTCAATTGGTGTTTGAGACGATGCGACATGTTCATTGTTTAGCCACTCTAGATAATAAGAAATTAAACAGCCGTTGCCATCACAGCTTCACCGACGCGAACCCATTCATCTCCAGGGCTGTCAACGTTCAAGTGTGTGGCTGTTAGTAATACTTGGGCCGATAATCCTGTGGCGCGGGATGTTTGGTGACACCGGACGATCCAATCAAGTTGTGCGACAGACTGAACGTGTGTCCAGTTAACTTCCTGCAGGAGTGATTGGATCTCACTGACCGCCCAGCCCAGTAATCGACTTAACCAGGCACTCGCATCTGATTCGGCTGAGCCGTCCTGCACGTTGGCGAGGTGTAAGTAATTTAATAGATCACTCTCTGTGATGGGGTAGCTCTGAGTGATCTGTTTAAGTTGTTGAAAGAGATACAACGTCGCAAATGTCAGTTTTAATTGCGCCTCTTTATTATTTGCTTTATCCAACCAGTGCGGATTGAGTAAAAAAACGTGCAGTGCAGGAGCGCTGAGCGGTAACGCCAAGGCCGTGACGGCGCCGGGCATCGCTAGCAAACTGTGCTTTAACTGCTTTCGCGTGTCAGAGTTACCCAGTGCATTTGCCATGTTGTACGTAGCGTGTTTGCACACGGTACCGAACAATTCACTTGTGTCGGGCATGGCAGTGTCTTTGAATATCTTCGAGAGGTGGGCTTTCCAGGGCAATAGACGCTGATAGGCTTCTGATAGAAAAGGTTTAAGCGCACTCACAATGGCAGCTATTAATGATTCTTTGGCGTGAGGCTCTTTAATCCCTTCGGCAAGTTTCTCTGCTGCCGACTCTAGCCCTTGAAGTGATTTGTCTGGGTCAGGGTGATCGGGTAAAGAGGGGAAGTTTTTAAGAAGCGTTTTTGCAAGTATTTGGCCCTGGGAAAACTTGATATTGGCTGACGCGAGCATTGATTTTAAATCGCTTCCATGTATTTCCTCGTCGTTAAATAAGCAGCGTTCTAACTCAATCAATACGGCGTGGAGCTGATTGGCATATTCATTTATGGCGGGCGGTGACTGTGACGTTTCAAGCCTCAGTTGATGCCGAAGTTGTTGAGTATGGATACCGACCTCTTTAAACCACTGAGTCGCCCAGTCCATTTGCATGAGCACGTCTAGCACGTCGGGAGCGCCAGGCTTCATAGCACTTCGCAGGGTTGGCTGTGCCAGTTGTTTGCTGTAGCTGACACCACCCAATAACTCAGCCAGTTGCAAGCTTTCTTTGACCGATAAATTAAAGAGCGTGGCTATACGTGCCTGTCGATAAAAGCTTGACAGGGTATGTAAGTCTTTTTTTGGGGAGGGTATATTTTTTTGAACGTGAGTAGATAACACGCCTAACGCATCGGGCGTGTCGTTGAGTGTAAGGCCCGCTCCGATTTTAGTTAAGAAGCTCACTGACTCAGGGTCTGAATTGGTAAGGTTTAAAGGGCTACCGTCCAGCTGGAGTGAGCCGTTGAACAATTGCTCGTTATTGAACACACGGTCATACAACGATACCGATTGTGCAGAAGCATGAATAGGCAAGCGGTACAGGATGGCGCAAAACTCATCAGCGTTCAGTGTGTAGCGTTGACTTAAATAACGGTAAACACCTAAAGCCCGCACGCTGTTTTCATTGATGGTGAAACTCCCTGTAAGGGACTGGGCCCGCACCGTGCTGTGCAGCAATAACTTTAAATCAGTGATGGAAATGTTCGTCCAGCGGTGCAGTCGAATGACACGCTGCAAACGGTCAAGTTGTACGACGCTCAGTCCAGTTAAGTGTTGGGTGTTGTGTGTTTTGTCAAGGCTAATGCCCATGTCTAAGTAGTGGCTGAAATGCTCAGATTCGTGGGGGTGTGTTGTCGTTAGATTAACTGACTTGACGGGAGTAAATTTTTCGATGGAGAGTACTTCGTAAAGTGCCTCCGTGGTGAGTTCAGTTCTTTCCATTAAGTGTGAAAGCGTGCTTAGGTGCTCAAGTGTTGAGTTGAAGTGTTGCTGGGTGAAGGCGTCTTTTATACTGTCCTGCGCTTCGATTTCTGTGATTATCCTGTATTGCTGTGGGCTGAGCGCAGACAGCATTTTTTGTGCTTCTAGGCTGTTTTTTTGTACTCTTTCATAGGCCGCGCTGGGCTGCTGACTTATGGGTAACGCGGTGCTGATTTTGTAATTTATTTCACCTAATACTGGCCTGTTTCCTGTTAGGCCCAATACACATTGCTCATGAGGAAGATAAAAGGGAAGTGTGAAAGGAAAACGCCTTTCTGCCAGAATATCTTCAACACTTTTCTCTCCGTATTTACTGCTGTGTTGCTTCAGGTGCAACTGGATGTGCGTGTGTAAAGTCTCGTTCACAATCGTGAGCATTGGGAGTTGATGGTTCACCGCGTGCAAGTCGATGGTCATGTCTTTCAAGGTCGGGCGTCGTTTGTCGAGGGTGTTTTTTATGGCGCTCCCTTTACCTGTCTTCTCGACGTCAAGTGCAAATAAATATAAAGCTCGTAGGTACGCAACCGGAGAGTCAAGTGCTGCAATCGAATCGTTGGAGCAGACGTTTCTTCCACTGGCTTCGAAAAGGCTGGTGTAAGAGGCGCCGTATTGTTCTGGGGTAGAAGCCATGCGCTTGCTGCGATCTTGATTCGTCGGTAAATATTGTTGTTCGCGATGATGAAACTCAATTTGCGCGGCATAACTGACAGCGTGCTCGTATGCTTGATCGGCATCTTCATCACAGTATCTAGAGAGGCCTTCGATGAATTCGGATTTAGACAGTCGGGCGATATCGAATACTGAATAAAGGTGCATCTGCAGCATGGCCGCTTCAAAGCTGATTCTGCCAGGTGCGGGAGGACCTGCCTCAGTTGCCAGTGACAGCAGTAATGCGGAGGGACTTTGCATATTCATGAACTCCAGTAAGACAAGTGAGCATCTAGGACGGCACTTGAAACTAACACTGGATTACTGGGGATATGGGTCGGATCGCGCTGTAAAATTTTTGGGAAATATCTTTTATAATTTGAGGTTTTTTTTGGGGGGCTTGCTGTTCTGTCAGTGCAAGGTGAAGGACAGGCTGCAATAAAGTAAGGGCATGATGTAACAAATTTCCGTTATTTTGTAGTCAAGTATGCCCCCTATAAGTCAGTGTCTTTTCTGCGTCGTAATGCAGCCTATGGCCTGCCATTGTGTGACGGCATCGTTGATGTCGTTGGAAACGAAGGAAGAGGGCATTACGACAGACCCGATTTCGTTGCCTGACGGCTCAGTTAAAGATTCGTTGGCGGGAGCAGGGGTGGCGTCGTAAGGTAGAGGCTAAATTCAGCAGAATGTAAACCATGAATCGTCCGCTATTTGTTTCTCTGGATGGACCCAAAGGCACTGGTAAAACCACACTGTTGGAAGCTGTTACGAAAGTAATGAGGGCAGACAACAAAAAAGTCATCCGGCTGAGCGAGCAAAAAAGCGATCCCTACAGGGCAGAAACAATGAGCCTGGTTAATGCGCTCGCCAGAAGTCCCTCCAGGGCTTTGGAGTTGCGGGTGTGTGAGCTTTTTGCGGACAGTCGCAGGTGGATTTCCGAGCACGTGCTGCCTAAACAGCCACCTGGCAGCATTATTTTGATCGATCGCTGGTATCCGTCAGAAGCCGCATTTCGCCGGATATTACCGTTTGCAGAAATCCTACAGTTGAACAAGGATTGCAATGTTCGCGTGCCAGATCTGCATGTCGGAGTTGTGACCAGTCCGCAAATTTCCTGGGCAAGAGCCGCAGCACGCCGGCGTGGGCTGAGGAGTACTGTGATCCACACATTTGCGGAGCATGCCGTGTGCACCAGAGCATTCGAGCGAGCCTGTACGGATAATGATTGGATGTTATGCCGCAATGAGGGCGCGATCGAAGACGCCACGATGCAGGTGATTACTGAGATCTACAGAGTCCTGGAGTGCGAGAGTACTTGGGATTAAAGGACAGGTGGGATTATGGGCTTATGAGTACTTAAGAGAGATACATGATTTAACATAATATACATTATGCGAACCTGTGTATTGGTGCGTCAGGGTCAGTGGAAAAGATTTCAAAGGTGTTTGTAGGCCCTGGGTTTGGTCCGGCACATTCATGCTGCAAACCTGACGCTTTGAGCTTGCCGTTGGCTTGCTGCATGATTGCAGGCTTTCACTGTGCGGGATCCGGGATGATAAGAAAACTTGAGCCACGCGATATGAAGCGCGTTCTGGAGATCTGGCTAGACGCGTCGGTCAAAGCCCATGACTTTATCGACAAGACTTATTGGCAATCTCAGATAGAAAACATGCGTGACATTTATATCCCTGCGTCAGAGACATTTGTCATCCAGGACTCATCCCGGGTGCTGGGGTTTTACTCTGTGATCAACCATCAACTGGCTGCGCTGTTTGTAGACCCCGATTATCAAGGCAAAGGTTTGGGCAAGCAGTTGCTGAGCCATGTGAAAGCGCAGCACGATCAGCTGACATTGGCTGTTTACAAGGAGAACGCCTCCAGTATCGCTTTTTATCAGTCCCAGGGATTTAAGCTGGGCCAAGAGTCGATTGATGAACATACGGGCCAGCGCGAGTACGTGATGACCTACGAGTAATGACTCGTTCCTGTCAAAATAAGGCCGCACTGATACGCCCGGATGTCTGCCATCGATAACCCGAGGCTACCGGGCCACCACGTGCAGGGGTTGAGACGCAGATAAACTGCAGCCGCACTGCTCTATTGTGAAAAGACTGTGGTTAAAGCCTTGAAAATCAAAAATTGTAACCGTGTTGACTAGGGTGTTTTATCATCCATATATTCCCAAAAAATATAACTCCACTAAATGTCTGTTTAGTTGAGTTATATATAGACCGCAGTAATTGGCCTGCCACTCTGCCCTGCTTCGCACGGTACGGCACGCCGGATAAAGTCGTTAAAGAATGAAACGGTCGGTGGCGTTACGGCGTTCGTTGTCATCGCGCATGTCATAACTCACGGTCGTGGCAATGTTGGCGTGGTGCGCCAGTTTTTGTGCAATTGAGACGTCGTACTCTTCGATCACGCGGGTAATGAATGAGCGACGAAAGTCGTGGGGCATGATGTTGACGCCCACCTGCTTGCCGCGCTGTTTGGCGATGTAGTAAATCGCGTGTTTGGTAATGCGCTCGCGGGTGATGTGGTTGCCTCGACGAATGCGATTGAACAAAAACTCATCGTCACTGACCCCCTCGGGTAAGTTCGCCCGACGAAATTGCAGCCAGGCGTCGAGTTTTTCAAAGGCCCAGGCCGGGGCGAATTTGATCAGTTCCTTGTTGCCCTTGCCCAGTACCTGCAAGCTGCGCTCTGTCACGTTGACCTGGCTAAGTTCTATGTTCACCGACTCAGACTTGCGCATCCCCGAGCCGTACAGAATCGCGATGATCGCGGCATCACGTAACCCTTGCGGGCGCGGGTCGGCTGCGCACACCTCCATCAACTCACGAATCAAACTGCGCCGCAGGTTGCGGCCTTTGCTTAGCCGTGTGCCGCCGCCTGCTTTTACGGCACGGATTTTCAGTAAATGATCCTGGGTGATCAGGCTTTGCTGCCAAGCTTGATTCATCACGCCGCGAATGGCGTTTACGTACAACGATGACGTATTGGGTGCATAGCCGTCGGTACGCAATGCCGCCACCAGAGCCGTGATATGCCCCGGCTGCAAGTGATGCCACGGGAATTCGTCGATGGTGACGTCTTCAACGCCCAGTCGATCGGCGGCGTCTTGCAACACATAGCGCATGGTTTGCTTGCTCGATGGCGCCAGCCGCTCTAGATAAAGCATCACAGGCGCCTGCACGGCATTTAAAGGGCTGATGGCGGCCAGCGGTGTTGCGGGGTCAGAAGTCGACAAAACCAATCTCGATACGGCTCAAAACAGGCCTGCAATATACCGCATCAATCTGATTTGTTTACCGCGGTGTTGAGTCGCCAGCGTCGTCTTTAAAAACCGCGCGCCAGTAACGCAGCCACGCACAGCAGCATGACGGCAGTGGCCCTTTGCAGCAGTCTCTGGCGTTTGGGGCTTTGCAGCACATGGCGAATGTGTTGGCCGAAATAGCAATACAAGCAGCCACTGGCAAATTGCAGCAGCAAGAAGGCCAGCCCCAACGCTGCCAAATCCAGCATTCGGGTGTCGCCGCCCTGCCCTGCAAACTGCGGGAACACGGCGCTGAACATGACAATCGTTTTGGGGTTTGAGAATCCGGTCAACAGACCTTTACCGAAGCGTCCTTTAAAGCCGCTGGCCATTGGCGTGTAAGGGGTTTGCAAGGAAAGCCCCTGACGGGTCCATTGCTGGTAAGCCAGGTACAGCAAATAGGCGACGCCAATATATTGAATCCCACGGCTGATCAATACATTGCCTTTCACCAGTTCGGCAAAACCGACAGCAAAAATCAGAATCGACACCAGATACGCCGCACTCGCGCCCAACTGCACCGGCATGGAGCGTTTCAAGCCTTCCTGCATGCCAAATCCCATTAACAGCAATGTCATGGGGCCAGGGCTGAAAGTCATCGTGGCGCAGAACATCAAAAAGTAAGCAAAGGACGCATAAGTCAATTGAGTAGCCATAAAGCGCATTACATCCCTGATCTCATCACTCGAACGGGTACGAGCGGTGGGCCATGTTAGACAAAGTGCGCTCCATGCAGCAGATAAAGCCCGACCTAACTTTACCGATCTTTACTGGTAGGATGACCGGCAAAGTACGAGGCCGTCATGCACATTCCAACCCCTGAATTTCAGCCCGGAACGCCCAAGGTTCAGCAAATCGTTGATGCGCTGAGCGCAGCTATTGATCAGGGATTACTCAGCCCCGGCAGTAAATTGCCCTCCGCACGGCAAATGACCGAAGCATTTGGGGTCAGCAAATTCACTCTTATCGAGGCACTCGATCGCCTGCGCGGGCAAAACCGTATTACCTCCAGTCAGGGCCTCGGCTATTTTGTGGCCTTGGCGCCGACACAGTCGCGCGCCGCTGGCGTCGACCTGCTGCCACAGGATTTGACCAGCGTGCTGCGTCGCTCGTTGATTGGCGCCAGCCTTGCCATGCGCCCAGGCGCGGGTCACTTGCCCGAACACTGGCTGCAACCCAGCTCCCTGCGCGCCAGCCTGCGGCAAATCAGTCGTTCAGCCCAGTTGCGGTTGACCGGTTATGGCGACCCGGCAGGTTATCTGCCGCTGCGCCAAGCATTACAGCAAAAGCTGGCGAGCCAGGGCCTCGATGTGCCTGTTGAACAGATCATCACCAGCAGCAACACGATCCAGGCTCTGGACATGCTGCTGCGTCTACGCCTTCGGCCGGGAGACACCGTGCTGCTGGATGCGCCCTGCTATTTCAATTTTCACGCCAACCTGGCGTTGCACGGCGCGCAGGTTGTGACGCTTGAACGCACGGCTCAAGGTCTGGATTTGCAAGCGTTGGAAACACTGTTGATTGAACAACGCCCCAGCGTTTACTTGACCACCAGCGTGCTGCATAACCCCACCGGGCATTCCTTTTCGCCCAGTCAGGCCTATGGAATTTTAGAGCTGGCCAAGCGCTACGGTTGCCACATCATCGAAGACGATTTGTATGGCGACCTGCACCCTGACCCGCCGCTGCGACTGTCCACCTTGGCGGGGCCTGAGCACGTCACCTACCTGAGCGGCTTTTCCAAAACCCTCAGCGCCAATTTTCGGGTCAGCTATGTGGTAACGACCGCGCAGCAAGCAGCCAGCCTGACGCACATGAAGCTGATGTGCGGCGGTATTACCTGCGAGATGCTTGAGCAACTGGTGTGCTCAACCCTCAACGACGGCAGTTATCACAAACACCGTAAGCGTGTGCTGCGCGACCTGTTGAGCAGCGGCGCGCGGGTGGCGGCATGGTTGCACGGGCTAGGCATGACCTTGAGCCAGCCCTACGAGGGTGGACTGTTTATCTGGGCCACATTGCCAGCCGGTCTGGATGCTGACGCCTTGGCCCACACGGCGTTGCAACAGGGCATGGTGCTCGCGCCGGGGACGTTGTTTGGTTATGCCCCGTCACGCCAGCGACAGCTTAGGTTCAATGTCGCCCACACCGATGATCCTCAGGTGATGGCGGCCGTTGAGGCGCTGTTGATTAGCGCAGGTTGAGCGGGTCTACCAGCCCGGCAGCGATGGCCATGCCCACCAGATCAGGCAAATGCTGCGCTTGCATGCGCTTCATGACCCGGGAGCGGTACAGATCAATGGTCTTGACGCTAACGGCCAGTCGCTCGGCTATCTCGCGGGTGGTGCAGCCCTTGACCAGTGGCAGCAACACATCGCGCTCGCGAGGCGTCAGGCTATCGAGGCGTTCTTGCACATCGCGCAGCGCCTGACTCGTCACGCGCTGCGCCATGCTGGCACTCAATGCCTGCTGCACACTGTCGAGCAACAACTGCTGGTTATAGGGCTTCTCGATAAAGTCATGGGCGCCGGCCTTGAACGCGCGCACCACGATGGGCACATCGGCATGCCCGCTGACAAAAATCACCGGCAAGTTAATACCGCGCTCTATCAGTGCCTGCTGCACATGCAGGCCGCCCATTGATGGCATGCGCACGTCGAGGATCACGCAGGCGTTTAGCCTGGCGTCACAGGCCTGCAAAAAAGCCTGCCCGCTGGTAAACGCCAGCGCGCTCAGCCCCACGGACTCCAGCAGCCACACCGTTGAGTCGAGCATGCCCTGGTCGTCATCGACCACATACACCTTGGGTTGAACTGCAATCGTCATGCTTTAAATACTCTCTTGTTTTTGTTGGGTGATTGACCCGGTCAACGGCAGGATGCAACACACCAATAAGCCTTCAGGTTGCGGTTGCGCATACAATTCGCCGCCAAAACCTTCAATGATGCTGCGGCTCATCGACAAACCCAGCCCGAGACCGTCGGCCTTGCTGGTGTAAAACGGCGTAAACAGCTGCTCCAGTTGCTCATCACTCACCCCCGGTCCTTGATCGTGCACGCTGATGTGCAGGCGCCCGTCGCTCAAGGTATGTGCGCGCAACAGCATGCGCGAAGGGCCGCCGGGATGTTGCTCGTGGTTGGCGTCAAGGGCATTGCGCAACAGGTTAAGCAGTACCTGTTCCAACAGAACCCGGTCGGCATACACCCGCGGCAATGTGGCCGCCAGTTGCTGGTCGATACTGATCTGGCGCGCGCTAGCCTCCCAGGCACACAAACTCACGGCTTGGCGTATCACCTCCCCCACGTCCAGCGCTTGCACATTGCGCCGGCCCTTACGCAAAAAACTGCGCAAGCGTTTGATCACCTCAGCAGCATGGTTGGCATGCAGGGTGATGCGTTCCAGACCTTCGGCAACCCGCTCGACCGCTTGCGGGTTGTTGGCCAGGTTTTGCAGGTAGCGTTGGCTGGCGTGGGCGTAATTGACCACGGCGGCCAGGGGCTGATTGATCTCGTGGGCAATCCCCGAGGCCAGCTCCCCCAAGGTGACCAGTCGCGCCGTGTGTGCCATTTCATCTTGATGCTGACGCTTTTGGGCCTCAACCACGTCTGCCAATCGGCGCCTGTTCTCCTCGGCCTGAACGCGCGGCGTGATGTCCCGTGACACGCTGACCACCTCCACCACGTCCCCGGTATAGGTTTCACGAATGGCACGGCTGGCGGTTTCAAACCACAGGTAATGCCCAGCCTCATGGCGAATGCGGTAGGTCATGGTGTGATAGCCCTCCACGTACAGCGCATCACGCGCTTCAAGCATCACCCCGGCCAGGTCCTGAGGATGGAACAGGCGCTGCGCTAGCGTGCCGCGCAGGGCTTCGGGCCAATAACCGAGCAAGGTCCAGGAAGCGGGCGAGGCATCCAGAAAACGCCCGTCCGGGGTGTGCCGTGAAATCAGGTCGGTGGTGTTTTCGGTAATCAGACGGTACAGGCGCCTGGCTTTCGCGGCTTCGCGCCCTGCCACTCGCTCCTCGCTGGCTTCCCGGCCACGGGCCACCACGCATTGGCTGGCGACATCAGGGATCAGTGTCCAGAGCCACAGTTGTGCCGTGCACTGGGCCTCTACCTGTTCAATCGCGCGAGCCTGTTGCAGGCATGAACGCACCAGTTCAGGCGTGTTATGCGGCAGCCATGCGCGTGCTTGATCCAGCGGCGCACCGGCCAGCAACGTGGTCATCGCGCGATTGGCCGTGACCGGCAAGCCCTCTGCATCGAGCACTACAGTGGGTTGCGGGTCATGCAGCAAGAGAGAAGCAGGCATTTGAGGTCCTGAGGTTAGAGGCTATAGAACAACTACTATATTGCTTAGGTATTACTTCCATATCAAATGCAGAGTGGGATATAACTCGGGCCGGACATCAAACTGACCCGCGTGCCACTGGCAGAACGGGCAGCCATAGAGCTAACAATCAGCCACCGGAATGACCACTATGTCGATTTTTGAGCAAGGCCTCGGGTCTGCTGCTGTCAATCACACCGCCCTCTCCCCGCTGGGCTTCATCGAACGCACCGCCAGCGTCTACCCTCACTACCCCGCCGTCATTCATGGCTCGATTCGTCGAACCTGGGCCCAAACCTACAGCCGTTGCAGACGGCTGGCCTGCGCGCTGGCCGGGCGCGGCATCGGCAAAAACGATACTGTGGCGGTCATGCTGCCCAACATTCCGGCGATGCTGGAAGCGCATTTTGCCGTGCCGATGATCGGCGCCGTGCTCAATGCCCTCAATGTCCGCCTCGATGCGCAAGCGATTGCCTTCATGCTGGCCCACGGCGAAGCCAAAGTGCTGATCGCGGACCGAGAGTTCCATGACGTGGTGCACGCGGCCGTCGCCATGCTCGATCACCCGCCACTGATTATCGACGTCGATGACCCGGAGTACGGCGAAGGCCAGCCGCTCAGTGCGCTGGATTACGAAGCCCTGCTGGCCGAGGGTGATCCGGATTACCAATGGCAATGGCCCGCCAATGAGTGGGACGCCATCGCGCTTAACTACACATCCGGCACCACCGGCAACCCTAAAGGCGTGGTGTATCACCATCGTGGCGCGTATTTGAGTTCGTTGGGCAATCAGATGGCCTGGGCTATGGGTAACCACCCGGTGTACCTGTGGACCTTGCCGATGTTTCATTGCAATGGCTGGTGTTACCCGTGGGTCATTACCGCGCTGGCGGGCGTGCATGTGTTTTTGCGCCGAGTCGACCCGCAAAAAATCCTCACACTGATTCGCGAGCATCAGGTCACCCACCTCAGCGGCGCGCCCATCGTGCTCAACGCGCTGGTCAACATGCCAGCCTCTGCCAAGGCTGCCATCGACCACCCGGTGCATGCGCTGGTGGCCGGTGCGGCACCTCCGGCCAAAGTGATTGGCGCCGTGGAGGAAATGGGCATCAAGGTCACCCATGTCTATGGTTTGACCGAGGTCTATGGCCCGGTGACGATTTGCGCCTGGCACGATGCGTGGGATGAGCAGCCGTTGACAGAGCGCGCTCAAATCAAATCCCGTCAGGGCGTACGCTACCCCACGCTGGAAGGGTTGATGGTCGCCGATCCCAAAACCCTGCAACCTACGCCCAGAGATGGCGAAACCATGGGTGAGATATTCATGCGCGGTAACACGGTGATGAAGGGTTACCTGAAGAACCCCAGCGCCACGGCAGAAGCCTTCGAGGGCGGCTGGTTTCATACTGGCGACCTGGCGGTATGCCATCCTGATGGCTATGTTGAAATTCGGGACCGTCTCAAAGACATCATCATTTCCGGTGGTGAGAACATATCTACCATCGAAGTGGAAGGCGTGTTGTACCGCCATCCCGGTGTCATGGAGGCCGCTGTTGTCGCGCGCCCGGACGAAAAATGGGGTGAAACCCCTTGCGCCTTTGTCACCCTCAAAGCAGACCATGGGCATGTGCGTGAGGCTGAAATCATCAGCTTTTGCCGCGAATACCTGGCCGGGTTCAAAGTGCCGCGCACCGTGGTGTTTACCCTGTTACCCAAAACGTCTACGGGCAAAGTTCAGAAATACGTATTGCGCGACATGGCCAAAGCCCTTTGAGCAGGTACGCGCCCCCTATTCGCTGTGCCACCACGAGGTTTTGTGATGCCTGAATTCAATGCGCCGCTGCGTGATATGCGGTTTGTCTTGCACGAAGTGTTTGCAGCGCCAGCCCTGTGGGCGCGCTTGCCTGCGCTGGCCGATCATGTCGACGCCGACACCGCCGATGCCATTCTCGAAGAGGCCGCCAAAGTCACCGGCCAACTGATTGCTCCGCTCAACCGTGCGGGCGATGAAGAAGGCGCGCACTGGCTGGCGGGCCAGGTCACCACCCCGGCCGGGTTCAAGTCTGCTTACGCCACCTACATTGAAGGTGGCTGGGTCGGGGTGTCGGGAAATCCTGAATTTGGCGGTATGGGCATGCCAAAAATGCTCGCGGTACAGTTTGAAGAAATGCTTTACGCCGCCAACTCAAGCTTTGCCCTGTATTCAGCGCTCAGCAGTGGCGCGTGCCTGGCAATCGATGCTCACGCCAGCCAGGCGCTCAAAGCGACCTACTTGCCCCCCATGTATGAAGGGCGCTGGGCCGGTTCCATGTGTTTGACCGAGGCCCATGCAGGCACCGACCTGGGGCTTATTCGCACGCGCGCAGAACCCTTGACCGATGGCAGCTACCGCGTCTCTGGCAGCAAAATGTTCATCACGGGCGGCGATCAGGACCTGACCGAAAACATCATTCACCTGGTGTTGGCCAGGCTGCCCGATGCGCCTGCGGGGCCTAAAGGGATCTCGCTGTTTTTGGTGCCTAAAATCCAGGTCAATGATGATGGCTCCTTGGGCGAGCCTAACGCGGTGACCTGCGGCTCCATCGAACACAAAATGGGTATCAAGGCCTCGGCGACCTGTGTGATGAACTTTGACGGTGCCCACGGCTGGTTGATCGGCGAAGCCAACAAAGGCTTGGCGGCGATGTTCACCATGATGAATTACGAGCGCTTGTCGATCGGTATACAGGGCATTGGATGCGCTGAAACCTCATACCAGAACGCGCGCACCTATGCCCGTGAACGCCTGCAAAGCCGTGCCCCCACTGGCAAAGTGGCGCCGGACAAAATCGCCGATCCGATCATCGTGCACCCGGATGTGCGGCGCATGTTGCTCAGCATCAAAGCCCTGACCGAGGGCGGCCGTGCGTTTGCCAGCTACGTCGGCCAGCAACTGGACCTGGCCAAGTACTCGACCGATGCGCAAGAACAACAACAGGCCAGCGCCCTTGTGGCACTGCTCACCCCGGTGGCCAAAGCGTTTTTCACCGACACCGGCTTTGACAGCTGCGTGCTGGGCCAGCAAGTGTTCGGCGGCCACGGCTATATCCGTGAATGGGGTCAGGAGCAGTTGGTGCGTGATGTGCGCATTGCGCAAATCTACGAAGGCACCAATGGGATTCAGGCGCTGGACCTGCTGGGGCGCAAAGTGATTGCCAATGAGGGTGTCACGTTGCAGTTGTTTACCCGCCAGATCCGTGACTTCGCCGCCCTGCCCGGCACGCCTTATGCAAACCCGCTGCTCGAAGCCGTGCAGCGCCTTGAAGACGTCAGTGACTGGCTGCGGACACAAGCCACCCTCAATCCCAACGAAATGGGCGCGGCCTCGGTTGAATACCTGCACCTGTTTGGTTACGTGGCCTACGCCTGGCTGTGGGCGCGCATGGCGGATGTGGCGCAACGTGCACGGGAGGCAGAACCTGCGTTCTATGACGCCAAGCTGGCCACCGCATCGTTTTACTTCAGTCGCGTGCTGCCGCGCACGCTCAGCCTGGAGCAAACCATTCGCGCGGGCAGCGAATCATTGTTTGAGCTGGACGCTGCCAGCTTTTAAGTCCTTATAAAAATGGCGGCCTGATGAGGGCCGCCAACCATCATGCAGCGTCCATCAGCGGCGCACGGCAGGCTCACTCACTTCATCGAGCTGTAGCACCTCACGCGTGTCGACCAGATCTGCGGCCGCTTTACCCATCGTCAGATAATGCGCGGTGGTTTTATGGTGCTCGATGGCCGCCATGTCCTTCCAGCCTTCAATGAACACAAACCGTTCTGCATCGCTGCGGTCTACATGCAAGTCATAAAACAAGCAGCCGGGTTCGGCCCGCGAGCCTTCTACACACGCCAGCAATACCTGTTTAAGGTGCTGACCTTTGCCCGGCTTTGCGCGCAGCGTGGCGACAATTTTGATGATGTTAGACATTACTGCTCCTGCGCTGTTTGGCTCTTTTGTGAGGCTTTCAACGCCTCGACAATTTGATCTTTCAAGGCTAAACGGCTGGACTTTAGCTCAGTCAGCACCGCATCGGGCGTGGCGACGGCATCGCCTTTTTCGGCATCGAGCACCTTTTTATCGGCCTGCGCATACTTGTGTATGAGCGCTGTCAGGTGGGGGTTGCGAGCCTTGAGCGTGTTCAAGGTCTCTGGGGTAATGCCCAAGTCCTCAGGCAAGTCATGTTTAACCGGCATATCTGCACCTCATGTTCGTTGCGGTGACGGGGCAGGCTCACTCAGTGAACCCAAACAGACACGTTTGGCGGCTCGCCCAACGCCTGTTAACCAATAGTACGCTATGGCGCACTCAGAAAGCCGCGGGTGCTCTTTAGTGCCCTGAACCAAAAATTTGTCAATTTAATGACTTGAGTGCTGCTTGCAGCATTTTTTTGACGAAACTTGTTTTAAATCATGAGCGGTCCCCTTTTTGCGGTGATAGGATGCGCGCTTTCTGGCATGTGCCAAGGCTTTGTCCTACGTATGCCAGGACTAATTTAACAGGGACGTGTACGAATAATCGTCTACGCTTAACAGGTTAAAAAAATAGCGCCATTTGTTTGACGTCATTAAACGTTATGCAATCTGCGCAACCTGCGATGTGTGTGATCGTTGTACCCGACTGCATTCGCACTATTTATTCGTACGCTTCCATGGGGGGACGTTTCGCTTGGCTCTTACCACTTTGGCCATCCGCGGGTTGCTGGATCAACAGATCGCTTTACGCACGGGAGGTGTGTACTGGGTTACCGTCGATCAACCGACTGACGCAAAAATTGTGGCTCGCCAGTTCATTGAAGCACTCGCGCCGCAAATACCGTCGACCTTGATTTCCAGTGCCAATACACCGCACAGCATCATCAGTGACCTGGCACCCGATCGCGGCCCCGCCAAGCTCAAACTGTTCGAGATCCCCGTGCGCGAGATCAAACCGGGCCTGGCCACGCTGACCCGAGACATGAGCCGCGCCGGCATTGGTCCTGCGAGCCAGGTTGTATTGGTGGCACCTGCCAGCAGTTGGGGCGACAAAGTGGGGTCGCAGCGTTTACAGCGTTGGTGTGAACGGGTGCGCGCCTGGTTACAAGAGCGCCAGGCCACATTGCTGGTGATCGCTCACGGCGACGCTTCGTCATTGCACAGCGAACTGTTGCAGCTCAATGAGACGTTGTCCGGATTAAGCCGCTTGTACCGGCACAACGGCGATATTCGTTACCAATTGCACTTCTGGCATAACCGGCTGGGCGTCAGCGCTGGCCAGGAATTCAAGCTGTCGATTGATAAACAGTGCTTTACCCTGATCCCCCAATCAGGGGTCGATACGCAGCCGCGCGTAGCGGACGACCAGCACGTGTATCTGGTCGAGCGCGCCGTGCTTGAAAACTCGCCTTCATTGTCCAGGCACTGGTACCTGTTTGAAGACCGTCAAGCGCTGTTGCAAGAAGCCCTATCCGCACGGGCTGCCACGGTCATTGTGAGCATCGACAACAGCCATCAACTGCTTGAACTGGCGCAGCAGCTGCATGACCTGCGGGAAAAATGCGGCCCTGAACTGAAAGTCGTGGTGCGGGAAATGGAACCGGCCGTGCGTTATCGCGATGAGCGCTTGTTGCTGGCGTGCGGTGCCAACCTGATTGTTCCGGAGGGCACCGTGTTGTCGCGCTTTTTGAGCATGATCGAAAGCGTGCAGGGCCAGCGCTGGCAATACAGCCAAAACAGCGATTTCGAAACCTTGCTGGAGCGCCAGCGGCCACCGCAAATTCGCGGTCTGGTCAGCCCGCGCGTGTTTTATGACACCGTGGAGCAAATCGTCGCAGACAGCTCGGGGGAAGTGACCCATCAACTGCTCAAGTTCCAGCCGGTGCCGGGTCTTGAACCGCAGTTGTTCCTCAATCAAATGTGTTTGCGCCGTTTTGGTGACATCGCATGCCTGCTCAATGGCGAGCTGTACCTGTTTTTGTTCGCTTGCCGTGCCGATGGCCTGGACCCTGCTTTGGGTAATATCTGCCGCCTGCCGTGGCGAGACCTGTTCAACCATCGCCAGGTGCTGAACGGCATGGCTGACCTGCCTGAAGACGCCTTCATGCAGGCGCCGGTGACTGACCTGGGGCTGTATATCCCGATTGAACACAGCGTGACGGCCCCCCTTACACCGCTCAATCACCCACCGTTAATCGCGCAAAGAATCACGTTGCCTCTCAGTGAGCCTGCGCCATGACGTTCCTTGAATTGCTCGATGTGATTGTCCTGACCAGTGCCGTGACGGTGGTGCTGACCTTGCTGTCACGGCGCATTCGCCTGCGCTTGAAAGTCTCCCTGGAGCAGTACTTGCGCCCCCGCTACATGAAATCTCGCGGCGTACGTCGTCGCGCTTCTGCCAGTTCGTCTTCGAGTACGCCTGATGAGTTTGTTTAAGTCGTCTTCCCCCACCGCCAGGATCGCCGGAAAGTGGAAAGGCCTGGGCGGCTGGAACCTGTATTTCCTCGCCAAGTTCCTGCTGGCCTGGACCGGGTACTTGAATTTTCAAGTGCTGCCCAACCTGGTCTTCGCACTGGTGTTGCTGATCCCCCTCGCCCACCCGCTGCTGCGTCGTGTGCGCAGCGTGATTGCGATCCCGGTGGCCGTGGCGTTGCTGTATCAGGACACCTGGTTCCCGCCTTTTAGCCGTCTGCTCGCCCAGCCCGGCGTGCTCGACTTCTCGGTGGTTTACATCGTCGAACTGCTGGGCCGCTTTATCGACTGGCAAGTGTGCGCCATGCTGCTGGTGTTGATCATCGGCTACGCATTTCTCAATCAGTGGTTGCGCCTGACCACCTTCACCCTGCTGGGTTTGTGCTGGCTGGGCATGGGCAATCTGCAACACATGATCGTGCAGGTCGCCCAGCCGTCGGTGGCGAACGTGCAACCCGGCGCCGTCGCCCCTGTCGCCAGTACCGGTGAGCCGGATGACACAACGCTCAATGCGTATCTCGACACGTTCTATAAAAGCGAAGCTCAGCGCAAAGTCGAGTTCAAGGAGCCGGCCGTCAAGCCGCCGCCGTTTGATTTGCTGGTGATTAACATCTGCTCGATGGCCTGGGATGACCTAGACGAAGTGGGCTTGCGTGACAACGCGCTGTTCAGCCAGATGGACGTGATTTTCGACAATTTCAACTCGGCCACTGCCTACAGCGGCCCGGCGGCGATTCGCCTGTTGCGCGCCAGCTGTGGCCAAACCTCCCGCGCGCAGCTGTACAAAACACCCGCCGACCAATGCCTGTTATTTGATGACCTGCGCAAGCTCGGGTTTGCGGACGAACTGATGCTCAACCACACCGGCGAGTTCGACGGCTTCCTGCAAGAAGTGCGTGAGCAGGGTCAACTGCCGCCGCCCGCTTTGGGCACTGCACCGGGCGTGCCACGGGCGTATGTCAGCTTCGACGGCTCGCCGATCTGGCGCGACCGTGATGTGTTGAGCAAGTGGTGGCAGCACCGTTTGGCTGAAGACCAACCCAATATGGCGCTGTTCTATAACACCACCACCCTGCATGACGGCAATCGTCAAGTCACGGCGGACGGTGGCACCCAACGCGCTGACTACAGCAGCCGCGCGCAGGTGCTGCTGGATGACCTGAACGCGTTCCTTAAAGAGCTGCAAAAGAGCGGACGCCGGGTGGTCGTGGCCATCGTGCCTGAGCATGGTGCGGCGCTGCACGGTGACCGCATGCAAATCTCCGGGATGCGTGAGATCCCCAGCGATGCCATCACCCACGTTCCGGTCGGCATCAAGTTGATCAACATGGGCCAAAACCCACACACGGCCCCTGTGCATGTCACTCAACCCAGCAGCTATTTGGCCATTGCTGAAATCATTGCTCGCCTGTACGCCGATCCGGCCTTGAGCAACGGGCAAAACCTGGACTGGTCGCAGTTACTGAGCAACCTGCCGCAAACGGCCAAAGTGTCTGAAAACTCGGGAACGGTGGTGCTGGATTACAACGGCAAGCCCTATGTGCGAATCAAGGAGAACGGCGGATGGCTGCCCTACCCACAGCGTTTCAAATAAGCGCCTACATCCTCTCGCGCACTGAGCGGGCGGACGACATCGCGCGCCTCAAATCGATGATGGACCTGCCCACGCTGGGTTATGTCGACGTGTCCGCGCAAATGGAACTGATGCAGGCGCTGGAGCGTTGGCCCTTGCTGGCTCATCTTGAAGCGCAGCGCCTGGTTCTGCCTGCGAAGAGCCCGGCGCTGGCGCTGCAAGCGCACCCGGAGACGACCCGATGATCGCCATCAGCCTGCGGGGTATTCGCGGTGGCGTGGGCACCAGCTCAACCCTCGCCGCACTGGCGTATGCATTGCACACGCTGGGTCAGCGCGTGTTGGTGGTGGACATGTGCCCGGAAAACACCCTGGGCCTGCACTTCAACCTGGATCTGGCGCCGCGGGATGGCTGGGCGCGCGCCACATTGGACCAACAACCCTGGCAGCAACAGGCCTGGACGGTGACCCCCGGCCTTTGCGTGCTGCCATACGGCCAACTTGAGGGCGCAGAACACACCCGGCTTGAGGCCTTGTTGCTGGACAGCCCGCAGTTGTGGAGCAAGCGCCAGGCCTCACTTGATCAGGCGTTTGACTGGGTGCTGTTCGACCTGCCGCAGCGCTTGCCGGGGCATGCGGGTAATGCGCAGTGTGCTTTTTCCTTCACTGTGCTCAACGCCGATGCCGCCTGCCATGTGCTGTTACAGACCCACGCGCGGCAAGGCACCGTGTTTGTGGTTAACCGGTATGACGCGGGCAGCCAATTGCAGCGCGATCTGGCCCTGATTTGGCACCATCGTTACGCCGCTTCGGTGGTGCCGATTAACCTGCACGCCGACGAAGCAATGGGCGAAGCCTTGGCCAGTCGCGAACCGGTGGGCCGCTACGCGCCCGGCAGTCTGATTGCCCAAGACATCATCAGCCTGGCCAGTTGGTGCCTGCTGCGTGGCCGGAGGCAGGCATGATCGCCGACTGGTTCCCCTATACACGCTTGCGTCGCGATCAAAACTGCACGCGTTTTACCGCGTTCATCCTGGCGCTGATCCAGGCGCTGGGCTGGGTCTTTTTGCGTCTGGAGTCGCCTAATTGGCAGGCCCTGCGTGAACAGCACCGGCGCTGGTATCCGCATTTGGCCACCAAGCGCCCGACCCTTGGCGACCCGTTGCGTTACGCCATTCAAACCCTGTGGTTGCTCATCGTGCGCCCCGTTGACGAAAACCACCTGCGCCGCCAGCGTGCCCGTCGCCAGTTTCGTGCTCGTCTGTATTCGTGGCTGATGGTGCTGCAACGGCCGTGGAATGCGCTGTCCAATGCATTTGAACGCTTGCCGTCGACCCTCAGCCCGCAGGTGCACAAAGGCTCGCGCTGGTGGAACGCGATTCGCTGGAAAACCCGCAAGGTGCTGTACATCGCCATCGGTGTGGTTGCGCTGGTGCTGATCCTGATTTGCGTCACCGAGCCATTCGGCTATCTCGCGCAGTTGGTATTCGTGGTGCTGTTGTGGGCCATTGCCATGCTGGTGCGGCGCATGCCAGGGCGGTTTCCGACGCTGCTGCTGATTTCGCTGTCGATCATTGTCTCGTGCCGTTACCTGTGGTGGCGCTACACCTCCACCCTAAACTGGAACGACTGGCTGGACTTGACCTGCGGCTTGATCCTGCTGGCCGCCGAAACGTACTCCTGGCTGATTCTGATCTTGGGGTACATCCAGACGTCCTGGCCGCTGAACCGCAAACCGGCACAATTGCCGGCCGATACCGGGCAATGGCCGGTGGTTGACCTGTTGATCCCCACCTACAACGAGGAGTTGTCGGTGACCCGGGGCACGGTGTATGCCGCCTTGGGCATTGACTGGCCCAAAGACAAATTGCGCATCCACTTGCTCGATGATGGCAATCGCCCAAGCTTTAAGGCATTCGCCCAAGAGGTGGGCATCCACTACATCGCGCGCACCAACAACCGCCACGCCAAGGCCGGTAACCTCAACCATGCGCTGACGCAAATCGACGGCGAACTGGTGGCGATTTTTGACTGCGACCACATGCCCGCCCGCTCCTTCCTGCAATTGACCGTGGGCTGGTTCTTGCGGGACCCGAAACTGGCGCTGGTACAAACCCCGCACCATTTCCTGTCCCCGGACCCGTTTGAGCGCAACCTGGGCACCTTCCGCAATCGCCCCAATGAAGGCGAGTTGTTCTACGGGCTGGTGCAAGACGGCAACGACATGTGGAACGCCGCGTTCTTCTGCGGTTCTTGCGCCATCTTGCGCCGCACTGCAATTGACGACATTGGCGGCTTTGCCGTCGAGACCGTGACCGAAGACGCCCACACCGCGTTGCGCCTGCACCGCAAAGGCTGGAACTCGGCGTACTTGCGCATCCCGCAAGCGGCAGGTCTGGCCACCGAAAGCCTGTCGGCACACATCGGTCAGCGCATTCGCTGGGCCAGGGGCATGGTGCAGATCTTTCGCACCGACAACCCCCTGCTGGGCAAAGGCTTGAGCTTCTTCCAGCGCATTTGCTATGCCAACGCCATGCTGCACTTTCTGGTGGGCTTGCCGCGCTTGATCTTCCTCACCGCGCCGCTGGCGTTCCTGTTGCTGCACGCCTACATCATCTATGCCCCGGCAGTGATGATCCTGCTCTACGTGTTGCCGCACATGATCCACGCCAGCCTGACCAACTCCCGAATGCAGGGTGCGTATCGCCAGACGTTCTGGGGCGAGGTGTATGAAACCGTATTGGCGTGGTACATCGCCCGCCCCACCACTGTGGCCCTGTTCAGCCCCTCGCGGGGCACGTTCAACGTCACCGCCAAGGGCGGGATGATGGAAGAAAACCAGTTTGACTGGCAGACCGCGCGCCCGTATCTGGTGCTGTCACTGCTCAACCTGCTGGGCCTGGGCTTTGCCGTGTGGCGCCTGTTCACCGGGCCTAAGGATGAAATCATCACCATCCTGGTCAGTGTGTTGTGGGTGGTTTACAACCTGTTGATCATAGGTGCGGCGGTGGCCGTGGCCGCTGAAGTGCGTCAAGTGCGTCAAACCCACCGTGTGCAAACGCGCTTGCCGGGCGCCATCAAACTGCTCGACGGCCACAGCTACCCGTGCGAACTGGTGGACTACTCCGACGGTGGTGTGGGCCTGCAACTGGGTCAGGCATTGCAACTGCCGGTGGGCACCCCGGTGTCGTTGATTCTGCAACGGGGTACTCGCGAATTTGTATTCCCCGGCTACCTGACCCGCTCCAACGAGCTGTTCATGGGGTTGAACTTCGCCAAGCTGACGCCTGCGCAAAAAATCGAGTTCGTGCAGTGCACCTTCGGCCGCGCCGATGCCTGGCTCGACCACAACAGCGAGTTTGAAGCCGACAAGCCGATCCAGAGCCTCAGCGAAATTCTCGCCCTGGGCGTCAAAGGCTATTACCGCCTTTATGAATACCTGCCTGCCTGGGTGCGGCGCATCGCCCGCCCGTTCATGCGAATTCTTCAGTGGCTGGGCAGCTTTTTGCCGCGCATGCCCGTCTCTGCCCCTATTACCTCCCGGCCAGTGAGCGAATCATGAGTCGTTTTTCTAAAAAAGCTTTCTTTGCCAGCCTTGCGCTGATGACCTTCGCCTCACAGTTGATGGCGGCGCCATTACCGTTGCCGGGCAGCTCACCGGCGCCATTGCCCAAGCCTGCGCTGGAGGACACCCAGCAGCCGTTGCCGAGCTGGACAGTCACACGCACCTTTGAGCAGTTGGGCCGCGCGACAGACACGTTGTTGCTAGGTATCAACAGTGCCGAGCAGGTGGAATTCAGCGTGCGCCGCGACCGGATTGCCAGCGATGCGCGCTTGCAACTGGAATACACCGCCTCCCCCTCGCTGATCCCGACCGTTTCCCACCTGCGGGTGTACCTCAACGATGTGTTGATGGGCGTCTTACCTATCGAGAAAGACCAGTTGGGGCGCAAGACCACCCAGCAAATGGCACTGGACCCGCGCCTGATTGCAGACTTCAACCGCGTGCGCCTTGAGTTTATTGGCCATTACACCGACATCTGCGAAGACCCGGCCAATAACACGCTGTGGGTCAACATCAGCCGTGCCAGCAGCATCACCTTGCAAGAGCAGGCCCTGAGCCTGAAAAACGACCTCGCGTTTTTCCCGCTGCCGTTTTTTGACCCGCGCAACACCGAAAAACTGAAACTGCCGTTCGTGTTTGCTGCCAACCCGACCTTGGGCGAACAACAAGCCGCCGCGATACTGGCGTCCTATTTTGGCAGCCAGTCCAACTGGCGTGGCGCTGACTTCCCGGTGCTGTTTGACACCTTGCCCAGCGTGCAAAGCAAGGAAGCCACACAGCCCTCAATCGTATTCGCCACCAACGATCACCGTCCGGCGTTCATGAACGATCTGGAAAAATTCCCGGCGGTCACCGCCCCGGTGGTGCAACTGATCGATCACCCCGATGCGCCATACAGCAAGATCCTGCTGGTCATGGGCCGCAACGAAGATGACCTCGCCACCGCCGCCAAAGCGCTGGCCCTGGGCGGCAACTTGCTGCGTGGTCAGAAGGCCACCATCGACAAAGTCGAGGCGCTGCAACCGCGTAAACCCTATGACGCGCCCGCATGGATGCGCACCGACCGGCCTGTGCGTTTTGCCGAACTGATTACCTACCCGCAGCAGTTGCAAGTCAGTGGCCTGCAACCGCGCCCCATCACCCTGGACGTCAACCTGCCACCCGACCTGTTTGTGTGGCGCAACCAGGGTATTCCGCTGCGCACTCAGTACCGTTATACGGCGCCGTCGGCCAATGATGATTCGCGCTTGAACATCAGCCTCAATGATCAGTTCATCACCAGCCTGGCGTTGCAGCGCAAAAACACCAGCAACCTCGAAGAGCTGCGCCTGGCGGTGCTGTCCAACGACTCGGCCAACGCCAACGACAAGCTGATCGTCCCGTCGCTGAAAATCGGTGACCGTAACCGCCTGCGCTTCGACTTCAACTTCGCCAGCACCGTGGGCAGTGCACAGCGTGACCGTTGCCAGACCATTCTGCCGGCCAACACCCAGGCGATCATCGATGAAGACTCCACCATCGACCTGTCGGGCTATCACCACTACATCAGCATGCCGGACCTTAAAGCGTTCGCTCGCAGTGGTTTCCCGTTCAGCCGCATGGCCGACATGTCCGAATCGATCGTGGTAGTACCGGGCAGCTCAACGCCGATGCAAGTCAGCACCCTGCTCGAAGCGGTGGCAGGCATTAGCGCCCGCACCGGTTACCCGGCCTTTGGCCTGCGCCTGAGCAATGATGTGAACAGCGCCGTTAAACAAGACGCAGATGTGCTGCTGTTGGGGCAAATGCCTGAGGATATGCGTGACAACCCGGACTTGAGCCTGTTGTTGCAACGCCAGCGCGACATGTTGGTTCAGCCTTACAGCAACGCGGGTATTGAGCAAAGCGCACGCCGCGGCCCTTCAGTGGATGAGCGCAGCCAGCCAGCCACCCGGGTCGAAGTCAGCGCACAAGCACCGATTGCCGCGATCATGGGCATGCAGTCGCCGCACCATAACCAGCGCAGCATCGTGGCGCTGTTAGGCAATGACGATGCCGATTACGCCTTGTTGCGTGAAACCCTGGCCGACACCGGCAAGCTCAATGCCGTAGCAGGTTCTGTTGCATTGATCCGCAGCAGCGGTGTGTACAGCCAACTGGTAGGCGATAACTACTTTGTTGGCAACCTGCCGTGGTGGCTGCTGCTCTGGTATCAGCTGTCCGAGCACCCGGTACTGCTGGCGGTGATTGCCGTGATCAGTGTCTTGCTCAGCGCCTTCTTGCTGTGGCGTGCCCTGAGCTGGGCGGCCAATCGTCGTTTGAAGGATGACTAAACCATGAAGCCCTTTGCCGCGCTCGCCCTGACCTTGACCCTCGGTTTGCCTGCTCTGGCGAGCGCGGCCAGCTGTGACTGGCCCGCCTGGGACCGCTACAAAAAAGCCATGCTGAGCAGTGACGGGCGCATCATCGACCGCTCTTCCGAGCAGTTGATCACCACGTCGGAGGGCCAGAGCTACGGCTTGTTTTTCGCCTTGCTGGCCAACGATCAGCCCAGCTTCGCGAAGATCTTGAAGTGGACCCGTAACAACCTGGCCGATGGCAGCCTTGAAGCGCACTTACCGGCCTGGTTGTGGGGACGCTCCAAGGCGGGCAAATGGCAAGTGCTCGACAGCAACAACGCCACCGATGCCGACCTGTGGATTGCCTATAGCCTGCTGGAAGCCGGGCGCCTGTGGCAGGTGCCCGAGTACAGCGCAATGGGGCAAAACATGCTGTGGCGCAGCGCCGCACAAAGCCTGCGCAAACTGCCCAAGCTGGGGTTGATGTTGTTGCCCGGCGACTTGGGTTTTGACAATCCAGAGGGCTGGCGGCTCAACCCCAGCTACTTGCCGCCGCAGTTACTGGCGCGGTTCAGCCAACTGTCGCCGGTCTGGAGCGAGTTGGCGGCCAATCAGCAGCGTGTGCTGATCGAAGGCTCGCCCAAGGGTTTTGCCCCGGACTGGCTGCTGTGGAAAGCCGGTAGCGGTTGGGCGCCTGACAGCAAGGACGGCAGCGCGGGCGACTACGATGCAATCCGCGTGTACCTGTGGGTCGGCATGCTGGCCCAGGACGCTCCCCAGCGCAAAACCCTGCAACAGCATTTTGCGCCGATGGTCAGCCTCACCCAAACCTTGGGCTACCCCCCGGAAAGTGTCGATGCACTGAGCGGTCAATACACCGGCAAAGGCCCGGCCGGTTTCTCGGCGGCACTGTTGCCGCTGTTGGCGGGCAGCGACTCGCCTGCCTACGCGGTGCAAACGTTGCGTTTGCAGCAAGACCCGCCCGCCGCCGACGCCTACTACAACCAGTCATTGGTGTTGTTTGGCCAGGGCTTTGATCAACAACGCTATCGCTTTGACAAGGATGGACAGCTGCTACCGGCCTGGATTGACACATGCAAAAACTAAAAACATGGGCGTTTTTGCTCACGGGATTGTCGACCACGGCCCTCGCTCAGCCCGCCACGGTGCAAGAACAACAGCAATGGTTGCTGGAGCAAGTGCGGGTCGGTGAGGCCATGTACCGCGAAGACCTGGTGCGCGATTCTTTGGCGCGACTGGAACTGATCGCCCCCAACAATCCCCAAGCGCTGGTGGCGTCTATTCGTCAGGCGCTGCTGGAAAAAAAAACGGATTTGGCCCGCGAGCGCCTCGCCCATTTGCAGCAAGTAGCCCCCGATTCTGGCGCGTTACGTCAGGCACAAAGCCTGATGAAGCTGCAAGACCCGCAGAGTCAAAAAGCCCTGCAACAGGCGCGACTGTTCGCGGCTGCGGGGCGCCCTGAAGAGTCGACAGCCATTTTTGAACAGCTGTTTGGCGACGCCCCGCCCGACTTTGCCACGGCGCTGGAGTACCTGCGTATTCGCAGCAACATTACCGGCCAACGGCCCAGGGTGATTGAACAACTGCGCACCCTCGACAGCCAGTACCCCGGCAACGCCGGTTTGCGACAAACCCTGGTTGATTTGCTGTTCAGAGAAAAGCGTGCGCCTGAGGCGCTGGCTGTACTGGAACAGTTGGCCACCGATCCGCAGGCGAGCAATGCGGCGGCAGACCGAGAGTACGAATACCTCCACACCTTGCCCGTCGACCGCAAAACCGTGCAGGCATGGCAGGCGTTTATCAAACGCTACCCCGCCTCCCCGACAGTGCTTGAGGCCAACAAAACCCTGCAAACCCAACAGCGCCTGCTGGCGGACCCCGCCTGGCTGGCGGGTGCGCAGGGCAAGCAAATGATCGAGCAGCAACGCACCCCGGTGGTGGCTGAAGGTCTGCTGCGCCGTGCGATCAAACGCTACCCCGACGATCCAAGCCTTTACGGCGCACTGGGTTTGGCGCTGCTGCGTCAAAGTCGTTATGAAGACGCCAACGCCACATTCATCAAAGCGCGCAACAAAGAGCAAGACACCTCGTTCATCAGCCAGTGGCAAGACCTGATGGACGCCAGTCATTACTTGATGCTGCTCAGTCAGGGCGACAAGGCACTGGATCGTAAAGACTACGCCACGGCGCGCAGGGCCTTCGAACAAGCGCGCAAAGCCAAACCCGGCGATGCCGATGCCTTGATTGGCCTGGCCGGTGTCGCTCGCGGCGAACTCAACGACATTCAAGCCGAAGCCTTGTTGCTGCAAGCCCGCAAACTGGAACCGGGTAATGCCAGCGCAGTACGCGCGCTGGTGCGTTTGTACAGCGCGCAATCGCCAGAAAAAGCCAAAGCCTTTCTTAACAGCTTGCCCGCCGCCAGCCAGAAAGAATTCGCCAGCCTGCGTCAGGGTTTTGAGCGGGATGAACTCAACCAGCAGGCCGATACCGCGACCGCCCGCAAGGACTGGCCGCAGGTGGTCGCGCTACTCAGCAAAATCCGCAACCTGACCCCGGACGAGCCGTGGTTGACCTATCGCCTGGCCAACGCGCAGCGTGAAATCAACCAGCCGGGCGCCGCCGATGACAGTTTCAAGCAACTGATGCGCCGCCAGGGGCACAACCCTGAAGCGTTGTATGCCTACGCGCTGTACCTGTCGGGCACCGAGCGCGACGCCAGCGCGTTAAGCGCGCTGGAGCAACTGCCGCGCCCGCAATGGAGTGAGGCCATGCGCGAGTTGGGCACGCGCCTGCAACGTAATGTGCTGGTGGCGCGTGCGCAAAGTTTGCGTAAGGCGGGTCAGGAGCCACAAGCCATCGCGTTGCTAATGCAAGCGCCCAACAGCGATGACCTGATGACGGTCGCGGGTTGGGCGCAGGAACGGGGTGACTACGATCAAGCGCAGCGCCTCTATAGTCAGGTGTTGCAAAAACAGCCGGACAATACCCAAGCGCATCTGGGCCAGATTGAGAACCTGATTGCCAGCCAGCAATTGGCGCCAGCGCGTCAACAGTTAGCGCAGTTCAAGCCGTCAGCGAGAGCTGTATTGAGCGCATCGCAGCAACGTCGTCTGGCCAATGCCTGGTCTGAGGTCGGTGAACCGGACAAAGCCAGTGCGTTGTTCGCCGAACTGCTCAAAACCCCGCAGGCTGATCCGGTGGTGTACCGCGATGCAGCGCGGTTGATCGCGGCCAAACAGCCACGACAGGCACTGGACTATTACGCCAAGGGCATGGCCGGTGCCGGGTTGATGACCCCTGCACAAGCCGATCCGCGGGATAACCGCGCCATGACCTTGGCCAGCCGCGCCAAAGACCATGACGAGTGGTTGGCCAGCAGCTTGCGCAGTGATGTGGACAGCCTCTATCAACGGCAAAACCCGACGGTGCACCTGTACACCGATTACGGCTGGCGTTCGGACGATGCCTCCAAAGGCACTTCGGACACCGACACCACGACCACCATTTTGCAGTTGGACCTGCCTATTGCCGATGGCACAGGCTGGGTGCGTGCAGAACAGCTGGACATGGACGCCGGTAAATTCGACACCGACGCCGACGGCCGGGTGCGCGAGCAATACGGCACCTGTGGCGTCGGGGTACGGCAAAAAGACTCAAACCGTCTGCTGTATCCGGGGTGCGACAACCACTCGCAATCGGCGCGTGGCACCACGATGGCCACCGGCTGGAAAAATGACACATGGGACATCGACATCGGCCGCACCCCAGACACCTTTGATGTGCCCAACTGGCTGGGGGGTGTGGCCTACAGTGACAAAATCGGTTCGCTGGGCTGGACCCTGACCGGGTCGCGTCGCCCATTGAGTAACTCGATCCTGTCTTATGCGGGCGCCAAGGACCGCACCACCGGGATCACGTGGGGCGGTGTGACCTCCAATGGCCTCACACTGGGGCTGAATCACGACGAAGGTGGCGTGGATGGCGTATGGGCCAGCCTGGGTCAACACTGGTTGCGCGGTAAAAACGTCGAGAACAACCACAAAACCACCGCAATGGGCGGTTACTACTACCGTTTGATGGAGCGCGCGGATGAACGCATGCGCACCGGCCTGACCCTGATGTATTGGGGTTACGACAAGGACCTGAGCGAATACACCTTGGGCCAGGGCGGTTATTACAGCCCGCAGGAGTACTACTCGATTGGCGTGCCGTTGAACTATGCCTTCAGGACGGCTAACTGGTCGGTGTCGCTGGAAAGCTCGCTCAGCTGGTCCCATGCGCACAGCAGCTCAAGCGATTTGTACCCGTTGAATGGTTTGAATTCGAAAATGTCGGACGCTGTGATTGATCTGGGTTTTAACGGTGTCGCCATGGGGGGTGAAACCGATGGTGGCAGCAGCAGCGGCTTTGGTTACCGCCTGCAGGGCCTGGTTGAGCGCAGGTTGACCGACAATCTGGTGTTGGGCGGTGGCGTGCTCTACCAACACAGCGATGACTACGCACCCAGCCGTGCGTTGATGTACCTGCGGTATACGTTTGACACCTGGCAAGGCAATTTACCGTTGCCGGTAGAACCGCTGATACCGTACGCCGACTTCCGGTAATGGCCAACGCCACACGTGTAGCCGCTGTCGAGGCACGAATCCGGTGCACCGGGTTGAATGGCTTCACGACGGTTTCACCGCCGGACGTAGCCTCGCATTACTCGTCAACGACTACCGCCTGTAGTCGCTGTCGAGGTACGAGGCTGCGATCGGGTGCGAAGCGCTCGTAAACCCGGTGAGTGCGGTGTGTCTGAAACACCGGGTTGAATGGCTTCACGACGGTTTCACCGCCGGACGCAGCCTCGCATGACTCGTCAACGACTACGCGCCTGTAGTCGCTGTCGAGGTACGAGGCTGCGATCGGGCGCGAAGCGCTTGTAAACCCGGTGAGTGCGGTGTGTCTGAAACACCGGGTTGAATGGACGTCGCCTCGCGTTACGCGTCAACGGCTACGCGCGGCCTAACGCCCCATCGCCCTGGCCGCGTCAGCGGTGTATTGGTCGATGGTGACCTTCTCTTCATTCAAAATCGGGCCTTTTTTCGACTCGTTGGTCATGCCGTAACCCGCGTATTGCCCCGAGTTCAGGTCCATGAAGAACTGCGACCCGGCCTGCCACGCGGTGTAGGACTGAATTTTGGCGTCTGTGCTGGGCTCAACGGTCGGCGAGTTGGCCGGTGCCAGCCCAAGGCACTGACCGCTGCGTCCATAAACGGGCCGAGGCCGCAGATGAAGGCTTGGGCAATCGACTGCAATCATCGTCAAAGCGGACTCGCTCCCACCCTGTTGTGTTCTAATTGCCGCCTTTTTTCAGCCTCAGCGTTTCAAGGACCTGCCCCATGCCGTCGACTGCCCCCACCCGCGTTCTGATCATCGGTTACGTATGGCCAGAACCGCGCTCATCCGCGGCGGGCGGGCACATGATGCAAATCATCGAGAGTTTTTTGCAGCAAGGCTGGCACATCACCTTCAGCAGCCCGGCTGGCATTGGCGAACACAAGGCAGACCTCGCTGCATTGGGCATTGATGAGGTCAGCATTGAACTGAACAACAGCAGTTTTGATGCCTTTATCAGCCAGCTGGCGCCGCACATCGTGTTATTTGACCGTTTCATGATGCAAGAGCAGTTCGGCTGGCGGGTCGAAAAGCATTGCCCTGACGCCCTTCGAGTGCTGGAAACCTCAGACTTGCAGAGCTTGCGTGACGCACGTCAGCAGCAGCTCAAGGCGCGCCTCAAACACAACCCCGATTTGGACGACTTCAGCGACCTGTTTGCCCCGGCGCCGCGCGAGACATTCGAGCAGATGGCCGCGACCGACCTGGCCCAGCGTGAAATCGCCGCGATTTACCGCAGCGACTTGAGCCTGATGATTTCCGAGTACGAGATCGACCTGCTGGTCGAGCAGTTCCACGTTCCCGCAAACGTGCTGCATGCGTGCCCGCTGATGGTGGACGCCGTACCCGCAACGTATGTGCCGTATGAGCAGCGCCAGCACTTTTTGAGCATTGGCAACTTTCGCCATGCGCCGAACTGGGACGCGGTGTTATGGATGAAAACCAGCATCTGGCCGCTGATTCGCCAGCAGCTACCGATGGCACAACTGCACATCTACGGTGCTTACACCCCGCCCAAAGCCACCGCCCTGCACAACCCGGCACAGGGTTTTCATGTGCTCAATTGGGCAGAGGATGCGTTGGCGGTGATGAGCAACGCACGGGTATGCCTGGCCCCACTGCGGTTTGGTGCGGGTATCAAAGGCAAAATTGCCGATGCCATGCTGTGCGGCACACCCAACGTCACCACGCCGGTGGGCGCCGAGGGTATGCACGGTGAGATGCCCTGGGCCGGAGCCATTGCGCAAAGCGCCAGCGCCATTGCGGCAGCCGCCGTTGAGCTGTATCGCAACCCGTCGGCCTGGCATCAGGCCCAGTTGAACGGACGGGCGTTGTTGGCTCAGCGCTACCTGCACAGCGTCCATGGCCCGGCCTTGGTGCAGCGTATCGAAGCCTGCCGGGCGCAACTTGACGCGCATCGGCGCAACAACTTTACCGGCGCCATGCTGCGTCATCATCAGCACAAAAGTACGCAGTACATGTCGCAATGGATCGAGGCCAAAAATCGCCTTGTTCCCGCTTGAGCGTGCTCAGGTGCGGCGGCGCAACAAATAGGTGTCCATCACCCAGCCCTTGCGCTGACGAGCTTGCGCCCTCGCCTGTTTGATTTGGGCACACACCTGGGACAACTTTCCGGCGATCAGAATTTCATCCTGCGTGCCGATGTAAGCGCCCCAGTAGATGTCCACGTCGTGCTCAATAAACGCGTCGAATGAACAGTGGGCGTCGAGCATGACCACCACGTTGTCCAGATCGTTCGCGCTGAGCTGACGCCCGGTGGTGATGCGGATTGGTTGGCCGATGTCATTCAGGGGGATGCGATGGCGCGCGGCGAGTGCCTGAACGCTGCTGATACCGGGGATCACTTCATAGTCAAAACCGTCACAGCCTTGTGCGCGGACCCGATCGAGTATGCGCAAGGTGCTGTCATACAGCCCCGGCTCGCCCCATAACAGAAAAGCCCCGCACTCGCCTTCTGCCAGCTGGTCTTCGATCAGGCGGGTGAAGACGTCGGCACGTTGCGCGTGCCAATGCTCAACGCCAGCGGTATAGGACGGCGTTGAACTGTCGCGTTTCGGGTCGCCGACCTGCACCACGCGGTACGACGGCTCACGGATGTAACGCTGGCAAATCTCAAGCCGCAAGCGCACCAGGTCGTGAGTCGTCTGACCTTTGTCCAGAACAAAGAAGACGTCGGCACGGTTGAGCGCGTTAATCGCTTGCACAGTGATGTGCTCGGGATCGCCCGCGCCCATGCCAATCAGCAGGAGGGTTTTCATGCACACAAGGCTCCGCAATAGTCGTGCCGCTGACTATAGAGCGCTGCGCAGGTGAAAGCACCGCGAATCAGACCTGGCTCAGGTCTGATTCGCGCACGCCAGGCTTACCAGATGTTGAGGTTGTAGCTGACGATCAGGCGGGTTTCGTCCACGTCGCGGGCGAATTTTGAGTAGTTGGTGCGGTAGGTGGCGTTACGAAAGCGCAGGCTCAAGTCTTTGAAGGTGCCGCTTTGCACGATGTACTTGACCTCGGTGTCGCGCTCCCACTCTTTGCCTTCTTGCGCACGGCCGAGCACTTTGATGTTGTCGCCATTCACGTAGCGGGTCATGAATGACCAGCCATTGAGGCCCATGGCCTTGAAGTCATAGTCGTAGCGCAGTTGCCAGGAGCGTTCCTGGGCGTTGGCAAAATCGTTGACTTGCAGGTAGTTGACCAAGTACGGGTTGCTGCCATCCAGGTACGGCATCGAGGTGTCGCCGGTCATGCGCTGCCAACCGGCGCTGACTTTATGCCCGCTCAAGGCGTAACCGAGCATGGCGCCCATCGCCCGGTTATCGATGTTCGAGGCTTTGGCCGAACCGGCATCGTCACTTTTGAGCAACCGCACATCGGCCGACAGCACGCCCTGCCCCACGGGCTGATTGGCCAATAAGCCGACGAATTGCTGGCGATAGATGTCTTCGAGTTCGGCGTAGTGATACTGCGCGGAGAGGCGCTCGTTCACCTTGTAGTCCAGGCCGTACATGTTGAAGTGATCGGCGGTGATGTTGCAGCCGTATCGTTTGTTCTTGCAGTTCAGGCGCAGGTCCTGGGCGTCAGTGGAGTCACGGGCGGTGTAACGGTTAAGGCGCGAAGCCATGATCGTCAGGTCTTTCACATCCTTGGACACCAGCATCGCGCCATTGAACATGTTGGGTAGCAAGCGGCCATCGTTGTACTTGAGCAATGGCAGGTCGGGCAGCAAGGCGCCGTATTTGAGCACGGTGTCGGCCACACGCATTTTTGCGGTCACACCGATTTTTGCGTACTGATCCTTGGAACGACGCGGGTCACTGCCGGTCGAAGGCAACAAGCCGCTGTTGCTGTCTGCCGGGCTTGAATCGAGCTTCAAACCCAGCATGCCCAGCGCGTCCAGACCAAAACCAACCGTGCCTTCGGTGTAGCCCGATTGCACATTCAGGATAAAACCTTGCGCTGTTTCGTCACGCTTGGAAGCCCCTTGCGGGTTTGAGACGCTGCCATCTCGAAAGTCGCGGTTGAAGTACACCGTTCGGGCTTCCAGCTTGGCGCTGCTGTCTTCAATAAAACCGCCAGCCTGCGTCTGTACGGCAACACCGGCACACACTGCCAGAGCGCTCAGGCGTGCAACCCGGCACTGCGCCAACAACGAAAAAGGGACAACCATGTACAAGCTCCAGCAGCGAATCATTCGCAAAACGAAAACAATTGAACCCGCGCCTGCGGTCATAAACCGGGGCGAAGCCGTTCAATACAAAGGGGAGCGCAATTATACGAAAGGCTAAGCCTGAGCCTCATTGGACCTTAGTCGCACGTAGTGGCACTTTGCCAAGATTTAAGCGGCCGGTATTTAGTTAATAGCGTTTCGCCCACATCCGGCCTTAAATAGACACACCAACGATTGACCCCTCAGGATTTTTCATGAGTGCCGTATTTACCCTCAGTCAGCTCACCCCCTTGTCCCAGCGTCTGAACTGGACGCTGACCCCTCTGGGAGAGGTGGCTGACTGGCCGCAGAGCCTGCGCACTTGCGTACAACTGGTGATGAATTCACCCATGCCCATGCTGCTGCTGTGGGGCAAGCAGCTCACCCAGGTCTACAACGACAGTTTTGCGGTGTTGGCCGGTGATAAGCACCCCACCTCGTTCGGCCAGTCGGTTCATCAAAGCTGGCCTGAATACCGCGACTTTACCCAGCCCATCATCCAGGCTGTGTTGGCCGGTGAGAGCCGTACCTACATCGACCAGTACTTTCTGATTCCGGATCGCCAGCACACCAGCGAGATGTGGCTCGACCTGACGTTCAGCCCGGTGTGCGATGAGTCAGGCGAGGTGGCCGGTATTTTGATGATGGCCGTCAAAACATCCCGCCGCCGGCGCACAGCCATCAAGCTGCGCCAGCGTTCGCAAGCCAGCCGCAAAGCGCAGCATGACACCGAGGAACGCTTGCGACTGGCCCTGACCGCCACCAATGGTGTGGGCACCTGGGACTGGAACATCGACGAAGACCTGTTCGTCACCGACAGTCGGTTTGCACAGATGCATGGCATTGAGCCGCAACTGTCCGGGCAGTTGCCGATTACCGCGTATTTACAAGGCGTGCACCCTGAAGACCGTGGGTTGCTGACCCGTTCGATCAAAACCTGCATCACCCACAACAGCGAATACGCAGAGGAGTACCGCCTGCTGGGTATGGACGGCCACGTGCGCTGGATTTTTGCCCGCGGCCGTTGTTTCAGTGCTGAGCCTCACCGAACGCGCCGGTTCATGGGGGCTGCGCTGGACATCACCGAGCGCAAAAAAACTGAGCAGGCCCTGCTTAACCTCAATGAAACCCTTGAAGAGCGCGTGGCCGAGCGCACCCAGGCGCTGGCCGAAGCCAACCTGCAATTGCAACAGGAAATGGTTGAGCGCGAGCGTGCCGAAGACGCGTTACGGCATGCGCAAAAGATGGAGGCCGTGGGCCAGTTGACCGGCGGTATTGCCCATGACTTCAACAACATGCTGACCGGCATTATTGGCAGCCTGGACTTGATGAAGCGCTACATCGCCGCAGGACGCAGCGCTGAAATCGGGCGTTTCACCGACGCGGCAGTCTCATCTGCGCAGCGTGCGGCCGCGCTGACTCATCGCTTGCTGGCGTTTTCCAGGCGTCAGTCACTGGACCGCCAACCCTTGGACCCTAATCACTTGGTGAGTTCGCTGGAGGAGCTGTTCAGGCGTACCAAAGGGGCGCATATCGACCTGAGCGTGGTGCTGGGCGCTAATATGTGGGCCGTCAACACGGATGCCAGCCAGCTCGAAAGTGCCCTGCTCAACTTGATCATCAATGCCCGGGATGCAATGCCCCAAGGCGGGCAATTGACGGTCAGAACCCTCAACAGCTATTTGGATGGCAGCGATATCAGCACGCTCGAACCGGTTAAAGCCGGTGATTACGTGATGTTTGAGGTCAGTGACAACGGCGCGGGGATGACGCCGCAGGTACTGGCTAAAGCCTTTGATCCCTTTTTTACGACCAAGCCCATCGGTCAAGGCACGGGGCTGGGACTGTCGATGATCTACGGCTTTGCCCAGCAGTCCGGCGGGCATGTCACCCTGGACAGCGAAAGTGGCAATGGCACCTGTGTCCGCCTGTTTTTACCCCGTCATTACAGCCCGCAGATCCAACCCCGGCCTGCGTCCAGCAGCGTCGATGCACCGTGCGCCATCGAAGGTGAATGCGTGCTCTTGGTGGAGGATGACGCGGCCGTGCGCATGCTGGTTCTCAATGTGCTGGATGAGCTGGGATACACCGCCCATCAAGCCCCCGATGCGAAAACCGCGTTGGCGCTGCTGGAGTCATCGCTGCGCATTGACTTGTTGGTGACGGATGTCGGGCTGCCGGGGATGAATGGTCGGCAATTGGCCGAAATTGCCCGCCAACACCGACCGGGGCTCAATGTGCTGTTTATGACGGGCTATGCCGAAACGGCGGCTGAACGTCAGGGGTTTCTTGAACAGGGTATGGACATGATTGGCAAACCTTTCTCGGTCGAACAACTGGCGACCATGATTCGAGGAATGATCCCGACGAAAAATCAGGCATAATCCGCGCCCTCGAAATACGCCCTACAGATGCAAGGTAACCGCCCCATGAAAGCGCAAGCCCGCCACATACTGGTGAAAACGGCTGAAGAAGCCGAGTCTCTCAAGCAACGCATTGCCAAGGGTGAAGCCTTCGATGTACTGGCCAAAAAATTCTCCACCTGCCCTTCGGGCAAGCGTGGGGGCGATTTGGGGGAAGTAAGGCCGGGGCAAATGGTGGGGATTATCGACCAGATCATTTTCAAAAAGCCGCTGCGGGTGATCCACGGCCCCGTGAAAAGCAAGTTCGGTTACCACTTGGTGCAAGTTTTCTTCCGCGATTGACCGCGTATTTGCGCCGCTGCTATTGCCTGGCAGCGTCCGCAGACTGCGTAGCCGTCATAAACCATTCAAGCTGAATACGTCAGACACACCTCCGTGAACAGGTTTTGGGGTTTGGGGAGCAACGGAACAGAAAGTGCACTTAAGCCCTACCAGCGTCGTTCAGTACCTTCCTCCCAGGCATCCGCCTCGATAAAGCAGTTGCGCATCTCGGCCTCCTGGCTGATCTCGCCGAGCAAGTCATGCACCTCCTTATCCAATTCCTCGTCGCTCTGATAGGGAACTGTCAGCTCATAGTTTCCCGACTCCAGGCGCTTCACGCCGAATGGCTCTAGGCAATAGCGCTCAATGTTCTCCTTGGCCCTCTTTCGACCGCGCACGAACTTGCTGTTGTTCTCCACCGCCAAACGCAACGAAGTGGGGGCCATGATCAATAACCTGCAACGGGCGATGGTGCTGGAACGCTTGACTATCGAGATTGAAGCCGATGATCCGGATGACTCTTTTCTGCTGGCCATGGCTTTGGCGGGCAATGCGGACTACTTGGTCACCGGTGATCGCCGTGCAGGTCTCTTGCAACGCGGGCACATCGAACGCACGCGGATAGTCACCCCCGCCATATTCTGGGCCGAGGTACTGTGATCGATGCCGGTTGGTTTGCTGACTCAGGAGCAACGCGACGGCTTTGGTCGCTATGTCGATCCTCCTATCGGCTACGCCACGCAACTGGCCAGCGTCCGTTACTTGGGCAAGATCGTGGCCAAGGCTTGGCAGCAGCACATCACTCGCGAAGACGGCTCCCTCGACATGGGCGCCTATGTCTTCTGTACGCTTGATGCGCTGGGCACGGCCTTACGCCGCCGCGATGTCTTTGTTTCACCCAGTTGGCGCTATGCTGACCCGCGTATCGGCCTGCTCGATGGTGCTGAATGGCTGACGGCACGACCGATCATCTGCCGCTCGCTGGGCCTGACTATCGATGCCAAAACCACCTTGGACGCCTTGTCTGTCGAGCTGGATGCAACGTGGCAGGCAGTCGCCGCCCGCTTGCCCGAAAACCCTGCTATCCAACTGAGCGAGAGCGCTGATGACAAAACTGAGCTGTCCCTCGGAGCGCTGGACAAGCTGGAGGAACCGAACTCGTTACTGCAACTGCGTGCGGCAGTGGCCGACTTGATGCCGCGTGTCGATCTGCCGGAAATTCTATTGGAAATCGCTGCTCTTACCGGCTTCGCTGAGGCCTTCACCCATGTGTCCGAACGCAATGCGCGGGCCGATAACCTGGTGACCAGTCTGTGTGCTGTACTCCTGGGGGGAGCCTGTAACACCGGCCTGGAACCATTAATCCGCAACGACAACCAAGCGCTACGCCGTGATCGACTGTCCTGGGTTAGCCAGAACTATCTACGCAACGACACCCTGTCAGCAGCCAATACCATTCTGGTGGCTGCACAAAGCCAACTGGAACTGGCTCAGATCTGGGGCGGCGAAGTGGCCTCCGCCGATGGCATGCGTTTCGTCGTACCGGTACGCACGGTGCATGCTGGCCCCAACCCGAAATATTTCGGTACCGGCCGGGGGGGCACCTGGTACAACCCGATTTCCGATCAGTTCTCCGGCCTGAATGCCATCACGGTGCCCGGCACCTTGCGTGACAGCTTAGTATTGCTAGCGGTTGTGCTGGAACAACAGACCGAATTGCAGCCATCACAGATCATGACCGATACCGGCGCCTACAGCGATGTGGTATTCGGGTTGTTCCGCCTGCTCGGTTATCACTTCTGCCCGCGTCTGGCCGATGTCGGTGGTACCCGCTTTTGGCGCACACACCCTGATGCGGATTACGGCAAACTCAACGGACTGGCTCGGCAGTCGGTCAAGCTCGACCTTATCGCCAAACACTGGGATGACCTGCTGCGCCTGGCTGGCTCACTCAAACTCGGTCGAGTACCGGCGACCGGTATCATGCGCACTCTACAGACAGGTGATCGTCCGACCCGCCTGGCCCAGGCACTGGCCGAGTTCGGGCGGATCGAGAAAACCCTGCACACGTTGACCTACATCGATGATGAGTCCAAACGCCGGGCTACTCTGACCCAGTTGAATCGCGGCGAAGGCCGGCACAGCCTGGCTCGTGCCGTGTTCCATGGCAAACGTGGCGAGCTTCGCCTGCGCTACCGCGAAGGCCAAGAAGATCAACTCGGTGCCCTGGGTCTGGTGGTGAACATTATCGTGCTGTGGAACACCCTCTACATGTCGGCAGCCGTGGAACGGCTAAAGCAGCACGGCTACCCGGTGCTGGACGAGGATCTGGCTCGGCTGTCGCCGCTGATCTTCGAGCATATCAACATGCTCCGCTATTCCTTCGCGGTACCGGAAGAGGTCGCCGTGGGGAGTTGCGGCCACTGCGTAATCCCGACGATGACGCGTGATTCTCTTAAGGGCGTCTGTGGTGAGCGTTGGTACGGTTTGCGACCACCACGTATCAGGCGTTGCACGTTAGAAACAGCTCCAGATCTCTGGGTAGTTCCAACGAACAAAGCTGCTCTATAGCGCTAATTTGCTCCGAAGTAAGCCGGTAATCGTATACGTAATCATCGTCTTTTTCCCAGCCCATTATCAGATTAAGATCTGCGACAGAAACTGGGATTTCCTTTTCAAAAGACGCGAACTCCTCACCTTCAGGGACTCCCATAATCACATGCTTCATGGTTCTACTTTCCTTGTCGGGTCTGCTGCTTTGTTTTGAGTGCCAGTTTTGTGATCGAACTCGCCGAGGTGCTTGCCTCGATTATTGTATTTCTCAACTGCACCATGCTGGAAATCCCATTCATAGATTGTGCCGTCTCTGCTCTTCCAGCGCGGACGTAAGCCTCCTCCACCTTGAACTGACGTTTTTGATTTGGCCCATTTTGCGTCCGGAAACGCTGGCAAGGAGTCAGGTTTTGGATGATAGCCAGATCCTGACACGCTCAGCGAGATGTAAATCGGCTGAATTCCGGTGTTTGGGAACCAGATAATCGCGTCCTGGTAATCGGGCGGGTGCACCGGATTGATCAGGATACGATCGGCCTGCTCGGTCGGTGGATACACCCACGCAGCGGGTTGCAGCGAGGCACCTTCCAGCGCCGGAATACCCAATACAGCGTTGGGATCGGCGGCGGGAGTCCAGATGACCTCGATGCCATCTCCCATATCCGCAACAAGTTGCTCGCCACGCGCCTGCGCCGCGATCACTGGCACGCGCTGCCATTCCCGTTTTGGCCCGGTATAGAATCCGTATACGCTCACGGAGCCATCCGGGAGGTGTTTAATGTTCACTCGCACCCGCGTATTGCCTTCGCTGAGCTGTGCGTATTGCTCGGACGTGTAGAACGCGCTGTCGCGTGAGGTCGTGTTTGGCAGCACCATGCCAATGATTATTTTCACATTCGGCGGGGCCAGCGTCGACAAGCTGCCCCCCAAACGCTTGGCCAGCTCGATGGCGCTGCCAGAACCGCCAATCCACTCCAGCGCCGTCCCGGCCGTAGAAACCGCCGTCCCCATGCCCAGCACCGAATACGCGCCATACTGGCTGAGCGACTCGACCGGTACAAATCCGTTCGGGTTGCTGTAGTTGATAATTCCATCGGGCAACGCACACGACTTGGCGAAGACGCAGCCCTTGAGTAAGGGCGAGGGAGCTTTTTTTGCTGGAGGGGGAGGCTCTGGGCGTGGTGGTGGCTCGACCAATTGCCGGTTCCGTTTTGCGCGCAATAACGCTTCTAGACGCGCCTTTTCCTTCATCGCTTGCTCGTAACACACCTTGCAGTGGTGTCCTGCGCAGTTCCCTTCAGCCATTTCATTCTCATCCTGATTTCAGACAACAAATCTAGCGGCCAGGGAGTAAGTGAAGCCAGACCCAAGCGTGCAGTCGAGTAGCATTCAGTTTGATGAACGATCCATAAAAAAACTGATCAGGCAGATCTATCGGCAGATCACGAAACTGTACTGCCAGAGCTTAAGTGCACTTTCTGTTCCGTTGCTCCCCAAACCCCGTTTTCGCGGCGAGTGCTGCGCACTACGAATATAGGGTAAAGAAAATCCAGGAAAAACCGGCCATGGCAATCGCCATGCAGGCTATATAAAGCAAAAACGCACGCTTCAAACGAGGTACTCAACTGCGAGGGGGCCAACCTGCGGTACGCGGCAGGTTTTCAGCGGCGCGCAGTCTATCAGTCGGTGATATTACGATGACATTGCCCATGAGACTGTTTTCGGGGGTTTCCGATCAGTGGAAAGTTCATTGCACATGCCACCACTTGGGCAGTAGCTGCTGCACCTTTGGCTCGGCAAAGCGATCATCAATCAGGAACAATGAGCCTTGGTCACTTTGGGTGCGGATGACTCGACCGGCAGCTTGTACGACTTTTTGCAGCCCAGGATACAAGTAGGTGTAGTCATAACCTGCGCCAAACAGCCCGGCCATGCGCTGCTTGATCTGCTCATTGACCGGGTTGAATTGCGCCAGCCCCAAGGTGGCGACAAAAGCGCCAATCAGCCGCGCTCCGGGCAAGTCAATGCCTTCGCCGAATGCACCGCCCAACACGGCAAACCCGATGCCTCGACTCGTGTCAGTGAACTGATCGAGGAACCCTTGGCGCGCCGCCTCATCCATGCGCCTTGACTGCTGCCATTGCGGGATCTGCGGATGGCTGGCGGCCAGTTGCCCCGCCACGCGTTGCAGGTAATCAAAGCTGCTGAAAAACGCCAGGTAATTGCCGTGTTGCTGTTGGAACTGGGTTGCAAACAGCTCAACAATCGGCGCTACGGAGGCTTGGCGATGCGCAAAACGCGTAGAGATCTGGCTGATGACCTTAACGGACAGTTGCCGGGCCTCAAAGGGCGATTCGACGTCGACCCACACCGTGTCGCCAGCCAGACCCAGCAGTTGCGCGTAGTACTGGCGCGGGCTGAGGGTGGCAGAAAACAGTACGTTGCTGTGTGCACTGGCCAGACGCGGGCCAATAAAGGCGGCGGGCACGACATTGCGCAGGTTGAGTTGCGAGGTGCGCCGCTTGCCGACCTCGCGCAGGCTGACGTCGTAAATGAAGTGCGGATCAAACAGCTCCGCCACTCGATTGAACTGCAAGGCTTCAAAGTAGAACGCTTGCAACTCGCCCGTCATGCCTTGTGGGTGATCATTGAGGTAATCACCGATAGCACTGATACAGGCCGACAACGCGTTCAACCATTTGGCAGGCAGTTGTGAATGCGCCTGATAAGGCGCCACTTGCTCTTTGTGCAGTGCATTCCATTCGCGGTTCAGGCGTTTGAAGGATTTATCGAGTGCTGCGGGGGCATTGTGCCTGACAGCGTTGAGGCGCTGTTGGTCCAGATGGGCGCTGTACATCTGCCGAGCACGGTCGACCAGGTTGTGGGCTTCATCGATCAGGGTTGCAACGCGCCATTGGTTGGCTTGCGCCAGGCCGTACAACAGCGCGCTGAAGTCGAAGTAATAGTTGTAATCGGCAATGACAACATCTGCCCAGCGGGCCATTTCCTGGCTCAGGTAATACGGGCACACCTGATGCGCCAAAGCCACATCCCGCAGGGTGGCCTGATCCAGACACCCCTGCTGCACCGCGGCCTGCCGTGCGGCTGGCAACCGATCATAAAACCCCTTGGCCAAAGGGCAGGCATCGCCATTGCAGGCGTTTTGTGGGTACTCACACGCCTTGTCCCGCGCCACCAGCTCCAGTACCCGCAACGTTTGGGCCGAACCTGTTGGATACAGTACCCGCGCAGCATCGAGTGCCAACTGACGCCCCGGGGTTTTGGCCGTCAGAAACAGCAGTTTGTCCAGTGCCTGGGCGGGCATGGCTTTGAGCAACGGGAACAGCGTGCCCAGGGTTTTTCCAATCCCGGTGGGGGCCTGCGCCATCAGGCAGCGGCTCGTACTGGCGCTTTTATAGACGGCTTCAGCCAACGCTCGCTGCCCGGTACGAAACTGTGTATGGGGAAACTTCAGTGCGCGGGCGGCGTCATCACGGGCGGCTCGGTGGGCGACTTCCTGCTCGGCCCAGGCGAGGAATAACTGGCATTGCAGGTTAAAGAATTGTTGCAGTCGCGCAGCGCTCCAGGTTTCTTGAAGGCGGGTTTCCTGCTCGCTGACGATGTCGAAATACACCAGCGCCAGGTTGACCTCGGGCAGTTCCAGGTGTTGGCACACAAGCCAGCCATAAACCCGTGCTTGTGCCCAGTGCAGGTGTCGATGGTTGGCAGGGATGGCGTTGAAGTCACCGCGATAGGTCTTGACCTCTTCCAGAACATTGCCGGCCGGGTCATAACCGTCTGCCCTGCCCCGTACGTTCAAGTTGTTGTACTGACCTTCGAGGCTGAGTTCGGCTTGATAATCTGCGCTGCGTCGCGCAGCCACGGTGCGATGCCCTGCAATGCCTTGTTGTGCACTGGGCGAAGGAGTAAAGCGTAAATCCAGATCCCCACACTTGGCAGTGAACTCACACAAGGCCCGCACGGCGATGCGGTAAGTCACGCATCACCTTCTTGCCATTGCACGTAGCATACCGTCACCGGCATTTGATGCTGCTCGCAAAAGGCCAACCAACGCAGTTGGTTGTCTTGCAGGCGATCGCCCGGCCCTTTGACCTCAATCATGCGGTAGGTCTTTTGTCTGGGCCAAAACTGAATCAGGTCAGGCATGCCCGCCCGATTGGCCTTTATATCCAGCAGTAAACGGCGAAACCACAGTTGCAAATGCTCAGGTGGCAAGCAGCTCAGGGCCTCTTCGAGCAGGGCCTCGCTGAGGCTGCCCCAAGCCACGAACGGCGATTGCACGCCAAATTTGCGCGCGTAGGTGTCGCGAATGGTGTGTTGATAGCGCCCGTCTTGCAGTTGGGCAAACGCCGCTTCAAATAACGCGCAACGCCGTTCGTGGAAATCCTCTTCGAGCAAATCGGCGGGACCACTTTGGTACGGGTGAAAAAACGCACCGGGCAACGGCGCAAAAATAGCGGGCCAGCACAGCAAACCGAACAGGCTGTTGATTAATGTGTTTTCCACGTAATGCACCGGCGCATCGAGGGTATGCAAGTGTGCAGCCACTTTGGACTCAACAGAACCTGGATCTTCGCGCCCCAAACGCAGGTCAAGGCGCTCTGGAACAGCAGATTTGGCGCGCACCCTTGCGCTCATGCCCAACTTGCGCCGCAGGCGTGGAATCATGCGCTGCAACTGCTGAAGCTCGGCATCGGAGCAAGGCGCTTGTTCGCAGGTCTGTGCCAGGGCCAGGGCTTGTTGATGTTCACCCAGTTGCTCGAGTACACGCACCGTACGGCCTCGGGCTTGTGGGTGTTGGCTGTGGGGATAAATCTGCAATGCGCGTGCGTAGTCGCAAGCCCGTTCATGGTGTTGACCCAGTTGGAACAGCAGGCGTGAACGGCGACGTTGCAACCAGCGGCTTTGGGCCTGGTACTCCAGCAATTGCGCAAATACCTGTTCCAAGTCACCGGGGGCTTCGAGCTGCTCGCGACACGCATGCAGGTGCAAATACCCTTCAATGTCCGCTCTGCAACGCAATGCCCGCGAGTCGGGGCTGAACGCAACCGTTTCGTAGGTAAAGAGCCCCAGATCAGCCAGCACCAAATCAGACCAGTCCTGGCTCAGATTGCCGAAAAACATCAAGCGCAGGCGATCGCTCAACGGGCGGTTAGTCAACGTGTACAAGGTGTCCTGGAGGGATGGGCACCACATCGAAAGGCTTTGAATGTGGGTCAACGCCTGACTCAATGCGGCCAGCAAATCGGTTTTTTTAGCGTTGGGGTGCGTGATATGAACGCTGAAAGCGTGCTGTATTTCCGCTTTTTGCAGCACATCGAACACCTCTGCGATGCTCAGTGCCGCGTGATCGTCAATCCAGCCCAGTTCGAGCAAGGGGGCCGCGGCCCGTGCGATATCACCGATTTCCGGATAACAGAGTTTGCTCGCCCGAAAATGCTGGCCTTTACGCATCACCAGTCGGACCCACAGCGCCTGTGAGCCGCTGGGCAGCAGGAGGAAATGCTCGATGAAAACCTGCTCATCAAGGCTCAGTACATCGTCATACCGCGATTTGATCCAGGCGAGCACATGCTGGAAATTCTTCAGGTAGTAAAACGTATCTTCTAAGGGATTGGAGATCACAGGCAGAGCGGACCACTGGCGTTAAGTACTGGATGGGCGTACAGATAGCAGTTTGCCCGGTGCCCTGGCAACTCCTATTGGATCAGTGGTTCAAGGCACGCCCTTGTGCGGGTCGTGCGTGCACATGAGGTCGATCAGCGATTGCCCCGCGACACAATCAACCTTGGGCATTGTGTAGAGCACTTGCAGTGAGCTCAAGGGTAAACCACTGATGCTTTGCAGCCATGCCGAGTGACGCGCGCAAGCCTGGTCATGTGCGCCCAAGGCATAGTGGAGGTCGCTGGCCCACTGCAACTTGTCGGGGTAATGACGTTGCAAAAACGCTTCCAGCCCTGCCCCTTGTTCAACAAAAGGCGATTCAATCAGGCAGTTAAGTTGCTCGTTTGTCAGACCGTGAATGTCATTAAGGTACTGTTCCATCTGTCGGCGTAACTTCTGAATTCGTTTAGGGGTATTAAAAGTCGTTCCAATAATTTTTGTCAGTTGCCCTTTATACCGTTCATTGAATGCGTTCTGTGCGCTGGCGCTCTGTAGGTAATGGCTCACGCCGCTGCAATAGTCATTGTCGACCTGGTACTGACAGCGCAACCCCTGTACGTGGGCGGCCACCAATATAACCGCCACTTGCGGCTCTTCAATATTAAACGTCTGAGCAGGCCAGGGCCCCTCGGTAAAGAGCAGTGCGGGCGAGCTCAGCACTTCTGTCTCATGTGACAAACAGTCAAATACATTGATGATGGCCATGCCGCTCCTGGCCATTGACTGATCTGTCTCGCCCGCGGGAGGTTGTTGGCACAGCAAGTGTTTGAAGTCGTCATCCAGTGTGGTGCACACATGGACCGCCTCAGCGATTGCATCGCCGTAACCGGTTGGCCTTACATAGCCCAAATGCTCGGCCACGCGCAGCATCCATTGTGCGTACTCGCCAAGATGTTGCGGGGGGCGTCTGTCAATCAACGCGCTTACGGGGCTGCCCCACGAGCAGGCCGTTCGAAATAATTTGGCGCGTGATAACAGATCGGCATACAAGAACGTTACGCGCGCCTCGCCCTGGCTCAAATGCCCGGACATCAGCACTTGCACCCGGTTCAGCTCAGGGGGACGCTCATTGAACAGCGTGTGCCGGTTAAGGATTTGTGCTCCGCTTTCGTCAACTTGCAACAACTCAACGCGACCGTCGTCATACAGAAATAACTCGTTGCACTGGCTTTGAAAACGGGCCATGACCGAGGGTGTGAGTCGCGCCTGACGCAGCACGACCAGGCGCAGGATGAACGTCTCGGGCGCACGCGCAGAGATGCTTAGCTGTGCAGCCCTTAAAAACGCCAAGGTATAAGCGCTTTCCTTGCCGCCTTCATGCACCACCATCACGCGAAAGTGCCCAATACGTTCGATACCGCCTGCCGCGACCAATAAGCGCTGGATCAACAGTTGCAGTGCAACGCGCTCGTGACGATTAAAAAGACCCAGCAGTCGATGCAAGACTTGTTGATAAACAAAGCTCATCGCTTGTTCATGGAAAGTGCTCATTGGTTAAGCCTCCGTCATATCGAATTATTATTCAATGGCCTCGTCAGTGGCGCTTCAAATGTTCTGATTCCGCCAAAAGACTAAAGGTGCGCATTGTATGTACATAAGAATAATCCTACAAATAAGCACTCAATAAGATATTCATTTCGAGATTCATAATTGAATGAGTGCTCACTCACAAACTATCAGTATTTATGTTGCGATGAAAAGCCAAGTCGAGCATTTAACTTTTCTCGCGTGACGGGAGGCGTCGGGTTAAAACGATGGAATATTGACGGTGTGCGCCAGCTTCATTAAACGCAGGCTATTGGCACCTTAAACAAACATGGTCAGTGTTGTATAAGCAGTTGAAGTGTGGCTCAGAAAAAACGCCGCTGAACAAAGTGCTCAGCAGCGTTTTTTAAACCGAAGGAATATTAGCTTCAAGCTTCAAGCTTCAAGCTTCAAGCTTCAAGCGCCAAGGCTACGCGCCCGCGGCATGGGCAGTCGTCCATGTAGCGGTGGGCCTCAACAAACTCTTCAAAGGGGAAAACCCGAACCACCAACGGCCGCAAGATTTTATCTGCCGTCAATTGATTGATATCGCGCAGTGCGCGCTGCATGGCCTCGACGTCCTGCGCAATACCCAGTTCAGGTTTGCCGGTAAAGTTGCCGATGCAGTGTACGTAGAATTGAATGTTTTTCTGGAACGCGGCACAGGCCGGAAACGGCGTTTGGTTGCCGCCTTGCAAACCGTAGAGGATCAAGCTGCCACGCGGTGCCAACACATCGCCCAATACCGACATTTGCGGGCCGCCCAGGCCGTCAAATACCACGTCCACGCCCCGGTTGTCCGTGAGCTTGTTGATCTGCATCAGCAGGTCCTGCTCTTCGGTCACGATCACCTTGTCGGCGCCCAGGCCCAACAGATAGTCACGCTCCTCAGCCGATTTGGTCGCCGCGATCACCTTGACCCCCAGTGCTTTGCCCACTTGCACGAACGAGGGGCCAGAGCAATGGCTGGCGTCAGTGATCAATACCGTTTGCCCCGGTTTGACCCGCGCCAGCTCGACATACGCGAAGTAGGCGATCAGTAACGGCGTGTAATGCACACTGGCTTCGACCGGCGTCAAGACATCCGGGTAGCGCGTGAGTGCTGAGCGCGGCATGACAATCTGCTCGCCGTACGTGGGGTACTCATTGGCACTCTGGCCGGGAAAGCTGGCCACCTTGTCACCGACCTGCAAATCGGTCACGTCTTCGCCCACGGCCGTGACAACGCCTGCCATTTCATGGCCAAGACCTGCGGGCAAGCGGGCTTGCGACGGCGCCAGGTTCTGACGCCAGAGCACGTCATACCAACTGATGCCTATGGCTTGGACGCGCACCTGCACTTCATCAGACGCAGGCGCAGCGACCTCGTGCTCTTCGCACTTGAGCACCTCGGCCGAGCCAAATTTGTGAAAACGGATCGTGCGCGACATTGCAAACCTCGCCAAATAAATCGCTAATACCCCAGGACTTTATCGGGGCTTTGGGCGCAAGACTACCAGACAGCATTAATAGTCGACATGCCTGACATTGATCCGCAGACAGATTCAAGCGGATGAACCCACGCTCGAAGGCGTTTTGAGTAGCAAGAAAATCGGATCAGGCAATAAGAAAGCCAATCTAGGCAGTGACGATTCGACATCTATCACCGTAAGATCCGTTACCTCATTGTCTGTAGACCCGCCTGTGAAGCCTGCTAGATGAACCGTAACGACTTGCGTCGCGTCGATCTGAACCTGCTGATCGTCTTTGAAACCTTGATGCATGAACGCAGTGTGACCCGTGCCGCAGAGAAATTGTTTCTGGGGCAACCGGCGATCAGTGCAGCGTTGTCGCGCCTGCGCGGTCTGTTTGATGACCCATTGTTTGTGCGCACCGGCCGCAGCATGGAGCCAACAGCACGGGCGATTGAGATTTTCGCCCTGCTGTCACCGGCACTGGACTCAATTTCCACGGCTGTCAGCCGTGCCTCGGAGTTTGACCCGGCCACCAGCACGTCGGTCTTTCGCATTGGCTTGTCGGACGACGTGGAGTTTGCGCTGCTACCCATGCTGCTCAAACGCTTGCGTGCCGAAGCACCGGGTATCGTTCTGGTGGTGCGACGGGTGAACTACATCCTGATGCCACCCCTATTGGCGTCGGGCGAGATATCGGTGGGTGTCAGTTACACCAGCGACCTGCCCGCCAATGCGAAGCGCAAAGTGTTGCGCCGCAGCAAACCCAAATTGTTGCGGGCCGACACGGTCCCTGGCGCACTGTCGCTGGATGATTTTTGTGCCCGCCCGCATGCGCTGGTTTCATTCGCTGGCGATTTGAGCGGGTTTATCGACACCGAACTGGAGAAGCTCGGCCGCAAGCGGCATGTGGTACTGGCGGTTCCCCAGTTCAATGGTTTGAGTACATTGCTGGCGGGCACCGACATTCTCGCCACCGTGCCGGACTACACCGCTGAGGCCCTGACCGCCGCGGGCGGTGTGCGCGCGGAAGATCCCCCGCTCGACACCCCGGCGTTTGAACTGCATATGGCCTGGCGCGGTGCTCAAGACAACGATCCAGGGGAACGTTGGCTACGCTCCCGTATTCAAATGTTTTTTGGGGATCCGGATAGTTTGTAATCTCGAACGCAAACCTTACACGTTCATGGGTCAAGTACCTTGGTATTGACTGTTCGTTGACGTCGAGCGGGCTCGGCTAACGGAAGACGTTCATAGGGGCAGCCTGATACTTCAGTCAAAAACGCAGGCATGGCCCTGCGAGGCCACTGCTTTTAAGCCATGGCCTCGCGCAGTTTTACAACTCATCCATCCAGTTTCGGCTCTTGTTCTGCTCGGCTAAAAACTCTTCGAGGGTGTAGTCCTCGTCTGCTAGCGGGCGGATGGCTGGCACTTGTCGCACAGGTTCGGGTTTTATCTCAGGCGTCTCATCGCTGCTGGCTGTCTGTGGCATGAGGTTGATACCAAACGGGTTGCCGACAGGTTTTTTGCCCGGTGTGGCGGAGGTAATCGGAATAATCGTCGCTTGATCCTGACGGCGCATGGGCATGACCACGCTGGTGTCCGCATTCAGGTAACTGGCCATTGTGGCCAGGGCGATGCCCACAAACGGTGACGCAGAACCGGTGTCGCCCAGGCGCTGCGTCAAGTCGTAGCTTTCGCGTGAATCGAGCAGGTCCAGAGAACTGTGGGCGGCGTGCAATGCCGGGGACAGCTCGGCAATGGGGCTGCTGTTCAATCCGCCGTCATAAAATAGCCGCGCAGGTTTGGGGACGAGTGCGTCTGTGGCTTTATTCCATCCGGCAGCCAATTGCGCTGAGAGTGCTTCGCGCTTCAGGCGCTCGCCGTTATCGGGTCGCTTGAGTGAGACCGTCACAGGGCGATGAATTTTGGCCAGAACCTGCATGGCATCCCATTGCTCAAAAGCGCGCTGAGTCCAGGGTTGCGGGATGAATTCGGAGGGTTGGAACTCAACCGGTGGTTTACGCCAGCCCCAGCCGCGGAATTCTGGATCGATCTTGTTATCGTTGACCTTGGCGTATTGCGCGTAGTAACGCAGCCACTCGACCCGCTCAGGGCGGCCTACAATCAGGGCAACCATGGCGTCAGTGAGTTCGCCGGGCTGTCTAGGGCCTGTCCCAACACCGATTGGCCTATTATCTTTAGTTGTCAGGGCCAGGGCCATATTAAAGCCTTCAACACTGTAGATAAGCACCGCGGGGAGGTCAGGATTACTCTCAAATAGTTGGAATACACCTTCCACCAGCCCTTCGGGAGTTGAATGACAAACAGTGCCGTTTTTTAAATTTCGGATCCGGTGCCAATGTAAACCTGCTTCGACTCGGTAGCTGTTCACCATGCTCGTTAACATGTCGTTTATTTCATGGGAAGTTAAACGTAAATTGGGTGTTTCAGGATTCCAATCACCCACGACAGTAATGGTAGGGATCGGCCACTTTTCTAAAAAGTCTTTCAATCCCATCTCGAGTGCATCAGCCTTGCGTTTCTCCCACGCCACATCTTTATCATCAGCAGTTATCGGGTATTTTTTCGGATCCATCGGCAGGATGCTGCCAACATGTAAAGCCTCGGGGTGTGTCGTGTTTTGAGCTTGCAATGCTGTCCAAGATTGTTCTTGCCTGAAGACATCCATACTCATTCCAATACTAAGAACATCTAAAGTTTGGAGTTGAGAGGATGTTGTTGGCGCTCTGTAGGCGGAATCAATAGGCATGCTAAAGGCCTTTTTATCTAAAGTTTGAACAGTCACAGCGGTGTCTGAAGTAGAGAAACAGTGCTTAATTCTAAGCGCCGTTTCATTTGCATAGCTTTGAGTGCTTGCAAGTGAAAGGGCCGAGACCAATCCATAAGTCAATATTCGCTGCACTAAACGCTCCTCCCGACAGTAGAAGATTTTGATGCTTCGCGACTGGCAGATGTCTGAGAAACAACCAAAGAAGGAATATGGCTACCCACCGTCGTGGGGAAATCGCCGGTCATGCGATATGCAACCGTAGAGTCAATCAAAAATCGATTTTGGTCATTTTCTATTCTGTAAAAAACCAATGCATTTTCATCTGGCATCTCAATCTCGGCATCAGCTTGACTTCGCCCTCCTTTATCTTTTGCCTTCCAATCCTGCCGCCAATCAGCCACGCGGCATAGATACGCATAAAACGGCACATCATCCACGCTCTCCCCTGCCCCAATCGCTACGTCATACGCTAATACTTGCCGGCTATGCTCCGGGTTGTTGGGAATCGCGGAGTGAAACGACAACGGTTCGTTGTGTTCCTTTTGTAAACGCAATCTTGCTTCATAAGGCGTCTCAGAGCGTGTCACTAGCACTTGACCGTCACCCTTGGCGCGAGCGCTAAACACGTGAGTCATGTGTGCCTTTTCTTTACCTTCATTAAGGACCGCTTCAATACTTGCGTTGTCACGCCCCTGCTTGAAGGCATCGGCTTCACTCATGAGTGCGTGCCTGGCATGTCGGGTGTCTTGCGGCATCCAGCCCTTGTTGCTAACGGCAATAGCTGCATCTATAGGGTCCAGCGAGTCCGTCGATTGGTAAATACCACTTGGCGAATCACCGCCTGGCGCAGTTACCACACCATCTGCTTTGAAATCCGCTACTGCCGCAACAGGCAATAACGGCGCGGTAAGCAGCACTTTCCCGCCCACTTCAAGTTCGGCACGGACTAATGACAGTTTTTGTTTGAATGGCAGCCCGGTGTCGTCCCATGTTCCTTCTCCTTTTAGTCTTAGGGGATAGACGTAAGGCGGCGTATGTTTACCCACCAGTTCTGGCTCACCTGCACGCTTGCGCAGAGTGAACACCCGTTGGTGAAAACGTAGGGGTAGCAGTGAGCGGACGGGCTGGCCATATACCTCGTCTGCTATCCCTTGCCAGCCTATGCCCTTCACGTTAGCCAAACCCACAGTCTGGTCCTGAGGCGTGAAATAGAGGTAGGTACTGCCTCGGTTATCCCGCTCATTGAAAGGGATTTTTACCCCTTTGATACTGGCTTGACTCCCCGCACCGCCGGTCCAGCCTGAACCACCAATGGCACCGTAGCCCGGGCAGTTTTTCAGGGCGACATTTGATAGCGCCGGGTATGAATTAGGTGCTTGAGCAATGAACTGCAAAATACCGTTGAGTGTGGCAATCCGGGCTTGCGAAGTTTGCTGACTGCCCTTCGTGTTTTGGAATTTTTCGGTGAACGGTTCAAACAAACTATACGGTGAGTTCAACATCACGACGCAGTCGGCTGCTCGCACACCGTCATCTTTGAGGTAGGCGTGAGCCAGCAGGGTCAGGAGCGTGCCTTGGCTATGCCCCACAACGTTGATGGTGTCGTTCGGGTAACGTTTACGGATAATTTTGATCACCATGGCCAGACGCATCGCCGCTAGCACCATGTAACGCCGCCCTGCGGCCGAGTGCAGCGGGTGGGTCATATCGCCGCCAAGTTTATCCAGAGAAATGAAACCAAACAGCTTGCCGTTGAAACCCTTGCCCCACATGTCCGGCAAGTTAGTAGTGGCGTTGGCAAACTGCCCGCCCTCCTTGGTTCCGGCCTTGTCCAGGCGGTTATTGTTGCGGTCCATCCACTCCCCGTGCGGGGCGGTTTTATTGATGTGGGCTTCTTCTTCGCGAAAACCCCAATAAAACGGAATCACTACACTACGCGTCGGTTTGGCATCGTCAGCTGCGTTAAATTTTCGCCGGTAATACATCGCATCCGGGTTCGTAGCTTTGCCGGAGTCGTCCGAAGGCAAACTGTAGCCCGCCGATCTCATATAGCCGGGATTATTTATCCCGCCCGGTAACGTTTCTGGCATGTCCAAGCGTTCATTCAGCCCTTGGCATAACCCGCTTTCGATGCGCGCATAACACCCCGCCAGGTCGTTAACCCCATGCACGAGGATGGTCACGCAGGGCTTGGGCGGCGGTGCAATCAAATGCACATCGCCGCCGCCGGGCAAGGTGATGGCTTTGGCAGAAACGATAATCCTCATCTGAGCGGCTTCGCCCATGGGTGTACTCCTTGCTGGTGATTAACCACGTCCGTGTTGTGCGGGAAAATCTGAGCCCGCCAGGTTTCTACAACTCATCCATCCAGTTTCGGTTCTTGTTCTGCTCGGCCAAAAACTCTTCGAGGGTGTAGTCCTCGTCTGCTAACGGGCGGATGGCTGGTACTTGTCGCACAGGTTCGGGTTTTATCTCAGTCGTCTCATCACTGCTGGCCGTCTGTGGCATGAGGTTGATACCAAACGGGTTGCCGACAGGTTTTTTGCCCGGTGTGGCGGAGGTAATCGGAATAATCGTCGCTTGATCCTGACGGCGCATGGGCATGACCACGCTGGTGTCCGCATTCAGGTAACTGGCCATTGTGGCCAGGGCGATGCCCACAAACGGTGACGCAGAACCGGTGTCGCCCAGGCGCTGGGTCAGGTCGTAGCTTTCGCGCGAATCGAGCAGGTCCAGAGAACTGTGGGCGGCGTGCAATGCCGGGGACAGCTCGGCAATGGGTCTGCTGTTCAATCCACCGTCATAAAACAGCCGCGCAGGTTTGGGGACGAGTGCGTCTGTGGCTTTATTCCATCCGGCAGCCAATTGCGCTGAGAGTGCTTCGCGCTTCAGGCGCTCGCCGTTATCGGGTCGCTTGAGTGAGACCGTCACAGGGCGATGAATTTTGGCCAGAACCTGCATGGCATCCCATTGCTCAAAAGCGCGCTGAGTCCAGGGTTGCGGGATGAATTCGGAGGGTTGGAACTCAACCGGTGGTTTACGCCAGCCCCAGCCACGGAACTCGGGATCGATCTTGTTATCGTTGACCTTGGCGTATTGCGCGTAGTAACGCAGCCACTCGACACGCTCAGGGCGGCCTACGACCAGGGCAACCATGGCGTCTGTTAATTTGTCTGTTTGCCGTGGGCCGGATGTCGCGCCTAAAGAACGCAACGAAATATCTTTGGTCGATAATGCCCCAGCCATGCTAATGCCTTCATTTACATAAATTAATAAAGCTGGTAAATCAGGGTGTTGTTCAAATAACTGGAAAACATATTCCACGGCACCTTCTGGTGTGTCATTACAAATAATGCCATTTTGCATATTCCGTATTCGATGCCAATGTAGACCCGCCGGAATTCGCATATCATTTACCATTACATTCAAACTCTCTTGTGTTTCCCCGGGTGTAAACCGCAGGTTCGGTGTGGTTGGATTCCAACCACGCACAATAGTAATCGTCGGAATGGGCCATTTCTCTAAGAAGTTGCGCAAGCCCAGTTCCAGTGCGTCAGCCTCGCGCTTTGCAGAGGCCATGTCTTTGTCATCGGCAGTTGTTGGGTATTGCATAGGGTCCATCGGTAGAATACTTCCGGTGTGCAAAGATTCATGCTGGTTTTTGCTTTGCGCCTCTAATTCTTCCCACGTTTTCCCTTGGCGGAAAACGTCGACACTGAGTCCAAGGCTGAGCACATCTAAAGTATCTAACTTCTGAGATCTCAAAGGGGCGCGATAGCGAGTATCTGTGGGCATAATGGGTATCTTCTTAGCAGATATATAGGGCTTTACTGATGTTTCAGGACTTAGAAAGCACTTCGTCGTTTTTACCGAGTCAGATGCAACCGCCTGAGTAGAGTGCACTGCCCATAAGATGAAATAGATAATCAAACTTGTGGTGAGTAATCGCATCAATAATGACCTCCAAACCTGATGGGAAGCCCCGCTTTACGCTCATCCAAGGATTGGAGGGCAATAGCTGATGGAATGTTGTTATCAACCCTCGTCGTGAGAACTCCAGTTATGCGGTACAAGATGGTATCGTTAATCAGACCACGGTTTAGCTCATTTTCAACCCGATAAAGGTCCTGAAGTTCTTCGTCTGGCTGATCAGTTTCAGCATCTCCACTGCTAAAAATTTTCCCTCGCGTATTTTTCCAATCAATCCGCCAATCCGCGACACGGCACAAGTATTCATAAAAGGGCATGTCATCAACGCTTTCGCCCGCCCCGATAGCAATGTCGTACGCCAAGACTTCCCTGCTGTGCTCAGCGTTGTTGGGGATTGATGAGTGAAAAGATAAAGCCTCCTGATATGCTTCACTTTGATACCGCAAACGGGCTTCGTAGGGTGTTTCTCCACGGGTAATCAATACCTCACCACTCGTGATGGGCCGTACAGTGAACACATGGGCCTGTTGAGCTGTTTCTTTATCTTCATTGCGCGACCTTTCTACACTTTTTACATCACGCCCATATTTAAATGCTGTTGCTTCATCGAGGTGTTCATGCCGGGCATAACGTGTGTCAGTGGAGTTCCACCCCTTATTACTCACCGCGATTGCTGCATCGATTGGATCAAGTTTATCTTTTACCTGATAAACCCCGCTGGGTGAGTCTTCTCCTGGACTCATTATGCTGCCTTCGTTTGAGAAAACAGCCTTTGCCGGCACGGGTAATTGAGCAGCGGTTAATACCACTCGCTCCCCTTTATCAAAGCTGGCCTTTTCCAGGATTCTGCTTTTAAGCCCGAGCCCAGTGTCTTCCCATGTCTTTTCGCCCGGCAGTATCAGTGGGTAAATATAAGGTGGGGTATGTAAGCCGATGTCTTCTTTCTGCCCGTCACGTTTACGTAAAGTAAATACCCTCTGGTGAAAACGTGGCGTCAAAATCGTACGCGCTGGCTGTTTGTTGACACTGTCCCCAATCCCTCGCCAACCCATACCTTGCACATTGCCCAAGCCGACAGTCTGATCCTGAGGGGTGAAATACAAAAAAGTACAACCCCGATTATCTCGCTCATTGAAAACTACTTTTTTGCCTCTAATATTGGTCTCACTTCCTGCTCCCCCGGTCCAGCCCGGCCCGCCAATAGCTCCATATCCCGAGCAGTTTTTTAATGCAACACTCGATAGAGCTGGCGAGGGATTAGGCGAGGTAGCGATGAAATCAAGAATGCCTTTTAACGTAGCAATGCGCGCAGCGGTCGTTTGTTGCTGACGGGTCTGAAAGGACTCAGTAAACGGCTCAAACAAACTATAAGGCGAATTGAGCATGACCACTCCGTCAGCGGCCTTCACGCCTTCGTCTTTTAAAAATGCATGCGCCAATAATGTAAGTAATGTGCCCTGGCTATGACCCACGATGTTAATAGTGTCATTGGGATAACGCTGTCGAATGATCTTGATCAGCATCGCCAAACGCATGGCGGCCAATATCATGTAACGACGACCAGGTGCAGAAAATAGAGGGTGCGTCGTTGAACCGCCGATTTTATCGATGGGAATAAAACCAAATAGCATACCGTTGAAACCTTTACCCCACATGTCGGGCAGATTGGTAGTGGCATTTGCGAATTGCCCACCCTCTTTCGTACCGGTTTTATCCAGCCTGTTGTTGTTGCGATCCAGCCACTCACCATGCGGTTCGTGTTTTTTAATGCTTGCCTCTTCTTCGCGAAACCCCCAATAAAAAGGCACTACTACACTGCGTGTCGCGCTTCCATCGTTTGATGCACTGAATTTGCGTCGGTAGTACACCGCGTCAGGGTCAGACGCTTTGCCATCATCTTCGAGAGGCAAGCTATAAGCGGCAGCAGTTAAAAATCCAGGGTTGTTCGCTCCACCCGGTAATGTTTGCGGCATATCGAGGCGTTCGTTCAAACCGGCACACAGACCGTTCTCGATATGTGCATAACACCCCGCCAGGTCGTTAACCCCATGCACGAGGATCGTCACGCAGGGCTTGGGCGGCGGTGCAATCAAATGCACATCACCGCCGCCGGGCAAGGTGATGGCTTTGGCTGAAACGATAGTCCTCATGTGAGCGGCTTCGCCCATGGGTGTGCTCCTTGCTGGTGATTAACCACGTCCGTTGTGTCAATAAGACTCATGACTCTGCCTTGGGTTGCATCATGCGTACGTTGGCAATGTTCATCGCATCTTTTTGCAACAGATCCGTGGCGCCTGTCGCATCAGTGATGCCTTCAATAATCTCGCCATTGCCCAATGTGATTTTGTAGGGCACGTTGGCCATCGCGGTGGCGCCATCAATTTGTTTGAGCATGAAGCGCCGCTGGGTGTCCCCTACTTTGAACGCTGGCAACTCGGCTTCCAGGCTAGTGCCACCGATATGACTGTGTTTGGCTGCCTTTACCGTGAAATTACCCGGCATGCCCAATTCGATATTGCCGCCTTTGAGGGTGATGTATGCACCTCCGCACATGAGGGTGATGTGCTCTTTAGCCGATACCAGTACATGCTGGTTGCTCGCGGTGACTTCCACACTTTGGTCCGCCTCCAGCCGAATATTGTTTTTTTGCGCCTGCAACAGTAGCAGGCCCTGATGGGTGATGTGGCGCATCACACCACTTTGCGCAAATAACCCCACATCGGTGCCTGCGTTAACCACAAACTTTTGTCCTGAAGTGAGCTGCTGATTTTCCATGGCCACGCTATCGATGTGCTCGCCCGCAGCCACGGTAATGCTGCCAGGTGATGTGACTGCAACACCGGCTTGACCACTCAGCGCTATTGCGGGGTTGCCGCCATTGGGCTTGTCCGGTTCGTTGTTGGCGCCATGGCCCAAATCGCGCACTGCTTCACTGAGTGTTTTTTGCGGATCGGTGTCATGGTCGATACCTTGGTTATCGACGGCATAGTCTCCCAAGCCCTTGGCCAGTTGCAGTGCCGCTTCGAGTACTTGCACCACGGTGCCACGGTCAAGATGGCCACCACCAGCCTCCAGTTGCGCCTCCGTACTGAGCAGCAAACCCCTGGCCGCCCGTAGCGCACCTTTCTCATCCGTGCGCAGTTCAAAACCTTCACCCCGAGGGGCGCCCCCCTCGGGCCGTGGATGGGTCAAGTAGCCCAAGTGCAAAGCGGTGCTGCCATGGTCGCTCATCAACGCTGCACTGATCTCTTTAGTGGTGTCGTCAATGCGAAGCTCATTGGCCCGCCCACCTTTGTATTCTTTACTTTTGATGGTACTGAGGGTTTTGAGGTTCGGTAGCGGGTACGGCGGCATGTTTGTCGCGCGGTAAGTGCGACCGGTGATGATCGGCTGATCGCAATCGCCATCCAGGTAATCAACGATGACTTCCTGGCCAATTCGCGGGATCGCCATATGGCCCCACTCTGCCCCGGCCCAGTTCTGCGCTACGCGAATCCAGCAGGAGCTGAAGTCATTGTCTTTGCCTTCACGGTCCCACGGGAATTGAACCTTTACCCGGCCATATTCATCGGTGTAGATCTCTTCACCGTCAGGTCCCACCACGCTGGCTATTTGCGGGCCCTCAACTCGCGGTCTGGGCAATGGTGATGATCGCCATTCCACTGACTCCGGAATGATCTGGGCAGTGAAGTCATAACTTACGCCCATGTCAGCATCTGCGGATTCTTCTTCCTGACTGGCGTGTTGTATCCCACGGTGGGTAATGCGCACTGAGCGCCACCACTGGTTGAAATCCTCGCGTGGATGGCCGCGTAGCTGAAATGAAAACCCCGGAATCAAGCGTGGATCATCGCCTTGCACCACGGCCACTTGAACATCGCGACGGTAACCGCGCAGGCGGTCCTGGGTGAACGGTTTACCGGCGGTGCTGGCTTTGTAACGGCCCGGGTATTCGTAGCGTTCATAGGGCAAGGATTGACGCTGCATGTCTTCGCCTACCGCATGCTGTTGCAAGTCGAATGCAGGACGTTTAAACGTGTAGTCGCGCTCGGTGTGCTCAACCGTGCGCACGTTTTCGGTGTAGCTGAAAGCGTACAACACAGGTTGGGTGGCATCAGCCGCCGGTTGCGAGGTGTAAAGCACCGGCCCGCCCGCAATGCGCTCCTGCACATACAATTTGTCGCCTTGAATCAGGGTGTGGGCGCTGTCGTTGTGTTTGAAAAAGTAGAACAGCCCCTCTTCGGACGAAAGGCGATCAAAGAAGTAGAGGTCGGTGTCACCCGCCTGAACGCAATATTCACGCGGTAAATGCTCAGTATTGATGCGTGTTTCATATTCAAGAATGCCGTGTTCACTCAGCACCGATTTAATGATCTCGGGAACATTTTTTTGCTGATAGATGCGCCAGTCGCTATTCAAACCCAACCGCGCAAGCTGTGGCTCAACCACCAAGCTGTAGCGCGTGCGGCGAAAGCCGGTTTTGCCTTGGGTGAAGCTTGAAACCAGGCCGTGAACGTAGCGTACCGCCGTGGAGCCAGCCCACAGTGTGAGCAACGCGGGCTGATCCAGTATCTGGGCAAACTCTATGGCGGGGTTATCACTGGCCAGTTGCAGAGTCAGGCGAAAAGGCTCGCTGATAGCCTCCTCCAACGTGAACTCTACTACCTCGAATTGCGCCCGACTGGTCAGTACGCTGAAGGTGAACTTCAAATCCCTTTGACGCATTTAACTGTTCCTTAGTCAAAAGAGTGGGCATTTGCGACGGGTAAAAAACGCTGGAAGGTGAGCAGCCCCGGACAGTTGACTGTCCGGGGCTTTAACGCGCTCGCGCAGCCTTAGCCCGCGACCGGAGTACGCCAGTCATCCGAACCGGACGTGCCGCACACTTCGTGGGTCCAGGTGATTTTGCGGTAGGTGAATTCCACGTCTTCCAGGTGCGTGAAGTGCGAATTCGACGGGTCCTGGCAGTTGTGCATGTAGTCCTTGATGTCGACGATGATCGCGTCTTCAAGTTTGGTGGTGAAGTAATGCTCTTGGGTACCGGCAGCCGAGGTGCGGAACCACTGGATTTCGATCTCGGTCAGGCGCTCGCCAGAGGTCAGCGCAGCCAGCAGCAGCGGCGAGGACTTGTCGAACACCTTGGTGATTTTTACCGGTTTGTGAACGCGTTGGCCGGTCGGTTGGCCGGATTGCGGGTCACGAGGAATGATCACTTCGTGGCTGAAGCCCTGAACCATGACCTGGTCTTCATGACCTTCCTGATAGGTATTGCCCACTGAGTCCGCGGTAAACGCACCGGCAGTGATCAGACCCTGTTTGGTGCCCGTGATGGACATATACGCTGGCGTCGCCATGGATGCTCTCCTTGCTGAAAAAAAGGACTTGAAAGGCCCAAATGCCGTTCAAGTGCCGATAGAGACAGTCAAGGTTCATGCCAAAGCTAATAAAAACCATGCTAATCAATGAGATAACAGGTTTAAGTCAATCGGAACGATGATTTCCACGTAAGAAACATCGACAAAGTGCGCAAGAAGTTGCGCAGTGCTGCGCAACTTCTTGCGCACTCCTCTACAGCTCACGTCTTATGAGCGCTGTGGTGATGTATGCACAGGGTTATCCACATTCGAGTGCGCAACTTCTTGCGCATCATGGCTATATGCTACTTTTCGCAACCACCTCGTTATATCTCACACCTGACGTCAGTATCGCTGATACGAAAGAGAGCCCTTTTACAGGATCACCCTTTCGATTTTCGGGGCTTTAATCGGGCGTTTTGAGTTCAATGAACCGGCGGGAAATCGACTCAAGCAAATCCTTGTCGGTGACCGGATCCAGCCCTGAATAAGGACGCCCATTGTAGTCGCCCACATAGCTCAGAACAGACAAAAGCTCCCCCTTTTCACGATAGATCTTACGTATCAACAGGCACTCCTGATCCTTCTCATTGGGGTTGCGCAGGGCGTAATGAACGGCTAAAGCCGCCCCAAACTCAAGGGATGGAGTGGGTATCCCGTGTTTGCGGGCCAGATCAATGCTGCGAAAGATGCGTTCGTGACGTTGCAACTTGCGCAGTGGGTCTCGTGCTACGCGGGCACAGGGATCTTTGAAGGAGGTGGCACAGCGCTTGAGGAAAACCTGCGAGAAATCTTCGACAGCATCAGCCGCTTCCGGGTTTTGCGCGATTAATGCCGGACCGACCTCTTCGCGGATTAGTCGATGGGCCAGCGCGCTGACCCGTGTATCGCCCATCCCCTGCCCCAGCCAGGTATGCCCCAGCAGGCTGGCGTACCAGGCGATCACGGCATGCGGGCCATTCCACAGCAAATTTTTGATCACTTGGGTCTGGGTAATGTCTGCAACTGTCTTGACCTGGCGCAGACGCTCAAGCAAATGGCCGCAGCGTTCGGCGTACAGCGGCATGTCCGGTTCGCTATTGAACAGGATCAGATGCAACTGGCTAAGCGCCTGACTGGATTGGGCATATGGCCGGAAGCGGCTGATCAGTTGCTCATAGTCAGGCGCTCGTTTTTTCGAGGTCGTGGTCGGTGTGCGGCTCTCTTCACTCAAGGTGTTTTCGAACATTTTCGACTTGATCCGTAACTGTCGCAGCAACGCGTCGGTGGACAGTTTGGACACGATGCGACTGACCACGGTTTCTGCAAAATACGTATTGTCGAGGATGCGCTGACACAGTTGCGGCGAGGCCAGGCGGCGTAAATGCGCTTCAACTTGCTCGCGCACGAATGCAGCGCCGCCGACCTTGTTCAAAACAATCAATAGGGTGAGTACCCGGCTTCTGCGTTCGAAACGACGAATCAAGCCTTGGGCAATCACGCCCGCTTGCTTGCGGATCGCAGACTCGGGAAGGCTCAGGCCAACGATTTCGGCCACGTCGTACATGCGAATGACGGCTTGCTCGTCATCCATGTCGATCATGTTCATGTTTTCGATGGTTTGATCAAACGAGGTGGCGCCGTAGCGCACGCTGTAGCGACCGAACGCCTGGATGGTTTCGCGCAGCATCGGCGAGCGGGTCGCAGCAATGATTTCGCAAGGTCGGGTGTAACCATCCCAGTGCGAGAAAATTTGCGCCAGGTAACCACCACCCATCGCCCCGAAACCGTGGATGCCGACGCTGAACTGGTTGAGGGCCTGTGGAAACGGCTCGGTCAATTCAGGCACACCCAAGTGAGGCATGCAGTCGCTCAAGTCCGCCAAAAATTCGCTCATGCTGGTATAGGCCTGCAACGCACCCGCTTTGACTTCTGGCGCCGGGGGCTTGATGTCTTCGATCAGAATGGGTTGCCCGTTCGCGCGGATCGCTGACAGCAACCCGTTTTCAGAGTCTTCAAGCATCAGGCAGTGTTCGGGCAGGCAGTTCAGCGCGCTGGCCGCGTTGAGGAAGATTTCGGGATGCGGCTTGCCTTGCTCCACTTCATCACCACACACCGTGATGTCGAAGTACTTGAGCACGTTGGCGTTGATCAAATATTCCTCGGCAATCGCGCGTCGGCTGGAGGTGGCCACGGCCATGGTCAGGCCACAGCGGCGCAGACGCTCGAGCACGTCGAGCAAGCCGTCTTTGATGGGCACGCCTTGATTGCGCACATGCGCCAGCTCAAGCTCGTCTGCCCGTTGCCTGACTTGGGCGTAGGGAAAGTCTTCGCCGTGATTGGCTTTGGCCAGCGCTTCAGCGCGTTTGGCACTTAAACCCAGTGAGCCGATCAGGGTTTCATCACTCAGCGGGCTGCCGAAAATCTCCATCGCCGCTTGCTTCAAGGTCTTGAAGCGTAAACGCTCGGTGTCAAACATCGTGCCGTCCATATCGAAGATGGCGCTAAGGATGCGTTTGCCCTGGAAATAGATCATTGGGGGTGTAACTCCTTGTACTGCTCGCGCCAGTGGAAATGTTTGGCAGGCGCGTGGAAAGAGGATCGTCTCTGCACGCCGGACACGGAATTTAGCCGTCCGCCGGGTTCAGATCAGGCAATGAGGGTCAGATGAAGTGCCGAGAGGCAGCAGTGTTCAGTGGGTGTCAGGCGGGGGGACGTAGCAATGGCGCCAGTCGGCGCAGTTCCCAGAGAAACAGGGACGAAGATAAGGTAAGGCCATGAAGATCAGGAGTCGGGAAATGTACCCTGTAGCTGCGAATGCGCAGTGCTTGATGTGAGGCCCACAATTCGCAATCAGGGGTGCGGATCGTGAGCCGGATTGGCGATGGATACGTGTGCTTCCGTCCATAAGGTATGTTATTTCCTGTGTCCAAATAGGTCTCCTTTTTAGCTATAACGCATTAAAAGCGTCTAAATCAAGGTTCGCGGCAAAGAGCATGGCCACTAGCCGGTCTGCTGCGCGGGCAATGAGGACTTAATAAATAGCCCCGGTTTCAGGCTCAAGTGCTTGATCAGGGGGGCGATGCATCCTGTTGGGTCTTCCATTTACGGCGCGTGGCCCATACCGGTGAATTCAATCAATTTGGTCCACGGGATCATCTTCGCCGCCTGCATGGCTAATTTAATGGTTTGAGTACATTGCTGGCGGGCCCCGACAATCTCGCCACTGTGCCGGACTGCACCGCTGATGCGCTGACCGCCTTAGGCGGTGCGTGCGCGTAAGATCCCCGCTACCCGGCGTTTGAAGTGCATATGGCGTGGCGCGGAGCTCAAGACAACGATCCGGGGGCACGTTGGTTACGCTCCCGTATTCAGATGTTTTGGGCTATCCGGTTGGTTTGTCATGTCGAACGAAAATGGTGGGCACTTTTGACAGGTAAGCACTCGCAGGACAGACAGCTAAACGGAGCAGGAATAGCGTGTGCGAACGGGGGGCGAGATACGCCGCGGATATTAATCCTGACGTTTTGCCCGTGAGGGTCATGTCACCGTGATTAGCCATAACGTCCACTCTATGTCGGTGAGTGGGAAACCCTAATGACAAGAGGTTCTGGGATGCTGTAGGGCCTTTCTGAATATTTCTGCGCAAGTTCTGATTGTTCGCAGCAAACGATAAAGATTAATTGATAGCCCCCTAACAAAAAGCGCAGGCTAGAGGGCTTGCTCAGGGTTTATATCATTCTGGATGATAGTGACCTTCGCTGGGTTCGATTCGTGCGCCAGCATGCGCGCCAGCATTATCCGCCCCATCTCAATAGATTGGCGGACTCCCCTCTCATGGAACAGTCACTTAAACATTTGCGCTTCCCGCTCGCGGCCTTGGCCATCGTGGTGATGAGCGCATGCGGCAAAACTCCACAAGCGACTGCTCCAGCGCCTGCTGCAAAAGTCAGTGTGGCCAAAGTACTTGAACAGCCGGTCAATGAATGGGATGAGTTCACCGGGCGCCTTGAGGCCCCCGAAACCGTCGAGATTCGCCCGCGCGTGTCCGGGCAGATTGATCAGGTTGCTTTCACCGAAGGTGCTTTGGTGAAGAAAGGCGACCTGTTGTTCCAGATTGATCCGCGCCCGTTCCAGGCCCAAGTGCGTCGTCTTGAAGCTCAAGTGCAGCAGGCGCGCGCCAATGCCACCCGCAGTCAGAACGAAGCACAGCGCGGTGAGCGCTTGCGTGAAAGCAATGCCATTTCGGCCGAGTTGGCCGAGTCGCGCACTACGGCTTCTGAGCAAGCCCGTGCCGGGGTTGCCGCGATTCAGGCGGAGCTGGACCTGGCCAAGCTCAACTTGAGCTTTACCCGTGTGACTTCCCCGATCAGCGGCCGCGTCAGCCGTGCTGAAATCACTGCCGGTAACATCGTGACGGCCGACGTCTCGCCACTGACCAGCGTGGTGTCCACTGACAAGGTCTACGCCTATTTCGATGCCGACGAGCGCGTCTTCCTCAAGTACACGCAACTGGCCCGTCAAGGCCAGCGCGGCCAGACCACGCCGGTGTACTTGGGGCTGTCGAACGAAGGCGGTCATCCACACCTGGGGCAAATGAACTTCGTCGACAACCAGGTCAATCCGAAAACCGGCACCATTCGCGGCCGCGCGGTGTTCGATAACGCTGATGGCAGCTTCACGCCGGGGCTGTATGCACGGCTGAAACTGGTGGGCAGCGGTACCTACTCTGCCGTCTTGATCAATGACGAAGCGGTGGGCACCGATTTGGGCAAAAAGTTCGTGCTGGTGATGGATGCTGACAATAAGTCGACCTACCGCGCGGTGGATCTGGGCCCAAAAATCGAGGGTCTGCGCATTGTTCGTAACGGTTTGAACAAAGACGACACGATCATCGTCAAGGGCTTGCAGAAAGTACGCCCCGGCTCGCCGGTGACACCTGAAGTCATCCCGATGGCCAACGAACAGACCCTCGCCGCACTGGCACAACAACGACAAGCCCTGGAAGCCAGCAACCTGCCGCCAATCAAGCCCGCCACTGGCGCTTCGAAACTGGCCAGTGTCGCGACTCCTCGTGGTTAAGGGACGATAACTCCGATGAATTTTTCCCAGTTCTTCATTCAGCGGCCCATTTTCGCGGCCGTACTTTCATTGTTGATCTTGATTGCGGGTGGCATTTCGCTGTTCCAATTGCCGATCAGCGAATACCCGGAAGTCGTACCGCCGACCGTGGTGGTGCGTGCCAACTTCCCCGGCGCCAACCCGAAAGTGATTGGCGATACCGTTGCCGCGCCGCTGGAACAAGCGATAACCGGCGTTGAAAACATGTTGTACATGTCTTCACAGTCCACCGCTGACGGTAAGATCACCCTGACCATCACCTTTGCGCTGGGCACTGACCTGGACAACGCTCAGGTGCAAGTGCAAAACCGTGTGACGCGCACGCAGCCCAAGCTGCCTGAGGAAGTCACGCGCATCGGCATTACCGTGGACAAGGCCTCGCCCGACCTGACGATGGTTGTGCACTTGACCTCTCCGGACCAGCGTTACGACATGCTGTACCTGTCTAACTACGCCATCCTCAACATCAAGGATGAGTTGGCACGGTTGAACGGGATCGGCGATGTGCAGATGTTCGGCATGGGCGACTACTCATTGCGGGTCTGGCTTGATCCGAACAAAACCGCTTCACGCAACCTGACCGCTACCGATGTGGTCACGGCCATTCGTGAGCAAAACCGTCAGGTTGCTGCCGGTGCCCTGGGCACCCCGCCAGCGCCGAATGCCACCAGCTTCCAGCTGTCGGTCAACACCCAGGGCCGTTTGGTCACTGAAGAAGAGTTTGAGAACATCATCATCCGTTCGGGTGACGATGGGCAGATCACGCGTTTGAAGGACATTGCACGGGTTGAGCTGGGCTCCAGTCAGTACGCCTTGCGTTCGTTGCTGAATAACCAACCGGCAGTGGCGATACCGATCTTCCAGCGCCCTGGTTCCAATGCGATCCAGATTTCCGATGACGTTCGCGCAAAAATGACCGAACTCAAGCAGAACTTCCCGCAAGGGATGGACTTCGACATCGTGTATGACCCGACCGTTTTCGTTCGTGGTTCGATCGAAGCCGTGGTGCATACCCTGTTTGAAGCCCTGATTCTGGTGGTACTGGTCGTTATCCTGTTTTTGCAAACCTGGCGCGCCTCGATCATTCCGCTAGTGGCCGTGCCAGTGTCGTTGATCGGTACGTTTGCCGTGATGCACATGTTCGGCTTCTCGCTCAACGCACTGTCGCTGTTCGGTCTGGTACTGGCCATCGGGATCGTGGTCGACGATGCGATTGTGGTGGTGGAGAACGTCGAGCGAAATATCGCGCTGGGACTCAACCCCGTAGATGCCACCAAGCGGGCGATGCGTGAAGTGACCGGCCCGATCATTGCCACGGCATTGGTGCTGTGTGCGGTGTTTATTCCGGCCGCCTTTATCTCGGGTCTGACCGGGCAGTTTTATAAGCAGTTCGCCCTGACCATTGCTATTTCCACGGTCATCTCGGCCTTCAACTCGCTGACGTTGTCCCCTGCACTGGCAGCGGTATTGCTGAAAGGCCATCACGCGCCGAAAGACCGTTTTACCCGTGTGCTGGATCGTCTGTTCGGTGGCTGGCTGTTCGGCCCGTTCAACCGTTTCTTCGTCAAGGCCAGTAACGGTTATGTCGGCACTGTGCGCCGTGTGATTCGTGGCAGCGGTATCGCCATGTTGCTGTACGCAGGCTTGATGGTGCTGACGTGGGCCGGTTTTGCCCATACGCCAACCGGCTTCGTACCACCGCAAGACAAGCAATACCTGGTGGCCTTCGCCCAATTGCCAGACGCCGCGAGCCTGGATCGTACTGAAGCCGTTATCAAGCGCATGTCCGAAATTGCGCTTAAACAACCGGGGGTTGCCAACTCGGTGGCCTTCCCTGGTCTGTCGATTAACGGTTTTACCAACAGCCCGAACAGCGGCATCGTGTTCACCCCGCTCAAGCCGTTTGATGAGCGCAAGGACCCAAGCCAGTCGGCTGCCGCCATTGCAGCCTCCTTGAACGCCCAGTTCGCGGACATTCAGGACGCTTACATCGCGATTTTCCCGCCACCTCCGGTACAAGGTCTGGGCACTATTGGCGGGTTCCGCCTGCAAATCGAAGACCGCGGCAATCTGGGTTATGACGAACTGTACAAAGAAGTACAGAACGTGATTGCCAAGAGCCATAACGTGCCAGAGCTGGCCGGGTTGTTCACCAGCTACCAAGTCAACGTGCCACAAGTTGATGCTGCGATTGATCGGGAAAAAGCCAAGACCCACGGCGTGGCCATCAACGACATCTTTGACACATTGCAGATCTATCTGGGTTCGCTGTATGCCAACGATTTCAACCGCTTCGGGCGCACTTATCAGGTCAACGTTCAAGCTGAGCAGCAGTTCCGCCTGGAGCCTGAGCAGATTGGCCAACTGAAAGTGCGCAACAACAAAGGCGAAATGATCCCGCTGGCAACCTTCATCAAGGTCAGCGACACCGCAGGCCCCGACCGCGTGATGCACTACAACGGCTTCGTCACTGCCGAAATCAATGGCGGCGCGGCACCGGGCTACAGCTCCGGGCAAGCAGAAGCGGCCATGGAGAAACTGCTCAAAGAAGAACTGCCTAACGGCATGACCTATGAGTGGACTGAACTGACGTATCAGCAAATCCTGTCGGGTAATACCGCACTGTTTGTGTTCCCGCTCTGCGTGCTGCTGGCGTTCCTGGTGCTGGCTGCGCAATACGAGAGCTGGAGCCTGCCACTGGCGGTCATCCTGATTGTGCCGATGACGCTGCTGTCGGCGATTACCGGGGTGATTATTTCGGGCGGTGACAACAACATCTTCACTCAGATCGGCTTGATCGTACTGGTGGGGTTGGCGTGCAAGAACGCGATTTTGATCGTCGAGTTCGCCAAGGACAAACAGGAAGAAGGCCTCGACCCGCTGGCGGCGGTGCTCGAAGCCTGCCGCCTGCGTCTGCGGCCGATCCTGATGACCTCGTTCGCGTTCATCATGGGTGTGGTGCCTCTGGTGCTCTCTAGCGGTGCGGGTGCTGAAATGCGTCACGCAATGGGTGTTGCGGTGTTCTCCGGCATGCTCGGTGTGACCTTCTTCGGCCTGCTGCTGACGCCAGTGTTCTATGTCTTGATTCGCCGCTATGTGGAGCGCAGTGAAGCGCGCAAAGCCGCCAAGCACTTGAAGTTGGAGCCGCAGCAATGAGCGTGAAAGCCTTCCTTCCAAGCCTGTTGGTACTGGCGTTGAGCGCCTGTGCCGTAGGCCCGGATTACCAAACGCCGAAGACTGTGCCGGCGCAGATCAGCGCCGAGACCCTTAAAGGCTTTGACCGTGCGCATTTTGAAGGGATCTGGTGGCAGCAGTTCGACGATCCAACCTTGAATGCATTGGTGTCTCAGTCGTTGGCCGGCAACCGTGAACTGCGCGTGGCGTTTGCCCGCTTGCGTGCAGCACGGGCCATTCGTGATGACGTCAGCAACGATGCGATGCCGACCATCACCAGCCGTGCCAGCAGTGACCTGGGCAAGGGGCAAATTCCAGGGCAGACCGAGAAGCGCGTCAACAGTGAGCGCTACGACCTGGGCCTGGACATGGCGTGGGAAATCGATCTGTTCGGGCGTATCCAGCGTCAATTGGAAGCCAGCGACGCTGACGAGCAAGCAGCGGCAGCGGATTTGTATCAGTTGCAAGTGACGATGATTGCTGAGTTGGTCGATGCCTATGGCGAACTGCGCGGCGCTCAATTGCGTGAACGCATTGCCTTGGACAACCTGAAAAACCAGCAGGAATCCAAAGCCATCACCGAAAGCCTGCGCGATGCTGGGGTGGGTGATGAGCTGGACGTGATGCGCGCGGATGCACGTCTGGCCGCCGTTGAAGCCAGCGTGCCGCAATTGCAGGCCGAACAGGCGCGTGAACGCAACCGCATCGCCACGTTGCTGGGCCAACGGCCAGAGCAACTGAGTGTGGATCTGAGCCCGGCCAAACTGCCTGCCATTGCTAAAGCGTTGAACATTGGCAACCCCGGCGATCTGCTGCAACGTCGTCCGGACATCATGAGCGCTGAACGTAAGTTGGCCGCCGCCACCGCCCGTATCGGCGTAGCCAAGGCGGATCTGTTTCCGCGGGTCAGCCTCAGCGGGTTCCTCGGCTTTGCCGCCGGACGTGGATCGCAAATCGGTTCGGCTGCTGCCAATGCCTGGGCCTTAGGCCCGCGTATCACTTGGCCTGCATTTGATTTGGGCAGTGTGCGCGCCCGCTTGCGCGGTGCGGATGCACAAGCCGATGGCGCCTTGGCCAGCTATGAGCAGCAAGTGTTGTTGGCGCTGGAAGAGTCGCAAAACGCGTTCACTGACTACGGCAAACGTCAGCAACGCTTGGTGTCGCTGATTCGACAAAGCGAGTCCAGTCGCACCGCGGCGGATTTGGCAGCCATTCGTTACCGTGAAGGCACCGTGGACTTTTTGGTGCTGCTCGATGCCCAGCGCGAACGACTGGCGGCCGAAGACAGCCAAGCGCAAGCCGAGGTTGAGTTGTATCGCGGCGTTGTGGCGATCTACAAAGCCCTGGGTGGCGGCTGGCAGGTCGAAACCCTGGCCAGTGCGCGCTAAGTTTCAACTGATTTAACGGCTCCTTTGGTTGGTCGCATCCAACCGTTTAGCCCCGCGTTCATTCGGTCGCGGGGCTTTTTTTTGCTTTCAAATCGCTGAAGCTCGGGCATAGGGCAGCAGTTGCACCCCCAGATACAGCGCCAACATGCCGTTCAGGCTCAGCGGATCGACTCCGCTCAACTCGGCAATGCGCTCCATGCGATAGCGCAGGCTGTTGCGATGAATACCCAGCGCATCGGCACAGGCCTGACTTTGACCGTCGTGCACACACCAACTGCGCAAGGTAGCAATCAATTGGCCGTTACTGTCTTTGGCCACCACCTTGTGCAACGGATTGAGCAACTCTTCCAGCGCATCGTCATTGCGATGGCGCCACAGCATGACGGGCAATCGATAGCGATCCAGACTCAGCAGCCGTGTGTCAGGTAATACATCGCGCCCATAGGCCAGCAAATCCCCGACCCGACGGTAGCAACGACGCAGCCCTTTGAGCGCATCGGCCTGGCCTCCAGCGGCAATGCGCAGCACGTTCCAGCCCTGGGTGTCGAGACGCTCCAACAGCCGCACATCATCCAGCGTGGTGGTGGCCGGCCGGCACCACAGTAGCGATGCGTTGGCCGGGCACACGCACCAGCTGTCCGGGTAACGTGACTGCAACCACGCGCCGAGGGCTTCGCCGGTGAGACCTTTGCCCAACTCAAACAGATACGGAATACGCGACAGTTGGGGTTTGAGACCTAACTGCTGAGCTTCATCGATCAAGCGCGGAGAATCGCCGCCTTCACTCAGCAACAAGGCCACCAAATCGTCGCAACGCTGGCGTCGCCATTGCTGCTCGGCCTGCTGATGACGCTGGCCCACCAGCATCTCGGCAGTCATGCGCACCAGCTCGGCGTAGGTGCGCAATAGTTCGGGTTCACCGGTCAGGCCGAGCACACCGATCAGGCGTTGATCGAGCAGCAAGGGCAGGTTAATGCCCGGCTGCACACCCTTGAGGCACTTGGCGGTGTGCGCATCGATCTCCACCACCCGTCCGTTGGCCAACACTAACTGCGCCCCTTCATGTCGGGTGTTGATACGCTCCGGCTCGCCACTGCCCAGGATCAGCCCCTGGCTGTCCATCACGTTAACGTTGTACGGCAAGATGGCCATCGCGCGATCCACGATGTCCTGCGCCAAATCATGATCCAGTTCAAACATAGGGTGACAATCCTTGGAAACATTTGTTCTTAGGCACAGCCTGAGCGCAAAAATGCTGTGCAATAGCACAAAGACAGCAACGTAAGGGTGACCGAGACTCAAGCAGCGACCAACGTTAACCTCGGATCGCAAAAAAACATAATAAAGAGAGACAAGAGATGTCACAGAGCGCCCCCGCTTCGCTGACCGGCGATGACGATAAAAACGCCATCTACAAGCGCATCACCCTGCGTTTGATCCCCTTCATTTTCATCTGCTATCTGTTCAATTACCTCGACCGGGTAAACGTTGGCTTTGCCAAATTACAGATGCTCGACGCGCTGAAATTCAGCGAAACCGTGTACGGCCTGGGTGCCGGGATCTTTTTCATCGGCTACGTGCTGTGCGGTGTGCCCAGTAATCTGGCGTTGACCAAGTTTGGCCCGCGACGCTGGATCGCCGTGATGATGGTCAGTTGGGGGCTGCTGTCCACCTGCCTGATGTTTGTCACCACGCCAACCCAGTTCTACACCCTGCGCCTGTTTACAGGTGCAGCTGAAGCCGGTTTCTTCCCCGGTGTGGTGCTGTATCTGTCGCAATGGTTCCCGACATTCCGTCGTGGCCGGATCATGGCACTGTTCATGTCGGCCATCCCGGTGTCGGGCCTGGTGGGCGGGCCTTTCTCGGGCTGGATCCTCAGCCACTTCGCGGCGGGCCAGGGTGGGCTTGCCGGCTGGCAGTGGATGTTCCTGTTGCAAGGTATTCCAACTGTAATCCTCGGTGGCTTGGCGATCTTTCTGCTCAATGACAGTTTCGCCAACGCCAAATGGCTCACGCCTCATGAGCGCGAAGTGCTCCAAGCCGATCATCGGCTGGACGCCGCGAACAAACCGCCTACCACCAGCGACTCACTGCTCGCGGTGTTCAAGAACCCCGCGATCTGGGCGTTTGGCCTGATCTACTTCTGCATTCAGAGCGGCGTGTACGCGATTAACTTTTGGCTGCCCTCGATCATCAAAAATTTGGGGTTCAGCGACACGTTGGTGATTGGGTGGTTGAGTGCCATCCCCTACCTGCTCGCCGCAGTGTTCATGCTGCTGGTGGGGCGTTCGGCCGACTTGCGCAAAGAACGCCGCTGGCACTTGGTGGTGCCGATGTTGATGGGCGCACTGGGGCTGATCATCGCCGTCAACTTTGCCACCCAACCGGCAATCGCCATTTTGGGGCTGACCATTGCCACAATGGGCGCCCTCACCGGCCTGCCGATGTTTTGGCCGGTGCCGACCGCCATGCTCAGTGCCGGTGCAGCGGCCGGGGGCTTGGCCCTGATCAACTCGATGGGGCAAATGGCCGGGTTCTTGAGCCCGTACCTGGTGGGGTTTGTGAAAGACACCACGGGTTCGACCGACGTCGCGCTCTATTTGCTGGCCGCCGTGATTGTGGGCGGCAGTGTGTTGGCGCTGCGCATGACGCGGGGGATGAACAACGCGTAATTGACTGGGCCATACGCACTTAAAAACGCTAGCCGTTGACGAGTAATGCAAGGCTACGGCCGGCGGCGTAGCCGTCAAAGCCCATCCGATGCGGTGTCTGACTGACACCCCGGTTATCGGGTTTACGAACGCTTCGCCATCGCAGGTCGCCTTCGGCAACGGCTATGCCACCCCGGACCATTTTTTTATGCATTTGCCCTAAGGGCTTCAGGGCCTCAAGCTACGCGCCTCTAACAATCAAAATGCGCGTGTAACGAGGCTGTTGTGTCCAAAGGTATTGTTCTATCGGTTCTGGCATCGAGCCTGTTCGGTGTCATGTATTACTTCACATCCCTGCTCTATCCCTTGAGTGGTGCTGAAATTTTCGGTTGGCGGATGCTCCTTACCTTGCCCTGCATGAGCGTATTCATGTTTTTCTCCGGGGACTGGCGGCTGGTTCCGGCGATAGTTTCCCGTCTGCGCCAACAACCCATGCTCTGGGGCGGCCTGATAGCCTCCAGTGCGTTGGTGGGTGTGCAATTGTGGCTGTTCCTGTGGGCACCATTAAATGGCCACAGCCTCGACGTGTCGCTGGGCTACTTCCTGTTACCGCTGACCATGATCCTCACCGGCCGTTTGGTGTATGGCGAACGCTTGTCGCGTTTGCAAAAGATCGCTGCCGCACTGGCTACCCTGGGCGTGGCCAACGAGGTCTATCGTGTGGGCGGTTTCTCGTGGACCACGCTATTGGTTGCGATTGGATACCCGCTCTACTTCGTGCTGCGCAAACGTATAGGCACCGATAACCTCGGCGGCCTCTGGTTGGACATGCTGTTGTTGATGCCTGTGGCGTTCTTGTTCGTGCAGGGGGGTGAGCATGGCTTTGATGTCGCCAGTCAGCGCTCTGCGCTGTATACGCTTATCCCGCTGCTGGGGGTGATCAGCGCACTGGCCTTGATCAGCTACATCATGGCCAGCCGCATGCTGGCATTCAGCCTGTTCGGGTTGCTCAGTTACGTCGAACCGGTGCTGTTGGTCTGTGTCGCCTTGCTGCTGGGTGAGAGCATCAATTCGGGTCAGTGGCTAACGTATCTGCCGATATGGCTGGCGGTGCTGGTGCTGATTTTTGAAGGGTTCAAGCATTTGGTGCGTCAGAGAAAATCAGTCTAGGAAGGTGCGTACTGGGCCTGAGCATGACCGTTAGTCTTTTTTTTTGAAAACACGAACGCTCGTTTAAAACGTCTTTGGCCCAGTATTTGCTTGGAAGTTACACGCATTACCTGTTTGGCTAGGTTTAAAAGCCAACTTATTGGTTTAAAAGAGATTTGCCAATGATGTTCCACAGCCTCAAGCTACGTGCCCACTCACACGAGTAACGCTGTAGATCCATTGAGGTTGTTGTGTCTAAAGGTATTGTTTTATCGATTTTGGCGTCGTGCCTGTTCGGCGTCCTGTACTACTTCACGTCTGTGCTCTGGCCGCTCAACGGTCAAGAAATCTTCGGCTGGCGCATCCTGATTTCGCTGCCCTTCATGACACTGTTTATCTGCCTCAGCGGCGACTGGAAATGGGTGCCGCTCATATTTCAGCGCTTGCGCGCCCAACCGGCTCTGATCCCTTGCGTCGCCGTCACCAGCTTTCTGGTGGGCCTACAGCTGTGGATGTTTATGTGGGGGCCTTTGAATGGCCACGGGCTGGATGTGTCGCTGGGTTATTTCTTGCTACCACTGACCATGATTCTCACTGGACGCATCGTGTATGGCGAACGCCTCTCGCGCCTGCAAAAAATCGCCACCGCCCTGGCCGTGGTCGGGGTTGCCAACGAGTTGTACCGTACCGGTGGTTTTTCATGGACCACGCTGGTGGTCGCCATCGGCTACCCGATGTATTTCGTGCTGCGCAAGAAAATCGGCATCGACAACTTGGGCGGGTTGTGGCTGGACATGCTGTTGATGGTGCCGGTTGCGCTATGGTTTGTACTTGCCGGCGAGCATGTTGATCTCGATGCGCAGCGCCCGCTGTTGTTCGCGCTCGTTCCGCTGATGGGTATTATCAGTGCCGCCGCAGGTTTTGCTTACATCTTGGCCAGCCGCTTGCTGCCGTTTAGCCTGTTCGGCCTGCTCAGTTACGTCGAACCGGTGTTACTGGTGGCCGTCGCCCTGTTGCTGGGCGACAGCCTGGAAGAAGGGCAATGGCTGACCTACGGACCGATCTGGCTGGCCGTCGGGGTGCTGGTGCTCGAAGGCCTCAAGCATGTGAGCCGCCAGCGCCGCTCTCTCTAAGTCAGGCAGGCAGCCACAGTCTAAAGCGCGCCCCACCCAGGGGGGATTGCTCAAGCTTTAACGTACCGCCCTGGGCTTCCAGGGCGCGTCGACTGATGGCCAATCCAAGTCCAAAGCCCCCCGTTGCGCGGTCCCGGCTGCGATCCAGGCGGTAGAACGGTTCAAAAACCCGCTCGCGATCCACCTCGGCAATGCCAATACCGTCGTCGTCCACCCATAACTCACAGCCTTGGGGTGTGACATTGACCCCTACTTGAATGCGGTGATCGCAATAGCGCATGGCATTGCGCAGCAGATTTTGCAGCGCGCGCGCTGTCAGCCGGGGATCAAGGGCAAATCGGGCCTGAGTCCCTTGCATCAACACGTCCAGCACAATGTCCGGGGTTTCGAGCGCTTCATCGAAACTGCCAAGAATGCTGTCAATGAACTCGTCCAGCGACACATCGACACGTTCCGGCACCAACGTCGGGTTTTTCAGGCGACTGAAGGACAGCAGCTCCAGCACCAGCTCATCCAGCTCGCGTATGTGGCCAACCAGCACCAGCAGGCGGTCGCGGCTGGCAGGCGGCAGGTCATCGCACAGCACCAGCGCCAGGCCGAAATCGAGCCGGGTCAGGGGCGTTCTCAGTTCGTGAGACACCGCATTGAGCAGGTCGCGCTGCTGGTTGAGCAGGCTTTCGATGTCTTGCGCCATGGTGTCAAAAGCGCTGGCCAGCGCATGAACATTGGAACGTGGCGAGATGTGGGTGCGCGCGCTCAAGTGGCCCTGGCCAATCTGTGCGGCCGTGCGCTTGAGCCGCTCAAGGTCACGCCAGTGCGGACGCAACCACAGCAACAGACAGGCGAGCAAGGCTGCGCCGATCAAAACGTTGATGCTCCAGTACAACACGTTCATGTCGAACGGGTCGGGGGGCATCACCAGCTCAATCGCTTGTTGTCGGTTCAGGGGGGAAACCACTAATGTGCGCCAGCCCCACTCGCCGATGCGCAGCACACCTTGGCCTTGCTCCAGTTGATGGCGCTCCCGGGCGTTGAATTTAGGGTCGTTGATCGACAGTAAATTGACCCGCAACGGGGAGAATTTCGTGTCCAGCTCGCGGGCCAGTGTTGGCCACTGTTCAGCGGGTAACGGGTGGAACTGTTTGACCAGAAGGGTTTGCATGCCACGGGACATGTCGACGTTGTAATGCATGAAACGCTCGTGAAACACCGTCACGATCAGCTCCGGCACCAGATAAATGGCTGCGCCGAAGGTCACCATCGTGACCAGATAAAGCCGTAGCAGAACCTTGAACATCGCTCAGCATTCCCACTCGGAACGGCTGAACAAATACCCTTTGCCCCACACTGTTTTGATTTTGCGGGCTTCGCCCGCGCAATCGTCGAACTTGCGCCTCAATTTGGAGATGGCCACATCAACGGAGCGGTCTGTGCCATTGAATTCAATACCGCGTAAACGCTGAAGAATCTGATCGCGGCTGAGCACTTCTCCGGCATGCCTTGCCAGCACCACGAGCAAGTTGTACTCCCCGCTGGACAACTCGATGTCCTGGCCTCGCCAGCATACGGTGCGCTCAGAAAGGTCGATGCACAGGTTGCCAATCAGGATTCGGTCATTGGCCATTTGTGGCTCAATCAGGCTGCTGCGGCGCAATAAAGTGCGTACTCGCGCCAGTAGCACACGCGGCTCGCAAGGTTTTGTCACATAATCGTCGGCACCCATCTCTAGCCCTAGCACCTGATCATGACTATCGTCGCGGGCCGTCAACATCAGGATCGGCAGACTGGCCGAGTCGTTGCGCAACAAACGGCACACTTGCAAGCCATCAAGGCCCGGCAACATCAAGTCAAGAATAACCAGGTCTGGCGGGTTACTTTTGGCTCGATCACGTACCTGATCGCCACGAGCAATCACGCTGACTTCATAGCCATTACGCTCCAGGTAGCTGGCAATCAGCTCCGAGAGCGCAGCGTCGTCTTCGACCAGCAAAATAGTGGGCATAATAAATGCTTACAACTTGGGGAAACCCAAAGGATATACAACCTCACATGGATAGGAGCATAACCTTCACACTTTTTCACACACCTCCTACACAGATTCACAACGCCTCTTGCGTGCTGCGCTTAGCATTCGCAAGCACTTACAGAACCATCCTGCATTTATAAGAAGGCACGCTCATTGAAAAAGCTCTTTGCCCCGCTATGCCTTTCAGCGCTGGCACTGGCCCTCGGCGGTTGCGGCAAAAGCCCCGACGCTGAACAGAAAGCGCCCTTGGTCAAGGTACGCACCGAAGTCATTACAACCGCTCCCCTGTCGATCAATAACGAGTTGAGTGGGCGGATCGTTGCACCACGCGTGGCGCAGGTCAGCGCCCGCGTCGCGGGGGTCATCCTTAAGCGCGTGTATGAGGAAGGCAGTGAGGTCAAACGCGGTGAGGTGTTGTTCTTAATTGACCCTGCGCCGTTCAAGGCAGACCTGGACAGCGCGCAAGCCGCTCTGCGTAAATCCCAAGCGCTGGCCCTGCAAGCCAGGCAGCAAGATGAACGCTACAGCGCACTGATTGAAAGCAGTGCCATCAGCCGTCAGGAATACGATAACGCCCGTGCCCAATCGCAACAGGCGCAAGCCGATGTCGCCGCAAACAAGGCTGCTGTGCAGCGCGCCCGCCTGAATTTAGGCTATGCCACCGTAACAGCCCCTATTTCCGGGCGCATCGGTCGGGCATTGGTCACGGAAGGCGCGTTGGTCGGTCAGGGAGAAGTCACCCCGCTAGCCCGCATTCAGCAACTCGACCCTGTGCACGTCGACCTGACTCAGTCCACGCGCGATCTGGACAACTTGCGTGAATCATTTCGCGCTGGTGAGCTGCAACAAGTGGGGGCCCATCAAGCTCGCGCCACGCTAGTCCGCGACAACGGCAGCCTCTACCCCTTGCCCGGTAAATTGCTGTTCACCGATATCAACGTCGATCCCAGCACTGGCCAGGTGGTTCTGCGCAGCGAATTTCCCAACCCCGATTACGACTTGTTGCCTGGCAGCTTTGTGCGCGTGCGCCTGGAGCAGGCGATGAACAAGCAAGGCATCAGCGTGCCGCAGCGCGCCATTTTGCGAGACAGTGCTGGCGTGGCGCAGGTGTTGCTGATTGAGGCGGACAACCGCGTCAAGCAACACCCCGTGCAACTGGGCAATGCACAAAATGATCGCTGGATTGTTAACAGCGGCCTCAAGGCCGGTGACCGCATTGTCATTGAAGGTCTGCAACACGCGCGCCCCGGCGAGCAGGTACAGATCGATGACCCCGCACTCCCTCTCGTACACTCCACGGATCAGTGAGCATGCCGCAGTTCTTTATCGATCGGCCTATCTTTGCCTGGGTCGTCGCGTTGTTCATTGTGTTGGCCGGCGCATTGGCCATCCCGCAACTGCCGGTGGCCAAATACCCCAACGTGGCGCCGCCTAAAGTCGAAATCTACGCCGTCTACCCCGGCGCCTCGGCCCAAACCCTGGACGAAAGCGTGGTCAGCCTGATTGAGCAAGAGCTCAACGGCACCGACGGCCTGATGTACTTCGAATCCCAAAGCAGTTTGGGCAGCGCAACCATTACCGCCACGTTCAAGCCGGGGATTGACCCCGAAATGGCGCAGGTGGATGTGCAAAACCGGCTCAAAGCCGTGGAGTCTCGTCTGCCGCAAGCGGTGATGCAGCAGGGTTTGCAGGTCGAGAAAGTGTCCTCCGGCTTTTTGATGCTGGTGACCTTGACCGCCAATGACAGCCCGCTGGATGAGGTCGCGCTCAGCGATTACCTTGCGCGCAACGTGATGAACGAAATCAAGCGCATCGAGGGCGTGGGCAAGGCCCAGCTTTATGGCGCAGAACGCGCCATGCGTGTCTGGATCGATCCACAAAAGCTGATTGGCTTTAACCTTACGCCTGCCGATGTCAATCAGGCGATTGCCAATCAGAACGCTCAAGTTTCAGCGGGCAGCATTGGTGACTTACCAGGGCGCCCCACCCAGGAAATCACCGCGACGGTGCTGGTCAAGGGTCAGTTGTCGACGCCTGAAGAGTTTGGCGACATAGTGCTGCGCGCCAACCCCGACGGCTCGACAGTGCGCGTGCGGGATGTGGCGCGCGTAGAAATCGGCAGTCAGGAATACCAGTACGGCACTCGCCTGAATGGCAAAACGGCCACCGCGTTCAGCGTTCAATTGGCGCCCGAAGCTAACGCCCTGAGTACGGCGACATTGATTCGCGCCAAAATGGACGAGTTGAGCCGTTACTTCCCGTCCGGGGTCGAATACAGCATTCCCTACGACACTTCGCCGTTTGTGAAGGTTTCGATTACCAAAGTGATGTACACCCTGGTCGAAGCCATGGTGCTGGTGTTTGCCGTGATGTTCCTGTTTTTGCAGAACGTGCGCTACACGTTGATTCCGACACTGGTGGTGCCTGTCGCCCTCATGGGCACGTTTGCCACCATGCTGGTCCTGGGGTTTTCGATCAACGTGCTGACCATGTTTGGCATGGTGCTGGCCATCGGGATTCTGGTGGACGATGCCATTGTGGTGGTGGAAAACGTTGAGCGGATCATGGTCACAGAAGGGCTGTCGCCCCGTGAGGCCACGCGCAAAGCCATGACCCAGATCAGCGGCGCCATCATCGGTATAACGCTGGTGCTGGTCGCCGTGTTTATTCCTATGGCGTTTATGCCGGGTTCGGTGGGGGTGATTTATCAGCAATTCTCGCTGTCGATGGCCACCTCCATTTTGTTCTCGGCCTTCCTTGCGCTGTCCTTGACCCCGGCGTTGTGCGCAACGCTGCTCAAGCCAATCGCCAAGGGTGAACACCATGCCAAAGGCGGGTTTTTTGGCTGGTTCAATACACGCTTCGAGCGTATGTCCCAAGGTTACGAGCACTGGGTGGTGCACGTCATCAAGCGCAGTGGCCGCTACTTGTTGCTCTACGGGGCGCTGCTCGTGATCTTGGTGCTGTGCTTTGCCCGTCTGCCCTCCTCGTTCTTACCCGTGGAAGACCAGGGCTACACCATCACCGATATCCAGTTACCGCCGGGAGCCAGTCAGGGCCGCACAATAAAAGTCGCCGAGCAGATTGAAGCCCACAACGCAGGCGAGCCTGGCGTGGGCAATACGACGATGATTCTGGGGTTCAGCTTCTCGGGTAACGGCCAAAACGCGGCACTGGCGTTCACAACGATGAAGGATTGGTCAGAGCGCGGCGCCAAGGACTCTGCCTCGGCCATTGCCGATCGAGCGAATGCCGCCTTCAGCGAGCTAAAAGACGCCGTGGCGTTTGCCATCCTGCCACCGCCAGTCAGTGGCTTGGGCACATCCAGCGGCTTCGAATTCCGCCTGCAAGACCGTGGCGGCGCAGGCTACGACGTACTGATGCAAGCGCGTACCGAACTGTTGGCGCTGGCCGAGAAAAGCGCGGTGCTGGCTAATGTGCGTGAAAGTGCGCTGGCAGAAAGCCCGCAAGTACAACTGGAGGTTGATCGCAAGCGTGCCAACGCGTTGGGCATCTCGTTTGCTGACATTGGCAATGTGCTGTCCACGGCGGTTGGCTCGGCGTATGTCAATGACTTCCCGAACCAGGGCCGTATGCAGCGCGTGGTGGTTCAGGCCGAGGGCGATCAGCGCAGTCAGGTTGAAGACTTGCTCAAGATCAATGTGCGCAACAACTTGGGGAAAATGGTGCCGCTTTCAGCGTTTGTCGAAGCGCGCTGGATTCAAGGGGCTTCTCAGTTGACGCGCTATAACGGTTACCCGGCCATCAGCATTTCGGGTGAAGCCGCATCGGGCCACAGCACAGGCGAAGCGATGGAAGAGATCCAGCGCCTGGTCGCTCAATTACCAGCAGGCATGGGCATGGAATGGACCGGTCTGTCCCTTGAAGAAAAAATCTCGGGCGCACAGGCGCCGATTCTGCTGGGCCTGTCATTGCTGGTGGTGTTCCTTTGCCTGGCGGCGCTATATGAAAGCTGGTCGATTCCTACGGCGGTACTGTTGGTCGTGCCGCTGGGCGTTTTGGGTGCTGTGCTGGCAGTGACCTTGCGAGGAATGCCTAACGATGTGTTTTTCAAAGTGGGCTTGATTACGATCATTGGCTTGTCAGCCAAGAACGCGATTTTGATCATTGAGTTCGCCAAAACGCTGTATGACGAAGGTCATGACTTGGTGGACGCCACCGTGCAGGCCGCCCGCTTGCGTTTGCGACCGATTGTAATGACATCGCTGGCGTTTATTCTCGGTGTGGTGCCCTTGGCGATTGCCACCGGTGCAAGCTCCGCGAGCCAGCAGGCAATCGGTACGGGGGTGATTGGCGGCATGATTGTGGCAACACTGGCAGTGGTGTTTGTGCCCGTCTTCTTCGTCGTGGTGATGAAACTGGTCAGAAGCAAATCGCGATCGCTTTAAGCGTCCACCGCGCGTGCTAAGGTGCAGCAATACCGAGTAACAGGGATTGTTTATGCCGCATCTTGCACGCACTCATCCTCGCCTGACCGCTGCCACTGTGTTGGGGGGCGCGGTTGGTATCTTTGCTCCTGCTGCGACGCTGACGTCTAAATTTTTGCTGGGATGGAACGCCGGTGTCTGGCTGTATTTAGCGTTGACGCTGTGGTTGGTTATTCGCTCCAAGGCCCGTGACGTGAAGCGCACAGCCGAGGTTGAAGATGAAAATGCCAGCATGGTGCTATTCACGGTGTGTATTGCTGCCGTGACCAGCCTAGCGGCCATCACGCTTGAGCTGTCAGGCAACAGCAAACTGAGCGATACCGATCAGATCATGCATTACGCCTTTACCGGCATGACCATCGTCGGCTCGTGGCTGATGATCGGGGTTATTTTCAGTTTGCATTACGCGCGCTTGTTCTATAACAACGAGGGGCCTGAACCGGCGCTGCGCTTCCCGGAGGGCGAACTGAGCCCTGATTATTGGGATTTTATGTATTTTTCTTTCACGCTCAGCGTGGCGGTGCAAACGGCGGACGTCGCCATTGCGACGCGCGAGATGCGCAAAGCAGTCCTTGCTCATTCGTTGTTGGGTTTTTTGTTCAACACCGCGGTCCTCGGGTTTTCGATCAATATCGCGGCAGGCTTGTTTTAAACCCATAAAAAAACGCCCAACCGACACAGCGGATGGGCGTTTTTTTTACACGTGTTGTCAGTCTGCTGTCAGTACGCCACGACGCACCTGGTCGCGCTCAATGGACTCGAACAGCGCCTTGAAGTTGCCTTCGCCAAAACCGTCGTCGCCCTTGCGCTGGATAAATTCGAAGAACACCGGCCCCATCAGGGTTTCGGAGAAGATCTGCAACAGCAAACGTTGATCGCCTTTATCGGATGAACCGTCCAGCAGGATGCCCCGCGATTGCAGCTCATGCACCGGCTCGCCGTGATTAGGCAGGCGGCCTTCGAGCATTTCGTAGTAGGTCTCTGGCGGCGCGGTCATGAAACGCATACCGATTTTCTTCAGTGCATCCCAGGTTTTAATCAGGTCATCACTGAGGAAGGCGACGTGCTGAATGCCTTCGCCATTGAACTGCATCAAAAACTCTTCGATCTGCCCTGCACCTTTGGACGATTCTTCGTTCAAGGGGATACGGATCATGCCGTCCGGGGCCGTCATGGCTTTGGAGGTCAGGCCGGTGTATTCGCCCTTGATGTCGAAGTAGCGAATTTCACGGAAGTTGAACAGTTTTTCGTAGAAATTAGCCCAGTACGCCATGCGGCCGCGATACACGTTATGGGTCAAATGGTCGATGATTTTCAGGCCAGCGCCCACCGGATGGCGATCCACACCTTCGATGAACACAAAGTCGATGTCATAGATCGAACTGCCTTCACCGTAACGGTCGATCAAGTACAGCGGCGCGCCGCCGATACCTTTGATCGCTGGCAGGTTGAGTTCCATCGGACCCGTCGGGATTTCGATCGGTTGCGCGCCCAGTTCCAATGCACGGGAATAGGCTTGCTGGGCATTGCGTACACGAAACGCCATGCCGCACACAGACGGGCCGTGTTCAGCCGCGAAGTAGGACGCCACACTGTGCGGCTCGTTGTTGAGGATCAGGTTGATGTCGCCCTGACGATACAGATGCACGTCTTTTGAGCGATGGGTGGCCACTTTGGTGAAACCCATGATTTCAAAAATGGGTTCGAGTGTATGGGGGACCGGCGACGCGAATTCAATAAATTCAAAGCCCATCAAGCCCATTGGGTTTTCGTATAGATCAGCCATGTTGGTGCCTCATCAGTGTCATTTTTAGAATTAACGCAGGGTTATTTGCTAAGAATGCAGAGGCTGACGGGCGGTGCGCAGGAAATGCCACGTACACTGCGCGCAAGGAAATCACCGTAGATCAGTTGGAACCCGAGTGTCTTCATGTCGACCCATCTCTATACGGGCGGGGCTTCTGCTTGCAGAAGTCATTATTCTTGTATGCGTAAGCGGATTCTACATGGCGTAATCATGTTTGTCCCGGCCACCTTTAAATTAGTCGCCTCGTGATGCTAGCCTTTCACGATTTGCGCCTATTCTCTCTACATCGTCTTTATTTGCACGCTCAGGAACTTGAATGCCTTTAACGCTGAAATTGACCCGCACGTGGACAGATCGTTACGCGTTGATTGTACTCAGTGGCTTGCTGCCCGTTGTACTTGGCTTGTTCATCCTGGCGTGGCAGGCCAACCGCTCGCTGGAACTGATTGCCCTGCATACCTCTGAGGAAGCAGCCCGGCAATTCGATCAAATGCTCGACAATGCAGCCTTGGCCGCCGATGTGGTTTTACCGCTGGCTGGGCAAGAATGCGCACAAGTCGAATTGGCGTTGCGTGATCAAGTGACACGCCGCCCTTTTGTGCGCTCGGTTAATTTGGCCTGGGACAATAAGCTGTATTGCACCTCCTTGTTCGGCCGCTTCAAGGAGAACGTAAATCCCGGCGATTACACCGCAGGCACATTGTGGTTAATGCCCGGTAATCCCGTTACACCTTATGAACCTTTACTGGTATTGCGCAAGCAGAACGGGCACCAGAGTGTATTGGTGAGCCTGTATGGCTTTCATTTAGTCAATGTGCTGGGGTTGATCAACCCTAAAACACATTTATTGATTCAAGTGGGTAACACCTGGATAGACCGCTATGGTCTAGTTAGCAACGCCGCCCTGCCTGAATATCCCGTGGCGCAAGTCAGTCACCCCTCCGCGCAATACCCCTACCGCGTCGTGGCAGGTTTTAGTGAGGGTGAAATTGGCCGGTACGCCGTTGTGGAATATCCCGTATTGATGGGATTACTGGTTTTTCTGGGACTGATATCAGCGGGGACAGTGCACTGGCTGCAAAAGCGTGCGTCATCACCCAGTCATGAACTACAGCGTGGCCTAGAGGCGGGTGAGTTCATTCCTTATTTCCAGCCGATTGTGCGCAGCGACACGCAGGAGTGGGCAGGAGTCGAAATACTCATGCGCTGGCAACACCCGCGAGAAGGATTGGTTCGCCCTGATCTGTTCATTCCGTTCGCGGAGCATAGCGGCCTAATCGTACCGATGACACGATCGCTCATGCAGCAAGCTGCAACCTTGCTCTCACCCCAAGCAGCGAATCTGACGCAGGGCTTTCATATTGGCTTCAATATCACCGCCCGCCATTGTCAGGACTTGGGATTGGTGGATGACTGCCGAGCCTTTTTAAAAGCGTTTGCACCCGGCCATATCAAACTCGTACTGGAGCTGACAGAGCGAGAGTTGATCGTGCCAAGCGATGTGACGCTCCAATTGTTCGCTGAACTGCACGCGATCGGCGTAATGATCGCGATCGATGACTTTGGCACCGGGCATTCAAGCCTCACGTATTTACGCGAATTCAACGTTGATTACTTGAAAATTGATCAGAGCTTTGTCGCCATGATCGGTGTCGATGCATTATCCAAACACATTCTCGACACTATCATTGAGCTGAGTGCAAAGCTGGAACTGGGCGTTGTGGCTGAAGGCATCGAAACCGAAGAGCAACGCGACTACTTGACCTCGCGCGGGGTCGAGTTTCTTCAGGGTTATCTGTTTTCACGCCCGCTGCCACCGGAGCAATTCATTAAATCGGTGCAGGCGCGACCACAACAAACAATGAACTAAAAACAGGGGGGAGTAGAACTTGCAGAGCGGCGCAGCACTGTCACCGTGAAGGGCCATTGGCACTTTGCAAATTAACAACTACAATTTTTTGACTGATGACAGAACACCTTAATACTCGTTTCGCCGAGTCCAGATTCAGGCTGAACGACGGTAAAACTATTGTGTCCATGCCATGTGGCTAATACATCATTCATCTCATCGGTTTAGCCTGCCGACCTACGATTGGAGTAATGACTTTGTCCAGACTTGCTGAATTTCGCGCTGCCGAAAAGGCGCTACAAGAACAGTTGGCGCAGTTAGAAGCCTTAAAGAATGATGCCGGTTTGAAAAAGGAGATTGAGTTCGAGCAGAAGCTCCAGGGGTTGATGAAGTCTTACAATAAAAACGTGCGGGATATTATTGCCATTCTTGATCCAGGCCCCACGACGTCCAAAACATCATCAGCCCCCAAACAGCGGAAGGCGCGTGTGCTCAAGGTGTATCAAAATCCGCATACCGGCGAACTCATTGAAACCAAAGGCGGCAATCACCGCGGGCTTAAGGCCTGGAAAGAGCAATACGGGGCCGCCACTGTAGAGACCTGGGTTCGTACCTGATGCATTTTGTTTCCCCTGCCCCGCCCTGTCCTGCAGAGTTTTTTTCCTTTTCAGGATAAATACACCGCCACAGAGAAGACGTTGTTTACACGCACTCAAGGCTTTATCGGTTTGTTCATGCATCGCTGAAATGAAGAGTTGCGGCTTATTGACTGCGCAACTCGACCAATAGTCGTAGACATGCCCTTATTCACATTTTTTTCACATCGCACGTATCAGGATGGAGGCTGCTAAAGGACTAGCGCCCCATGCCCGCTTCGGCGGGCTTCTTTTTGCCTGAAATTTACCTAAATCCCCATTGCGAATCCGATGCGCCATTTCACGTTTTCCTAAAACCCGTTTGGCGCACGACGTCACATTCCGTATCATTCGCCCATCACGCTCACCGCAGCGACCGATCACCCAAGCAATACATTCGGAGGGTTCATGAGCCTGCAAGACCTGAACAACATCTCTGGCGTGACTGCCGCTCCAGATAGCGCTACCCAAAATTTCGTTTTCAATCACACCATGTTGCGTGTGAAAAACATCGAGAAGTCCCTGGATTTCTACACGCGGGTGTTGGGTTTTTCGCTGGTCGAAAAGCGCGACTTCCCTGACGCTCAATTCAGCTTGTACTTCCTTGCGCTGGTCGACAAAGCGCAAATCCCGTCCGATGACGCGGCTCGCACCGTGTGGATGAAGTCGATCCCCGGCATTCTCGAACTCACTCACAACCATGGTTCTGAAACAGACGATAGTGTTGTTTACCACAACGGCAATACGGACCCGCGCGGCTTTGGTCACATCTGCATTTCGGTGCCTGACATCGTGGCTGCGTGTGAGCGCTTCGAAGCGCTGGGTGTGGATTTCCAAAAGCGCCTGACCGATGGCCGCATGAAGTCGCTGGCCTTCATCAAAGACCCGGATGCTTATTGGGTCGAGATTATTCAGCCCACCCCGCTGTAAAACGCAGGCAATAAAAAACCCATGATTGCTCATGGGTTTTTTATTGCCAATTAATCAGTCGGGAGCTGAAGTGCGTATCAAGTGATCGAATGCGCTCAGGGATGCTTTGGCGCCCTCACCGACCGCAATCACAATTTGCTTGTAAGGCACTGTGGTAACGTCACCGGCGGCAAAAATGCCGGGGATTGAAGTTTCACCGCGCGCATCGACAACAATCTCGCCGCGAGGCGTCAATTCAATCGTGCCTTTGAGCCAGTCGGTGTTAGGCAGCAAACCGATTTGCACAAAAATGCCTTCCAGTGCGATGTCACGCACCTCGCCAGACTGGCGCTCTTTGTAGCGCAAACCGTTGACTTTCTGCCCGTCACCCGTGACTTCAGTGGTTTGGGCGTTGGTAATCACGGTCACGTTAGGCAGGCTGTTGAGCTTGCGCTGCAACACCGCATCGGCACGCAGCTTGGTATCAAACTCAAGCAACGTCACATGCGCAACGATACCGGCCAAATCGATGGCGGCCTCAACACCTGAGTTACCCCCACCAATCACCGCGACACGTTTACCCTTGAACAGTGGGCCGTCGCAGTGTGGGCAGTAGGCTACACCACGGCTGCGGTACTCTTGCTCGCCCGGCACATTCATTTCACGCCAGCGTGCACCCGTCGCTAAAATCAGTGTCTTGGCCTTGAGCGAGGCACCGCTGGCGAATTTGACTTCGTGCAACTCGCCCGCTTTGCCAGGGATCAACTGATCCGCACGTTGCAGGTTCATGATGTCCACGTCGTATTGTTTGACGTGCTCCTCCAGTGCCGTGGCCAGTTTGGGTCCTTCAGTCTCTTGAACCGAGATAAAGTTTTCGATGGCCATCGTGTCAAGGACCTGACCGCCAAAGCGTTCAGCTGCCACCCCCGTACGAATACCTTTGCGGGCCGCGTAAATTGCAGCCGCCGCACCGGCCGGGCCGCCGCCAATCACCAGCACATCAAAAGCGTCTTTGGCGCTGATTTTTTCGGCCTGGCGTTCAATCGCGCTGGTGTCCAGCTTGCCGAGGATTTCTTCGAGACCCATACGGCCCTGACCAAAGTTAACCCCGTTCAGGTACACGCTTGGCACTGCCATTACTTGGCGCTCGGTCACTTCGTCCTGGAACAAAGCACCGTCAATCGCAACGTGGCGAATGTTCGGATTGAGTACCGCCATCAGGTTCAACGCTTGAACAACGTCCGGGCAGTTCTGGCACGAGAGCGAAAAATACGTCTCGAAGTTGAACTCGCCTTTAAGCGAACGGATTTGCTCAATCACTTCTGCACTGGCTTTCGAGGGATGGCCGCCGACTTGCAGCAAAGCCAGTACCAGCGAGGTAAATTCGTGGCCCATTGGGATGCCTGCAAAACGCAGGCTGATGTCGCCGCCCGGGCGATTCAACGAGAACGAAGGCTTGCGCGCATCGGTGCCGTTGTCCAGCAAGGTGATCTGGCTGGAAAGGCTGGCGATTTCTTTCAGCAAGTCATGCATTTCACGGGATTTCGCACCGTCGTCGAGCGAAGCAACGATCTCGATTGGCTGGGTAACCCGCTCCAGGTATGACTTCAACTGAGCTTTTAGATTGGCGTCCAACATACGGGCGATCTCCTTTAACGTTAAGACTGTGTAAAAAAAACGCCCGAGCGAATGTCGCCCGGGCGTTTTGAGGGCGATGCAGCTTACAACTCAGGTGCGGGTCACCGCCCTTGGCTGGCTCACAGGCTTAGATCTTGCCTACCAGGTCCAACGATGGAGCGAGGGTGGATTCACCTTCTTTCCACTTGGCTGGGCATACTTCGCCCGGGTGTGCAGCAACGTACTGAGCCGCTTTGATTTTGCGCAGCAGCTCGGAAGCGTCACGCCCCACACCGCCATCGTTCAGCTCAACGATTTTGATCTGACCTTCCGGGTTGATCACGAACGTACCGCGGTCAGCCAAGCCAGCTTCTTCGATCAGCACGTCGAAGTTGCGCGAGATCGCCAGTGTTGGGTCACCGATCATGGTGTACTGGATTTTGCCGATGGCTGGCGAGGTGTTGTGCCAGGCAGCGTGAGCGAAGTGAGTGTCAGTCGACACGCTGTAGATTTCTACGCCGAGCTTTTTGAACGCTTCGTAGTTATCAGCCAGGTCTTCCAGCTCGGTTGGGCAAACGAAGGTGAAGTCAGCTGGGTAGAAGAACACAACGGACCATTTGCCTTTCAGGTCGGCGTCCGACACTTCCACGAAGCTGCCGTTTTTGTAAGCAGTGGCTTTGAACGGTTTTACTTGGCTGTTGATGATAGGCATCGTTGTCTCTCCGTCAGGGTTTAAAAGTTGATGGGGTGAATCCTAACAACACATTTTGTATCAGGCTCATTGGGAAAGCTGATGCAGGTGATTGGTTTTGGCTATCAGGTCACTGTATTAATAGAAGAAACCTGAATCTGACTATCACCCTTTGCGCACCCTCGCCTCTTGATCCCAATCAGTGACCGATACTTTTTTCAGTGGTGACGCTCATCCCGGTAAACGGGGTCGCTTCAACATAGCGCATCGCTGACTTTACGTCCTTCCAGCCGACGTAATTCATTAGCGACTTCAAATCCCAGCCACTTTGATGGGCCCATGTCGCAAAACCACGGCGCAATGAGTGGCTGGTGTACTGTTCGGCAGGGATACCTGCGCGCTCAAGTGCTTGGCGTAATAGCGCAATCACACTGTTGGCGTGCAAGCCCTCCTGCGCCAGGTTGCCCCAGCGATCAATCCCTCTGAACACGGGGCCACGCACCAAGGCCGATACATTGAGCCATTCGATATAGGCGCGCACCGGACACAACCGTAACAGCGCTGGCGTCTGGAAGGTTTTGCCCAGGTTATCGCGATCGCCCTTGCTGCGCGGCACGTACAGCGTGATACCCGCGCCTTGCACAGCTTGTACGTGCTCGATCTGCAAGCGGCACAGTTCATCGCTACGAAACCCGCGCCAAAAACCTAGCAAGATCAGTGCGCAGTCACGCCTGGCGCGCAGCAGTCCGGGGTGATCCTGGTTGGCCCGCGCGGTCTGTGCTTCGTCCTCAAGCCAGTCGACCACTTTTTCCAGGTGTTGCAGCTGCAACGGTTGCGCTTGTTTTTCCTGCGCCGGATGCAGCGCGCGAATGCCCTTGAAAACCTTGCGCACCACTGGCGCCTTTGTGGGGTCGGCGAAGCCTTGGCTGTTGTGCCACTGAGCTATGGCCGAAAGGCGCAGTTTCAAGGTGTTGAGCGAGAGTTGTCCTGCGTAATTGACCAGGTAGCGCGCCACGCTGTCGCTGGTAGCCGGCAGAAAGCCACCCCAGGTCACTTCGAAATGCTCAATTGCAGCACGATAGCTGCGACGGGTGTTGTCGCGGGTCGCCGCGTTTAGGTAGCGATCCAGATCGCTCATGGGGTAGTTCTCTTGGCGGGTGTACTGAAAACAGGCCCTAAAAACGAATCCAAGGCTCTGGCACGGGATAATACCAGTATATCCCGCCTTAAGATCACGAATAAAAGACAGGATTTATAAAACAATATAGTATGTAATTACATGATACATACCACAGTACATAATCGTAGGAGACAGCCATGGCCCGTGGCGGCGTTAACAAAGCAGTGGTCCAAATTGCGCGCACAGCAATCCTTGCCCGTGGCGAACACCCGAGCATCGATGCTGTACGTATTGAAATGGGCAATACCGGCTCAAAAACCACCATTCACCGGTATCTAAAGGAGCTGGACGAGAGCGATACGCGCCGCGGCGTATCGCATGCCGAGCTGGAGGATGAGCTGGCTGAACTGGTCGCCCGCCTCGCCCATCGCTTGCAGGTACAGGCCCAGGAGCCGATAGATCGCGCCCAGGCTCATTACGAGCAACTTAAAAACCAGTTGCAAGATCAGCTGTCCGAGGCCCAGCAAGCGCTGGGTGTTTTGCAGCAGCAACTGGAGATTCAGGCGCAAGCCTTGACTGAGGAAACCGCAAGCCTGGCGTCAACGCGCTCTATGCTGCAAACCGAGCAGACGCGCAACGCCGCCCTGAATCAAGCTTGCAGCGACTTTGAGCTACGCCTCAAGGATCGCGACGAACAAATCAGCTCGCTGGAAGAAAAACACCTGCACGCGCGCGACGCCCTTGAGCACTACCGTAACTCGGTCAAGGAGCAACGCGAGCAAGATCAGCGCCGGCATGAAGGTCAAGTTCAGCAAGTTCAGATGGAGTTACGCCAGGCGCAACAAAGTGCGCTGGTACGCCAGGACGAAATCACCCAATTGCACCGTGATAACGAGCGCGTACACAGCGACAGTCGCGCCCTGGCCAAGGAGTTGCAGCACGCCAATGCTCAGCAACACAAAACCAGCCAACTCAATGAGCAGATGAACAAGCAATTAAGCCTGCTGGACAGTGAGCGCACACTGCTTCAGGAGCGCCTGCGCGTGGCCACTCAAGAAAGCGAGGTTTTGAGACAGGCTTACGCGCAATCGCAGCAGGCTCAAACGGAGCTGACAATGCAAGCGATGAAAGCGCAAGCGGCACTTGAGAGCTTCAAGGCACAGAAAGAAGCCCAAAGCAGTGCGAGGGATGCGACACCCGAGGAGTAAGCCAGCCAGACCTACCTGCCGGTGAGGCCGCAACAACACAGCCTCACCAGTGGTGGTTTGATTGCTTAACGCTTAAGCGGCGTGCGCATGGTGACGAATTCTTCAGCGGCGGTAGGATGCACGCCAATGGTTTCATCAAAGTGCTGCTTGGTTGCGCCTGCCTTCAATGCAATCGCCAGTCCTTGCACAATTTCCCCGGCCTCAGGGCCAACCATGTGGCAGCCCAGCACCTTGTCGGTGTTGGCATCCACCACCAGTTTCATGAATGTGCGCTCCTGGCAATCGGTCAGGGTCAGCTTCATTGGGCGGAAACTGCTCTCGAAGACCTGTACCGCATGCCCCTCTTCAATTGCTTGCTCTTCGCTCAAACCGACGGTGCCGATATTGGGCAGGCTGAACACCGCTGTCGGGATCATCGCGTAATCCACCGCACGATATTGCTCAGGCTTGAACAGGCGACGCGCAACCGCCATCCCCTCCGCCAATGCAACGGGCGTCAATTGCACGCGCCCAATCACATCACCAATGGCCAGAATCGAAGGTTCAGCCGTCTGATACAGGTCATCCACCTCAACAAAACCGCGCTTGTCGAGTTTTACACCCGTGGTTTCCAGTCCGAGGTTGTCGAGCATTGGGCGGCGCCCCGTGGCATAGAAAATACAGTCCGCTTCCAACTCTCGACCATCCTTGAGCGTGGCTTTCAAACTGCCATCTGCTTGCTTGTCGATGCGCGCAATGTCGGCATTGAACTGAATGTCCATGCCGCGCTTGGTCAGCTCTTCATGCAAATGCTTACGCACTGCGCCGTCAAACCCGCGCAGGAACATGTCGCCGCGGTAAAGCAGCGATGTTTGCGCGCCCAAGCCATGGAAAATCCCGGCGAACTCAACAGCGATGTAACCACCACCCACTACCAGTACACGTTTAGGCAGCTCTTTGAGAAAGAAGGCTTCATTGGAGCTGATTGCGTGCTCACGGCCAGCAATTTCGGGGATCTGCGGCCAGCCGCCGGTGGCAATCAAGATGTGCTTGGCGCTATGGCGCTGACCATTGACCTCAATTTCGTTGGGGCCGGTAATACGGGCATGGCCTTCGATCAACGTAACGCCGCTATTGACCAGCAGGTTGCGATAGATTCCATTGAGTCGATTGATTTCACGGTCTTTGTTGGCAATCAGGGTAGCCCAATCAAAACTCGATTCGCCCAAGGTCCAGCCAAAACCAGACGCCTGCTCAAAGTCCTCAGCAAAATGTGCGCCGTAGACCAGCAGTTTCTTCGGCACGCAGCCGACGTTGACACACGTCCCCCCCAGATAACGGCTTTCAGCCACCGCTACTTTTGCACCAAAACCGGCCGCAAAGCGCGCAGCGCGTACGCCGCCCGAACCCGCACCAATGACAAACAAATCAAATTCGTAGGACATTTCTATCTCCTGAGCAGTCCATCAGCATAATCGCTCCAGCACGATTGAACAGCGCGCGGGCGTTGTTGAAGACGAAAAACGAGAAAGCCACCCGTAGGTGGCTTTCTGTTGAAGCAGTCAGCAGGCTCGCTCTACTTAGTAGGCTTTGCCGGTTTTGTAGAAGTTCTCGAAGCAGAAATTAGTCGCTTCAATGTAGCCTTCAGCGCCGCCGCAGTCGAAACGCTTGCCTTTGAATTTGTAGGCGATTACGCAACCGTTTTGCGCCTGTTTCATCAAGGCATCCGTGATTTGAATTTCACCACCTTTGCCCGGCTCGGTCTGCTTGATCAGCTCGAAGATGTCCGGCGTCAAAATGTAGCGGCCAATGATCGCCAGGTTTGACGGTGCATCTTCCGGCGCAGGCTTCTCAACCATGTTGCGCACGCGGTACAGATCGTCACCGATCAAGTCGCCAGCGATCACGCCGTACTTATTGGTCTCTTGAGGGTCAACCTCTTGAATCGCGATGATGGTGCAGCGGTACTGGTTGTACAGCTTGACCATCTGGGTCAGCACACCGTCACCTTCCAGGTTGACGCACAAATCGTCTGCCAGCACGACTGCAAAGGGCTCGTCACCAATCAGCGGACGGCCAGTCAGGATGGCGTGGCCCAAGCCTTTCATTTCGGTTTGGCGGGTGTAAGAGAAAGAGCACTCGCTCAGCAGGCGACGAATACCGACCAGATACTTCTCTTTATCGGTGCCCTTGATCTGGTTTTCCAGCTCATAGCTGATGTCGAAATGGTCTTCCAGCGCTCGCTTGCCGCGACCGGTCACGATGGAAATTTCGTTCAAACCAGCATCCAGTGCTTCTTCAACGCCGTACTGGATCAGTGGCTTGTTTACCACCGGCAGCATTTCTTTAGGCATCGCTTTGGTCGCTGGCAAAAAGCGAGTGCCATAGCCGGCTGCTGGGAACAAGCATTTCTTGATCATATGAGTCCTTAAAAGGGCTGTGCGTACGAATTTGGCGCAGTCTAATCAGGCGGCAGCGACGTTACAATGCCCCCGATAGCATACTGATGCCAACATAGAGAAAATTTGTGCCACTTAGTTCCTTTGTGACTTATTTTTCATGCTTTGGATCGCTGTCTTGAACCTATGAAGCGTCGACAGGGTCTGCTTGGACGTAACGGCCATTGAGTATGCACCAGAGCACGCCACGGCTGTTTGACGGTACTATTGTGCACTTTCAAATCAATGAGCACGCCTCACAATGTCGGATATCAAAAGTGTCAACGGTTACCTGATCAAAGAAGTTACATCGGGCGCATGGTGGGTACTGGACGCAGCCCAGGCGCAGGTAGCGGGCCCTTTTGCCTCTGAAACCAGCGCCATGGAAGTGGCTGCTGTGCTTCAAGATCAACCTGATGCGCCTGCACGCAAACGTAAAAACAAAATCTGACCCTTATTTCGCGGTAACTGGCACTCAATGAAAAAGACCCTGATAGCTGTACTGCTAGCCCTTGGCGGCTGCGCCACTGCATCCAATACCTACCTGCCGGATGGCAAGCAAGGGTTGAGCATAGACTGTTCTGGCGAAGCCATGTCTTGGGGCAAATGCTATGAAAAAGCCGACGCCTCGTGTGCCGGAACGGGATACACCATTGTGGGCACCGATGGCTCATCAACTGTCCAGGACAGTGAAAAAACCCTGGGGGTCGATGTCGGTAATTTCACAAGCCGGACTGTCGTGGTGATGTGCAAATAATTAGCACCTGCCTGGCGTCAGATATGCACTTCGACGAACTTGATCCCGAGCGAGCGAATGGTTTCGACCAGCGCATCCAGACTCTCGAACGACTCAACTTCGTCGTTGTTGTCAACTAAAAAGAAGCTACGCCCTGCACTCTTCTTGAAAAATACGATCCACTCCCCCGTCGCCGCCGGGTTTTGGATGGCATGGGTCGCTGTAATGCTGCCCTCGGCATGTCGCTGCTTGACGTGTTCTCGCTTCATCGCGTTCTCCTGAAAATTGGCGCCCAAGCTCAGGGCTTCAGCACCGGTACATCTAAATGCGCGCAGTTTACTGAAGACTTCAGTCCATCAGCACTGAGCGTTTGACCTCCAACGCTGCCGCCACGTCACCTGCTTTGACGCGGCACCCTGGTCATCAGGCGAAAAAAAGCCTGACATCACGTAAAGCGACGCCAGGCTTTTGAGTCGTCAAACGATATAAATCAGATTTGACGCTTAGTCGCCCGAAATGCAGTGCGTTGCGGCACCGCGGATGTCACCCGGACGAATGGGTACATTCGACATGCTTTCATACACCTTGATGCTGCTCCCGCCTGAGCGCTCTTCGATATCAATCACCGCTGTAGGCCCCGAGGTCAGTTTTTGCGGAACGATTACCCGCAAACCTTCCTTGTGAGGCTCTATTTGCGGGGCCTTGCGCGTGCGTGACAACTGCTGCACCAAGCATTGGGCGTAAGCGTCCGGTTTCTTTCCCGAGATCACGCTCATGGTGGGCATTGTCTGCTCAATATCTGTAACTGATGCACAGCCTCCCAAAGCCAGCACTGCGACCAACACGCCCCACTTCATACAAATCCTCCGTTAAAGACCTTACGACCAGCGATCTTTAAAATTTCTCCCTGATGATAGGGAATTAATACTTAAAAAGTAGCAATTTCGACTTGCCAGGCGTCAGACTTTTCTGCGCGGCGGCATAATAAGCTGCTTTCGCCTCCAACTTGGACTAAAGCACATGCTATCGTCCTATTTTTTTTAACAAATGCCCCCTTTGGAGCCTCAATGAAATTTATTCACCAGCGTGAGCACCTCAATGAAGATGACATTGTCGTCATCGAGTGCTCACACCCGTGCAATATCCGCTTGATGAGCGATGCACATTTTCGCAGCTTTAAAAACGGTGGCCGCCACTCTTATCATGGCGGTGCATTTGATAAATTTCCGGCCCGCATCACTGCGCCGAGCACCGGTTTCTGGAACATCACGATCGATACCGTCAGCACCCGTGCTGTGAGCGTGACGCGCAAACCGACCTTGAAGCACTCGATCAAAATTGTTCGTCGCTCTAGCTCCAAACTCCGCTAAGCCTGACATCAGCACCCTTTTAGACAGGACATCCCGTGGAAACCACTAAGTACGTGATTAAGTACAAACTCGATGGCGAGCGCCGATTTGAGTTTGCTCAGCTGCAGACTGGCTCCGAAGAAGAAGCCCGCGCAGCGCTTGAGAAAATTCACAAGAGCGATGAAGTCATCACCGAGATCAAAGTGAGCAAGGCACTCTAACCCGCCATGTCTTTTGACCTGTTTGCCGAGCAGGACCTGCAACAACCCGCACGGATTGAAAAAATCAGTGAGCAGGCGTTTGTATTGCGCGGTTTTGCTTTGCCATGGGTAGATACACTGCTCACGGCGCTTGAGCAGGTTTTGACGCAGGCCCCTTTTCGACAGATGCAAACGCCTGGCGGCTCCATCATGTCAGCGCGTTTGAGCAATTGCGGTGATCTGGGCTGGACCACCGACCTTGCAGGCTATCGGTACAGCGCCCTGGACCCTTTGACCGGGGCACGCTGGCCTGCAATGCCCGATCCTTTCCTGAAGTTGGCCGAGGCCGCTGCACACGCAGCAGGTTTTGATCACTTTGCGCCCGATGCGTGCTTGATCAATACCTACGCCCCGGGTGCAAAAATGTCCTTGCATCAAGACAAGAACGAGCGCGCCTACACTGCGCCCATTGTTTCGATTTCGCTGGGGCTGCCGGCTATCTTCCTGTTTGGCGGTTTTGAGCGCAACGATCCCACGCAACGCATCTCACTGTTCCATGGCGACATCGTGGTATGGGGCGGCGTTGATCGCTTGCGCTTTCATGGCGTGCTGCCGATAAAGCCGGGGCACCATTCATTGCTGGGGGAACAACGGATCAATATCACTCTGCGCAAGGCAGGCTGAATCGCCACACCCAGACGGGTTCCTTCAGCGCAGAGCGCAGGCTGACAAATCGCTATATATTTTTATACACACCGATTATCTTCCTATCGCCCACTACACCCTGAAAACCTTGGGCTGCCTTCGCCATTAAAAGGAGTTTTGACATGACTGCCCAAGCGTTTCGCTTTGCCCCTGCGGTCCTCGCCACACTGATCGGGTGCCTCTGTGCATTGTCAGCACAAGCGGATGAAGTTCAAGTCGCCGTAGCCGCCAATTTCACGGCCCCGATCCAGGCCATCGCCCGTGACTTTGAAAAAGACACGGGGCACCGATTAATCGCAGCCTACGGCGCGACCGGGCAGTTTTACACGCAGATAAAAAATGGTGCGCCTTTTGAAGTATTTCTGGCTGCTGATGACACCACGCCGCAAAAACTCGAAGAAGAAGGCGACATCGTCTCTGGTTCGCGCTTCACCTACGCCATTGGCACACTGGCGTTGTGGTCAGCCAAAGACGGCTACATCAATGGCACTGATCAGGCGTTACTCGCGAATAAATTTACCCACTTGTCTATCGCCAATCCCAAAGCCGCGCCTTACGGGCTGGCCGCCACACAGGTACTGGCCAAACTGGGGCTGACAGACAAGGTCAAAGACAAAATTGTCGAAGGGCAAAACATTACTCAGGCCTACCAATTTGTTTCTACCGGTAATGCTGAACTCGGCTTTGTCGCCCTGTCGCAAATTTACAAAGATGGCAAAATCACCGCCGGCTCTGCCTGGATCGTTCCAGACTCGATGCATGACGCCATCAAACAAGATGCCGTGATCCTTAAAAAAGGCGCGAACAATCCGGCTGCCAAAGCCCTTGCGGACTACCTGAAAGGGCCTAAAGTGGCGGCCATCATCAAAGCTTACGGTTACCAGCTTTAAATGCCGCTCTCGGCTGCTGACTTCGCCGCTATTTGGCTGACCTTCAAGCTGGCGTCGTTAACCACGGTGATCTTGTTGGTGATCGGCACGCCGATCGCGTTATGGCTGGCGCATACCCGCTCGCGATTACGCGGGCCTATTGGTGCGATTGTTGCCTTGCCCCTGGTATTGCCACCCACGGTCATCGGCTTCTACCTGTTACTGGCGATGGGGCCGCATGGCCTTGTAGGTCAGTTCACGCTGTCTATCGGCCTCGGCACATTGACCTTCAGCTTTGCCGGACTGGTCATTGGCTCTGTGATCTATTCAATGCCTTTTGTCGTACAGCCTCTGCAAAACGCATTCACAGCCATTGGCCGGCGACCGCTTGAGGTGGCCGCAACGTTGCGCGCGAGCCCCTGGGATACTTTTTTCAGCGTGATATTGCCCCTGGCCCGGCCCGGTTTTGTGACTGCCGCGATTCTAGGCTTTGCCCATACCGTGGGCGAATTCGGTGTGGTCTTGATGATCGGGGGTAATATTCCAGAGAAAACCCGCGTTGTATCCGTGCAGATCTACGATCACGTAGAGGCGCTGGAATATGCTCAAGCACATTGGTTGGCCGGGGCGATGCTGGTATTTTCCTTTGTGGTGCTACTGGCGTTGTATTCAAGCCGCAGAAGTCAAAGCCCATGGGGATGAACATGCAGTCGGATATCCACGTTCGTCTCCAGCTCGGTTACAGCGGCTTTGCCCTGGACTTGGATTTGCAATTGCCCGGCAAAGGCGTCACTGCGCTTTATGGACATTCCGGTTCGGGCAAAACCACCTGTTTACGCTGCATTGCCGGGCTTGAGCGTGCCAGTCAGGCCTATGTAGCGATCAACGGTGAAGTGTGGCAAGACACTCGACGCAGTCTGTTTGTGCCCGTGCACAAACGTGCTTTGGGGTATGTCTTTCAGGAAGCCAGTCTGTTCCCACACCTGTCGGTGCGTTCAAACCTTACCTTTGGGCTGCGGCGTATCGCACGCAATGAGCGTCGCGTCGAGTTGGCTGACGCCGCCGAACTGTTAGGTATCACCCATTTGCTCGACCGTTCGCCCAGTCATCTGTCCGGTGGTGAGCGCCAGCGCGTGGGCATAGCCCGCGCATTGCTGACCAGCCCCAAGTTGCTGCTGATGGACGAGCCGCTGGCGGCACTGGATAACCAACGTAAACGCGAAATCCTGCCCTACCTTGAACGCCTGCATGCGCAACTGGATATTCCAGTGCTGTACGTCAGCCACTCGCAGGATGAAGTCGCGCGCCTGGCCGACCACATCGTGCTGCTAAGTGAAGGAAAAGCATTGGCCAGCGGCCCGATTGCGCACACCCTCGCCAGGCTCGACTTACCTTTGGCACAAGGCGATGACGCCGGGGTAGTCATTGAGGGCGTGGTCAACGCATACGATGCCCACTATCAATTACTGAGTCTGCGCCTGCCCAATAGCAACCAAGGGTTGCGGGTAGCGCATGTCTCTTTGCCTGTGGGCCAAATCCTGCGAATCAAGGTCCAGGCACGCGACATCAGCTTGAATCTTGAGCCGGGCGCACACAGCAGCATCCTCAACTGCCTGCAAGTGACGGTCATCAGCGAGGCGCCCGCCGACAATCCGGCCCATGTGCTGGTCCACCTCGATGCTTGTGGCACAGCGCTCTTGGCACGTATCACCCGCTACTCGCGCGATCAATTGAATCTCACCACGGGCCAGCAGATGTGGGCGCAAATCAAATCCGTGGCCGTACTGGCCTGATCGCTTCAGAGCAATGGTCGGCGTCGACTGATCAAGTAACGTGTGCTCGCAATTGCGATACCCAGCAAGCAGCCCAACACCAGACCCAATGCGATAATCAGCGCCTTTTTGGGTTTGATAGGGCTGATCGGCGTTTGGGCCTTGCGATCAATGCTGACGAGTCCCAGCTTGCCCATATCCGTGTTCAGGTTGCCAAGGCGGACGACCTCTGCCCGCAACGGCTCGATGTTTTTCAGAAACAGATCCTCGTTGGCACGCTTGCCGAGCATTTCGACCTGGCGGTTAACCTCCAGCATGTGCAGTTTTTTACCAATATTAGAAATGCCTTTGTCGCTGAAATCATCCGAGGTGCGTTTGAGCAACGCCGTGCGCTCAGCCTCCAGCGCCTGAGTCCCCATAAAGTAGAGAGGGATGTTCTGCGATGTGATTTCAGTGCGCATGACTCGACTCGAACCTTGGGCTGCATCCGACATGGCTGAAGGTGTCGTCGGGCGCGTGATACCCAATGAGCGGGCTATCGAGATCGCTTCGGACAACTGGGCAATCCGCGATTCCCGCTCGATTTTTAACTGCAACCGCAGGGCCTCTAATTCGTCATTGAGCTTGGCGCGCTGCAACGTGTCTGATTCAACCAACGTCGCGATCTTGCCCTCTTTGTCAGATTTATAACCTGAGCGCGCCGCATCAATCTTTTCTTCCAGCTCTCTGAGGCGATTATTAATGATGACTTTAAGGTCAGCCCCAATTTGCGCACGTTGATTGTTGATCGCGTATTCAACAAAACCGTTAAGGATTTTTACCCCGTCAACGTTGTCGGGGTAAGTCAGTTCCAGTTTGATGAAGGGGCTTAGCGAGTCCGGCTTTTTTGGATCCGGTTGGGTGAGATTAATCGCATCGCGGTTGAAAATTTCGAAACTCTGCTCCAGCGAGATGCCTTTCTTTTCCAGCGGTTTGAACAGTTCCTGATGCGATTCAAAATAGTTGAGCCGCGTCTCATAAGAGTCCAGCGCTGAACCGACTTTGAGCAACGCATCGGTCGGTGGAAGCTTGTACACCTCGGAGCGGTTCAGGGCATCGAGTTCATTAATGGCCGCAGGCCGCAACACGGTACTGGCCTGGTACACACTCGGCGCCAGCAGCGCATAGCCCAACGCGAGCGCACCCACCGCAGCGGTGGTGCCTGCAATCAGCTTTTTTTGTTGCCATAACGATTGAATCAAAGCAAACAGGTCGATTTCATCAGGCGAAGTTTCTGCTAGCGGATGCTGAATAGTTTTCAAAAAAAGGCACCTTGTGAGTAGAACTTCTTGGCAAGTTCACCGCTTGACTGTTTAAGCAGATCTAGGTTAGGTCGTTTTCAATGCCTATCTGACAGACCATTCCTGAAAAAGATCCCTACGCTTAAGAATCAAGCACATACCTCAATAAAAGCAAGTGATGCCAAAGTGATATCTAGCATAATTATGGTTTTCAGCGGCTGTTTCTCATTTCATTGACAATTGACTTACATAAATTTCAGAAAGTCCCTAAGGCATTATTCACGCCGTAGAACAGGTTTTAAGGTTTTTTTCTCAACACAGCGGTTCACATATGCCATTTGAGTGATGCGCCCCCGATAGAATGGCCACCGGTTTTGCCACGAGCTTGCGCGCACGGATCAGCCCCGGCGCGATGATGTCAAAGCGGCATATTTGATCAGTCTGTGTAATCATCCCCCGACAAAAAACACGCTTACGTGTGGGGTAAAAATCAGGATGGATATTTTCCAGGCGATGCGTGTCTTTGTGCGCGTGGTCGAAACCGGCAGCTTTACGGCAGCGGCTCAAGCGTTGGGTTACTCCACGGCCCAAACCTCGCGGCTGTTATCAGAGCTTGAAGGTTCATTGCAGGCCCGGCTGTTGCAACGCAGCACACGGCGCTTGGCATTGACGGAAGTCGGGACCCGGTATCTGGAGCGATGCCGTCTGATTTTGAAAGAGGTTGAAGACGCCAACGCCGAGGCAGGCGGTGCGCATTTGACGCCGCGGGGCCATTTGCGGGTGCAATCAACCACAGGGATCGGCATTCAACTGTTGGCGCCTTTGGTTGCTCGCTACGCTGAGTTGTATCCGCAGGTCAGTGTGGACTTGACTCTCTCACAACGTCAGCCCGACTTGCTGGAGGAAGGCCATGACGTGGTCATCACACTGTCATCTCACCTGCCCGACTCGGAGCTGGTAGGCCAACAATTGGGGACGATCTCTAGCGTGATCAGTGCCGCCCCCTCCTACCTTGAAAAAAACGGTACCCCGCTAACCCCCAATGACCTCGAACAGCACCGGTGTTTGCATCTGGTTGACCCGCTATTTACGGATAGCTGGACCTTTCACGACGCTCAGGGTGAACAGTCTGTTCGTCCCGGGGACGTGTTTCAGGTCAATGTGGCCGAAGCCATGGCGCAGGCGGCGGAAGCAGGGCTGGGGGTCTGCCTGCTGCCGGACTACGTCGCCGTTGGCTCTTACAGGCGTGGCGCTCTGGTACGTTTGCTGCCCCACTATCGGCTGCATGAGAAGCGCATCTATGCGCTCTACCCTTCGCGAAGGTTTTTGGATGCCAAGGTCAAGACGTGGGTCGAATTTCTTAAGCAGGAAATTCCCAAGACATTAGAGGGGCTCCAGGCCGTCGTGGATGACCCGACCCATTGGGCTTAAATAACAACATCCTGCACATGGAAAAGAATGCCGCGACAGTATCGGGGCATTCTTCCTGGTAAAGAAAGCGACTCGGTGATTACTTAATCCTTCATGTAATTAAGTGCTTCCCAACGTATCCAGCCGTCACCATCTTTACTGTATATATTGTCCAGCTTCTTAAGAAGTTCGGGGCGGCTCAGCACTTCTCTTGCAATGTGAGTGAGTCGGTCTTTGTCAGCATTACCGGTCAGCGTGCGATTAGATATCTCTTTGAGGGTGTCGATCTTAATTGAACTCGTCCAGTAATCATCCTTGAGCTTGTCAAAGTTCTTAAGCATTTCCTGGGCAACTTTCTTGTCCGACTTGGCGGAGAGTGGATTGCCGCCGTTCGCAGCAATTTCCGCATTCTCCCTATGAATCAAGCCGTCTTGCTTACCGGTTTCGCTATCTTGATCCAGCAGTTTATTCAAGTCAGGCCGGTTAAGGATTTCACGCGCCAGCATGATATTTTGATCGTCGGCATAGTTGCCGGTTAACTGATTATTGGCCATATTGCGTAGCATTTTCTGAGAAATAGTCCCCGGATTATTGGGGTCCTCGAACGCATCAAAATTGTTCCTCAGCGCTTGGGCGATTTCTCTGTCAGTTTTACCCGAAAATTGATTAGTACCAGAAAGAATGACCGTAGCATTATAAACTTCGTGGAATTTTACCCCATTCCTTGGCCCCACTTTTATCGAGCCGAAATTCAAACTTCCCGCGCTCTGTTCCGATGCACGTGGGTGATGTTGAGGCGTGTCATCAAGCCCTGGTTTACGCGCCGCAGGCAGTGTCGCAGTAAAGACGGGGCCGAGAGAGAGCGTGTTAGACATAGCGAATCTCCAAACTATTTATGTGCATGACCGTCCTGCTGACATCACCTTCCCAGTCACGAGTGAAGGCGTTCTAAAGTAAGTCACAGGTATTGCGTGTGTGGCAGTCATGCCCTAATAAGTTCCAGAGGTCGCCCTGACCCCTCACAGCCAGCGCATTATAACGTTGGCTGCTCTGACACTAAGCGCTCGATAAAGTTGCTGCCTGGTTCATCAGAAACCTAACTTTTATTAAGTAAGATTTAGTTATCACGGTGTACAGCATTGAACGCCGATCGCGTAAAAAATTCAGGGCTTCACACCGATGGATGCAGCCAAAACGCTCCACCGGCATGCGTTCGAATGGTTTATCCCGGAAACAAATATGGGTTCAGCCCACTGCGCGCGAACCCTTGTTCTTCGATATTGGCGTCGAGTATCAGTGACGCCAGATCATCGGCGAAGGTTTCCAGCTGTGTGTCCCGGTCCAGATACAACACCTTCAGGTAGCTGTGACAATCCAGGCAACTTTCGGCTTTGATACTCGCCTCCTGGGTGTCCAGTGACCAATAGTCCAGTTTCCCCGTTTGCTCACAGTTGCTGCACTTGGCCCGTACCATGTGCCAGCGGCTTTCACATAAACGGCAATGCAAATACCGCAGGCCGCTTTGTGCGCCACCCAACACCACACTGGCGGATGGCTCGCTGTTACACACCGGGCAAAACTGGCGGTGCTCGCCATAGTCCGCGTGGCCACTGGCGGGCAATTGTGCCGCCAGTTGCGTCCAATACAACGACAGTGCCGCCCAGATAAACAACGCGCGAGCGCTGCCCACTTCGCCGTGGTGGCCGCTGAGCAGAGCGCTGGCCTGCTGTTCAAGTTGCTCAGGTGGCGTATCGCGCAATGCTGCAACCACCTCTTGGACGGCCACTGTCGCCAAGGGTAATTGATCGAGTAACGCCCCCAACGCCTGTTGCCAGTAGCTGTCGCGCTGCATGCTCACGTAATCCAGTGGCGCCAGTGGCTGGCCTATTCGCGCCGCAGCGCGCTCGGCCAGATTGCGCGGTAATGGCTGCTGTTCCAACACCCGCTGCTGAGCCTTTACCAGACTGGCCACGAAGTTCAGGTAATCGCCCATCGGATGATCGATGGCCAACGCCTGCAACCGTTCGGCACGCCGCGTGTAGTGCTGCTTGAGGGTGGGTAACAACAACGGCGTTATCCGGCCAATGCCGCCGGTAGGTGTCTCTATCGGCGTGAGCTTAATGCTGCTCATTGATTGTCCTTCTTGGTATTGATCTGTTTGAACCAGCGGTCGTGGTGGGTTTTGGCCCATTTTCGCGATACGTAACCGGTGACCATGCCGCCAATCGAGCCTTTGACCCAGAACCCCATGTAAGCGTGACCGATAATCAACAGGATCAGGCAGATGCCCGTCAGCGAGTGCATCAACGCCCCGACGCGAATCACGGGAATGGGGAAAAACGGTGCGAAATACGGGCGCCAGATCAGCACACCACTGATTAGCAGCAGGCTAATCAGCCCCATGATTCCCCAGAACAACAGCTTTTGCCCGGCGTTGTATTTACCCACCTGCAACGCTTTGTTGTGACGCCCCATCAGCACGTCTTTAACGTTGGCAAACCACAGACGATCTTCGGGTTCAGGCAAGTTGTATTTGACCAGGCGCACAAATAAAAACATCAAGGCCAAAAACACTACGACGCCCAAAAACGGATGCAGAATGCGCGCCAGTTGCGGCGTTCCCAGCACGTTGCTCAGCCAACTCATGGAGGGGAAGAACCACGACAACCCGGTTAACGCCACCAACATGAAGCAGATCACCATCACCCAATGGCAAATCCGCTCCGCGAACGGGGTGCGCAAGATCATGTCTTTATGCTTCATGAGTGCTTCTCCTGATCCTGGTGTGCCGCGCCCTCTTCGCGTTCAACTTCATCGTCGGCGTCATCGGTGGTGAGTGGACCAACCCCGATGTAATGGAACAGTGTTCCGGCCAGGATCGCAAAAAACGCCACAGCCGCTACCGGTTTAAGCCAGCCCTTCCACCCTTCAACCACATGACTGATACGCGGATCGGCTGGCAGGTTGTGGTACAGCTGCGGTTTGTCAGCGTGTTGCAACACATACATCACGTGGGTGCCGCCGACTCCTTGCGGGTCGTATACCCCCGCATTCGCAAAACCCCGGGTGTTGAGTTCTGCCACCCGCTCATTGCCCAGGTGCTTCATGTCGGCCTTGCTGCCAAAGTTGATGGCACCGGTGGGGCAGGTTTTAACGCACGCAGGCTCTTGCCCCACGCTCACCCGATCAATGCACAGCGTGCATTTGTAAGCTTTGTTGTCTTTTTTACTGATGCGCGGCACGTCAAAGGGGCAGCCGGCAATGCAATAGCCGCAACCAATGCAGTGGTCGGAGCGGAAATCGACGATACCGTTGGCGTATTGCACAATCGCCCCTGGCGCCGGGCAGGCTTTGAGACAGCCGGGGTCGGCGCAGTGCATGCAGCCGTCCTTGCGGATCAGCCATTCGAGCTTGCCGCTTTCATCCTCAACCTCGTCAAACCGCATCAGGGTCCAGGTTTCAGCCGACAAGTCTGCCGGGTTGTCGTACACGCCGACGTTATGCCCCACCTCGTCACGCAGGTCGTTCCATTCCCCACACGCCACCTGACAGGCTTTGCAGCCGATGCAAATGGTCACGTCGATGAGTTTGGCCACTTGCACTTCGCTGTCACGCACTTGAGGTGCAGGCGTCAGGCTATTGGTCGCAGAGCGCTTGATAATGTCTTGGGATTGCATGGACATGAGCTTTCTCCCTTACGCCTTTTCCACGTTGACAAGGAAAGCCTTGTACTCAGGCGTCTGCGCGTTGGCGTCGCCGATGGCCGGGGTCAGGGTGTTGGCCAAATACCCTTTACGGGTTTCACCTTCATAGCCCCAGTGGCAAGGAATGCCGATGGTATCGACCTCTTGTCCGCCCACTTGCAGTGTACGTATGCGTTTGGTCACCACCGCTTTGGCCTTGATGTAGCCGCGTTTGGTGCTGACCTTGACCCAATCGCCCTGGACGATGCCTTTTTTCTTCGCCAGGTTTTCACCGATCTCGATGAATTGCTCGGGCTGCAACACTGCGTTGATCCGTGAGTGTTTGGTCCAGTGACGAAACAGCTCAGTGATCGAATAGGTGGTGGCGACGTAAGGGAATTCTGCCGCAGTGCCCAGGCGGGCCTGGTCGTAAGGAAAAATACGCACGGTCGGGTTGTAAACCATGCTCGGGTGCAAGGGATTACGCCCCGTAGGCGATTCTGTTGGTTCGTAGTGCTCGGGGAACGGGCCGTCGACCAACGCATCGATGGCGTACAAGCGCCCGACGCCTTCGGGCAGCATGATAAAGGGGTTGGCCTTGCTGCCTGGCGGCATCGTCGCTGGGAAGTCGGGCACATCAATGCCGGTCCAGCGCTGGCCGTTCCACTCGATAACCACTCGCTGCGGGTCCCACGCCTTGCCTTGTAGATCAGCCGAGGCGCGGTTGTACAAAATGCGCCGATTTTGTGGCCAGGCCCAGGCCCATCCCAGGGTACTGCCCAAGCCTGACGGGTCTGCGTTATCGCGGCGTGCCATCTGGTTGCCCTGCGGGGTCCAGGAGCCGGCAAAGATCCAGTTAAAACTGGCGGTGCTGCCGTCATCACGCAGTTGCGAGAAGTCGCTGAGCAATTCGCCTTTGCGCACCGTGATGTTGCCTTGCGCGTCTTTCAAGTCCTCCAGGGCAAAACCGTTGGCCTCTTGCGCCACCTCTTCAGGGGTAGGGTCCAGCGGGTCGCGGTAGTTCCAGGCCATGTTCAGCAGTGGCGCGGGGTTGGCACCGCCTTCCTGTTCGTACATTTGGCGCAACTTGACGAACAGGTGACCTAGAATCTTGCCGTCGTGCCATGCCTCGTTCGGCGGCGCCGCACCAGCCCAGTGCCATTGCAGCCAGCGACCCGAGTTGACGATGGAGCCGTTTTCTTCGGCAAAGCACGAAGACGGCAAGCGGAAGACTTCCGTCTTAATGCTGGCCGTATCAACGTCGTTCTGGTCGCCGTAGTTTTTCCAGAAGCTGGAGGTTTCGGTCACCAGCGGGTCGATGATCACCAGATACTTGAGTTTGGCCAATGCCGCGCTGGCCTTGTTTTTGTCCGGAAAGGCCGCTATCGGGTTGAAACCCTGGGCGATGTAACCATTGACCTCGCCGTCATGCATCATTTCCAGATAACGCAGCACGTCGTAGCTTTTGTCCCACTTGGGCAGCCAGTCAAAGCCCCAGTCGTTGGCCGCCGTCGCGTTATCACCCCAGAACGTTTTCATCATGCTGGTGAAAAATTTCGGCGTGTTTTGGTAGTAGTTGACCTGCTCCGGTAGCAGCGCCTTGGGCGTGGTTTGCTTGAGGTAAGTGGCCAGGTTGGTTTGTTGATCGCTGGGCAAGTTCATGTAACCCGGCAAGCGCAGCGACAGCAGCCCGATGTCGGTGTAGCCCTGAATATTGGAGTGCCCGCGCAAAGCGTTGACCCCGCCACCCGCCATGCCGATGTTGCCGAGCAGCAGCTGGATCATCCCGGCGCCGCGAATCATTTGCACGCCGCTGGAGTGATGGGTCCAGCCCAGCGCATACAGGAACGTAGTGGTGCGATTTGGCGCGCTGGTTTCGCCGATGATGCGGCAAATTTCCAGAAAGTCTTCTTTTGGCGTGCCGCAGATGTCGGTCACCACCTCGGGTGTGTAACGGCTGACGTGCTGTTTGAGCAGGTTCCAGACACAGCGGGGGTGGCTATAGGTTTCATCGCGTTTGGCAAAACCGTCGGCGTCGAGTTCGTACATCCATTCGCTGCGTTCGTATTGCTTCTTGGCAGGGTCAAAGCCGCTGAACAGGCCCTCCTCGAAGGTGTAGCTGTCGCGCACGATCAGCGGCGCGTTGGTGTAGGCGCGCACGTATTCATGATGGATACGGTCGTGGGTGATCAGGTAATGGATCATGCCCATCAGGAAAGCGATGTCGGAACCGGCGCGAATCGGCGAGTAAATGTCAGCCACGGCCGCACTGCGGTTGAAGCGCGGGTCGACGACGATGACCTTGGCGCCATTGCGGATCTTGGCTTCGACCACCCACTTGAAACCTACCGGGTGCGCTTCAGCCGGGTTACCGCCCATGATCAACACCACGTTGGCGTTCTTGATGTCGACCCAATTGTTGGTCATGGCGCCCCGGCCCAACGTTGGCGCAAGTGCCGATACCGTCGGGGCGTGACACAGCCGTGCCTGGCAGTCGATGCCCAGCATGCCCAAAGCACGGGTAAAACGCTGATCCAGAAAACCGGTTTCATTACTGGCTGCCGACGAGCACAGCATGCCCGTGGTCAGCCAGCGGTTAACCGTCACGCCGTCAGCATTCTTCTCAATGAAGTTGGCATCGCGGTCATCTTTCATTAACCGGGTGATGCGTGTGATCGCCTCGTCCCAACTGATGCGTTGCCACTCGTTGGAGCCGGGGGCGCGGTATTCAGGGTATTTGAGCCGCTGCTCGCTGTAGATGAAGTCAATCAGGCCCGCGCCTTTTGGGCACAACGAGCCACGGCTGACCGGGTGATCCGGGTCGCCTTCAATATGAAAAATTCGCGCTTTAGCGTTTTTGGCACCGTCGCCCAGGCTGTACATCAAAATCCCGCAACCCACCGAACAATAGGTGCAGTTGTTGCGGGTTTCTTTGGCGCGCAGCAATTTGTATTGGCGGGAGGGATCTGCCTGGGCAAGTCCGGGGGCAAAACCGAGTGATGCTACCGTGGCCGTGGCAACACCGGCCGTACAAAGTTTGACGAACTGTCTTCTGCCGACGTCCATAAATCTCCTCAACATCCGTGCGCTATGCCGGATACAGAGTCGCTCCTGTCTCACGGTGACAGGATACGCTCAGGCTTTTTTATCTAATGACCATAGCCAACTTCCGCTCGCACGCGAGGAAAAATCAACCCCAAGTAATATGACAAAAAGCACTGAAACGATATTGATGGACGTCAAGGAAGGTGCAATGAGCGGCAAACGGTGTGAGCACCGCCGCCGCCAGGAGGGCTTAGATGCCTTGCAGGGCAAGGTCCATAGCAAAGTAGGTGAGAATCATGTCAGCGCCTGCGCGCTTGATCGAACCCAGGCTTTCACGCACCACACGGGCTTCATCAATGGCCCCCGCCTGAGCGCCGAACTTGATCATCGCGTACTCACCGCTGACCTGATAGGCCGCCAAAGGCAAGCGCGAGGCTTCGCGGATGTCGCGAATGATGTCCAGGTAGGCGCCGGCGGGCTTGACCATCAACACGTCTGCGCCTTCCTGCTCGTCCAGCAGCGACTCGCGAATCGCTTCGCGGCGATTCATCGGGTTCATCTGGTAAGACTTGCGGTCACCTTTGAGTGCGCTGCCACCGGCTTCGCGGAACGGGCCATAGAGGGCCGAGGCGAATTTGGTCGAGTACGCCATGATCGAGGTGTCGAGAAAACCGGCGCCGTCCAGCGCACTGCGAATCGCCTGCACCTGTCCGTCCATCGCCGCCGAGGGCGAGATGAAGTCCGCGCCCGCCGCAGCAGCGGCCACGGCTTGTTTGCCCAGATTGATCAGCGTTGCATCGTTGTCCACGCCGTGGTCGTGCATTACGCCGCAATGACCGTGGGAGGTGTACTCGCAAAAACAGGTGTCACTCATGACCACCATGTCTGGCGCGGCATCTTTACTGATACGCACCATGCGCGACACCAGGCCGTCTTCACGCATGGCATCACTGCCGGTAGCGTCCAGATGATGGGAGACGCCAAACAACATCACCGACTTGAGGCCTGCGCGGGCGTAGCGCTCGATTTCGCCCGCCAGTTTCGATTCAGGAATGCGCATCACGCCCGGCATGCTGGTGATGGGCACAAAATCGTCGATTTCTTCTTCGACAAAGATCGGCAGCACCAAATCGCTCAGGCTGAATTCGGTTTCTTGAAACATGTCACGAAGGGTTTGTGAACGGCGCAGGCGGCGCGGGCGAACAGAAGGGAACTGGTTAGGCATCATGGTTCCTGAGGGCAGGTTCATAAGACAAGCGAGCCTTGGCCAAGGCTCAATGGCGCCACAAATACAGGATTGAAACAGCAAATGCAAAGCATGCGGCCCATTGCCGCAGCACACCCAGCCCGCCTTTGAGCCACCGCAAGCGCTGAGGGTTGGCGTGTTCTGCGTCAATCAGCGCAATGCGTGGAGGGTTGAACATTTCGTTAAAAAGCGTAATATCGCCGTCCATGATTCTCGAACAGCTCAAAGCGCTGGGCAATGACACTCGCATGCAAATGATGGAGTGGCTTAAAGACCCGCTGACTAATTTCCCGCCGCAAGATCATGGAGATCCTGCCATCGGTGTGTGCGTGACGCATTTGCAGCACAAGGCAGGCTTGTCGCCGTCGACCGCTTCAGCGCACCTGGCCATTTTGCAAAGGGCCGGTTTTGTACTGACCACCCGCATTGGCAAGTGGACCTACTACCGACGCAACGAGCAGGCGATTAATGACTTTGCGGCTAGGCTGAAAATCGAGTTGTAATTTTTAACCATTCATTTCGTTATTTAGCGAAATTAGAAAATATGAGGAAGCCCCATGAGCATTAAAACCATCTTCGTCCAACCGGGTGGCGGCTATGACAACGTGGTTGTCGGCAGCAGTGACGTGCGCGAGCCTGCAAGTGACGAAATCACGGTGCGCTTGCACGCCAACTCGCTCAACTACCACGATTTTGCCGTGGTCAGTGGCATGTGGGCGCCGAGTGAAAAGCGCATTCCGATGGCCGACGGTGCCGGTGAAGTGATTGCAGTCGGTGCGCACGTGACCGAGTTCAAAGTGGGCGATGCGGTGGTCAGCACGTTCTTCCCCGAGTGGATTGATGGCACCCCGCTGGTTGAAGGCTTTGTCAGCGTGCCGGGTGACGGCATTGACGGCTATGCTCGTGAGAAAGTGACTGCCAAAGCCACCGCCTTCACCCTCGCGCCAACAGGTTATAGCCACGCCCAAGCTTCAACCCTGACCACTGCTGGCCTGACGGCCTGGCGTGCACTGATGGCCGACGATTCGCTCAAGCCCGGTGACACTGTGCTGGTACAAGGCACGGGCGGTGTTTCAATTTTCGCCCTGCAATTCGCCAAAATGGCCGGTGCTACCGTGATCGCCACCTCTTCGAGCGATGAAAAGCTGGAACGCCTCAAAGCACTGGGTGCCGACCACGTCATCAACTACCGCAAAGACACCCAATGGGGTGAAACGGCACGCGCCCTCACGGGGGGGCGTGGCGTGGATCACATTATTGAAGTGGGCGGTCCTGCGACCCTTGAGCAGTCGATGATCGCGATCCGGGTGGCCGGGCACATTTCCATCATCGGCATTTTGAGCGGCGTCAGCGGCGCAATGAACTTTGTGCCCGCCTTGATCAAACAAGTGCGCCTGCAAGGTGTATTGGTGGGCAGCCGTAGCCAGCAACAAGACATGATTCGTGCCATCAATGCCAACGGCATGCGCCCTGTGATTGATCGTCACTTCCCGCTGAGCGAGATTGTGCAAGCATTCAAATATCAGGAAACCAACCAGCATTTCGGCAAAATCTGCCTCGATATCTAACCGCCACTCAGCCAGAGCGCGCATTCCCGGCGCGCCTCTGGCTTCATGTCTCAAAATGGTCCACCCAAGCGATGCCCGCAACAGGTGCGGTCCGCGCGATTAAATACTCGACGGCTTAACGCCAACACAACGCCAAAATCAGCCATTAAATTAGAGCGAAGGCTCTAGACCGGGCCTCTCAGCGATATTAATTGTCTGACAATATAGTAATTATTGTTGAGATCGATTATCATCCGCCGTTCGCGCAGCACCCTTCTACTTCAAATCAACCTCAAAAAAACGTCGCTGGGTGCTGTTTTAAGGGAATAACCTGAGGCGCTCATGCACCGCTTTACTTTTAGCAAATCTTTGATTTGCGCAACATTGGGGATTGTCTGTCTGCCGACTTTTGCGGCATTTCAACCAGAGTCCGAAGCTGACCTGGCCAGCGAAATCGACAAGGCCTGCCACTTCAATAAAGACACCAGTACCGATTGCACCACCACCTATCGCTACACCCTCCTCACCAATAATGGTCGAGAGATGTTGTCGCGTATCGACTTCAGTTTTGCGGAAACCGACCAACTGGAGGTCATCAACGCACAATCGACCCAGCCCGGCGGCAAGCCCATTGCGTTAGCCGAATCGCAAATCGACACGCGCATGGCGCCTAACCCGGATCAGGGTTTTTTACGCTCCAAGCAGACCTCGATTGCCTTTCCAAACTTGCGCATCGGCACTCAGATCACCTACACCCTGCGTGAACATACTGCCGCCAAGCCGCTGATGGACAACTTCCATTACGTCATGATGTTCGGTCCAAACGCTGTGCGCTCCGACCGTTTCAAAAGCACCTTCAGTGCCGAAAAGCCGATTGTGTGGCGCAGTGAGTTGATGGAGGACTTCACCTTCACCCCGTCTGCCGATAACAAAACGTTGGTCATTGAGCAAAAAAAGCCGCGTTTCGTGAATTACATCAATGAATCAGGCAACGCTTATATTCGCCACGTACCCCGGGTCGAACTGGGCAGTTCAACACAGTTGCAAGACTATTTCGGTCAGTTCGCCAAGCGTTACAACGAAATCCTGGCCGCCCGCCTGCCTGCCAGTGCTGCCAAAGCGGTCTCGGGGCTTAAGGGATTGCCCCCAGAGCAACAAGTGGCTGGGCTGATGCAGTACCTGCACGATCACTATCGCTACATGGGCGACTGGCGTGCCACTGACCGTGGTTATGTGCCCTTTACCCTGAGCGAGATCGAGGACCGTGGCTACGGCGACTGCAAGGACCTCGCTGTATTGCTGACCGCCATGCTCAATGCCAGCGGCGTAAAGGCTGAAACCACCTGGGTCAGCCGTGGCACCAACACGCTCAGCCTGATGCTGCCAGGCACCAACGCACCTAACCATGCCATCGTCAGGGCGCAAGTCAACGGCCAGGTCTGGTGGCTCGACCCGACCAACCCTGTGTTTTTGCCGGGTCGCAGCATGCCCGACATTCAAGACCGCTGGGCGTTGGTTATCGATGCGCAGGGCAAGGTGCGCGAAGACCATATCCCCGAAGAGAAACCCGCGTTGAGCATGAACTTGAAAAAGTTCGAGCACTTCAATCGCGAGGGGCAGGCACGCACCACGGCAACTGTCGAAATGAGCCAGATGACGCTGATGCAACTCAGCTATTTCGACACCACCTCGGGCGTGTCCGGTACCAACCTGGACCTGTGCAACAACTTTGGCAAAGAAGTCACGGACTGCAACATTACCCGTGAAAAAACTGGTTTCGTGGTGCCTGACCACTACCGGATCAACGCCACCCTGACCAACCTGCGTCCCCTTGAAAACCTGTCAGGGCAACATGTGTACAAACCAGCCTTCATGGGTGAACGTTGGGACGGTTTGATGAACTACCGGCGCAACGGGCAGTTGGCCGACTTGTACCTGGGCGATCCAGAAAAGCTGACCTATGACATCACGCTGTCTGGCGCCAAAGTGGGTAAAGAGATCAAAACGTGTACGGTGAACTCGCCATGGTTTGATGTCGAACTGAGCGGTAAACGCAGTAAAGGTGAGTACCGTTACCTGTACACCGTCACCCAAAAGCACAGTTGGCTGAGCCACGACGACATTATCAGCGCGCCGTTTGAAGCGATGCTCAAAGACGCACGAAACTGCAACGAGCAAATGCTGCAAGTGGTGCAACTCAACACCAAGGCCTGAAACCCTTGACGCTGAAATAAAAAAACCTGACCCCGGTAACGGGGTCAGGTTTTTTTGCACGGGCGGTTTACGCGATGGCCGCGTCTACCAGCACTTGAGCCTCTTCGACCAAACGGCTGAGGTGCGCATCACCGACAAAGCTCTCGGCATAAATTTTGTAGATGTCTTCGGTGCCTGACGGCCGCGCAGCGAACCAGCCGTTTTCGGTCATCACTTTAAGCCCGCCAATCGCCTGATTGTTACCGGGCGCATGGCTGAGGATTTGCGTGATGGCTTCACCGGCCAAGGTGGTGGATTTGACCTGCTGCGGCGACAACTTGCCAAGCAAGGCTTTTTGCTGCGGTGTGGCCTTGGCATCTACGCGGGTGGAATACGGCTGACCCAAGTCTTGCGTCATTTGCTGATACAGCTGTGAAGGGTCGCGCCCTGTTCGGGCGGTCATTTCAGCAGCCAGCAATGAAGGAATCAAACCGTCCTTGTCCGTCGACCATACCGTGCCGTCGAGACGCAAAAACGAGGCCCCGGCGCTTTCTTCCCCACCGAAGCCCAGCGAACCTTCAAACAAACCGTCGGCAAACCACTTGAAACCGACCGGTACTTCATACAGGCGGCGCCCCAGGCGCGCGGCGACGCGGTCAATCAAGCCACTGCTGACCACGGTTTTACCGACGGCTGCGTCTGCACGCCATTGCGCACGGTTCTGGAACAGGTAGTCAATTGACACCGCCAAGTAGTTATTGGGCGCCAGCAGCCCGCCCGATGGCGTCACGATGCCATGACGGTCGTGGTCCGGGTCACACGCGAACGCCACGTCGAAACGATCTTTGAGCCCAATCAAGCCTTGCATGGCGTAGCTGGAGGACGGGTCCATACGGATACGGCCATCCCAGTCCACACACATAAAGCGGAAAGTTGGGTCGACTGCGGTGTTGACCACTTCCAGGTTCAGGCCGTAATGCTCACCGATAGCCGACCAGTAACGCACGCCCGCCCCGCCCAGCGGATCCACACCCAAACGCAAGTTCGCACCGCGCAGCGTGTCCATGTCGATGACATTTTTCAGGTCAGCAACGTAGGTGTTCAGGTAATCGTGGCGGTGTGTGGTGCTGGCTTTAAGCGCCTGTTCGTAACTGATGCGCTTGACGCCCGACAATTTAGCCGCCAGCAGTTCGTTGGCTTTAGCCTCAATCCACTTGGTCACATCGGTATCAGCAGGGCCGCCGTTGGGCGGGTTGTACTTGAAGCCGCCGCTTTCCGGCGGGTTGTGCGAAGGCGTAATGACCACCCCGTCAGCCAGCCCGCTTGTACGGCCCCGGTTATAGCAAATGATGGCGTGGGAAATGGCAGGGGTTGGCGTGTATTCGTCATGTGCAGCGATCATGGTTTCAACACCATTGGCGGCAAACACTTCCAGGGCGCTGGCCCCGGCAGGGGTCGACAACGCGTGTGTGTCAATCCCGACAAACAACGGGCCGTTGATACCCTTGGACTGGCGGTAAAGGCAAATGGCCTGGCTGATGGCCAACACATGCCACTCATTAAAGCTCAAATCAAACGAGCTACCGCGGTGCCCGGACGTACCGAACGCGACACGCTGAGTAGCTATCGCTGCATCGGGTTGACCGGTGTAATAAGCGGTCACCAGTCGCGGAATATCGACCAGCAGGTTTGCTGGAGCCGGTTTGCCCGCAAGAGGACTGAGTGTCATGCAAAACCTCGGGAAATAAATGATTCGGAGGAAAAAACGCAGTTTACTGGCACTTCGACACTGGCGAGAAGCGATCTATCCCTTCAGCACCAAACTGAGCTCAATTTTATTGATTCAATGCTCTAGTTCATGTGTTTTGAGCAGCATGCATTTGCAACACGTGCAGCCACATGGCACAACTATGGCACTTAGTTGCGTTTCGATGATCCAAATGGGCGCACATTTTAAGCTTTGAATTGAGGACACAACATGAAACCACTGGTCATCAGCGCGGCACTTTTGTTTTCGTTGAGCACGCTGTGCGGCGTTGCCAACGCCGCCAAACTGGAAGACGTGGCGCCTTACCCTAAAGCCGAAGCCGGGTTCAGCCGACAAGTCATTCACCTCCCGACGCAGAAAAACGAAGACGACTACAAAGTCCAGATCATTGCGGGCAAGACCCTGCAAGTCGACTGCAACAAACAGCGGTTGGGTGGCAAGCTCGAAGAGAAAACCCTCAAGGGTTGGGGCTATCCGATGTACCGCCTGAACAAAGTCAGCGGCCCTGCCAGTACGATGATGGCTTGCCCTGAAGGCAAAACCCATGCTGAATTTGTCCCGGTCGTTGGCGATGGTTTCATGCTGCGCTACAACAGCAAGCTGCCGATCGTGGTGTATGTACCCAAGGACATTGAAGTGCGCTACCGCATTTGGTCCGCCTCCAAGCAAGTCAAACAAGCCGTCGTTGAGTAACGTTGTGATCGACCTGCGCCTTATGGCGCAGGTCCATCGACACGCTTGATACCTACTGCAGCCCGACTTTATACAAGGCGCCGTTGTCTTCATCAGTCAGTACATAGAGGTAACCGTCCGGCCCTTGGCGCACATCGCGAATACGTGATTTCAATTCGCCTAAGAGGCGCTCTTCATGCACTACTTTGTCGCCATCGAGCTGTAATCGGATCACGTCTTTATCGGCCAGCGCGCCAATAAACAGAGTGTGCTGCCACGGTTTGAAACGCGCGGCATCATAAAACGCCATGCCACTGATGCCTGGCGATTTCTCCCACACATGATGCGGTATGACCGTTCCCTCGACCGTTTGCCCCTGGGCTTCGGGAATCGGTTTTGAGGAATAATCGATGCCGTGGGTTGCCTGCGGCCAGCCATAGTTCTTGCCGCGCTCAATCAGGTTGATCTCGTCACCGCCTTGCGGCCCGTGTTCATGGGTCCACAGCGTTCCCGTCCACGGATTCAAGGCGGCGCCCTGCGGGTTACGGTGCCCAAACGACCAGATTTCGGGCCGCACATTCTTTTGCCCGACAAATGGATTGTCATCCGGCACTCGCCCGTCAGCAAAGATACGGACCACTTTGCCCTGCATTTTGTCGAGGTCTTGCGCCGTTGGGCGTTGGTTGTTCTCGCCCAAGGTAATGAATAAGTAGCCATCACGATCAAACACTAACCGCGAGCCAAAGTGGTTGCCCGTCGACAGTTTGGGTTGCTGACGAAAGATCACTTCAAAGTTACTGAGTTTGGTCAGGTTATCGGACAAGCGTCCCCGCCCGACCGCAGTGCCCGCTTTGCCGTCCTCGCCACCGCCCTCGGCATAGGACACATACACCAACCGATCCTTTTGGAAATTCGGCGACAACACCACATCCAGTAAACCGCCCTGCCCCTTGCCCCACACCTGAGGCACGCCTGAAACCGGCGCCGACAATTTACCCTCGGGGCTGACCACCCGCAGGTTGCCCCCACGCTCTGTTATGAGCATGCCTTGCTTATTCGGTAAAAAAGCCAAGGCCCAAGGATGATTGAGGCCCTGCACCACCGTTTCGGCACTGACCGTGCCCAATTCAGAGTCGAAGGTCTGCGGGTTAGCCAACACCATCGTGCTCAGCAATGAGGTGGCACAGAGGGTTGCCAGCAAGGTTTTTCTTAACATCAGTCATTCCTTGTTTGATTTAGCGTTTATCGCGTGGTTGCAACGACGGCGCGGTGGGTTTGAGTGTCGGTGGCGGTGTCGTGGGCCGTGAGTAACCATTGCGGATCTGGCCATTTTCGAGCGAGGGGGTCGGCTGTATAGGCAACGTCGAAGGCCCTCGAACCGGCGGCACACTCGATGTGGTGCCTTGGCGGCTGTTGGGGTTGATGCGCCTGATGGTGTTGTCGGTGGGCGCGCTGCCCGTGGTCAGGCTGTTCTGAGCCAGCACCTGAGTGTCGGGTTCAACCGGGGCAAACGCGTGGGCCGTCAGGGCGAAATTTGCACACACCACTAAAAGACCGTACTTGATGCACTTCATCACGCTCTCCTTGAGTGAGTTGCCCTTGAGAGTTGGATTACGTTTGAGTCGACAGGTTCGTTTTAAAACGTGCACAGCCAATGCGCACCCACCGATATGTGACGTGATGTAACTAAGCTCACCAGTAAGCATCTAGTTTCCTATATGAACAAGCTGTCACTTCTGACAGCTTACGTGGGCATTCCGATATGTTTATAACCAGTCCCAATGTGAACCTCTGCCTGAGTGGCTAGCCGTAAGAGTCCTCTGCCCAAGGCATCAGATCAGGATGATCAACATGACCAAACGACATGCCTCTCAACTGTTTGCGCTCTCTGTGCTGAGCCTCGCCTTGCACAATGCGCAGGCCGCGTGCAACTTCACGCCTACCGCGGGCAACGACAGTTTTATTTGCGACAGCGGCAGCGCCCCATCTTTGATTGATTTACAGGGCGACAACAGCCTGACGTTGCCGGCCAACAGCACAGGTAGCATCATCGGGCCTGTCAGGTTCGGCGCGGGCGCGGACCGCATCACCGTTCATGGCGGCCTGATCTCCGGGGCAGTAAGCCAAGGCGACGGTATTGATGACTTTGTGATGACCGGCGGGCAAATTCAGTCGCTGGCCCAAGGCGATGGTCGCGATACTTTCCTGATGACCGGCGGCACCATCGTGGGTGCCTTTGAAGACGGTGATGTAGCGAAAATGACCGGCGGCAGCATTGGCCGGGTCGACATGAAGCTCGACAACAATATTTTCGATATGTCTGGAGGCCAAATCCTGGGCAACCTAGTCACCGGGTTTGGCAAAGATACAATCATCGTTTCGTCTGGCAGCATCGGCGGCAATATCAGCGTCAGCGGTGGCGATGATGACGTCACGATCAGCGGCGGCTCGGTGGGCGGCCAAATCCTCATGAGCTTCGGCAATGACACCTTCACCTGGCGCGATGGCGGCACGATCAAAGGCGCCGTGCTGATGGGCGACGGTAACGACAGAGCATTACTGGCCAACCTGACTGAAAGCATTGTGTCATCCACCCCGCGCGTCGATGGCGGGCCAGGCACCGACACGTTGACCTTTGAAACCAGCCGCCCTGAAACCGGTGCGCGCTATATCAATTGGGAAAACATCAACCTGGGTAAAGACACTCGCCTGACACTTAACGACACGCTGGTTCTCGGCGACAGCGTGAGCGGTACAGGCGTCCTCACTATTGATGCCGGCAGCCGTATCAATGCGGGCCAAGGCGTCATTTCGCCTTTAATCAACGGGCAAAAAGTCAGCGTGAATAATGCGGGGCTCATTGACCTCACCGCCAGCGGCGCTTCGACAGCTGATCGGTTGACCATCGTGGGTAATTATCAGGGCGATGGCGCGCGGCTGAACCTAAACAGTGTTTTGGCCGCCGACGATGCGGCGTCGGACCGGTTGGTTGTATCGAGCGGCCAAATCAGTGGCCTGACCGCCATCAATGTGACCAACATCGGCGGGACCGGCGCCCTCACGACGCAGAACGGGATCCAAGTGGTTGAAGCCAATCAAGGCGCCACCAGTAACGCGGGGGCCTTCACCCTCGGCCAACCACTCTCGGCAGGCGCCTACCAGTACTACTTGTTTAAAGGTGGCGTTACGGCGGGCAGTGAAAACAGCTGGTTCTTGCGCTCAACGGTTGCCACCCCGCCAGCGGTAACGCCTGTACCGGGAGAACCCGCGCCTGTCACCCCCGTGCAACCGCCTCCGATAGCGGCGGTCGGTACGCCTGCTCTGCCCGTCGCCGCCCCAGGGCAAAGCATTGTGCTGTATCGCCAGGAAGTGCCGCTGTATGCCGTCGTGCCTCCGGTTGCGGCACTGCTGGCCCAGACCACACTGGGCACCTTTCACGAACGTCAGGGTGAACAGAGTTTGTTGACCGAAACCGGCGCGCTGCCGGGCGGATGGGTACGGGCTTTTGGCAGCTCGGTGCGTCAAAGCTGGTCAGGTACGGTGGCACCCAGCTTCGATGGCTCGATCAATGGTTATCAGGTGGGCCACGATATCTACGGTTTTACACACGCCAATGGTTATCGGCAGCGCGTCGGATTATTCATCAGCCATGCACGTCTGAACGGCGATGTGCGCGGATTTAGTGGGGGTTTCGAAGACAACAAGGCCGGCGATGTGCGCCTCGATGGCGATAGCCTGGGCGCTTACTGGACCCTGATCGGCCCGCAATCGGCTTACCTGGATATTGTTGCGATGGGCACGCGTTATGACGGTCGCAGCCGGTCAGAACGCGGCGTCAAGCTGGACCTGGACGGGCATGCCGCCAGCGTGTCCGCAGAAGCGGGCTATCCGGTCGCGCTGTCGACGCACTGGCACATTGAGCCTCAACTGCAACTCATAGGCCAGCGCGTCTCAATGGACACGGCCAATGACGGCATCTCTCGCGTTGGTTTTGACACTCAGGATTATTTGAAAGGTCGCGCCGGGGCACGCCTCAAAGGCGCCTATACCGTGGCCGATGTCCCTGTAGAACCTTACGTGCGCGCTAACGTATGGCGCAGTTTCGGGGGGCGGGACGCCACCCGTTTCGATGGGCAACAAGCGCTTAAAACCGATCACAGTGCCAGCACTATGGACATGGGCGCAGGCATTGTCGCTCACCTCAACCCCAGCATCAGCGTGTATGCCAGCACCGACTACAGCACCAACATCGACAGTCGCAATCAAGAGGCTATCAGTGGTTCGCTGGGTTTACGGATGAGTTGGTGATTCAACGTGTGCGTAGTCTTCGGGGCCAATTTCAATCACTGTCGATTGTTTGGCTTCGTCGAGCAGTGCCTGGCGACAGACTTGGTAGCAATCTTCGACGTGGTCGTTGCCGACCATCTTCATCACCCCAAAACTGATGGTGGCGGCCACGGCCTGCCCTACCAAGGGAATGAAACGGGTAATGGATTTGGTCGCGACCTTGCCCCCCATCTTGCGCAACAAGGACATCACCAGGGTACGGCTGACGAACTTGCCAATAATCTCGCTGCCAATGCCCGAGGCAGCGACCACGATCAAGCGCTTGGAGCGGGTATCCAACTGCTCGATCTGTTGAGGCGTCAGTCCGAATTTGCTGTTAATGGCTGGCAACATCTCAACCAGCAAGGCCACATCCGTGCCGATGTCCAGTCCGGGGATCGGAACGGCGGCGGCCCCTGCGGAGACCGCAGAACGCCGGGTGACCATGGATTTGCACTCGTCCCGAATGCGATCAAGTTCGGCCAATGATCTGATTAGCATGAAATTCCCCTGACAAATAAAGACACAACGCGAGCAGTCTACTACGGCCGCAAGCGGCCCAAACACGGCTGCAAGGATGTAGAGCGTCAGCAGACAGAGAAATTCAACGAAATATCAACCAGAGCGACAGCGGGCAAGGGGGCAAAAATGCCTGCACTCGCAACAAGTGCAGGCGTGGAACGTTAAACGTCTTTTTTGACTTTGGCCCACTCTTCTTTGAGTTTTTGCACGAAGCTGGCTTTTTTATCTTTCTCGCAGGCCGTCACCACCAGGGGCGTGATTTTTTCTACACCCGCCACATCCAGTACTGCATCTTCAACCTTGCCAGACTTGTTCACCGCCTCGCCCAAACCTACGGCGGTAGGTCGAAAACTCTCATCTACGGCAAGAAAACTCTCACAGGTCCATGCAGAAACAGGCTGCTTGGCATCCGCGGCCTGAGCCAGTGTCGAGAGTGCAAACAAACCGGCAGCGCCGACTAAAACAATGTGCTTTTTCATCTGAACATTTCCCTATTATCAAAGATGGCAATGACGTAACTTGCGCCGCAAGAAACATAGTTGCGCAGGCGACGACTGTCAAAAAGAAAAGCGCAATAACTCATAAAACCAAACATCCTACGTCGCAATAAGGGCTGAATGTTCAATGCCGTCGCGGCAGACTTAATAATCGACCGACCACATTAACGCCACCCGGTGCCTGACACTGTCTGGCACCGGCCTGCGCATAGGTCAACCCGCCTTTACCCAGGCAAGTACGGGATTATTTAGATCCCCTTACTGCTGCGTAAGTATCACTTTCATGGCTTTTTCCTGTGCAGCATTACTAAACACTTCATAGGCTTTAAGAATATCGCCCAGTGCAAAACGGTGAGTAATCAATTTGCCCGCATCGACTTTCCCGGACTGTACGGTCTTCATCAACATCGGGGTGGTATTTGTATTGACCAGTCCGGTGGAAATATTAATATTTTGAATCCACAACTTCTCAAGGTGCAGTTCCACACTTTTACCATGCACCCCGACATTAGCAATATTGCCGCCGGGCGCAATCACCGACTGGCAGGTATCAAACGATGCGGGAATACCAACGGCCTCGATCGCAACGTCCACGCCCACACCGCCGGTCAATTCAAAAATACGTTCAACCGCGTTTTCGGTCTTGATGTCGATGACGTGGGTCGCACCGAAACGTGTGGCCACCTCGAGCCGATTGCTGTCGCCGTCGACCATGATCAACTGGCCCGGGGAATAAAACTGCGCGGTTAACAGCGCGGCCATGCCCACTGGCCCTGCTCCGACAATCACCACGCTGTCCCCTGGCTTGACCTTGCCTGCGAGCACCCCAATTTCAAAGCCGGTCGGCAAGATGTCACTCAGCATCACCAGCGCTTGCTCATCTGCCCCCTCAGGGACAGGGTACAAGCTGTTATCTGCATGGGGGATGCGTACATATTCGGCCTGCGTACCGTCAATCATGTGACCGAGAATCCAGCCGCCGTCAGCGCAATGGGAATACATCTGGCGCCGGCAGTTTGGACAACTGCCGCAGGAAGTTACACAGGAAATCAGAACGTGGTCGCCGGGTTTGAAATTACGGATGGCTGGCCCCACGGCTTCTACTATCCCGACCCCTTCGTGACCCAGTACCCGGCCCGGCGTGACCGCAGGCACGTCACCTTTGAGGATGTGCAGGTCGGTGCCGCAAATGGTGGTGTGCAGAATTCGCACAATGGCGTCGGTGGGCTTGTCGATAACGGGTTTGGGAATGTCGGCCCATGCTTTTTGACCGGGCCCCTGATAAGTGAGCGCTTTCATGGTGGCTTTCCTTTATCCGATTAGAAGTCTGTCGTGTCCGTCATCGCTTGCAGGATGACGGGCAGCTCAAAAGTCATGCGGTCCAGTAAAGCAGTCTTCGGTTTAAATGCCCTTGCCACAGGTCAAATAAGCGCCTTTGGCCCTGCGAGGCGTCACAGCCGGGGCGAAACCGAGTAGTCCGTTTCACCTCTGGCATCTGAACGCAGCTCGACTTTATAAGACTTGGACGTGCCACAACCTGTGACGTCCCAGGTTTCAGTGGCCCGGTCGACAGCCCCTGAGGGTTGCTGACTGATGGCGGCAATAGTCGTAGTGACGGTGTCAATAGAGCCGCATTGAGTCATGGCCGAGAACATTAACTTGACGCTTTTCATCACATCCTTGCGCAACACTGGGTCGGTGACCGATTGGCCCTTGAATTGAGGGTTGTGGGCGCAGCCCGACAATGCGGCAAACAAAAAAGCACAGCCCAAGACTGCAATGCGGTGTTTGATCTGCATGTTCACTCCTTGAAACGGCTCCATGCCGCGGGTCAAGCAATAGCACACATCGGCATCAAAGTGCCTGCATGCTGAACTTTTAGATCAGGCGCAAGCTCTGAATTGGCAATCGCGTCAAACCACAGAGGTCATCATGCAGCCCTTGGCTCTCAGTCAGATCACTACGTCCCCGCTTACTCTGGAACAAGACTTGCTGCTCTGCCTGAGATTGGGTTGCGCGCTGGAAATTGCTGAAAAGAAACTGTCTGACGATTCAGGACGCGCGCGCGAACAGCTGGAGCAGATCAAGGAAAGTGGCGTACGCATTACCTCAATACAGCCACGTACATTGACCATTTTTCCGTCTGCCTCGGCGCCCCAGCCGAGCAACCCCCAGGTCCGGCTTGAGCAATTGATGATGTCAGTGGAGCGCTTCAGTTCCTTTTGGCCAGGGCTGCCCCTGATCACCAACACCGGTGCTGACAGCAACGGCAATGAAGCCCGGGTGTGGGACGGTTGCGTTGAGCATTATCAAACATTGGCCGTGCATGCCGAGCGCCAAGGCATGCGTATCGCGCTCGAAGCACTGGGTCCGTCGTTGATGAACCGTAACTCGGTGCTGTTCACCTTCAGTCAGGCACACGCGATGGCAAATGCGGTCAACCACCCGCACTTCGGCCTTTGCCTGGACTTGTACAACAGTTGGCAGGATGCAGCACTGCTTACGAGCATCAGCGCGCACAAGCTGTTTATTGTGCAGTTGGCTGACTGGCGCAGACCTCGTTCATTGCATGATCGTCGCGCGCTGGGTGACGGGGAAATCCCCTTTAGAGACCTGCTGGGCGCACTGGCAGCGAGCGGTTACGCCGGTGATTATGTGCTGGAGATTTTTTCTGAATCGGTTGACGACTCGCTGTGGCAAGACGCCCCCACCCTCATCCAGGCCGTTGAGCACAGCATCGCGGCGTTCAATGAGTGGTCACTGCATGGGCAATGTCGCATCGGCTGATGCTTTAAGAATCATCTGATTCTTTGTCCGCTTGTCCTTGCGCACACTGGGTTCAAAAGAGGCTGGTATTTTTTACTGGCATCCCGATTTGTAACAACTTTATACTTAGCAAGCTAATCATCTAATCCAAGACTCTTCCTACGCGAGACCCCCACGCATGACTGCAAAAAAGCGCGCGCGCGCTTCCACATTTATTTCCATTGGATTGGGCATTGTTATTGCCTTGCTCGGCATTGCACTGGCAGCCGGAGGCATCCAATTGGTGACACTGGGCGGCTCCTGGTATTTCCTCTGCGCCGGTGCCGCCATGTTTGTATCCGGCGGCCTGATTGCTTTGCGCAAACCCGTCGGCGCCTGGCTGTATGGACTGTTTCTTGTGGCTAGCCTGGTATGGGCGGTGGCTGATGCAGGCTTGCACTTCTGGCCCCTGTTTTCGCGCCTGTTCATGTTCAGTGCCATCGGCCTTGTCGTGTTGCTGATCTATCCGCAGCTAATCCGCGCTGCCGGGCGCACACCCGGTCACCGCGCTTATGCAATCGCCGGGGCACTGGCTGTATTGCTGGTGGTGGCTGCTGGCAATATGTTCGTCGCGCATCCAAGTGTTTCCCCGACCGGCAATGGCCCAGGGTTGACTGCAGTCGATCCTGGCCACGAGCAGAAGGATTGGAGCCACTACGGTAATACCGAAGGTGGCAGCCGCTTCGCGGCGCTGGACCAAATCAACCGTGACAACGTTAATCAACTTAAAGTGGCGTGGACCTATCACACCGGTGACGTGGCCATCAGCGACGGTAACGGTGCAGAAGACCAACTGACGCCCCTGCAAGTGGGCAACAAAGTGTTTATCTGCACGCCTCACAACAACCTGATCGCACTCGATGCCGACACGGGTAAAGAATTGTGGAAAAACCAGATCAACGCTCAATCAGCGGTGTGGCAACGTTGCCGCGGCATGGCCTACTTCGATGCCACCGCACCGATCGCCCAGCCGACACAAGCCAACAGCTCGCCGATTATGGCTGCCACCGTACCGGCCGGGTCCAACTGCCAGCGTCGCTTACTGACCAACACCATTGATGCGCGCCTGATTGCTGTTGACGCCGACACCGGCGAATTCTGCCAAGGCTTTGGCAACAAGGGTCAGGTGGATCTCAAAGCCGGTCTGGGCAACGTGCCAGACTCGTATTACCAATTGTCTTCCGCGCCGCTGATGGCCGGTACGACCGTGGTAGTGGGCGGTCGGGTCGCTGACAACGTTCAGACCGACATGCCGGGTGGTGTGATTCGCGGCTTTGACGTCATCAGCGGGAACATGCGCTGGGCGTTCGATCCGGGCAACCCTGATGACAAGCAGGCACCCGCTTCGGGCAGCACCTATGTGCGCAGCACGCCGAACAGCTGGGCACCGATGTCCTACGATCCACAGATGAACACGCTGTTTCTGCCAATGGGCAGCTCGTCTACTGATATCTATGGGGTTGAACGCACTGCACTGAACCACAAATACGGTGCTTCGATCCTGGCGCTGGACGCGACGACAGGCGATGAGAAGTGGGTCTACCAGACGGTGCATAACGACCTCTGGGATTTTGACCTGCCTATGCAGCCCAGCCTGATTGATTTCGATAAAGCCGACGGCAGCACAGTACCTGCTGTGGTAATCGGCACCAAAGCGGGCCAGATCTACGTCCTTGATCGCAAGACCGGCCAGCCATTGACCGACGTCAAAGAAGTCCCGGTCAAGGCCGCCGACATCCCGAACGAGCCATACTCCCCTACCCAGCCTTTGTCCGTGGGTATGCCGCAAATCGGCGCACAACACCTGACTGAATCAGACATGTGGGGGGCTACACCGTTTGACCAATTGCTGTGCCGCATCGACTTCAAAAAAATGCGCTACGACGGTCTGTACACAGCGCCGGGCACCGATGTGTCGCTGAGTTTTCCTGGCTCATTGGGCGGCATGAACTGGGGCAGTATCTCGACAGACCCGGTTCACGGTTTCATTTTCATCAATGACATGCGTCTGGGTTTGTGGAGCCAAATGGTTCCACAGGCAAAAGATGCCAAAGCTTCTAGCGGCGGTGAAGCGCTTAACACCGGCATGGGCGCAGTGCCGCTCAAAGGCACGCCGTATGCGGTCAATAAAAACCGTTTCTTGTCCGTCGCGGGCATTCCATGCCAGGCACCGCCTTTTGGCACCCTGACCGCCATTGACATGAAAACGCAAAAGATCGCGTGGCAAGTGCCGGTCGGCACTGTTGAAGACACGGGGCCGATGGGCATCCGCATGCACTTGCCGATTCCTGTGGGTCTACCCACGCTGGGCGGCACCCTCTCGACTCAGGGCGGGCTGATTTTCATCGCGGGCACACAGGACTTCTACCTGCGGGCATTCAACAGCGGCAACGGTGATGAAATCTGGAAAGCACGCCTGCCCGTCGGCAGCCAAGGCGGCCCGATGACCTATGTTTCGCCGAAAACCGGCAAGCAGTACATCGTCATCACGGCTGGCGGTGCCCGACAGTCACCTGATCGTGGTGACTACGTCATGGCCTACGCATTGCCATAAGCCTCGGTTTGTTCCTCCACGCGGCGTCTTCGGGCGCCGCGTTCTGTTTAAGTGTTAGAAGGTTTTACATGAAGCACTCATTCTGCTCCCTTCCCCACCGCGCTCCGTTGATACCAGGTCTTCTGGTCGGACTCGCCTGCGCCATGACTCAACCTGCGTTTGCAGATGTGCCTGATAACGATACGGATGTGTTCTCACGCAAAACCCTCAGCGGCAATTGGGGCGGCCTGCGTCATCAACTGGAAGATGACGGGCTCAAGTTCACTGGCGATTACACCGGCGAAACCGCCTATAACCTGCACGGCGGACTGCACCGCTCGGCCCGTTACTCGCAAAACATCAAGTTGGGCGTGCAGTTTGACCTCTCAAAACTGTATGGGCTGGACAACGCGGGCAAGGTGCAACTCACCCTCAATGACCGAAGAGGTAACAGCGCATCCGAAGACTTGGTGGGTAACCGCCTCCCCATCCAGGAAAACTACGGCGGGCTGTACACCCGTCTCACCGAGCTGAGTTACGAGCGCAGCCTGTTTACCCCGGCCCTGAACGTCAAGCTCGGCTACATGGCAATGGGCAATGACATCGGCGGCCTGGACAGCGGCATCCTGTGCAACTTCATGAACGCAGGTTTTTGCGGCCATCCGCTGAACATGTCAGGCGGCAGTGGCTGGACCAACTACCCCAATGCGCATCTGGGCGTTCGCATCAAATACGACCTCTCGCCCTCTTGGCAACTGCGAGTGGCGGCCTTCAACGTCGACCCAACCAGCAACGGCAACTCCAGCCGAGCCTGGCACGTGGGCCCCAAGCACACCACTGGCACTGTGGTGCCAATTGAGTTGGTGTACAAACAACAAAGCGACCTGCCTGGCGAATACAAACTGGGGTATTACTACGACAGCTCCGATGCCAAACGCATTGGCAGTGATAAAGAGGTAGCCGGCCGGGGTGGACACTACTTGCTGGTCGATCAGGCGGTGTGGAACTCAACCACTTCCAAAGGTCGCAGCGTGCATGTGTTTGGGCAGTATTCGGCAGCGAGCAGTGCTGCATCACCGTTTACCAAGTGGTATGGCGTGGGTATGGTGCTGAACAAGCCATTCGCGGCACGCCCGCACGACACCTTTGCCATCGGCTATGGTCGCGCAGTGCCCAACCCGCGCAGCCGCGACGTTCTGGAAAATGCTGCAATAGCCCACGGTGAGTTTGTACCCAACCTTGACTCGGGCGAACAATTGCTGGAAATCAGCTACGGCTATCAGGCTACACCCTGGCTGTTATTACGCCCGGATCTGCAATACATCATCGAGCCCGGTGCTTTCTCTGGCGAACAGATTCAAAACGCACTGGTGATGGGCCTGCAAGCAAAAGCAACGTTTTAAACAACAGCCAAGCGCGCCTGCGGGGTGCCTGACGTCATGCCAGGCGCCACTGATAATGAGCAAGCATTCAAGCGGGTTGATTGCGACACAATTCGCTGCCGTCTTTGAGTGTGACGCACAATTCCCCACGCCAGAACTCTGCCAAAAACACTTCGTCGCGTTCAACACCCAACTCACTGAGTTCTGCAAACAGCCACTCGGCATCGTGCCCGATCGACTCCAACTGCGCGATTCGTGCCTCAGCGTTGTACATCACAACCACCGAGGGCATGTCTTTTTCATCGCAAATGATGGTCAGTTCACCGCCCGGTTCGATCTGCGCGTAATAAACCTGCTGAAAAGCGAGCCCGCCCTGAGCATGTAACTGAGAAGCCACCCGCAAGATATCAATCTTGTGTTTATTGCTAACCAGATTCTCAACCAAAAACTTGCCATCTTTAATGATCGGGATAGGGCTGCCAATGGCGAACCCGCGCAACACCTGAATATGTTTCGTTGCCGCGTTCAGCAAATAAATCAACAGCACACCCAGTAAGAGCACGGTCAGATATTGCCGAAAGGGGATCGTATCGCTGTAGATGACCCCACCGATGATACCGCCCAATATAAAGTTGCCGATCAGATCGATAGCGGTCATCTGAGACAGTTGCGTACGCCCCGACAGATACATATGCGTCGCAATGATCACAAAACCCGCGACAAATTTTGCCAATACCCACGCGTAATATTCCAAAGAAATACCCTCTGCCCTGCCTGTTCATCGAACCTATCGGCGCAGCCTGGATTATCAAGCTGACATTCGCGCGCTGCGGGCACAAAGCTAGCATGGTGTATGAAAAAAGACGTGTGCGAGATCGAAAAACCTTGACCTGGCTGACAGCCGCAATCCAGCTCAGTAAATGCCAGTTGCATAATAGGTAAAAACGTGCCGAATTTAGCAATCACTTCACTTGATGCGCCACGCAAATTTGCTACCGTTGTCCGGGTTGCTGGCTAGGGAGGGGGAATGATGGATGAGCATGAATGGATCGATTCTTATGAAATTAAACGACTCAGGCGCGTCGCCCAGCTGTGCCCGCCTCACGAAGCACAAGATGAAGCATTCGACAAAATAGTCGCGATGACATCTGCCTACTTCGATGCCCCCATTGCGTTGATCTCGATTGTCGAAGAACATCGCCAATGGTTTAAAGCGCATGTTGGACTTGACCGGCATGAAACGCCCAGAGACCAGTCATTTTGTGCGCACACCCTGACCGAGAACGGGCTGTTCGAGGTGCTTGACGCCACCCAAGACCCACGCTTCAAAGATAACGATCTCGTCGTAAGCAGCCCTAACATTCGTTATTACGCCAGCGCCCCGTTGATAACCTCTGATGGTTTCAACTTGGGCAGTCTTTGCATTATTGATACTCGGCCACGCCCGCCCATGAGCGAGCGGGCCGCCAGCATGCTCATGGATTTTGCTGAACTGACGATGCTGCGGATTTCGGGCGTGCGTTCGCGCAATTTTGTGGACCAACCTACGGGATTATTCAATAGACTTCGCTTCGAAGAAGACATTCGGCAAATACTCTCCAACGATAAAACGTGCCACGTCTATTCAGTGGACGTGATCACGCCCCAGTTTCTCAATGATGTCGTCAAAGCCCTTGGGTACAATTTCGCCAACGACCTGGTGCTTGCCATCAAGGCTCGCTTGCAAGCGCTGCTTGCTCCCGGTTGCTTGCTCTATAAAGTGAGTCCCACGCGTTTTGGTTTTATTCTTTCAGAGCAGACGTCAATTGACACAGTGTGCCAAACAATCATTGAGGGTTTTAAAGCGCCTGTTGAATGCCGGAACATCCCTGTTCCATTGCAAATCGGGGTTGGCGTTCTCCCCATCGTCGATGCGGCTCAGAAAGACCAGGACTGGTTACGTCAGGTCGTGAGTGCCGCTGATTTTGCCAGAGACCAACATTCAGGATGGTCCCTCTACGAGCCTAAACTTGATGCCGCACAGCGCCGGGCTTTTATGCTCTTGAGTTCACTCCCGCAAGCGCTGTGCAGTGATAACCAGTTCAGTCTGGTGTATCACCCGAAGGTGAAACTGCCGGGTTGGTCCTGTGAAAGCGTTGAAGCACTGCTACGTTGGAATCACCCGATACTGGGAGCTGTCAGCCCAGCGGAGTTTATTCCACTGGCTGAAACAACAGCGTTGATGCAGTCGATCACTTTCTGGGTGTTAGAGGCCCTGGTTAAACAGGCTCGTGCGTGGGCTGACCAAGGCTTGGCACTGCGAATTGCAATGAACGTCACTGTCAGTGATTTCAAGGACTCCCGTCTTGTCGACAAAATACAACAGCTCATCAACAACCAGCGCCTAAACCCTCAAGCCATAGAACTTGAATTGACTGAAAGCATGCTTATATCCAAACCGGGGTCAGTTGTGCGTGAGCTGATACGTGCCAGAAACCTTGGGGTAAAAATTGCCATTGATGACTTTGGTACGGGCTACAGCAATTGGGCTTACCTGCGACAACTTCCGGCACAGACAGTCAAACTCGACCAATCGCTTATATCCACGCTCCAAAACAGCACGCAAGACAGACGTTTGGTGAAAACATTAATCGAGCTGGCCAAAGGACTGAACTACCAAGTGGTGGCCGAGGGTGTTGAAAACGAAGCAATATTGAGCCTCATCACTGAGTGGGGATGCTCGGAGGCTCAGGGGTTCTTGATAACCCAGCCACTGGATGCCCATGCACTAATGAGCTGGTTTAGAGACGGTGGATTTAAGCATTGAGGCGTGATTTGATGACCCGACATCATATTCCGTACATTGCCAATGGTACTTCGCTGCCTGTTCTGCTGTCAGGTGGCTATGCCAATGATATCGCCGAGTGTGTCGCCGTCCCGGCCGAATGAAGTGAAGCCGCAACCCAGTTCGCGCTGTTTGCGCGCCCGTTCGTTGTGTGTAGTTTTAAAGCGCACCAGACGGTCGAACAAGTCCCAGCGCATTTGGTTTTGTTGGCCGTTGTGCCAGCAGTGAATATCAATCCGTACCGGCTGAGTTTTTAAAGAACGGTGTAGCGGTTCAACGGTTGACTGCGCCTTTCGGGCCACTGGCAATCAGTGCGGCACCACAGGCTGTTTTCAGTCCGTCGAGTGCAACGGCAATGCCGTCAACGGAGTAAGTCGCGCTGCCCTCGGCAATGGGAAAAACCCCTTTGCACAACGGGCAACTGACGTTGTGACCAACACCGGCAATCGATTTACCGTTGAGGTCAGTCCGGGGGAAAGTTTCAAGCACGACACCACCATGGGTTGTGGCGTCGCCTAGGCGGATAATGTCTTTCATTGAGAGTACATACTCTTAAGCTATATAGGTCCCTTATGAATTTATTTGCATGCCTAACTTTCAGTTGTTGATCGAGGATGACAGTCTGGCTCTTGACTCAACTACTACATTCCTTAACGCACCCCTATCCTTACTCGGCACTTTGAACTTGATCATCATGTCTATAGTTTTTTCAATGGCGTCTAATATAAGAGATATTTGGCCTTTCTCGTCAGCATTTAAAAAGTCCTCGAATGGTATAGCGATACGAAACTCTAATACTTTCGTTTTTTTATGAAATTTTGCCACTTCGGGATAATCTGCTGAAAACTCTTTAGGCATTATGATGGAGATGTAGCTCCATCGCTCTAAGTCGAACTCAAGCTGTAATCCTTCAAGTGCCTTGTCAAGGACTTGTTTTATTTTGTTTCTCGCAATATGTTCGGCAGTTCCAATTGCAGCTTCTTTTTCAGCAGACATAGAGAATTTCATAATTCACCACTAATAGTCATTTTTATTTAATGGGGGCGCTTCCCTTCATGATTAGCTTTGTATTCTAATATCCGCCCGTGTTGCCAAACGTGCATTTCGCGCTTTGTACCATTTGCTTCCTGGGTAAAGTCAGCTTTGTTTTTGTCGATGTACGATTCAGGGTAACGTTTTTTTCCTTTTGTGGTTTCGCCATACTTCATGACCTCATTTGTTTTCTGATCCCTCAGCGTGTACCCAATAGCCGGTGCATCACTGTCCAAACTATTGCCATGTACCTTCTTAGTCGGATCAGCCACGGGAGGGCATAGCTTTTCAGGATTTACACCTTTACCGAAGTTCCCGTTTGTATTTCTTGGCTGCCCCTTCCACAAGCCAAGAGGATCGATCCATCCCGTTGGATTCGGCGCATATTGGTAAAGATTCAACCCACCCGCCCAACCCGGGGATCATAGTACCGATAGCGGTTGTAGTGCAGCCCCGTTTCGTGATCGTGGTACTGCCCCTGAAATCTGATCGGGTTGGTCAGCCCCTCACGCTGCGCCCATTCCGAACGCTGTTCTTTTATTTCACCCCAGGCTTTGTACTGCGCACTCCAGGCGAG
>NZ_JAAEBV010000021.1:0-1094 GCF_016812185.1 Pseudomonas weihenstephanensis | reverse complement strand
ATCGCCTGGAGTGCGCAGTACAAAGCGTGGGGAGAAGTCAAAGAACAACGCTCGGAATGGGCGCAGCGTGAGGGGCTGACCAACCCGATCAGATTTCAGGGCCAGTACCACGATCACGAAACAGGGCTGCACTACAACCGCTATCGGTACTATGATCCACGGGTTGGGCGGTTTATCAGCAAAGACCCGATCAGCTATGCGGGTGGGTTGAATCTTTATGCATATGCGCCGAATCCGGTTGGGTGGGTTGATCCGTTAGGGTTGGCGAAGTGCTGCGACCCATGCGGTATAACAACTCACTCTAACCAGCCCTCGCCTAGACCTACAGGGCTCGAATCCCACCATATTATTCAAGACGCATGGGCTAAGGCTAACGTGTCTGGCTATTCACGGGGAAGTGCGCCAGCAATTCTACTGCCACGATCTCCTGAACACTCAACAGTTACCGTTTTACAAAACGCACGAAGGGATGCAAGGGTCAGAAATGAAGAGCCTAAATGGGGTAGCTCAATGAACGAGGAGTTCAACAACTCCTATCGAGATCTTGGGGCTGCTGGTGTCAGCGAGAAATGTAGGCGCAAAGCAATCAAGCAGGCATACAAATATTTTCATGGTGACTAAATGAATATTGCACAATGCATATCGTTAATTTCGTCCACTTGGCATGGATGTCAAGGGGTATCAGCTGATGTCTTTAATAAACTTGAGCCACAGATACAGTTGCAGCTTCCTTCTGACTACAAGGAATTCATGTGTTGGTCAAATGGTGGGGAGGGTGTCTTCCCCGCCATTCAATTATCACTTTGGCCAGCAGAGGACCTAGTGCTTTTAAATAGTAATTATCAGATCAATCAATATCTCGGAGATCACGTGCTAGGCATTGGATCGGATGGTGGACCAATTTGTTTTCTTTTGGACTACCGACTAGGAAACAAACCCAAATTGTCGAGCGTAAACTTTGGAGACCTAGATCCAGAAGAAATAAAACAAATAGCTCCGTCATTTACCTCAGCTATTGAATATGCAATCACAGGAAAACTGGTTGATGATGATTTATAAATTAACTCTGATATAGAGCGCGTAGATAATGAAAG
>NZ_JAAEBV010000020.1:0-1196 GCF_016812185.1 Pseudomonas weihenstephanensis | reverse complement strand
CCCGCAAGCGCTACCGATTGACGTGTTGGCCTGGTACCAATGCGACCACTTGGGCACGCCGCAAGAACTGACCGACCCCAACGGCCAAATCGCCTGGAGCGCGCAGTACAAAGCGTGGGGAGAAGTCAAAGAACAACGCTCGGAATGGGCGCAGCGTGAGGGGCTGACCAACCCGATCAGATTTCAGGGGCAGTACCACGATCACGAAACGGGGCTGCACTACAACCGCTATCGGTACTATGATCCCCGGGTTGGGCGGTTTATCAGCAAAGACCCGATCAGCTATGCGGGTGGGTTGAATCTTTATGCATATGCGCCGAATCCGGTTGGGTGGGTTGATCCGCTGGGGTTGGTTCGGATCAAAAATGCAATCGAAGGAGATCGCCGCCATCAAGAGTTTAATGCCAAGATTAAGGAGAAATATCCGAATGCGACGATTCAATGTGAATGCTATTTGCGGGACGCTGCTGGAAAGTCAGTTAAAGATCCTAAAACAGAAGAAAGGCGTCGAGTAGACACTGTCGTTATTGAAAACGGCAAGGCGCAAACTTTTGAAGTGACTAGCACAACGGCAGACAAAACCAAGCAAGTATTGAAGGAAATCAACATTCGCTCCGAGGGTGGTATATATATACGTGACAGATCCACCAAGGATTTGATTCCAGTTAACGGCGTATCAGAAATCGTGAGAATACCTTGATATGAACCATAATTACTCAGTTTGGGGAGCAGTAGAGTCAACAGTCTCAGCTTACAAAGTGATGAACGAAAGCGGTGAGATAGTGCCTGATCTTGAATCACAAGACATTATTAGAACCATGCTTATCGCTCTTAGGAGATTTTTTTCAGACAATGGATTGCTTACGAATAGTGCATTTGATGACAATGGAAACCTTATCGATCGTCACTATTATAAAAATGACTTTACCGAAGATGGGATTACTCTTATCAAACGTAAAGAGTCCGCTTGGCTAAAATCAAAGGCTGCAAAAAAAATACCTCCCGACATGTCAATGCTCGAGAAAGAGCTAACTAAAATTCGCACCGAAAAGTTAAAGGGTTAAATAAAGATCGAGCATGACCTTTATTTAACAAAAGGACTTTATACATGTGAACGGTTTAATTTCATGATCGTAAAGTCTGAGATGTGAAAGACATCATCCGCCTAGGCGACTCCACCACCCATGGGGGTGTCA